>CAVUFG010000001.1:0-170671 GCA_963740815.1 uncultured Actinomycetota bacterium
GGTACCGGTGGGATTTGAACCCACGGTGGGCTCTCACCCACACAACTTTTCGAGAGTTGCACCTTCGGCCGCTCGGACACGGTACCGGGGGAGAGTTTAGTACACCGGGGCGGAACGGCCAGTCGGCGGCATCCACACGGCTCTCGGCGCAGCGGCGGTAGCGTCGAAGGATGAACCGGCGCATCCTGATCGCAGTCGCCGCAGCCGCGGCACTCGCCATCGGCGTCGCCCTCCAGGCGCGGTACCTCGTCCGCCGGCAGGAGCGCTGGCGGGTCACGCTCGCGGAGCGGATCCCGGTGCACTCGAAGTACTGGCGCGAATGTCGGCGCGGAGGGCGGCGACATCCTCGTACGTCGTCGATCGGCGACTCGGCGGCGCAGGGGATCGGCGCGAGCCGACCGGACCACAGCTACGTCGGCGTGCTCGCGAAGCACCTGCGAGCGCACTCCGAGCGTCCGGTGCGGGTGGCAAACCTCGGCGTCTCGGGAGCGACCGTCGGGCTCGCCGTCGCGACTCAGCTGCCGAAGCTCGCGGAGCTCGAACCCGACATCCTGACCGTCAGCATCGGGGCGAACGACATCGCGAGCGTTCGACGCCGAGCGGTTCGAGCGCGAACTCACCGTCCTGTTCGACGCCCTGCCGTCGCACGCGATCGTCGCCGACCTGCCGAGCTTCCACTTCCTGCCGGCCGAGCGGAGGGTGCGGGTCGCGAACACGATCGTGCGCCGTCTCGCCGGCGAGCGCGGTCTGACGGTCGTGCCGCTGCACGCGCGCACCCGCCGACAGGGGTTGTGGGGGGTCAGCACGCAGTTCGCGGGCGACCTGTTCCACTCGAACGATCGCGGCTACCGGGTGTGGGCGTCGGCGTTCGAGGATCCGCGGTGCTCGAGCGGCTGGCCGCGCTCGATCGGTGAGTGCCCGCGGCGAGCAGCACGGCCCCCACCACCAGCAGCAGCGAAACCCCGACGAGCACGACCTGCGGCCCGACCACGTAGTCGGCGAACTGCTGCAGCTCGCCGCCCACTTCGAGCACGTGCAGCGGTGACAGACTGCTGACGGCCTGCCCGCTACCGAAGAATGCGCGACGTCGGCGACCATGAGACGAGCGAAGGGCCGAGGGCGACACGCCGGCCACGAGCAGCGTGCGGATCGGCCTAGTCACGCCAGTCCCTAGCGTGGATGAACACCGCGCCGACGATCGCCGCGATTCCCGCGGTCACCAGCCATGGCGCGAGCTGCGATGAAGAGATTCGAGCAGCATCGTCTGCCGCAGGTACTGCTCTCCCGTGACGACGATCTCGTAGCTGCCCGACGTGGTCAGGGCGTAGTAGAGCGTCGGTCCGATGCCGAGCGCCAGCAGCAGCACGGCCAGCACCCAGAGCACGGCGAGCCACGGGTTGCGGCGGCGCGGAGCATCCACTGTCTCGACGACGCGCGGAAACGGGGTGGATGGCGCGACCGCCTCCCCCTCGTGACCCCGCTGGTACCTCGGGTCGTAGCGCGGGTCGCTCATGTCGCGACGCTACACCCGAGCCGTGCGCGAGCGAGGACGTCAGAACTGGAACCCGGTCGGGAACGGATCCGACGGATCGAGCAGGTAGTTCGCCGATCCGGTGACCCACGCCCGCCCGGTGATCGTCGGGATCACCGCCGGCCGCCCGTCGACCGTGGTCTCGGCGACCAGCCGCCCGACGAACCGGCTGCCGATGAACGACTCGTTCACGAAGTCGGTGTCCAGTGGGAGTTCGCCGCGCGCCCAGAGCTCGGCCATGCGGGCCGAGGTGCCCGTGCCGCACGGCGAGCGGTCGAACCAGCCGGGGTGGATGGCCATCGCGTGCCGCGACATCCTCGCGTCGGAGCCCGGTGCGATGAACTCGACGTGGTGGCAGACGTTCACGCCGTCGATCGTCGGGTGCTTGGGACGGTCGGTGGTGTTGATCGCGTCCATGATGGCGAGGCCCGCGGCCAGGATGTCGTTCGAGTGCGCCCGGTCGAACGGCAGGTTCACGGCATCCAGGTCGACCATCGCGTAGAAGTTGCCGCCGAACGCGAGGCTGTACGGGATGTCGCCGTAGCCGGGCACCGCGACGACCGCGTCGAGGCGCTCGACGTAGCTCGGCACGTTCTCGATCGTGACGGAGTCCGCGTGGCCGTCCGACACCTGCACCCGGCAGATCACGAGGCCGGCCGGGGTGTCGAGGCGGATCTCGGTGACCGGCTCGACGACCTCGACCATCCCGGTCTCGACCAGGACGGTCGCGACGCCGATCGTGCCGTGCCCGCACATCGGCAGGCAGCCCGACACCTCGATGTAGACGACGCCCCAGTCGCAGTCGTCGCGCGTGGACGGCTGCAGGATCGCACCGCTCATCGCGGCGTGTCCGCGCGGCTCGTTCATCAGGAACAGCCGCAGATCATCCATCTCGGCCATGAAGTGCAGGCGCTTCTCATTCATGGTCGCGCCCGGAATCACGCCCACCCCGCCGGTGACGACCCGCGTGGGCATCCCCTCGGTGTGCGAGTCGACCGCGGTGATCACCCGGCTGCTACGCATGCGCGTGCTCCCCCGTGCCGATCGTGTTGGGGGTGACCGGAAGCCAGACGCGCATGGCTCCGACGGTAGCCCCGTTCGCCCAGGTCGCATACGGCCGCAGCACGAGCGGACCGTCCGCTGGATGCCGCGCCAGCCCATCCGGCGACCCCGCCGAGTACAGCGGCATCGACCCGAGGGGCACCTCGAACGCGTCGGCCGGCACCTCGAGCAGCGGACCGAGCATCGTGGATGCCGCGGCCGACTCCACCACGTCACCCACCCGCACCTCGAGCCGCTCGATGTCGATCGCGTTGTCCGCCTGGTCCGCGCAGTACACCACCGGACCGCGGGAGAACGCGACCGTGCCGCGGATGCCGTCGGCGCCGGGATGCGGATACCACGCACTCGCCGCCATCGGCAGGTCCACCACGACGACGCTGCCGTCGCGCAGGCCGGCCACGCGCAGCCAGCCGTCCTCGACGATGGGCTCGCGCTCCGCGCCATCCACCCGCAGTCCCACCGCGCCGCGCACCCACTCGGGCACGCGGACCGTCAGGAACGCACTGCCCGGATCGCCGTCGACGGTCAGGGTGATCGTGCCGCTCGCCGGGAACGACGTCGTCATCGTGAGGGTGGCCCCGTCGCCGAGGTCGAGCACGGCGCTGCCGAAGTTCGCGACCTGCACCTCGTCGCCGCGCCGGCCGAACAGGTAGTGCTCGATCGACGCGAACGTGCGCATGAGGTTCGGCGGGCAGCACGCGCACGAGTACCAGGGCAGCCGCACGCCCGCGGACTCCTCCTGGCTCGCACCGTGGTCGCCGCGCCGCTGCAGCGGGTTGCTGTAGAAGAACTCGACGCCCGAGTCGGAGACGCCCGCGAGCACGACGTTGTAGAAGGTGCGCTCGAACACATCGAGGAACTTCGTGGAGCCCTCGGCCAGGTACATCCGCCACGCCCAGTGCATGAGCGCGATGCCCGCGCAGGTCTCGGCGTAGGCGCGCTCGCTCGGCAGCTCGTACGCGTCGCCGAACGCCTCGTCGCGGTGCCGCGACCCGGTGCCGCCGGTGATGTAGAGCCGGTTGGCGACGAGGTCGTCCCACTGCCGGTCGAGCGAGGCGAGCAGGGCGAGGTCGCCGCGCTCCAGGTAGAGGTCGGCGACTCCCGCATTCAGGTACATCGCGCGCACGGCATGGCCGCGCATGATCGCGGTGTCCACCACGGGCAGCTCGTCCTGGTAGTACTGGGCGCCGAAGCGACCGCCGGCGACGAAGCCGCTGCCGCGCCGGCGCAGGAACGACTCGGCGAGGTCGAGCGTCGCGGCATCCCCGGTGAGGCGCGCGAGCTCGACGAGGGCGGTCTCGATCTCGGGATGCCCGCAGTACACCGGAGAGTCCACTGCACCGAAGCGCTCGATCACGAGCGCGACGAAGCGCTGCGCGATGCCGAGCAGCCGGTCGTCGTCGATCGCGCGCTTGCCGGCGACCGCGGCCTGCACGAGGTGGCCGAGCACGTAGAGCTCGTGGCCGTGGTCGAAGTCGCTCCACGGTCCGAGACCCTCCGGGTGCGAGCTGCCGTCGAGGGGCACGGCGTCGCCGAGCTGGTACGCGGAGTCGAGGTAGCCGTCGTCGCGCTGGGCCTGCTCGAGCAGGGCGACGGTGTCGTCGTAGAAGGCGCGGAGGGCAGGGTCATCCTGTCGCCCGAGTTCCCACGCGACGGCCTCGAGGGTCTTGTGGATGTCGCTGTCGGCGAAGATCATGCCGGCGAACGGAGCGGTCGACGCGCCGGTGAGGCGGCGCACGTTCTCGAGGTTTCCCGCGCGTTCGAGTTCGGCGATGCCGTGCGGGATGGTGGCGGTGCGGTTGCGCTCCGACCAGTCCTGCAACAGGCCGGGAGCGAGTCGAACACCCGTCGCGGGCCGCACGGCGGCGTGCGCGCCGGGCGCGACCGGACCGGTGGTGGAGAAGGCCGTGGTGGTCATCGGTTCGCTGCGCTCCGGTTGGCGAGGGCCTCGAGCGCCCGCTCGGTGTCGCGGCGCACGGCCGCCTCCTTCTCGGCGGAGAGCGGCCCGCGAGGCGGACGCGTCCGGCCGCCGAAGCTCTGCCCGGCGATGTCGATCGAGAGCTTGATGGCCTGCACGAACTCGGTGCGCGAGTCCCAGCGGAACACCGCGACGAGATGCGAGTAGAGCTCGCGCGCCTCCGCGATGCTGCCGGCCTGCACGAGGTCGTAGAGCTCGACGGCCTCGGCCGGGAAGGCGTTGGGGTAGCCGGCGAACCAGCCGACCGCGCCATCCACGAGCGCTTCGAACAGCAGGTCGTCGGCGCCCGCGATCACCTGGATGTCGCTGAGCTCCTGGATCTCGAACACCCGCCGGATGTCGCCGCTGAACTCCTTCACCGCGACCACGTTCTCGAGCTGCGCCAGCTCGGCGATGAGGTCGGGCGTGAGGTCGACCTTGGTGTCGATCGGGTTGTTGTACATCATGATCGGCAGCCCGACCTCGTTCACGTGGCGGTAGTGCTCGAGCACCTCGGCGCGGTTGGCGCGGTAGATGATCGGCGGCAGCAGCAGCACGCCGTGCGCGCCGTCCTGCTGCGCGAGCTCGGCCCAGCGCTGGGCCTGGTGCCAACCGGCGCCCGCGACCCCCGCGACGACGATCCCGCGGTCGCCGACCGTCTCGACGGCGACCTGCACGACGCGGCGGCGCTCGTCGTCGGTGAGGGACGAGTACTCGCCGAGGGATCCGTTGGGGCCGACGCCGCGGCATCCATTGCGCATCAGGAAGTCGACGTGCTCTGCGTAGCGGTCGAAGTCGACGGCGAGCCCCGCGGGTGCCGAGGCGTCCTCCTTGAACGCGAGCGTGGTCGCGACGACGACGCCGCCGAGGTCGAATGAGCTGGTCACTGGGTGGTTCCTTCCGTGGGGTGATCGAGATGACCGAGTTGCGCGAGGCGCACCGGCACGAAGATGGGGCGGCGGTCGACGACCGGGCCGGTGGTGCCGAGCATCGCCTCCACGGTGCGGCCGCAGATGCGGCCCTGGCAGATGCCGAGGCCGGCGCGGGTGGTGAGCTTGAGTGACCGCAGCGAGGTCGTGTCGGTCTCGGATGCCACGCGCCGCAGGGTGCCCGCCGTGACCTCCTCGCAGCGGCACACGACGGTGGCGTCGTCGAGCCACGACGTCCAGCCCGAGCGGATGCCGTGCGCCGCCTCGATCCGCCCCGCGAAGTCGCGCGTGCGGTTGCGCCGCCGCACCGCCGCCCGCGATACCGCACCGCCGGATGCCGCGGCCCCTGCGATCGCACCCTCCGCGAGCGCGGCGTCCACCCCGCCGATGCCGGTCACCTCACCGGCCGCGTAGACCCCGGGAGCACTCGTGCGCTGCTGGTCGTCCACCCGCACGAACCGGTCGGGCGTGAGCTCGCAGCCCACGGCGATCGCCGCCTCGAGCCGCGGGGTGAAGCCGTGGCCGACGGCGACCGCGTCGGCTTCGATCCTGCGTTCGGAGCCGGGCACGACGCTCCAGTCCGAGCGCAACTTCGCGACCGTGACCGCCTCGACGCGCCCGCCGCCGTGCGCCGCGATGACGGCGTGCCCGAGCCGGTAGGGCGTGCGATGCTTCGCGAGCCCGGCGGCGTAGCCCGCGAGCTCGCCGGCCTTGCCCGCCATCGGCACGAGACCCCACGGCCGCGGCAGCCAGCCGCGCGCGAGCGATCCGGTGCGTGCGGCCTCGTAGACACCGACAACGGTGCCGCCGGTGGAGGCGACGGCCTCGGCGACGGGCAGCAGGAACGGTCCGGCGCCCGCGATGACGACGCGGCGGCCGATCGCGACGCCCTCGCCCTTCGCGAGTGCCTGCGCGGCGCCGGCGGTGAAGACGCCGGGCAGGGTCCAGCCAGGGAACGGCAGCGTGCGATCGTGGGCGCCGGTGGCGATGACGAGCGCGTCGGGGCGGTAGGTGCGGCTCTCACGGTCGGCGGCATCCGGCGGGCCGACGAGCACGTGCAGCACGGGACCGGGCTCGATCGACCAGACCTGCGCGGAGGTCACGAGTTCGACGTCGCGGTCCGCGAGCTCCGACGTGAGCCGCTCGAAGGTGGGCCACTGGTGGTGGAGCGCAGACGCGCTCGGCACGGCGAGGTCGGCGGGTGGATGCCGCCAGAACTGGCCGCCCGCGACATCCGACGAGTCGAGCACCGTCACGCGCGCCGAGCCGGATGCCGCGTGCGCCGCCGCGAGCCCGGCCGGGCCCGCGCCGATCACCACGACGTGCCGCGCGCTCACGACCGCACCACCGGCAGCGCATCGTGCTGGGTCTCGACGACGTCGCCGTCGCCGGCGCGGCGGAGGCACGCGCGCACGTCACGGTCGCCGTTGACCGTGACGATGCAGTCGAAGCAGACGCCGATGCCGCAGAACGCGCCGCGCGGCTCGCCGGCGACCGACGTCGTGCGCCAGGCCGTGCGGCCCGACGCGATGAGCAGGCCGGCGATGGTCTGGCCGGCGGCACCGTCGACGGGGGCGCCGTCGATCGTGATCGTGACGCGCTGCGCGCTCACGAGGCGATCCCGAGCAGGGTCGGGCGGTCCACCCGGAACGGGGTGCCGTCGATCGGCGGCTCGGAGCCGGTGAGCTCGGCGGCGATCATCCGCGCGGTCGCGATCGAGAGGCCGATGCCCGCGCCCTCGTGCCCGGTGGCGTGCCAGAGTCCGGGCATCCGCGGGTCGGGGCCGATGACCGGCAGGTGATCCGGGACGTAGGGGCGGAATCCGCCGTAGGTGCGCATGACGCTCGCGCCGGCCAGGAACGGGAACACGCGCTGCGCCTTGCGGGCGAGTTCGGCCGACGACCGCGGCGCGGAAGCTGCCGTCGAAGCCGACCTGCTCACGGCTCGAGCCGATCAGCACGGTGCCGGCGGCCGTGCTCTCGATGACGGTCGAGGTCTGGAGCACGGCATCCGCGGACTGGGTCGCGCCCACGTAGTCGGCGTCGTACACCTTGTGGTGCACTCGGTGCGGCATCCGCGTGGTCACGAGCAGCACGCCGCGCCGCGGCAGCACGGGCAGGTCGAGGCCGAAGGATGCCGCGACCTCGCCCGACCACGGCCCGGCCGCCACCAGCACGGCTCCGGCCGGGATGTCGCCCGCCGACGTCCGCACGCCCCTGATCGAGCCATCCGCGCCGACGAGCGCCCCGAGCACCTCGGTGCGCGGAGCGGACCTCGACGCCGAGCTGACGAGCCGACGCGAGCAGCGCCTCCGCCGCGATCACCGGCTGCACCTGCGCGTCCTGCGGGTAGTGGATCGCTGCGGTCAGCTCCGGCGAGAGGTCCGGCTCGAGGGTGCGGGCGTCGTCCAGGCGGAGGTCGTGGGCGGTGACGCCGGAGGCGCGCTGTGCGGCGGCGAAGGCGCGCAGTGGCGCCGCGCCATCCTCGGTCGTCGCGACGACGATGCCGCCCTTGGCCTCGTACTCGATCGACGGGAACCCGGCGCCGAGCTGCTCCTCGAGCTCGGCGACGAGGTCGGGCCAGAGGGCCGCGGCGTGGAGGGCGAGTTCGAGCTCGGGGCCGGGCTGCTTGTCCGAGACGAGGATGTTGCCCTCACCGCTCGAGGTCGTGCCCGGCCACGGGGTCGTCGCGTTCGAGCACCGTCACCCGGAGCCCCGCGAGCGCGAGCTCGCGCGCGCACGCCGCACCGATGATGCCCGCGCCCACGATCACGACGTCAGCGATCACCGCGCGCTCCCCCGCGATCGTCGGTCATGTGCAGCAGCCGGCGGAAGACGGCGTCGTCCTCGTGCAGCGCATCGTGCTCGTGAGTGGTGGAGACCCAGGCTTCGAGCGAGCCGACCGCGGCGGCGGTCTCGAGCGAGAGTCCCGCATCCACGTAGAGGTCGTCGTCGTAGACGGCGGCGCTCACGGGCACCTCGTTCGCAGCGAGCGCGGCGCGGTCGTACAGCTCCGGGTACTCGGGCACGGCCGCGAGCGCGTGGGCCGCATTCCGGAACGGGCGCAGCGAGCGGATCTCGTCGAACATCCACGGAAACATCATCTCGCCGAGGAACTGCAGGGGCCGCGCATCCTCGGCGAACGCAGGATGTCGCGCCAGCTCGTCCGCCGCCGCCCACCCGGTCGCGCCCGGCCCGCTGCCGTAGATGCTCTCCTGCAGCACTGCGAACAGCGGATTGTCGTCGTACGTGGTGAGCGCGGCGACCTGGGCGAGGAACGTGTCGGACAGCTCGCCGTCGGTCGAGAACGCCTCGTCGAGCAGCCAGTGCAGCCGCTCGGCGCCCGTGGTCGAGCCCAGCGCCATCCCGAGCGTCTGGAACCTCCGGACGGTGAGCACGTCGCCGTCGGGCAGTAGCACGTCGCCCGCCGCGAGCCGGTCGGCGATCCGTGCCACGACGTCGAGGTCGGCGGGATACCGGTCGTAGTACTTCGCGGTCTTGCTCGCGGCTCGCGGGTAGGTGCGCTGGTAGACGCCGAGGGCCGACGGCTCGAGGCTCGCGAGCCCGCCGGTGATGTAGCACGCGGCGAGTGCCTCCGGCGCGACGGAGAGGTAGCGCAGGGTGATGAACCCGCCGTAGCTCTGGCCGAGGCTCGACCAGCGACGGCCTCCGTAGACCGTTTCGCGCAGGGCCTCGAGGTCGCGCACGATCGAGTCGGCGCGGTAGCAGAGCAGAAGGCGCGCGGCATCCTCATCGGTCAGTCCCGCCACCGAGCGGGCTTCGATCCGGCCACTGCGCCCGGTGCCGCGCTGGTCGACGAGCACCACCCGGAAGCGCTCGAGCGCAACCCCGAGCCAGCCGTCGGCGGTGGTCGGCCTCGGCGACTTGCCGCCCGGCCCGCCCTGCAGGAACACGAGCAGGGGGAGGTCGTCCGCATCCCTCGCCGGGTCGACGACCTCCCGCGCGAACAGGTCGAGCGAGCCGAGCGACTCCGGCGCGCTCCAGTCCACGGGCACGGGCAGTCGGTGCTCTCGGACGAGCATCCCTGGGATGGTGAATTCGGCGTCGTGGATGGCGCTCAGTCTTTCACCGATCCTGCCGCGAGGCCTCCGGTGATGTACTTCTGGAACACCGCGAACACGACGACGATCGGGATCGCGACGACCGTGGATGCCGCCATGAGCGGCCCCCACTGCGTGCCGTACAACCCGATGAACGAGTTGAGCGTCACCGTGACGGGCTGCAGGTCGGGCTTGGTGGTGAGCGTCAGGGCGAAGATGAACTCGCCCCAGGTCATCACGAACGCGAACACCGCGACCGTCACGAGCCCGGGCCGCACGAGCGGCAGCACGATGCGGAAGAACGACTGGAACCTCGACGCGCCATCCACGGCTGCCGCCTCCTCGAGCTCCTTCGGGATGTTGAGGTAGAACGGCCGGAGCACGATCACCGCGAACGGCAGGCTGCCGACCGTGTCGGCCAGGATGAGGCCGGGGTAGGTGTTGACCAGGCCCCACTGCGTGAACAGCGCGAACATCGGCAGCGCGACGTTGATCGCCGGCAGCAGCTGCGCGATCAGGAACGGCAGCAGCAGCGCCGCGGTCCAGCGCAGCCGGAGCCGCGCGAGTCCGTAGGCCGCTGGAGCCGCGAGCAGCAGCGTGAGCACGGTTGCGCCGACGCTGATGATGAGGCTGTTGCCGAGTGAGCGGATCATGTCCGAGTTCTCGAACACCGCCGTGATGTAGTTGCCGATCTCGAGCGGGATCGGGAACCAGGTCGGGGGCCGCGTGAACAGCTGGTCCTCGGCCTTGAACGAGGTCGAGATCATCCAGTACAGCGGGAACAGGAAGATGCCGACGAGCACGATCGCGATGGCCGTCAGGTGCCACTTGGGACGCTCGGAGGCGACCTTGTTCTTGCGCCTCGGCGCGGCGATCTGGGCCTGCACGCCCTCGGGTGTCGCGGTCACAGCAGGTTCTCCTCTCGGCGCCGGAGCCACAGGTAGAACACCGACAGCAGCAGCGGGATGAGCAGCAGGATGTTGGCCGCCGCTGCACCGTCACCGAGCCTGAAGTACTCGAACGACAGCGTGTAGACCGCGATCGACAGCACGTTCGTGGCGCCGGCCGGTCCACCGGCGGTCATGACGTAGATGATGTCGAACACCTTGAAGGTGTGCACGAACCCGAGCAGCAGGGTGATGGTCACCACCGGGCGCATGAGCGGCCAGGTGATCCGCCAGAACCGCTGCCACGCGTTCGCCCCGTCGATGCTCGCCGCTTCGTGCAGCTGCTGCGGGATGCCCTGGAGCCCCGCGTAGATCAGGAGCATGTGGAACGGGATGCCCACCCACACGTTCGCCGCGATGACGGCGATGAGCGCGGTCTGCGGGTTGACGAGGTAGGAGTCGGTCGACTCGATGCCGAGCAGGCCGAGGAACGCGTTGAGCAGTCCGTAGCTGCCGCTGTAGATCCAGCGCCACAGGCTCGCCGAGACGACGGCCGGCAGCACCCAGACGACGAGCATGAGGGCCCGCAGCACGCCCGACCCCGGGAAGCCGCGGTTGAAGAACAGGGCGAACAGGAATCCGATCGTGTGCTGGAAGAACAGCGACCCGACCGTGAAGACGATGGTGATGCCCAGGGAGGGCAGGAAGGTCGGCGACTGGATGAACTCGAGGTAGTTGCCGAGTCCGACGAACGGGGCGCCGCCCTTGATGAAGTTGCCCGCGTTGACGTCGAACAGGCTGAGGTTGAACGTGTACAGCAGCGGGTAGAACATGAAGACGATGAGGAAGATGACGGCCGGCAGCACGAAGCTGTAGCGACCGAGCGCGCCGAGCGCGCGCCTTCCGGCGAACGGCTTGAAGCCGTTCGCCGGAAGGACTGAGCGTGAGAGTGTCATAGCTCTTTCGTGGAGATCGCGCTGTTCGGCGGAACTACTTCTGCGGGAGGATCGGATCGACGGCCGCGGCCGCGGTCTTCAACGCATCCGCCGAGGTCGCCTGACCCGTCATCCTGGACTGCAGTGCGATGACCACCTGGTCGGCGGCCTCCGCGTAGGACGGCCCGAAGGCACGCGGACGAGCGATCTGCAGCGCCTCGGTGAAGGTGCCGATGAGCTCGTTGTCCGGGAACGGGTCGATGTCCGTGCGCGTCGGCAGGCTGCCGCCGGCCTGGTTCATCAGCGTGGCGTTCTCGGGCAGCTGCAGGAACTTCAGGATGTCCCACGCCGTGTCCACGTTCGGACCGTCGATGAGCATGTAGTTCTCACCGCCGAGCACGGATGCGGCCTCCTTGCCCTCGGGCAGGAGCGCGACGTTGTAGTCCAGATCGGGTGCCTCGGTCTTGAGGAACGGGAGCTGCCACGGGCCGTTGATCATCATGGCCGTGCGACCCTGCGCGAACTCGGTGGCGACGGCCGACTGGTCCCAGTTGAGCGCCTCCTTCGAAACGCTGCCGGAGTCCATCAGCCCGGCCCAGTAGTCGAGCGCCTTGACCGACTCGGGCGAGTCGAGCGTGTAGAGGTCCGACCCGCTCTGCCAGAGCGCGGGCAGGAACTGGAACACGGCCTGCTGGTTGTTGATCGCGGAGTAGGCGAAGCCGTAGTGCTCGGGCGTGGTGAGTGCCGCTGCGGCATCCTCCATCTCGGCCCACGTGGTCGGCACGTCGACACCGGCCTCGTCGAGCATCTCGGGGTTGTAGAACAGCGCGAGGCAGTTCGCCGAGATCGGCAGGCCGTACACGCTGTCCTCGTACGTCGCCGACGCGATGATGCCGGGCGCGTACTTGTCGAGCTCGCCCCACTCGGCGAGACGGTCGTCGAGGTTCGCGGCGATGCCGAGCTCGGCGAACTGCTGGTGGTCGGGGCTGTTGATGATGACGACATCCGGGAGGGACGCGGCACCGGCCGACTGCAGCAGGGTCTTCTTGAGGTCCGCGTACGCGATGACCGTGCGGTCGATCGTGACGTTCGGGTGGGCGTCGGTGTACTCGGCGAGCAGCGCGTCCAGCTGGGTGGCCGCGGCGCCCTCGGTGTAGTAGTCCCACCAGGTGATGGTGACCGGGCCGTCGTTCGTGGGCTCGGGCTCTGCTTCGCCGCCACCGCCCGGCGCACAGCCGGCGAGGCCGACCGCGAGGCCGATCACGGATACCGCGGCGAGCGCGGACTTCAGCAGACGACGTCTGCCTCGAGATATTGCCATGGTGGTGTTTCCCTTCGACATTGATGGAACGAACCGACTTTGGTGCAGGGTGCTGGCTACGCCGCCTTCGCGGGTAGGTGGTGGTCCAGCCACGCGCGCGAGACGCGGAATCCCTCGTCGAGGGATGCCGACGACTCCTCGTCGACGCACAGCCAGCCTTCGAAGTCATCCGCGGCGAGCTGCCGCAGGATGCCATCGAGGTCGAGTTCCCCCTCGCCGAGCAGGCGCCATTCGCCGTCGGCACGGTCCTGTTCGGAGTAGTCCTTGAGGTGGATGTTGTCCACGATCGGCGCGAACTCCGCCAGGAACGCCGGGATGTCATCCACCCCGCTCTTGGCGAGGTGCGCGGTGTCCACGGTGAGGCCGATGAGGCCGGGCTCGATCGCGCCCCAGAACTCACGGACGTCCTCCGGGCAGCATCACCGGGTGGTCGAAGTGGTGGTGCAGCGAGAAGCCGAGCCCGAGCGACCGCGCCTTCGCGGCGTGGGTGGCGAGCTGCCGGGCGATCGCGACGCGCTCGCCGTCGGCGAGGCTGTCGCGCGTGCGGTTGTGGCAGAAGACCACCACCTCGCTGCCGACCGCCGCGGCGAAGTCGATCACGGCATCCAGTCGTCCATCGTCGAGCTCGTCGTAGTAGACGAGGCTCGAGGCGACGCCCGGGGCGGTGTACTTCGCGGTGAAGCCCTCCGGGTCGTCGAGGTACGGCAGGAACTGCCCGGTCTTGAGCTGGAGTCCCTCGTAGCCCTCCTCGCGGAAGTCGTTCATGAGGTGGTCGAGATCGGCGGGCGAGGCCGGCTTGGAGAACGCGATGCGCATCAGAGCAGTCCGTTCTCGAAGCGCACGAGCTCACCGGTCGCGGCCGAGCGGTACGCACCGTCGAGCAGCGAAAGGGTGTGCAGGTTGTCCGCACCCGAGTTGGATGGCTCGTCCCCCTCGTCGATCGCCCGCAGCAGCTCCGCGAGGCCGAGGTACGCCGACTCGGGCTTCCCGTCGCCCGCCCACGGATTCTCGATGACCTCGACGCCGTCGGCGGTGTGGATCTCGAGGTGGTCGTAGTCGAACAGCAGCGTGCCCTGCTCGCCGATCACCACGGTCTCGATGCGCTGCACCCGGCTCGAGAAGCTCTGGGTGTAGTTGACGCCGACGTCACCGAAGCGCACGTGGATGGACGCGTCGGTCTCTCCCGCCGCAACCATGGCCGGCGACTTGTGGGTGGTGGCCACGATCCAGTCCGCCTCGCGACCGAGGAGGTAGCGGAAGCCGTCGAACCAGTGCACGCCCATGACGGACAGGGCGTGGTGCACCTGCTCGGCGCGCCATCCGGTGACCTCGCGCCACATGAGCTCGCGCTGGTCGATCGAGACGATCGCACCGATGCGTCCGGCGCGGAACGCGTCACGGGCCTGGCCGAACGCGTAGTGGTAGCGGAAGTTCTGGTCGACGGCGAGCTTCACGCCCGCATCCGCGGCGGCCGCGACGACGCGACGGGCCTCCTCGACGCCGTCGGCGAGCGGCTTCTCGACGAACAGGTGCTTGCCGGCTGCCGCGAGCTCCTGCACCGCGCTCAGCCGGACATGGCTCGGCGTGCTCACGACGGCGACGTCGAAGTCGGCGCCGGCCACCGCGTCGGCGATCGAGGCGAAGGTCGTCGTGATGCCGAACGTCTCCTCGACCCACGCGCGCCGCTCGGGGCTGGGGTCGACGGTCGCGACGATCTCGACGGTCTCGGGATGCGCGAGGTAGCCACGGAAGTGCATCTCGCTCACGACGCCGTTGCCGACGATCGCGAGCCGGTGTCGTTCGGTCATTCGCCGACCACCTGGCGCTTGGCCGTGTTGTACGTGATGAGCAGCTCGCACTCCTCGTCGCCGATGTTGATGGCGTTGTGGATCGCGCCCATCGGGATCGAGACGGTGTCGCCCGCGGTCATCTCGACGATCTCGTCGTCGACGCGGTGGCTGATCCGACCGCGGATGACGTGCAGCACCTCATCGCAGTTCGGGTGGTGGTGCACGGGGTTGGCCTTGCCGGGCTGGATGAAGCACTTGCCCATCGTCAGCGCGTCGGAGTTGCCGATCGCGTCGGAGACCATCCACTCGAGCCGACCCCACTCCTGTGGCTCGACGACGACCTCACTGAGCGGCGTCACTCCACCGCGTCCACGACCCTGTGCTGCTGGCATGGTGACCATCCTCATTCGGACGGACGGGCAGGCCGAGGGCCAATTTGGCGATGGTGGCACTCATTGGCCGAGCGACGCTCAGGAGTGGGCCTGAGCGTTCCAACTCTCGGCGAGCAGTTCGATGCCGCGCCGCGTGATCTCGGGCGCCGAGGCGTAGGAGATGCGCAGGTGGTCGTCGAGACGGTCGACCACGCTGAACGTCGAGCCGGGCAGCACGCGCACGCCGAAGCGCTCCGCACGCTGCGCGAACGACGTCGCCGACGAGTCCGGCAGCTTCACCCAGAGCGAGCCGCCGCCCGTCGGCACCTGGGGGATCCAGTCCGGGATGAGCTCGGCGAGCGCCTCGAGCGCGAGCCGCCGCGCCTCGGACAGCGTGCGCAGCCGCTCGTCCCGCGCGCGCTCGATGCGCGGCAGCAGCTGGCTGGCGAGCAGTTGCGCGATCACCGACGTGCCGAGGTCCTCGCCGCCCTTGACCGCGGCCAGCTCGGCGACCACGTCGGGATGCGCGCGCATCCAGCCAACCCGCATGCCGCCCCAGAACGACTTGCTCATCGATCCGACCGTGAGCACCTGCTCGCTTCCCGCGGCGAGCGGGATGGGCCGCCGCTCCCCGTCGATGATCGTGTCCGCGAGGGTCGCGTCGTCGATGATGGGCACGTTGTAGCGGTTCGCGATCGTCGCGACGCGGCTGCGGCGGAAGGTGTCCAGCACCGAGCCGGTCGGGTTGTGCACGGTGGACTGCAGCACGATGAGGGCCGGTTTCTCGCGGGCCACGGCGCTCGCGAGCTCGTCGACGTTGATGCCGTCGGGCCCGGAGGGCACCCCGATCAGGCGTGCGCCGAGCGCCTTGAGCGATTCGATCGCGCCGCGGAACGACGGCTCCTCGATCAGCACGACCGACCCGGGCTCGGTGAGCGAGGCCGCCGCGAGCCGGAGTGCCTGCTGCGCCCCCGACGTGATCAGGATGTGGTCGGGCTCGGTGGGCAGCCCGAGCGCCGAGTAGTACGCGGCGACCGCGGTGCGCAGCTCCGGCAGGCCGGTCGGCAGGTACCCGTGCGACGACACGAGCTCCCTCGTGCGCGAGCTGTCGAGCAGGTTGAAGTGCTCCGCGACCATCGGCAGCCCGGGCAGCGCGGCACTGCGCAGGTCGATCTGGCCCACGTTGCCGTCGGCCATGAACGACCGCAGCCGGTCGTCGCCGCGCGGCGTCTGCACCCGCCTGGTCGCCGAGACGTAGGTGCCGTCACCCTGACGGCTGGCAAGGTGGCCCTCGCTGCGCAGCACGTCGAACGACTTCGTGACGGTGTTGCGACTGATGCCGAGCGCGGCGCTCAGCGAGCGCTCCGACGGCAGCTTCGTGCCGGAGTTCAGGGCGCCGCTCGCGATGAGCCGGCGCACCTGCACGGCGAGCTGGTCGTGCAGCGCGCCATCCCCGGTGACCCAGTCGCCGAGCAGTCGGGCGAGCCGATTGGATCCGATCGTCGCCAATCTGAACGAATTGGCACTCGTGCGCTCGATGGTCATCTGGACATTATGGGGAGCGTGACAGGGTCGCGGTCAACCGCTGCACCCGGAGAGAGCCAATGATGTCCCCCACTGTCGTTCTGCTGGGAGCCCTGGACACGAAGGGTCCGGAGTACGCCTTCGTGCGCGATCGCCTGCATTCGCAAGGGATCGAGACCGTCGTCGTCGACTTCGGGATCCTGGGATCCCCCGGCTTCGAACCCGACATCTCCAGCCGTGAGGTCGCCGCCGCCGGAGGAGCGGACCTGGATGCCCTGGTCGCCGGCTCCGATCGCGGCGTCGCGATGGCCGCAATGGCCTCCGGCGCGACGGCCATCGTGCGCACGCTCGTCGATGACGGTCGGGTGCAGGGCGCATTGGCCCTCGGCGGCACCGGCGGCACCTCGCTCGCCGCGACCGCGTTCCGCGACCTGCCGCTCGGCTTCCCGCGACTGATCGTCTCGACCGCGGCCTCGGGCAACACCGAGCAGTACGTCGGCGAGACCGACCTCATCCTCGCGCCGAGCATCGTGGACATCGCCGGCCTGAACCGCATCTCCACGGTCGTGCTCGGCAATGCCGCGGCAGCGGTCGCGGGCATGCTGCTCGCCCCGCCCATCCCGGAGACCCAGTCGAAGCAACTCGTCGCCGCGAGCATGTTCGGCGTGACCACGCCGTGCGTGACCAGGGCCCGCGAACGGCTCGAGGAAGCTCGGCTACGAGGTGCTCGTGTTCCACATGACCGGATCGGGCGGCCGGGCGATGGAGTCCCTCATTCGCCAGGGCTACATCGACGGCGTGCTGGATGTCACGACCACGGAGCTCGCGGACAACCTGGTCGGCGGGGTGTTCTCGGCGGGGCCGGATCGGCTGACCGCCGCGGCATCCACCGGCACACCCCAGGTGGTCTCGGTCGGCGCCCTCGACATGGTCAACTGGGGCGCGGAGGACACCGTGCCGGAAGCCTTCCGCGGCCGGAACCTCTTCGTGCACAACTCGAGCGTCACGCTCATGCGCACGACTCCCGAGGAGTGCGCGCAGCTCGGTGCCGAGCTCGCACGCAAGGTCGCGGCATCCACCGGTCCTGCCGTCGTCGTGCTGCCGCTCGGTGGGGTCTCGGCGATCGCGACCCCCGGCGGCCCGTTCTTCGACGCGGAGGCGGACGACGCGCTGTTCGGCGCGGTCCGCAGCGGACTGGCGGGATCGGGCATCGACCTGGTCGAGTCCCCCGCCGACATCAACGACCCGGAGCTCGCGGTCTGGCTCGCCGACCGCCTCCACGCGCTCATCACCGACCAGCCGACCGACCGCGCCAGCGCGGCGGCCTGACCAACGAAGGACCTTCATGCCATACGTACCGCGCGCCGAGATCCTCGACCGCCTGCGAACGAAGATCGCCGAGCGACGCCCCATCGTGGGCGCGGGCGCCGGCACCGGCCTCTCGGCCAAGTGCGAGGAGGACGGCGGCGCCGACCTCATCGTGATCTACAACTCCGGGCGATACCGGATGGCGGGCCGCGGCTCGCTGAGCGGCCTCCTCGCGTACGGCAACGCCAACGAGCTCGTGGTCGACATGGGCCGTGAGGTGCTGCCGATCACGAAGCACACCCCCGTGCTGGCCGGCGTGAACGGCACCGACCCGTTCTACAACCCGAAGCTGTTCCTCAGGCAGCTCAAGGAGCAGGGCTTCTCGGGCGTGCAGAACTTCCCGACCGTCGGACTCATCGACGGCACCTTCCGCGCGAACCTCGAGGAGACCGGCATGAGCTACCAGCTCGAGGTCGAACTCATCGCGCACGCCCGCGAGGCCGAC
Organism: uncultured Actinomycetota bacterium; assembly: GCA_963740815.1. Lineage (GTDB taxonomy): Bacteria > Actinomycetota > Actinomycetes > Actinomycetales > Microbacteriaceae > Rhodoglobus. The sequence goes on from CAVUFG010000001.1 coordinate 18,181, forward strand.
CTGCTCACGACCCCGTACGTGTTCGGGGTGGATGACGCGATCAACATGACCAAGGCCGGCGCCGACGTCATCGTGTGCCACATGGGACTCACCACCGGCGGCACGATCGGCGCCGAGACGGCTCGGACCCTGGATGACTGCGTCGCACTGTCCAACGAGTGGGCGGCCGCCGCGCGGTCGGTGCGGGACGACGTGATCGTGCTCGTCCATGGCGGCCCGGTCGCGGACCCCGCGGATGCCCAGTTCGTGCTGCGGAACGCTGACAACCTGCACGGGTTCTACGGCGCGTCATCCATGGAGCGACTCCCCACCGAACGCGCGCTCACGGCTGCCGTGCGCGAGTTCGCCGAGATCACGTTCTGAGGAGCCGGACATGGCCAAGGTGCTCGTCGTGCTCTACCCGGACCCGGAGTCCGGCTACCCGACCGAATACACCCGCGACTCGCTGCCGGTGATCGAGCGGTATCCGAACGGGCAGACGCTGCCCACCCCGTCGGCGGTCGACTTCGCTCCCGGGGCTCTGCTCGGCAGCGTGTCCGGCGAACTCGGCCTGCGCGACTACCTCGAGTCCAACGGACACACCCTCGTCGTCACGAGCGACAAGGAGGGCGAGGACTCCGAGTTCGAGCGCGAGCTGCCCGATGCGGACGTCGTGATCTCGCAGCCGTTCTGGCCCGCGTACCTCACCCCGGAGCGCCTCGCCAAGGCGAGGAACCTCAAGCTCGCGATCACGGCGGGCATCGGCTCGGACCACGTCGACCTCGCCACGGCGATCGACAAGGGGATGACGGTCGCCGAGATCACCTACAGCAACAGCATCTCGGTCGCCGAGCACACCGTCATGCAGGTGCTCGCGCTCGTGCGGGACTACCTGCCCGCGTACAAGATCGTGCTCGACGGAGGCTGGAACATCGCGGACGCCGTGCAGCGCTCGTACGACCTCGAGGGTATGGACGTCGGCGTCTTCGCCGCTGGCCGCATCGGCCGCGCGGTGATCGAGCGGCTCGCGCCGTTCGGCGTGAAGCTGCACTACTCCGACCGGTTCCGCCTTCCCGCCGAGGTAGAGCAGCAGTACGGACTCACCTTCCACGACGACATCCGGTCGCTCATCAAGGAGGTCGACGTGCTGACGGTGCACGCGCCGCTGACCGATGAGACCCGCGGCCTGATCGATGACGACCTGCTCGCGACCATGCGGCGCGGCTCGTACATCGTGAACCCGGCGCGCGGGGCGATCGCCGACCGCGACGCGATCGTGCGCGCCCTCGAGAGCGGGCAGCTCGCCGGGTACGCGGGCGACGTCTGGTTCCCGCAGCCCGCGCCCGCCGACCACCCGTGGCGCACCATGCCGCACCACGGCATGACGCCGCACACCTCGGGCACGTCGCTCACCGCGCAAGCCCGGTACGCCGCCGGCACGCGCGAGATCCTCGAGCACTGGTTCGCGGGTGAGCCGTTGCGGCCCGAGTACGTCATCGTGCAGGGTGGCGGGTATGCCGGCACCGGAGCCCATTCGTACGCGAAGCAGTAGCCCGATGGTCTCGGTGGGCGCGATCGTGCGGCCGACCAACCCGCCCGAGCAGCTGCTGCCGCTCGCGCAGATCGCCGAGCAGTCGGGCCTCGAACAGCTCTGGCTCTGGGAGGACTCCTTCCTCACCGGCGGCATCGCGACGGCGTCCGCAGTGCTCGCGTCGACCGATCGCCTGGCCGTCGGCATCGGGGTCATGCCCGCACCCTTCCGCAACGTCGCGCTCGCCGGCGATGGAGATCGCGACCCTGCGCCGGCTGTTCGGCGAACGGGCGATCATCGGCGTCGGACACGGTGTGCAGGACTGGATGGCGCAGGCCGGCGTCCGCGCCGACTCCCCCATGACCCTCCTCCGCGAGTACACGACCGCCCTTCGCACGCTACTCGCCGGAGACGAGGTCACCGTCGACGGACGGTACGTGCGACTCGACCGCGTGCGGTTGGCCTGGCCTCCGGACGTGGCGCCGAGCATCCTCATCGGAGCGGAGGGACCGAAGACCAAGCAGCTCGCGGCGGAGGTTGCGGACGGCGTCATCCTCGTCGGTGGCACGACCCCCGCCCAGGTCGCCGACCTTCCTGCCGGGCTGCGCGAGGTGGTCGTCTTCATCCCGACCGCGTTCGGAGCGGATGGCGCCGAACGGCTGGCGACGAAGGAGTTCGTGCACGGCGAGTCCGGGCTGGCCGGGTCGCCGGAGGAGGTCGCGGCTGGCGCACGGGCGTGGGTCGACGCGGGCGCGACGAGCGTCATCCTCGAGCCGCTGACGGCGGAGCCGGATCTCGCGGCGTTCGTGCAGATGGCCGGCGGGGGCGTGCAGCCGGCGATCCAGCGCTGACGGCGGATCGACATTCCCTCATCTCGCTAGGCTTGCCTGCGCCAACCGAAGGAGGAGAGCACCGCATGAACTTCGCGACGTTCCTCCTGGGTCTACGAGCGCAGCAGCCCGGCGAGTACCGACGGCTGCAGCACATCCGCCGCCGCATCTTCACGAAGGTCGCGGACCTGCGCGCCGAGATCGTGCGGTCGCCGGAGCCCATTCCGTTCGCGGAGCTCGACCGCAGCGCATTCCGGCCCTTCGGCGCCGGGCAGTCGTGGGGCCGCGTGTTCGGCTGCGCGTGGCTGCGGCTCACCGGGGATGTCCCGGCCGGGGTCACCGACCCGATCGTCATGCTCGGCATCCGCGGCGAGGGCCTGGTGTACACGCCGGGCGGCGAACTGGTCGACGGCGTGACGACAGCGTTCCAGCAGGCGGACCTGCCGCACAGCGCCGGCCGATTCCGTCCGGTGCGCACCGCAGATCTGTCGCGCGGCTCGGTCGAGCTCTACGCCGACGTCACGTACAACGGCTGGATCCTGTACGAGGTCGGCCGCCCGGCGTTCTTCGGCGCGCACCTGGCCACCCGCGATGACGAGACCTACGCCCTGTACTACGACTACCTGACGCTCGTCGTGCTGGCGGGCGCGACCGAGGATGCCGCGCTCGAGGCCCAGCTGCGGGCATCCTTGCGCGGCGCGTACCAGCGGTTCCGCCGAGGGGATGTCGCCGGAGCACGCGCGCTGCTCGCGGTGCCGCTGGCCGCGCCATCCACCTCGGACTTCGTGTACTCAGCTATCGGGCACGGACACCTCGACATGGCCTGGCTCTGGCCGCTGCGCGAGACTCGGCGCAAGGCGGCGCGCACGTACGTCCGCGCGATGAACTCCCTCGATGAGCACGGCACGATCGAGGGACGTCCCGGGTACCGGTACGGCACGAGCCAGCCGCAGCAGATGGCGTGGACGCAGCAGCGGCATCCTGTCCTCTTCGATCGCATGAAGAAGGCCGTCGCCGACGGCCGCATGGAGATCCAGGGCTCGTTCTGGGTCGAGCCCGACACGAACCTGCCGTCCGGCGAGTCGCTCGTGCGCCAGGCTGTGGTCGGGCGACGGTACCTGCAGGAGACGTTCGGGCTCACGGACGAGCAGATGCGACTGTGCTGGCTGCCGGACACGTTCGGGTACAACGGCAACCTGCCGCAGATCCTCAAGGGCGCGGGGATGGACTGGTTCCAGACCATCAAGCTCGCCTGGAACAAGGTCAACGACTTCCCGCACCGCACCTTCCACTGGGCCGGGATCGACGGATCGAGCGTGCTCGTGCACATGCCGCCGGAGGGCGACTACAACAGCCGGGGTGCGGCCGACGCGCTGCTCACCGGGCTGAAGAAGTACCCGGAGCGCGCGCTCAACACCGCGCTGCTGGTCTACGGGTCGGGCGACGGCGGGGGTGGGCCGGGCGAGATCCACCACGAGGTGACCGGTCGTGAGCAGGGGCCGAATGCACAGGGGATGAAGGGTCTGCCGAAGGTCGAGTACTCGACCGCGAGCGCGTTCTTCGAGCACCTCGAGACGGTGGACGTCGAGCACACCCACCACGGCGAGCTCTACCTCGAGACGCACCAGGGCACCTACACGACGCAGGGGTGGATCAAGCGGTACAACCGCATCGTCGAGCGCAAGCTCCACGAGGTCGAGGCGCTCGCGGCGATCGTCGGCCAGCGGCCCGATCTCGAGCAGCTCTGGCGTGAGGTGCTGCTCAACCAGTTCCACGACATCATCCCGGGGTCTTCGATTCGTCGAGTGAACGTCGAGGCGGTCGAGACCTACGAGCGGATCGAGTCCGACCTCGATGCGATCGCCGCGACGTTGACGGCGTCCGGAGACAATCCGACCGCCACGAATCTCACCTCATTCACGCGGCACGAACCAGTCAAGGTGAATGACACGTGGTTCCACGCCCACGTGGCCCCCTACGCCTCGACAGCACTCGAGCCGTCCCCTCCGGCCGCAAGTCTCGGCCACACGGCGAACACACTCACCAACGGCCGACTGTCCTTGACGTTCGGTCCCACAGGCGAGATCACCTCGTGCGTCGATCCGTCGGGCGTCGAGCATGCGAAGGACGGCCTCAACCGTCTCGTCCTGTTCAAGGACCCGTACGTCTGGCCGTTCAACGCGTGGGACATCAAGGTCGACTACTTCGAGAAGCCTCCGCGTGCCTTGCGAGTAACCTCCTCCGAGAGTTACATCGACGGCCCGACGGTCGTTCGCCATCAGGTGCTCAGCGGGCCGAAGGTCACCGTCGACCAGCGCATCGTGCTCGAGTCCGGCAGCGACGTCGTCCGCTTCGAGACGAAGGTCGACTGGCACCAGAAGCACCACATGCTGCGGGCCGAGTTCCGGCCTGTGCAGTACGCGGATGTCGTGAAGTGCGACATCCAGTTCGGGCACATCGATCGCGTGACGACCGAGCGCGACTCGGTCGAGAAGGCGCAGTTCGAGGTGTGCGCGCACAAGTGGATCGCGGTCGAGGGCGAGACGGGCGGCTTCGCGCTGCTCAACGACACGAAGTACGGGCACCGCGCGAAGAACGGACTGCTGAGCATCAACCTGCTGCGTTCGCCGACGTTCCCCGACAAGCTCGCCGATCGCGGCCATCACGAGTTCACCTACGCGTTCACGCCGTTCGCGACCGGCGACCTGGCCAAGGTGATGCGCGAGGGCTACCGGCTGAACAACCCGCTCATCGTCGGCAGCAACGCCGCGTTCGAATCCTTTGCAACCGTGGATGACGCGGGCGTGATCCTCGAGACCGTGAAACCCACCGAGACCGGCGACGGGGTCACCCTCCGCTTCTACGAGAGCCTCGGCAAGCCGACCACGACGGCCGTGCATCTCCGCGCCGACCTGACCGACCGCACCGCGACCGAGACCGACTTGCTCGAACGCCCGATCGGCCCGGGCGACCTCTCCGCGCTGACCTTCCGCCCGTTCGAGATCAAGACGATCGTGCTGCGATGACGGCGACCACCATCAGCAGGCCGCCGGCAAACGCGCCGTCCGCCCGGGCCCAGGGCATCGCGCTCGTCACCGCGGGATTCGGCCAGAACCTCGTGCTCACGACGGTGTCGACGTTCATCCTCGTGTACCTGCTGCAGTACGCCCAGATCAGCACCGCCGGCATCGCCGTCGTCACGATCGTGCTCACCGCCACCAAGGTGCTCGACGCGATCGCCGACCCGATCATGGGCTCGATCATCGACATGACCCGCACCCGCTGGGGCAAGCTGCGTCCGTATGTGCTCTTCTCGGCGCTGCCGGTTGCGCTGCTCAGCGGACTGCTGTTCTCGGTGCCCGACGCCGAGGAGCCGGTGCAACTGCTCTACTTCGGCATCGTCTACACGATCTGGGGCCTCGCCTACACGGTGTGCGACGTGCCGTTCTGGGGACTCATCGGATCAGCGTTCGTCGGATGCCCCGACCCGCACCAGGGTGATCGGCTTCGTGCGGGCGTTCGGCGCGATCGCGCTCGGGATCGCCACGCTCGGGATGCCCTGGCTCGCACGAGCGCTCAGTGCAGGACCCGAGACCACCGCCTCCGGCTGGTCGATCGCCGTGTTCGTCATCTCCTTCGTCGGCATGGCGCTCTACCTGCTCGCCTTCGCCGTCCCGCGCGAACGAGTGATCGCTCGCGAACGGCTGACCTTCCGCCAGCTCTTCACGACCCTGTTCAGGAACACCCCGCTGCTCATGGTGCTGCTCGGCTCCGTGGTCGGGTTCGGGCGCTTCATCGTGCAAGCCGGCGGGGCGGTGTTCGTCGTGATCGCGTACGGCGACGAGGGCACCTTCACCCTGATCGGTGCGGCCATCATCGGCGGACTCGTTCTCGGCTCGTTCGGCACGCCCCTCCTGCTCAAGCGGATCACGGCCCGTGTCGCGGTGATCGCCAGCTCGCTCATCGCGGCGGCGCTCTACGTCGCGATGTTCCTCGTCGGATTCGAGAGTCTCGTCGCCGTGCTCGTCTTCATCTTCCTCACCGGCCTGACCCTTGGCGTCTTCCTCGTGGTGCAGGCGACGATGATCGCCGACTCCGTGGACGACGTCGAGCGCCGCACGGGCGTGCGCAACGACGGCATCTCGTTCGCGACGCTCACCTTCGTGTCGAAGATCATGAACGCGCTGTCGATCCTCGCGTTCGGCATCTTCGTCGTGCTCGCCGGCTACGAGAACGGCGTGGATGTCACGCCCGAGATGCAGGGCGTGATCTGGGCGGCCATCACGATCGTGCCCGCGGTGAGCTGCGTGCTCTCGGTGATCCCGTTCTGGTTCTACCGGCTGTCGACACCCGTGAAGGACTGACCGCCGCTAGACGTGCGGCACGAACTCCTGCCACGCGAGCCGCCGCGCGCTCTGCGGGTCCTCCTCGATCCGGTCCACCTTGTCGATGATGAGGGTGCGGCGCTTGCGGGCCGTGTACTTCGGCCAGTCGCCCTCCCGGTAGAGCACGGGGCTGCCGTCGCGGGCGAAGGCGAGCCAGCGCGCCCGCATCCGCTCGCCAGTGCGGCGGAACGGCGTGCGCCCGCCGAGCAGGCCCATCACCCACGCGGACGGCGACTGCAGCAGGTCGAACAGCGCGAACATCTCGAGTCCGTGCGTCGCCCCGAACCCTGCCCAGCGCACGAGTCGCGGCGCGATGTCGAACCGGTAGAAGTAGACCGGTGCGAAGCGCGCGTGCCGCTCGGCGACCTTCACCGTCGGGTACCAGAATGCGTAGTCGCCGCCGAAGTCCGACGCCGGGCGACGGGCCGGCAGTCCCGGGTACTGCGCCTTCACGGCCTTGCGCGCCTTCTTGCGGGTGCGCGCGAAGATCGCGCGGATGCGCGGCGGCGTCGTCGCGAGGATGTCCAGCCGACCCTTGAACAGCGACCCCTCCCGGGCGTTCGTGCCGATCACGAGCGGCACGTGGTGCGCCCGCCCCTCCATGAACGCGTTGAGCGGCCGCTCGGGCAGGAAGTGCCCGTCGATCACCGGGCAGAGCGCGATGGTGCCGGGGTGCTTGTCCGGGTGGATCAGCTGCATCCTCGTGGTCGCCGTCACGAGATCGTCGATGGATGCCGCGGCCAGCAGCTCCCCGGCATCCTCGCGTGACGTGCTGTCGGTGCTCTGGTTGTCCACCACCTCGCTCAGCAGCTCGAGGTACTCCTCCGCCCACTGGGTGGTGAGCGCTCGCGTGTAGATCGCGTCCGGTGGCGGACTCTCCGCGATCGCGCGCACGAACAGGCCCGTTCGCCGAGGGCACCGCCATGAGCGTCGTCACGGCGTTGGCACCGGCCGACTCGCCCATGACCGTCACATTGCCGGGGTCACCGCCGAACGCGCGGATGTTGTCGCGCACCCACTCGAGCGCGGCGACCTGGTCGCGCAGGCCAAGATTGCTCTCGAAGATGCGCCCGGCGGTCGAGAAGCTCGAGAAGTCGAGGTAGCCGAGCGCGCCGAGCCGGTAGTTGAAGTTGACGAACACGACGCCCGCCGCCGCGAACAGCTCACCCTGCCGACGCATCTCGCGGCCCGAGCCGACGCTGTAGGCGCCGCCGTGGATCCAGACCATGACCGGGAGTCCCTCCGCCACTCGTAGGGAGCGCCTCGAGCGGCGCGATGACGTTGATGCGTCAGGCAGTCCTCGGACATCGGGACCGCGGTCGGCGGTCCCGCGAACTGCCCCTTGCGGTCCTGCGGCGCCACCGGCCCGAACTCGGACGCGTCGAGCACGCCGTCCCACGGTTCGACGGGCGCCGGGGAGCGGAACCGCAGTTCGCCGACCGGCGGGGCGGCGTAGGGGATGCCGCGCCACATCCGCAGGTCGCGGCGAAGCACGCCCTGCACCTCGCCCCCGGTCACGGCGACGCGCAGCGCGGCCGTGGTGGGCGCGATGGTGGTCACGCCCGCATTCTAGGCAGCGAAGGTGGATCGAGCCTGTCGAGATCTCCTAGGTCGGGAGCAGCCGCGACTCGGCGAGGTACCCCGCCAGGTGCTCCGCGAGCTCCGCGGTGTCCTGGGCTGCCCCGTCGATGTAGGTCGAGCGGCGGCGACGCAGCAGGCTCGCGCCGAGCAGGTACGCGCCCGGCGATGCGGTGATCACACCGCCGTCGTGCTGGATGCGTCCCTTGTGGTCGAGCACGGGCAGGTCGACCCACGAGTGGTCGGGCTTGAACCCGGTGGCCCAGAGCACCGTGCCGATCCCCTGCCCGGCGAGATCGAGCTGGGTCACCACGGACTCCGGCTCGCGGGTTGGCTCCGGACGCTCGACGTCGGTGAGGCCATCCACCTGGTTCGCCTCGGCCCACAGGTCGAAGCGGTCGAGCAGGCGCTCCTGCTTCTGGTCGGCGAGGTGGAACACGTTCGCGAGGCCGCCGGAGAACAGGGCGACGCCGTCGCGGATCACGCCGAGCCGGCCCACGAGCTCGACGCCGGCAGCCCGCAGTGCGTTGAGGTCGACGGCGCGCTCCGGGGATCCGACCAGCTGGGGCGATGCCACGTGCCGGGCCCGGATGATGTCGTCGAGCTCGTCGTAGCGCTCGTCCAGCACGCCCGTGCCATCCATCCACCAGAAGATGTCGCGACCGCGGTAGACGCGCGGCAGGCGCACGTGCTCGCTCACCGAGAGCACGACGCGGCGACCCGCTCGCGCGAGCTCCGCGGCGAGCTGCGCTCCCGTCGCCGAGGCGCCGACCACGAGCACGCCTCCCTCGGCCACGTGCTCGGGCGAGCGGTATTCGAAGGGCGAGATGGATGCGACGCCCGCCGGCACCCCGTCGGCGATCACCGGGAGGTTCGGCAGGTTGTTGGTGCCGCTCGCGAGCACGACCGCGTCCGAGGTGAAGTCGCCCCGGTCCGTCTCGACGAGGTAGCCGGCGTCGGACCGGCCTGCTTCTGATCGGGACAGGCGGGTCACCTTCGTGTTCGTCTGGACCGGGGCATCCACCGCGACTGCGTAGTCGCGGATGAACGCAGCGATCTCCCCGGCGGACGCATATCCGTCGGGGAGATCACCTTGGTACTGAAGGCCCGGGAGCCTGGTCTGCCAGTTCGGTGTGAGCAGTCGCAGCGAGTCCCAGCGCTGCGTGCTCCACGAGTTGCCCACCTCACCGCGCTCGAGCACGACGTGGTCGATCGAGCGTTCCGAGAGTCGACGGCTCATCGCCAGGCCGGAATGCCCGGCGCCGATCACGACGACGGTGGTGTGCACCTCAGGTACTACTGGCGGTTGCTCAGGCGACGGAGACGTTGACCGTCGTCGGGTTGGTGAGCGCGTCGAACACCGCGGAGCGCTTCTGCGACTGCGCGAGCAGCGACGCGATCTCCTCGGGGGTGGCGTCGGCGTCGATGTCGAACTTGACGTCGATCTCGTTGAAGCCGTTGCGCACCTCCGGGTCACCGCCGAGGATGCCGAGGATGTTGTGCTTGCCCTCGACGACGGCGGTCACCTTGTTGAGCTGGATGCCACGGTTCTGAGCCACTGCGGCAACGCCCGCGGTCAGGCAGCCGGCGAGCGCCGCGAGCACGGTCTCGACCGGGGTCGGAGCACGGTCCTCGGACGCGAACACCTCGGGGTGGTCGCCCTCGAGGATGAACGCCTTCTTGTGGCTCTGCGGACCGCCGAGGCCGTCGAAGTGCTCGATGGTCTGGCGCGAGTAGGTGCCGCCCACCCACTCGGAGGTCGCGCGCCAGGTGAACTCGGCGGCGGCCGGAGCCTCGCGCAGCGCATCGCGCGCGCCGAGGAGTGCATCGCTGTTGACGCCGTTGTCGGCCGAGCGAGTGCTGTTGTCGGTGATGGTCATTGGGTACTCCCTGATTTTCTGATTGGTTGAGGCGCCCCTGCACTTTCACGGTAGGTCAGGGTCGTCGCCGAGCGAAACCGATCATGTCTTCCGGCGTAACGTAAGCGAGATGGAATACCACCGCATCGACGCCCTCGGATCCGACGATGTCGAGCACATCGGCAGTCGCGTGGTCGCCGGCCGGCGCATCCGGATCAGCGGCGTCGCGATCCATGCGCCCGGCCAGCGCAACCACGCTCCCGGCGAGCACCGCCACGAGGACGAGGAGGTGCTCGTGATCGTCGCCGGCAAGGGCGTGCTGCACACCGCTGACGGTCCGCATCCGATCCGCGCCGGCGACGTCATCGCCGTCGGGCCGTGGGAGGAGCACGACATCGAGGCGAGCGTCGAAGCGCCGACCATCTCCTTCTGGTTCCACGTCGACGACGTCGGCAACTCCACACAGTACGGCGGGGACGCCGCGCACTGACGTCCGTCGTCCGTACGATGGCGGCATGGCCCGCCCCACCACCCAGTTCCGCTGCACCGAGTGCGGCTGGACCAGCCTCAAGTGGGTCGGCCGCTGCGGCGAATGCCAGCAGTGGGACACCGTGCAGGATGTCACGGCCTCCGTCTCCGCCCAGCGCATCGCGGCCATCGCCCCGACGTCGGCCGCGCGCTCGATCACGGACATCGGCGCGGAGTCCTCCGCGTACTGGCCGAGCGGCATCGCCGAGTTCGACCGCGTGCTCGGCGGCGGCGTCGTCCCGGGCGCCGCGATCCTGCTGAGCGGGGAGCCAGGGGTCGGCAAGTCGACCCTGCTGCTCGAGGTGGCGTCGCGCGCGGCGGCATCCGGGCAGCGCGTGCTCTACGTGAGCGCGGAGGAGTCCGTGAGCCAGGTGCGGTTGCGGGCCGAGCGCACCGGGGCGCTCCAGCCCGAGCTGTACCTCGCCGCCGAGACCGACCTCGCGACGATCCTTGGGCAGATCGACCAGGTGAAGCCGCAGCTCGTCATCGTGGACTCGGTGCAGACCGTGTCATCCAGCCTCACCGACGGTCTCGCCGGTGGACCTGCGCAGGTGCGGGATGTCGCGTCCACCCTCATCCGCGTCAGCAAGCAGCGCAACCTCCCGGTGCTGCTCGTCGGCCACGTCACCAAGGACGGCTCGATCGCCGGCCCGCGCCTGCTCGAGCACCTCGTCGACGTCGTGCTGCACTTCGAGGGCGACCGCCAGACCGCATTGCGCTTCGTGCGCTCGCACAAGAACCGCTTCGGCCCGACGGACGAGGTCGGCTGCTTCGAGATGACCGGGGAAGGCATCTCGGAGGTGTCCGACCCGTCGGGGCTGTTCCTCTCCGGCAACCGCAATCGCGCAGCGGTGAGCGGCACGTGCGTGACGATCGCCGTCGAGGGCCGGCGCGCGCTGCCGGTCGAGGTGCAGGCGCTCATCGTGAAGACGCAGGCTCCGCAGCCGCGGCGGGTGGTGAACGGCGTCGACTCGTCTCGCGTGGCGATGCTGCTCGCGGTGCTCGAGCGGCGGGCGAACCTGCAGCTCTCGGGGGCGGATGTCTACGTGTCGACGGTCGGCGGCATCCGGCTGACCGAACCGGGCGCCGACCTCGCGATCGCCCTCGCCATCGCGAGCGCGTTCCGGGAGCGGGCGCTCGCCGTCACGCTCGCCGCCATCGGCGAGATCAGCCTCGCGGGCGAGATCCGTACCGCGTCGAACGCGAAGCAGCGCTCCGCCGAAGCACGGAGGCTCGGGTTCAGCACGATCATCGACTCCGAGACGCCGAACCTGAAGGACGCACTCCGGCAAGCCTTCGCCTCGGCCGTCGTCGACCGGGACGAGACTCCGGACTTCTAGCTCAGCCGGTCCAACGCTCGAGCGACACCGGACCGAACAGGCCGTGGATGGTCTGGCCGGCGGCGATCGCCGAGGTCGGCGATGCGACCGCGAGGTAAGGCGCGAGGGTGCCGCGCACTGTCACCTCGATCGAGAAGGTGCCGCCGGCGCGAACTGCATCCGTGAGTTCCGCGCGCCACGGACCGCCGAACAGGGTCTCGACGAGGGCGCCGTCCACCCTGACCTCGACGGTGCCGCGCACCGCTCCGAGTTCGAGTACCACGCGCTCATCGCCGGCGACCGGGTCGATCCGGAGTTCGCGGCGGTAGTGCACCGCGCCACCGAGGGCACCCAGTCCGAGTTCGTGCCACGGGCGCAGCGCGGCCAAGGCCTCGCCGACCTCGACGGTCACGGGGCCGTCGAGCAGCGCGCCTCCGCGGCGGCCGTCCTCCGGGCGGAAGCGGATGACGACGCGCTGGTCCTGGCCGGCGGGCGCGGGCAGCACGATGCGGGTGCCGGTCACGGTCGCGTCATCCACCTCGAAGGGCACCGACGTCGGCACCTCGATCGAGGTCGCGCCGATCGGCACGGTGAAGGCGAGCGTCTCCGACCGCCGCACGCCGGGCGCGAGATCGGGCACGACGGTGAGCACGCTCGCGTCGCGGCCCGCGCCCTCGAGCCAGGTCGCGTCCTGCAGCGGATGCGGACGCGGCACGATGCAGCCGTAGCGCGGATCCTCGTACTGCGCGTACCGCTCGACGAGGCCGATCGGCCGGCCTTCGCGGGTCGCCGCCCACGCCGAGCTCGAGGCGATGCCGAGCCCGTCCTGGTCCGCCGGCACGGAGTCGAGCCGGAACGCGGCCGGGCGGCCCACGTCGGTGATCCGCACCTCGATCGTGTTCTCGCCGATCCGCAGCACCCGGGCGAGGTCGTAGGGGTGCACGCGCGTGAAGCGGCGCACCGCGTACGGGTCGAAATCGCTCTGCCGGGCGATCTCGGTGCCGTTGACGACGAGCACGGTCGGCGACTCGGAGCTGAGTTGCACACGCGCATCCGCCGGCAGCGACGCGAGGTCGAAGGTGGTCGACGCGACGACCCCGGTCGACGGCGCCGACGGGTCGCTCGTGGTCACCCACTCGGGGCGGGCATACCGCGCCGGGTCGGTCGTGAGCGCGAACGAGGTGCGCAGGCTGCCGTCATCCGTTGCGGTGAACTCGAGTTCGAGCAGTCCCGTGCCCGCGGGGATGGCGCTGAACGACAGGTAGGCCGGCGCCCCGACCTCGAGCTCGACCCCGTCGAACCGCACCGATCGCGCCGCGTTCGCGCCGACCGCGAGCACGGGTGATCCGCCGGAGGGCACGGTGATCGTCGTGCGCAGTCGGCGCTGCTCGCCGGCGACCAGGCCCTTCCACTCCACGAACTCCTCCGGCACGTAGCCATTGGGTCCGAGGCTGTCCTCGTGGATGGTGTCGTTGTGGATGCCTCGGGAGAGCGACCACTCCGCGGGGTGCCACTGCCCTGCGGCATCCGTCACCTCGGCGAACGGCCCGAACGTCGCGAGCACCGTGGATGCCTCGCCGCCGTCGACCGCGTGCTCGAACTCCCACACCTGCACGGGTACGACGCCGGGCCGGGATGGCGCGTCGACATCCCCCCACCGGTTGTCGAGCGTCGACTCCGCCTGGACGCGCCAGTCCCCGTCGACGGGCACGGATTCGATCCGCTCGCCCCCCGCCTGCCCGGTCGGCTCGGGGAGGCCCGGACCGACCACGATGATCGCGAAGCTGCCGACGCGGAAGTCGGCGGCGATCTCGAGTCCGCCCGGCACCGCGGTGACGGCGGCTGCCCGGCGCTGGCCGGTGCGCGGATCCCACACCTGGGCCGTGACCCCCTCGGCGTCGAGTCCGTCGACGCGCACCGACAGGGTGCGATCGGCGAACGATCGCAGGTGGTAGCCGCGCTCGGTGAGCAGGTTCCAGTAGACCCTGAAGTCGAAGTCGCCGCCGTCCCACAGGCTCGCGAGTTCCGGCAGCATCGGCTGCTCGGTGCCGCTGTGCTCGTCGTGCGCGATCGCTGCGATCACGTGGAGGTCGCCGAGACGGCGGTGGAGCACCGGTGCGTCGGCCGTCACCTGCACGACCGACGGACGGACGGCGGCAGCGACCTGCTCCGCGGTGTCGACGCGCATGATCGCACCGGAGGCGAGGGCGGCGGTGAACGCTGCGGCGGCGTCGGTCGTGGATGCGTCGTCCGCACCGAGAGCGGGCACGAATCGACTCGGCGCCTCCCCGACGACCACCACACGCCCGCCTGCGCTCGCGAAGGCCGCGAGCATCCCGGCGATGTCGGATCCGAGCACCTCGGCACCGGGCAGCACGACCGTGCGGTAGCGCTCGCCCGCGAGGACGAGCTCGTCGCCGTCGACCCGCGCACCGCTGAGCGAGAACCCACCGAGGATGTCGTAGTCCACCCCCGCGCGTTCGAGCAGGCCACGCCGCTCGGAGAACCAGGCGGTGAGCCCGTTGAGGGCGAAGTACAGGTCCTCCGACGCCTTGGCCGCTGCGCCGTCGCCGTTCACCGCGAGCACCGACTGCACGAACTCGGTCGGGTAGTAGAGCACCGTCGAGGCGACGTGGTCGCCGGCGGTCAGCAGGGACGACAGGCGAGTGACTGCTCCCGCGAACACGTGGTAGTCCGGCCAGTACGGCTGGCGCCAGCACGTCGAGGGCGGCGCCCACTCGAACCAGCCGGCCCTGGTCGAGTAGTACACGGCGTGCGGGTCGTAGAGGGTGGCGCCGCGGCGGTAGTAGGGGGTGAGCCAGTCGTAGGTCTCCTCGAGGGTGCCGCCCCAGCCGGAGGAGTGGAACGCCTCGATCCAGACCCGGCCATGGCCGTGGGCGTGGGCGAGGGACGAGTGGATCTTCGAGTCGCCCCAGTGGTCGCTGCCGGGGATCGCGTATCCGGCGTGCGTCTCGAGGTAGTCCGCGTAGTGCGCGACGGCACCGATCGGCTCGCCCTCGCGGGCGGGGGTCTGCTGGTCGAAGCCGCAGGGGAGGCCCGCGGCATCCAGCCAGGCAGCGAGCGGGTCGAAGAACGCGCGCCGCGAGAGCAGCGCGCGCACGCGGTGGTAGTCGAGTCGCACCCGCCCGGCGTCCACCGCAGTCTCTGCGCTCGGGGTGTCGCCGAACACCGCAGGGAGCACATCGAGGATGTCGTAGCCGGCCGCTTCGGCGAATCTCGCGGCGAAGTCGTGCGACCAGTTCGGCACGTCCGGCAGCTCGTCCTGGAACACCCCGCCGATGCCGGTTCCGAACAGATGTCCGACCCGGCGCTCGTACTCGCCGAAGACGCGATCGATGAGCGCCGCGCACGCCTCGGCGGAGAAGTAGTCGAAGCCGCGGGTGACCGAGACGGCGAGCACGAGGTCGCCGTCGGCCCGAGGGTGGCGCGCAACGCCTTCCGCCACGGGCACCGCGATCACTGCAGAGCCGTCGGATGGCGCGAACCAGGCCCCGAGCGCCTCGCCACCGATCGGCGCCGAGACCTCGGCCGCGCCATCCACCGCCGAAACGCGGAGTTGGCTGAGCGAGCGCCCGGCGAACGCGGACTGCTCCGCGACCAGGTGCCCCTGCAGGTTCGCCCCCGAGAAGCCGATCTGGTCGTAGAGCCAGACCTGGAAGCCGCGGTCGCGCGCGTACTCGCTCACCGCGACGAAGATCGCCCACCACTCCTCCGACATGAAGGGCGGGTCGTCGGCGAGCGCGCCGTACAGCGGGCCGGTCGGCGCGAGGTTCATCACGACGGCCTGGTGCACGCCCTGGTCGAGCAGCTGGTCGAGCTGCCAGCGCAGCCGGTCGAGTTCGAGTCGCTCACCGCTCCACCACCAGAGCGGAACGGGGCCGTAGTGCGGGCTTGGCTGCTCGAATCGCTCGACGAGATCGATGGGCATGACGGTGAGGGGTCCTTCGGTGGTCGGAGCGGTTGTGGTCGAGAATGGCACGACGGCCGGTGGGGACGCGTCTTCCCCACCGGCCGTCGCGGTCGGATCAGCCTTCGGCGTATGCGGCATCCATCTTCGCCAGGGCTCCCTTGGCGTCGATGTCACCCGCCAGAAGCTGCTGCAGCACCTCGAAGTGCACCTGCTGCACCTTGGCGTTCGGCCACAGTTGGTCCATGAACGGGTCGGTCTTGCCGTCGTTCAGGTACTCGACCAGCGTGGTCAGCGAGGGGTCGAGCTCGAACGAGGCGTTCGGCAGGGCGGGGATGCCCTTGATCGCCTCGTTGTAGATGGTGTTGCCCTCCTCGGACGTGAGGAAGTCGATCAGCTGCTTCGCGCCCTCCGGGTTCTTCGCCGAGGCGTTGATGCCGTACGACGCGCCGAGTGCGGCGGCCATGCGGGTCTCCGACGGATCATCCGTTGCCGGCAGCGGCGCGAGCGTGAACTCGGTGCCCTCCGGGGCGGTCTGCGCGATTGCGGCCACCGAGGCGTTCACCGACACGTTGGCCATGGCCTCGCCGTCCGCGACCATCGCGAGCGCGTCCTCGTACACGGTGCCGAGGGCGTTCTCCTGGAAGCATCCGGCGTCCTGCATCTGCACGTACTCGTCGAACGCGTCGACCCACGCCGAGTCGGCGAAGGTCACCTCACCGGCGGACATCTGGGCCGCGAACTCGGGGTCCGGTCCGTAGACGAGCGTCGGGGTGAGGGCGTACGAGATCAGCTGCGTGTTCCACGGCGTACCGGCGGCGAGCGAGAACGCGACCTTTCCGGCCGCCTTCGCCTCGGCGCAGAACTCCAGCGTGCCACTGAACGTGTCCGGGATCTCCCAGCCGTTCTCCGCCATCGCGGTCATGTTGAAGGCCGAGCCGATGCCCGCGGACGAGACCGGAGCGGTGTAGGTCTTGCCGCCGTTCTGCACGAGCACCTGAAAGCCGCCGGGCACCTTCGATGCGAAGTCGAAGTCCGACAGGTCGGCCACGAGGCCGGCATCCGAGACGACCTGCATGGCCATCGGGTTGCCGTCGCCCGCCCAGACGAAGAACACGTCGGGGGCGGTGCCGCTCGCGAGCTGCGTGCGGGTCGTGGTCTGGTAGGCGTCGACGTCGGACACGACCACTTCGACGTGGATGCCCGTCTGCTCCTCGAACGCCGCGGCAACGGCCTCGACGCCGGCCTTGTCGCTCGTGACCGAAGCCCAGGTCAGGCTGCCGGCCTCGCTGTCGCCGCCGGCGTTGTTGGAGCATCCGGTGAGCACCAGCACTGCGGCAGCGCCCAGGATGAGGGCGCCTTTCGCTGTTGTTCGCATTGCTTCTCCTTGTGTGTGGGGGTTGGCCGAGGCGGTGCCGCCGCGGCCGTTCGTGAGCTCTACCCCTTGAGGCCGCTCGCGAAGCCTTGGATGACGGTCTTCTGCAGCAGGAAGTACACGATGAGGATCGGCGCGATGCTGATCACGAGCCCCGCGAACACGAGGTTCCACTGCGAGATGTACTGCCCGACGAAGCTGTAGATCGTCACCGGGAGGGTCTCGACCCCGCTGCCGCTCAGGTAGAGCAGCGGCGTCAGGAAGTCGTTCCACACCACGATGACGTTGAGGATGATGACGGTGCCGGTGATCGGTCGCAGCAACGGGAACACGACGCGCCAGAAGGTGGCGAACGCGCCCGCGCCGTCGATCGCGGCGGCCTCCTCGTACTCGGGCGGGAGCGCCCGCAGGAACCCGGTGTACAGGAAGATCGAGAACGGCATCTGCAGTCCGATGTAGAACAGCACGAGCCCCCACACGCTGCCGAGCAGGTGCAGGTCGCGCATGGTCTGGTACAGCGGGATCAGCGCGAGCTGGAACGGCAGCAGGAGCCCCGCGAGGAATCCGAAGTAGGCGAACTTCGACCAGCGGCGGGTCACGCGTGCGAGCGGGTAGGCCGCGAGCGACGAGAACACCACGAGCACCGCGACGCTCACCACCGTCACGGTCGTGCTGTTCACCAGGGCGTTGCCGAGGTGGCCCTGCACCCAGGCATCCGCGTAGTTCTGGAGGGTGAACGTGGTCGGCAGCTCTAGCGGGCCCGCGGGGTCCTTCGGCGTGCGCAGTGACGTGTTGATGAGCACGTACGCCGGAATGAAGAAGATCACGGCGACGATGATCATGACGGCCTCGAGGATGCCGGTGCGCCAGGTGTACCTCAGGTGCATCCCGTCACCTCCGGTTCTGCCGGCTCAGCACGAAGTACTGGCCACTCGAGAGGATCGCGACGAGCACGGTCAGCACGACGGCGATCGCGATGCCGTAGCTGAAGTCATCCAGCTGGAACGCGTTCTTGTAGAGCAGGGTCGACATGGTCTCGGTCGAGCCACCCGGTCCACCGCCGGTCATCACCCAGACCTGGTCGAACAGCTTGAGGCCGCCGATGATCGACAGCATGAGGGTGATGGTGATCGCGGGGGCGAAGCTCGGGGCGCACGATGCTCCAGAACCGCCGGAACGGCCCCGCGCCATCCACGTACGTCGCTTCGATCACGTCGGGCGAGATGCTCTGCAGGTTCGCGAGGAAGATGACCATCGAGTAGCCGGAGAACTGCCAGACCACGACGATGCAGATGCTCCAGATCGCGACGTCCGGGTTGCCGAGCCAGCTCTGCCGGAAGGCGCCGAGCCCGAGCACATCGAACAGCGAGTTGATGGCGCCATCCGTCGAGTACAGGTTCTGCCAGAGGTAGGCGGTGGCGACCGGCGTGATGACCGCGGGTGCGAACAGCGCGACGCGCAGCACGTTGCGGCTCTTGATCCGGCTGTTGACACCGAGGGCCAGCAGCAGGCCGATCAGGTTCTGCACGATCGTGATGGTGAAGGCGATGGCGAGGGTGCGCACCACGGCACCCGCGGCCTTCGGGTCGTTGAACAACTGCACGAAGTTGTCGAATCCGATGAAGCTCTTCACCTGACTGAGGCCGTCCCAGTCGGTGAAGGCGAACCAGGTGCCCTGCAGGCTCGGCCAGAGCACCACGAAGATGTAGACCGCGGCGGCCGGGAGCAGGAAGATCCAGAGCTTGTTGATGCCGCGGGTGAGCCCGCTGCTCCGCTTGGATCTCGCGCTCCGCTCGACAACCAGCGGGGGCGGCGCCGGAGTGGCGGACGCGTTCGCCATGACGACCTCCTTGTCGCGTGTGTTCGTTCTTGATCGGTGGTCGACAACCCGGGTTCAGCACCGGAGTTAATCGATTCAATCCGAGTGTGCACGCGCTTCGGGCCGAAAGTCAAGGACCGAATTCAATCGATTGAACGAAATGCTGCCAAGTGCCCGCCGACATGGTTGACTGACCGCTGTGACCTCCCCGCGCGATCTGGGCCTCGCTGCCGTCGCCCGTCTTGCGGGCGTCTCGACCGCGACGGTCTCCAACACGCTCAATCGTCCGCACGTGGTCAGCCCCGCGACGCGCGACAAGGTCATGGCGGCCATCGAGGAACTCGACTTCGTGCCGAACCGCGCCGCCGCCACGCTTCGCCAGGGCTACAACCGCCTGCTCGGTCTCGTGATCCCCGACGTCGTGAACCCGTTCTACGCCGCGATCGTCGATGCCGTCTCGGATGCCGCCGACCGCAACCGCTACGCGGTCGCCCTCTGCGTGAGCCACGACGATCCCGCCAAGGAGACTCCGCCACTTCGAGACCCTGTCGCAGCAGCGTGCCGCCGGCGCGCTCGTCGTGCCGGTGACCGCGGACTCGTCGCGGCTGTCGCAGCTGAAGATGATCGGCGCCCGGCTCATCCTCGTGGACCGCGTCGCGGATCCGGAGGACGGCTGCTCAGTGGCGATCGACGACGTGCTCGGGGGCACCCTCGCCGTCGACCACCTGCTCGACGCCCCCGGCGAGGGGATCACGATCGTCAACGGTCACCGCTCGATCCCGCAGTGCGAGGACCGGCGGACCGGGGCCCGCGCCGCCCTCGAAGCGCGTGGCGTCGACCCGGACTCGATGGTCGAGTTCGAGGTCGAGGACATGACGATCGAGGCCGGCGTCGCGATCGGTCACCGGATCGCCACCACGGGCGCACCACGGCGGATCTTCTGCATCAACGACCAGCTCGCGATTGGCGTCATCCGCGGTCTCGCCGCTGAGGGCATCGAGACGCCGGCGGATGCCTCGGTCGTCGGCTACGGCGACCTCGCCCTCGAGACCGAGGGCGCACTCCCGCTCACGACGGTCGGCCAGCCGAAGCGCGAGATGG
Source organism: uncultured Actinomycetota bacterium (assembly GCA_963740815.1). GTDB lineage: Bacteria > Actinomycetota > Actinomycetes > Actinomycetales > Microbacteriaceae > Rhodoglobus. The sequence goes on from CAVUFG010000001.1 coordinate 38,413, forward strand.
GGGATGCCGCGGTCGGCAAGCTCCTCGCCGAGCTCCAGGAGGGCACCGCCCACCGCCACACCACCACGATCTTCGATCCGCACCTCATCGTGCGCGGCTCCACCTCGGTCGCCAACTAGGGCATGCCCGGCCAAGGGCTTGCGGATCGCCGTCGGCTCGCGCATATAATCGATTAAATTCCGCGGCCGGTGCCGCCACACGCGAGGAACAACGATGTCCACAACCGCCGTCGGCGACCTGCTCCCCCCGAAGGTGCGCCGCAAACCGCGCATCGGGCTGGTCGCCGGCGGTCTTGGCACCTACTGGCCGCAGTTCCCCGACCTGCTCCCCCAGCTCATGGAGTCGTCGAAGTACGTCTCGGAGCGATTCCGCGCGATGGACGCCGACGTCACCGACGCCGGGTTCATCTCGGATGCGCAGGAGGGTGCGGTCGCGGCCGAGAAGCTGCGACTGGCGGACTGCGACCTCATCGTGCTGTTCCTCACGACGTACCTCACGTCATCCATGGTCCTTCCGATCGCGCAGCGCGCGAACACACCGGTGCTCGTGATCGACCTGCAGCCGACCGAGAAGATGGATCACGCCACCTTCGACACGGGCCAGTGGCTCGCCTACTGCGGGCAGTGCCCCGTGCCGGAGGTCGGCAACGTGTTCCGGCGGGCCGGCATCCCGTTCCGTTCGGTCTCAGGGTGGCTGCGGCAGGAGTCCGCCTGGCAGCGCATCGGCCAGTGGATCACCGCGGCGCACGTGCGAGCCGCGCTGCGCACGGCGCGCCACGGGCTCATGGGCCACCTGTACCCGGGCATGCTGGATGTCTCGACCGACCTCACCCTGCTGCCGACCACGTTCGGCTCGCACGTCGAGGTGCTCGAGTTCGACGACCTCCGCCAGCGCGTCGAGCAGGTCACCGACCAGGAGACCGAGTCGAGGATGTCGCTCGCCCGCGAACTCTTCACCCTCGACGATTCCGTGGTGGACGAGGACTTCGCGTGGGGCGCCCGCGTCTCCGTGGGCCTCGACCGCCTCGCCGAGGACTTCGACCTCGACTCGCTCGCCTACTACCATCGCGGGCTCGACGGCGAGCAGCACGAGCGGCTGGCCGCGGGAATGATCCTGGGCGCGTCGCTGCTCACGGCCCGTGGCATCCCGAGCACGGGAGAGTACGAGCTGCGCACGACCGTCGCGCAGCTCGCGACCCAGGCGGCCGGCGCCGGCGGATCGTTCTGCGAGATCCAGGCGCTCAACTTCGTCGACAACGTCGTGGAGATGGGCCACGACGGCCCGGCGCACCTCGCCGTCTCATCGCGGGATCCGCTGCTGCGCGGCCTCGGGATCTACCACGGCAAGCGCGGCTGGGGCGTGTCGGTCGAGTTCGACGTGCAGCACGGGCCGGTCACGCTGCTCGGTCTCGGCCAGGACCGCGACGGCTCGCTCTCGTTCGTGGCGTCGGAGGGCGAGGTCGTCCCTGGCCCGCTGCTCGCGATCGGCAACACGACGTCGCGCGTCGATTTCGGTCGCGATCCGGGCGAGTGGGTGGATGCGTGGTCGGCCACTGGAGTCGGCCACCACTGGTCGCTCTCGATCGGTGCGCACGCGGGCGACTATCGCGCCGCGGCATCCTTGCTCGGAATCGACTTCCGCCAGGTGTGACGAAACCCCCAGCGTGTGGTCCGGGGGCTTCGTCAGCGGGTGAGTCGCGGAGTCAGTCCGCGCAGCGAACGCAGTTGGCCGAGTAGGGGCGCGCTTCGAGGCGGGCGAACGGGATCTGCTCGTTGCAGCGCTGGCAGGTGCCGTAGCTGCCCTCGTCGAGGCGGTGCATCGCCTTGCCGATCTGCTGCAGGTGACTGCGGGACGTCTGGAGCACCATCGTCGACTGCGACCGCTCGAAGTCGATCGCGGGACCCTCCGGGTCCTGGCCGTCGTCGGTGGTCGTGTCGCGCCGCGAACCCTGGAACATCTCGAGTTCGAGGAGCAGGGCATCCACCGTGGCCTGGGTCTCCACCTGGTCTGAGGCGAGGCGGGTACGGAGCTTGTCGCGCTGCTTGGCCGTCAGTGCAGCCACGCGATCCACAGTTGTCATGAGAGAACCGTAGTGGCCCCCGAACGGGTGTCATAACCCTTTCGCGAATGTTCACCTTCTGGTAATGCGCAGCGGCCGCCCCGCTCCCAGTTTCGCCCGGATCACGGGTCGGTGAGCACCCAGACGCCCCAGTCGTCGACCTGCCAGCCGATCCAGCCGTTCGTGCGCTGGAGGCTCACGGCGATCGAGTCCGAGTCGCCGCTCGGCTTCGTGGCGACGCACGTGAAGCCCTCGCCGACGATCAGCGGCGGCGCGGGGCAGACGACCTCGAGCTCGACCCCGAGCGCGGCGGCGCTCGTCACGACCGTGCGGGCCGCCTCGTTCGCGAATTGCACCGGGAACATCGCGATCAGCAGGCCAGGCAGCGCGATCACGGCGGCGAGGAGCACGCCGAGCGCTCCCGCGAACACCGTGAGCGGCGCGTAGCCCTTGCCGGTCTCCTTCGAGGTGCGGATGCCGCGCACCAGCAGGTACCCCGGCTCGGTCAGCAGCGCCCAAGCCGGGCTGGCTGGCCGCTCGTGGCCGTTGAGCTTGAGCATGAGGCGGTCGTAGGCCGCGAGTCCGAGTATCACGAGGTAAGGGCCGGTAACCACGAGGATCATGAGCGGCAGGTTGCCGCCGAGCCCGGCCAGGATGAGCACGGCCGCGATCGCGAGCTGCACCACCGGCATGAGCGCGATGATCCACACCGCGCCGGTGTAGGTGCGCTTGCCGGCCGGCTTGCGCACCTTGCGCTGCTCGGCGAAGTCGGAGAACGCCGACGCCTGGCGCTGCTGCGCATTCTGGTGGAAGGTGGCGCGACGCGGTCCGGGGGTCTGCTCGTCCGCGGTGTCGGAGAGCGGCGGTTCGAGCTCGCGGAGGGTCGCGTGCAGGAGGGGCTGGGCGCTCAGCTCGCCGCTCGCATCATCCGTGTCGTCGTGCAGTTCGAGCTCGTCGCCGAGGGCGCTGTCGTCGTCGACCACCTCGGTCTGCGCCTGCGCGCGCTCGCGTTCGCGCTGCTCGCGACGCGAAGGAAGCTCCTCGTCGGCATAGGCCAGACGGGTCGCGGGCTGGATGACGATCGGGGCACGTGCCTCCGAGGTGTGCTCGGTCCACGCCTGAGCGTCCCACCAGCGCAGCTGGGGGAGCCCGAGCGGGTCTGGATACCAGCCCGCCGGCACACCGAACGTGTCGTCTTCCACCGACTCAGACTATGGGATGCCATACCAGAGTGGTAGTTGTGACTGAAGTTGCGACACGCTGGAAGGACCCCAGTGCGGGCGGCACTCAGGAGGCGTCGCGGTACGCGGCCTCGAATGTCTCGAGCGCGCCCGGCGAGAACAGCACGAAGCGCACCAGGTCGACGGATCCGGCAGCCTCCGCGGACTCGATCACCGCGCGCACGGCGACCTCGGCGGCGGTCGGCACCGGATAGCCGTAGACGCCGGTCGAGATCGCGGGGAAGGCGATGCTCGTCGCACCGAGCTTCCGACGCGACCCCGAGCGACTCGCGGTAGCAGCTCGCGAGGAGGGGCGCCTGGTCCTTGAGCGGGGAGTACACGGGACCGACGGTGTGGATGACCCACGTCGCATCCAGCTCGCCGGCGGTCGTCGCGACGGCCTGGCCGGTCGGCAGTCCGTTCGGGTAGGTGGTGCGGCGGAGTTCCGCGCACTCGGCGAGGATGCTCGGACCGCCCGCCCGGTGGATCGCCCCGTCGACGCCGCCACCGCCGAGCAGCCCCGAGTTGGCCGCATTCACGATCGCGTCCACCCGCTGGACGGTGATGTCCCCGAGCTCGAACTCGATCCGCATCCTGAGCCCCCGCAACGTTCAACTCTCTAGCGAGAGTTTACGGGTTGTGCGCCCTCTGGAACTGAGTAGATTCATATCCACTGAAGGGGTCAAACCCGGAAGTAACAGAAGGCCCCCGGGATCGCCGCAAGGCAGGAACGGGGGCCTTCGTTTTGTTGTGCCCGTGTTCATTGGGTGCCGTGCTCGTTGGGCGCCGGTGACCTGCCATCCGCGCGCCGGCACCCTCTCCGTGCGCAGGTCACCTGCGCCGATCACCTCGGTCGGGCGAGCGCGCCGTGCGGCCCTCTCCTGGTCACCACCGGGCCATCTTCTGAACCCTCAACTCTCTAGCGAGACTTTAGGGGTTGCACGCCGTCTGGAACTGAGTAGATTCATATCCACTGAAGGGGTCAAACCCGGAAGTAACAGAAGGCCCCCGGGATCGCCGCAAGGCAGGAACGGGGGCCTTCGTTATTGGTGCCCGGCGACTGAAAAGCGCCCCTGACCAGCACAAACCCTCAACCATCTAGCGAGAGTTTAGGGGTTGCACTGGCCTCCAATCCGAGTAGATTCATATCCATCGAAGGGGTCAAACCCGGAGATAACAGAAGGCCCCCGGGATCGCCGCAAGGCAGGAACGGGGGCCTTCGTTCGCTGTGCCTATTGGCGACGGCGTCGCCGCCGCCGTCGCGCCGCCAACCATGCCGTTCCGACCCATCTGCGCTGATCTGCTCCCCGCGCTCGATTGCGGCGCCAGTAACATCGGGGCATGAACATCGAGTCGCTGCTCACCATCATCGCGCTCGTGTTCAGCGTCGTGAGCGTGGTCGTCTCGGGTGCGATCACCCTCCGCACGCAGCGGCTCAGCCACACCCTCGAACTCGAGCGTGAGCGCCGCGCCGAGGAGGAGTCGGCGCTCAAGGCCGCGCAGCGCGTCTACGAGCCGCTGGCGCAGGCGGCGGCCGAGCTGCAGTCCCGCATCTTCAACATCGTCGAGACGGGATGGGTCAACCTCACGACGCGCTACGCGGGGCACGACGGCTACGCCGAGGCGAGCACCGCGTTCCTGTTCGCCCACTACTTCGGCTGGATCGAGGCCCGCCGGCAGGGCGTGCTCTCCTCCAGCGGCGAGGGACGTCGCGACGAGAACGTGCAGACCCTGATCGACGGCGTGCTCAAGGTGCTCCGCCGCAGCCAGGACGACTCGGACGGCTTCGTGTTCTTCACCACGGAACAGCGAGCGATCGGCGAACTCATGTGCACGTGGGAGACCCTCGGTGACACCGGCCAGCGGATTCCGCACGTGATGGGCTACGCGCAGTTCTTCGAGCGGTTCACCAAGGATGAAGCGTTCCGCAAGTGGTTCGTGCCCGTCGATCACGGCATGGCGCGGATGTCGGAGGGCGACCACCGCCGCCTCGCGCACATCCAGCACGCGCTGGTCGCGCTCATCGACGAACTCGACCCGCGTCGCCGCTACACGGCCGGCTACGAACTCGAACCGATCGTCATCGGCGACGAGGCGCACGAACCCGGCTTCGAGCGGCCGGTCGCGCAGGAGCGCGCCGCCGGCACGGCCAGCTGATCGGCCGCGTTATTCCTCGACGGCGCGCAGGTACTCGTTCATCGCGGCGCTGAACTCCACGTCCATCGGGAACGGTGCACCGTCGAGTTCGCGCACGGGAGCCGCGAGTCGAACGCTCGAGACGAGCCACAGGGCATCCGCCTGCCGCAGCTCGTCCGGGGTGGCGAGGTGGAAACCGGTCTCGAGGCCCTGCGACTCCGCGAACCGGAACACGTTCACCTGCGTGGTGCCGTCGAGGATGCCGAGGCCGGTGCCCGGCGTGAGCAGCCGGTTGCCCGAGCGGTACACGACGGTGGAATTCGGCCCCTCGAGCACGAACCCGTCGCTCGAGACGAAGATGACGTCCTCCGCACCCCGCCGGGCCGCCTCGCGCTTCACGGCGAGGTTGACGGCGTAGCTGAGCGTCTTGGCGCCGCCGAGCAGCCACGGCGACGTGAGCTCGATGTCGTGTCGGTAGCCGCGGTCGAGCGTGACGACCGCGATCCCGTCCCGACGCACCGCCGCGTAGTCCGGAGCTGCAGTCGCGTACGCGAAGCCGGTGGGGCGCCCGTCGCCCTCGATGCCGCGGGTGAGCACGGTCTTGACCCAGGCTTCGTCCGCGGCATCCAGCCCGGCGATCGCGGCGAGGATGACCTCGCGCCAGACGTCGACGTCGGGAGTCGGCAGCTCGAGCGTGGCCGCCGACTTCACGAAGCGCCGCAGGTGGTGCTCGAGCGCCTGCGGCCGGCCGTGGCCGACGCTCACGCTCTCGAAGATGCCGTCGCCGCGGTTGACTCCGAGGTCGAGCGCGCTGACCTGGGGGGTTGCGGGGTCGACCACGGTGAACGGTGGTGCTGCGGGATCGTGCGGCGGCGCATCCTTCGACGGCTGGTTCACCATGATGAGCACTTCGGTTGCCATGGACTCCATTCTGGCCCGGTTGGGACGCGAGGTCGGTCTAGTCGACCCGCTGCACCGGAATGCTCGACGTGTCGTACCCCGGCATCCGGCGCGGGATCAGCAGCGCGAGCACGACCCCCACGAGCGACACCGCGGCTCCCATGGCGAACACGTACTGGAACGCCACCTGGTTCGGGATGGCCACACCGGCGACGGACTCGGAGTTGGACGCGAGGATGACACCGACGAGCGTCGCCGACACCGTCGACCCCAGCGTGCGCATCACCGAGTTGAGCCCGTTCGCGGCCGCGGTCTCGGTCGGCGGCACCGCGCGCATGATGAGCGTCGGCATCGCCGAGTAGGCGAACCCCACGCCGACGCCGACCATGGTCGAGACCAGCAGCACCTGCCAGAGGGCGACGAGCGGCAGCGTCGCGAGCGCGAAGGCGACCGTGATGATGGCGCCGCCGAGGATCAGGCTCACGCGTGGACCGCGGGCGTTCGACAGCCGCGCCGCGACGGGCGAGAGCGCGAACATCACGAGGCCGAGGGGCATGAGGCACAGGCTCGCGAGCAGCACGGGCAGACCGAGACCGATCTCGGATTCGAGCGGTGACTCGAGCACGATCGGCAACGAGGCCGTGACGACGAAGAAGGCGAACCCGACCGAGATCGAGGCGAGGTTGGTGAGCAGCACCGGCCGGCGCGAGGCCACGCGCAGGTCGACGAGCGGATTGGCCGCCCTGAGCTCGAACATCCCCCAGAGCACGAGCACGATGATGCCGCCGCCGAACAGACCGAGGGTGAGCGGGCTGAGCCAGCCCCACTCGCTGCCCTTCGAGATCGCGATCAGGATGCCGACCAGACCGACCGCGAGTCCGACCGCTCCCGGGAAGTCGAATCGTCCACCCGTGCGCAGCGTCGACACGGGCACGATCACCGCGACCGCGACGAGACCGATGAGGCAGAGCACGGCTCCGACCCAGAACAGCACGTGCCAGTCGAAGTTCTGCACGATCACCGCGGACAGTGGCAGCCCGAGCGCGCCGCCGATGCCGAGGGTCGCGCTCACGAGCGAGATCGCACCGGCGAGGTTCTTCGGGTGCACGACATCGCGCAGGATGCTGACGCCGAGCGCGATCACGCCGAGCCCGACGCCCTGCATGGTGCGACCGATGACCATCGTCACGAGGTCGGAGGAGAGGGCGGAGACGACGCAGCCCGCCGCAACGAACCCGAGCAGGATGATCTCCATCCGCCGCTTGCCGTACATGTCGCCGAGCCGGCCGCTGATCGGTGTCGAGATCGCAGCGGCGAGCAGGGTCGAGATGAGCACCCACTGCGAGTCGGTGCGCGAAGTGTCGAGCAGCTCCGGCAGGCGCGGGATGACCGGGGTCACGAGCGTTTGCATGAGCGCGGCCATCAGGCCGGCGGCAGCCAGTGTCGCGACGATGGCCCGGTCACTCGGAACCCGCGACAGCCGTCGTCGCTCCCGAGGTGTGAGCGACCCGGAATCCCCGTCATCGCTCATGGAGCAAGCCTACGACTGCTGGCCGAGCGAGCCGTTCGGGTCAGTTGAGGATGAACTGCTTCGTCGTGGGGCTCTCGATGTCGCCGACGGCGACGGCGAGGTGGTAGCTGGCCCCGCCAGCCGTGACCTGGTCGCGCGGCAGGCCGCAGGTGTCGGTGGCCGAGCGGGTGCGGTCCCAGGTGAGCGACGCGGACGAGACCGGAACGCCGGGATTCAGCAGCTGGACCTGCTCCTGCGGGTCGACCTGGCAATCCGTGGACTTCCAGATCACCTCGTCACCGCTCGTGATCGTGAACACCTGCACGTCGGAGCCGGCGGCGATCGTGCAGGGCGTGGTTGCCGTGCTCTTGATCACGAGCGAGAGCTGCGGGTTCACCCCTGCGTCGTAGGCGACCGCATTGGTCACCGCTTCGACGGTGACCTTGGCGGGGTCGCATTCGGCGACGTCATCCGGATCGGTCGAGACCGTCGAGGAGGGCGTCGGCGACCCGGACGGGTTCGAGCCCGAGCCGCTCGGTGCTCCGGAGCCCGGGCGCACGACGATGAGCACGATGACCACCACGACCGCGACGAGCCCGAGGGCGACGAGGAGCCTGCGGCGCCAGTACACGGCCGGTGACTGGGGGCCGACGGGATTGCGGAACGTCGACATGCGCCCAGAGTAAGCGCGCTCCCGCGGGATGCCCGGAGGGCACGCCCCGGTGGACGAACTCGCCAGCGAGCTAGAGCTGCTTGAGCATCCTGGTGTTGCCGAGCGTGTTCTGCTTCACGCGTGACAGGTCGAGGAACTCCGCGACACCCTCGTCGGGCGAGAGTGCGAGTTCCATGAGCACCTCGGGGCCGAAGACGTCCTCGCTGATCGGCGCGAAGCCGTGGCTGCCGAAGAATTCGGTCTCGAAGGTGAGGCAGAACAGGCGCGTGAGGCCGAGGTCGGCGGCATCCTGCTCGATGCGCTCGAGGATGGCGTGACCGACGCCCCGATGCCGCCAGTCGTCGGCGGCGGCGAGCGTGCGCACCTCGCCGAGGTCCTGCCACATGACGTGCAGGGCGCCGCAGCCGATCAGCTCGCCGTCGGGGGTCTCGGCGACGCGGAACTCCTGCACCGCCTCGTAGAACACCACGAGGTCCTTGCCGAGCAGGATGCGCCGCTGCACGAGCGGCTCGACGAGCCGCTGGATCGCGCGGACGTCGCTCGTGCGCGCACGGCGGACGGTGAACTCGGACACGGCTCCAACCCTAGCGAGGGCCGCCGCCTCACTCCGCCAGGGCCGCGTCGACCGCTGCGATCGCGTGCAGCCGCGTCGTCGGGAACACGGGTAGCTCGGAGTGCTCCTGCTGGACGAGCAGCTCGATCTCGGTGCAACCGAGGATGATGCCCTGCGCGCCGTCCTCGCCCAACCGAGCCATCACGCGCTGGTACTCCGCCCGTGACTCCTCGCGCACCTCGCCGTGCACGAGTTCGTCGTAGATGATCCGGTTGACCGTGGCGCGGTCGTCGGCCGACGGCAGGATGACGCGCAGCCCGCGCGCCTCGAGGCGCTCTCGGTAGAACGGCTCATCCATCGTGAAGCGGGTGCCGAGCAGTCCGACCGACGTGACGCCTGCGGCGAGCACGGCGTCGGCGGTCACCTCGGCGAGGTGGATGAACGGGATGCCGAGGCCCCGCGTCATCCGGTCGGCGACCTTGTGCATCGTGTTGGTGCAGAGCACGAGCAGTTCGGCGCCCGCGAGCTCGAGGCGGTGCGCCTCGTCGGCGAGGAGGTCGCCCGCGGCATCCCAGTCCCCACTCGCCTGCAGTGCCTCGATCTCGGCGAAGTCGACCGACGACAGGATGACGCGTGCCGAATGGAACCCGCCCAGCCGGCGAACGACCTCCTGGTTGATGAGCTGGTAGTAGAGAGCGGAGCACTCCCAGCTCATCCCTCCCAGGAGGCCGATGCGCTTCACGCGGGCGTGCCCGAGGTCGCTGCCCTCCGCCGGGCTCGTGCCAATTGGCGGGCCGTGGATACGCGATGGCCGCCCCACTGGGTGGGACGGCCATGCACGTGATCTACGCCTCGATCTCGACGGGCTCCTTCTCGGAGATCTCCGCCTTGGTTGTGGTGAAGACGAACTCGCCGTCGATGAAGTCGGCGTGCACGTGGTCGCCCGCGTTCAGCTCGCCGTGCAGGATCTTCTCGCTGAGCGCATCCTCGATCTCGTGCTGCACCGCGCGGCGCAGCGGTCGGGCGCCCAGTGACGGGTCCCAGCCGATCTCGATGAGACGTGCCTTGGCGGGCTCGGTGAGCTCGATCGTGAGGTCGCGGTCCATCAGTCGCAGCGACAGCCGCTTGATGAACAGGTCCACGATCTGGAGGAGCTCCTCCTGCGAGAGCTGCGGGAACACGATCGTCTCGTCGACGCGGTTCAGGAACTCGGGCTTGAAGTGCTTCTTCAGCTCCTCGACGACCTTGCCGCGCATGCGGTCGTAGCTCGTCGAGGTGTCGGACTCGGAGCTGAAGCCGATCGGCGTTCCGCTGATGTCCTTCGTGCCGAGGTTCGTGGTCATGATGATCACGGTGTTCTTGAAGTCGACCACGCGACCCTGGCCATCCGTCAGGCGTCCCTCCTCCAGGATCTGGAGCAGCGAGTTGAAGATGTCCGGGTGCGCCTTCTCGATCTCGTCGAACAGCACGACGCTGAACGGCTTGCGGCGCACCTTCTCGGTGAGCTGGCCGCCCTCCTCGAAGCCGACGAATCCGGGAGGAGCACCGAACAGTCGTGAGACCGTGTGCTTCTCGCCATACTCCGACATGTCGAGGGAGATCAGCGCGTTCTCGTCGTCGAACAGGAACTCGGCGAGTGCCTTGGCGAGCTCGGTCTTGCCGACACCGGTGGGGCCGGCGAAGATGAACGAGCCACTGGGGCGCTTCGGGTCCTTGAGGCCGGCGCGGGTGCGGCGAATGGTCTTCGCGAGCACCGAGATCGCCTCCTCCTGGCCGATGACGCGCATGTGCAGCGCCTTCTCCATGAAGATGAGCCGGCTGGACTCCTCCTCGGTGAGCTTGAACACGGGGATGCCCGTGGCCGCAGCCAGCACCTCGGCGATGAGTCCCTCGTCGACGACGGCCGTGGTGGAGACGTCACCCGACTTCCACTGCTTCTCGAGGCGCAGCCGCTCCCCGAGCAGCTTCTTCTCTTCGTCTCGAAGCGATGCGGCCTTCTCGAAGTCCTGGTCCTCGATCGCGCCCTCCTTCTGGCCGCGCACCTCGGCGATGCGCTCGTCGAACTCGCGCAGCTCCGGCGGGGCGGACAGGATCGACAGCCGCAGGCGGGCGCCGGCCTCGTCGATCAGGTCGATGGCCTTGTCGGGAAGGAAGCGGTCGCTCACGTAGCGGTCGGCGAGGTTCGCCGCCGCGACGATCGCCCCATCCGTGATCGAGACCCGGTGGAACGACTCGAACTTGTCGCGGAGTCCCTTGAGGATGTTGATCGTGTGCGGCAGCGACGGCTCGTGCACCTGCACGGGCTGGAAGCGGCGCTCGAGCGCGGCATCCTTCTCGAAGTGCTTGCGGTACTCGTCGAGCGTCGTGGCTCCGATGGTCTGAAGTTCACCGCGGGCGAGCAGCGGCTTGAGGATGGATGCTGCGTCGATCGCGCCCTCGGCGGCACCCGCCCCGACGAGGGTGTGGATCTCGTCGATGAAGGTGATGATGTCGCCGCGGGTGCGGATCTCCTTGGTCACCTTCTTGAGGCGCTCCTCGAAGTCACCGCGGTAGCGGCTTCCGGCGATGAGCGAACCGAGGTCGAGCGTGTAGAGCTGCTTGTCCTTGAGGGTCTCCGGGACATCCCCGCGGACGATCGCGAGCGCGAGGCCCTCGACGACCGCGGTCTTGCCGACGCCGGGCTCACCAATCAGGACGGGGTTGTTCTTGCTGCGACGGGAGAGGATCTGCATGACCCGCTCCATCTCCTTCTCGCGCCCGATCACCGGGTCGAGCTTGCCGTCGCGGGCGGCCTGGGTGAGGTTGCGGCCGAACTGATCGAGAATCTGCGAGCCCTTGTCGGGCGCAGCGTCGTTGCCGCCGACGGCGACCGCCTCCTTGCCCTGGTAGCCCGAGAGCAGCTGGATGACCTGCTGGCGAACGCGGTTGAGGTCGGCGCCCAGCTTCACGAGCACCTGGGCTGCGACGCCCTCGCCCTCGCGGATGAGCCCGAGCAGGATGTGCTCGGTGCCGATGTAGTTGTGGCCGAGCTGCAGCGCCTCGCGCAGGCTCAGCTCGAGCACCTTCTTGGCGCGCGGCGTGAACGGGATGTGCCCGGTCGGCTGCTGCTGGCCCTGGCCGATGATGTCCTGCACCTGCTCGCGCACGGCATCCAGCGAGATGTTGAGGCTCTCGAGCGCCTTGGCGGCGACACCCTCACCCTCGTGGATGAGACCGAGCAGGATGTGCTCGGTGCCGATGTAGTTGTGGTTGAGCATCTTGGCCTCTTCCTGGGCCAGGACGACAACGCGGCGAGCTCTGTCGGTGAAACGCTCGAACATGATCTTCAACTCCCTGTGGCGCATGGCGTGGCGCCGATGTATCGAGAGTACCGAGCAGGATGCGCGGAATGGCGGGTGTTCGCCCTAGGCGTGACGCCGTGTTGCTCAGGCGTAGCTGACCGCGATCATCGCGATGCCGGCCGCGATCTTCAGCACCCCGTCGATCCCCCAGAAGATCCGGAAGTCGGCGCTCGATCGCAGGCCGATCTGGGCGTTCACCATGCACAGCACGGCGAGCAGCGCGCAGATCGGACCGTGGCTGAAGCCGAGGATGAGGAAGTGCGCTCCGACGATGAAGAGCATCCACATCCAGAACTGCCGGCTCTCGATGTCGGGGAACTTGCGCACGACGATGCTCACGAACCAGCCCTCGGCCAGGAACGCGACGCCGAGCACGATCCACTGCCAGATCGCGGGGTACGGGCAGCCCGGCGAAGATCAGCTTGGTGCCGCCGCCGACCCCCATGATGACCACGCCGAGCCCTGCACCCACGATGAGCGCGACCGTGCGGAACCGGCGGTCGCCGAACGAGCCGACCAGGATGCCGAGCCCGATCACCGCGAGGAACGCGCCACCGCCGCGCATGAGGGGGAACAGTTGGGCGAGTGCGTGCGCGAAGTCCACCGTTCGAGTGTTGCACGCGCGCCGTACGCTGGACCCATGCCGCGCATGTGGGAGCAACTGAACGAGCCGTTCGACGAGATCCCCGAGTCGAGGGCGACGGCGCTGCTCAAGTGGCACTGGGAGTTGCAGCCCACGAAGGTCGAGCGGCTCGACACCGAGCGGGATGACTCGTTCCACGTCACGACGGCCGACGGCGAGTACGTGCTCAAGATCTCGCATCCGGGCGACGACCCGCACTTCATCGGGATGCAGTCCGCGGCGATGCGGCACGTGTTCGAGGCCGGACTGCCGGTGCAGGAGATGGTGCCGACCACCGACGGGTCGACGCACCCGGTGGAGCACGGTCGCGTGATGCGGCTGCTCACCTGGATCCCGGGCGACCTGCTGCTCGCACACTGGCCGGAACCCGCCGCACTCGAGTCGCTGGGCGAGCGCCTCGCGACCCTGACGAGCGCGCTGGCGAGCTTCGAGCATCCAGCGGCCCATCGCACGTTCGCGTGGGATCTCCGCGCGATCGGGGAGCTCCGCGACCTGCTGCACCTCGCGCCGACGCCGTCGGTCGAGGCTGCGATCGACGACCTCGAGGCGGCGCTCGCCGAGTACGACGCGATGGGCGGGCAGGTCGTGCACGGCGACTTCCACCCCGGCAACGTCGTGGTCTCCGCTGATGGCGAGCTCACCGGCATCCTCGACTTCGGCGACTCGCTGCACGCGCCACGCCTGCTCGACCTCGCGATCGCACTCGCCTACTTCGCGCCACGGGAGGGTGACGCGGCTGCCGCCGTCGCGCCGTTCATCGCGGGCTGGGAGCGGGTGCTGCCGCTGACCGCCCAGGAGCGCGCGCTGCTGCCCGTGCTCGTCGGCGGGCGGCTCGTGCAGCGGGTCCTGCTCGGAGCCGCGAGCGCGAACGGGCGCCCGGACGTCTACTACGGCGTCGCCCGCATCGGCAGTGCGCTCGACACCTGGCGGCGGGCGGAGTGGCCGACGTCGTGACCGGCCCGGCCACCTACTTCGATCCGCAGGACGCCGACCAGCTCGACGCCGAGACGAGGATGCTCGTCGAACGCCGCGCGCGCGTGCTCGGCAGCGCCTACCGCCTGTTCTACGAGCACCCGCTCGAGCTCGTCCGCGGTTCGGGCACGCTCGTGTGGGACCGCGACGGCAACGAGTACCTCGACGCCTACAACAACGTGCCGTCGGTCGGCCACGCGCATCCGCGGGTGGTCGAGGCGATGGCGAAGCAGGCCGCGACGCTCACGACGCACACCCGCTACCTGAGCGAGGGCATCGTCGACTACGCGGAGGATCTGCTCGACACCCTGCCGGAGCGCATCGACAACGTCATGTTCACCTGCACGGGCTCCGAGGCGAACGACCTCGCGCTGCGCATCGCGAAGCTCGTGACCGGGCAACGAGGGCGTCATCGTCACCGCGAACGCGTATCACGGCGTCACGACCGAGATCGCGGCGATCTCGCCGTCGCTCGGCGGCGTCGACTCGCTCGCACCCTGGGTGCGCACGGTCGTGCCGACCATCGACCGCGCCGAGCCGCTGACGAGCCTGCCGCGTTCGCAGCGTCGGTCGCGGCGGCGATCAGCGAGCTCGAGATCTTCGGCATCCACCCGGCGGCACTCATCGTCGACACGATCTTCGCGTCCGACGGCGTGCTGCCCGAACTGCCGGGGCTGGTGGATGCCGTCGCCGCCGTCCGCGCCGCCGGCGGCCTCTTCATCGCCGACGAGGTGCAGCCGGGGTTCGGGCGCCTCGGCCACGGGATGTGGGGCTTCGAGCGCTACGGACTGCGTGCCCGACCTCGTCACCGTCGGCAAGCCCATGGGCAACGGCCAGCCGATCGCCGCGGTCATGGCGTCGCACGACCTCATCGACCGGTTCAACGAGCACTCCCGCTACTTCAACACGTTCGGGGGCAGCTCGGTCTCGATCGCCGCGGCGCAGGCCACCCTCGACGTGCTGCGCGACGAGCACCTCATCGAGAACGCGCGCGACGTCGGCGAGTACCTGCGCTCCGGCCTGCAGTCCCTCGGCCTCGAGGTGCGCGGGGCAGGGCTCTTCATCGGAGCGGAGGTGGGGGATGACGCGGTCGGCGTGGTGAACCGGATGCGCGAGCGCCGCATCCTGCTGTCCACCACCGGGGCCGCGAACACGGCCCTCAAGATCCGCCCACCGCTCGTCTTCAGCCATGCGGATGCGGACCGGCTGCTGACGGAATTGGAGACGAGCCTGTGAGCAACCTCGAGAAGGACCCTGCCCTGCTCGACGAGCGACCGGAGCCGACCACGGGCGCGCTCGAGATCCTCGAGCCCAGGGAGGTTCCGCTCGGCGGACCCCGCGCCATGGGGGTGCGCCGCACCCTGCCGCAGCGGCAGCGGTCGCTCATCGGCGGATGGTGCTTCGTCGACCACTACGGGCCGGAGGAGACCGCGATGGTCGTGCCGCCGCATCCGCACACCGGGCTGCAGACCGTGAGCTGGCTGTTCGAGGGCGAGATCGACCACCGCGACAGCGTCGGGTCGCACGCGCCGGTGCGTCCTCGCGAGCTCAACCTCATGACCGCGGGGCACGGCATCGCGCACAGTGAGATCTCGCCCGCCCCCGTCGGCATCCTGCACGGCGCCCAGCTCTGGATCGCCCTGCCCGACGCCCACCGCGACCACGCGCCGTTCTTCGAGACGACGGTGACGTCGCCCATCCAGCTCGGGCCGGCGACCGCGCACGTCTTCATCGGGGACCTCGGTGGAGTCCGGTCCCCAGCGACCGTGTTCAGTCCCCTGGTGGGCGCCCAGCTCGACGTGCCGGCCGGAGCCACGCTGCGACTCGAGGTCGACGCGACGTTCGAGCACGGCATCCTCGTCGACCGCGGCGACGTGCACGTTGTTGGAGGGCACGGTGAGCGCGAGGCCGTGCCGGTATCGCATCTCGCCTACCTGCCGACCGGTCGTGACACCATCACGATCGAGGCCGGCGAGCAGGATGCCCGGCTCCTGCTCATCGGCGGCGAGCCGCTGAACGAGTCCATCGTGATGTGGTGGAACTTCATCGCGCGCACCCACGAGGAGATCGTGGGATTCCGCGACGAGTGGCAGGCGGATGTGATCGCCGGCGGCAACCCCGACGGACGATTCGGCCTCGTGCCCTACGAAGGCAGCCCGCTGCCCGCGCCGGAGCTGCCGGCCGTGCGGCTCAAGCCCCGGGAGTAGGGCGAGCGCTAGCGGTCGGCGCGCACGGCGGCGCTGATCGCTCGCACGTGGCTGGCGTCGGTGCCGCAGCATCCACCGAGGATCGTCAACTGCGGCATGACGGCGGTGAGCCGCCGGAACTGGAGTCCGAGTTGCTCGGCGTCGCCGCTGTCCAGCTCCTCCGCCTCATCGAGTTCGGCGTGGCTGAGGCTCGAGGCGTTGGCGCGGTAGCCGCGGACGCGCTCGGCCCAGCCCCCGATCGCTGCGAGTCCATCGGGCAGGTGGGTCGGGTGCGCGCAGTTGACCATGTAGTAGCTCGGGTAGCCGTCGGTCGCCGCGTCGACCGCGGCGAGCGCCTCCTCGAGCGTCGCCCCGGTCACGAGCCTGCCGTCGGTCTCGACCGTGAACGAGATCGCGACCGGCAGCCCGGCGGCACGCGCCGCGAGCGCGATCCCGGCCGCCTCCTGGGGGTAGGTCATGGTGATGGCCGCGATGAAGTCCACCTGGCCGGTCTCGGCGAGCACACCCACCTGCGCGCCGTGGTACTCGCGTGCCTCGTCGACGGTCTGCAGGGCATCCGGTCGGTAGCCGTCTCCGCGCGGACCGATGACGCCGCTGATCGGCATCGGCGCTCCCGGCCGCTCCCACGCCGAGCGCACCTGCACGGCGAGTTCGACGGCAGCGCGGTTGACGTCCTCGAAGCCCTGCTCGTCGTAGCCGAGCTGTGCGGTCCAGTCCGGATTCGCGCGCCACGTCGCGGTATCGATGATGAAGCCGACGCCGTGCTCCCGCGCGATCGCCGCGTACTCATCGAAGTACCGGCGCAGCGCCGCGCGACCCTCGTCGGAGCGCAGGAGCTCGCACGAGGCGAACAGGGGCAGGTCGAGTCCCTGGTTGAAGATCAGGTCGGTCTCGAGTCCGCCATCCGTGAGGTAGATCGCGGATCGGTCGAGTTGCGGCAGCTGCGAGCTGTACTGGCCCATGGAAGACCTCCGCCTGGAGGCTACTCCGCGGGGGTCGACCGCGGGTTGACCTCGGTCGCAGGCTCCCTCGGCGCTGGCGTCGCGGAATCGCTGTCGCGATTCTCCAAGCTCCAGCGCGCCGCCTTCGCCCGCTCCTCGGCCTCGACCTTCGCGTACGAGGCGCGCTCGGTGCGGTCCGAGCGGATGATCGCGCGCAGCACGAACCAGAAGATGAGCCCGACGAGGATCGTCGGCGTCACCGAGTAGAGCGCGTTCGCCCAGAATTCCTGTGGCACGCGGTCAAGCCTACGTGCCCAGCTCGGGGCCTAGCGCGGCAGCAGGAAGACGACCGCGATCACGACGATGATCACCGCGAGCCCGATCGCCATCACGAGGCGTGACTGTCGCCGGTCCACTACAGCACGCCCGCCTTCACGAGCAGCCCGATCACGCCGAGGTAGGCCATGAACGCGCTCGCCCCGAGCACGACCACCCACACGACGGCACGGAGGATCGGTCGGGTGGTCACGGCTCAACGATACGGCGCTCGCGCGCGGGACCGCTCGCCCCGAACTAGGCTTGATCGCCGTGACCGATGCCACCGAGACCGCCGCGCCCACGGGGCCCGTGGAGGACGGCGCGCGCGATGACTGGGTCTCCCGGCTCGCCGACGAGGTGGTCGTCGAGGCGGAGCGTCGGGGCACGCCCGTGGTGTGCGCTTCGGGATTGAGTCCCTCCGGCGTCATCCACCTCGGCAACTTCCGCGAGGTGATGAGCCCGCACCTCGTCGCGGACGAGATCGCGCGCCGCGGCATCCAGGTGGAGCACCTCATCTCGTGGGACGACTACGACCGCTTCCGCAAGGTGCCCAATGGCATCGAGGGCGTGGATGACACGTGGTCCGAGCACATCGGCAAGCCCCTCACCTCCGTGCCCCCGCCGCCCGGCTCCACGGCCGGCAGCTGGGCGGAGCACTTCCGCCTCCAGGCCGAGGCGGGCTTCGCGGACCTCGGCATCCGCTACCGCGGCATCAGCCAGACCGAGCAGTACACGTCGGGCGCGTACACCGAGCAGATCCTCGCGGCGATGCGGATGCGCCGCGAGATCGACGCGATCCTCGCGCAGTACCGCACGCTTCCCGGCACCGACAACTCCGACGAGGTGGACGCCGAGACGCAGGCGGCGATCGATGCCGGCTCAGGGGCCGCAACCGAGGACGACGGATCCGGCGGCGGCACGAGTACTACCCGTACAAGCCCTACTGCACGTCGTGCGGCACCGACCTCACGACGATCACGGCGTACGACGACGACACGACCGAGATGACCTACACCTGCCAGTGCGGCCACACCGAGACGGTACTGCTGCGCGAGTTCCGCTCCGGCAAGCTCGTGTGGAAGGTCGACTGGCCGATGCGCTGGGCCTACGAGAAGGTCGTGTTCGAGCCGTCGGGCGTCGACCACCAGTCGCCCGGATCGTCGTTCGCCGTCGGCCTCGAGCTCGCACCGCTGTTCGGGTGGGAGCGGCCGTACGGACCGGGCTACTCGTTCGTCGGGTTCGGCGGTGTCGCGAAGATGTCGTCGTCGCGCGGTGGCGCCCCCACCCCCTCCGACGCGCTGCGCGTCATGGAGGCTGCAGTGCTCCGCTGGCAATATGCCCGTCGGCGCATGAACCAGTCCTTCGACGTCGCGTTCGGCGCGGAACTGCAGCGGCTCTACGACGAATGGGACGCGCTCGCCCGCAAGATCGCGGACGGCAGCGCGGGAGCGGCCGAGGTCGCGGCGCACGCCCGCGCGGTCGGGACCGCCCACGAGACGCTGCCGGTCACGCCGCATCCGGTTCCCTTCAAGGTGCTCGCGTCGCTCGTCGACCTGTCGACGGGCGACGCCGACCAGTTGCTCCGACTGATCGGCCAGGTGGATGCCGCGGCCACCGACCTCGACGCCCTCCAGCCCCGCCTCGACCGCGTCGAGACCTGGGTCGCCACCCAGATGCCGCCGGAGGACCGCACCACCGTGCGCACCACCCCGGATGCCGCGGCGCTCGCCGCGCTCACGCCCGAGCAGCGCGCCGCCATCGCCCTCCTCCTCGACGGCGGCGGCGGACTCCCGCCGATCGCGGACGCCTGGACCCTCGACGGCCTCACCAACCAGGTCTACGGCGTCGTGAAGGTGCAGCGCGGCCTGACCCCGGATGCGGTGGTGAAGGGCGACAAGGAGATCGGCGCCGAGCAGCGGGTGTTCTTCACGCTGATCTACCGACTGCTGATCGACAAGGATGCCGGTCCCCGGCTCCCGACCCTGCTGCTCGCGATCGGCGAGGAGCGGGTGCGCGAGCTGCTGGGCGGCTGACGCGCCCTACTGCAGCGCACGCACCTCGAGCTTGCCCCGCAGCACAGTGGCGGCGCGCTTGGTGACCTCGAGCGCGGCATCCTCGTCCTCGACCTCGATGATCCAGAACCCGCCGACGTAGGAGTCGGCGACGACGAACGGCTCGTCGCGGATGACGATCCCGTCCGCGGTGGGGTCGACGGTCTTGGCGGTCGATGGCGGCATCAGGCCGCCTGCGAACTTGAGAGCGCCGGAGGCCTCGAGGTCTGCGTTGAACGCGGCGACCTCGGCGAAGAACTGCTCCGATGCCTCCGCATCCTCCTCGACCATGGATTCCATGGTCGGCTCGGTCGCGGAGTCGTGCGGCACGGTGATGAAGAACTGCATGATGTTCGATCCTCTCGAAGGTCCCGGCCGGTGTGGCTGGGGCTTACTGGAGCGTCGAACCAGGACGCGGCCGATCGACATCGCCGAGCAAGAACTTCTGCGAGCTGATGACGCGGGGTCCTAGTGCCCGGACTGCGGGAGCTTCCCAGCGCCGTGCAGCAGCGGACGCTCCGGCTCTGCGGCGGTCGCGGGCGAGATGCCCGTGGTGCCGTCCGGCGCTCCGACGCCCGGGAACTCGTTGGGCTCGTCCTTCACGTCCGCACCACGGTCGTCCGCCGGGGGCAGGTGGTCCTGCGGCTGCTTGATGTCGTCGCGGTCACTGGTCGATTCGCTCATGCATCCAGCCTCGTCCGGCCCGGCGGCCGGTGTCAGGGGGTTGCCTCGCCCGTGTGGATGTGGTCAGGACGCGTGCTGGACGCAGCGCGTCGCATCCGGACGTACTTCGAGGCGCGCCTCCGGGATCGCACGGCCGCACACCTCGCACACGCCGTAGGACCCGGCCGCGATGCGTTCGAGCGCCGACCGCAGTCTCTCGATCTGCTCGCCGGTGGACGTGATGGTCGCATCGAGTTGCGCGCGCTCGAAGCCGATGGTCGCGCCCTCGGGGTCGTGCTCGTCGTCGGCGTTGGATTCGAGGGAGGCGGTCGACGACGCCCGGAGCGCTGGCGCTGCAGCGAAGCTCCGAGCGCCTCGAGCTCCACCAGCCGCGCTTCGATTCGCGCTCGAGCAGGCGAGGTCTCGGCAGGCTCGACCCGCTGGTCGCGGCCGCCCATCACACCAGCCGGATCGTCTCGTTGTCGATCAGCCGCGTCGAGCCGAGCTTCGCGGCGACGATCGCGATCGCGGCGCCGCGGTAGGCGTCGTCCACGGGCAGGAAGGTGCGTGGATGCACGACCGCGAAGTAGTCCAGCTCGACGAGCTCCTCGCCCATGAGGGCACCCTGCGCGGCGCCGAGCACCGCGTCGATGCCGTGGTCGGCCGATCCCTGCGCCGCGTCGAGCGCGATCGAGAGGGTGCGCGCGGCCTTGCGCTCCGACGCGGAGAGGAACCGGTTGCGGCTGGAGAGGGCGAGCCCGTCGGCCTCCCGCACGGTGTCGATGGTCTCGATGCGGGTCGGGATGTTGAGCTCGGCGACCATGCGGCGCACGAGGAACAGCTGCTGGGCATCCTTCTGCCCGAACGTCGCCACGACGGGCTGCACGATGTTCAGCAGCTTCGCGACGACCGTGAGCACGCCGTCGAAGTGCCCCGGCCGTGCCTTGCCCTCGAACATCGTGCCGACCTTGCCGGCGTGCACCGTGGTCTCGGTCGGGCCGAAGGGGTACATCTGCTCGACGGAGGGCGCGAACACGTAGTCGACGCCGAGGGGCTCGAGCTTCGCGACATCCCCGTCGAGGTCCCGCGGGTACTTCGCGAGGTCCTCGGTGGCGCCGAACTGGGTCGGGTTGACGAACACCGAGACGACGACCACGTCGGCGAGTTCCTTCGCGCGGGCGACGTGCGACAGGTGGCCGTCGTGCAGTGCGCCGAGCGTGGCGACGAGGGCGACCGTGCGGCCGGAGGCACGCACGGCATCCAGCTCCGATCGCAGCGCTGCGATCGTGTCGATGACCTCAGTCATGGTTCCTCGGCGCTCGTCGAGCGAGTGCTGCTCGAGCGAGCGCAGGTCGATCGTAGTCGGACCCGACGACCCGAGCGCGCGCTCGACCGCCGAGCGCACGACGGGCGCGATGACGCTCGTCGGCGACTCGAGGCCGAGCCCGGCGAGCAGCTCGACGGCCTGGCCGACGATCGACTCGGAGAAGCTGGAGGCCGTCGCGATCGCCTCGGCGTAGGTCGCGCGATCGGCTTCGGCGATCGACGACCGGCTCCGCGCCCATCTCCACCACGAGCGCCTGGCCGATCGGCAGCACGGGCGCCGGCGCGGTGACCGCGCAGTAGCTCTCGCGCAGGCGCACGAGGTCGAGCGTCGTGCCGGTGAACACCATCGCGGGATGCACCGCGAGCGGGATCGCCCCCGCCGCCGTCGCCGGCGCGAGCACGCCGCAGCCCAGTCCGGGCGCCGTGTGCAGCACGAGCTGTCCGGGCTGCCACGCGCCGACCGCGGCGAGGCCGGCGACGAGCGACTCGAGCTCGCGCTCCGGCACCGCGAGGATGACGAGCTCGCTGCGCTCGATGAGGTCCGGGATGTCGAGCACGGGCACATCCGGCAGCATCGCCGCCGCGCGGTCCCGGTTGCGATCGCGAGACCGAGGCGATGCCCACGATCGCGTGCCCCGCGCCGGCGAGCGCGGCACCGAGCACCGGACCGACCCGGCCCGCGCCGATGATGCCGACGCCGAGGCGTCCGGGGGCGGCGGTCACGCCGGCGCCTCCCCGCTGCGCCAGCGGTGGCTCGTGTCGGAGCACGCCGGCGCTCACGGCCTCGGCCGCGGCCTCGCCGAAGAAGGCGACCGCGGCATCCTCGTCGATCGCGCCGAGCCGCGCGATGACCGGTCCGGCGACGGTGTGCACCCGCACGGCCGCGAGGCGCAGCCGGCGCAGCAGCGGCCCCTGGCTGAGCGAGATGCTCTGCATGCGCGCCTGCGGCACGACGATGAGCTCGCGGAAGATCGCACCGCGGCGCAGCAGCACCGAGTCCGCGGTCACCGCGAACCCGTTGCGCCGCCACGAGAACCAGCGGAGCACCGCGCGCCCGACGCGGCGAGTTGGTGAAGCCGTCGTCGCCGCCCTCGGCCGTCCACCCGCGCGACGTCAGCCCGCGCTCGAGCAGCGCGACCGCCTCCGGATCGACGATGAACGGCAGCACGAGCTCGAGCACCTTGCGCACGTCGGCCGATCGACCCGACCGGCAGGATCGTGGTGTTCGCCTGTCCCGCCGCGCCCTGCGTCGACGAGTGCGACGCCTTGTTGATCTTGATCTCCCACCAGCCGAACGGCCGCCACAGCAGCGGCTGGTTCACCTGCACCGCGTGGATGCGTCCGGGCGGCAGCGTGTCGTTGCTCGTCGAGAGCAGGCCGAAGCCGACCCGCACGCCGTCCTGGGTGCGATGCGATCGAGTAGCGCAGCGACTTCGTGAAGCGCGAGACGTAGAAGCTGCCGATGCCGATCACGGCCGGCACGACGCCGAACAGGAAGAAGAACTCGCCCGTGAGCGCGATCGAGATGCACACCGCGGCCGCGATGATGAGCGCGATCACGGTCGTGCTGCTCAGCAGCAGCGATCCGATCAGGCGGCCGGGATGCATCTTCACCACCGACGGCGGCGGCGCGACGTTCGGGTCGAGCTCGGGGGCGAGCAGCTCGTTCACGCGCTGGGCGACGATCGCCGGAGGCGCCCGGGGCGGACGCGCCGGCGGGGCCGGATGCCGCGGCCGCAGCCTGCCGCGTGCCCGACGCGAGGCTCAGGATCTCGAGGCGCAGGGCATCCGCCTGCGCGGAGCCGAGGTAGGCGAGCTGCACGTTGGCATCCTGCCCGGCGACCGTGATCTCGAGCTTGGCGGCGCCGAACAGTCGCGCGAACAGCGGCCGCACGATGTTGATGCCCTGGATGCGGTCGAGCCGTCCTCGCGGTGGGTGCGGAACACGACGCCGCTCTTGACCTCGACGAGCTCGTCGGTGATGCGGAACGTGTGCATGCGCCACGACAGGTAGAACGCCGCGATCGACAGCAGCAGCCCGCCGACGATCGCGCCGAGCGCGGGCAGCACGTAGCCGCTCTCGATGATCCAGACGGAACGGGTCGCCGTCACCGTCCGGTCCGCCGCCGAGCACGATCTCGATCGCGATGTCGCGCAGGTTCACGATGATGATGCCGAGGATCGCGACGAACGCGAGGCCGCCGCGCAGCAGCGGCGTCGCGGGATGCAGCCGGTGCCACTCCCCGTCGGCGAGCGAGTCGCGGCGGCGCGGGTCGGCCGGGCGCCGGGTCGACCGGGCGGGCTCGACCGGGTCGGTCACAGCCCGGCCCTGCGGCTTTCGGCGAGCGTCACGAGCGTGTCGCGCAGCTCCTCGGCCTCGTGCTCCGGCAGCCCGGGGATGGTGACGCCGGTCGCCGCCGCGGCGGTCACGAACTTGAGCTCGCTGAGTCCGAACGCGCGAGCGAGCGGGCCGCGGTTGACGTCGACGAGCTGCATCCGGCCGTACGGCACGGCCACGATGCGCTGGAACAGGATGCCGCGGCGGAACACCAGGTCGTCATCCCGCAGCTGGAAGCCGATCGAGCGCACCCGCCGCGGCGTGAGCGCGAGCGTGATGATGAGGATGATCGCGAGCGACCCGGGCAGCGCCCACAGCCACGGGACCTTCGTGAAGAAGGCCGGCAGCGACGTCGCGACGAGGGCGACCACCGTGCCGATCACGCCGCCGAGCAGGTCGACCCACACGTACTTCGGCGACACGCGACGCCACTCGGTCACCGGGATCTCGAGGGTCACGGCAGCACGTCCTGGTTCTTGGTGTGAGTCGTCGTCCGGCGGGATGGTGCACATGTACTCGGCGACCAGGCCGCCGACCAGCAGCACGACTCCGCCGATCGCGGCGGCGAACGCCAGCGTGATCGAGCCTACCGGCGGCAGCACGGCTCGGCTCAGGAGGTAGAAGCCCGACGCCGAGTCCGCCGCCGGCGAGCAGCGCGCCGGCGAGGCTCGAGGCCTTGGCGACCACGACACCCGGGTGGCGTAGAACGGATCGACGGTCGCGCCCGGCACCCCGCGAGCGACCCGTCGCACCGGCAGCGCGAGCAGCACGATGACGCACGCCGATCGGCAGCAGCACGATCGCGAGGGTGATCGGCGGGATGAGCACGGGGCGGCCGGATGCGGCGAGCGCAGTCTCGACGAACCACGTGATGAGCCCGCCGAGGATCGCGAGAGCCACGAGGTGCAGCGGCTTGGTGCGGGTCACAGCAGCGGCTCCGCGTCGTAGCGGGTGGGCGTCTCGCCGGTCGCGGCGAGCAGGGCGTCGACGCGCTCGACGCGCCCGTCCGCACCGGTGATCGCGGCATCCGGCTCGACGTCGAGCCAGGGCGCGAGCACGAAGGCGCGCTCGCGCGCGCGAGGGTGCGGCACGGTGAGCTCCGGGTCGTCGACCCGGAATCCGCCGAGGCTCACGATGTCGATGTCGAGGGTGCGGTCGCCCCAGCGCTCCTCGCGCGACGCGGCCGTGCTGCCGCCTCGACCTCGTTGCAGCGCGGCGAGCAGTTCGCGGGGGTGGAGCGCCGAGCGCACGAGCACGACGGCGTTGAGGTAGGCCGGGGCATCCTCGTCGACGCCGTCCGGCTTCACCGCGGGAGTCTCGACGATGCCGGACGCGCGGATGAGCGTGACCCCCTCGATCGCGCCGATGTCGCGCGACGGCGTCGCGCAGGGTCTGCTCGCGGTCGCCGAGGTTGCTGCCGAGCGCGAGCACCGCGGGCAGTTCGACGCGCATCCGCTGGAGGCGGGCCATCAGCCGACCGCGAATCCGGCGCGCTGCGCCGTCGGGTCGGCCGCGGGTGATCTGCACCGCGACGTCGTCGAACGGCACCGTGATCGGCGCGTCGGGCTTGTGCACGGTCACGGTGACGAACTGCGCGAGCTCGTGCGCGAGCACGGTCTGCGCGACGCGCTCGGCAACCGTCTCGATGAGGTCGACCGGGTCGCGCTCGACCGCGGCGACGATCTCCTCGGCGAGCTCGCCGTAGTGGATGGTGCGGTGCAGGTCGTCGGTCTCGGCGGCATCCTCGAGCGGGATGTGCACGGTCACGTCGATCACGAACACCTGCCCGTCGCGCTTCTCGTGCTCGAGCACGCCGTGGTGCCCCGTGGCGCGAAGCCCGGTGAGGATGATCTGGTCGAGCGGATTCATCGTTCGCCTCCGGTCCAGGCCTGCCAGACGTCGAGGGCGGTGCGGGTCGCCGGCACGTCGTGCACGCGCACGCCCCACGCGCCCGGCCTGCGCGGCGAGCGCGCTGGTCACCGCGGTCGGGAAGTCGCGCTCGGCCGTCGGGGCGCCGTCCGGTGCGAACGCGGCGAGGAACCGCTTGCGCGAGGTGCCGACGAGCACGGGATGCCCGAGCGACTGCAGCTCGTCGAGCCGGCCGAGCAGCGCCCAGTTGTGCTCCGCCGTCTTCGCGAACCCGATGCCGGGATCGAGGATGACGCGGCTCGGGTCGACACCCCACACGAGCATCTCGGCGAGCCGCGCCTTGAGCTCGGTGCGCACATCCGTGACGACGTCGTCGTAGGTCGCCAGGCATCCATGTCGGTGCTGTGGCCTCGCCAGTGCATCGCGATGTAGCGGAGCCCGGTGGCGGCGACGACCCGGTACATCTCCTCGTCGGCGAGGCCGCCCGAGACGTCGTTGATCATCGAGACGCCGGCTTCGGCCGCGGTCCACGCCGTCTCGGCGTTCATGGTGTCGATGCTCACCGGCACGCCGCGCTCGACGAGTCCCTCGATCACGGGCAGCACGCGCCGCAGCTCCTCGGCGACCGGCACGCGTTCGGCGCCCGGCCTCGTGGACTCGCCGCCGACATCCACGAGGTCTGCGCCCTGCTCGTGCAGCTCGACGCCCCGGCCGATGGCCGCGGCGGTCTCCGCGAAGTCGCCGCCGTCGCTGAACGAGTCCGGCGTGACGTTGAGGATGCCCATGACCACTGGCCGCTCAGGCACGGGCCGCTCAGCCACGGTCTGCTCCGGTTCCGGTCTCGGCTCCCGTCCCGATCAGGGCCAGGATGCCCGCCCGCTCGACCGGGTCGGCGAGCGTGCCGCGGCTCGCGATCGTCACCGTCGAGCTCTCCGCCTGCCGTGGACCGCGCGCGGAGACGCAGCCGTGCACGGCATCCACCACCACGAGCACGCCCTTCGGCGCGAGTCCTTGCACGAGCGCGTCGGCGATCTCGTCGGTGAGGCGCTCCTGCAGCTGCGGTCGGGACGCGATCGTCTCGACGACCCGCGGCAGCTTGCCGAGCCCGACGATGCGGCGATCGGGCACGTACGCGACGTGCGCCCGGCCGAGGAACGGCAGCAGGTGGTGCTCGCACATCGAACGGAACTCGATGTCGCGCAGCAGCACGAGCTCGCCGGTCTCGCCGTCGAGGTCGTGGTGGTCGGCGAGGTGCTCGAGCGGATCCTGCCCGATGCCGGCGAAGAAGTCCGCGTAGGCCTCGGCGAACCGTCGCGGCGTGCTCGCGAGACCGGGCCGTGCCGGGTCCTCGCCGATGGCGGCGAGGAGTTCGGCAACGGCCGCCTCGATGCGACCGGCGTCGATGGGCATCCTCAGACTCTAGGGCTCGACACTCAGGCGGTCGCGACGCCGGGGGACTTGCGCGGCCGCGGCGGGGTGCGCTTCGGCGGCACCTCGGACTCGACCCCGCCGTCGACGATCCCGGCGTCGATCGGCGCCTTCGAGGGCACCGCGACGGCCGGCCGGTCGGAGACCGGGCGGGCGTCGCTCGAGAGCCACTGCGGGCGCTCCGGGAGCTTCTCGACCGGCTCGAAGATGCGGGCGAGCTCGACGTGGTCGAGCGTCTCCTTGGTGAGCAGCTCCGTGGCGAGCTTGTCGAGCACGTCGCGGTTGGTGTTGAGCACCTGCCACGCCTCGTCGTGCGCCTGCTCGATGAGCTTGCGCACCTCGGCGTCGATGGTCTCGGCCATCGTGTCGGAGAAGTCGCGGGTGTAGCCCATGTCGCGGCCGAGGAACGGCTCGCCGGCGGCCTGGCCGAGCTTCACGGAGCCGACGGCCGCGCTCATGCCGTACTCGGTCACCATGCGGCGCGCGATCGCGGTCGCCTTCTCGATGTCGTTGGATGCGCCGGTCGTCGGGTCGTGGAACACGATCTCCTCGGCGACCCGGCCGCCCATCGCGTACGCGAGCTGGTCGAGCAGCTCGTTGCGCGTGACGGAGTACTTGTCCTCGAGCGGCAGCACCATCGTGTAGCCGAGGGCGCGACCGCGCGGCAGGATCGTGACCTTCGTCACCGGGTCGGTGTTGCGCATCGCGGCGGCGGCGAGGGCGTGGCCGCCCTCGTGGTACGCCGTGATGAGCTTCTCCTTGTCGTTCATGAGTCGCGTGCGGCGCTGCGGACCGGCCATGACGCGGTCGACCGCCTCATCCAGTGCGCGGTTGTCGATGAGCTGCGCATTCGAGCGCGCGGTGAGCAGCGCGGCCTCGTTGAGCACGTTCGCGAGGTCGGCACCCGTGAAGCCCGGGCGTCTTGCGCGCGAGCACTTCGAGGTCGACGCCCTCGGCCATCGGCTTGCCCTTGGCGTGCACCTCGAGGATCTGCTTGCGGCCCTGCAGGTCGGGCGCGTCGACGCCGATCTGGCGGTCGAAGCGACCCGGGCGCAGCAGCGCGGGGTCGAGCACGTCGGGGCGGTTGGTCGCGGCGATCAGGATGACGTTGGTCTTGACGTCGAACCCGTCCATCTCCACGAGCAGCTGGTTGAGCGTCTGCTCGCGCTCGTCGTTGCCGCCGCCGATGCCGGCGCCGCGGTGACGGCCGACCGCGTCGATCTCGTCGACGAAGATGATGGCCGGAGCGTTCTGCTTCGCCTGGTCGAACAGGTCGCGCACGCGGCTCGCGCCGACACCCACGAACATCTCGACGAAGTCGGAGCCCGAGATCGAGTAGAACGGCACGCCGGCCTCACCCGCGACCGCGCGGGCGAGCAGGGTCTTGCCGGTTCCGGGAGGGCCGTACAGCAGCACGCCCTTCGGGATGCGCGCGCCGACGGCGAGGAACTTGGCCGGCTCCTTGAGGAACTCCTTGATCTCGTGGAGCTCCTCGACCGCCTCATCCGCACCGGCGACGTCGGCGAAGGTCACCTTCGGGGTCTCCTTGCCGACGAGCTTGGCCTTGGACTTGCCGAACTGCATGACGCGGCTGCCGCCGCCCTGCATCCGCATGAAGAGGAAGTAGAAGAGCACGCCGATGATGAGGAGCGGCAGCAGGATGCGCAGCGAGCGACGCGAAGAAGTTCGTCCTGCGGAACCTCGTCGTTGAAGTCCTTGAGGTCGGCGGCGTTGATCGCCGCGACGACCTCGGCGCCGCGCGGCGCGACGTAGTAGAACTGCACCTGCGTGCCGTTGTCGCCGTCGGCCTTCGTGAGCACGAGGTCGACGCGCTGCTCGCCGTCGATGATCTTCGCGGACTCGACGGTGTCGCCCTTGAGCAGGTCGAGACCCTCCTGGGTCGAGATGCTCTTGAAGCCGGGCTGGAACAGCAGCGTGCACCCGATCCACGAGCCCGATGGCGGCGAGGATCAGGTACGGGAAGGGTCCCCGGAAGATGCGCTTGATGAAGTCCATGTGATAAACGCCCTTTCGCGACGTCCTGCAAGGGTACCGGGCCCGCGCTGGGTGCCCAGCTGTGTGTTCGCCTGGGCGCAGCCGGCGTCTTTGAAAGCAGCTAGCTGTACACGTGCGGCGCGAGCACCGCGATTCCGCGCAGGTTGCGGTACTGCTCGGCGTAGTCGAGGCCGTAGCCGACGACGAACGCGTTCGGGATCTCGAAGCCGACGTAGTGGACATCCACGTCGACCTTCGCCGCCTCGGGCTTGCGCAGCAGGGCGCAGATCTCGACGGATGCCGCGCCGCGACTCTCGAGGTTGCGCGCGCAGCCACGAGAGGGTGAGGCCGGAGTCGATGATGTCCTCGACGATGAGCACGTGGCGGCCCTCGAGGTCGGAGTCGAGGTCCTTGAGGATGCGCACGACGCCGCTGGACTGCGTGCCGGCGCCGTACGACGAGACGGCCATCCAGTCCATCTCGATCGGCAGCTTGAGCTCGCGCGCGAGGTCGGCCATCACCATGACCGCGCCGCGCAGCACGCCGACGAGCAGCAGCGGCTCGATCCGCGTAGTCCGCCTCGATGCGCCGCGCGAGTTCGGCGAGCTTCTCGTGGATCTGCTCCTGCGGTGAACAGGATCTCGGTGAGCTGGTCCTCGACGTCAGCGAACTCCATGACCAGTCCTCCCGAGCGGGGTCACGCGCGCTGAATCTCAGCATCGACCCCTGCCGCTCCACCCTAACGCCGGGCAGGTCGACGCCCGACTGGCCGTGCCAGTCGGTGACGAGCCGCGCGACCTCGAGCGTGTGCGGCGCGACTGAGCGACACGTGGAACTCGCTGAGCACCGCGAGCCGGATGAGCCGCTGCCGCAGCGCCGGCGGGTTCGCCGCGAGCGCGGCGACCGGCAGCGAGATGCCCGCCTCGGAGTGCTCGGCGAGATCCTCGGCGATCTCCTCGGCGAAGTGGTCGAGCGCGTCGGAGTCCTCCCGCAGCTGCTCGCGCGGTGCGCACGAGCGCCTCGGCGATGCCGGGGCCGAGCTCCTCCTCCATGATCGGCAGCACCGTGCGGCGCACCCGCACGCGCGCGAAGCGGCCGTCGTCGTTCGTGGGGGTCGAGCCAGGGCTCGAGCCCGGCGTCCGCGCAGGCCTGCACGGTCGTGGCCCGGCGGATGCCGAGCAGCGGCCGGCGGTACGGGCCCACTCGGGGGCGCATGCCCGAGCAGGCTCGTGCGCGCCGCTGCCGCGGGCGAGGCCGAGCAGCACGGTCTCGGCCTGGTCGTCGAGGGTGTGGCCGAGCAGGATGCGCGCGGCATCCACCTCCTGCATCGCCTCGATCGAGCACGCGCGTAGCGAGCCGTGCGCGCGGCGGCCTCGGGGCCGCCGTCCTCCCGCCGACGTCCGCGTCACGATGAGGACAGGGTCGAGTCCGAGGTCGGTGGCCTGGCGGGCGGCGCGCTCCGCGGCATCCAGCGACCCTCCTGCAGACCGTGGTCGACGATGACCGCGCCCGCGCGCAGTCCGGCTCGCGGGGCCTCGAAGGCGGTCGCCGCGGCGAGCGCGAGCGAGTCCGGGCCGCCGGAGAGGGCGACGAGCACGAGCGAGTCCATCGGGCAGCGTCGCGAGCGACTCGCGCACCGCCCGCCGGACGTCGGCGATGGCCGGGGTGAGTCGCGGGCGCGATTGCGGCATCCGCTAACGTTATTGCGTCCGCACCCAGCGCACCAGAGGAGCACCCCATGGCCACCTACGACATCGTCGTCGAGATCCCCAAGGGGAGCCGCAACAAGTACGAGGTCTCCCACGAGACCGGCCGGGTGTTCCTCGACCGCTACCTGTTCACGGCGTTCGGCTACCCCACCGACTACGGCTTCTTCGAGAACACCCTCGGCCTCGACGGCGACCCGGTCGACGCGCTCGTGCTGCTCGACGCGCCCACCTTCCCGGGCGTCGGCATCTCGGTGCGTCCGGTCGCCGTCTTCAACATGACCGATGACGGCGGGCATCGACGCGAAGGTGATCTGCGTGCCCGCGAAGGACCCGCGCTGGGCCCACATCCAGGACCTCGCGGACATCCCGGAGTTCACGGTCAAGGAGATCCAGCACTTCTTCGAGCACTACAAGGACCTCGAGCCCGGCAAGTGGGTCAAGATCGAGGGCTGGGGCGACGCCGCCGAGGCCGAGGCGATCGTGCAGGCCGGCATCGAGAAGCTCGAAGGCCGAGGGGCCGACGCCGGATCACGACCGCTAGCGCCCGAACGGGTTTCGATACGCGTCGCGCGTCGCGCGGCGCTGCTCAACCATCCGAGGCGCTAGCTCGGGCGTCCCACATACGGGATCAGGTCGTAGTACCGCACGCCCGTGATGCGCACCGGCACGCCCTCGCGCGGCGCCTCGATCATCTGGCCGTCGCCGATGTAGATCGCCACGTGGTAGAACCCCGAGCCCGGATTCCGCCGTTGGCGTAGAACAGCAGGTCGCCCGGGATCATGTTGCCGTAGCAGACCAGCCGGCCCTGGTTCGGCCATCGTGTAGTACTGGCTCGACACCGAGTGCGTGCCGATGTAGACGCCGACCGAGGCGTACGCCGCCTTGGTGAGGCCGGAGCAGTCCCAGACGTCGGGGCCGGATCCGGCGAACCGGTACGGCTCGCCGAGCTGGGCGTACGCGAAGGCGATGGCCCCGGCGGCGGCGCTGCCGTTGGAGGGCGGGGGCGGAGTGCCGGGTCCCGGGTCCGCCGGTCCGGGGTTGCCGGCGGTGCGCGGCGGCTGCGCGGCGAGGCCGTCGAGGTAGCCCTGCTCGACCTCGGCCGTGGTGTCCTTGAGGGTCGCGAGCTGCGCGTAGAGCTGGTCGGATGCCGCCTGCTGCTGCTCGACGAGCGCGTTCGCGGCATCCGCCGCCGCGCTCGCCGCGTCGAGTGCGGCCTGCGCCTCGTCTTCGAGTCGCGCGCGCTCCGCTTCGGCGACCTCGGCCTGGTCGGTGAGCGACTGCGCGAGGTTGCGGTCGACGATCGCGAGCCGGTAGATGTCGCTCGCCTGCTCGCTGACCTTCGACATCGTGCCGAGCTGGTCGAGCAGGTCGTCCACGTCTGGGCTGACCAGCAGGCTCAGCGTGATGCTGCCGCCGCCGGTGCGCGCGAGTTGGGCGATGAGCTGGCCGGCCTTGCTGGCGGAGAGGTCGGCGCGGTCGGCGGCGGCATCCGCCTGCTCGTCGAGCGTGTCGGCCTTGGCTGCCGCGGCATCCAGCTCGACCTTCGCGACGTTGTAGGCCTCGGCCTTGAGCTGCGCCTGCTTGTTCGCGGCCGCCGCGTTGGCCTCGAGCTCGACGAGGAAGCCCTCGATCTCGGTGATGGCCGCCGCGGTGGCCGCTTCGTTCTGGCGCCTGCACGTCATCCCAGGTCGGGTAGTCGTCGGCCGCGACGGGCCCAGCGACCGAGACCGACGACGAGCAGGGCGCCGACGACGACGGATGCGAGCGCCCCCAAGGGGCGGAAGTGCCTGGACACTACCGCCGCCGACTCTCAGCGCGCAGGGTCGTCAGCCAAGCGTGATCCCCTGCCCGGCCATGAAGGCCTGCGCGTCGATCTGCCGCGCCGTTGAGCCGCACCTCGAAGTGCAGGTGGCAGCCGGTCGAGTCGCCGGTCGTGCCCACGCGGGCGATGTTCGTGCCGGGGCCGACCGACTGGCCGACCCCGACGAGGATGCCGCCGTTCATGATGTGACCGTAGGCGGTCTGGATGCCGCCGCCGTGGTCGATCAGCACGAAGTTGCCGTAGCCGCCGTACGGGCCCGCGTAGACGACGGTGCCGCCCGCCGGCCGCGAAGATCGGGGTGCCGCAGCCCGCGCCGATGTCGGTGCCGGCGTGCAGCCGCCAAGCGCCGTAGATCGGGTGCAGGCGCCAGCCGAACACGTCGGTGATGCGTGCCGGTGACCGGGCGGTCCAGCCGCTCTCGCTGATGTAGCCGTTGCTCGCATCCGCACCCCAGCGCTCGCGCACCCCGGCGAGGTAGTCGGCCTCGGTCGCGGCGCGGCGCTCCTTCAGCACGATGAGCTGCTGCTTCATCTCGGCCTGGTGCGTCTGCTCGGTCTCGAACGCGGTGGCCGCGGCGGTCGCCGCGGCCTGGGCGACCTGGAACGCGGCCTCCGCCTTGACCTTGAGCTCCTCGAGGATGACCTTCGCCTCTTCGGCCTTGTCGGTGAGCGCCTGGGCGCTGTTCTTGTCCTGCA
Source organism: uncultured Actinomycetota bacterium (assembly GCA_963740815.1). Taxonomy (GTDB): domain Bacteria; phylum Actinomycetota; class Actinomycetes; order Actinomycetales; family Microbacteriaceae; genus Rhodoglobus. The sequence continues at coordinate 71,782 of CAVUFG010000001.1, forward strand.
GTGCCTGCTCGAGGATGAGGGACGACTGCACGCCGACCCGGTTCGACATCTCGAGACTGCCGAGCAGGTCTTCGGTGCTGCCGGTGTTCACGAGCAGGTTGACCGTGGGGTCGCCGTCGCGCATGAGCTGGGCGGCGAGTTGCCCGGCCTGCTGCGCGGACTGCTCGGCGAGGGCCTTCGCGGCATCCGCCTGCGGCTGCAGGGTCGCGGTCTCGTAGCGCCTGCTCCTGGAAGGCCTGGTCGGCCTCCTGGGCGATCGTGCCCTTCGCCTCGGCGTCGGCCTGGGTGCGGGCGGCCTCGGCCTGCAGCGCGACGAGGGTGTTCTCGATCTGGTTGACGAGGGTCTGCGCGGCAGCCGCGTCGTTGCGGGCACCGTTCACCTCATCCCACGTCGGGTAGTCGGCGGCGTACGCGGGGGTCCAGGCGATGGATGCCGTGACCACGGCGCCGAGCACGGCGACGATCGCGAAGCCCGACCCCCGCGGGTGCGAAGACTCTGCGCTTAACCAAGACGGACTCCTTGTTGTGCGAAGAAGTTCTGGGCATCGATGGCGGCGCCGTTGATGCGGACCTCGAGATGAAGGTGACATCCCGTGGATGACCCGGTGGTGCCGACCGCGGCGATGTGCGTGCCCGGGCCGACCTGCTGCCCGACGCCCACGTAGATGCCGCCCGGCTTGATGTGCGCGTACCCGGTCTGCACGCCGTAGCTGTGCTGGATGAGGACGAAGTTGCCGTAACCGCCGTTCGGGCCCGCGTAGATCACGGTGCCGTTGGTGGCCGCGAAGATCGGAGCGCCGCATCCTGCACCGATGTCGGTGCCCGCGTGGAGTCGCCAGACTCCGTCGATCGGATGCAGCCGCCAGCCGAACACGCTCGTGATACGGCCGGCCGCCGGCTTGGTCCAGCCCGAGGAACTGACGCCCTCGCTGATCCCGGCCGCGGCCGCCGCCGCGGCCGCTGCCGCCGCTGCCGCTGCCGCCGCCGCCTGGCGCTCACGCTCGCCGACGAGGTAGTCCGCCTCGGTCGCGGCGCGTCGCTCCTGCAGCACGACCAGCTGCTGGTTGAGATCGGCGAGATGGGTCTCCTCGGCCTCGAGCGCCGCCTGCGCAGCGACCGCTGCGGCCTGCGCCTCGACCAGCGCGGCCTCGGCTTCGATCTTGAGCTGCTCGCGGATGACGGCCGCCTCGTTGGCCTGGTCGGTGAGCGCCTGCGCGCTGTTCTTGTCCTGGAGCGCCTGCTCGAGCACGAGGTAGGTCTGCACGCCGACGCGGCTCGACATCTCCAGGCTGTTGAGGAGGTCGTCGGTGTCCCCGTTGCTCACCAGGAGGTTGACGGTCGGATCGCCGCCGCGCATGAGCTGGGCCGCGAGTTGGCCCGCCTGCACCGCCGACTGCGCGGCGAGGGCGTTGGCCTCGTCCGCCTGCCCCTGCAGCGTCGCGGTCTCCTGCACCTGCTCCTGGAACGCCTGGTCGGCCTCCTGGTACACGAGCCCCTTGGCCTCGGCGTCGGCGGCGGTGCGCTCCCGGTCTGCCTTCAACGAGGCCACGAGGGCCTGGATCTGGTTGACGAGGGTCTGCGCCGCAGCCGCGTCATTGCGCGCCGGGCTCACCTCTTCCCAGGTCGGGTAGTCGGCGGCGAAGGCGGGCGTCCATGCGATGGATGCCACGACGAGCCGAGCACGACGAGCAGGCGAACGCCCGCAAGCCCCGTCGCCCGCAGCGCATCGCCGCGGTCGTCCCCCGACGATCGCGCGTGGCGGCAGTTCCCATCACAGCCAAGACTCCCCGGATTCGTGCCGTCAACGTCGTCACGTTGATAACACCAGTAACAGTGCTAACAGTAGCAACGCGTTTCCCGATTGCCCAGCATTTCTGCGCCGGCGGCACGCCCGCGCGCAACCTTCGACGACGACTTGAACCTAAGCCTGACGTCCCGCCGAATCGGGGTACATTCGGGCCGTTTGCCCGGATCGGCCTCGTTTGGCATATCGCGCCGCGCCCGTATGCTTGACCGTCGGTAGCTGCGAGGTTCAACCTCTCGGCCCCATCGTTTAGTGGCCTAGGACACCGCCCTTTCACGGCGGCAGCACGGGTTCGAATCCCGTTGGGGTCACACCGACACGTAGACACCAGAATTCAATAGCTGGCCCTGTAGCGCAGTTGGTTAGCGCGCCGCCCTGTCACGGCGGAGGTCGCCGGTTCAAGTCCGGTCAGGGTCGCGGATGATGGCCTCGTCGCAAGGCGAGGCCATTTCCAAAGGGGCCAGGCTCTCGCCAGCCTGGTTCTGGCTCTGTAGCTCAGTTGGTAGAGCGTTCGACTGAAAATCGAAAGGTCACCGGATCGACGCCGGTCGGAGCCACCATCGAAAGCCCCGGGATTCCGGGGCTTTTCGCGATTCTAGCGATGAACCCGAACCTGGAGTCAGGGGTTTGCCCACACTTTGCCCACACCCGCGGCTGTGCCTTCTGATCGAGCACGGTCGCGACCGAGTCCAGGTCATCGTCGAAGAGGTCAGCGTAGACATCGAGGGTCATGGCCGCTGAGGCGTGGCCGAGCATCCGCTGCACGGCTTTCACGTTGGCCCCGGCTGAGATCGCGAGGCTCGCTGCGGTGTGACGAAGGTCGTGGATGGTCAGCGTCGGAACTCGGCGTCGCGCTCCTTGCAGGCCGCGACGGCTGCCGCGAACTGCCGGCGGCGAAAGTTGCCGCTACGGAACACCGCCGTCGGGGCCGACGAAGACAAGCTCGTCCTTCTTGCGACCCTCGCAGCGCTTCGCGATCGCCGTGGCGAGGAATGCTGGGAACGGGACGGATGGACTCGCGTGGGACTTCGGTGTGCTCCACACGAGCTGACCGCGCGGCGCGGTGACGCCCTCGCTGACATCGATGCGGCGGCGGAGCATGTCGATACGACCGACCTTAAGGGCCGCCATGTCGCCCCAGCGAAGGCCTGTGTAGGCGAGGAAGAGAACCAGGTCGGCGTACTCGTCGCCGCAACCGGCAGCGAGGTCTCGGACCTGCTCATGCGTGAGATAGCCACGAGTCTTGCGGGTGACCCTCGGCAGATGAATCCGTCGCATGGATTGCGGCTGAGCCGGCCGTCACGATGGCGTACTTCATCAGGCCACTGAGCGTGAGGAAGATCTGACGGACGGTGGATGGGGCATGCGTCTTCGCCAGTCCGCTGATCCAGGCCTGCACGTCGGAGTGCCCGATGTCGACGAGGCGGTATCGGCCCCATTTCGGCAGCACGTGCTTCTCGAGCGAGTGGCGGTAACCGGAGAGGGTCGTCTCCTTCAACTGCAGCTGCGAGTCGTACCCAGCGCGGCGCCCACTCGGCGACGGTGATGCGCGACCGAGTCGGGTCGATGAATTCGCCGCGGAGCTTTGAGACCTCGACTGTGGCCAGGAAGTCCTCGGCCTCGCGCTTGGTGCGGAAGCCGCGTTTGTCGGTCTGACGCCTTTCGGGCGTGCGGTAGCGGACGCGGTAGCGGCGGCCGTGTGCGGTGTCGTATGGATCGATCGAGCCCATGCTGGCAGGCTAGTTTGCGATACCGTCACTCGGCCTCGGGAGGCGTCTGGAACGTGTAGGGCTTTTCGAACGCAGCAATGATCCGAGCACGGAGATTTGGCAGGGTTCGCTTTCCCGCCGTGCTCAGCTCGAGACCATCGCCAAGCTCTGCGAGCCGACTAGCGATGACGACGTGGCCAAGCTTCCGACGGATCGATGGGTGAGCGAGCGCTAGATCGTCAACTGCACGAGCAATCGTCTTAGCGGAGTCGAGCTGAGTACGGTCAATCGTTGCTCCATAGACCTCGGACGTGAACGCATCGACAGTCGCCAGATACTGCTTCCTACTGACGAGGTCCTCGACAGCGGCACCTGCAGGTAATTGCAGGACGTGCGTCTTCGGAAAGCCAGCCCTCGTCAGCTTCTTCGATTTCACCACTCCCTCTGTGTCTCCATCGACGAGGAACACAGTATTGAGGGCGACCTCGCCCAGCCCACCCGGGACCTGCATATTGGACAGGCCGAAGGCGATCTGGAAATCCAACTCCTCCCCCGTTGCGTTGCGGATAAGGGTCGGGAGCAAGATCATCTCGGCGGCGCCCTCGCAAAGCACTGCCCTTCGAAACGCTGAGAACGCAGCAGCGCCCGCGCCCATCGCGAAAAGAAGCCGCGAGAAGCCTGGGTCAGACTGCGTCCAGAAGTTGTTCTCGAGAATGCTGGCACGAGGATCTTCCGGATCGCGGGTTGCGATTCGTATGCCGCGTCCAAGGTCGAGCGGAAGGCAGCCCGGAGAGTGAGTGGTGTAGATGACCGCAGGCACATCCAACTCCCGTGTCAACACCCGGACCAGATCGGCTTGCGCATCTATATGGAGGTTCTGCTCAGCCTCGTCGATCATCAGGATCGGTCGTTCATCCTCAGCTCGCGCCACCAGAAAGCAGACCAGAGCTAAGAACGCACGCAGGCCATCGCTGCGCTCCTCGATGGGGGTGGACGCAAGCTTCTCGCCGAGCTCGACAATGTTGACCTCGAGCATGCCGCCCTGATTGATGGTTAGACGAATCGTGAGGTTCGACTGCTTCCACATCGGAGCCACGCGCGTTTCCAGTCGGGCATTCAGGTTGAGTTCGAGTGTTCGGTGTCGGGCAATGTCGTTCGATTCGACCTCATCCCACACGTCAACAACAGACGAGCCAGCGGCCGCGAGCAGGTATTTGAGGGGGGCCGGCGGGTTGTTCCGCAAGCCCTCGTCGCCGAGGTGGTACTGCCGTTCGAGCGCTCGATCCGACGACCTGAAGAGAACGAAGGGAGGAACGCGCGCGTACAAAAAGTCGCGAATCGCTACGGCAGGCAGAGGTTTCGCGCCGGCCGCGTGAGCCGCCTGCGCCTCGTTAGCAACACGCTGGAGGCGAGTGGACATGGCGGATCGACGTGCGGAAGCGCCGTCCCCCGATAGGACTGTCTTCGACGCGGTGGTCAGAGCCGTCGTGCTGGTCTGGAGGCGCGTGAGGCGCGGTTCGTCCCATGTCTCATTCTTCGGGTCGAGATCCTCAGAGGCCTGCTCGAGCTCCTGGTAGAAGATGTCCCACTCGTCCTCATCGTCAAAAAGTGCGCTCAGAGAATCTGCTGCATCAAGCAACGCACCAACGCTCTTGCTTGCAACCAAGAACGGCTTTGGGTTCCTCGATATCCCGGCGTCGATGCCCTTTCGAAGCTCTCCGGACCTCGATCGCGAGAAGGAGAGGTAGGTGAGGGTTTTTGGAGTGATGGGCACGTTCAGATCGAGCCCCAGCTTTCGGACCGCGGCGCGGTCGTCGTCTTCTAGTCGGTAACGCGCCCGAACGACTGGATCGCTAGGCTTCGGACTCGCGTACCTGTTTGCATCCCCGTCGGGCAGAGCCAAGTCTCCGGGCTGTGTCAACCACTCCAGTCCCGCGAGAACGGAACTCTTGCCCGCCTCATTAGGGCCAATGAATGCAATGGTCTTTCCGTCGACGTTGCACGAGGCATTCACGAAACGGCGATACCCATGGAATTCGATTCGACTCAGCCTCACGGGTCTCCTTACCGAAGTGCAGTCACCTTACCGTCCTCAACGGACTTCCTACACTCCAACCCATTGCCCTGTCCTGCCGCGCCTGCGCACTTTCCAACCTCCCTCAAGAGCCTTGGTGAGTGAGGGAGGTTGGAAAGCGGCCTTTGGTCGGCAGGCGCGGCAGGACAGGGCAAACGCGCCCAATACCGTTCGTTTGGGTATTCGCCCCAGACGAATACCCAAGTGCAGCCTTCGACCCACTCTTTTCTTCGTACGGCGGACCCGCAATGACGTCATTAGTCGCTAAACTAGTGACTACAACACCTGCCGTATCGCCGGTGGGCTTAGGGTCTCGGTTACTACCGAGGCCCTATCTCTTTCTCACCACGATGCGGGCTTGAAGTATGTCGCCTTCGCAACGGAAGTTGGGTTTGGTAGCTGGTTTCTGGCCAACGCTCCGGACGAGATCCAGAGGTCAAACTTGTGCGGCAAACGGTCGAGTGCGCGACTGCGGGTGCCGTGCGGGAAGCACAATGCAATGTCCTGGCCGAACTCGCGCGTGACTATACGAACTGGCTCAGCGAGGTCAGAGTCGCTGGTGACAAGAACTTGAAGGTCCGACGCCGACTTGGCCGCGTCGAGAACTAGGTATGCGCCGAGATTCACATCGGAACCTTTCTCCTCGACCTTCCATATCGGAACGATGTGGCGCTCGCGTAGCCAACGCGGCACTGGTACAAAACCGAGCCACGTGGCGCGGTAGCGCCGTCGCGCGTAGGACTTGTGAATCATGAAGCTGCCCTCGATCACCTGCACTCTCTTGAGCGATCGGAGCGCGTTGAGATACGCCTTCTGACGGTCGGGTGCTTGAGGCTCAGACGGGTTCGCTGCCTGCTTGACTCGAGCTGTGAAGTAGCGGATCGCTACTACGTCGTAGCCCGGAAGCAGGTCGTCGAATAGGCCTTCCAAATCAAGCCACCGATACTTCGTACCCTTCAGCAATCCGTAGTACAGGTTGAACCCGTCTATATAGACGATCGCCGTCGGCCGCTTCTGCATTTGGCCATCCTGCCCTGTACCTGCGCACGGCCACAGTTCGCACCGCATGTTGGATCTGCCGCGGAAGCGTGCTTCCTTGCCCTCTGGTCTGACGGCAAGGGAGCCAGGCTCCCGCGGCAGGTCCTTGACGCCTTAGCAGCGGTAGCAGTCGCTAGCCTCTCGACATGGAGCCTCAAGAGAACCTACTGATCGCAACGTGGCAGCATGCGGAGCACCTTGCCTGTGGGCACATGATCGAACTCGGATTCGCCGACGCTGAAGTCACCCCGAGCGGCAACGACGGCGGAGTGGACGTCAGAGCGACGGGCGGCATCGCCCAGGTCAAGCACTTCACGAGTTCCGTAGTCGGAGCTCCGGCCGTGCAACAGCTGATCGGTGCCGCAGTGGGTTCAGTGCACGGTCTCTTCTACGCCTTGGCGGGATATAGCAACGCGGCGGTCCTGCTGGCGAACAAGCACAACGTCGCCCTCTTTCAGTACAACCTTCTCGGCCATGTTGAGAGTCGGTCGGACACGGCTGAACGCCTCCAGTCATTCGGCTTCGCGCCTTGGGACCCGGAAGTGATTACGTCCGCGCGCACCGAATTCATGGTGGCTCTGACACGGTACGGCCAAGCGGTTGCGGACAGCGTCGACGCGATCACGCCGAGCCTCCTGCCGACCCTCACAGCGAGGTACGAGGACTTGCGAGATGCGGGTCGAATAGACGAGGCCAGAGCGTTGCTGGCGACGGTTCAGATCGAGATGAACGCTGTGGTCGCTCTGCTCGAGCCTTTGAACGGAGAGAAGGTGCACGTCTTGACGGATTTCCTGAGGGACGTGACACGAGCGGAGGCGCTGATGGTTCAAGTTGCCAATCGCGTCTCGCTTGATCATGCGGCGCTTGTGGAATCGGCTCGTCAGGCCCGTTCCGGAGCCGCTCCCGAGTAGCGAGTCCGTACTGAGCGGAGGTTCGAGTGTGCTTGCCCACATTTTGCCCACACGCGAGGAACGCGCTGCCGTATCGACATGATCATGTCGATACCGCGTGCCGCGGGATCATGCGGAAGTTGGTCGTCTGGGCTCGTCAGCCATAGCGCCGTTTCCCACTGAAAATCGAAAGGTCACCGGATCGACGCCGGTCGGAGCCACCATCGAAGGCCCCGGGATTCCGGGGCTTTTCGCATTTCTGGGCCCTGGTCTCGTCCGACGGCGCCCCGCCCGTGCCGTTGAATGGACTCATGCACACCCGCACACTCGGTCAGGGCCTCGAGGTCTCGGCCATCGGCCTGGGCTGCATGGGCATGTCCAGAGCTACGGCCCGAACCCGGCGACCGCGACGAGATGATCGGGTCATCCGCGGCGCGGTCGAGCTCGGCGTCACGTTCTTCGACACCGCCGAGGTCTACGGCCCGTACGTCAAACGAAGAGCTCGTCGGCGAGGCGCTGGCCCCGGTCCGGGACCAGGTCGTCATCGCCACCAAGTTCGGGGCGCATCGAGGACGGCAAGACCGTCGGCCTGGACAGCCGGCCCGAGCAGATCCGCCGGGTCGCGGACGCGTCGCTGCGGCGGCTCGGCGTGGACACCATCGACCTGTTCTACCAGCACCGCGTCGACCCCGAGGTGCCGATCGAGGACGTCGCCGGCGCCGTCGGCGAACTGGTGGCGGCCGGCAAGGTCCGGCACTTCGGGCTGTCCGAGGCCTCCGCCGCCACCATCCGCGCGCCCACGCGTGATCCCGGTCACCGCGGTGCAGAGCGAGTACTCGCTGTGGACCGCGACCCGGAGGCGGCGGTGCTGCCGGCCCTCGCCGAGCTCGGTATCGGGTTCGTGCCGTTCAGCCCGCTCGGAAAGGGATTCCTCACCGGACCGTCACCCCGGGCACCAGTTCGCCGACGGTGACGTCCGCGCCACCATCCCACGTTTCAGCGCCGAGAACCGTGCCGCGAACCAGGCCCTGGTCGATCACGTCACGGACTCGCCAGCCGAGGAGTGACGTCCGGCCAGGTCGCGCTGGCCTGGCTGCTGGCTCAGCAGCCGTGGATCGTGCCGATCCCCGGCACCCGCCGCACGAGCGGGTCGAGGAGAACGCCGACGCGGCCGAGTCGCCGCTGTCGGCCGACGAGGTCGCGGACCTCGACACCGTCGCCGCCCGGTCGGCGTCCACGGCGACCGGTACACCGCAGAAGGGCTCGCAGCCGTCGGTCGCTGAGGATGGGGCAAGCTTGTCGAGTGCTCACCATCAACGCGTATGCCGCGCCCTCCGCCACCGAACCGCTCGTCCCCGTCACGATCGAACGCCGTGACGCCGGGCCGAAGGACGCGCGCATCGCCATCCGCTGGGCCGGCGTCTGCCACTCCGACATCCACACCGTTCGAGGCGAGTGGGGCGAGGTCCCCTATCCGCAGACGGTCGGGCACGAGATCGCCGGCGAGGTCACCGAGGTCGGCGCCGAGGTCACGCTCCACGGGGTGGGCGACCGGGTGGGCGTCGGCCGCACGGGGACTCGTGCCGGGAAGCGCGAGCACTGCCGGGCCGGGCTGAGCAGTACTGCCTCACCGGCTACACCGGCACCTACAACGACGGGACCTGGACGGCACGTCACCCAGGCGGGTACTCCACCCAAATCGTGGTGGACGAGCACTTCGTGCTCCGCGTCCCCGAGAGCATCCCGTATGAGGAGGCGGCCCCGCTGCTGTGCGCCGGGATCACGACATATTCGCCGCTCGCGCGCTGGAACGCCGGGCCCGGAAGAGGGTCGCGGTCGTCGGCATGGGCGGCCTCGCCACATGGCGGTCAAGATCGCCCATGCGCGGGCGCCGAGGTGACGTCCTCTCGCAGACCTCGGCAAGCGGATGACGGACTCCGCTTCGGCGCCGCCCACTACTTCGCCACCAGCGACCCGGCGACCTTCACGCGGCTCCGCGAACAGCTTCGACCTCATCGTCAACACCGTCAGCGCGCCCCTGGACGTGGACGCCTACCTGGGGCTGCTGTCGTTCGGCGGCACCATCGTCAGCGTCGGCGCCCCGCCGGAGGCCGGTCCCCGGTGACGCTTGGTTCACCCTGTTCGAGAACCAGCGGTCCTTCGCCGGATCGAACTCGGGGGCATCGCCGAGACCCAGGAGATGCTCGACTTCTGTGCCGAGCACGGCATAGCCCCCGAGGTCGAGATCATTCCGGCGTCGGAGCGGATACCGACGAGAGCGTGGTAGCGGGTGCTGGCTCTCCGACGTCCGCTACCGGTTCGTCATCGACATCGCGACGATGGCGTAGCCGGGGAGACGGTGGTCGCGCCTACCGTGGAGTGATGAGCGAACCGTCAGCCGTTCCGCATCCAGGTCTCCGACGCGGGCCTGGCCGATCTGCACGATTGCCTGCGCCGAACGCGGTTCCTGCCCGACAACCCGCGGCGGACGCCGTCGGGCATGACCTGAAGGCCTACCTGCGCGAGCTCGTCGACTCCTGGCTGGCGTTCGACTGGCGGGCGCGGCAGGAGTGGCTGAACGCTCATCCGCAATTCCTCGCCGAGGTCGACGGGACCACCGTCCACTTCGTGCACCGCAAGGGCCGATCGGCCGGACGCCCCCACGCTGCTCGTGATGCACGGTTGGCCGCACACGTTCGCGTTGCAACTCGACTTCGTCGACCTGCTGCCCGAGTTCAACGTGGTGGCGCCGAGCTTCGCGGGCTCTCGCGTTCTCGCCTGCATACGCCGACGGTCCCGTCACCGAGGAGGCGCCTCGCCCAGACCATGCACCTGCTGATGACCGAGACCCTCGGCTACGAGTCGTACTACACCTACGGCGAGGATGTCTCGGCCACGTCAACGACCTGCTTCGCCGCCACGCATCCGGAGGCCGTCGACGGCATCCTGGTCACGCACGCGCACTTCGGGACCACCGAGGAGCGCGCCGCCCACCGCCGACCCGGCCGCCGCCGAGTTCTTCGCCGAGCTCGCGGCCAAGCACGGGCCTGACGGTGCGTACGGTCACGTGCAGGCGACGCGGCCGGACACGCTCGCGGCATCCCTCAACGACTCCCCGGCCGGGCTGCTCGCGTGGATCGCGGAGAAGCTCGTGGAGTGGAGCGACGTGCCGTGGACGGGGCCGCTCGGCCCGGCTCGCGGTCGAACAGCGGATCTCGCGCGAGCGCATCCTGACCGAGGCGATGATCTACTGGATCACCCAGTTGATCGGCACCTCCTTCCGGCCGTACTCCGAGGGTGCCGATCAGCCCGGCCGTGATGCCGCCTGTCACCGTGCCGGCGTCGGTGCACATCCAGCGGCACGAGGCCGGCTACCCAGAGTCGGTCGCGCGCGGCTACTACCTCGACCTGCGCGTCTTCGAGCGGCTCGACGAGGGCGGCCACTTCACGGTGGGCGAGGTACCGGAGGCGATGGCGCAACGTTTCCGGGCGTTGGTCGACTCGGTGCGCGGCGGCTGACAGCTGGGGGATCGATGACCGATCCATCGACGCCGCGCTCGCGGTATCCCTCGTCGCCGAGCAGTTCCCGCAGTGGGCCGGGCTGCCGGTCACTCCGGTCATCCCCGGTGGACATGACAATCGAACGTTCCGCCTCGGCGATGAGCTCACCGTGCGGCTGCCGACGGCCGAGGGTTACGTTGCCGGCGAACTCAAGGAGCATGAGTGGCTGGGCCGGCTCGCGCCATCGCTCCCGTTGCCGATCCCGGTGGTCGAAGGCGCAGGGATGCCGAGCGCCACCTTCCCGAGACCGTGGTCGGTGCGCCGCTGGATCCCCGCGAGACGGCCGATCCCGCGCGCATCCGCGACCCCGAGCGCTTCGCCGAGGATCTCGCGCTGGTCGAGCTGCGCCAGCGGCGATGCCCGCGCGGGCCCCGCAGCGGGAGCACAGAGCTTCCACCGCGGCGCCGACCCGGTGTTCTACGACGAGCAGACGCGATCGAGCATGGTCGCGCTGCGCGACGAGTTCGACCCGCTCGCCCTCTCGCCGATCTGGGATTGCGCCCTCGCCTCTCGTTGGCGGCACGCCCCGGTCTGGTTCCACGGTGACATCGCGCCGGGCAACCTGCTCGTCGACGGCGACGGCCGACTGTCGGCCGTGATCGACTTCGGCACCTCCGGCGTCGGCGACCCGGCGTGCGACACCGTGATCGGCTGGACCGTGTTCCGTGGGGTCGGCGCGCGACCGCTACCGCGAGCGGCTCGGCCTCGACGACGACACCTGGGACCGCGGTCGCGGCTGGGCGCTGTGGAAGGCACTCATCACGATCGTGGAGCACCGGCTCGCCCGGCCCGCCATCGCGGACCAGGCGCGCGCCGTCATCCATCAATTGCTGAGCAGCGACTAGAGGTTCGGCACCTCGAACGTGTTGCACGCGTTCGGTCCGCCCTGCAGTCCCGCGAGGAACCAGCGCTGGCGCATCTCGCTCGAGCCGTGCGTCCACGCTCGGGGGTGACCTGACCCTGCGTCTGCTCCTGGATGCGGTCGTCACCGACCGCGGATGCCGCACTCAGGGCATCCCGGATCTGCTGCTCGGTCACCGGCTGCAGGAACGGCTGCCGGTCTCGTCGAGCGTCTGCTGCGCGGCGCCGACCCACGCGCCCGCGAAGCAGTCGGCCTGCACCTCGAGGCGCACCGCGTCCGAGTTCGGCCGGTGTCCTGCAGGTCGAGGCTGTTCATGATGCCCGAGATGTTCTGGACGTGGTGACCCACTCGTGCGCGACGACGTACATCTCGGCGAGCGGACCGCCCGACGAGCCGAACCGCGAGCGCAGGTCGTCGTAGAACGCGGTGTCGATGTAGATGGTCTGGTCGGGCGGGCAGTAGAACGGTCCCATCGCGCTCGACGCCGCGCCGCAGCCGGTGCTGACCTGGCCGGTGAACAGGATGACCTCGGTCGAGGCGTAGTCGACGCCCTGCTGCGGCAGCGTGGTCGACCAGTAGGCGTCGAGCGAGTCGGCTGCGCCAGCGATGCGGCAGTCGATCGACTCGTTGGCCTCACGTCCGGTGTCGCACTGGGTGAGCGCTCGTCGTTGCCTGCGGCTGCCGCCCCGCCGCCGCCGGCGAGCCCGGTCAGGTCGACGCCCAGCAACTGCGACAGCAGGAACAGGCCGATCACGACGACCGCGCTGCCGCCGCCGACCGCGGCGCCCGTGCGGCCGCGCCGGCTCGCCTTGCTCGGGTCGATCTTCGCATCGGGATTGAAGGTCATGGTCTGAACGCTACACTGCCGCCGCGGCGCGGCAGGGGGGTTGCGCGCTCAGGTGACCGGCGAGAGCCCGCCGTCGACGTTGATCGCGACGCCCGAGACGTAGGAGGCGGCATCCGACGCCAGGAACGCGATCACGTTCGCGACCTCCGCCGCCTCGCCCACCCGCCCGAGCGGCACGCCTTCCCGAGGTCTGCCCACGTCTCGCGGGCGTCAGCCCACGGGCGGCGCCCGACCGCTCCTGCTGGCCGCTCTTGACCAGTCCGATGCAGACCGCATTCACGAGGATGCCGTCGGCCGCGAGATCCTTCGACATCGCCTTGGTCAGCGCGAGGCCCGCCGCGCGGCTCACGACGTCGGCGGCGAACCCGCCCCGGGGTGCTTCCCTCCGATCGCGGTGACGTTCACGATGCGTCCGCCGCCGGCCGCGCGCAAGTGCGGCAGCGCGGCGCGAGGCGGTCACGGCGGCGCCGAGCTTGAGGTCGAGGTCGGACTGCCAGAGTGCGTCATCCACCTGGTCGAACGGCTTCGCGTTGGAGACGCCCGCGTTGTTCACGAGGATGTCGAGCCGGCCGAACAGCCCAACGGTCTCGGCCACCAGGCGATCGAGGGCGCCGGGGTCGGTCACGTCCATCGCGAGGGCGAAGAGGCGGTCGGCGCTGGACTGGTCCGGCGAGTAGCCATCGCCGTCCATGCCACGAGTTCGGCGGCCGCGGCATCCAGTCGCTGCTGGTCGCGCCCGCAGATCGCGACCGACGCGCCCTCATCGAGCAGCCGCGCTGCGGTCGCCTGCCGATGCCGTCGCTGCCGCCGGTGACGATGGCGACCTTGCCGATGAGTCCGAGATCCATGTCCAACGCTAGCGCTTCGATTCGACCCTCCGGAATGAGGACAGCGAATATAGACCGTCGCACAGGCGTACCGTCCATCCATGGCCTCTACAGCGCACCCGCTGGATCGGGCTCGTCTTCGTCAGCATCGCCGTTGCGCTCATCATCGTGGACTCGACGATCGTGAACGTTGCGATCCCCTCCGTGGTCGAGGAACTCGACATCACCAGCACCGAGGTGCAATGGGTGCAGGAGAGCTACACGCTGGTCTTCGCAGCCCTGTTGCTGCGTCTTCGGCACGCTCGCCGACCGTGTCGGGCGGCGTCGGCTGTTGCTCATCGGCGTGGTGATCTTCGCACTGGCGTCGATCGCCGCCGCGCTGGCGCCGACCGGTGGAATCCTCATCCTCAGCCGGCTCGTGCAGGGGGTCGGTGGAGCGATGATCCTGCCTGCGTCGCTGTCGATCATCAATGTGACCTTCCGTGGTCGTGAGCGCGCGATCGCGTTCGCGGTCTGGGGTTCGACGATCGGGCGGCATGGCCGCGGTCGGACCACTCCTCGGGGGCTGGCTTCACAACCTACTTCTCGTGGCGCTGGGCGTTCGGCATCAACGTGCCCGCGGGGCATCCTCATCGTCATCGGCATCCTGGTCTGGGTGCTCGAGTCCCGCGAGGAGGGCGGCCATCGCACGATCGACGTCGTCGGCGCGCTGCTGTCGGTCGTGCTGTTCGCGTCCCTGGTGTTCGGCCTCATCGAAGGACGCAGCTACGGCTGGTGGCTCAGCGACTCCCCGCCGGATTTCTGGACGCTGGATGTCTCGCCCATCCCCTTCGCGTTCGCGATCTCGCTCATCGCGCTCGTGCTCTTCATCGTGTGGGGGCTGCGACGCGAACGCGCGGACCGCAGCACGATGCTCGCGTTCGGCCTCCTGCGCATCCCGTCGTTCCGCAACGGCAACATCGCGGCGCTCATCGTGTCGCTCGGCGAGTTCGGCATCATCCTGTCGCTGCCGCTCTGGCTGCAGAACGTGCTCGGGTACGACGCGCTGCAGACCGGGTTCGTCATCCTCGCGCTCGCGATCGGATCGTTCGTCGCATCCGGGTTCGCCGGTGCCTTCGGCAACAGGATCGCACCGGTCACGATCGTGCGGGTCGGCCTCGTCGCCGAGGTGATCGGGCTGGTAATCATCGGCTTCGTGATCACCCCGGGCGCGTCGTGGCTCGTGGTCGTGCCGGGGCTGTTCGTCTACGGCTTCGGGGTCGGCCTCGCGACCGCGCAGCTCACGAGCGTCGTGCTCAAGGATGTCCCGCTCCAGCAGAGCGGGCAGGGTTCGGGCACGCAGTCCACGGCTCGGCAGATCGGCTCGGCGCTCGGCATCGCGATCCTCGGCACGATCCTGTTCTCGAGCCTCGGCGGCATCCTCGGCTCCAAGCTCGCGGAGCGCGACGAGTTGCCCGCCGCCACCCAGGAGCAGATCGTGGACGCCGTGGTCGACTCGTCGGGCACCGCCATCCCCGGACTCGACGAGCAGAGCCCCGACATCGCGGATGACGCGCGCGCGGCGTTCTCCGACGCCACCCGCTACGCGGCCTGGGCCGCGGCGGGGTTCGTCGCCCTCGGGTTCTTGGCGACGCTGCGGCTGAGCGGCAGCGGGCGGCCGGAGGAGGAGGACGCCCAACGGGTGGTCGAGTAGCGCGCCGAAGGCACGCGTATCGAGGCCTGAGTTGTACGGCTTGACCAGGGTTTCGATACGCGTCGCTTCGCGGCGCTACTCAACCACCCGTTCCGGCGAGCAACGCGTCGTAGGCCGTCCATGCACCCGATGTAGGCGCGACCGCGAGCAGCCCCCGGTAGAGCAGGAGCGAGGGTCTCGATCCAGCACGCCGGTGCGCGGCGGTCGCAGTGCACCGCCTGGATCGCCGCCTCGAGCTGGAAGCGCCCGAGCGGGGCGCCCGAGAGCCGAGCGCGGCGCTAGCAGCGCCCGCCCTCCGCGATGAGCTCGCCTCCCACAAGGGCGGGGTCCTGCTCGTCCAGCGGCGGCCACGGGTGCCGACCCGCGCCGGCGCGCGTGACTGCGCGAACGTGAGCAGGGCGGCCAGGCCCCACGCCTCGGGCTCCGTCTCGAGCAGCCGCCGCGAGCACGGCCAGCCAGCGCGCCTCGTCGGCGGTCGACTCGCGCGGGTCGTCGCCCTGGTCGAGCCAGTCGATCGCGTAGGCGCCGTAGATCGCCTCGAGCACGCGGTCAGCCGCGCCGGCATGTCGGCTCTGGTCGGCACGGCGAACGGGATGCCGGCGTCGCGGATCCGCCGCTTCGCCCGAACGAGCCGCTGCGCCATCGCCGCGGGCTCGACGGCGAACGCGCGCGCGAGTCTGCGCGGCGTCGAAGCCGAGCACGGCCTGCAGCATGAGCGGCGTGCGGATGCCGGATCGATCGCGGGGTGCGCGCAGGCGAACAGCAGCTCGAGCCGCTTGTCGGGGATTGCTCGCCCGATCGACGATTGCGGCGGCGTCCATGTCATCCGCGCCCGTTCACCCAGCTCAGCGGCGCGGATCGTGCACGCGCGGCGGAGCCCAGCAGGTCGCGCAGGCGGTTGCGCGCCACGGTGACCAGCCACCCTTCGGGGTTGTCGGGGATGCCGGCATCCGGCCACGTGCGCAGCGCCTTCTCGAACGCGTCGGCGAGGGCGTCCTCCGCGAGCGCGACGTCGCGCGTGGGCGCGGCGATCACCGCGAGGAGCCGGCCGTACGACGCCCGCGCCGCGCGCTCCGCGGCGGCGCGAGCGGCATCCGGCGGCGCGGCTCAGAGTGCGTAGTCGCCGTCCAGGCGCCGTCGACGAAGCGGGTGCCGCCGGGGCGGATCTCCACGCGCCCGTACTGCGAGCCGGCGCCTGCCGGCCCAGCCGATCGCGGCGTCGAGGTCGTCGACCTCGATCACGAATGTGCCGCCGAGCTGCTCCTTCGTGTCGGCGAACGGGCCGTCCTGGATGACGAGCTCGCCGGCGGCGCGCGGTGGTGGTGGCCGAAGAAGGGCGCAGCACCTCCGCCGAGACGAGCACGCCGGCCGCGTCGAGGGCCTTGGCGTACTCGTCGAACTCGCGCATGCCCTCGGCGAGCGCCTCGGGGCCGAGCTCGTCGGCGTTCATCTCGGGATAGTGGAGCAGGAGTGTGTACCGCATGGTGTCCTCCTTCCGGTGATTCGATAGTGACACCAGGATGACGATCGAAGACGGCAGGGATCGACAGGTTCGCGGGTCGAGCCTTGCGAGACCTCACCGACGTGGAGCTCTCGCGGCGGAGTGGCGCAGGTATTGCCGCGAATCTGGGCCGGTTCGGCGTTTCG
Organism: uncultured Actinomycetota bacterium; assembly: GCA_963740815.1. GTDB lineage: Bacteria > Actinomycetota > Actinomycetes > Actinomycetales > Microbacteriaceae > Rhodoglobus. The sequence continues at coordinate 88,734 of CAVUFG010000001.1, forward strand.
TGTCGGGAACGGGCGCGATCCGGGCCAGTTCGGCGTTCCCTGTCGGGAACGGGCGAGATCCGGGCCAGTTCGGCGCGCCGCTCAGGGCTCCCGGGCCGAATCCGGGCCGAACCGGCGGATCCCGGGCTGGCGCGCCGGCCCGGATCCGCCGAACTGGCCCCGATTCACCCGCGAACGGCCCGAAGGACCGGCGTTTCGGCCCGGAAGCGCCGAATCGACGGGACTCGCGCGGCGCCGAAGGCGCTCGTCGTCACGCCCGCGGGGGGCAGTCGGTAGCTCACGAGAGTTGTCCGTCGGTGAGATCTCGACGAGCTCGATCCGCGAGGCTTCGCTCGATCCGCTGTGCTTCGCTCGATCCGCGGTGCTTCGCGGTACTCCGCGCTACTTCGAGCGCTTCGCACGCCCCTTGAGCGTCTTCTCGTCGATCGGTGGGTGCCGGCGGCGCGGTGCTCGGCGTAGTAGGCGCGCGCCTCGTCCTGCCGCTCGGCTCGGCACCCGGCGCGATCGGGGCGCGACGTGCTCGGGCGCGTAGCCGAACGCGTCGACGAGGTCCAGCGCGTGCGGCGCAGAGGCGCAGGCAGCAGGCGGTCGATGTAGGCGGTGACCGCGGCTGCGCGCTGCGCCGAGAGCCGGCCGTTGATGAGGTACCAGGCGAGGTGCTTCTCGATGAGGCCGAGGCCGAACAGGTCGCGCAGCCAGGTGAGCACGTGCTTCGTGCCGGCGTCGTCGAGCTGGTCGAGCGCGTCGGTGAACGCCTCCCACTGCAGCAGCTCGCCGTGCGCGCGGGCGGCCTCGATGAGCTCGTTCTGGTTGGCGTTGAACAGCGCGGCGGCCTCGGCCTCGGGCAGCTTGGTGCGCGGTCGCAGGCGCCGGCGATCTCGGCGACCATCGTCTGCACGCGGTCGGTGAGCAGCTCGCGCTGCGGGTCGGCGTCGCGCACGTAGCCGACCGAGCGCGCGGTCGAGCCGAAGTCGGTGACGGTCTGCCCGAGCTGGCGCAGGCCCGCGCGGTGGAACGCGGCCTCGCCGCCTGGCCGGCGACGTACTGGGCGAGCGCCCCGGCATCCGCGCCCTTGAACTGCGGCGTAGTCGGTGAGCAGGCGCTTGCCGACGAGCTGCAGCAGCACGTTGTTGTCGCCCTCGAACGTCGCGTAGACGTCGAGGTCGGCGCGCAGCCGCACGAAGCGGTTCTCGGCGAGGAAGCCGGCGCCGCCGCAGGCCTCGCGCGCCTCCTGCAGGGTGTCGAGCGCGTGCCAGGTCGCAGCGGCTTGAGCGCGGCGGCGAGGGTCTCGAGGTCCTCGCGGTCGTGCGGGTGTCGTGCGCGCCGCTGAAGACGGCGTCGAACTTCGCAGGAAGCTCGTCGTGCGCGAAGGACGTCGCGTAGGTCGTGGCGAGCGCGGGAGCAGGCGGCGCTGGTGCCGCTGGTAGTCGAGCAGCACCACTCGTCGCGTCGCCCGCCCGGCGAACTGGCGGCGCTGGTTCGCGTAGGTGATGGCGATCGTGAGGGCGAGCTTGCTCGCGACCGCGGCGGCGCCGTCGAGCGAGACGCGGCCCTGCACGAGCGTGCCGAGCATCGTGAAGAAGCGGCGGCCGGGGCTGTCGATGGCTGACGAGTACGTGCCGTCGCTCGGCGACGTCGCCGTAGCGGTTGAGCAGGTTGGTGCGCGGGACGCGCACGTGGTGAAGTGCAGCCGGCCGTTGTCGATGCCGTTGAGGCCGCCCTTGAGCCCGTCGTCCTCGCCGCCGATGCCGGGCAGGAAGTCGCCGTCGTCGTCGCGGATCGGCACGTAGAAGCGTGCACGCCGTGGTTGACGCCGTTGGTGATGAGCTGCGCGAACACGACGGCGGCGATGCCGTGCATGGCGGCGTTGCCGAGGTAGTCCTTCCACGCCGCGCGGAACGGCGTGTGGATGACGAACTCGTCGGTGGTCTCGTCGTAGGTCGCGGTCGTGCCGATGGCCGCGACATCCGAGCCGTGGCCGGTCTCGGTCATCGCGAACGCGCCGGGGATCTCGAGGCTCATCGTGCCGGGCAGCAACTTGTCGTGGTGCTGCTCCGTGCCGAGGTGCAGCATCGCGGAGCCGAACAGGCCCCACTGCACGCCGGACTTGATCTGCAGGGTCGGGTCGGCGGCGACGAGCTCCTCGAACCGGCGATGTTGCCGCCGTTGTCGTCGTGGCCGCCGAGGCGCTCGGGGAACGCGCGGTGCACCGCGCCCTTGCGACGAGCAGGTGCAGCTGGCTGAGCACGCGCTCGCGGTGCTCGGCCATGCTCTGGCCCGCGATGCGCTGGAACTCGGGGCGCGCGGTGGGGCCGCGAGGCCGGCGCACGTCGGCCCACCGGCCCATCAGAGTTCGCCGAGTGCCGCGACATCGACTGTCGGCTGCGGCCCCTCGCGGTCGGCTGAACTCCGGGTGGGTGACCTGGGTCATGGTGAATACCTCCAACGGGATGCCTCTACGGTACGTCGGGTTTCACAAACGACGGAATGGGCGGTGGATGCCCACCAACAGAACGCGCGGATGGTCGGCACGGTTTGTCGGGAGCCGCAAACCTCCCAGCCGCCGCTCAGGCCGTCGGGTTGCGCATGGACTCGATCATCAGCGCAAGGCCCACCTCGAACGGCACGAGCGGCCGCCAGCCGAGTTCCCGCTCCGCACGCTCGATGACGGGTCGCCGGTGCTCGGGATCGTCGCCGGGCCGCTCGATGTGGGTCACCCGCGACGACCCTCCGACCGATGCGAGAATCATGGCCGCGACCTCGTCGATCGTGCGCTCCACCACATTGCCGAGGTTGATCGGCCCGGCGACGCCGCGGGCCGCCATCAGTGCGATGAGGCCCGCGACGGTGTCGGAGACGAAGCAGAAGCTGCGCGTCTGCGAGCCGCTGCCGTGGATCGTGAGGTCGTCACCGCGCAGCGCCTGCGAGATCAGGGTCGGCACGAGACGGCCGTCGTCGTCGCGCATTCCAGGACCGTAGGTGTTGAAGAGACGCGCGACGCCGACATCCACGCCGGTCTCCCGGTGGTACGCGAAGCAGAGCGCTTCGCCGTACCGCTTCGCCTCGTCGTACATCGAGCGGACGCCGATCGGGTTCACGTTGCCCCAGTACTCCTCCGGCTGGGGGTGGACCAGCGGGTCGCCGTAGACCTCACTCGTGCTCGTGAACACGATCCGCGCGCCGAGCTCGAGTGCGAGCTGCAGCGCCGCCTCGGTGCCGAGTGCACCGGTGCGCAGCGTTGCGACCTGGTGCGCGGTGTAGGCCACCGGCGACGCGGGCGACGCGAGGTGGAACACCCCGGTGACCTCCCCCGCCGAGAAGCTCGCCGGCCACTCGTCGCGGCGAAGCGAACGAGTCACATCGGCCTCGAGGAACGCGTACCGATCCGAGTCGACGAACTCTGCCGAGGGATGACTCGCACTGCTCAGATCATCCAGCGCGACCACCTCGGCGCCCGACTCGAGGAGTGCACGACACAGGTGCGTTCCGAGGAAACCGGCGCCGCCGTTCACGACGAAGCGATGCGTCACACGGGGAGCATAACGGGGCGGAGCTAGGCCTGCGTTGGAGCCGATTCAGCTTGCTGCTCGGCCACCTTCTTGCGCACCTCGTCCATATCCAGACCCTCCACCGCAGCGATCACCTGCTCGAGCGCGGGCGCCGGAAGCGCACCCGCCTGCTGGAACACGAGGATGCCGTCACGGAATGCCATGAGCGTAGGAATCGACGAGATGCCGGCCGCGCCCCACAGCGCCTGTTCGGCGTCGGTGTCGATCTTCGCGAACCTGATGTCGGGGTGCGTCTCGCTCGCGGCGTCGTAGATCGGCCCAAACTGGAGGCACGGTCCGCACCACGCCGCCCACCAGTCGACGAGGGTGATGCCCTCGCTGGTAACGGTGTCGGTGAAGTTGTCGCTGGTGAGGGTGATGGTGGCCATCATTTAAGGGTAGATCAGGATTTCCACGGTCGGTCGGGGGTGCCGCCCGGTTCGCTCAGGGCGTGAGCGCCCCGACCAGGTCGAGCAGCACCCTCGGCACCCGCGCGTCCGGCAGTGCCGCGAGCAGCCGCGGCGCGTAGCGCACCTTGTTGCCGGATCGTCCGCCGAAGAACCGAGGAGCTGCTGCTGCGGCGGGCGACCGCGCTGGTCGGGCATCTGCTGCAGCGTGCGGAACGACGCGAGCTCGCCCTGCTCGGCGAGCACGGCCTCCACCCCTTCGACGCCGAGCGCTCGGATGAGCTCGCCCTCCAGGTCGGGATCGCACACGAACCACCGCTCGAGTGTGCGGGCGAAGAACCGTTCCTCCTGGATGTCGCACAGGCCGATCGCCCCCGGATACTCGGCCGCGAACCTCCGCACGTTCGTCGCTCCGCCCATCGGGATGACCTCGGCGCTGACGCCGGAGCGCGCGAGCAGCGCCTCGACGAGCACTCGGTCGCTCTCGCCCTCGACGAGCAGCACTCGAGCGTCCGCCGTCAGTGGCCGACCGGTTTCCATGGGGCCGGGTGCTACTCGTCTGGCGGGTAGTCGTCCGGCGGCGGTACGTCGTCGTCCGGCTGGGCGGGCGACGTGTTGCCGGCGACGACCTCGAGCACGGCGGCGCCGTACGTGTCGAGCTTCTTCTCGCCGAGACCGGTGATGGTGCCGAGCTCGTCGAGGGTCGTCGGGCGGGTGAGCGCGATGCCGCGCAGCGTCGCGTCGCCGAACACGATGTAGGCGGGAACGCCCTGCTCGCGGGCCACACCCGCGCGCCACTCGCGCAGCTTCTCGAAGAGCGCGGCCGATGCGGCCTCCAGATCGACCGCGACCGCCGAGCGCTTGGCGGCTTCGCCGCCTTCGGCGCCTCGCGGCGCAGCATCACCTGCCGGTCGCCGCTCAGCACCTCGGCGGACGCGTCGGTGATGACGAGGTTCCGTAGCCGTCGCCGTGCACGGCGAGCAGCCCCTGCGCGAGCAGCTGCCGCACGACGCCGCGCCACTCCTGCTCGGTGAGATCCTGGCCGATGCCGAACGTCGACAGGGTCTCGTGGCCGAGCTGCAGCACGCGCGGAGTGGTCTTGCCGAGCAGGATGTCGATGAGGTGGCCGGCGCCGAAGCGCTGCTGCCGCTCGCGCTGCAGTCGCACGACCGTCGAGAGCAGCTTCTGCGCGGGCACGGTGCCGTCCCACGACTCGGGCGGCGAGAGGCAGGTGTCGCAGTTGCCGCACGGCCCCGAGGCTCGCCGAAGTAGCTGGAGCAGCTGCAGCCGGCGGCACGCGACCGTCTCGCAGAGCGCGAGCATCGCGTCGAGGTGCTCGCCAGGCGGCGGCGGTGCGTGGCGTCGCCCTCGGACTGGTCGATCATGCGGCGCTGCTGCACGACGTCCTGCAGTCCGTAGGCGAGCCACGCCGTCGACGGCAGGCCGTCGCGACCCGCGCGGCCGGTCTCCTGGTAGTAGCCCTCGACGCTCTTCGGCAGGTCGAGGTGGGCGACGAAGCGCACGTCGGGCTTGTCGATGCCCATGCCGAACGCGATGGTCGCGACCATCACGATGCCGTCTTCGCGCAGGAACCGCGACTGGTTGCGCGGCCGCGTGCCCGCGTCGAGACCCGCGTGGTACGGCAGCGCGTTGATGCCCTGGGCCACGAGGAACTCGGCGGTCTTCTCGACCGATGCCCGCGACAGGCAGTAGACGATGCCCGCGTCGCCCGCGTGCTCGGTGCGCAGCAGCGACAGCAGCTGCTCGAGCGGCTGGTTCTTGGCCTCGATGCGGTACTGGATGTTGGGCCGGTCGAAGCTCGAGACGAACTGCCGCGCGTTCGTGAGCTCGAGCCGCGTCGCGATCTCGCGGCGCGTGGCGTCGGTCGCGGTCGCGGTGAGCGCGATGCGCGGCACCTTCGGCCAGCGCTCGTGCAGCATCGAGAGCCGCAGGTAGTCGGGCCGGAAGTCGTGGCCCCACTGCGACACGCAGTGCGCCTCGTCGATGGCGAACAGTGCGATGGTGCCGCGGTCGAGCAGTTCGACGGTGCCCTGGGCACCGAGTCGCTCGGGCGCGAGGTAGAGCAGGTCGAGCTCGCCGGCGAGGAACGCCGGCTCGACGGCGCGGCGCTCGTCGGGGGACTGCGTGGAGTTGAGGAACGCCGCGCGCGCGCCGACGGCGGCCAGCGCATCCACCTGGTCTTGCATGAGGGCGATGAGCGGCGAGATGACGACGCCGGTGCCGTCGCGCACGAGCGCCGGGATCTGGTAGCACAGCGACTTGCCGCCGCCGGTGGGCATGAGCACGAGCGCGTCGCCGCCGGCGATGACGTGGTCGACGATCTCGGCCTGCTGGCCGCGGAACGAGGAGTACCCGAAGGTCTTCTCGAGCACAGCGAGGGCGGGCGTCATGGGGCAATCGTAGGCGTGACCGGTGACCGCCCCGTTCGAAGGGCGGCCACCGGTGCACCAACTACCAGACCAGCAGCACCCTGGGGAAGCTCGTCGATCCCGAGAGCTGGTCACTGCCCCCGTACCGCACGGTCACGAGGTGGATGCCGCGGCCGAACTTCGGCAACATGATCGTCACCTTGCCGTCGGCTCCGACCGTTGCCGTCGCGACCGCGGTGCGACCGTCGTAGACGGTCACATCGCCCGTCGGCTGGATGCCGTACTGCCCGTCCACGTCGACCTTCACGGTGACCGTGCCGTTCGACGAGATGAGCAGCGTGCTCAGCTTCGCGCTCGTGGACGAATCGCCCTTCGCGACGGACTTCGCCGCCGAGGTCGCGACGCCGTCGGTGTACACCGTCTCCTCGTCGCCGGCCTTGCTCGCCGTCACCGTCACCGTGAGGTCGGCGCCGGCGTCGGCCGCCGCGACCTTGTAGGTCGTCGCGGTCGCCCCGCTGATCGGAGCGCCGTCGCGGTTCCACTGGTAGGCGAGCGTCACGCCGTCCACCGACCACGTGCCGCCGGTCGCGGTGAGGGTCTTGCCGACCCGCGCCTGGCCGCTGATCGTGGGGGCCGTCACCGACTCGATCGCGACCTGCACGGCATCCACGTTCAGTCCGAAGATCGACGGGTCGTGGTCGCTCGAGCGGAACGGGGTGCCCGGCTCCGCGGCCGCAGCGAAGTAGCCGCGGTCGGACCACTCGGGCGAGTTGATCGTCCAGACGTCGACGCCGGTGACGTCCGGGGCGAGCGACGGCGACACGAAGACGTGGTCGAGCGAGCCGAGCTCGCCGTCGAACGTGTAGGTGTACTCGCCGTCGGCGGCACGAGGTCGACGAACCCGCCGCTCGGATCACCTGGGCCGGGTCCTCCTCGTGGTACGCGTTGAAGTCGCCGAGCAGCACGACGTCCGCGCCCTTGGCCGGGTCGGCCTGGATGCCCGCGACGAAGCCGAGGAGCGAGTTCGCCTGCGCGACGCGCTCCGCGTTGAAGAAGCCCTGCAGGTCGGCCGGCTCGGGTCGGTGCTGCCCTCGGGGCGGCTCTTCGACTTGAAGTGGTTCGCGATCACGGTGAACGTCGTGCCCTGCGCCTGGAAGGTCTGGGCGAGCGGCTCGCGCGCGATGTTCCACACGGTCTCGTCGACGAGCGCGAAGCTCGGTCCGACCGGGGTGACCGACGCCGGCTGGTAGATGATCGCGCTCGTGATGAAGTCGGTGATCGCGGCATCCTGCAGCTCGGGCGGGGTCGGCACGTAGGCCCACTTCTCCGAGCCGGCCGCCACGTTGAGCGCGTCCACGAGGTTGGCGAGCGCTTCGTCGACCGGCTCGCCGAGCTTGACCGAGTTCTCGATCTCCTGCAGCCCGATCACGTCGGCGTCGAGTGCGTTGATCGCCGCGACGATCTTGGACTGCTGGATCGCGAACTCCTCCGGCGTCGGACGCGCCACGCGCGTCCCCGCCGAAGGTCGTGAAGTAGTTGAAGACATTGAAGGCGGCGATCTGGATGTCGCCACCGACGTCCTCCGGAGCGTCCGTGCGCGGGTTCAGCGGCGTGAACGTCGGGAAGTACGGCGAGTACTCGGCCGGGGAGCCGGAACTCAGCGGCACCTGCGGCTCGAGCTGCCAGTCGTTGAACGCCCAGCCGAGCACCATGCCCGCGGCGGGCGCGATGAACTGGTCGCCGTTGCGCACGACGGTGTCGGCCGTGAGGTACGGCGGCGCGTTGACGTGGGCCGCGCTGTCCGCGCGGATGCTGAACCCGTCGTCGACCAGCAGTCGGTTCGCCTTGTTGGCGGCCGCGATCGCGAGCGAGTCCGGTCCGGCGTCAGCGAGCTCGGTGCCCTTGACCGCGAGCGCGCCGACGTTGAGCCACACCGAACCGAAGCTGGCGTTGGTGTGGGTCGAGCTGAGGAACGCGCTCTCGGGCGTGACGAGCATGCCCTCGAACTGCTCGCGCGCACCGCCGACCACGCTGGTCGGCAGCAGGGTCGGGGCGGGCACGCCGACGGCGGGGGTCACGAGCTCCCACGCGGCGTCGGTGCTCGCGGTGATCTGGGTCTGGCCGTTGAACTCGGAGACCGAGCCCGGTGATGCGCACGAGGTCGCCGATGGCGACGCCGGGGTTCGCGTTCGCGGAGAACACGAAGAGGCCGTCGGAGGCGCCCGGCGTGAAGTCGGCGCCCGTCGAGCCGGCGGTCTGCACGTAGAAGCCGCGGAACCCGCTGCCCGTGGCGTTGCGGTAGTCGGCGGTGACGACCGCTTCGATCGTGACGACCGTGCCCGGGATGGGCGTGGCTGCCCCGGTGCCCTGCACGTCGGCGATGGTGTGGGTGACGTCGGCGGCCGAGGCCGGTGCGGCGCCGAACGCGCCGAGGACGAGCGCGAGGGTCGCGGCGGCGGCAGTGCCTCCGACGAACCTCGCGCGAGAAGTGGACGTGCGCATGGAAGGACTCCTGAGATGACTCGTGGGCAGAACAGGCGCTGGAGCTCTGGGTGAAGGCCATCTCTGGCCTTCACCGCGACGCCAGCGCCGACGCCCGTCCCGGGCGTCGGTCGATTACCTTTCTGCTAGTAAACGAACAGCACGATGGGAAGCTCGTCGACTTCTCGAGCTGGTCGTTGCCGGCGTACCGCACCGAGATGATGTGGATGCCGCGGTCGAACTTCGGCAACGTGATCGTCACCTTGCCGTCCGCACCCACCACGCCGGTCGCGATGGCCTTCCGGCCGTCGTACACCGTGACCTCGCCGGTCGGCTGGATGCCGTACTGGCCATCGACGTCGATCCTCACCTTGACGGTGCCGCTCTTCGAGACGAACAGCTTGTCGAGGCGAGCGCTCGTGTCGGAGTCCGCCTTCGGGATCGACATGAGCGCGGAGGTCGCCGAGCCGTCGCCGTAGCCCGACTTGCTCGCCGTGACCGTGACGGTGAGGTCGGCGCCCGCATCCGCACCGGCGACGACGTAGGTCGCGCCCGTCGCGCTCGCGATCGCGACGCCGTCGCGGTTCCACTGGTACGCGAGCGTCGGTGAGAGCACGCTCCACGTGCCGGCAGTCGCGGTGAGCGTGCGGCCGACCTTGGCCTGGCCCGAGACGGTCGGCGGCGTCACGTTCGTGATCGCCTGCTGGGTCACCGTGATCGGCACATCGATGGATGTCCCGGCCGCCGGCACCGCCACCGTGAGCACGAGCGTGCCGGCCCCGGTCGCCGGCAGGGTCACCGTGACCGTCGCCTTGCCCGACTCATCCAGCGGTGTGGCCGGCGTCAGCGTCGGGTCGATCGGGGACGACCCGAGCACCGCGCCGCCCGCGGAGACCTCGACGGTCGCGCCGGCCGGTCCGCCATTCGACATGAGCAGCGACGACAGGGTCAGCGTGACCTGGTCGCCCGAGCTGTAGCCGTCGGAGTCGGGCGCACTGAGCTGCACGCCGATCGAGCGCTGCGCGAGTCGGGGGAGACCGTCGGGTGCGCCTCGAGGTAGTCGACGACGCTCTCGAGGTCGACGCGTCCGGTGTCCTGCTTGTTCGCGCCGTTCAGCCCGGGGAAGTTGTCACCGCCCGAGGCGAGGAACGAGTTCACCACGACCGGGTAGACGTCCGCGAGGTCGAGCGGCACGCCGTTGATCGTGATGTTCGAGACGCGGGAACCGGCCGGAGCCGCGGCGTCGAACGTGTACTCGAGGCCGCCCGCGATGCCGAGCTTCAGGAACGGGCGGCTCGCGCCGGTCGGCTGCCACTGCTGCTCGAGCGCCTGGCGGATCTGCTCGCCGGTGACGTCCTCGACGATCGAGGGTGTTCGCGAACGGCTGCACGCCCGCCGCCTCCTGGTAGGTGACCAGGCCCTCGGCGTCGCCGGGGTGGGTCGAGTCGACGGCGTACTTCAGGTCGGCCCGAAGGCCGCCGGGGTTCATGAGCGCGAGCACGGGCACGCGCCTCGTGGCATCCAGCGACGCCCACTGCTGGCCGGCCCAGAGCTGCACGTCGGCGACGAAGTTGCCGAGCGTCGACTCGCCACCGCGGTTCTCGGTGCCGGCCGCGACGATCGCGCGGTTGAAGTCGGCGGTGATGTTGCCGAGCGGCACGGAGCCCTCCACCTCGGCGACGGCGATCGCGTCGGTGACGATCGGGGCGATGGGCGGGTCGGGCGCGAACTTGCGCCAGAGGTCGAGCACCTCGGCGTCGAAGAGCACGATCTCCTTGGTCTCGGGGTCGACCTGCAGGTTGAGGTGTCCGAAGCGCTCGCCGTACTGGCCGGTCGAGATGACCGGGCCGACCTGGGCGTCGGGGCCGATCGGCACCTCGTGGTCGTAGGGCAGGTGGGTGTGGGCGGAGACGATGCCGTCGACATCCACGCCCGACGACGATGTCGCCGAAGACCGAGTCGTCGGTCACGGCGCCGATCGAGGTGTTCGCGGCGCCCTCGTGGATCAGCAGGATGAGCACGTCGGCCTCGTCGTTGGCCGCGTCACCGTCGGTGAGCTGGGTCGCGACCCGGTTCACGCTCTCGACGACGTCGCCGACGACGAGCGTCTCGATGCCGGCGGGGCTCACGAGCGAGGGGAGCTCCTCGGTGACCGCACCGATGAAGCCGACCTTCACGCCCTGGAAGTCCTGCAGGTAGTAGCCGGGGTAGGCCGGCGAGCCGTCGCTCGCGTTGTAGAGGTTCGCCGCGGTGTAGTCCCAGTTCGTGGCGGGCTCGATGCGGGTGTCGACGTCGGCGCGGCCCTGGTCGAACTCGTGGTTGCCGAACGAGCTCGTGTTGAGCCCGATCGCGTTGAGCGCGTCGATGGTCGGCTGGTCGTGCTGGATGAACGAGGTGAACGTCGAGGCGCCGATCAGGTCGCCCGCCGCCACGAACGTCGTGTTGGGGTTCGCGGTGCGGTAGCTCGTGACCATGGACGACAGCACGGCGGCGCCGGCCTGCGAGGTGGTGGCGGGAGCCCTGGGGCGGGCCCTCCTCGATGCGACCGTGGAAGTCGTTGATCGCGATGATGTCGATGTCGATCGGCGTGCCCGCGGCCGTGGCCGTGGAGAGACCGAGACCGGAGGGGGCGAGGGCCGCGAGCGTGAGTGGCGCGACCAGCAGTGAGCGTCGTTGCATGAGTGAGTCTCCTCGAGCAGGGGTCTGCCCCCGTTCGGGGGTCACCTCCAGACTAGGCGGCGAGCCGCTAGCGTGGGAACCCCATGCCGCCCTCACTGTCCTCATCGGCCTCACGAGTGCACTCGTGTTCGGTGCGGCGGACTTCCTCGGCGGCCTGTCGTCGAAGCGCATCGGCTCGTTGGTCGCGACACCGATCGCGGCGGCGACCGGGCTCGTGGCGCTCGGTCTGGCGTATCCGCTGCTCGGCGGAGCGTGGTCGACGGAGGCAGTGCTGCTCGGCGCGCTGTCCGGTGTCGCGGGTGCCGCGGCGATCTGCCTGCTCTACGCGTGCCTCGCGATCGGGCCGATGAGCATCCTGTCGCCGCTCACCGCGGTGGTCTCGGCGATCGTGCCGCTCACCGTCGGGCTCGCACGTGGCGAGCGGCTCGGGCCGATCGGGTACGTCGCGCTCGGGATCGCGCTCGTCGCGGTCGTGCTCGTCGGGTTCGTGCCCGAGAAGGGGGCGGTGCGGCCGAGCCTCAAGGGCATCCTGATGGCGATCGGCTCCGGCATCGCGATCGGTGCGTTCCTGATCATCATCGATGCGACTCCCGACGAGTCCGGCGTCGTGCCGCTCATCGTCAACCGCGGCACGAACGCGCGCGATCATGTTCCTCATCCTCGGCGTGGTGACGCTCGTGGTGCTGCGGCGCGGCGGCGAGCGGCGCGCGGTCTCGCGCAGCGGCATCCTGCTCGCGCTCGCGTGCGGTGTCGTGGATGTCGTCGCCAACGTCGGCCTGCTGGTGGGCGTGCGCCTCGGCGAGCTGTCGATCATGTCGGTGCTCACCGCGATGTACCCGGCCGGCACGATCATCCTGGCCGCGATCGTGCTCAAGGAGCGGATCGCGCCCGTGCAGTACGTCGGGCTCGCGCTCGCGATCGCTGCGGGGGCGATGCTGGCGCTCGCGTGAGGAAACGCGTCAGAGTTAGGTTAGCCTTACCTGCATGGCGTTCAACGACTCTCGCAAGGGCAACACGCTGTGCGTCGTCGAGGTGGTGCGGAGCGAACGGATCAGTCCCAACTTCGTGCGGATCACCCTCGGCGGCGAGCAGCTCGCCGCGCTGCCCGAGCACGGCTACGACCACTGGTTCCGCCTCTTCCTGCCGAAGGAGGACGGCGTGACGAGCTTCGACTTGCCCAGCCGGTTCGACATGCTCGGCTACGTCAAGTACCTGCGGATGGCCGGGCGCCGAGCCGACCGCCGATGCGCAACTACACGTCGCGCGAGTTCCGCAAGCACGCGCTCGAGCTCGACGTCGACTTCGTCGTGCACGGCGACGAGGGACTCGCCACCCGCTGGGCTACACGCACCCGGCCCGGCGACCGGGTCGCGCTCATCGATCAGGGCACCGGCTTCGACCACGACCCCGTCCGCGACCCATGTGCTGCTGGCCACGGACGAGACCGGGTTGCCCGCCGTCGCCGGGATCCTGCGCGACCTGCCCGGACGACAAGCGCGGCACCGCGATCATCGAGCTCGGCCACGCCGACGACGCGCAGGAGCTGGATGCCCCGGCCGGCGTCGAGGTGCGTTGGCTCGTGCGCGACGATCCGCACACGCGCCCCGGCGAGCCGCGCTCGACGCGGTGCGACGGTGGACGAGACCGGATGGCACGCTGCAGGCATACCTGGTCGGAGAGCAGGCGCTGGCGGCCGGAGCGACGGCGGCACCTAGACGAACGAACTCGGATGTGCCCAAGCGGCAGCATCCAGTTCGTCGGGTACTGGCGAGCTCGGGAAGAGCCGCCGTCTAGCGCACTCGACGATCGTCGCTCGCTGACCAACGCAGAATGGCGGAATCGGTCGACGAGATGCCAGCCACGTCACTTGCGCCGCGAGCTCGTCGAGCACCGCGTCGCCGGGCGCGACGTGCACCATCGACGCCTCGATCTCGGCGCGGCCGAGCAGCTCGTCCATCTTGCGACGGCGGTTCTTGTTGATGAGCGTGACGACCGTGCCGACCTTGCCGGCGCGGCCGGTGCGGCCGGAGCGGTGCAGGTACGTCTTGTACTCGTCGGGCGCGTCGGCCTGGATGACGAGGGCGATGTCGTCGACGTGGATGCCGCGGGCCGCGACATCCGTCGCGACGAGCACGTTGACCCGGCCGCTCGTGAGCTGCGCGAGGTTGCGCGTGCGGCGCGACTGGTTGAGGTCGCCGTGCAGGCTGACGGCGGGGATGCCGGCGTCGTCGAGCATGTCGGCGAGCATCTCGGCGAACGCGCGGGTGCGGGCGAAGACGAGCGTCTTGCCCTCGCCGGCCGCGAGCTGCTCGATGATCGCGCGCTTGTCGCGCTGCTCGATCAGGAGCACGCGGTGGTCGATCGTGCGACGACGGCCTGGTCTTCACCGGCGACCTCGTGCACCGCCGGGTCGACGAGGAACTCCTCGACGAGCGTCGCGACGCCCTTGTCGAGCGTCGCCGAGAACAGCAGCTTCTGGCCGCCGTCCTGGCGTCTCGCTTGAGGATGCGCTGCACCGGCTCGAGGAAGCCGAGGTCGCACATGTGGTCGGCCTCGTCGAGCACGGTGATGGTCGACCTGCGAGAGGTCGAGGTTGACCCTGCTCGACGAGGTCCTCGATGCGGCCGGGGGTGCCGATGATGATGTCGACGCCGCGACTGGAGCGCACCGACCTGGCGGGCCTGCGGCACGCCGCCGTAGATCTGCGTGGTGAACAGGCCGACGCTGCGGGCGATCGGCTGCACGGTGCGGTCGATCTGCAGGGCGAGCTCGCGGGTCGGGGCGAGGATGAGCGCGCGCGGCGAGCGGGCCGAATCGCGCGCTTGCGACCGCCGTTGTCCTCCATGAGCGCGCTCGACGAGCGGCGCGCCGAAGGCGATGGTCTTGCCGGAGCCGGTGCGGCCGCGGCCGAGCACGTCGCGGCCGGCGAGCACGTCGGGGATGGTCGCGGCCTGGATCGGGAACGGCGTCGTCGCACCCTGCGACTCGAGCTCGCGGACGATGTTGCCGCCGAGGCCGAGGTCGGCGAAGGTCACGCCCTCGACGTCCTCGGCGGCGGTGACGGCCTGCGGCCTCGAGGCGCTCGAGCACGACGTCCTCGACGAAGGCCGGCTTCTCGTCGCGGTTCGGGTAGAAGCTGCTGTCGCGGCGGCGGTCCTCGAAGGTGCGGGTGTCATCGCGCGAGTCGCGGCGAGGTGCACGGTCGGCGAAGTCGCGACGGGGGGCGCGGTCGTACGACGGACGCTCCGTGCGGTCGTAGGCCGGGCGGGCGGGACGCTCGTAGGACGGGCGCTCGGTGCGCGCCGGGCGGTCATCGCGGTTGTAGGCGGGGCGCTCCGTGCGGGGACGCTCGGTCTGGCCGTACGCCGGACGCTCGGTGCGTGCCGGACGGTCGTCGCGGTTGTACGCGGGACGCTCGGTGCGCGCCGGACGGTCGTCACGGTTGTACGCCGGACGGTCGTCGTAGGCGGGACGCTCCGTGCGCGCCGGACGGTCATCGCGGTTGGGGCGGTCGTTGTAGGCGGGACGCGACGGACGCTCGGTGCGGTCGTAGCTGGGGCGCTCGGCCCGAACGCCGCGCTCGTACGACGGACGCTCGGTGCGCTCACCGGCGGGGCGGTAGGGGCGACCACCGGACGGACGCTCTGGACGCTGGTACGCCTCCGGCGTCGCGGGCGGGGCGCTCGGTGCGCTCGCCGCGGTTGTAGGCCGGACGCTCGGTGCCGGCACCGGCCGGTCGCTTGCGGTCGTAGCCCGAGGTCGGGCTCCAGTCGGGGCGACGGTCGCCGGCGGTGGCGCCGCGAGCGGCGCGGTCATCCTGGGTCCAGCGGCGCTTGGGCGCAGCGGTTCCCTCGGCGTCCGGGCGGTAGCCGCGGTGGTTGGGGCTCTTCGAGCCGGCCTTGGGGCCGGCCGCGCGAGCGGACTTGGGGCGCGCCGTAGCGGGCTTCTCGAACTTTGGCATGACTGTATCCATCTGGATCTGTGCATATGAGCGCGCACGCGCGCTTCCTGATCCCGAGCAGCCTTTGGCCGGGGCCGTCACATACATGGTGTGATTGTTCGCCCACCGACGGTGTGCGAATTCGGCCCGCAGGACACACAGTGAAGCATTTGCGCGAGTACTACCGCGCCGCCCTGAGCCGACCGGACTACGTTACACGATCCGCGGGCGTTCGCATAGGGTGACGGGATGCTCGCCCGCCCACGACTCAGCCGCGCCATCGCGCTGCTCGTGGGCTGCGGCGTCCTCGTGACCCTGGCGGCGTGCGCACCGACCGGCAGCGAGTCCGAGCTCGTCGAGCAGGATTCGCCGCAGGTCTACCCCGGGCTCTCGACCGACCCCGACATCCCGGTGATCGAGAACATCGAGTACTCCATCAGGGACGGGCAGAGCCAGTACCTCGACGCGTGCTTCCCGGAGGACGCGTCGATCGACGAGCCGGCGGCCGAGCCACGTGGGGCCATCGTGGTGGTGCACGGCGGCAGCTGGCGGCGCGGCGACAAGGCGAACCTGAACTGGCGCGCGGTCTGCCAGTGGCTCGCGGGCGCCGGCTACGTCACCGTCTCGATCAACTACCGGCTCGCGCCGCAGTGGAGCTTCCCGGCGCAGCTCGACGACGTGCAGGATGCCGTGCGCTGGCTCCGCGACCCGGTCGTCGTCGACCGCTACAACATCGATCCCACGCGCATCGGTGCGTTCGGCGGCTCGGCGGGCGGCAACCTCGTGTCGCTGCTCGGCACGGTCGCCACCGGCGATCGCGACGACGGAGCGCGGGTCGCGGCCGTCGTGGACCTGAGCGGGCCGGCCGACCTCACCGCGCCGATCGTCACGACCGGAGGCAATGACGTGGACTTCGCCGCGGTGCAGCTCGAGTTCCTCGGCTGCACGACCTGGGACGACTGCCCGACCGCCGAGAAGGCGAGCCCCGCCCTCTACATCGACGACTCCGACCCGCCGTTCTTCGTCGGCCACTCGCTCGACGAGTTCATCCCGCTCGCGCAGTCCGAGCGGTTCGTCGAGGAACTGCGCGACGGGGGCGTGGACGTCACCTTCGTGACCGTCGAGGGCACCGCCCACTCCATCGCGATGCTCGACGAGGACATGCAGGCGCGCATCCTCGACTTCTATGCGCGCACCCTCGCCCCGCCCCTCATGGACGACTCGGCGAACTCGGACCCGACGGCGGGCTAGCGCGCGGCCGCCGCCTTCGTCGCCCGCTTCTCGTCACGGCGCTCCTTGGCGCCCTCGACCAGGTAGAAGAGCGATGGCAGCACGACGAGCGTCAGGAGCGTGGATGACACGAGCCCGCCGATCACGATGATCGCAAGCGGCTGCGAGATGAACCCGCCGTGGCCCGTGATCCCGACGCCGAGGGGCAGCAGCGCGAAGATCGTCGCCGCCGCGGTCATCAGGATCGGGCGCAGACGACGGGATGCCCCGTGCACGACGGCCTCGCGCGTCGACATCCCGCGTTCTCGGTACTGGTTGACGAGGTCGATGAGCACGATCGCGTTCGTCACCACGATGCCGATGAGCATGATGACGCCGATGATCGACGCGACGCCGAGCGGGATGCCGCTGACCCACTGCAGCAGGATGGCGCCGGTCGCCGCGAACGGGATCGACACGAGCAGCAGCAGCGGCTGCCGCAGCGACCGGAAGGTCGCGACCATGATCACGTAGACGATGAGGATCGCGACGAGGCCCGCGATCGAGAGCTGCGAGAAGGCATCCGACTGCTGCGCCGTGACGCCGCCGAGTTCGGTGGTCGATCCCGGCGGCAGTTCGAGCGTGTCGAGCTCGGTCTGGATCTGGGCCGACGCCGTGCCGACGTCGTCGCTGCCGGGCGTGACGCTCACGGTGCCGCTGCGCACGCCCTTGATGGTCGTGATGCTCGACGGGCCCGAGACCTCCTCGACGGTCGCGACATCCGAGAGGATCACGCCGGGGAACAGCGCGAAGTCGCGGATCTGCTGGAGGGTCACCGGCGCATCCGAGTTCAGGATGTAGATCGAGGTGACGTCGTCGTCGAGCACGACCTCGCCGACACTGCTCGGGTTCATCGCCTGGGTGATGATGCCGCCGACCGCGACCTCGCTGAGTCCGAGCTCGGCGGCCTTGACCCGGTCGACCCGGATCTCGACGAACGGCTGCTCCTCGGAGAGGTTCGAGGTGGCCTCGGCGACGATCGGCAGGGCGCGCATCGCATCGAGCACGGTCTCGGTCGCCTCCGCGAGGTCGTCCGAGCTCGCCGCGGTGATGTTGATCTCGACGTCGCTCGACGCGAAGCCGCCACCGCCGCCCGCGCTCAGCGTGACCTCACCGGCGTCGGGGCCGAGGTCCGCGACCGCGTCGCGGATGGTCTGCTGCAGCTCGACCTGGTCGAACGATTCGTCGGTCGTGATCGAGAAGTTGGTGGAGCCGGTGCCGGCGAAGGCCGCGCGCAGCGAGTTCCCGCCCGATCCGATCGAGGTCTGCACCGACTCGACGCCGGGGAGGTCGACGATCGCGGCCTCGACCTCCTGCGCCGCGTCATCCCGGGCTTCGAGGCTCGCGCCCAGCGGCAGGGTCTGCTGCACCGTGAGGGTGTTCTGCCCGCTGTCGCCGAGGAAGTTGGTCTTGAGTCCCATGAGCGGGATCACCGTGAGGCCCAGGATGAGCACCGCACCGAGGATCGTGAGCGGCGGGATGCCGCAGCGTGCCGCGGATGACGGGCAGGTAGACCTTCTGCAGGCGCGTCGGTCGGTCGAGCTCGTCCTCCTCGCTCGTCGCGAGTCCCGAGTGCTTCGTCGTCTTGGCCGAGCCGAGGAACCAGTACGCGAGCACGGGCACGATCGTGAGCGATACGAACAGGGATGCCGCGAGCGCGATCGTCACCGTGAGCGCGAACGGCCGGAACAGCTCGCCGGTGATGTCGCCCACGAGCGCGAGCGGCAGGAACACGGCGACGGTCGTGAGGGTGGACGCCGTGACCGCGCCGGCCACCTCGCGCACCGCGGACTTGATCGCGTCCAGCTTGGGCTCGCCGAGCCCGATGTGGCGTTTGATGTTCTCGATGACGACGATCGAGTCGTCCACGACCCGTCCGATCGCGATCGTGAGCGCGCCGAGCGTGATGATGTTGAGCGTGTAGCCCGAGACCCACATGCCGATGAAGGTGATGAGCACCGAGACCGGGATCGAGATGGCGGTCACGAGGGTCGAGCGCAGCGACAGCAGGAACACCAGGATGATGATCACGGCGAAGACGAGACCGAGCAGTCCCTCCTGCGCGAGCGAGTTGATCGACTGCTCGATGAACGGCGCCTGATCGAACACGACGGTGAACTTCGTGCCGTCGCCGATCGCGGCCTCGAGCTCCGGCAGCACCTCGCGGACGGCCTGGGAGACCGCGACGGTGTTCCCGGCGGGTGACTTCGTGATGGCGATCGTGAGCGCGGGCTCGCCGTTCACGCGCGAGATGCCGGTGACCGGGTCATCCACGAGTTCGACGGTGGCGATGTCGGCGATCGTGGTCGCACCGGTTCCGCCGAGCAGCGGAAGGCCCGAGATCTCGTCGACGGTCTCGATGCGGGCACCGGCCTGCACGGTGAGGGTCTGGCCGTCCTCGGTGATCTGGCCGGCGGGCAGCAGCACACCGTTCGCATCCAGGGCGTCACGGATGGCCTGGGTGCTCAGGCCCCTCGCGAGGAGTTCTCCGGCGTCGGGGGTGATGACCAGCCGCTGCTGGGTGGTGCCGAGCAGGGAGACGTCGCTGACGGCATCCAGCTTCTTCAATTCGACGACGGTGGATGCCTCGAGCCGCTGTGACAGCTCGTCCGGATCCAGATCGCTCACGACGCCGATCTGGATCACCGGCAGGTCGGAGAAGCTGAACGTGAGCACCTGGGTGTCGGCGGACTCCGGCAGCTGGATGCGGTTGATCGCCAGCTGCACCTTCTGCTCGGCGGTCGCGATGTTGGTGCCGTAGGCGAACTCGACGGTGATGCTCGAGAAGTTCGCGCTCGAGGTCGCGGTCGTGGCCTCGAGCCCCTCGACCGTCTGGATGGCCTCCTCGATCGGGGTCGAGACGTCCTTCTCGACGACGCTCGGGCTCGCTCCGGGGTAGCTCGTGATCACGAACAGCTGCGGAAGGGAGAAGGAGGGGATCAGCTCCTGCTTCAGCGAGGTGAGGGCGATGCCGCCGAACACGCCGACGACGATCGTGACGAGCGCGATCAGCGCGCGATTGCGCAGGCTGAAGACCGAGAGGAGATGCACTCCTAGATCGTAGGTGGGCGTGGGTGGCCGTCCATACTCCCCGGGGATGACGTCTGTCTGTGCACCGCGTTACCGTGAAGGGCATGACGAGGATCAGCAACGCCGCATTCCACGAAGCCGACGGGGTCGACCACTGGAGCGTGCTCTTCTGGGGTGCGCACGTCTTCTATCCGATGGGTTCGTTCGCCGACGGAGCACGCTTCGTCTCGACCATCGCCGCTCTCGCCGAGGAGGTCGGCCACTACCCCGATGTCGACCTGCGCCCCGAGGGTGTCGTGCTGCGCACGTCGACCGAGAAGAACGGCTTCCTGAGTGAGCAGGATGTCGCGCTCGCGCAGCGCGTGCAGGCCGCAGCCGTCGACCTCGGGCTCCAGCCCGACCCCTCGAAGCTCACCGTCGTCGGTGTCGCGGTCGCGCAGGGCGAGAACGAGGACGTGCGCCCGTTCTTCGAGGGCGTGCTCGGCTGGGAGCGGGTCGGCGACGAGGATCTGCTCGATCCGCTGCGTCGCGGACCGCACTTCTGGTTCCACGAGCTCACGCCCGCGACGAAGGGTCGCGGGCGCACGCACATCGATGTCTCGGTGCCCGCGGGGCAGGCGAAGCTCCGGCTGGATGCGGCGGTCGCCGGCGGTGGCCGGCTGCACGAGGAGCTGAACATGCCCGACACCTGGACGGTGGCGTCATCCGACAATCACGGCGTGGACATCGCCGGGTGGGCTGACTCGGCGACGTTCGTCGACTGATCAGCGGCGGGTGCTGGCCGCTAGACCACCCCGGCGAGTTCACCGGTCGGCTCGAGCGCGGGCAGGTGTCCGACCTGCGCCCAAGCGCGGGCGAGGGCAT
Source organism: uncultured Actinomycetota bacterium (assembly GCA_963740815.1). Lineage (GTDB taxonomy): Bacteria > Actinomycetota > Actinomycetes > Actinomycetales > Microbacteriaceae > Rhodoglobus. The sequence continues at coordinate 109,342 of CAVUFG010000001.1, forward strand.
CCACCCCTCGTTCGGTCACGTCGGGCGAGTACGAGAACGGGATGCGGATGAACCGCTCGAACGCGCCGTCGATGCCGAAGCGCGGCCCGGCGGCGATGACGAGGCCCTCGTTGCGCGCGGCGATCGCGAGCTGCGAACTCACGGGCTCGCCGAGGTTCGCCCACGCCGTGAGTCCACCACGCGGCACGGGCACCTGCCAGTCCGGCAGCTTGCGCGCGAGCTCGGCGAGCAGGTGATCGCGTCCGCGGCGCAGCAGTGCGCGGCGCTGGTCGAGGATCGTGTCGTAGTCCTCCATGAGCTTCGCGACGATGAGCTGGTCGAGCACGGGCGTGCCGAGGTCGTTGGAGTTCCGCTCGCGCGCGAAGCGCTGGATCATCGTGCGGTCGGCGCGGATCCAGCCGACCCGCAGTCCACCCCAGATCGTCTTGCCCACCGAGCCGAGCAGGATCGCCGGGCCGTGCGCCGCGAACGGCACCTTCTGCTCGCCGTCGATCCAGAGCTCGCCCATCGTCTCGTCGGCGATGAGGTTGGTGCCGGCGCGCGCGGCGAGGGCGGCGATCCGGTCGCGGAGCGCGTCGTCCATGGTCGCACCGGTCGGGTTGTGGTTGTCGGGCATGAGGTAGGCGAGCGAGGGACTGGTTCGCTGGATGCCCTGCTCGAGTGCCGCTTCATCCCAACCATCGGCTGCCGTGACGCTCACCGGCACGAGCCGTCCGCCTGCCGCCTTGATCGCCTCGGACGCATGCGGATACGTCGGGTTCTCCACGAGCGCCCGATCGCCGCGAGCCATCACCGTGCGGGCGACGAGCGCGATCGCGTGCTGCGCGCCGCTGGTCACCATGATCTGCTCGGGCGTGGTCGGAAGGCCACGGGCGGTGTAGCGGTCGGCGAGCGCCGTGCGAAGCACGAGCTGGCCGATCGGGTCGAACCCTGACTCGCCCAAGTAGGCCGGCAGCTGCTCGACCGCCCACTGCGCGGCGCCGAGCACCTGCGGCACCGCGGGCATGGTCGCCTTGCTGAAGTCGAGCGATTCGGGCTGCGGCTCGACGGGAGCGAACGACCGCAGCGGCAGCTGCGCGACGCTGCCCGAACCGCGCAGGCTCTGCAGGTAGCCGGACTCGCGGAGTTCCGCGTAGGCGGCGGTCACCGTCGTGCGGCTGATGCCGAGTTGCGCGGCGAGCTCCCGCTCGGCCGGGAGTCGGGTGCCGGTGGCGATGCGGCCGTCCAGCACGAGCAGGCGGATGCGGTCGGCCAGCGCCGCGTACGCAGCGCCACTCGTGCGCCACCCGTCGAGCAAGAGGGCCAATGTGCGTGCCGAAACCATAGCCATCCGGCCACTTTAGCAATATTGGCCTCTTGCGCCAAGTCCAATTCAGCAATTGGATACATGCATGACTTCGATTGGGCCCACCGCCACCTGGCGCTCGCATCGCGCATCGCGTTACGTGCAGCTTGTCGTCGGGCTCGTGCTCTACGGGCTCGGTCTCGCACTCATGCTGCGCGCGGCGATCGGCGTTGCACCGTGGGATGTGCTGTCCCAGGGTGTGTCGCGCGTCACCGGCATGCCGTTCGGGCTCGCGACCAACCTCATCGGCGTGGTCGTGCTGCTGTTCTGGATCCCGATCCGTCAACGGCCCGGCCTCGGCACGGTGCTCAACGTGCTGCTCATCGGTCCGAGCGCGCAACTCGGCCTGTGGCTCATCCCCGAGATCGACGGCCCCGTGCTCGAGACGCTGTGGGTGCGGATCCCCGTGTTCACCGGCGGCCTGGTGCTCGTCGCGATCGCCACCGGGTTGTACATCGGCGCGAACCACGGGCCGGGACCGCGGGATGGGCTCATGACGGGCATCCACCGCCGCACCGGTCTGCCGATCTGGCTCGTGCGCACCGCGATCGAGGTCACGGTGCTGGCGATCGGCTGGCTGCTCGGCGGCAACGTCGGTGTCGGCACGCTCGCCTTCGCGCTGCTGATCGGCCCGATGGTCAACGTCACCATGCCCCTGCTTGCCGTGCGCGCCGCGCCGGCCCCAACTCCCGCCACCGACATCGAGGAGGTGAAGAACCCATGATCGTCATGCTCATCGCCATCGCCGCGCTCGCCGTCGCCGGCATCGTGGCCACCGTTCGCACCGCCATCGTCGATGGTTACCGTCGCATCCCGTACACGCCGATCGCGCGCCGCATCGACACGCTGCAGCACTAGCCGGTGGGTGAGGAGCGCGCCGCAGACACGCGTCTCTCAACCACTGATAACGACCAAGGCCCTCCACGCGAGTTGCTCCGCGTGGAGGGCCTTGTCGTTCGCTACAGGTTGCGGTCCGCGAACACGTGCATCGCGTCGCGCACGAACGTCGCACCCTCGACTCCGCCGTAGTTCTTCGCGAAGCGCTCGTCGGCGACGTACATGTCGCCGAGCCCGACGAAGTACTCCTTCGACGGCGGCGTCCCGTTCGGTGCCGTCGGGACACCCGGGATGCCGGTCAGCCAGTCGTACTGCCGCCGTGCCAGCGCCTGGCCCTCCTCACCCGCGGGATCGATCCCGCGGTCGTGGGCCTCGACCCACGCGAACAGCAACTCGGCCGCGAACGTCTTGAACTTCGCCTGCCCATCGGAGCCGAGCTGCCTCCACCAGCGGTCGCTGGTCTCGTAGGACTCCTTGCCCCAACGTTGTTCAACCTCATCCTTGTACTGGGTGTGGTCGAACCCCTTGAACATCTCCTCTGCCATGAGTTGTTCACCTCCTTCCATCTTGTCGATCGTCGTGGTGACCGATTCGATCTGCCGATCGAGCCGGTCCTTCTCCTGCTGCAGCCACGCGAGGTGCTGCCGCAGGGCGACCGTGTGGTCGCGTTGTCCGGAGAGCACATCCGCGATCGCGGGGATGCTCAGACCCAGGTCGCGCAGCATGAGGATGCGCTGCAGGGTGGCGAGGGCATCCTCGTCGTAGTAGCGGTATCCGTTGCTGCCGATGCGACTCGGCTCGAGCAGTCCGACGCTGTCGTAGTGGCGAAGGGTGCGGGACGTTGTTCCCGCGACCTTCGCGATGTCCTGGATGCTCCAGTCCATGTCGTGCTCCTTCCGTACATGCACCACGGTAGAGGTTGACGTTGCGTCAAGGTCAAGTCGGGCGAGCCGTCTTGGTTCTCCTGCCTTCGCGGGCACTGCGCGACCGCGGGCGGCTGCGCGCGCCGGAGACGGACATCCGCGTCGACACGCCGCTCGGTCGGCGAAATGAGCGGCGTGTCGCGCGTGATGTCCGTATCCGCGTCCGCGGTGAGCGCTCTCGGCGAACGCGCGGAGCGACGGCAGATGCGCGCGAGAGGATTGGTGGATGACCGACGCAGCATCCGAGGCGCTCGCCAGCGCCATCCTCGACGCCGACCTGGACGCCGTCGGCCGCGCCCTCCGGCATGACGTCGTGATCGTGCCGCTGCTGCTCGAGGACGGCGAGCCGCAGCTGCGCGTCGCCAAAACGAGCGCGGGCCTGGTGCTCCCGCTGTTCTCCTCGAGCGACGCCGCCCAGGCCGCCTTCGGCGCAGACGCCCCCTTCGCCGTCCAGTTCGGATCCGACCTAGTCCCGATCCTCGAGCGCATCGGCGCCACGCTCTCGACCGTGCTCTTCGACAGCGCCGGCGCCCGCCCACTCCGCACCACCCCCGACGAACTCCGAGCCGCCCTCGAGCCCCGCCCGGAAGACGACCAAGTCGCCTGGGTGACCGGGTAGCGCGGCTGAAAGCGGACAGCGGAGGACGCGTCCGGCGTGTCGTCGAAGTTGAGCGGCGTGTCCAACGGAATCTCCTCCGTTGACGACATGGGACACGACCGAGGCGAGCTCGTGCTCGCAACTCGCGATATAGCTTGACAACGGCCAAACTCGCGATATAACGTGATCCTCGACAAACGCGATACATCGCGAGAGAGGAGCCGATCATGGCCCAGGAGAAGTGGCTCGTCGACGGCGAGAAGACCATCGACATCGAGAACATCCGCAAGCTGAAGGTCGCGCTCATCGCCGGCCAGGTCAACATCATCGGTCACGACGAGCCCGGCGCTCGCGTCGAGGTGCACTCCGTCTCCGGCCGCGACCTCAAGGTCACGGTCGATGGCGACACGCTCGAGATCGATCACCCCCAGCTGCGCTGGGACAACTTCATCGACGTGTTCAAGTCGTTCACCGGCTCCGCCAAGGCGGACATCAGCGTCATGGTCCCCCGTGACGTCGCGCTCAAGTTCGGCGTCGTGTCGGCGAGCGCGCTCATCAGCGGACTGACCGAGGATGCCACGATCAGCACGGTCAGCGGAGACGTCGTGGTCGACAACGTCTACGGCGACCTGCAGCTCAACGGCGTGAGCGGGGAGATCTCGGTGCGCAATCACTACGGCAGCATCAACGCCCACACCATCAGCGGCGACATCACTGCGTCGGGCGAAATCATGAAGTACAAGTCCGACTCGGTGTCGGGCGACGTCTTCCTCGACATCACCGGCACACCCGACGAGATCACCGTCAGCACCGTCTCCGGCGCCGTCACCACGCGACTGGCCCCCGGGGTGCCCGCGCAGTACAAGATCAACACCGTCAGTGGACGACTGCAGCTGGATGACTCGTCAGTCAGCGGCATCCGCGGCGGCTACACCGGTCGGTACGGCGAGCTGAGCCAGCACTGGCTCGAATTCCGCGCGAACACGGTCTCGGGCAACGTCTCGGTGCTGCACCAGGTGAGCGCATGACACCGCCGGTCTTCGCCCACGGGCACCTGCGGCTGTACCTGCTGAGCCTGCTCGCGGCATCCACTTCGGGGATGCACGGCTACGAGCTCATCCAGGCCTTGGGCGACCGGTTCGGTGGCACCTACGTGCCGAGCGCCGGCACCATCTACCCGAGGCTCGCCAAGCTCGAGGAGGAGGGCCTCGTCACGAAGGCGGTGGACGGCCGGAAGACCGTCTACGTCATCACCGAGGCCGGTCGCGCCGAACTCGCGTCGCGCGAGTCCGAGCTGGACGGCATCGAGAACGACGTCACCGACTCGGTGCGCCGGCTCGCCGACGAGGTGCGGTCGTCCGTGAACGACGCGATGCGCACGCTGCGCGCCGACCTGGCGTCGGCTGCGCGAGAGGCTCGAACCGAGGCCAAGGCGGCCGGTCGCACGGTCCGCAACGAGTGGGAGGGCACTGCCCACGAGGGTCGCGCCCAGCTGCAGCATGCCGAGATCGCGCTGAACGAGTTCCGCGCGGCGATCCGCTCGGAACTGCGCACCCACGTCAACACCCTCACCAAGGAGACCGCCGACACGCTGCGGTCGGGCCTCGACGAGGTGCGCAAGTCGGTGCTGGCCACGCTGAAGTAACAGGTGGTTGAGGAGCGCGCCGCAGGCTCGCGTCTCGAAGCCACCACGACGCTTCTCGAAACCTGCTTGACGTGACGGTGGTTTCGAGACGCGTCGCTTCGCGGCGCTCCTCAACCACCGGACGCGCAAGTTAGTAGAACTCGACCGTGTTCACTCGGTTCAGCAGCTCGCGGCCGTCGAGGAGGCGGGTGGCGTTCTCGGCGAAGAGTCGGGCGATCCGCTCCTCGTTGCGGTCCGTCACGGCGGCGATGTGGGGTGCGAGCACCACATTCGGCAGTCGCCAGAGCGGGCTGTCCTCCGGGGTGGGCTCGACGGCCGTGACATCCAGCACCGCGAGTCCCACGCGACCGTCCTGCAGGGCCGCGATGAGCGCCGGCTCGTCGATCGTGGTGCCCCGGCCGACGTTCACGATCGTCGCTCCTGGCTTGAGCCGCTCGAGCACGGCGGCGCTGAGCATGCCCACCGTCTGGTCGGTGCCGGGCAGGGCGAGCACGATCGCGTCGGCGGTGGATGCGGCATCCGCCAACTGCTCGACGCGCACCGTCTCGAAGCCCTCGACCTCGTGTCGCGACACCCCGATCACGCGGCAGCCGAGCGCGGCGAGCCGACGGGCGGTCTCGCGTCCGATGCCGCCCATGCCGACGACGAGCACCGTCATCTCGTCGAGCATCGCGAGGGTGCGGCCGATGCCCCAGCGTCCGGCATCCTTCGCCTCGGTCAGCAGCGGGAGCTGCTTCGCGCCCGCGAGCACACCGAACAGCGCGAACTCCGACAGCGGGCCTGCGTGCATGCCCGCCGACGTGGTGAACAGCACGCGATCGAGCTCGTCGGGCGCGAGCTTGGCGGCGCGCACCTGCTGCCCTCCGCCGGCCGGGATGGTGTGCACCCAGCGCAGGCCCGGATTGGCCCGGATCGCCTTCGCGAGTTGTCTGCCCGAATGGTCCGGCGGGCCGAGGATTGCATCGACGTCGACGAACATCGCGTCGAACTCCGCCTGCTCGTCGGGCGTGCGATCACGCTTGTAGAGCGCCTCCTCGTAGCGCAGATCGATGCGCGGCTCGGCCTCGCGGACGATGTCGAGGAACCAGTCGGGACGGTGCACGCCGACAGCGACGCTCAGGCGATCAGTCACGTCTCGACGCTACCGCGCGCGGGCATGTGCCCCGAACCGCTCAGTGCGGGAGGAACGGCGTGTACAGCTGCACCTGGATGAGGGCGAGCGCGACCGTGATGCCCAGCACGGTGAGCGCGACGGTCGAGCGGCGGGTGGAGATGCCCCCGCGACGCCGCGCGACGAGCGCGAGGATGAGTGCGATCGCCCAGGATGCCGGTGCGACCACGAGCTCGATGATGAACAGCAGCACGATTGCGAGCACCCCGCCGCCGACGCTGCTCGCACGGTCGCCGAGCGCTCCGAGCACGACATAGAGGGCGATCATCGAGATCGGCCCGCAGGCCGCGACGATCGCGAGCACGACGGCGGTGAGCGATCCGGTGGTGCCGGTCGGACGTCCGGCCGGCGCGATGGTGGGCAGGGTCACGCGACGAACCTACCGGGCCTCGAACGCGATCGGGATGAACACGTCCTGCACCCGGTCGGAGGCTGCCGTGTGGTCGTTCCGGGTCACAATCCCGCAGGTCTGCACGAGGCAGTCGATCCCATCCGCCGTCGGGGGCCCGACGAGCACGTACGCCGTGAACGTGCCCGCTTCGAGGTCGTCGTAGCTGCGCGCGCCGAACAGCTTCCACGCCCAGTCGTCGTTGATCCAGTTGCTCGGGGCGTACTGGATGGTGCCCGCCTCGACCGCCTCGTTCTCCTGGTCGGGCACGCCGCCGATGCACGGACCGGGCTTGACCGCCGGGTCATCCGGGATCACGCAGATCGCGACGTAGATTCCCCGGGTCGGGTCGTATCCGCTGCCGTGCACGATGAGCTGCTCGCCCTCGACGATCGCGGACGTGTCGACCGGGCCGCCGTCCGCGGCGGTCACCTCGAGGGTGCGTTCGCGCCCGTCATCCCCGGTCGCGACGACCGATGTCGGCCACTCCTCGGCGGACGGCTCCTGGGTCGAGACGCCCTGGTCCTGGTGGGTGAGGATCGGGATGCCGATGATCGCGATGGGCGTGAGCAGTACGACCGCCGCGACCAGCACGATCCACGGCCAGCGCCGACGGCGGGGTCTGCCGATCGACGGCGGGCTCTCGGGCATGAGCGGAATCATAGCCCCGAGCGCTGTACCCCGATTCGTCGTTGACAGCGCTTGCAGAAGGAGTACGTTTGCCCCTCGTGACTGACGAAAGTCGTTCCGCCAAACGCTGGCTGATCGGCGAACCCCTCCCCTCCGAGAAGCTCGAGGGACAGCTGCTCCCCAAGCACCTCGCGCTCCCGATCTTCGCGAGCGACCCGCTCTCCTCCGTGGCCTACGCGCCGCAGGAGCTGCTCATGATCCTGCTGCTCGGCGGGCTCGCGTTCCTGTCGTTCGCACCGTGGGTGGCGGCGGGTGTCATCGTCCTGCTCATCGTCGTGGTGCTCTCCTACCGGCAGCTCATCAAGGCGTACCCCTCCGGCGGCGGTGACTACGAGGTCGCCTCCAAGAACCTCGGCGAGAAGGCCGGCCTGGTCGTCGCCGCGGCGCTGCTCGTCGACTACGTGCTGACGGTCGCGGTGTCCGTCGCCTCCGGCGTGGACAACATCATCTCGGCGTTCCCGCAGCTCAACCCGTTCCGGGTCGAGATCGCGGTCGGCTTCGTCATCATCCTCGCGGCGGTCAACCTCCGCGGCGTGCGCGAGTCCAGCAAGGCGTTCGCGGTGCCCACCTACCTGTTCATCGGGTCGATCGCGATCATGGTGGTGACCGCGCTCATCCGCACGTTCCTCGGGGATGCCCCGGTCGCCGAGAGCGCCGACCTCGTGCTCGAGGGCGAGGACCTGACGCAGGCCGCGTTCATCCTGCTGCTGCTGCGTGCGTTCGCGAGCGGCTGTGCTGCACTCACCGGAGTGGAGGCGATCTCGAACGGCGTGCCCGCGTTCCGCCGGCCGAAGATCCAGAACGCGCAGAAGACGCTCATGGCGATGGGTGCCACCGCGATCATCCTGTTCGCCGGTCTCGTCGCGATCGCTCTCATCGCCGGCGTGCACTACGTCGACTGCACCGAGGCCGCCCTCAGGGACCTCAGCCAGTGCGCCGACGACGGTTCACCGCAGCGGAGCCTGATCGCGCAGATGGCGTCATCCACCTTCGGCAACTCCTCGATCCCGTTCTTCGTGATCCAGGCGGTGACGGCGGCCGTGCTGCTGCTCGCGGCCAACACGGCGTTCAACGGCTTCCCGCTGCTCGGCTCGGTGCTGGCCACCGACCACTACGCGCCGAAGTCCCTCGCGACCCGCGGCGACCGGCTGATCTTCTCGAACGGTGTGATCGCGCTGTCGATCACCGCGATCGTGCTGCTCATCGTGTTCCAGGCCGACGTCACGACACTCATCCAGCTGTACATCATCGGGGTGTTCGTGTCGTTCACCCTCGGCCAGACCGGCATGGTGCGGCACTGGCTCAGGATGCTGCGCGATGGCACGGCCACCCGCCGCGAGATCGTGCCCGGCCTCATCATCAACGCCGTCGGCGCGGTCATGACCGCGAGCGTGCTCATCATCGTCACGGTCACGAAATTCGCCCACGGCGCCTGGATCGTGTTCGTCATCATGCCGATCCTGTTCGTGCTCATGCTCGGCGTGAACCGCTACTACCGGGACGTCGACAAGGAGATCGAGGCCGACCCGACGACGCGCTTCGGCGCGAAGGGCGACCATGCGATCGTGCTCGTCGGCCGCATGCAGAAGCCCGTGCTCAAGGCGCTCGACTACGCGATCGCCGGACGCCACAAGTCGCTCGAAGCCGTGCACCTCTCGATCGACGACGAGCAGACCGCCAAGCTCGAGCGGGATTGGCTCGCCCAGAACATCAAGGTGCCGCTCAACATCCTCGAGTCGCCGTACCGGGACATCAGCTCGCCGCTCGCGAAGTACATCAAGCGGCGACGCGCCGAGCACGGCGCCGAGGTCATCACGGTCTACATGCCGCAGTACATCGTCGGGCACTGGTGGGAGAACCTGCTGCACAACCACAAGGCCCGCCGCATCCGTCGCAAGCTGTCGCTCGTGCACGGCGTCGTCATCGCGCTCGTGCCGTGGCTGCTCGACTCGTCCACGCTCATCTACGGTCGACGCTCACGCCCGCTGCCCGGCGAGGACCGCCGCGGTGAGCCGCGGCGCCCCGTGATGCGCAAGCCGATGGCCGACACCACGGTCGTGAAGAAGCCGATCGTGAAGACACCCGCGGAGAAGACACCTGCGGAGAAGCCGTCGGACGAAGGATGACGCTGCGCACGCTCCTCGCGGTCGCGGCCGGCGGCCTCGCCGGCACGGCCCTGCGGCTCGGCGTCGACACGCTGCTGCCGCACGCACGCGATGGATTCCCCGTCTCCACCCTGCTCGTCAACGTGCTCGGCTCGCTCGCCCTCGGCATCCTGGTCGCCCGCGTCTGGCCGTCGGCCTCCGAGTGGCTGCGCGGCGGACTCGGCACCGGGCTGCTCGGGTCGTTCACCACGTTCTCGGCCGTGGCCGCCGCGATGCTCGAACTGCCGCTCGCGACCGCGGCGCTGTACCTCGCGCTCTCGGTCGTGCTCGGTCTCGCGGCCGCACTGCTCGGGCTCCGGCTCGGGCGCCGTGGTGACGCGGGCGCGCCGACGCCGATCGATCAGGTGAACGAATGATCGTCGTCGTCACGCTCCTGGCCGGCGCCGTGGGTGCGGTGCTTCGGTGGGTCGTGTCGCGGGCGTTCGCGGGTCAGCGGTTCCCGTGGGCAGTACTCGCGGTGAACGTCGTGGGGTCGGCGGTGGCCGGGGTGCTCATCGGGCTCGGGGTGGATGATGCGGCACGCGTCATCCTGCTCACCGGCTTCTGCGGCGGACTCACGACCTTCAGCACGCTCTCCGTCGAGACGGTGCAGCTGGTACTGGCCAAGCGCACCGGGACGGCCGCGCTGAGCATCGGACTCAACCTCGCGGTCGGCATCGGCGCCGCCGCCGCGGGCTGGGCGCTCGCGTCAGCTCTTGCCTGACGCGGCCTCTTCGGCCGCCTCGTCATCGTCGTCGTGCTCGAACGCGTCCTCGCGCTCGGACTCGGCTGCCGCGGCCGAGTGGGCTTCGGCCAGCTCCTTCTTCGACAGGTCGCGCCGCATCTTGACTCCGAAGATCGCGAGCACGGCGCCAAGGAGCGCACCTCCCACGATCGCGATGTCGGCGACGTTGCCGATGAACCAGTCGCCGTAGCCGATGAAGTCGACCACGTGGCCCTGCAGGAACCCGGGCGAGCGGAACAGCCGGTCGCCCGCGTGCGTGATCGCGCCGCCGAGCACCAGACCGAGCACGAGCGCCCACGCACCGGAGCGCACCCGCCACGCGTACCAGGTGATCCCGACCGCGACCGCGACCGCGAGGATCGCGAGCACCCAGGTGAACCCCTCGGCGAGGCCGAACGCGGCGCCGGGGTTGTAGACCAGCTCGAAGCGCAGGAAGCCCGGGATGAGCTGGATGATCTCGCCATCGCCCAGGTTCGTCTCGGCCCACCACTTGGTCAGCTGGTCCGCCGCGACCACGATCACCGCGATCGCAGCGATCACCCAGAACTTGCGGGTTCCGCGCGGGGTCTCGACGTCGGGGGGTGCTGTGGTGGTCACCCGTTAAGTATGCGGGCCGTGGCGAGTCGAGCTTGTCGAGACCTCCCGTTCGCCTCCTGAGGTCTCGACAGGCTCGACCCGCCTAGCGGCGGACCGGGATCGCCGCCACCCGCTCCGCGAGCGTGTCGCCGAACGCCCGCACGAAGCCGACGGGGTCGGGAGCGGGTGCTCGGAGGTGGATGTGCTCGATGCCGAGCGCGGCGTAGGACTCGGCCATCCTGAGGAACCCGTCCGGATCCTCGATCGGGTTGATGGCGCCGCCCTGCGTGGTCTTCTCGATCGTGTCGTAGTCGCGGCCGAGCGCGTCGCAGTGGCCGCGCAGCACGTCGAGCTTGTGGGCGAGCACCTCCGCGTCGGGCACGATCAGGTTGGTCGCGTCGGCGTACTGCGCGACCATCCGCAGCGTCTTCTGCTCCCCGCTGCCGCCGATGACGATGGGTGGATGCGGCGCCTGCACCGGCCGCGGAACGCAGATGGTCTCCGCCAGTTGGTAGTGCTCGCCGTCGTATGGCCCGTCATCGTCGCTCCACATCTGCAGCGCGATCTGGAGCGTCTCCTCGAGCCGCTCGAAGCGCTCCTTGAGCGGCGGGAACCGCACGCCGAGTGCGAGGTGCTCCCGCTCGTACCAGGCCGCGCCCACGCCGAAGAACGACCGGCCCTCGGAGAGCACGTCGAGCGTGGTCGCGGTCTTCACGAGCAGACCGGGATGCCGGTAGGTGACTCCGGTCACCATCGTGCCGATCTTCACCCGCTGAGTGACCGCCGCGATGTAGCCGAGCGTCGTGTAGCCCTCGAGCATCTCGTCGTGCGCCGTTCGGTACGCCTCCATCTGGAACCAGTGGTCCATGACGGTGAACCAGTTCGCGCCCACCTCCTCGGCGGCGAGCGCCGTCTGGCGCAGCATCGGTGCGATCGAGCCGGGCGCGCCCGGAATCGTGAAGTCGAGGAAGTGGAATCCGAAACGCATGCCAACTACGCTACGCCGGTGGTTGAGGAGCGCGCGCCATCGGCGCTCGCGTCTCGAAACCACTCAGCGCTTCGGCCAGTTCCACGGCGGACCGTCGACGAGACCCTTGCCCCGGATCGCGGTCTCGCCGTCGGTCTTCACCAGCTGCACTGGGTCGCCGAGCGCGTCGACGAGCACCTGGGAATGGGTGACGACCACGATTTGGGACCTCGTCGCGGCATCCCGGATGAGTTCGGCGAGCGGCGCGAGCAGCTCGGGATGCAGGCTCGTCTCGGGCTCGTTGAGCACGAGGAACTCCGCCGGGCGGGGGCTCAGCAGCGCTGCGACGAGCAGTAGGTAGCGGAGCGTTCCGTCGGACAACTCGCCCGCACCGAGTGCGCGCATGAGCCCGGGCTGGCGCATCGTGACCTCGAGCCAGCCGTCGCGGTTGACGATCTCCACGGCGGCGCCGGGGAATCCCTTCGTGATCGCGGCCTCCAGTCCGGTGCCGATCTCGCGGATGGTCTGCAGCGCTGCGGCGAGGTCGGCGCCGTCGGCGGAGAGCACGGGGGTGCGCGACCCGGGCTGGGGGAAGCGGGATGGCGCGGCGGCATCCGTGCGCAGGTGGTCGTAGAAGCGCCAGGCCCGCATCCGGTCGCGCAGCGCGATCAGCTCGGGTGCGAGCCGTGGGTCGGCGAGCTCGCTCAGCATGCTGTCGAACGGCTTGAGCCCGTGCTCGTGGTGCATCCAGTCGCCGCGCTCGTCGCGGATGCGCACGGATGACCCGTGCCGCTCCACGAGCGTCGTCGCCGGTCGCAGCAGCGGCCCGCTCCACACCACCTCGGCCTTCACCTCCGGATCGAGCTCGAACATCGTCGGCCCCACCACCTGCGGCAGGCCGAGGTCGATCGCGTATCCGAAGTCATCCGACGCGAACCCGAGGTGCAGCGACACCACGCCCTTGCTGCGCGGCGTCGCGGACAGCGCACTCGGCATCCCGCCCTCCGAGGCGAGCGCGGCGGCGGCACCGTTGCGAGCGACCGCGGCGAGCAGCCGCAGCGCGCGGTACACGCTCGACTTGCCGGAGCCGTTGGCCCCCGTGATGACGGTGAGCGGAGCGAGCTCGACCACGATCGACCGCAGCGAGCGGTAGTTCTCGATGGCGAGCGTCGTGATCACCGTTCGAGCCTACGAGGGAGCGCCGACTACCCTTTCTCGGCCCCCTCGGTCGTGGACATGATCCGCCGCTGGAAGATGAAGAAGATGATCGCCACCGGGATGGTCATGAGCACCGCGGCCGCCAGCTGCAGCGGATACTGGTTGCCGCTGGAGAGCTGGCCGCTGACGAGCGAAGCGACGCCGGTGGTCAGCGTGTTGAGGTCCGGACTCTGCCGCGACACCACGAAGTGGCCGAACTCGTTCCACGAGCCCTGGAACGACAGGATGAACAGGGTCACGAGCGCCGGCCGCGCCATCGGCAGCACCACCGACCAGAACCGGCGGAACACCCCGGCCCCGTCGATGCGGGCGGCCTCCTCGATCGAGCCCGGGATCGAGTCGAAGAACTGCTTCATGATGAAGATGCCCGCGGCATCCGCCAGCAGCGGGATGATCATGCCGCCGTAGCTGTCGTACAGCCCGAGCTGCTGCAGCACGAGGAACCGCGGGATGAGCAGCACCACCGACGGCACCGACAGCACGGCGAGGAACGCGGCGAACAGCACCGTGCGGCCGCGGAAGCGCAGCCTCGACAGCGCGTAGCCGGCGAGCGAGTCGAAGAACACCCGGCCGAGGGTGACGCACACCGTGACGATCATCGAGTTGAGCGTCCACAGCGGCAGCGGCACATCGGTGAACAGCCGCTCGTACGCCGCGAACGACCAGGTCTGCGGGATGAGGTTCAGCGGCGAGGTCACGGCCTCGTTGTCGGACTTGAACGACGACGACAGCGAGATCAGGAACGGGTAGATGTACAGCAGCGCCAGGGCGACCAGCAGCAGGTAGCCGATCACGAGACCGGTCATCGCGCGGCCGCCGATGTGCCGCTGCCGGCGGAAGCTGCGCGGGGGCTTCACGCCCTCATCCGCGGCCGTGCCGACGACCTCCTCCTTCACCGAGGGGTCCTGGATGCTGCCCGAGATGCTCACTTCGTCACCGCCGTGGTCGCGGCGCGGGTCGAGGTGTCCCGGTCACGCAGGATGAACCGCTGCAGCAGCGTGAGGATCACGATGATCGCGAACAGCAGGAACGCGATCGCGGCGCCCCGGCCCCAACGAAGGTTGTCGAACGACGTCGAGTACGCGAGGAACGCCGGCGTGAGCGTCGTCTTGCCGGGATCGCCGCCGCCGGCGAGGTAGATCTGGTCGAACACCTGCCAGGTGCCGATGAGCCCGAGCGTGAGCACGGTGAAGAGCGTGGGCTTGAGCATGGGCAGGGTGACCGAGAAGAACTTGCGGAAGGCGCCCGCGCCATCCATCAACGCCGCCTCGTCGATCTCGGCGCCGATGTTCTGCAGGGCGGCGAGGAACAGCAGCATGAACGTGCCGCTCGTCGTGAACACCGCAAGGAAGATGAGCGCGGTCATCGCGACGGATGGCCCGGAGATCCAGTCCCACCCGGTGATGCCGAGGAATCCGGGGCCCTGCAGCCAGGACGGCGCGCTCGTCACCCCGAAGAAGCCGAGCAGGTTGTGGAGGATGCCGTTCGGATCGTTGAACCAGTTCGGCCCGCTGCCGCCGAGCGCCGCGATCACCTGGTTGACCGCGCCCGAGGCCGTGAACAGGAACAGCCACACCGTCGTGATGGCGATCGAGCTCGTCACGGACGGGAAGTAGAACGCGGTGCGGAAGAAGCCCTTGCCCCGCAGCATCCTGCGATTCACCTGCACCGCGAGGAAGAGCGCGAGCGCGGTCTGCAGCGGCACGACGAGCAGCACGTAGTAGAAGTTGTTGCGGATCGAGGTGCCGAAGTCCTTCTGCGCCAGCGCGGGCTTCGCGCCCGGGTCGGTGTAGAGCACGTCGCCGTAGTTGTCGAGACCGACGAACTGCGCGCTGCCGCCGATCGGTGGGCCGAAGCCCTTCCAGTCGCTGAAGCTCACCCAGAGGGCCATGAGCACGGGGATGGCGAGGAAGACCCCGACGATCAGGATCGCCGGCAGGGTGAACAGCCACCCTGCGACGCCCTCACGCCCGCGGATCCCGGGCCCGCGCCGCCCCGTGCTCATGGCCATGGTTCAGTGCTCCCTAGCCGTTCGCCTCGTCCAGCGCGGCCTGCAGGTTCTCCTGGAAGGTCGCGAGGAGTGCGGCACGGATCGGCGGTCGCGATGCTCGCGAGCGACGCGTTGAAGTCCGCGATCGCCTCCGAGGCACCCGCGAACGAGACCGGGCTCACCGCGTAGTCGTTCCCTGCGACGAAGGCCGCGTTCTCCGGGTAGTTCTCCGCGTAGACCGCGGCCGCGGACTCGGTGGACGGGATGACGCCGAACGCGTCGGAGAACGCGAGCTGCTGGTCATCCGAGGTCAGGAACTCCACGAGGCTGGTCGCGGCATCCTTCGTGTCAGAACCGGCCGGGATGCCCCAGCAGTTGCTGAACGTGTAGGTGGACTGGCCACCGGGTCCGGCCGGCAGTTCGGCGACCTGGAAGTTCACATCCGGGAAGTCGTTCGCCATGGCGCCGTTGATCCACGGACCCTCGATCACCATGGCGGCCTTGCCGAGACCGAACGCCTCACCGGCCCATCCTGCGTCGAGGTCCGGCGGGAACTTGAGCGCACCCGCGGCGAGCAGCGACTGCACGTAGGCGAGACCGTCGGCGTTCTCCGGGGAGTCCGCGACCACCGTGTCGCCGTCCACGATCTGGCCGCCGGCCTGGTTCATGAAGACGCCGATGCGCGCGTACTCCTGGCCGAACGAGAGACCGGTGACGCCGTTGGCGGTGAGCTTCGTCGCCGCGGCCGTCAGGCTGTCCCAGTCGGTGGGGATGTCGGCATCCGTGAGGCCGGCCGCCGCCCACAGGTCGGTGTTGATCACGAGGCCGAGCGTGGAGAAGTCCTTCGGCTCGCAGTAGAACGTGTCATCGAACGTGTAGGTGTCGACCAGCGAAGGGTAGAAGTCGCCGGCGTTCGGCAGGTCGGCCGCGTAGGGCTCGAGGTAGCCGTTGCCCGCATAGGTCTGGAACTGGTCCCAGCTCATGTAGAACAGGTCGGGCGGGTTGTTGCCCGAGAAGCCCTGGCCGAGCTGCTGGTTGAGGTCGGAGGCCGCGACGACCTCGACCGTGTTGCCCGTCTCCTCTGCCCAGGATGCCGCGGCGTCCGTGAGGGCCGCCGTCTCCGCATCGCCGCTCGAGCCGAACAGGATGGTGAGCTCCTGGCCGGAGTCACCGCCACCGTCGCCGCTTCCTCCGCCTGAACAGGCGGCGAGCAGAGCGACCGCAGCGCCCGCCGCGACGAGCGCGGCTGCACGTGTGGATCTCATTGGGGTGTCCTTTCGATTGTGATTGCGCGACTAGGGGGACGTCGCGGGTGGTGCATCCTCGACGGGCGCCAGGTGACTCGACCGGCGCACGACAAGCTTCGGAGTGACGAGACGGTGGCTCGGGTCATCCCCGGCCGTCCCGTGCGGGAGGACGCGACGGCCGGTCGCGCCCATCAGGAGTTCGAGGGTGCCGGCGGCAACGGCATCCAGCTGCTGGTCGACGCTCGAGAGGCCGACGGCCTGTGCCACCGGCGTGTTGTCGAAGCCGATCACCGGGAAGTGCGGCTGTCCGGCGGCATTGACGGCCATCATCGCGCCGAGCGCGAGTGAGTCCGAGGCGCAGACCAGGGCGTCGAGACCGTGCGGGCTGGCGAACAGTTCCTCGATCACGCGGCGCGCCGTCGGCACGCCCTCCTCGGCGACGATCGTGAGGTCGGCGAGTTCGCGATCCTGCGTCCCTCGGCCCTGCGCCTCGAGGTGCTCGCGCATCGCGGTCTCCCAACCCCGGCGGCGGTCGTCGCCCGTGCCGGAGCCCGCGGGCCAGCCGAGGTAGCCGATGCGGCGCAGCCCACGGCCGATGAGGTGCGTGGTCGCGTCGAACGTGCCGGCCGCGCCGTCGACGTCGACCCAGAGGTGGTCGGGCGAGTCCATCGATTCGCCCCACGGGCGTCCGAAGCTCACGAACGGCACCTTCTGCTCGATGAGCCAGTGGATGCGCGGGTCGTCGAACGTCGTGCCGGTCACCACGAAGGCATCCACGTCGGCCCCGTCGCGGAGCCGGCGGAACTGCTCGATCTCGTCGTCGACGTCATCCGCGGTGAAGAGCGTGATGCGCATGCCGCGGTCGGCGGAGTGCTCGGTGAGCGCGTGCAGGTAGCGGTCGAGGATGGATCCGGAGATGCCGTTCTTCGACATCGGATCGAGGCGGATGCCGATCGTCGACGACTGCCTCGTGCGCAGCCGTCGCGCCGAAGCGTGCACCCGGTAGCCGAGCGTGGAGATCGCGTCCTCGACCCTGCTGCGGGTGTCGGGCTTCACGATCTCCGGTGCGTTGAGCACGTTGGACACGGTCTGCCTCGAGACGTTCGCCACACGGGCGACATCCTCGATGGTCGGCAACTGTGCCACTGCTCGGCCCTCCATGGCTTGAGCTTGGATCGTTCGAATCGGATCGTTTGATCGTTCAAATTCTCTTTGCTACTGTAACCGGATGGGCACCGGTTCTGTCAACCCGGATGACCCGGCATCGCAGTCGGGGGCGTCGAACGAGCGGCGCCAGCCGCTGCTGAGCGATGAGGTCGTCGTGCTGCGAGCGCCGACGCAGGCATGGTCGGGTGCTGACGGCTCCATGGGGTCGAGCCCGGTGCACGGCGTGTACTCCGGCGACATCCGGGTGATCTCGGCGCATTCGCTGACCGTGGATGGCGCGACGCCCGAGCACATCGCGACCCACCCCGACGGGGCATCCGCCATCGACTTCGTCGTCGGTGCTGCGCGACCTCGACGACCCCGGCGCCGACCCGGACGTGCGCCTCGAGCTCCACCGCACAGTCGGCGTCGACTCGTTCTCCGAGACGATCACGATCACCTCCAGGCTCGGCCGGGCACTCTCGCTCGACGTGCGCGTCTCCCTCTCCCTCGACTCGAGCTCGATGGATGCGGTCAAGCAGGGCACCACATCGGTCTCCGGTGGCGTGACCACCGAGTTCGATCCCGGCGACGGCGCCCTGCTCGAGGGTGCGACCCTCGACACCGGCTCCTGGAGCCTCGGTCCGTCGGCGGATGCCGTGCTCAGCTGGCGCGTCGAGGTCCCGGCCCACGGCAGCGGATCCGCCCACTGGTCAGCGCGCTTCACCGACGCGAGCGCCGTCGTGCACGGCGTCACCACACCGGTGCCGTGGAAGGCGCCGGAGCCGACCGGCGACGACCGGCTCGACCGCTGGCTCGACCGCGCGCTCGGCGATCTCGACGCGTTGCGGATGACGCGCACCGACCCTGATGGGGGGCCGCAGTCGGGCGCGGAGTTCCTCGCCGCCGGCGCTCCGTGGTTCCTGACGCTGTTCGGGCGGGACAGCCTGTGGACCGCGCGGTTCCTGCTGCCGCTCGGCGTGCGCCCCGCGGCGGACACCCTGCGGGTGCTTGCGGCGCTGCAGGGCGGCGGTCGCGACATCCAGACCTCGGAGCAGCCCGGCAAGATCATGCACGAGCTGCGGCGCGCGGCGATCTCGGTCGAGGACTTCGAGCTGCCGCCGCTGTACTACGGCACGCACGACGCGACCCCGCTGTGGATCTGCCTCCTGCACGATGCCTGGCAGTGGGGCCTGGCTCGCGCCGAGGTGGAGGCGCTGCTGCCCAACCTCGAGCGCGCCCTCGCCTGGATGCGCGACGAAGGCGACGCGGACGGCGACGGCCTGCTCGAGTACATCGACGAGTCGGGCAAGGGTCTCGCGAACCAGGGTTGGAAGGATTCGGGCGACTCCGTGCAGTGGCGCGACGGCACGCTCGCCGCGGGTCCGATCGCACTGTGCGAGGTGCAGGCCTACGCGTATGAGGCCGCGATGCACGGCGCCGACCTGCTCGACGCGTTCGACCGCGACGGTGCGCCGTGGCGCGCGTGGGCAGCCCGCCTGCGCGAGACCTTCCATGCGAAGTTCTGGATCGAGGATGCCGGCGGCGCCTATCCGGCGATCGCCCTCGACGCCGACAAGCGCCCCGTCGACACCGTCACGAGCAACCTCGGTCACCTGCTCGACACCGGACTGCTGGATGACGAGCAGTCCGCGCACGTCGCGGCGCGGCTCGGGTCACCCGAGCTCGACTCGGGGTACGGACTGCGCACCATGTCCACGGACTCCGCTGGATACTGGCCGCTCGGGTACCACACCGGCTCGGTGTGGACGCACGACACCGCGGTCGCGATCGCGGGGCTGCGGGCCGCCGGGTTCGACGAAGTCGCGGCATCCCTCGCGGAGGGGCTGTTGCGGGCCTCGGTCGGATTCGAGCAGCGGATGCCCGAGCTGCACGCCGGCGACTCCGCGATGCTCGTGCCCTACCCCGCGGCGTGCCGGCCGCAGGCGTGGTCGGCAGCCGCGGCGGTCGTCGTGGCGAAGTCGTGGCGGGAGTACCCGTAGCCCGAAGGTGTTCGGGGCGCCTCGAGACCTACGGAAGGACGACCGACAACCCGTCGGCGTGCGGTTGCACCACGACGATGAGGCCGGCGAGCGCCATTCCGATCATGGTCATCACGATGCCGACCCGCACACTGAACACCTTCTGCTTGTAGGCGTTCTGCGGCGTGAAGGCGAGCACCGGGCACGCGGCCCAGATCAGCAGGCACAGCCCGATCGCACCCACCGCAGCGCCGACCCACCAGAACAGGTTTCCCGGGAACTCGAGCTCGGAGGGGCGCCATCCGCTCGCGAGCAGCGGGCCGAGCACGAGGGCCGGCGCGAGCATGCCGGCCGCTGACCACACCGTGCCGGTGTGCATGATCCGACGCAGTTCCTCCGGCTGCGACGCGACAGGGTCGCCCCGATAGGCGTCGGCCGCGTCGTTGGCGGAGATCTCGGGTGTCTTGTCCTTGGCCGGAGTCACGTACGTATGATCCTCGGGTCGGAACGGGCCGCGCAACTCGGCGCGCTACGCGCCGACGGCGCTCAGGTTGCTCAGCGTCGCGACGACCTGCCGGGCGATCGTGCGACCCGCGCGGTTCGCGCCGATCGTCGAGGCCTGCGGTCCGTACCCGGCGAAGAACACCCGGGAGTCCTTCCACGACGAGCCCTGCGCGACCGTGACGCCGCCCTCCTGCTCGCGCAGCTTGAGGGGGGCGAGGTGCCGCAGCTCCGGGCGGAAGCCCGTGGACCAGATGATCGCGTCGGCCTGCTGGAACGTGCCATCCGCCCAGCGCACGCCCTCCGGCTCGATCGAGGCGAACATCGGCTTGGGGTCGAGCAGTCCGCGGTCGATTCCGGCCTGGATGCGACGGGTCCTCGGCACCCCGGTGCCGCTCACGATCGACGGCAGCGCCCGTCCGGCGCGCGCTGCGTCATCCTGCATGCGGACGGCCTCCTCACGCGCCTCGAGGTTGAGCTCGCCGTCCTCGCGGAAGTCGATCGGGCGGCGGCTGACCCAGGTGAGGGTGGATGCGACATCCTCGAGTTCGAGCAGGAACCCGATCGCACTCGTGCCGCCGCCGACCACGATGACGCTCTGGCCCGCGTAGTCCTCGGCCTTCGTGTAGTCGTTGGTGTGCACGTGCCGGCCCTCGAACGACTTGAGCCCCGGATACCACGGGATGAACGGGGCGCCCCACGTGCCGGTCGCGTTGACGACGAGCTGGGTGGTCACCAGCTGGTTCTCGTACTCGGGGCCCGCGCTGAACTCGACCGCGACGTGGGTCTGCTCGTTGCGCACGGCGAGCACGTCGGCGGGGCGCACGACCTTGAAGTCGTAGAAGTCCTCGTATTGGCGGTAGTAGTCGGCGACCACCGTCTTGGCGGGCGCCTGTCGGTCGGCGTCGTCGAAACTGAGGCCCAGGGCATCCATGCCGGGTAGGTCATTGATGCGGTGGGCAGAGCCGATGCGCAGCGCCTCCCAGCGGAACTGCCACGCGCCGCCGGTGCCCGGGCCGCGATCGAGCACGACGAAGTCGTTGCCCGGATCGAGGCCCAGTCGCTTGAGGAAGTAGGAGACGGACAATCCCGCCTGACCCGCTCCGATCACCACGACCTGGGTGTCGGTGCTGGAGGATGCCACCCGTCTACGTTAGTCGCGGTGTCCCCCGAGCGTGGGCAGAAGGGGGAGGTGCTCAGGTGCCGCGTGCTAAACTGACCGCCAGTTTTCATCCATCCCTGCTCGCACGGGAATCCAGTCCTTTTGGATGCCCGGCACGGAACTCACGAGGGGGTCTCGCATGGGGCGTGGCCGTCAGAAGGCGAAGCACACCAAGGTCGCACGAGACCTGAAGTACTTCAGCCCGGACACCAACTACGGGGCGCTCCAGCAGGAGCTCACCGGCACCGACCCGCGCCTCGCCGAGGACCTCGAGAAGTGGCCGGAGTTCGCAGGTACTGGCGCTGTCTCGTCGGAGACCGACGAGTACGCCGAGGACGAGTTCGACTCCGAGGAAGACGAGAAGTCGGCTTAGTCCCGATACGTTCCGACGAGCTTCACCGCTCCGCCGTTCACGCCCTTCGCACCCTGCTCGAACCCGGTCAGGTCGTGTGTTGAAGTCGAGACGACTCCCAGTTTCCAAGCCAGGATGCCGTTGGTCGCCATCCGCGCGATGATCGCGTCCGCCGCGTGCGGCCCCGCGATCGCGATCATGCCCACCCCGAGGTTCCAAGTTCCCTCGGCGCTCTCCAACGTGGTGCCCGCCAACTCGGACAGCACCCGGAACACCGGCAGCGGTGACCAACTCGAACGCTCGAGCTCGACCCACGACCCGTGGGGCAGTACGCGCGCCAGGTTCGCCGCGATGCCACCACCGGTGACGTGGCTGAGCGCGTGCAGGTCTTTACCAACGCTGACGTCGCCGAGCAGGTCGAGCAGCGGCGCGGTGTAGAGCCGGGTCGGCTCGAGGAGCACCTCGCCGACGACACCGCCGAGCTCGTTCGAGTGGTCGCGGTAGCCGATGTTGCTCTTGGCGAGGATGTGCCGCACGAGCGAGAAGCCGTTGCTGTGCAACCCGGATGAGCCGAGTGCGATGACGACGTCGCCGTCCTTGACGAGGTGCGGGCCGAGCTGCGCATCCGCCTCCACCGCGCCGACGGCAGCGCCCGCGACGTCGTAGTCGTCGGGGCCGAGCAGGCCCGGGTGCTCGGCGGTCTCGCCGCCGACGAGGGCGGTGCGGGTCTCCGAGCAGGCGCGAGCGATCCCGGCCACGATGTCCGCGATCCGCTCGGGCACGACCTTGCCGCATGCGATGTAGTCCGTCATGAACAGCGGCCGCGCACCGACCACGACGATGTCATCCACGACCATGCCGACCAGGTCCTGGCCGATCGTGTCGTGCTTGTCGATGGCCTGGGCGATCGCGACCTTGGTGCCGACGCCATCCGTGGAGGTCGCGAGCAGTGGCTTGTCGTACGCCTTGAGGAACGACACGTCGAACAGTCCGGCGAAGCCGCCGACGCCGCCGAAGACCTCGGGGCCGTGGGTCTTGCCGACCGCAGCCTTCATGAGCTCGACGGCCAGATCGCCTGCGGCGGTGTCGACGCCGGCCTCGCGATAGGTGGAGGCGGAGTCGGAGGTCACGGGTCAAGCGTATGAGAGAATCGGTTGTACCTGTTCTGGTGCGACCCCAACCTTCGGGAGCAACCCGCCCCATGTGCGGCATCGTCGGCATCGTCTCCTCAACGCCGGTCAACCAGCAGGTCTACGAAGCGCTCACCCTGCTGCAGCATCGCGGCCAGGACTCCACCGGCATCGCGACCGCCGACGGCAGCACCATCCACATGTTCAAGGCCAAGGGCCAGGTGCGCGAGGCCTACCGCACCCGCGACATGCGCAACCTGCTCGGCACCGTCGGCCTCGGCCACGTGCGGTACGCGACCAAGGGCAACGCGTCCAACGAGCAGGAGGCGCAGCCGTTCTACGTGAACGCGCCCTACGGCATCGTGCTCGTGCACAACGGCAACCTCACCAACACGCGCGAGCTCACCGAGGAGCTCTTCCACGTCGACCGCCGGCACCTCAACACCACGAGCGACACCGAACTGCTCGTGAACGTGCTCGCGAACGAACTGCAGGCGCAGGTCTCCGGCCGCGACCTCGACCCCGACCAGGTGTTCGCGGCCGTCAGCCGGGTGCACGAGCGGGTCGAGGGCTCCTACGCCGCGATCGCACTCATCGCCGGGCACGGGCTGCTCGCGTTCCGTGACCCGTTCGGCATCCGCCCGCTCGTGCTCGGCAAGCGCCCGGCCGGACTCGTCGGCGACGAGTGGGTCGTCGCATCCGAGTCGCTCGTGCTCGAGTCCGCCGGCTACGAAGTGGTCCGGGATGTCGCGCCCGGCGAGGCCGTGTACATCACGACCAACGGCGAGATGGTGTCGCGGCAGTGCGCGGCGAACCCACGGCTCATCCCGTGCTCGTTCGAGTACGTGTACCTGGCACGTCCCGACTCGGTGATGAACGGCATCTCGGTCTACGAGGCCCGCCTGCGCCTCGGCGACCGGCTCGCGGACACCATCGCGAAGTACACGCCGCTCGGCGACATCGACGTGGTCATGCCGATTCCGGACTCGGCTCGTCCCGCCGCGATGCAGGTCGCGCAGAAGCTCGGTGTCGAGTACCGCGAGGGGTTCTACAAGAACCGCTACGTCGGGCGGACGTTCATCATGCCCGGCCAGGCCGAGCGCCGGAAGTCGGTCAAGCAGAAGCTCAACGCGATGGGCAGCGAGTTCAAGGGCAAGAACGTGCTGATCGTGGATGACTCGATCGTGCGCGGGACGACCTCGAAGGAGATCGTGCAGATGGCGCGCGAGGCCGGAGCGAACAAGGTCACGTTCACGTCGGCGGCCCCGCCGGTTCGGTTCCCGCACGTGTACGGGATCAACATGCCGTCGCGGCACGAGCTCGTCGCGCACGGACGGAAGATCCCGGAGATCGCGACGGAGCTCGGGGCGGACTACCTGATCTACCAGGAGGTCGCGGACATGAAGGACGCGATCCTGCAGGGGTCTGGGCTCACTGAGCTCGAGATGAGTTGTTTCACCGGTGATTACGTCACTGGCACTGTTTCTCCCGAGTACCTCGATTGGGTTGAGCGGACGCAGCTGAGCTAGAACTCTGCGCGGCTGGGCCTTGCTCAAGGAGCATCTCCTTCCAGCTCAAACATCGAGTTGGAATGACGGGCAAAGAGCGCCCATCATTCCAACTCGAAACTCGCGAGTCAGGAGACACTCCTTGACCAGTCCCCTTTCACGTATCGCCCGAGCCGCGCAACACCCCGTCACGCTACCCCCGCGCCAGATGAATGTCGTCCTTCGGACTCACGCCAGCGGTACCTGAGGCCGATCCGCAAAGACCCTCTGAACGCCCAACCTTGATGCATGACGATTGCCGGAGTTCGCACCAGCGTGCCCCGCGTGACGGTGCACACCGACGCCATCACGGCCAATGCCCGCACGATCGCCGCCGCGACGACGGCTGAGGTCATGGCGGTCGTGAAGGCTGACGGGTATGGGCTCGGTGCTGCGAACGTAGCTCGGGCTGCGCTGGCCGGCGGCGCGACGAGTCTCGGCGTCACCAGTGTGTACGAAGCCCTCGAACTCCGCGCCGCCGGCCTCACCGCCACCATCCTGAGTTGGCTCAACGCGGTGGATGCCGACTTCGGGGGTGCGGTCGCGGCTGGGGTCGAACTTGGGGTGTCGAGTGCGGAGCTGCTGGCCGCGATGCCGCGTGGGGCTCGCATCCACCTGCATCTCGATACGGGGCTCGCTCGCGATGGGGCCGATCCGCGGCGGTGGGATGAGCTGTGCCGGCTCGCTGCAGCCGCCGAATCCGAGGGCCGAGTCACGGTCGTCGGCGTCATGAGCCACCTCGGCAGCGCCACGGATCCATGGGATCCGGCGTCGCGCGAGGCGGTCGGGCGCTTCCGCGACGGGAACGAGACCGCGGTCGCGCACGGCTTGCGGCCGCGGGTGCGCCATCTCGGCGCGACCGCGGCCGCCCTGACCAACCCGGCGAGCCACTTCGACCTCGTGCGGGTCGGAGCGGGACTCGTGGGCATCGACCCGTCCGGAACCCGCTGGCTCCAGCCCGCCTTCACGCTCGACGCTCCCGTCGTCGACGTGCGGAGGGTCAGCAGCGGCACCGGCGTCGGATACGGACATGCGTGGCACGCGGACCGCGACACCACCCTCGCGCTCGTGCCCGTGGGCTATGCCGACGGGCTGCCGCGCCACGCGTGGGATCGCGCTGAGGTCGTCGTCCGCGGTCGTCGCCGCCGGATCGCCGGCCAGGTCTCGATGGACCAGTTCGTGGTCGATGTCGGCGACGACGACCTGCACGCCGGCGAGCGCGTCACGATCATCGGGCGGGAGCCGGGCGATCCGAGCCTGCTCGAGTGGTCGCGGTGGGCGGCCTGCCTGCCGCACGAGATCATCACCGCGCTCGGACCGCGTCTCGAGCGGGAGTCCGCCGCATGAGTCTCGTGGCGGTCGCGGTCATCGGCGGCGGCCGCAGCGCCGAGCACGAGGTGTCGCTCGCCTCCGCCGCCGCGGTGGCGGCCGCGCTCGACCGTCGCAAGTACCGCGTCCGAGAGTTCACGATCGGGCCGGACGGCGAGTGGTTCGCGGGACCGAATCGACTGGATGCGGCGGGGGCGATCGCCGCGATCGCGGCCTGCGACGTCGCCATCCCGATGCTGCACGGGCCGAACGGCGAGGACGGCTCCATCGCGGGGCTGCTCGAACTCGCGGGTGTCCCCTATGTCGGCTCCGGGGTGCGCGCGGGTGCGATCGCGATGGACAAGTGGGCGACGAAGCTCGTGGCCGCGGCCATCGGCATCCCGACGGCGCCGGGGCGCGTGGTGACGCGCGCGGACGCGCGGTCCGTCACGTGGGCGCTGCCCGTGGTGGTCAAGCCGGTGTCGAGCGGGTCGAGCCAGGGGGTGGCGCTCGTGCACGAGGCATCCTCGATCGATGCCGCCATCGCCGACGCGCTGCGGTTCGACGACCGCGTGCTCGTCGAGGAGTACATCGTCGGACGCGAGGTGGATGTCGCCGTGCTCTGCGACCCCGGCGGCGCGACCTCCACCGCCCCCGCCCTCGAGATCGTGCGCGACGGCATCTTCGGCCACGAGGAGAAGTACGGCGGGAACGCGCGCTTCGTCATCCCGGCGCCGATCGACGCCGAGGACGAGTGGACGCTGCGCACCCACGCCGTGCGCCTCGCCGAAGCCCTCGGCTGCCGCGGCATCGTCCGCGTCGACTTCTTCCTCACCGAGGCGGGACCGGTGCTCAACGAGATCAACACCGCCCCCGGCTTCACCGCCCACTCGCAGGTGCCGCTGATGTACGCGGCGGCCGGGATCGACTATCCCGCGTTGCTCGACCTGCTCATCGGAACCGTCCCATCGCCTACCCTCGATGGCAGGCGCTCAGCCCCGGAGGTGCGCACATGACCACGACCGCCACTCGGACACCGACGGTGACCGATCGGATCGAGACCTGGCTGCGCGCGCACTGGATCGAACTCGCGCTCGGGCTCGTGGTCGCCCTGCTCGGCGCGCTCGAGCTGCAGCATCCGTACTTCTGGGGCTGGGAGCGCGTCGGCGGGGTGGTCGTCATCGCCACCGCAGTCGCCGTCGCACTCTGCCGCATCGCGCCCGGCGTCGGGATCGCGCTCGCCTGGAGCACGCTGCTGCTCGACGTGCTCACCTACTTCCCGGTGCTGACCACGCAGGCGCTCGTGATCGTGGTCGCGTTCGGGGCGGCACGGTGGGGGCGGCCGCCGACGGTGTGGATTGCCGCGGCATCCATCCCGGTCGCGTCGTTGCTCGTCGTGATCCTCGCGATGCTGCGCACCCTCGACCTGCCGCCGCTGCTCTCGGGCATCGCCGGCATCCTGCGCGACATCGGGGCGACCTTCGACGTCGCCTCGCTGGTCGGGGTCACGCTGGTCGGATTCGCGCTGCTCGGCATCCCGTGGATGGCGGGCTACGCGATCCGGATCGCCCAACGAGCGCGCACCGCGACGGAGGCCGCCGAGGGGGAGGTCGTGCAGGCGCGCGAGGAACAGGACCGCGCGCGCGAGACCGCCATGCTGCGCGCGGAGCAGGCGCGACTCGCCAGGGACGTGCACGACGTCGTCGGCCACTCGCTCACGGTGATCCTCGCGCAGGCGGAGTCGGGGCAGTACCTGAGGACGAAGGCCGACCTGCAGCGCACGCTCGCGACCGTCGCGGACTCCGCGCGCTCGTCCCTCGGCGAGATCCGGCGGGTGCTGTCGGCGACGCACGGTGACGACGTGATCGTTCCGGACCTCGACGACCTCGTGGAGTCCGCCCACGCGAGCCACCCCGGTCTCGTCGCATTCGAGCGGGGCGAACCGCGCGAGCTGACGCCGGCGCTGCGCTCGACCGCGTACCGGGTGCTGCAGGAGATGCTCACCAACGCGTTCCGCCACGGGGACCGCGAGCGCGCGCTCGAGATCCACCGCGAGTGGGACGCCGACCCGGGGATGCCGGGACTCACGATCGAGGTGCGCAACGGCATCCTCGATCCGTCCGCCGAGGAGCACGAGGGCCGCGGCCTCACCGGCATGCGCGAGCGCATCGCCGCGGTGGATGGACGCCTCATCGTGCAGCGGCTCGGCGACACGTTCACGATCCGGGCCTGGATTCCAGCGCGATGACGGATCCGATCCGCGTGGTGGTCGTGGACGACCAGGACCTGTTCCGCGAAGGGGTGCGGATCATCGTCGACGCCCAGGACGGCATGGCCGTGGTCGGCACCGCGCCGGACGGGGTCGACGCGGTCGCGATGGTCGACGAGCTGCAGCCGGATGTCGTGCTCATGGACATCCAGATGCCGCGCGCCGACGGCGTGGAGGCGACGCGCCAGCTGTTCTCGTCCGATCGCGTCGCCGCGCGCACCACGCCCCTGCGCGTCGTGATCCTCACCACGTTCAACCTCGACGATCGCGCCGCGACCGCGATCCGCCTGGGCGCGAGCGGCTTCCTGCTCAAGGACACCACGCCCGCCCAGCTCGCCGACGCGATCCGCAGCGTGCACGCCGGCAACGCCGTGCTCGCGCCGACCGACCTCACGACGCTGATGGGCGCGCAGTTCGCGAGCGCCGCACCCACCCCACCCGAGTTCGCCCAGTTGAGCGAGCGGGAGCGCGAGGTGTTCAACGCCGTGGCGCGCGGCCTGTCGAACGCGGAGATCGGCACCGAACTCTTCGCGAGCGAATCCACGGTCAAGACCCACGTCGGCGCGATCCTCCGCAAACTCCAGCTACGAGACCGAGTCCAAATCGTCGTCTTCGCGCACGAGCACGGCCTCGTCTAGCCCGTTCCGCCGGGCCAAGAACTGTCAGGCGGTTGGGCCTTGGTCGAGGAGCATCTCCTTCCAGCTCAAACATCGAGTTGAAATGACGGGCAAAGAGCGCCCATCATTTCAACTCGAAACTCGCGAGTCAGGAGACACTCCTCGACCAGTCCCCGATCACGCACGCCTCGCGCCGCGCAACACCCCGTCGAACAACGCACGCCCTGCGGTGTGCATGGTTCGACATCACACCACACCGTCGCACTTCTCACGTAGCGCGGGTCGGCGCCCGCGTAGCGACACCCCGCGCGTGCCGTTCGCGGCGGCTCGGCCGCTCGCGGACTACGGGCGTAACGGCGGATGCGTGCCGCGCGGCAAGAAGTCGATGCGCGGGGTGCGGAACGGGCAACCCAAGTCTCAAAAGATGGGTTTGTGCGTACTTCAGCACTTCGGATTGGGGCCCGGTCGCAGGGGTGTCTCCTGACTCGCGAGTTTCGAACGGGATGAGGGGGTGGCCCGCAGGACCGCCCCCTCATCCCGTTCGATGTCTGAGCTGGAAGGAGATGCCCCGAAGACCGGGCGGCCCGAGGAACCGAACCCGCACCACGTGCTAGTCAGACTCCTCCGTGCGCTCCACCACGACCATGCCGGCGCGCTTGCGCGAGCGGCGGTCGAAGAACAGCGCCAGCAGCGCGCCGATCAGCACGCCGAACGTGATCCCGAACAGGGCGAAGTAGGCGAACAGGGCGAAGAACCCGACCTGGGGGTCGACGGGGAACAGTCGCGTGACGATGAACGTGACGATCGCGCCGATCCCGCCGCCGACGATCATGAAGGCCGAGTACTTCGGGGCGCGACGGATGCTGACCCTGGTGTCGTCATCCGTCGGCTCGCTCACGAGTCCATTGTCTCAGGTGGGCGGGCGGTCCCATCGCAGCGGCAGGAACGCGGTCAGGTCCGCCCGCGATCCGGACGCGGAGACCCGCGCCGCGGCGAGCGCGTCGGCGAAGGGCAGCGTGCCCGTCGCGAGGGCGAGCCAGGTGGCGGCATCCATCTCGATCACGTTCGGCGGGGTGCCACGGGTGTGTCGCGGGCCTTCGACGGCCTGGACGGCTCCGAACGGCGGCACGCGCACTTCGACCGAGTTGCCGGGGGCATCGTCGGCGAGCACCTGGAGGAGGTAGCGCACGGCCATCGCGGTCTCGTCGCGCGATGCTGAGCCGTCGAGCGCGGCGAGCACCGCGGGGATGCCCTCGGCTGCCGGGATGTTGCGCTTGGCCATCCCTGAAGGCTACGCGGCGTCCGCGGCGTGCGACCTGGCTTCGCGGTACTCGGAGTACCCGGGCCCGAGCACCGCGAGGATCGAGACCGAACCGACCGTGCCGACGAAGCCGAGGGCCTCACCCGTCGCGCCGAGCTCGACCGGGAAGAACGAACTGACCACGGCGCCGACCACGATGTACGCACCGATCGCGAGCCAGGCGATCGCGATCACCCGGATGGTGGTCGTGCCCTTCACGAAGACCAGGCTGCTCACGTGCAGGCGAGCGATGCGCGTCGCCCACACGGCAGCGATCGCGGCAGCCACCAGTCCGATGACGAGCGCCGCGAAGTTCGCGAAGCCCGCACCGCCGCGAACGGCGATGATCAGGAGGATCAGGAGGGGAGTGAGGCCCGTCCAGTACACGACGAGCCAGAGCACCTGCAGCGGCGGGATGTGCGTCACGGCACCCATTGTGCCGAACGGAGCGCGGGTGGTGCGACAGGGTCAGGCGCGCGCCGCGGTCATCCGGTCGCGTTCATCCAGCCGCCGTCATCCAGGCGCGTGCGATGAGCTCATGGCCGAAGGCGGTCGGGTGCACGCCGTCGAGGGCGAGGGCGGCGACGCCGTGCTCGGCGGCCGCGGCATCCATGAGCCGCTGCAGCGGCACGTAGGCCGTGCCGTACTCGGCGGCGAGCGCTTCGACGAGCTGCTGCTTCGGCGCGAGGTCGGCGCGCCAGCGGTCGTACCAGTCGACCCACTCGGCCTCGACCACCGGCAGCAGGAACGGCTGGATGACGATGACCCTCGCCCCGCCGGTGCGCTCGAGCATGAAGCGGAAGCGCTCCTCGAACTGCGCGAGGGTGGTGGTGTCCCCGTCCTCCCAGTAGGCCATGAGGGTGTCGTTCACCCCGATGTAGATCGTGAGGGTGCGGGGGTCGAACGCGGTGACATCCTGCTTCCACCGACCCCTGAGGTGGTTGGTGCGCTCGCCAGAGATGCCGCGGTTGATCACCGGCCCGGGCAGTTGGCCGGCGAGGATGCGCACGTAGCCGTCGCCGAGCCCCTCCGGATCCTCGCGGCGGCCGCAATCGGTGATCGAGTCGCCGATGAAGACGAACGGCGGCTCGAGCTCGGTGGACATGCGCGACAGGCTATCGCGGGCTCCGCGCGGCGCGTGGATACACGTCGGCGGCGGGCAAGGGCCGTCGATAGGCTGGGCGGGTGCGCATCCTCGTCCTCGGCTCGGGCGCTCGCGAGCATGCGATCATCACGGCGCTGCTGCGCGAGCGGGGCGACAACGGGCTCCTCGCGCACGAGATCACGGCGGCCCCCGGCAATGCCGGCATCGCCGCGGTCGTGCCGGTGGTCGCACTCGACCCGACCAACAAGTCGGTGGTCGCCGACTACGCGATGGACAACGACATCGACCTCGTCGTGATCGGCCCGGAGGCACCGCTCGTCGCGGGCGTCGCCGACGGCCTCCGGCAGCGCGGCATCGCGGTGTTCGGTCCGGGCAAGGCGGCGGCGCAGCTCGAGGGCAGCAAGACGTTCGCGAAGCGGATCATGGATGACGCCGGCGTCCCCACCGGCCGCGCCACCCGCGCCGGCACCCTCGAGGACGCGCTCGAGGCCATCGACGAGTACGGCGCCCCCTACGTCGTGAAGGCCGACGGACTCGCCGCCGGCAAGGGCGTGCTCGTCACCGACGAGCGGGATGCCGCGGTCGCCCACGCCACCCACTGGCTGCAGTACGGGGTCGTGCTCATCGAGGAGTTCCTCGGGGGGCAGGAGGTGTCGCTGTTCCTGCTGAGCGACGGACACAACGTGCTGCCGCTCGCCCCCGCCCAGGACTACAAGCGCATCTTCGACGGCGACGAGGGCCCGAACACCGGCGGCATGGGCGCCTACTCCCCGCTGCCCTGGCTGGCCGACTCGTTCGTCGACGAGGTCATCGACACCATCGCCGTGCCCACCGTCCGCCAGCTCGCCGAGGAGCGCACGCCGTTCATCGGGCTGCTCTACTGCGGCCTGATCGTCACCGACGACGGCATCCGGGTCATCGAGTTCAACGCGCGCTTCGGCGACCCCGAGACGCAGGTCGTGCTGCCAAGGCTCGTGACGCCGCTGAGCGGGCTGCTGTTCGCGGCGGCGACCGGCGGCCTCGGCGACCTGCCGCGACCGGAGTTCAGCGACGACGTCGCGGTCACCGTCGTGCTCGCGAGCGAGGGCTACCCCGACGAACCGATGATCGGCCGCCCGATCATCGGACTGGATGACGTGGACGACGTCTCCATCGCGCACGCCGCCACCGCGCTGGTCGACGGTGTGTTCGTCGCCACCGGCGGACGCGTCCTCAGCGTGGTCGCGACCGCACCCGACTTCGCGGATGCCCGCCGCAAGGCCTACGCCGCGCTCGAGAACATCCACCTCGAGGGCGGGCAGTACCGCACCGACATCGCCCTGAGGGTGGAATGAGGGTCGCAGAGTGACCGAGCCGACCGACCCCACCCCTCCCGGCTGGAACCACGTCTACACCGGCAAGGTGCGCGAGCTGTACGAGTCCCCCGAGCATCCGGGGCGGGTGCTCATGGTGGCGACGGACCGCGTGAGTGCGTTCGACCATGTGCTCGAGCCGGGCATCCCGGGCAAGGGCGCCCTGCTCACCGAGCTGAGCCTGTGGTGGTTCGCGCAGTTCCCCGACGTGCCGAACCACCTCGTCGAACAGCAGTCCCCGAACGCGATCGTCGTGCGCAAGCTCGACATGCACCCGATCGAGTGCGTCGTGCGCGGCTACCTGTCGGGCAGCGGATGGGTCGAGTACCAGGCATCCCAGTCGGTCTGCGGCGTTCCGCTGCCGGCCGGTCTCACCGACGGCGACCGCCTGCCCGAGCCGATCTACACGCCCGCGTTCAAGGCGCCGCAGGGCGAGCACGACGAGAACATCACCTTCGAGCGCACGATCGAGCTCGTCGGCGAACCCACCGCGATCGCGCTGCGGGATGCCTCGCTCGAGGTCTTCGCGCGGGCGTCCGCCATCGCGGAGGCCCGCGGCATCATCCTCGCCGACACCAAGTTCGAGTG
This sequence comes from uncultured Actinomycetota bacterium, assembly GCA_963740815.1. Lineage (GTDB taxonomy): Bacteria > Actinomycetota > Actinomycetes > Actinomycetales > Microbacteriaceae > Rhodoglobus. The sequence goes on from CAVUFG010000001.1 coordinate 142,185, forward strand.
GGGCGACGATCCCGAGAGCGGCGCGCTCACCCTTGGAGACGAAGTGCTGACCTCCGACAGCAGCCGGTACTGGGATGCCGCGCTGTACGAGACCGGTGACCGCACCGCGAGCTTCGACAAGCAGATCGTGCGCAACTGGCTGCTGGCCAACTGGGACAAGCGGGGCACGCCGCCGACGCTGCCGCAGGAGATCGTGGAGCAGACCGCGGCGCGATACCGCGAGCTGATCGACCGCCTGACCGGTGGTTGAGGAGCGCCGCGCCTCGAAGCCATAGATCCAAACCGAAATGGTCCGGATTCCGAACCACTGAATGATGGCCCCCTGACCCCAGATCGGTGGGGCCATCTCCATGCCCGGTGGAATGGCCGCGGCATCCATGCGGTTGCATAGGTCCATGAGTGAGCAGCTTGCCGCCGACACGGCCATGGGTCCGGTCACCCTGAAGGTCGGCGACCTCGATGCGATGACCGCCTACTACCGGGATGCCGTGCAGCTGCAGGTGCTCTCGGAGGGCCCGGGTTCGGTCACGCTCGGTCGAGGCGCGCAGGCCGTCATGGTGCTCGAGCACGCGCCCGAACTCAAGCACGCGAGCCCGCGGGATGCCGGACTCTTCCACACCGCGATCCTGTTCGACACCGAGGAGGCGCTCGCCGCGTCGGTGTACTCGGTCGCCCAGCGCCACCCCAACACGTTCACCGGCAGCTCGGATCACCTCGTGAGCAAGGCGTTCTACTTCACCGATCCGGAGGGCAACGGCGTCGAGCTGTACTGGGACCGCGAGCGCAGCGCCTGGAGCTGGACGCACGGCCAACTCGAGATGGGCACGCTCTACCTCGATCCGAATGCGTTCCTGCAGGAGAACCTGACGCCGGAAGCGGTCGAGCAGCCGCTGATCGGCGGCGCGAGGGTCGGCCACGTGCATCTGCAGGTCGGCGACGTGGAGTCCGCGCGCGAGTTCTACGTGAACCGGCTCGGGTTCGACCAGACCGTCGAGATCCCGGGCAGTGCGCTGTTCGTGAGCGCTGGCGGCTACCACCACCACATGGCGATGAACACCTGGAACTCCCGCGGCGCGGGACCTCGGCTACCCGCGCTCGGACTCGGGCGCATCGACATCCAGGTGCCGACGGTGGATGACGTGGGCACACTCACCGAGCGTCTCGGGCACTACGGCGTCGCGACCCGCGACGACGGCCGGACCGTGAGCTTCGACGACCCGTGGGCGAACCTGATCAGGGTCGGGGTCGCGGGAGCCTGAACGGGATTCCGCGGCGACGGGCCTGCCGCACCGCGATCACGACCGTCGCCGTGACGGTGGCGGCGATCGTCACCATCCAGATCGCGAACCAGGCCCGCGCCCAGAACAACGCGCCCTCATCGATCACGTACTGACCGGTGAGCACCCAGACCATCACGCGGTTGCGCGCGTGCTCCTCGGGCGGGCCATCGACGGCCATCGCGGAGAGGATCACGAAGACGACTGCGGACGCCACGATCGCCGGCACGCCCACCGCGAGGGTGACCCGCTGGGCCGTCGAGATCGCCACGGCTCCAGACTAGGACTCGACACCTGCGCGCTGGTTAGGCTGTGGCCATGCCCACTCCGCTTCCCGAGCTGCTCGCGCAGGTGCCCACCCTCAACGATCCCGCCCAGCCGTTCGCCTACGAGGTCGTCGGCGAGACGATCGTCGGCCGCTGGGACATCGTGAAGGCGCAGTCGCTCTACCCGAACGAGTTCACGACCATCGACAAGGAGTTCACGGTCACGGTCGAGTTCAACCAGGGCAAGGGCACCTACAAGTCCAAGGATCACGAGACGTCCTCCGGCGTGCAGATGAAGTCCGGCGGGCTGAGCTGGGGCACGAGCACGTTCTCCGGCCAGACCACGAAGAAGGAGTTCAGCTTCACACTCGGCGGTGTGCACAACACCGAGGACGGCGTCTCGCCCGTGCTCGCCTGGTCGTTCGACACCGACAAGGTCAAGCAGCCGCTGTTCGCCTTCCTCGAAGCCCAGGGCTGGGCACGCAAGAAGGGGCTGTTCGGCTGATGGCCGTTTCACTCACGAAGGTCGAAACCCTCCTCGCAACGCTCGACACCAAGGATGTCGCGTGGGCCATCGACGACGACACCGTCACGGCCAGCGTCGCCGGCGATCCGTTCGTGGTCGCGAAGCTGGATGCAGCGTCCGCCACCTTCACCTTCGTCGCGCTCCGCCCCGCGAAGTCCGTGTCGCGCAGCGGACGGATGCCGACGTTCGAGGCCGGCGGCATCTTCAACGCCGCCAAGCGCGGAGCGCTCGTCGGCCGCAAGCCGAGCCAGAACTCGGTGAAGGATGCGCTGAGCGAGGCGCTTATCGCCGAGGGGTGGACGCGCACGAAGTAGCGGTGGTTGAGGAGCGCCGCGAAGCGCCGCGTCTCGAAACCACGGTCGCGCGGAGGCGTCAGCCGCCGAGGCGCTCGTCGAGTTCGCGGATGACCGGCCACGCGCCATCCTCGGAGTTCGACAGCACCGCGATGTCGAGGCCGGGCTCGAGGTAGTGGCGGATGATGCCGACTCGCTCCGACGTTGATGCCCTCCTTGTAGTACGAGCGCACCGAGCCGTCCTCGTTCATGTCGAACTCGAGGCCGAACCCGTACCAGGTCGCCTCTGCGGCGAGCGACGAGGTGCCGATGTGCTCGACCTGCGGAACGAAGAACTCCTCGGTGTACTCCGCGTCGAGCAGCTCGCCGCCGCGCACGGCCTGGATGAACCGCACGAGGTCCGGCGCGGTGACGTGCGCGCCACCGTCGGGGGAGCCGATCGGCGGGTAGCTGTAGATGTTCGAGAACCACGTGCCATCCTCGTGCTGCTCCCAGCCCTCGGCGACGCGGGGCGCAGCGTCGCGACGGTCGTAGAAGCCGGAGTCGGCCATGCCGGCGGGGCCGAACACGTAGTCGAAGACGTACTCGCGGTAGGAGAGGCCGGTGACCTTCTCGATCGCGAGGCCGGCGAGCACGTAGCCCACGTTGCAGTAGCGGCAGTCCACCCCAGGGGGCGCGAGCGGCTCCTTGTGCACGAACTGCGGCAGGAAGTCCTTCGTCTCGATGAGCGAGTAGTTGGGTGTGTCGAGGAAGAGGTCCTCGTAGCTCTCGCCGGCCTCCTCGTCGGCGTCATCCGCGATGCCGCTCGTGTGCGTGAGCAGGTGCAGCAGGTTGACCGCCGGTGAGATGGTCGTTCCCTCGAGGTCGACGTAGTGGTGAATGGATGTCTCGAGGTCGAGCTCCCCCTGCCGACGAGCTGCAGCACCGCAACGGAGGTGAACAGCTTCGTGATCGAGGCCGTGTCGAACCGCGTCTCGAGGGTGTTCGGGATGCCCCACCGCTGCGTCGCGAGCCCGGTGGCCGACTCGTACACCGGCGCCCCGCCGTCGCGCACGAGCACAACGCCCGAGAACTCCTGGTCGGCGAGGAACGCGTCCAGCCCGTTCGTATCCATGGGCCGAGCCTACTGAGGGAGGGGCGCGCTAGCCTGACCGGGATGGCGAACTCACCAGCGCGGACGCCCCTCGGGCGGCTCTACGTCGCCCAGGTCGTGACGTCGCTGGGTGACGGTGCGGTGCTCACGACCGCGACGCTGTTCTTCGCCGTGCTCGTCGGCTTCGGCGAGCAGCTCGTCGGGCTCGCGCTCGCCGGCGGCGCACTCGCGGGACTGCTGCTCTCGGTGCCGATCGGGATGCTCGCCGATCGGGTCGGGCTCGCTCGGGCGGCCGCGGGGCTGAGTGCGGTGTCGGCGACCGCGATGGTGCTGTTCGCCGTGGCATCCTCGCCGCCCACGTATGTCGTGGGGGCGGTGCTGTTCGGGATCGCGCAGGCGAGTCTCGCTCCGATGCGGCAGGCGATCGCGGCATCCCAACTCCCGCTCGAGGGACGCGTGCGGATGCGCGCCGTGCTGCACACCCTCCACAACATCGGATTCGGTGCGGGTGCCGCGGCGGGCGCGGTCGCGGTCGCCCTGCAGCAGCACGCGGTGTTCGTCGGCGTGTTCATCACGGTCGCGGCCATCTGCGTGATCACGGGCATCGGCTACCTGACGCTGCACGCGTCGATGAAGGCCTCCATCGCGACGCTGCCCGGCGCCGAATCCGGCGTGTGGCGCAATCCGCGACTTCTCGCGCTGACCGGATTGAGCGCCGTGCTGCAGTTCGCGATGCCGATCCTGAGCGTGCTGCTGCCGATCTGGGTGGCGACTCGCACGTCGGCCCCGGAGTGGCTCGCCGCGGCGGCGCTCGCGATGAACACGGTCATCGTCGTGGCCGTGCAACTGCGCTGGGCGACCTGGGTGAGCACGGCGGCGCGGGCTCGGCTGTCCGCGCTCATCGCCGGCGGCGGCGCAGTGCTCGCGTGCGTCGTGATCGGTGTCGCCGCGAACCTCGCGGGCGGTGGTGCGACGGTCGCGGTGATCGTCGGGGTGCTGCTCATCACGGTGACCGAGGTCACCGCGGGCGCCGCGGCGTGGTTCCAGCTCACGCGCCTGAGCCCGGTGGGGCGGCAGGGCGAGTTCCAGTCGGTGTACGCGACGTCGACGACGTTCGCGCGCATCATCGGGGCCGGCGTGCTCCTGCCCGTCGTGATGGCGGTCGGGCTGCTCGCGTGGGGCGTGCTCGGTGCGATCATCGCCGCGGCGGGGGCGCTGCTCGCGGTCGCCCTGGGGCGCGGGGGCGGTGCGGCGAGCGCCGCGGCATCCACGGTCGAGCCGCCGCTGCCCGACCCGGCGTAGCATCGGCCTGTGCCCACCCCACCTGAGCCGCCACCCCCGGCGCGTTCGCGATCCGGCGACCGGATGAGCCGCGTCTCGCTCATCCCGGTCGCGCCGAAGGTCTACCGGCAGGGCAGGGAGCTCAAGCGAACGACGCCGCGGCTCCCCGACGCCGCGCAGCCCTGGCAGGGCACGCTCGCCGGGGACGACCCGCTGCGCATCCTCGTGTTCGGGGACTCCACCGCCGCGGGCGTCGGCGCCGACACGCAGGATGACGCGCTGCCCGGCAACCTCGCTCGCGCGCTCGCCGCGCGGTACCACCGCGGCGTCGCCTGGCGCGCGGTCGGGGAGAACGGGGCGACGACGCGCATCCTGCTGGACCGGTACCTCAAGGACGCGCTCGCCGAGCCCGCCGACCTCGTGTTCCTGAGCATCGGGGCGAACGATTCGCTCGGCATCCGCTCCCGCGCGGCGTACGCGCGTGACCTCGGGCGGCTGCTGCGCGAGCTGCGTGCGGCGAATCCGGGGGCCACGGTGCTCGTGTCATCCATGCCCGGCTTCAACCAGTTCGAGCTGCTGCCCGAGCCCCTGCGCGCACGGCTCTGGCGGCACTCGCAGGCCCTCGAGCAGGCCGGGCGGGCGGTGACCGAGCCGCTCGATCGGGTCGCGATGTCTTCGCCGGCGCCCTCGTACACTGACGGGTTCTTCGGGGCCGACCTGTTCCACCCGGGGCCGAAGGGCTACCGGGAGTGGGCGCAATGGTGGGTGGATGACGCTGCCGCCGCCGGCCTCCTCCCCGAGCCCGACCGCGGCTGACCCCGTGGAGCTCACCACCCTCGACGACCTCGTCACCGCAATCGGGGCCGCGCGGCCCGCGGACGACCACCGCCTCCTCATCGGCATCGCCGGATCCCCGGGGGCCGGCAAGTCCACGGTGGGCGCCGCGCTCGTCGAGCGGCTCGGGCCCACGGCCGCACTGCTGCCGATGGACGGCTTCCACCTGCCGCAGGCCGAGCTCGTGCGACTCGGCCGCCGCGACCGGATGGGCGCGCCCGACACCTTCGACGTCGACGGCTTCGTCGCCGTGCTCGAGGCGGTGCGCGCCGCAGGACGAACGCGCCCCCACCCCGCTGGCACGACCGACGTCGGAAATTCAGGAGTTACGGTGACCGCCCCCGGCTTCGACCGCGAGATCGAGGAGCCCGTCGCCGATGCCATTTCGATAACTCCTGAAGTCTCGACGGTCGTGGTCGAGGGCAACTACCTGCTGCTGGACTCCGGCGGGTGGGATCGCGTCGCCCCACTGCTCGACGTCACCGTGTTCGTCGACGTCGACCGCGACATCCGGATCGAGCGCCTCGTCTCTAGGCACGTCGCGTTCGGCAAGTCGGTCGCCGCGGCGCGGGCGTGGGCGCTCGGTCCCGACGAGTCCAACGCCCGCACGATCGAGGCGACCGCGGGCCGCGCCGACCACACGCTGCGGCTCGCAGAGCCGTAGACAACAGGCGCAGCGCGGCTCGACGAGCGGTAGCCAACAGGCACAGCGCGGCTCGAATAGACTCGAACCATCAGCTCGCGCGACCCTCTTTAAGGAGCCCCGTGCCCACGATCATCGTCGAGGTCATGCCCAAGGCCGAACTGCTCGACCCGGCCGGCAAGGCCGTCGCGGGGGCGCTGCACCGGCTCGGACGCGACCGCTTCACAGGCGTCCGCATCGGCAAGCGCTTCGAGCTCACCGTCGATGGGCCCGTGGATGACGCGGCGCTCGCCGAGGCGCGCGCCCTCGCCGAGGACATGCTCGCGAACACGGTCATCGAGGACGTGGTCTCGGTACACGAGGCATCCACGTCGCCTGCCGCCGCCGAGTCGGTGTCGCGCTGATGGCCGGCTCGCGATCATCAGGAGGCCGGCACTGATGCGGATCGGCGTCGTCACCTTCCCCGGGTCGCTCGACGACCGCGATGCCCTGCGGGCCGTGCGGCTCGCGGGCGCCGAGCCCGTGTCGCTCTGGCACGGCGACCACGATCTGAAGAACGTCGAGGCGATCGTGCTGCCCGGCGGCTTCAGCTACGGCGACTACCTGCGCTGCGGCGCGATCGCGGCGCGGTCCCCGATCATGTCCGAGGTCGTGGATGCCGCGAACAAGGGGATGCCCGTCCTCGGCATCTGCAACGGCTTCCAGATCCTCGTGGAGGCCCACCTGCTGCCGGGGGGCCTCATCCGCAACGACCACGGCGACTTCGTCTGCCGCGACCAGGTGCTGCGCGTCGAGAACACCGCGACGGCCTGGACCAACGGGTTCACCGGCGGCCAGGAGATCACCGTTCCGCTCAAGAACGGCGAGGGCGGATACATCGCCGACCGCGACACCCTCGACCGGCTCGAGAACGAGAACCGTATTGTGTTCCGCTACCTCGAGGTCAACCCGAACGGCTCCGCGAACGACATCGCCGGCATCACGAACGACCGCGGCAACGTCGTCGGCCTCATGCCCCACCCCGAGCACGCCACCGAGCCGGGCTTCGGCCCCGACACCCCGGATGCGATGCGCTCCGGCACCGACGGCCTCACGTTCTTCACGTCGGCGATCGCGAGCCTCGCGGGGGTGTAATGCGCGTGCCCCGCCGGCGCGCTGCACTTCGCCGAAACGGCACTTTGGCAGCTTCTCCTCACGGTTGACGTACGGAACGGCCGTTTCGACCGCCAACCGTGCAGGAGCCCACTGCGATCCGGCACCGGCGTACAACTGCGGGATGCAGCACCCCTCACCACTCCCGGACGACCTGACGGGGCGTCCATTCGCCGTACGCGACGCGCTCGCGCAGGGCGTGGGACGCGGACGCTTGGCCGGGCCGGATCTCGATCGGCCGTTCCGGGGAGTCCGTACGCCCGTCTCGGCACCCGCCGTGCGAGCGTACGTGCCCAGACTGCGGCCGGGCGATCGCTTCAGTCACACCAGCGCGCTGGAGCTGTGGGGTGCCCCATTGCCCTCAGCACTGCCGCGCGGAGTCCACGTCACCATGGTCAACGCCGGCGCTGCTCGTCGCCGAGAGGGCCCGAGAGCTGTGGGCGTGATTGGACACACGACCGCCGATGAGGCGACCGTCGCCCTGAACGGACTGCCCGTATCGAATCCCGTTGCTGCCTTCGTGGAGTCTGCGTCCCTGATCGGGCTCGATGCGCTGATCGCGGTCGGTGATTACCTCGTCCTCGATCCTCGAGTCGTCGACCCGACGCTCGAACGCCCACTCGCGCGATTGGATGAGCTGCGTACTCGGGTCGTTTCAGCTCAGGGCCGAGGCGTGGTGCGCGCTCGCGCGGCCCTGGCCGAAGTGCGCGAAGGGGTCGAGTCGCCCATGGAAACCGCGCTCCGGCTGCTGCTCGTTCGAGCCGGCCTTCCTGAACCGGTCTGCGGCTTCCAGCTGATAGCGGGCCGGCGTCACGTCGGCTGGTTCGACCTGGCGTGGCCCGAGTGGCGCGTGATAGCCGAGTACGACGGTGACCTGCACCGCACGTCCACGGTTCAGTACGAGCGTGACATCCACAGGTTCGACGCCGCTGCCGATGCGGACTGGCGAGTCATCCGGGTGCGCGCACACGGCGTATCGCGGGCACGTGCCGAGACTGTCGATCGTGTGACTCGTGCGCTCCGCTCGCGAGGCTGGTCGAAACGGTAGTTGCGCATCCGAATCACCGTTCAAGGGTGCCGAACTGCCGTTTCGGCGGCGGTCTCCTTCCCCGCCCGGGCCCGCTACTTCCCCGCCCGCGCCCAGGCCTCCGCGACGAGTTGCTCGAGCACCGCGGCATCCACGGCGTCGAGGTGCTTCAGGTAGAGGCATCCCTTGCCCGTGGTGTGGGGGCCGAGCTGCTCGAACAGCGGGTCGGGCGGGCCGTAGTCGTTGTAGAGGCCGTAGAGCGTGAGGGCGGTTTTGCGCGGCGAGAAGCCGACGACGATCATCTCGCCGGAGCTCGACTTGCCCTCGTAGTGCTGGCTGCCGAAGCCCACGATGGACGGTCCCCAGAGCGTGGCGGGCTCGCCCGTGATGCGTTCCATGAGGGCGCGAGTGGCGTGGCCCTCGGCACGGCGACGCTCGTCGGGGACGGAGTCGAGGAAGGCGGTGACATCCTCGTCGGTCGGCTTGGTCTTGATGTCGGCCATGCAGGCAGGCTAAGGGGTGATCAGGAAGATGGGAAGGGCGTCCGGGTTGCGGGCGGAGACGATCGCGAGGAACACGAACAGGTCGAACAGCAGGTGCACGGTCAGCACGTAGGTGAGCGACTTCGTGAGGTTGAAGGTGTAGCCCTGGATGAGGGCGAACGGGATGGTGAGCAGCGGCCCCCAGGACTGGTAGCCGAGCTCCCAGAGGAACGACACGAAGACGATCGCCTGCAGGATGTTGGCCTGCCAGGTCGGGAAGTGCCGCCGGTACAACGCGAAGACCGTGCAGATGAAGAACAGTTCATCCCAGGTGCCGACGGCGTTGACGCCGACGAAGAGGCGGGCGACCTCGTCCCACGTGGTGACCTCGGGCCAGTTGAGGTAGGTGCCCGACTGGATGAAGTAGAACGGCAGGATGAAGTACCCCGCGGCCACGATGCCGACGAGGTAGGCCCACTGCGCGAATCCCCACCGCTTCTCGATGCGCCACGGGAACCGGATGCGACGGCGGTACTTCGCGTCGGGGAGTGGCCGCCCGTCGGGGCCGGAGCCGTCGCGGTAGACGAACCGCACGATCAGGTACGGCACGAGCACCGCCAGCCCGAGGACCACTCCGACGACCACGAAGTTGAGCCACGAGATGTCCGCCTTCACCGAGGTGGTGGAGACGATCACCATGCCGATCGCGATGAGGAGCAGATCGCGGAACAGGTCGTGCGTCATCCCGCGCCGGTCGAAGAGGAACGCGAGCAGCAGGGCGACCGCGACCATGAGGTAGCCGATCCACGTGATGCGGAACGTGAAGAGGAACAGGCCGGACGTCGAGAGGATGAACGCCGGGATGAGCGCCCAACTCAGCGGCGCGTGCTTCGTGGCGAGGAAGGTGGGGTCGACGCCCGGCACGTCGCCAGCCTAGTGAAGGGCCTTTTGCAGGACCTCGATGCGCTCGGTCTCGATGTGCACGCTCCAGGTTGTGCGAGTCGGGTATCGTCGCCGCATGCAGGTGACCCAGCTCTGGCGCTACCCCGTGAAGTCGCTGCAGGGCGAGCAGGTGCAGGCGGCCGAGGTCGGGCCGGCGGGCATCCAGGGCGATCGGCGGTTCGCGATCTTCGACGTCGAGACCGGCTTCGGGCTCAGCGGCCGCCGCGTGCCCGAGCTGCTGTTCGCGAGCGCGACGACCGCGGTCGACGGAACGGTCACCATCCACCTGCCCGATGGGACGGTGGCCGAGGATGACGCGGCGCTGTCCACCTGGCTCGGACGTGAGGTCGCGCTGCGCTCCACCGAGGACGTGCGCGGCGCCCGCCAGTTCGAGAACGTGGACGATTTCGAGCACGAGGGCACGAGCACGTGGCATCCATTCGACGCAGCGGAGGGCGCGTTCCAGGACTCGGGCCGCGCCGCCGTCTCGCTGCTCTCGGAGGGCACGATCGGCGAGTGGCCGCAGCGCAGGTTCCGTCCGAACATCCTGCTGTCGGGCTCGGGCGAGGACGACCTCGTCGGGCAGCGCATCGCGATCGGCACCGCGCAGCTGGATGTCACGGCCCAACTCGGCCGCTGCGTCATGGTCACCCGCCCCCAACCCGGCGCCATCGACAAGAACCTCGACGTGCTGCGGACCATCCACCGCGAGCGCAATGGAAAGCTCGCGATCGGCGCCGTGATCGCGGTCGCGGGGCTGCTGTCGGTCGGCGACGACGTGGTGGTCTGAGCGCCGGCGAAGTCCTTGGCCCGCGACGTCGTGGTCTGAGCGCGGCCGTCAGCTCCGCACGGGCGCGGAGATCCGCGAGACGATGAACGCCTCGGCGGCGGCCACGTCGACGTCGGTCGCGAGGTGGACGGTGGCTGCGGCATCCTCGTCCGGTTCGCGCACGAGGGTGCGGGCCTCGGCGTCGAACTCGAGGTGCACGTCCTGCCACGTGAGGAGGTCGGGGCGCACGAGCGCGGCGGCGGCGAGCGGGTCGTGGAGCGAGGTGCGTCCGTTGCGCGCGAACGGCGGGTAGCGGCGGGCCTGGTCGGCGACGGCGGAGTGGAACGGCGTTCCGAGGGCGGCGATGGCCGCGGCATCCTCGGCGGTGATCGCGACGCGCGTGGTGACGTCGAACGGCACGAGGGTGATCGGCAGCCCGGACGCGAACACGACCGCGGCCGCCTCCGGGTCGCTGCGCAGGTTGTGCTCCGCGAACGGCAGCTCGGTGCGGGAGACCGCGCCGCCCATGATCGTGAGGCCGGCGACGGGCAGGGCGGGGTCGCGCTGCAGGGCGAGGGCGACGTTGGTCAGGGGTCCGATCGCGAGGAGGTGGAGGTCGCCGGGGTGCTCGTGGGCCATCCGCACGATGAAGTCGACGGCGTGCTCGTGGTCTCCCGACCCAGCGACATCCTCGTGCTCGATGAGGCCCTGGCCCTCGTGGCCCTCCCAGTGGATCGGGAGGGCGCCGGCGAGGGTGTCGGTCGCGCCTCGGAGCACCGGGACGCCGTGCGTTCCGTGCAGGGAGAGCAGGCGCCGCGTCATCCTCGCGCGCAGGTCCACGTCGCCGTAGACCGTGGTCACGCCCACGAGCTCGAGCTCCGGTGACCCGAGGATCAGCGCGAGGGCGAGGCAGTCGTCGACGTCGGTGCCGATGTCGGTGTCGAGGATGACGCGGGTGCTCATGGTGCACGAGCCTAGGGCGGGGCGGCTGCGTCGGCTCTCCTAGAATTGCGGTGTGACCTCCGGCCCAGCCACGACCAGCGCAGACACCGTTTCCAACGCAGCAGCGACGCCGGACCGGGAGCAGCCCTACGCGGCCCTCGGACTCAAGCCCGACGAGTACGCGAAGATCCGCGAGATCCTCGGCCGCCGCCCGACGAGCGGCGAGCTCGCGATGTACTCGGTGATGTGGAGCGAGCACTGCTCCTACAAGAAGCTCCAAGATCTACCTCAAGCAGTTCGGCCAGAAGGTCAGCCCCGCCATGAAGAAGAACCTCATGGTCGGCATGGGCGAGAACGCCGGCGTGATCGACGTCGGCGAGGGCTGGGCGGTGACGTTCAAGATCGAGAGCCACAACCATCCCTCGTACATCGAGCCGTTCCAGGGCGCCGCGACCGGCGTCGGCGGCATCGTGCGCGACATCATCTCCATGGGGGCGCGGCCGGTTGCGGTGATGGATGCCCTGCGCTTCGGTGCCATCGATGACCCCGACACCGCGCGCGTCGTCCACGGTGTCGTGAGCGGCATCTCGTTCTACGGCAACTGCCTCGGCCTGCCGAACATCGGCGGCGAGACCTGGTTCGACCCGGTGTACCAGGCGAACCCGCTGGTGAACGCGCTCGCCGTCGGGGTGCTGCGGCACGAGGATCTCCACCTGGCCAACGCGCGGGGCGCGGGGAACAAGGTCGTGCTGTTCGGGGCTCGCACCGGCGGGGACGGCATCGGCGGAGCATCCATCCTCGCGTCCGACTCGTTCAGCGCGGGCGGTCCGACGAAGCGGCCGGCCGTGCAGGTCGGCGACCCGTTCGCCGAGAAGGTGCTCATCGAGTGCTGCCTCGAGCTGTTCGCGCTCGACCTGGTGGAGGGCATCCAGGATCTCGGCGCCGCCGGCATCTCGTGCGCGACGAGCGAGCTCGCGTCGAACGGCGACGGCGGCATGTTCGTCGAGCTCGACAAGGTGCTGCTGCGCGACCCCACGCTCACGGCCGAGGAGATCCTCATGTCGGAGAGCCAGGAGCGCATGATGGCGATCGTGCGCCCCGAGAAGCTCGAGGGCTTCCTCGAAGTGGTCGGCAAGTGGGACGTCGAGACCAGCGTGCTCGGCGAGGTCACCGACTCCGGCCGGCTCGTCATCAACTGGCACGGCGAGGAGATCGTCAACGTGGATCCGCGCACGGTCGCGGTCGACGGCCCGGTGTACGAGCGCCCGGTCGCCTACCCGACCTGGATCGACGCGCTGCAGGCGGACACGGCATCCACCCTCCCTCGTCCGACCGAGGGCGACGAGCTGCGCGAGCAGGTGCTGCGCCTGCTCGGCAGCCCGAACCTGAGCGACAAGCGCTGGATCACGAACCAGTACGACCGCTACGTGATGGGCAACACCGCGCTGAGCTTCCCCGACGACGGCGGCATGGTGCGCGTCGACGAGGAGTCCGGCCTCGGCTTCGCGGTCGCGACCGACGCCAACGGACGCTACTGCCAGCTCGACCCCTACCGCGGCGCGCAGCTCGCGCTCGCCGAGGCGTTCCGCAACGTGGCCGCGACCGGCGCGACCCCGGTCGGCGTCTCCGACTGCCTCAACTTCGGCTCCCCGGAGAACCCCGAGGTCATGTGGCAGTTCAGCCGCGCGGTCGAGGGTCTGGCCGATGGATGTCTCGAGCTCGAGATCCCCGTCACCGGCGGCAACGTCTCCTTCTACAACCAGACGGGCGACGTGCCCATCCACCCGACCCCGGTCGTGGCGGTGCTCGGCGTGATCGCGGACGTGGCCCGCCGCATCCCGTCCGGCTGGCAGGACGAGGGCAACAACATCTACCTGCTCGGCGAGACGAAGCTCGAGCTGGACGGGTCGGCGTGGGCGGGCGTCATCCACGACCACCTCGGCGGGATGCCGCCCGAGGTGCACTTCGACCGCCGAGCAGAAGCTCGCCGCGCTCATCACGGCCGGCTCCGAGCAGTCCCTCATCGCGTCAGCGCACGACCTCGCCGACGGCGGCCTCGGCCAGGCGCTCGCCGAGGCCGTGCTGCGCTTCGGTGTCGGCGCGCGCGTCTGGCTGTCCGGCATCCAGGAACGAGACGGCGTGGATGCCGCGACCGCCCTCTTCTCGGAGTCCACCGCCCGCGTGCTCGTGTCGGTGCCGCGCGAGGACGACGTGCGCTTCGTGGGACTGTGCGAGGGGCGGGGGGTGCCGTACCTGCGGATCGGGGTGACCGACTCGGGGGCTGGCGCGGTGCTTGAGGTGCAGGATCTGTTCAGCGTGGGGATTGAGGAGTTGTCGCGGGTGCATCGGGGGGCGTTGGTGGATGCGTTCGGGGCGGTTGTCCCCGCTGGTTGAGTAGCGTCGCGTGTCGAAAACTCCAACTGAAGGGTCGTGCGTGGCCAGCCGGGATCTTCGTTCAGCCCGACCGGTCATTCTCACTCGAGGTTCGTTTCCTGCAACGCCGTTTCGAGGGCCTTGTATGCCTCTTGAAGGTGGATGAATGCAACACCGTACTGTCTTGTGGCCTTAACCAGATCACTTCGAGCGAAGAAGATTCTAACCTCCGCCATGATCCCGGCGAGCTGCGCCGCGTCGTTCGTGACCCACGCGAGTTGCTCCTCCTCACTCAACTCGAGGACGATTGCCCCGATTCCCTTCATGTACGAGTCTTCGGCGTAAGCACGAGTGGCTGTGTTGGCAATCGCATGGCGCGAGGCCAACCTCACGACTTCGCCAGCCGCACGAAGGGTGTCCTGGGAAGCCAAAACGTCACGGGTGAGTTGAAGCGCGGGATCGTCGACGTCGTGAAGCCACGCGTCGAAGGGGTACCGCTCACCTAGAACATCGAGTGCCTTGCCGCGTCTTCCGGTCGATGACAGTCGGTTGACCACGAAGGTCGTTGGCCGCGACATCGCACGCTGCACCGCCCGCCTCGCGATTGCCCATTGCTCGCGAGCCGCCTGCTTCACGCGGCGCTTGTCAGCGATCGACTGAGCCCAGATGACCGCGCCTGAAACTACGAGACCCGTCACAATTGCGACCATGAAGTCCGGAACGAACTGACCCCAATCCGGTAGCCAGATCGGGCCCGGCGTGTACTCCGTCCACATGCTCGAATCGTAGTGGCGCGCGTTGATCCGACTCGGGCGAATCAACGAGGGCAGACAGCTGCGTCTTGTTGACCAGTACGCTCGATCCGTGATCCCAGTTCACGATGGACGAACCCGAGGCCTGCCGCCTGGGCGATACTCGTCGAGCCTTGAGGAGATCGAGGAGCGATTCGTCACCCACCACGACTTCGCCGCTTCGAGCACTCGTGTCCGCAACTGGGCGGGGTTGAGCCGCTACATCGAGGCGTGGAGGTGGGCCGAGGCCGCGGTAGATCAAAAGCTTCTCCTCGGCGTGTGGTTTGCGGGGAGCTTCGTGACGTTGGAGCCTGACCCCAGCGACATCGACATCACCCCCATCTACGACCTCGCGGCGGTCAAGGGCCTGGCGGGCAGGCCCGGCGTCGGCCAGATTAAGAAGCTCGTGGGCAACCGAGACTCGATCGTGCGCGGGTTTCACGTTGAGGCGTTTCCTCTTCCTTGGTGGTCCACCGGCTCGTCCTTGTTTCCTGAGAAGCTGCCGGCCGTTGAGCAGCAGTATCTGCTTAACCTCGGGGGGTTGAGTGACTGGTGGCAGCGACTGACTCGCACAGACGCTAGCGGTGGTCCGCTGCATGCTGTTGCCTACGCTGAGAAGGGTTTCTTGGAGGTGATCATGTGAACGAGGAGAAGCGCGCCGAGCTGGATCGGCTGCTCGTCCAGAGCGAATCGCTGATCGCCGAATTCTTCAACAACGCGCCTGAGCCTGAGGGCGATCTAGAGGATCTGTTGGCTGACAGCAGAGCCGAAGCCGCGGCTCGGTTCGACCCATCGCTGCTGGGATTGCGGAACTCGCAGTACATCGTCCGCATCCGGCGCGATGACCAGGACGATCTGAGCATCGACGGCCCGAGCGTTCGCGATGTCATGCGTGGCATCGAGGACGAGGTGTACGCGGCCGCGCCGAAGATGCACGAGGAAGCGCGCATCGAACTGGACAGCCTCTCTCGCGGGAGCGTCGTGCTCCACTACCGAGCAGTTCGCCCACTCGCCACAGTCAACGACGGCGAGTTCGACCACGGACTAAGCATCGTCGACTCCGCGATCGATCGCGTCACCAAACTGCATCGTGCCATCGAGGGTCGAAGGCCACCCGGCGAGATTGCCAAGATCGCCGGATCGTCCGGTCTACTTCGGGCGTCGCGCAGCCTCCTTGAAGGTCTGGACAAGCACGAATTGAATATCGCGACTCGATGGCGGAACGCAAAGGGCGATCGCGTAGCCGGGCAGTTGACTCGCGTCGCGAAGGAGTACGCCGCTGAACTGTTCGAGCGGATGCCGAAGGACACCAACCTGCCCGTCTCGGGTCGCGTGATCTCGCTCGGACTTGACGGGCGGTTCGTCCTCCACGCCTCGAAAAGAAGGTACGAAGTCGGTCCTTCGCAGCTGGGGGCATCGCTGTGGGAAAACGGGAATCTCGTCCTGGGCGAGACAATCCACGTGCTCCTCGAACAGGAAGTGGGCGAAGATCGGGTTGGGCTGTCATCTGAGCCCAAGTTCAAACTGATCGGCATGGACGAACGCCTCGAGCCCTGAGAGGCGGCTGGGCCTTCGTCGAAAAGTGTCATAGTGGCGATCACCGTGGCAATCGGACCAAGTCTCGGATTTGACTGCGCTTCAGGGTTATCCGAGTTTCGCTGCTGGCTTGAATTTCAGAACCCTGTGAAAGTACTGACCCCGGGACTGGCTTGGTGCGGTGAACTCAGCCCAGACATCAGGAGGACACGACTCGTACCTCCACTCGGCGCCATCGCTGAAACGCAGGTATATCGTTTCGGTTTCCGAGTCATACGCCTCGTGAGTGATCATCTCCGAGGTTACGGGCGACCAATCAATATTCAACGTCCACCTCCTCCAAGATCCTGTTCATCCGATCCCCGCCATCGCGCGATAGCGGCGTCAACCATGGGCAGCGATGCGGCTCTCTGCCACGACGCGAGCTCAGGATCTTCAGCCTGTGGCAGCGGTTCAGGTCGGTCAATCACCACTCGCGATGGAAGGACGATCGCCTCCCCCGAGATAATTGCTTCGCCGGTGCGAAGGGAGGGAAGAACCTCGGCGAGGCCGGAGAGATTGTCGGGCAGAGCTGTGCGGATGCGCCCCTGATCTGCGCCATTGGTGAGTCTTAGAGCGATGAGGGTCCCACACTGAGACAGCGCCGTGTCGGGAAGCTCGGACGGGCGTTGTGTCACCAGCATCAGCCCGACGCCGTACTTACGTCCTTCGCGCGCTATGCGGTTCACGGCGATCCGCGCGGCATCGACACTCCCCTCTGCCAGGTAGCGGTGAGCCTCCTCCAAGACGATGAGAACTGGTCGCGGTCGACCCACACCTTCCTCATCAGTTCTGGTGCGGATCGCGACTTCAAAGATCAGTTGAAGGACAACGCCAACCGCCAGGTCGCTCGATTCGAGCGGCACGCCGCTGAAGTCCAGTACGGAGACGGGCTTGTCGCCGCCAAGCCATTCACTGAGTCGCGTCGGCAATGGGTCCTGAGCGTCGATGTTCGGCGACGATCCAGTCAAGAACTTCATCCGGGGATCCCTGAGGCCGGTACGGAGCAATTCCGGGACGCCGCCGAACAAACCGTATTCGGGGGCTTGGAATGGAGAGCCTCCGGCCTGCGCATACGGTTCGAATACGGCCGACTTCAACAAACTCGCGTCACCTTCGGCAACGAGGCGCTCTGTGGTTGGATCGGCCTTCGCCCCTCGCGTCTCGCGATTGCGGCGGTCCAGCTTGTACCAAACTTCCTGAAGGTCAAAGGGAGTTGGCGTGTCGGGCGTGATTGTGGAGGAATCGAGTGACAGCCAAGAGCAGTTCGCCAAGAACTCGAGGCGCGACTCTAACACCAGAGCTTCGAACGCCTTCAGGACAGTGGCCCCCGGCTCCACTCCGGAGACAGCACGAAGGATGTCGCGAGCCGGAAGCGCCCAGAAAGGCACCCTAAGCTGCGAATCCTCCGGCCCGAGCACCGAACGTACCGACGCTTGTCCCGCAAGTGCCCTTGCATACTCACCATGACTGTCAATGACAACCACGTTCGCTGCCGGCCATCGACCATCGGCGAAGGACTGCAGAATCTTCGCGACAGCGCTTGTCTTTCCGGCCCCAGTTGAGCCAACTACCGCGGAGTGTCGAGTCACGAGCATTCCAGCATCCAAGGTCACGCCGATAGAACGAGAGGTAGCGTGGCGTCCGATCCGCAACGATCGCTCCTTCGCGGTGGGATAGATAGTGGCGAGATCCTCGGCGACTGTGAAGTGCACCTCGTCGTCCAGACCTGGGTAGGCGCTCACACCGCGCCCAAAAGTGCCGCTGGCATGATCAATCTCACCTAGAAGTTGTAATTGGATCCATCGTTCGCCGGCTTGAATGGCGCTTGTCGGCTCCTGGGGGCGGGTGAGTTCCGCTATGCCTACTAATGTCACCGTCGCGATCAGGTCGATCAGGCCCTGGGGGATGCGGACCAACGAGCCAATCTGTCCGACCGACTGGGAGCTCACCCTTGTACACCGGTGAGACGCCGGCGAGCTGGTCGTCTAGTTCCACCGTGACCTGGGCGCCCAGAACGTGACGCACTCGGCCGATCAGAGTCGGGTTACTGTCCATCATGATGTCGAAGGCTCTGGTTCGCGATGCGATGCCCTCGCCAGGAACGCTGCAAGCGAGGCAAAGTTCCCGAGTTGGAAGTCGTTTCCGTCCCAGATGAAAGGAGGCGCATCGCCCTCCGGAGCCACCCACGGCGCTCGAATCGTACCGAGGATGGCTTCGCGCGGAGAAACGACCTGAAGGTTGGGGGTGATTGCTGCCCTATCGGCGAGTTGCTCAGGGATGTCGCTGAAACAGAACGCGATCACCTCAGAGCGTGGTCGTCGCGAGGAGGCGTCATAGATCTGCTCGTTTAGATGAGGGTCCCCCCAGGAATAGCCGGACACCAAAGTCAGAGACTCTGGCTCGTTGAGTGCGCGACGAAACCGGTCCTGCAGTACAACAAACGGAACTCTTCGTGACTCGTCGTACTTCGAGTCTGACGGGTAAATCGCCGCCGTCTGGCCCGACAAGACAGGCGTTCCAAGGCGCACGACGGAACCAGAGACCATCGCCCAGTTGAGAGAACCGTGAAGCTTCCAAACCCGAGAGAAAAAGCTTGGTATGTAGAAGTCGTCCGTGGACTCCGCGTCAACGAGATCCGACCGGAATCGACCCGAGAGGAGCCCCCCGAAACCGTCAAAGTATGGCGCGCCCAGCGCATCAAGCGCTTGCTCGATGAGCAGGTCGTAGTTGACCGTGAACACTTCGACCGGGCGGAGATAGTTGGTCCTCGCCAACCATCCTGCGAGGCTTCTTGCAGGCTTCAGATCGAGCCCGTCCGTCTTCCCAAGGTGAGTCACGATCTGCCGACATACTTCTTTATCGAGCTCGGCTGCTTGCTCCGCGTCCAGACCCTCAATTTGATCCCCGGAGCCTAACAGTGCGACCATTCGGCGAATCTTGGTTAGGGCTGTTTCAACGTTTCCTTTCCCCAGCAGCCGTGCAAACGCCGCTCCCTGGCTATCACCGAGGCCCGTCTTGATTAGACCTTGAAGCTCGGCGACGTCGGGCAGCCCAGCCGCTTTGGACGTGCCAGCGCCTAGAAACAGATTGACGTGCCGAGAACGAGTCGCGAGTCGCGCGGACAATCCACTGGCGAAGGCGCGAACGTCGTGAGTTGACATGCGTTCAAGATAGCCACCAGGGCGTACGAATAGTTCTGTTTCGGCCGATCGACGCGCGGTGGTCGTGCCATCCAGATCTCTCAACTCACCGGATCCGAGCTCAGCAGGCGAATCCGCTCATCCAGGAATCTATCCAGCGGCACGAGCGACTCAACGGTCGCGCTCCACGCGATCATCCACTCGCCGCCCACCAACTGGGGATCGAGCGGCTCGTGACCGAAGTGCACCGTCTCACCGCTCGCGAACCCGCCCCGCAAAGCCGCCAACTGCTCCTCCCGCCGCTCCGCCGCCTCATTCGACTTGTTCGCGAGGAACTCCTTCGGCTGAACCGCCCGCGTCGTCCGACCGGCGCGGTAAAGCTTCCCGTCACGCGTGAGCAGCACGCTCCCGAGCCGCCACGCCCGCCCGAGCGGCACGATGCGGGGCGGGCGGAACCGGCTGAGCTTGAGCTCGCCGATCCCGTCGTCGGGCACGGCTTCGAGGCGCTCGATGGCGCTGCGCAGGATTGAGTCGAGGTCGGACATCCATCTCACGGTACGCCGCCGCGGAAAAGTTCGGCGTCGATGTCGATCCATGGCTTGGTCAGACGACGCTCCAGTGAAAGGGTCGAGAGACGACCCTCCACAACAAGGAGCACCACACCATGAGCAAGTACATGTTCATCATGCGCGACACCGCCGAGGCGTACGAGGCATCCAAGCTGGTCGACTTCGAGGAGATCATCAACAAGATGGGCGCCTACAACGAGTCGATGATCAAGGCCGGCGTCATGGTCGGCGGCGACGGGCTCACGGCCCCGGAGCAGGGCTTCGTCGTCGACTTCGCGGCCGAGAAGCCGGTGATCACGGACGGCCCCTACGGCGAGGTGCATGAGCTGTTCAACGGGTTCTGGATCGTCGAGGTCGCCACCCGCGAGGAGGCGGCGGAGTGGGCATCCCGTGCCCCGCTCGGTCCGGGGTCGAAGCTCGAGGTGCGCCGCGTGACCGATGAGACCGACTTCGCGGGCTTCGAGGACAACGAGTTCATCCAGAAGGAGAAGGAGTGGCGGGCGGACGGCCTGTGACCGACGTCGCTCGCCGGGTCGACGCGGTCTGGCGCATCGAGTCCCGGCGCATCGTCGGTGCGCTCGCCCGCATGGTCGGCGACCTCGGGCTCGCCGAGGATCTCGCGCAGGAGGCGATCGCGGACGCGCTCGTGCAGTGGCCCGAGTCCGGCATCCCGGACAATCCCGGCGCGTGGCTCACGACCGTCGCGAAGCGGAAGGCGATCGATGGATGGCGCCGCCGCGAGAAGCTCGACGACCGCTACCGCGCCATGGCGCACGCCCTTGAGGAGGAGACGCACGACTCCCCCGAACTGATCGAGGATGACGCGCTGCGCCTCGTGTTCACCGCGTGCCATCCAGTGCTCAGCAAGGAATCGCAGGTCGCACTCACGCTGCGCATCGTGGGCGGACTCTCCACCGAGGAGATCGCGCGGATGTTCCTGGTGCCGGTGGCGACCATCCAACAGCGCATCGTGCGCGCCAAGAAGACGCTGTCGGCGGCGCACGTGCCGTTCGAGGCGCCCGACCCGCCGCAGTGGACCGAGCGGCTCTCGGCGGTGCTCGGCGTGATCTACCTCATCTACACGGAGGGCTACTCGGCGACCTCGGGCGACCGCCTCATGCGCGCCGAGCTCGCCGGCGAGGCGCTGCGGCTCGGGCGAGCGCTCGCCGAGCTGCTGCCGCGCGAGCCGGAGGTGCACGGGCTCGTGGCGCTCATGGAGTTCCAGTCGTCGCGGTTCGCGGCGCGCACGAAGCGGGACGGCTCGCCCATCCTGCTCGCCGATCAGAACCGATCGAGGTGGGATGTCGCGCAGATCCGCCGTGGCACGGCCGCCCTCGCCCGTGCCGACGCCCTCGGCAAGGGCCGCGCGTCGTACGGCCTCCAGGCGGCCATCGCCGAGGCGCACGCCATCGCACCCAGCGTGGACGACACCGACTGGGAACGCATCGTCGTGCTCTACGAGGCCCTCGGCCGGCTCGCGCCGAACCCGGTGGTCGACCTGAACCGGGCGATCGCGGTGTCGAAGGCAGTCGGTCCAGCTTCCGGGCTCATGATCGTCGACCAGCTCGCGACCGACGGCGCCCTCCGCGGCTCGTACCTGCTGCCGAGCGTGCGCGGTGAGCTGCTCGCGCAGCTCGGGCGTACGGAGGAGGCGCGGTCGGAGCTGACGACCGCGGTGAACCTCGTCGGCAATGAGCAGACGCGGGCTGTACTGCTCGGAAAGTTGGAAGCCCTCTAGGGTCGAAGCATGACCCTGCAAGGCGACGGCCATGTACATACCGAGTGGTCGTGGGACACCGGCGGTCCCCACTACCCGACCGCGATGGGCACGATGGAGCGCCAGTGCGAGCGTGCCGTGCGCATCGGCCTGCCGTCGCTCGCGTTCACCGAGCACTTCGACTTCGGCAGCTGGACCACCGAACCGCCGGACGAGTGGCCGCACCTCGCCCCGATCATTGCCGACGGCATGCTCACGCCGCCGCGGTTCGAGCTCGAGGGGTACCTCGAGAGCGTCGAGCGCTGCCGGCATCGCTTCCCCGAGCTGACGATCCTGACCGGCGTCGAGTTCGGCGAACCGTACCTGTATCCCGAAGAGGCGGCTGCGCTCGTCGATCTGGGCGTGATCGACCGGATCAACGGGTCGCTGCACCGCATCCCGCTCGGCGGCCAGCGCAGCGAGCCGAACATGCTGCTGCGGGAATACACGCCCGCCGAGGTGATGTGGGCGTACCTCGAGGAGCTGCCGCGGATGGTCGCAGGCTCCGACGTGTTCGAGGTGTTCACCCACATCGACTGGGTGGCGCGCTACTGGCCGGTGGAGGAGATCGGGCCGTTCGATCCGCGACCGTTCGAGGAGGGCATCCGGGCCGGGATGCGCGCCCTCGCAGCAGCCGACCGCGCGCTCGAGCTCAACACGAGCCGGCTGTGGTCGTGGATCCCGCAGTGGTGGAGCGAGGAAGGTGGCCGCGCGATCACGTTCGGCAGCGACGCCCACGTTGCGGAGAACCTCGCCCGCAACTTCCCGGAGGCCGCCGTGCTGGCGGACCACTTCGGCTTCCGGCCGGGGTCACGGCCGCAGGACTTCTGGACGCGGTAGCCGCTAGCCGCAAGCGCCCACGAACTAGCCGCGCAGGAACTCCAACACCGCGTCGGTCGCGGACGCGTCCTCGATGACGAAGCCGTGCAGCCCGCCCGGAATCGCGTGGAGCCGTGAGCCTGGGATCGCCGCGCTCAGCAGCTCGGCGTTGCCGAACGGCGTCACCGCATCCAACTCGCCGTGGAGCACGAGCGTCGGCGCCTGGATCTCGCCGAGCCGCGACCACGAGTCGTGGCCCTTGCTCGCCTGGAAGTACAGCCGTCGGGCCGTGGTCGAGAGCTCGACCGCGAAGAACTGATCGACGGCGGCGGGCTCGGCCTCCAGAAACGCGGGTGAGAAGAACAGCGGAGCCATCTCGGCGGGCGACCAGCGCGCGAGGATGCTGGAGACCGCGGCATCCCGTTGCACGCCGCCCTCATCGCCGCCGGTCGTCGCGCCGAGCACGAGCCGTCGCACACGGGACGGATGACGAATGGCGAGCCACTGCGCGATGCGCCCGCCCATCGAGTATCCGTAGACGTCGGCGGAGTCGATGCCGACGGCATCCATCACGGCGGCGACATCGTCGGCGAAGAGCTCGGTGGCGTAGTGCTCGTGCGCGCCGAGCTCGGCCCCGGACCCCATGCCGCGGTGGTCGAACAGCGTGACGTTGTGCGACGCGATGAGCGCCGGCAGCACGTGCAGCCACGACCGGTGGGAGAGCGACTGACCGGCGATGAGCACGAGCGGGCTGCCGACCCCGCCGTTCCACCACGAGATCTCGGCACCGTCATCGGTGCGCAGCCGACCCGAGAGCAGGTCGGCCACGCCGTTCATGCGCGCACGTCGAACGTGATGCCGGTTGCGGCCTCCGCCGCGGCCCAGACCTTCGCGCCGAACTCCGCCGACGCGCTCTGCGCCACGGGCTTGGTGAGCACCGGCCGCCCGGTGACCGAGCGCGATGGCCCGTAGAACTCGCCGCCCTTCGCGTCGGGGTCGGTCGCGGCGCGCAGGACCGGCCAGGCTCCGCGGTCCTTGCCGTGCGTCATGGGGGTGAGCAGCCGCTCGCCGAGGTGCTGGCCGCGTGACGCGAGGTCGGTGATCCCCGGGCGGTGTGCGCCGGGAGCGTTGAGGGCGAAGCCGGGGTGCGCGAGCAGTGAGTGGATGCTGCTGCCCGCAGCATCCAGCCGCCGTTCCAGTTCGAACGCGAACGCATGATCCAGGTGTTTGCTCGTCGCATAGGCGAGGGACGCGTTGTACTTGCGCGCGCCCTGCTCGAGATCGGCGGGGTCGGCCTTCGCGAGGCGGGTGCTCAGCGAGCCGAGCCAGACGATGCGCGCATCGGGTGAAAGCTTCGGGAACAGCAGCGCGGTGAGCGCGAACGGCCCGTAGGCGTTCGTGCCGACGGTGCGTTCGAGACCGTCGTCGGTGAGGCTGCGGTGCTTGGACGGGTCGGTCGAGCCGCCGTTGTTGATGAGCAGGTCGATCGGGGCGGCGAGCTCGGCGGCCGCGGTACGGATCGAGTCGAGCGACGCCAGGTCGAGCGAGATCGACGAGACGTCCGCCCCGGCGACGTGCTCGCGGATGCACGCGAGCGCGTGCGCCGCCTGCTCGGGACGCCGCGTCGTGATGACCACGCTCGCACCGGCGCGGGCGAGCGACTCGGCGATGAAGTAGCCGATGCCGCGGCCGGCACCGGTGACGACCGCGACGCGACCCGACTGCGACGGGATGTCGGCCGGGTCCCAGCGCCGGGTCACTGCTGCTGGGTCTGCGTGGTGGGGGCGGCGGTCGAGACGCTGCTGGTTGAGATGCTGCCGGTCGACGCGATCTGCTCGTGGTGGTGGATGACCTCGGCGACGATGAAGTTCAGGAACTTCTCCGCGATCGTCGGGTCGAGCTCGGCGTCCATGGCGAGCGCACGGAGTCGCGCGATCTGCACCTTCTCGCGCTCCGGGTCCGACGGTGGCAGCCCTTCGACGGCCTTGAGCCTTCCGACCGCCTGCGTGAACTTGAACCGCTCGGCGAGCATGTGCACGAGCGCGGCGTCGATGTTGTCGATGCTCTTGCGCAGGCCGACCAACTCGTCGGGCAGCGCGCCATCCGAAGTCTCGCTCATGGCTCAAATGTAGCTGGCAAGCTGGTGCCATGCCCCGCCCGGTCGTGACGTTCTTCGCGTCCGACTTCCTGTCGCTGCTGGGCAACGCCGCGGTCGTGCTCGTGCTGCCCTACCTCGTGCTGCTGCGCACCGGGGATGCCGCGGCCGCCGGCATCGTCGCCGCGACCAGCGCGGTGCCCGGCTTCGTCGCCGCCGTCGTCGGCGGTGCGCTCGTGGACCGCATCGGCCGCCGCCGCATGGCGATCATCGCCGACGTGGGCAGCGCCCTCTCGGTGGCCCTGCTCGCGATCGTGGATGCCACGCTGGGGCTCAGCCTCGGCTGGTTCATCGCACTCGGCATCATCGGGGCGCTGTTCGACGTTCCCGGGATGACGGCGCGCGACGCGATGCTGGGGCGGGTCGCACAGGTCGCGGGATCTTCGGTCGACCGCATCGCTGGTGTTCGGAGAGCCTGTACGGCCTGGCCTTCTTGGTCGGTCCAGCGGCCGCGGGCATAGCGCTCACGGTACTGCCAGCCTCGACCGTGCTGTGGTTGGTCGCAGGATGCTCGGCGCTCGGCGCACTGCTGGCCGTGCTGTCTCCGCGCACCCTCGGAGTGCCGGTGGTTGAGGAGCGCCGCGAAGCGACGCGTCTCGAAACCACGGTGGTTGAGGAGCGCCGCGAAGCGACGCGTCTCGAAACCACCGACCACGCAGACCTGGTGGTTTCGAGACGCGACCGCTCCGGGGCGCCCGACCCGCGGGCGCTCCTCAACCACCGCTCAGGGCTGGGGTTCCGCATCCTGGCCGCCAGCCCGGTCGCCTTGGCCACCACCCTGCTCGGAGTGGGATCGATGTTCGCGATCGGCCCCCTGCAGGCCGTCGTGCTTCCGGCGTACTTCGCACGAGAGGCAGCCCCCGAGCTGCTCGGAGCCGCGCTCGCGACGGTGGCCGTCGGGCTCATCGGCGGCGCGCTGCTCTCGGCACCGTTCGCCGGCCGCGCCGGACGTCGCGCCGTGCTGGTGACGGCGCTCGTGGCATCCCTCGCCGGACTGGTCGCGTTCGCGGCACTGCCGTCGGCGGCCGTCGCGATCATGGCGGCGGTGCTGGTCGGGCTCGGCTTCGGGCTGCTCGCGCCGATCCTGCCG
The DNA here is from genome assembly GCA_963740815.1 of uncultured Actinomycetota bacterium. Classification (GTDB taxonomy): domain Bacteria; phylum Actinomycetota; class Actinomycetes; order Actinomycetales; family Microbacteriaceae; genus Rhodoglobus. The sequence continues at coordinate 167,983 of CAVUFG010000001.1, forward strand.
GTGCTCGTGACCGAGCATGTGCCCGAGTCCGGTCGCGCGCGGGTGTTCGGACTGCAGAACGCGGGCTACCTCGCGGCATACCCGCTCGGCGCGCTGCTGGTCGGGTTCGTCGTGCAGGGCAGCGACGTGCGGGTCGGCGCGATCGTGTGCGCGGCGCTGTGGGCGGTGCTCGTGGTGTTCGGGCTGCTGGCGCCGGCGCTCAGCTCCCGCGAACCGCTCGGCCGCTCCCCACTTGACAGAATCCGCTAGTTGCGAGGCGTCGGAACTAGCGGATTTTCAACTCGGCGGGTCAGGCGCGCACCCCCACCACGGGCGGGCCCGTATGCCTCGAGCCGCGCGAGCAATCCGTCGCGCACCCTCGGCCACTCGTCGATGAGCACCGAGAACACCGCGGTGCCGCTCCACGTGCCGTCCGCGCGGAGCCGGTCGCGGCGCAGCACCCCCTCGAACTGGGCGCCGAGCTTGGCGATCGCCGCCCGTGATCGTTCGTTGAGCGAATCGGCCTGCAGCTTCACGCGGCCGAAGCCGTGCTCGAACGCCTCGCCGAGCATGAGCAGCTTCGCCTCCGGGTTCACCGCGGTCGACCACACGCTCGGGTGGTACGCGGTCCAGCCGATGTGGGTGGCCTCCTTCGCGACGTCGAAGTCGCCGAGGGTCGAGCATCCGACGAGCACGCCGTCGGACTCGCCGCCGACCAGGCGGATGCCGTAGACGTTGCCGGCGTCCCACTGGTAGTAGGTCTGCGCCCACTGCTGGAACGCGTCGGCCGAGGGCTGCACGCCCGCCGGTCCGCCGCCGTATCCGCCGGCGAAGACCTCCGGGCTGTTGATGGCATGGGCGAGCTCGCCGAGATCGTTTCGGTCGAGCGGTTCGAGGCGGATGAAGCGGCCCTCGATCACGCGGGGCTCGGGGCGCGTTGCTGGCATCCGGCCAGTCTGGCAGTCGCTACAGTGACGTCGTGAGTACCGCATCCGCACCGGTGGCCCCTCCGACCTTCTGGCCGTGGCGCCGCACCCCGGTCATCCGGGCGCTCGGCTCGTTCGTGTCGTGGTTCGGGTTCGCGTTCTGCTTCAGCCTGCTGTACCTCACCGCGGTCACGGTCACCGCGCTCGGCGGCTACTGCGCGAGCGGCGGCCCGTACGTCATCGAGACGGAGTGCCCCGACAACGTGATCGCGTTCACGCCGCTCAGCATCTTCGGCGGATTGGCCGCGGTGGTGATCGCGATCGTGTTCGCGCAGGGGTTCGGAACCCCGCTGATCATCTGGGCCTGGCCCATCCTGTTCGTCGGCCTCGGCTGGACGTTCTTCCAGTCCTTCATCACGTTCGGCGACATCACGGGCATCGTGATCGGGGTGATGTTCTGGCTCATGGGGTTCGCACCCCTCGTGCTCGCCTTACGGGCAGGATGGCGCAGCACCCTGATCGGCACCGTCAACATCCGCGGTGAGGCGTTCGATCGCCGCCGCGAGCGCACCGGCATGTGGCTGCCCAACGCGGGCACCAACGAGGACGTGCTGCCGACCGCCGGGGACTGGGCCGGCGCGATCCTCATCGCCGCGCTCGGCGCCGGCCTCGGCTACTACGCCGCCCAACTCGCTTGGTTCTAAGCCGGCCGGTGGTTGAGGAGCGCGCCGCTTGGCGGCACGCGTCTCGAAACCACCAGTCGTGACGCGTGATCGGTGGTTTCGAGACGCGTCGCGCTTCGCGCGGCGCTCCTCAACCACCGGGCCGCTTACAGCAAATCATTTCGGACGATGATCTCGTCGCGAGCTGGGCCGACACCGATGACGCTCATCGGGGCTCCGCTCATCGCCTCGAGCGCGAGCACGTAGTCCTGGGCCGTCTGCGGAAGGTCCTCGAACCGGCGGGCTCCCGTGATGTCCTCGGACCAGCCGGGGAACTGCTCGTAGATCGGCTTCGCGTGGTGGAAGTCCGACTGCGACACCGGCACCTCGTCGACGCGCACGCCGTCGACCTCGTACGCGACGCACACCGGAATCGTCTCGAGTCCGGTCAGCACGTCGAGCTTCGTGAGCACGAAGTCGGTGACGCCGTTGATCCGCGCCGTGTAGCGCGCGATCGGGGCGTCGTACCAGCCGGTGCGACGCGGGCGTCCCGTTGTCGTGCCGAACTCGAAGCCCTTCGCGCGCAGCCACTCGCCCGACTCGTCGAGCAGCTCGGTGGGGAACGGACCTGGCCGACGCGGGTCGTGTACGCCTTGACGATGCCCACGATGCGGTCGAGGCGGTTCGGTCCGACGCCGGATCCCGTGGCCGCGCCGCCGGCCGTCGCGTTGGATGAGGTGACGAACGGGTAGGTGCCGTGGTCGACATCCAGCATGGTGGCCTGCCCGCCCTCGAAGACGACGGTCTTGCCGGCATCCAGCGCCTGATTGAGCAGCAGCGCGGTGTCCGCGACCATCGGCCGGAGGCGATCGGCGTACGACAGCAGGTCCTCGACGATCTCGTCGACCGCGATCGCGCGCCGGTTGTAGATCTTCACGAGCAGGTGGTTCTTGGTGTGAAGGGCGCCCTCGACCTTCTGGCGCAGGATGTCCTCGTCGAACAGGTCCTGGATGCGGATGCCCACCCGGTTGATCTTGTCGGCGTAGGCCGGTCCGATCCCGCGTCCGGTGGTGCCGATCTGCCGCTTGCCGAGGAAGCGCTCGGTGACCTTGTCGAGGGTGC
>CAVUFG010000002.1:0-139284 GCA_963740815.1 uncultured Actinomycetota bacterium
CTGCAGATGTCTTCTCGACGCGATGGGGCCAGGCGATCGGCGGGCCGGCGAGCACCGGGCTGGTCTCGTTCCGGCTCGGTCACTCGACGCGCAAGCCGGGCCTCAGCCCGCGCCGTGATGTCGATCAGGTGGTGGAGGCCTGACATGCGGTGGCGGATGCCGTGGCGACGCGCGCGGTCGCTGCACGTCGCGCAGGACTTGGGCTCGGGTCCCGTGGTCGTATTGCTGCACGGGATCGCGTCGTCGTCGGTGCACCTTCCAGAACGTCGTGCCGCTGATCGAGTCTGGTCACCGCTGCATCTCGATCGACCTGCTCGGGTTCGGCGGCTCCCCGGTCGTGGACGACTGCGACTACACGCTCGCCGATCACGTCGCCGCGATCCACCGCACCATTCGGTCACTGCGGTTGCGCGAACCGTTCGTGCTGGTCGGGCACTCGATGGGCTCGCTCATCGCGGCGCGATACGCGGCACGGCACAAGCGCGAGGTGACGAAGCTGGTGCTGGTCAGCCCGCCAATCTACGTCTCGCCGGGGGAGCTGTCGACCGACCGCGATCGCGACGTGATGGACCTGTACCTGCGCGCGTACCGTTACCTCCGCGCCAACAAGGAGTTCACCCTGCGCAACGCGCGGATCGTCGAGAAGTTGCTCCCGATCCCGCAGGTCATGGACATCAACGAGCGCACCTGGACACCGTTCGTGAAGTCGCTGCAGAACGCGATCGAGTCCCAGACCACGCTGAGTGACCTCGCCGCCGTCGACGTACCGGTCGATGTGGTCTACGGCGTGTTCGACGAGTTCCACTCCGAAGGCACGATGCGCATCGTCGAGCGGATGCACGGTGTCGAGGTGCACCGTGTAGCGGCCAGCGATCACGTGATCGGCAAGCGCCTGGCACAGGCGGTCGGTGTCGCGGTGGGCTGACGCGCGCTGGCAAGATTCTGGCAACAATCGAGATGATTCAGCGGGGTTTCGCGTGATCACCTCATCGGTCAGACCGTTGTGACACCGGGCCGAGGGGCGCCTCGAAGTAGGCGCGGGCTTGGTTCAAATCCCACCGGTACCGCCACGAGAAAGCCCCGTGATTCCTGGGATCGCGGGGCTTTCGTTTGCCTGCATGGGTGCGTTTGGCGAGAAATTGGCAACAGTTGTCGCCCTCGATGTGTCGGTTGGCGCGACTGCTCCCGTGGTCGAGCGACTGGTGGTTCCCCAGTGTCGCCGAGCACGCGCACCGACCATCGGCGGCCGCTAGGAATGACATGGGTTCGGATCATGAGTTGGGTAGCCCGGCCGGATCCGAAACCATGGGGCAAGCCGGATCCGGCCGGCGGTGCAAGCTAGTTGCGAAATGCAACACTTGCAGCCTGCATAAGTTTGACTGCAAAAGCAAGGCCGCTGGTCAGAGAAGGAACATCGTGGCGAGCAAGCCCGTGACGGTCATCGTGACGGCGTAAGGCAGCGCCATCCACATCATCCGCACATAGCCCAGGCGCACGAGCGGCGCAACAGCGGAAGTCAGAAGGAAGAGGAACGCGGCCTGCCCATTCGGGGTCGCGACGCTGGGGATGTTGGTTCCGGCGTTGATCGAGATGGCGAGCAACTCGAACTGCTCGCGGTCGATCGCTCCCGCGTCGAAGGCCTGCGCGACCTCGGTGATGTAGACGGTGGCGACGAAGACGTTGTCGCTGATCGCCGACAGCAGGCCGGATGCGGCGAACAGCGCCACCAACTGCTGGGTGCCGCCCTGCGTAAGCACCCACCCGATCACCGGCGCGAAAAGGCCCTGATCGTGGATGACGGCGACGATGGCGAAGAACGTCACGAGCAACGCTGTGAACGGGAGTGCCTCTTCGAACGCGTGGCCGATCGCTCGTTCGTTGACGATGCCGCCGAAGGCGGTCGCGAGAACGATGACGGCGAGCCCGATAAGGCCGACTTCGGCGACATGAAGGGCGAGTCCGGCGACGAGGAGCGCGGCCGTGATCGCCTGGACGCCTAGCTTCGCCTGTGTCCGAGAGGTGCGCTTCTCGGCTTCGCTCGCGTCCCACTTCTCCATGACCTCGCGCACGGATGTCCGGCAGCTCGGTGCCGTAGCCGAACCAGCGCGTGCGCTCGAGCAGCGCGGTCGTCGCGAGGCCGACGAGGAAGACCGGGATGGAGATCGGTGCCATGCGCACGAGGAACTCTCCGAAGTCCCATCCGACGGTCTCGCCGATGAGCAGGTTCTGAGGCTCCCCTACGAGAGTCGCAAGTCCGCCGAGCGCGGTGCCGACCATCGCGTGCATCAGGAGGCTGCGAAGGAAGCCGCGGAAGCGGTCTAAGTCACCTCGCAGAGGGTCGCTAACGAGAGCGTCGTCATCATGGTCATGGTCGTCGTCGTATCCCCGGTTGGAGGCGAAGCGGTGGTACAGCGTGTAGAAGCCGGCGGCGACCGCGATGATCACGGCCGCGACCGTCAGCGCGTCGAGGAACGCCGAAAGGACAGCCGCGACCCCGGTGAAAGTCAGTGAGAGCAGCAGCTTCGACCGGACGTTGATCAGCAGCTTGGTGAAGACCAACAGAAGCAGGTCCCGCATGAAGTAGATTCCGGCGACCATGAACATCAGCAGCAGGATCACCGAGAAGTTCGCCTGGGCCTCGTGATACACCGAGTCCGGTGTCGCCATCCCGATGGCGATCGCCTCAATCGCGATGAGTCCGCCCGGCTGCAGCGGATAGCACTGCAGGGCCATCGCGAGGGTGAAGATGAACTCGAGGACGATCACCCAGCCGGCGACGAATGGCCCCGCTACCAGGAGAACCACCGGGTTGACGATCAGGAAAGCAAGGATCGTGATCTTGTACCAGCGAGGCGAGTTGCCGAGGAAGTTGCGGCCGATTGCGGTCGCGAGGGTTTGCACCATGGTCGTGTCCTGTCGTCGAAGGGCGCGACCGAAATCGCTGCCGACCAGGCTTCCCGGCACTCCGATTCCAGCCTATCGGCCCGGCTGTTCGGCCACCGATCGCCAGCGCTCCAGCAGCGCGTGAAGTTCGCGCGGCATAAACCTGGCCGACGCTCACTGAGTGACTACTGGCTCGTTATGGTCCTTTCATCCGGAAGCGGATACTCCTCCCAGGGCACGGATCAGAACGAACATGAGCAACCCCGTTCCGATGAACGCGAGGCTGGAACCCAGGAAGAACGCCACCATCGTGATCAGAACGCCGGTGTCCTCGGGCTTGCGGGCACCCCGCGAGATCAAGGCGGCGATCCGCCTCCTCATGACCAGGACAGCGACCCCGATCGCGATCGCGGCTGCTGAGACCGGAAGTCCAATGAGCAGTTCCATTTCTGTCACCCGTTGCCCGAATCCCTCATCGGTGCCAAACGGATGTCACCGGCGCGTCGGGCGCTGCCAGAACGAGGGTGTCGGCGCTGCAGTCGGCGAGCACGGAGGGGACATCCGAATAGTCGATCGCGGGCACGGGTGGAGCGTCCGGCGTGACCGGCACGTCGGGGTCGGGCACGGTCGACCAGTTGGCCAGGTCGATCGCGTCAGGTTCAGTCCCCGGGGACCAGTCGCCAGTGGCCGTGTAGTGGGAGGGCACATCGATGGGGACGGCGACGTCGCCGGCGACCAGTACGCCAGTCGTCGTGAGCGAGATGTCGGTGGATACCAGGCCATCGGAGGTAAAGACGATGCTTCCATCGCCTACCATCGCGAACTCCGTGATGGGGATCGCCAGGCCGGTGAGGTACCCCTCTGACTGCTGCGCGTAGTCGGAAACGTCAAGCTGCCATTCGCCGACGACACACGGTGAATCAGTCGCGGGTTCCTCGGGAACGTCCGGGCCGGGGTCGGCCCCTGGTGAACAGGCCGTCAGCGCGACGGCGCAGAACAGGACGGGGGCGAGGGCGATGAAGCGGGCCATATCTTCCTCCTTGTTGGGTTGTTCAACCGACGATGGGGCGTTCTTCCGGCAGGGTGTACAGCAGATTCCTTTGGCGCAGGGCCAGAGCCGCCGCGAGGCCTATCGGACCGATGCGGCCAGCGAGCATGACGAAGGCCAGCACGTACTTGCCGAATGGTTCCAGGTCGGCGCTCAGTCCCGTCGATAGACCGCACGTCGCGAACGCCGAGATCACCTCGAACAGGATCCGATCGAGGGACGCGGACGTCACCGTCATGAGCAGAGCCGTCGCGCCAAGAACGAGCGTGGCACCCAGGAACGTGACACTGATGGCGAGGCGGAGCGTCCCGTTGGGAATGGTCCGCCCCCAGACGAGTACCGACTTGTCGCCGCGGGCCTCGGCGATGATGGCCAGGAACAGCACGGCGAGGGTGGCGACCTTGATGCCGCCCGCTGTGGAGGCGGAGCCGCCGCCGACGAACATGAGAGCGTCCGTGCCGAGAAGTGTGATCGGGTGCGACTGGCCAGTGTCCACCAGCGAAAACCCGCCCGACCGCATCATCGTCGAGGCGAAGAGCGCGTGGAACATGCGATCGCCTACGCCGAGCTCGCCTACCGTTGCTGGGTTGTTCCATTCGGCTACGCCCCAGAACAGCGCTCCGGCGAACAGCAAGAGGGTTCCGAGAGCAAGCGTCAGCTTCGCGTGAAGGGTCCAGCGGCGAAAGTGCCAGCGATGTGCGATGAGCGTCAGAAAGACCGGAAAACCAAAGCTGCCCACGAAAACGCCGACCATGATCGGGACGAGGATCCAGTAGTCGCCGTCGTACGCTGCGAGGCCACCACTGTGTAAAACGAACCCGGCGTTATTGAACGACGAGATCCCATAGAAGAGGCCGTGCCAGATCCCGTCCCACCAGTTCTCCTCGAGCATGACGAAACGGGGGATCAGCAGAACGACCAGCGCCGCCTCAATAGCGAGTGTCGTCAGGACGACGGTGCGCAGAAGTGCGCCAACTTCCCCGAGTTTTGAGGTGCCGATGCTCTGCTGGGCGAATACTTTGCTCCGCACCCCGAGCTGCCGGGTCACCGCTCGGGCAAGAAGCAGCGCGATCGTGACGATGCCAAGTCCGCCGATCTGAATCGCGACGAGGATCACGATCTGTCCGAACAGCGACCAGTGGGTGGCGGTGTCGACCGTCGTCAGGCCCGTCACGGTCACCGCGGAGAACGCGGTGAAGAGGGCGTCGTGCAAAGCGGTTGTGCGACCGGACGCTGTTGCGAAGGGCAGCGATAGCAAGCCGGTGAAGAACACGCCGGCCGCCAGGAAGATGAGCGCTGCGGCGCGCGCGGGTGAACGGGCGACGAGTTCGCGCGCGATGGCGACCGGCTGCGCGTGTCGCAGCGGTCGCCGCGTGCTCATGCGGTCGCGCCGTCGTCACCGGCTGCGGCGAGGATCGCATCCAGCAGGGCGGGAAGGGTGACGAACCGCGGGCCGCGATCGCTCCCGTCGACGGTCGCGATCTCGGACTCGGCCTGAATCATCGAGGACGCCAGTTCGAGAAGTGTGGCATCCGTTTCGACATGGGGAAGGGCCCCTAGCATCCCGCCACGGTCGATCAGGTCGCCGATCGTGCGCTCGCCGGCGTCTCGCCAGGATGCCTCGCTGTCGGCATCGTCCACCGGAATCAGCAGCCCGAGCAGATCGGCCGAGGACAGGACTGCGACGGGGTGACCGGAGTCGTCAGCGACGACCAGCCCCGCCGGTTGCGTGCGGGAGAGTAGCCGTGCAGCTATCACGGCTGAAGTGTGACGGTTGACCAGGGGAAGAGAAACCTGCAGGTCGGAAGCGATCATGTCGAGCCTTTCGTGGGGGTCATCGAACTCGATGCCGACCAGACTTCCCGGCTCACCGCGTCCGAGCCTAGCCCTGGATGCGCGCATCATGCACCTGTGCAACACTTGCAGAGTGCAAGAGTCTACCTGGGAGGCGCAAGCCCTCGACACGGCGCAAATCGCGATCGCTCTCTCCAGCGACCCCCGTGAAGCGACGCTCACTACCTCACGTGCCCTCCTCGGCGTCGTCGCGCGTTCGGTGTCTGAAGCGCTCGAAATGGTGACCCTGCCGCAGTTCCGCGTGATGGTGGTACTGGCCGGGAACGGTCCGATGCGGATGGGGGCTCTCGCCAAACGCGTCGGCGCCGTCCTCTCCACCTTCAGTCGGTCGATCGACAGGATGGAGAAGGGCGGGTGGGTGCACCGGGAGCACAGCCCGGACAGTCGCCGCGAGGTTCTCATCCAACTGACACCGCATGGAGAGCAGCTCGTGTCGCACGTGACCGAGCGACGACGCCGCGAGATCGCCGAGATTCTTGCGCAACTCAAACCCGACGACAGGCAAGCGGTCGGCCGCGCGTTCGCCCTCTTTGCTGCAGCAGCCGGGGAACCCCTGCCGGAGGATTTGATCGTCCTTGGACTCTGACGTCACGCTCACCTCGTCCGGCGGTCAACGACGCTCGCCGGACGAGGGTTCACCTTCCTCGGTCACCAGGGCGGTCGTGCGGTGGGATGGCCACAATTGGATCGCTGAAGTAGACGGTGACATCGTGCATCAAGGCGACGACCAGATCGCCGCCGAAGTTGCTGCATTGGAAACTCTTGCCGGCCGCGCAGGTGAACTCCTCGTCCGGGATGCTCGGGGAAGACAATTGAAGCGCCTGACGATCGAGGCCACCCAGTGACCGGCAAGCACGCGCGCCTGGAACCCGGCATGAACACCGAAGAACTCGAGTTGCGCTTTCCGGCGCACAGGCGACACGACGACGCTCCGGTCGATGCGCCGCGGGCGTCCGCTCCCCAACTCGAGGACGAAGAAGTCAGCGTCCACGTCGCGGAATAGCCGGCTCGTGGTCAGCCGTGCGATCGCATCGCGAGGTGGACACTGCCGTCTTGCGCGAATGCGTAGAGCTCCATGTGCGTCGTCTGCTCAGCGGTTTCGGTGCCGAGGAACATACGAGCGCCGTCGCTTTCCAGGACCGTCTCGCTGCTGAGGGGCGTCAATGCGATCTCGAAAGCGAGAGCATCCTCGCGGGCAACAGGCACGATTCGCAGCCCAGCCGTATCTGCCTCGACGCTGCGAGTCAGGCGCCGAATGATCGCGGCGGCGTTGGCCGCCAACGTCAGCACGGCGTCCTCCAATTCCAAAGCATCTTGCAAGTGTTGCACACTTGCAACTGTTGCGCGAAGCACCTACAGTCTCTGTAGGCGCCCCGGCCATCACCGCAAGGGAAGTGTCGGGGTGCCGCCAACGTCATAGCAGGCGGCAGCCGATAGATGGGAACGGCAGGGACAAGATGAACCCCCACGCGCCAGATCTCATAGCGATTAGCGAAAGCGACTACGAGATCGCCCAGCGGGCAGACGACATCACGGGCCGCACGGTTGTCGACACCAGAGGCGACGAGGTAGGAGTCGTCGAAGAACTCCTCATCGATTCCGACAACCCAAGAGTGCGCTACATCGTCGTTTCGTCGGGCGGTTTCCTCGGCTTCGGAAAGCAAGAGCTATACATCCCGGTGAGCGCGATCGAACATGTCGATGAGGCGGTACAGGTCGATTTCGGCCAGACGCGCCCATCGGAGCCGCCGGCATACGACCCAGCCATAGCGAAAGACTCTGGCTACTTGCGGAGTCTTAGCGGCTTCTACGGATTCCCGCCGTTCTGGGGGGCAGGCTACATTCCGACTCGAGTCCCTTACCACCGCTAGGTGCCGCTGCCGCCCCGGTATCGCGACCTGCCGAAACTCATCGCCATCGGCTGGTCAGAGACGGTGGCGGCATCGGTCAGGTAGTCAATTCCCAGCCCCCGCCACCGCGTGGTCGCGCGGCGACCCACCGCTCACCGAAGCGGGGTCTGGGCGTCGGCTGCGGCAACCGTAGTCCCCGAACCTGCGCCCTTCGCCACGGGGCGGGGGGCGTTGGACCTATGTAACGTTTCGGCAGTTGTCGGGCCCTGCCCTGGCCATGGCGGGTGTTAGTCACTAACATTATCGGGTGAGCAAACGAGAACGGACGCGGAACGATCTGCTTCGGGCCGCACTGGAGCTGTTCGACGAACGCGGCTACGACGCCACCACAGCGGCGGCGATTGCGGAACGCGCGGGGGTGACGGAGATGACCTTCTTCCGACACTTCGCGTCGAAGGACTCGGTTCTCCTCGACGATCCGTACGACCCGCTGATCGGGGAGGCGATCATCAGGCAGCCGGCCGACGTGGCGCCCATCGCTGCAGCGATCGGTGCGATTGCCGAGGGCTGGGGCGCTGTTCCGCCTCCCGCGAGTTCAGAGGTGAGGACGCGGCTTCGAATCGTGTCCCGCACACCTACCTTGAGGGGAGCCATAGCCCGCAACAACGCCGCTACCGAGCACGCCATCGCGGACGCCCTGGTTACTCGCGGCGTGACGGCCCCGGACGCGCGAATCGCGGCGGCGGCGACGATGGCTGCTCTGACCGCAGCGCTTCTGGATTGGGCAGACGGGGACGAGCCGGACCTCGGCTCTGCCATCGATGCGGCATTGCGTGTACTCGCGGGCGGTGCGAAATGACCCGAGCAATGACCCGGCAATGACCCTGGATCGGGTATCGCGGACATTCAATAGCGGCGCGGGCATCTTCGACATCGACCTCGACCTGCATCAGGGCGAGGTGGTGGCGCTCGTCGGGTTGAACGGAGCCGGCAAGTCGACTCTCATGCGCGTCATGCTCGGGATGTTGCGCCCGCACAGTGGGCAGGTGCTGCTAGGTCCTCACGATGTCGCGTCGGCACCCGTGGCCGAATGGGGGCGAGTCGGGCACCTCGTCGAGTACCCGCTCGCGTACCCAGAACTCACCGCGCGCCGGAACCTCGTGGTGAGCGCGCGATTGCGGGGGATCCCCGACGTTGAAGCGGCGATCGACCGCGTGATCGCCGAGTTCGCACTAGAGCAATACGCGAATCGCCGAATACGCGCGCTGTCTCTCGGAAACCGTCAGCGGGTGGGCGTCGCGGCGGCCCTGCAGCATGACCCCTCCGTGATCGTGCTCGACGAACCGACAAATGCCCTCGACCCCGCTGGCGTGATCCGGCTGCGCGAGAGCTTGCTCCGGAGGGCCGGCGACGGCGCTGCGATCCTGGTCAGCAGTCACCATCTCGACGAAGTGGCGCGGATCGCGGACCGGATCGTGGTCATGAACGCGGGGCGCCTGATCGGTGAACTCGCCCCCGACACCCCCGAGATCGAGCATGCATTCTTCGAGGCGGTCCGTGCCGATGACGAGGAGGCGAACCGATGAGGCCCGCAGTCTGGGCCGAGCTCGTCAAGCTGGCCGGATCCACGGTCGGCCGTGTCGGGTCGATCGCGATCGTGGTGGGCATCTCGGTCATCAGCGGCTCGCTGCTCCTCGCCGCCGCAACCACCACCGATCCGCAGTTGCTTGCCAAGCTCGGTCCCGTGGCCGACGGCGACTGGCGCGGCTTCCTTCTCGGCGCTGTCCAGATCACGGGCGCCGGTGGGCTCGGCGGCTTCGCGGTCGTCCTCGCGTGGATGTTCGGACGGGAATTCGGCGACGGAACCATCACCGGGCTCTTCGCCCTGCCGGTACGTCGCGCGACGATCGCAATCGCCAAGGTGCTCGTCTACGCCCTGTGGGTCTGCGGCATGAGCGTCGCGCTTGCGCTCGCTCTCCTGGCAATGGGTACGGTCGCGGGCCTCGGCCCCGTCGACGAAGAGACCGTCTGGATGCTCGGTCGGCAGGTCGCGCTCGGCGTCATGTCGATGGCCATCACGATTCCGGTGGCGTGGGCGGCGAGTCTGAGCCGGTCGGTGCTCGGCGGCGTCAGCGTCGCCATCGGACTGGTCGTGGTGGCTCAGGTATCAGTGCTGGCCGGACTCGGCGGATGGATGCCGCTCGCCGCACCAGCGCTCTGGGCGCTTTCGGGTGGCGCGAATGTCTCGGCGCTGCAGCTATCCCTGCTGGTGCCCTTCGCCGGGCTAGCCGTTGTCGCGGTCGCGGAAACCTGGAGACGGATGCAACTCGACCGCTGATTCCTGGACACTCGTTGAACAAACGTTTAGTGTATTGAACATGCGTTCAGCCCGCCCTGATGACCTGACAACGCGGGCGCGCATCCGCGAAACTGCAATTGCGCTGTTCGGGCAACGGGGTTTCGCGGAGACGAGCGTTCGCGAAATCGCGGACCGGGCAGATGTCAGTCCTGCCCTGGTCATCCACCACTTCGGGTCCAAGGATCAGCTCCGCACCGAGTGCGACGATTTCGTCATCGAAGCATTCCTGGGCCGGAAGGACCAGTTGATCGGTGATGGTGCGTCCAACGCGATGCAGGCGTGGCTCGCCGACGTCGACCAATTCCGGCCTTTCATCGACTACCTCGCCCGCATGCTGACCGATCACACGCCGGCGGGCGATCACCTCTTCGACTCACTGCTCTCGGCCACCACGCGCATGCTTGACGAGCAGGTGGCAGCCGGTGTGGTGCGGCCGCCGCTGGATCGCGACGTGACAGCGGCCTACGTCACCTTGTACGGGATCGTGCCTCTCATCATGCGAGGCCACGTCGCTCGTGCCCTCGGCGGTGATCAACTTGACGCGGCGATGCTTCGGCGGTCGACACTGCCGATCCTCGACCTGTACACCAACGGCCTCTACACCGACTCGCGCATTCTCGACGCCGCGCGCGACGCGCTCGAGCGCACCGCGGGTCCGAGCTCGGATAAGGGAGAGAACGACCCGAATCAGGATCCCGACCCGCCCCGCTAGGTCGCTAGTTCGCTACGTTCGCACCCTCACCTACTTGAAAGGAGCACGGTCGATGACCGCTGCCATCACCACCAACGGACTGCACAAGCGCTACGGTGCGCGAACTGCCGTCCACGGACTGGATATCGAGATCCAGCCAGGAACCGTCTTCGGCCTCATCGGGCCCAACGGCGCAGGCAAGACCACCACCCTTCGGATGCTGCTGGACATCATCCGCCCGACCTCTGGCAGCGCGTCAGTACTCGGCGCCGATCCTCGCCACGGCGGACCCGCCCTCCGCCGACGCATCGGGTTCGTTCCCGGCGAACTCCGTCTCGAAGGCAGAGTCCGCGCACGCAGTCTGCTCGGGCACTACGCCGACATCAGCGGTCCGGTCCCTCGCGGCGAAATCGACAGACTCGCTGCCCGCCTCGACGTCGATCTCAGCCGACCGGTGCGGGCGCTGTCGAAGGGCAACAAGCAGAAGGTGGGTCTCATCCAAGCCTTCATGCATCGACCCGAACTGCTGGTGCTCGATGAGCCGACCAGCGGGCTCGACCCGCTCGTCCAGCGCGAGTTCCTGCAGCATGGTCCGCGAAGCTCGCGACAACGGCCAGACCGTCCTGCTGAGCTCACACGTTCTCAGCGAGATCCAGCAGACCGCCGATCGCGTTGCCGTCCTGAGCAGTGGCCGGATCGTCGCCGAAGGCGACGTCGAGAGCCTGAGACTCACCGGTCGGCGCCGGATTCGCGCCGGAGTCCGCGACACCGAACACCAAGTCCCTGCGGAACTGCGCTCACGAGCATGCCCGGGATCAGCGACGCCGACGTGGTCGACGGCGACATCGTGCGGGTCACCGCGACCATCGACGGCGACATCGACCCGCTGATCAAGCTGCTCGCCCGATCGACGGTGGTCGACCTCGCCATCGAAGAGCCAGACCTCGAGGAATCGGTTCTCGCCCTCTACGGGCACGACGCCGAAGGAGCCGACCGTGCGTAGTCCGCTTCCCATTTTCCGGCGCTCCCTCGCCGACGGGTGGAGGTCGCTCCTCGGCTGGACTGCCGGCGTGGTCGCCGTCCTCGCGCTGTACCTTCCGCTGTATCCCAGCGTCGGCGGTGACGGGCAGATGCAGCAGATGATCGAGAGCATGCCGTCCGAGTTGATCAACACGCTCGGGTTCGCCGGCATCGGATCCGGGGCCGGCTACACCCAAGCGACCTTCTTCGGACTGATCGGGTTCCTGCTGCTCACCATCGCGGCGACGTCGTGGGGCGCCAGTGCGATCGGTGGAGCCGAGGAGAGTGGACGACTGGAGCTGGCCCTCGCGCACGGAGTTGGCCGAGCCCAGTACGCACTCGAGTCCGCGCTCTCGATCCTGGTCCGCCTCCTCTGGCTCGGGCTCGTCGCGGCGCTGCTCATCGTGGCGCTCAACACCCCATCCGAGCTCGACCTCGATCCGCCGAACGTCATCGCGGCGGTGATCGCGCTCCTGGGCCTCACCTTCCTCAGCGGCGCCGCAGCCCTGGCGGTCGGGGCGATCGCCGGACGGCGCAGCATCGGAACCCTTGCCGGGGCCGCAGTGGCCGTGATCGGGTACGTGCTCAACGCCGTCGCCAACCAGGCGAGCGACGTCGAAGCCATCCGCAACGCCTCGCCCTACGCGTGGGCATATGAAAACGACCCCCTCGCGAACGGCGCCGACGGGCCGGGGCTGGCGGCGTTGTGGGGGGCGGGACTGCTCCTGGTGGTCATTGCGACCCTCGTGTTGCGTCGGCGCGACATCGTCGGCTGAGACGTCGGGCTGCTCACCTTATTCTGAGCAGCCCGACCACCCGGATATGCCGTACGCGAGTAAACGGCTCGAGGGGTACGAAACCGTACCGCTCGCGCGGCTGGATCATCGGTATAGCCTGCGGGCACAAGGACGAGGAGCACGGCATGGCGAGGATGAGTTTTCGGGTAGCTCCAGGCGTGCGCATGAGCGTTTCCAGCCGCGGCGTTCGCACGAGCATCGGTAACAGCTCCGCTCGAGTCTCTTTCGGCGGCGGCGCTGCTTACACATCGGCGCGGGTTGCCGGTGTTCGCGTGTCGCAGTACCACTCGAACCCTCGCTCGACGCTGGGCCAGCTTGAGCGAGCTAACCAAGCTGCCACCCTCGACGAGCAACTCGTCCACCTCGCTGAGCTGGAGCGTCGGCTCGTGACTCTGCATCACGAAGCGTTCGACCCCGCCGTTCCCCGTTCTTTGCCGGCGCCAGCCGCCACAGACATCTCGTCTCTTTCGATGCAAATGCAGAAAGCCGCCACAAAGGGAATCGGAGTATTCAAGCGTGCGGATCGGCGAGAGGCGCGAGTAAGGGCTCATTCGGCCGCGGTGGAACTCGGGCGGCAGCAGGACGTCGCGAACGCCGAGGCTCATGCACTCGAAGTCGGACTCGCACAATCCGAATGGCAGCGGCTCATCTCTCACGATCCCGAGACGGTGATGGCGGCGCTCGAAGCCGCCTTCGCTGACAACGCGTCCGAATCAACGTGTGTCGACGTTGGCGCTGACGCCGGCGGCCGATACGCAACAGTGGTCATCCTTGTCGGACCGGGGACGATCGTCCCAGATCGCACACCGGCTTTCACGCCCACTGGCCGGCCGACCGCTAAGCGCCGGACGAAGTCGGAGCGCAATGCCCTCTACGTCGACGCTCTCGGATCAAGCGTGCTCGCGACGGTTCGCGAGGCATTCGCCGTCGCGCCCTCGGTCGATACGGCTCGCATCGTGGTTCTGCGCCGCTATCCCGACGCGACAACGCCCTCGGAGTTCCTGACGGCGATCTACCTCGCAGCCTTCCGACGAGCTCAGATGGATCACGCGAACTGGACGATGCTCGACCCGGGCGCCGCCCTCCTCGTGGCAGAAGATGCGCAATTCAAGCGAAAGGGCGCGGCCGCCGATGTCGTCTCTCTTGACGTGACCGCGGACGAGCAGATCGCCCAGATGTTGACGACGTTTCGCTCTGCTCTGAATCAGCCGACCACGGCGTAGCTCCCCACAAAAACCCCACAACTGTGCGGGATTCGCCCGATCACAGCGAACGCCATTGAGCTCAAACAATCAACAAACTCCTGTGATCTGGCGCAATTGTCAGCGAGCAAGGGAACGCGAACTAGATTTCAAATCCCACCGGTACCGCCAAACGGAAAATGACCGCCCCTGTGGCGGTCATTTTGCGTTTCGGCTGTGTCGTGGGAGGCGAGGCCATTCGTGGGCCCCCGCTGGCGAGGGGCCCCGGGCGCGGCGCAGCCGCATTTGGGGGAGCCAGTAGGGGAGTCAAATCCCACCGGTACCGCGCGATATGGAAGAAGCCCCGCCGAACGGCGGGGCTTCTTCCATATCCACTGTTCTGTGTGGTGTCCGTTCGGTGTGGTCAACCAAGGACGCGGCGACTCAAGTGGCATCGAAGTACGAGCGCCCGCGCGGCGCCCCTAGGGCGACACGCGTGCAAGACCACCGGTACCGCCCGCCGAAGGCGGCGGCACCACGACCTCTTCCGCTCCCCCCGCATCCTTCGCCCCCGCCGCCACCGTGCGGACGAGCAGCGTGAGCCACACGAAGAGGATCACGGCCGCGACGAATTCGACCGCGGTGAGGTTGAAGTACCCGACCGGCACCCAGAGCAGCGCCGCGACGGCGATGAGCCCGAGCGCGGTGTAGGACACGATCTTGAACCCGAGCGGCAGCGCGGGGATCAGCGCCGGCAGCGCGGCGACCAGGACCCCGAAGAGGGCCATCATCACGGTCGCGATGACGGCGTGCAGCGGTTGCCCCGCGCTGATCGGAACGAGGCCCACCCCGGTCATCGCGATACCGCAGGCGATCAGCCACGACCGGATCAGGCGCACGCGTTTGCGATCGATGCGCGCGCCAAGCCACGCGTCGAGGTCGATCGCGAGGAAGTCGGCGAGGGTTACGACCATGAGGCCGCCGATGACGAGCGTGAAGTTGAAGGCGTCGGCAGCGTTCGAGTTCACGATGTCGAGCGAGCTGAAGTTCTCCTGCCACCAATCGCCGTTCGTCGCGGCGAACATCGCGCTCAGCACACCGCCGACGAGGAACACCGACAGCAGGGTCGCAAGGTCCCTCGTGCTGAGGTCGGAGACCAGTCCCACGATCAGGTACGCGACGACGGCGGCCACGACCGCGCCGATACCGATCCCCGCGGCCCAGTCGATCTGCACGGCCGGTAGCGCGAGCGCGAACACGGTGAACGCGGCTGAGACCAGCAGGGTCGCGGTCGCCGTGACCGCGAAGGTGAGCGTGGTGGTCGACAGGATGCGACGTGCCACCGGCTGTGCGCGCCCCCGAGCCGACCGCGAGAACACGACGGGAACGGCGATCACGCCCACCAGCAGCACCAGCAGTTGCGCGCCGCCGCCGACCGAGTCCGGCCCATCGAGGCTCATCGCTCCGCGCGGGAAGAGCAGCGCGAGAAGGGCTGCGCCGAGCACCAGCGTGATCGCCGTCGCGATGAGCCCGGATTGCTCGACGCTGAGTGCGCTCCTCTGGGCTTGCTGCGGACCGGATGTCACGGCGCCGACACTACTCGTGCGAGACCGCCGGTACCGCCCACCGCGGCGCTCATGTGCGTTTCTACTCAGACGTCGGGTCATCGACCCGGTCGCGGTCGTCGTCGTTCGTCATGCCTCCAGCCAACGCGCGTCCGCGCCGTCGCGCTAGGGCTTGCGGGCCGGCAGCGGATACGACTCGTCCGACGTCGTGAGCACGCAGACGATCGCGTTCCGCACCGAGACCCCGCCGTCGCCACGATCGCCCGTCGCGTGTGACGTGTCGACGACCGTGACCGTGCCGGCGCCGATGACGTCGACGACGCCGTTGCGGACGACCGCCGCCGTGTCCTCGTCCACTCCGATGCCCAGGACGCCCTTGAGGGTCGACGCGGCGATCAGGCGCGGGGTGCGCCCGCGCTGCACGAGGTGCTGATCGACGAGCGCGTCCGGGAGCAGGGCGAGACCGCGCACGACATCGAGATCGCTCTCCGCGGCCTCGTCGTTGGCTCCTCCGCCGAGCATCCACTCGCCGAGCAGTGCCGCTCCGGCCGACGCGCCGGACACGGTCATCCCGTCCTGCCACCGCGCGCGAATCCTCCGCGTCACCGCGCTGCCGCCGAGGATGCGCATCGCCCGAACCTGGCCGCCCCCGGTGATGAAGACCGCACCGGCCCGGTCCAGCAGCGCCACGTTCGTCGCGTGGTCCGCAGCGGCACGATCCTTCAGCCGGAGCTCGACGACCTCGACCCCCAACGGCCGGAACGCCTCCGCATACATCGGCAGGTACCGCTCGGGTTCGCTGGATGCCGCGGTCACGAGCACCAGCGGCCCGCCCGAGCACGCCCTCGCCAGCGCGGAGAGCACGACCCTCTCGCCGCGACGATCCTCGTGGCCGCCGATGAGGATGAGCGCGCCGCTCACGGCCGGAACTCCTGGATCTGCTGCCACACCGCATCCACATCGGTGCACGTCATGACGACAAGGTCGCCCGGCTGGGCCGATCGCATGGCCGCATCCATCGCCGCTGGTTCGTCCGCCACGATCCGGATGCTGGTGTGTCCGGCGGAGACCGCGCCATCGTGCAGCAGCCGCAGCACGTCGCCGGGACCGCGACCGCGTCCGTCCGGGCGCTCGCGGAACACCAGGTCGTCGAAGACGCCCGCCGCCGTGCGCCCGACCTCGCGGATGTCGTCGTCCGGACGATCACCCGGCACGCTGATCACCCCGATCACCCGCCCGTGCGTCGAGCGCAGGTGGCTGACGAGCTGGCCGATCGCGCGGATCGCCTCGGGGTTGTGGCCGTAGTCGAGGATGGCCGTGAAGCCGTGCTTCGTCGTCACGTTCAGTCGCCCGGGGTTCTGCTCGAAGCCGCTGTCGAATTCCCGAAGCGCGTCGGCGATGACCTCGGGCTTCACGCCCTGCGCGTAGGCGGCAAGCGCCGCGGCCAGTGCGTTCGCGACGTTGAACCGTGCCGCGCCGTCGATCGTCGCCGGGATGGCGCGCGCTTCGAGCAGTGGATGCGACGTGCCACCGTCATGCAGCGTGAGCACGTCGCCGTCCTCGAGCGAGGCGACGAGGTGCTCCTCGAGCTCGACGGGGCGGGACGACATCGTGAAGAACGCGACCCGGCCGCCGGCCACCCGCGACATCCTGCGCACCAGTGGATCGTCCGCGTTGAGCACGCTCGTGCCGCGCTTGCGGACGGCGCGCACGACGATCGACTTCACTCGCGCGAGGTCGGCGAGCGTGTTCACCCCGCCCAGTCCCATGTGGTCCCGCGAGACGTTGAGGACGACGCCGACGTCGGGGGCATCGAAGGCGAGACCCTCGCGCACCATGCCGCCGCGAGCCGTCTCGAGCACGGCGGCGTCGATCGTGGGATCGGCGAGCACCATGCGGGCGCTTCTCGGGCCGCTCGCATCCGACTTCCTCACGAGCCGTCCGTTCGAGTACACGCCGCTCGTGTTCGTCATGCCCACGCGTTGCCCGTCGTGCTCGAGGATCGACGCGATCATCCGCACGACCGTGGACTTGCCGTTGGTGCCGGTCACGGCCGTGATGGGGACGCGCGCCCTCGACCCGCGAGGGTAGATCGACTCCACGAATGCCACGCCGACGTCCCGCGGCTGACCCTCGGAGGGCGCGAGATGCATCCGGAAGCCGGGTGCTGCGTTCACCTCGATGACCGCGACGCGCTGTGCCTCGGGGGGTGCGGTGATGTCTTCGACGAGAAGGTCGACGCCGGCGACATCCAGGCCGACAGCGCTCGCGGCTCGCTCGGCCAGCTCCGCCAGGCCGGGATGGATGTCGTCGGTGCGGTCGACCGCGTCGCCTCCGCGCGACAGGTTCGCCGTGGCCTGCAGGCGCACCTGAAGCCCCACGTCCGGCACGTCCGACGCGGTGAAGCCCTGGCGGACGAGCTCGCGCGGTTCGATGGACGCCCTGGTCAGCAGGTTCTCGTGACCGTCTCCTCGGCGAGGATCGTCGTTGAGGCGTTCGACCAGCTGGGCGATGGTGAGCGTGCCATCGCCGGTCACCGACGGCGGACGGCGCTCCGCGACCGCGGCCACATGACCGTCGATCACGAGCACCCGGTGATCGACGCCGGCGACCTGCTCCTCGAGCACGACCGTCGGCGCGCCCGCGGCGGCGTAGGCCGCCAGCGAGGTCGTCGTCG
Source organism: uncultured Actinomycetota bacterium (assembly GCA_963740815.1). Classification (GTDB taxonomy): domain Bacteria; phylum Actinomycetota; class Actinomycetes; order Actinomycetales; family Microbacteriaceae; genus Rhodoglobus. The sequence goes on from CAVUFG010000002.1 coordinate 17,926, forward strand.
GTGTCCAGGTCGAGGCTCACGCCGCGTCCGTGATTGCCGCCGAGCGGCTTCACGACCAGCGGGCGGCGCAGCGACTGCGCGCCAAGGACGACCGCCTCGGCACTCGCGCAGATCACTCCATCCGGCACGGGCACACCCGCAGTCCTCAGGACCGCCTTCGTGCGCGCCTTGTCCCCTGCGGTCAGGACGGCGAGGTGTGAGGTGCGGTCGGTCACGCTCGCACGCACCCACCGCTGGCGAGCTCCGTGGCCGAGTCGGAGCAACGACCGGTCATCGGCTCGTTCGACCGGGATCCGGCGCGCTCGCGCGGCGGTCGCGATCGCGCGGGTGGTCGGACCGAGCCGGCCTCGCACCGCGATCGCCTTCAGTCCCGCCAGACCGTCGACCGGTGGATGCACCAGGTCGAGCCCACCGATGCCGCGAAGCTCTTCCGGCAGCAGACGCTGGACCTGTTCGAGCGCGAGTCGCAGCGCGGCGAACGCCGTCGTCGGAGTCTCGTAGGCGGTGAGCACGTGATACTGCGTGCTGCCCTTGCCGACGCGACGGGTCTTGCCGCGCGACACCTCGTCCCCGGCGAGCACCTGGTAGGTCGAGCGCGACGTGCTCGACGACGTGTCCGAGCAGGGTGCCCTCGACAAGTCGTTCGATGAAGCCGCCCGGGTGGCCGCGACCACAGTGATGAACCCACAGTTCGGGCAGGTCGGCGACGAGCGCCTCGACGAAGCCCGGGATCTGGTTGCTCCTGGTGCTCGCGAGGTCACCGAGGTCGAGCAGGATCCGCACCATCGCGGCATTGCTGAATCGGTTGGGACCGCGGTAGGTCGAGCGCTCGAGCACTCGCATCCTCGCAGCGCCTTCTGGCGCGGGGGTCACGGGGTGTGCTCGGAGCGGTGCATCCCATCAGTTACGCACGAGCGGCCGAACCCGAGTAGGGCTTGCCACGCTTGGAATTCGCCGGTACGGATCCTCCGGACTGAGCCCTTCCTGTAGCACTCCGAGCCGCTCGTGCGCAACGGCCGCTCAATCGCACTCCGCGGTGCGACGCTAGATGAGGCCCGAAGTTCGGACCGAACGCTGACTGACTGAGAGGTCGTCATGGGAATCATTGGTTGGATAATCCTCGGACTCGCCGCAGGCGCCATCGCGAAGGCGATCCTGCCGGGCACACAGGGCGGCGGGTGGCTCATCACCTTGGTCCTCGGCGTGGTTGGCGCGCTGCTCGGTGGGTTCATCGGCAGTGCGATCTTCGGTATCGGTCTCGAGGGCTTCTTCTCGATCCAGACCTGGTTGGTCGCGATCGTCGGTGCGATCATCGTGCTGCTGATCTACGGGCTCATCACCCGCGGGTCACGTCGGGCGTAGTCGTAAGCGTGGAGGGCGGCTCCCAGTGGGCCGTCCTCCAGCTCCCGAAGCCGAAAGGAAGTGCATGAGCTACGCACTGCGTCGACGTCCTCGCTCCAACGACTACGACTTGGTGGACGACCAGGGCCAGGGCGTGGGGCAGGTCATCTCCTCCGCCAACGGCTTCACCGTCTACCTCCTAGGAGACTTCGAGCAACTCATGGCTCCCGCCGAGACGGCAGAGGATGCGCTCGAGGCGTTCGAGGATTGGGCGGCCAGCAACACCGTTTCTGACCTCCTGGTCGTCAGGCAAGCGGTCCGGGACGGATCCCCGAGCAACGACGAGGACGGCTCCTTGCCGTAGCACGAGACGTCGCCGCTGGGAGCCGGACGGTTCCCGAGAGCGCTGACTCCTTGGCGCGCGGTGCGACCACGCGAGGCATCCGAAGTCCTACAGGATTGCCTCATGACGTTTACCGATTCCGAAGCGCGCTGGATCGCGCGCCCCGTGCCGGCCAGCACCCGCATCATTCGTCAGATCGAGGCGACCCGTCTCGACTGGGCAGAGGCCGGGCACTCCCTCGGACAGACCTTCCACACCGACGGGACGATCGCCGCGGTCAACGTCGACCTGAGGGGGCCCGGCGTGGGTGCGGAGCAGCACGCGATCGACGTCAGGTTCACCGTCAGCCTCGAGACCCTCGACGGCGCCGTGGTCGTGGAGCGGACGGTCCAGGGTCCGCAGCTCGTCTGGGACTCCTTCGGCACACTGCTCGACGTCTCGCCGGCCGCTCCCGCAGGGGACTACCGGGTGGTCGTGCGGGTCGAGCGGGGACCGATCGGCTGGTCGACGGCCGACGATGTCGCCGCGGCATCCGACGACGGCATCTCCCCGCTCCCCGTGCTCGGCGAGGCCCTCGAGGACGACGTCGCCGTGCCCGGAGTGCGCGCCATCGGGGTGGACACCCTCCCGGCATCCAACCCGATCTTCCGCCGGGAATTCGAGCTGGACTCGCCCGCGGTCTCGGCCGCGCTCTCCGCGTCGGTGCTCGGCACCGGCGTGATCCGCATCAACGGGATCCGGGTCGGCGACGAGGCGCTCGAGCCCGCCATCACCGACTACGACAAGACCGTGCTGTACCGCACATGGGATGTCGCCCACCTGCTGCACCCCGGATCGAACGAGATCACCATCCACGCCGGGCGCGAGCGCTACTCCGCGCGCGGCGGGGACCTCTGGGGCTGGAGCCTCGCGCCCTGGCACCGCGAGCCCGTGGCGCTCGCGCACCTCGACGTCACCGACGCCGAGGGCGCGACGTCGACGATCGTCACCGACGATGCCTGGACCACCGCGGCGGGCCGGGTGACGGAACGACTGTTCCGCGGCGAGGACCTCGTGGTCGGCGACGTGTCCCCCGTGTGGGAGCCGGCGGTCGTCGTCGATCCGCCGGCGGGAGTCCTCCGTGCGTCCACGGTGCCGCCGGTGCTCGCGCTCGCGCCGCGGCCGGCCCGGGTGATCGAACCCCTCGATGCCGCGCGCACGGTGCATGACTTCGGCGAGGTCATGGTCGGGAGGATCCGGTGCCGTGTCTCGGGGCGTGCCGGCGCGAGCGTGCGGGTGACCTCGGGTGAGCAGCGGCGGCCGGACGGCACGGTGGCCTGCGACAACTTCCTGGTCGCGGGCGAGGCGCAGGTCGACACCATCCGGCTCGAGGATCCCGCGGACGACGTGATCTGGGAGCCGCAGTTCGGGTACCGGGGCTTCCGCTGGATGCAGATCGAGGTCGCGGGCGGAGCGGTCGTGGAGGAGGTCCGCGCCATCCCCCTCTACACACCCCTCGAGCGTGTCGGCGAGCTCACCGCGTCGGAGCCGATCGTGGAATGGATCGACACGGCGACCGCGCACACGTTCCGCAACAACTTCCACGGCATCCCCACCGACACCCCGATCTACGAGAAGAACGGGTGGACCGCGGATGCGCACCTCGCGACCGAGGGCCTGCTCCACCACTTCGACCTGAGAGCCGCCTTCGGCAAGTGGATCGACGATCACATCGACGCCCAGGCAGCGGACGGCGCCATCCCGCAGATCATCCCGACCCCGGGCTGGGGACGCGCGTCCGACCCGACGTGGTCATCGTCGGCGGTGCTGATCCCGTGGTACCTGTACCGCGAGTACGGGGATCGGCAGCTGCTCGAGAGGGCGGCGCCGATGATCCGGCGGTTCGCCGACCAGGTGATCGGCCAGCTCGACGCCGACCTCTGGACCGGGCGCACCTGGGGCGACTGGCTCGCGCCCGGCTACTCCGTGGGACCGGAGGGCATGGCTCCGATCGGCTCGATCATGACCGTCACGCTGCTGCAGCACACCGCCGCGATCCTCGCCGAGCTCGGGGATGCCGCCGGCGCCGAGCAGTACGCCGCCGCCGCACTGCGCACCGCCGCGCGTACCACGAGCGCTGGTTCGACGAGCAGCTCGGGCACTACGCGGTGCCCGGCGTCGCCTACCGACAGGTGCTCAACGTGCTGCCGCTCGCCTTCGGCGTCGTGCCCGACGAGCACGTGACGTCGGTGCGGCGCAGCCTGGTCGACGACCTCGAGCAGCGCACCGGTGGCCACCTCGACTGCGGCGCGGTCGGCGTGCGTCATCTGCTGCCCGTGCTGAGCGCGGCCGGGCGCGACGATCTCGCGCTGACCGTGCTGACCCAGCGCACGGCGCCCAGTTGGGGATGGTGGTTCGAGAACGGCGAGACGACGCTGCTCGAGTCATGGGATCCGGATGCCCGGTCTCGTAACCACTACTTCCTCGGCTCGGTGGCCGCGTGGATCCAGCAGCGGGTCGGCGGCCTTCGCGTCACCGAGCCGGGCTGGACCGCGTTCGAGATCTCGCCCGGTGGATGATCTCCGCGTGAACCGCGCGCACATCCGGCACCGCACGCCGCTCGGCGACGCCGCGGTGGAGTGGGAGCGCGGACCGGGCGGCTGGCGCTTCGAGGTGGAGGTGCCGGAAGGCGCCCTGGCGACCATCCGCGTCGAGGCCGGCACCCGAGAACTCGGAGCAGGGCGGCACATCGTGCACCTCGCCGAGTCGATAGGCGCCTAGTGCCGTCCCCACACCGCGAGCTGCGCATCCCGCGGACCCTCGACGACGCCCGACGTCGGATCGTTGAACACCATCACGGGGCGGGATGCATCCCACGCGCGCCATCCCGGATCGCCCGTCGTCGCGAACCGCACCCACGCGGCGTGCATCTCGTCGGCGAGGCGCTGCGGCGCGTCCTCGCCGGCGAAGCGGATCCAGTCCGGCGAGCGCAGGCGGTCGAAGACGAAGCCGATCTCGAGGGCGTGGGCCGCGCCGAGGTCGCCGATCTTGGTCGGCCACGCGAACTCGTAGGCGTAGGTCGGCGCGGCACCGTGCTTTGAGACGGGAGTCGGCCATCCGGTTGAACGGCAGCCGCAGCAGGTGGTCGATGAGCATCTCGCCGAGCAGCACGCCGCGCGAGGCTCCCGGGTGGGCGTCCTGATAGGCCCGCAGGATGCGACGGCTCACCTTGTAGCGCACCCGCGCGAGCGCGAACAGCACGGCGTTCACCCGCTCGATGATCCCGCTCGGCACGAGGAACAGCCGGTACTCCTCGCTCGTCCACCCCACCATGAGCGGGATGCCGTCGCCGGCTCCGTCGAGCACGGCCTCGAGCGGAGCTCGCGGCACGAGCTCGTCGCCGATCGCGGCCGCATAGGAGGCACCGCCGGTGAGCGCGTTCGACTTCGCGGTCACGATCGCATCCGCGTCGAGCAACTCCGCCGGCGTCCTGGCGAGGAACGCCTCGCGCGTGGTCGGGATGCCGAGCTGCTTCGCGGTCAACTGCGTGATGCGCGCGGCCTCCTTGCGGGTCGACGCCATGGGTGCGCCGCTCTGCAGGATCACGCGGTCGAACAGCGCGGCGGCGACCGGACTCGCGAGCAGCTGGCCGAGGGCGATGGCTCCGGCCGATTCGCCGAATGCGGTGACGTTGCGCGGGTCGCCGCCGAAAGCGGCGATCTCCGCGCGCACCCAGCGCAGCGCCGCGGCGACGTCGGCGAGGCCGAGGTTGGTGGGCGCGTCATCCAGCACAGAAAAGCCTTCGGCGGCGAGCCGGTAGTTGATGCCGACGAACACGACGCCGTCGCGGGCGAAGGCCGTGCCGTCGTAGCCGTCGAGCGCGTTCGAGCCGTGCGCGGATGACCCGCCGTGCACCCACACCATCACGGGCCGGTTGCGGGCATCCACCGGAGCCCAGACGTTCACGTTCAGGAACTCGTCACCCGGGTCGATGATGTTCGCGAGGTATGGTGCGGTCGCGGCGCCGTAGGGATTCTGCGGGGCGGTCGGTCCCATCCGGTCCGCGTCGCGCACCCCCTCCCACGCCGGGGCCGGAGCTGCCGCAGCGAACCGAAGTGCACCGACGGGCGCGGCGGCGTACGGGATGCCCAGGTACCGGTCGACACCGTCCTCCCGGGTGCCGCGGAGCTGGCCGGAGGACACTCGGACGGTGGGGGGCTCGCTCATGGTCCCACCATGTCACATCGTCTTAACATTTGGGAGTTCTCGGAGGGCTGTCGAAACCATCGGCACCCATTCGTAGCAAGGGTGAGGCCACCCACCAGGGGTGGCGCGAAGAAGAAGAGAGAATCGACCATGCAGTATCTCGTCAACGTCCTCGACCACCGCAGCGAATCCGGCACCCCGGAGGAGGCGGTCGCGATCGACGCCTTCAACGAGAAGCTCCAGGCCGGAGGTCACTGGGTGTTCGCCGCCGGACTCGCCGATCCGACCGTGTCGACCGTCGTCGACGGCCGCGGCGAGGAGCCGGTCTTCACCGACGGTCCCTTCGTCGAGACCAAGGAGTGGGCGGCCGGCTTCTGGATCATCGAAGCCCCCGATCTGGATGTCGCCCTCGAACTCATGGCCGAGGGCTCGAGGGCCTGCAACCGCCGGCTCGAGGTGCGACCGGTCCTCGCCGCGCCCGAGTGATCGACGCGAACGCCGTCCTTGCCCGCGTCCACCGAGAGGAGTGGGCGCGGGTGGTGGCGACCCTCGCCAAGCGATTCGGCAACCTCGATACCGCGGAGGAGGCCGCGGCCGAGGCGTTCGCGACCGCGGCCGAGCGGTGGCCGGCCGACGGCATCCCTCCCAACCCCGGCGCGTGGCTCACCACGACGGCCACCCGCAAGGCGATCGACCGGATCCGCCGCGAGAGCACCCGCGACGCGAGGCACCAGGAGGCGATGCTCGTGTACGACACCGAGACCGAGCCGCTGGGCGCCATCGACGACGACCGGCTGCGGCTGCTGTTCATCTGCTGCCACCCGTCGCTCGCGATGGAGGCGCGCGTCGCGCTCACGCTGCGGATGGTCGGCGGACTCACGGTGTCCGAGATCGCGAGCGCGTTCCTCGTGCAGGACACCACGATGGGAGCCCGCATCACGCGCGCGAAGGCGAAGATCTCAGCGGCGGGCATCCCGTACCGGATGCCGAGGTCCGACGACCTGCCGGGTCGCGTGTCGGGTGTGCTCGCGGTGCTGTTCCTGATCTTCAACGAGGGGTACCTCGCGTCGGGCCCCGACACCGAACCCGTGCGCGAGGAGCTCACCGGCGAGGCGATCCGGCTCACCCGGTTGCTGCACCAGCTGCTCCCCGACGACGGCGAGACGACCGGGATGCTCGGCCTCATGCTCCTCATCGATGCGCGTCGCTCCGCCCGGGTGTCGTCGGCGGGGGAGCTGGTCCCGCTCGGCGAGCAGGACCGCGGACTCTGGGCGACGGACCGGATCGCAGAGGGCCACGCCCTCGTGCGCGAGCGCCTGGCCTCGGGGATCGCGCCGGGCCGCTACCAGCTGCTCGCGGCGATCAACGCCGTGCACACCGACGGCGAGGCGTCCGACTGGACCCAGGTGGTCGCGCTGTACGACCAGCTCGTGCGATTGGACGGCTCGCCGATCGTGCGGCTGAACCGCGCGATCGCGGTCGCCGAACGGGATGGCCCGGACGCGGGCCTCGCGCTCATCGACGCACTCGCACCGGACCTCTCGGACTACCACGCGTTCCACGCTGCGCGCGCGGACCTGCTCCGCCGGACGGGTCGCACCGCGGCATCCCGCGACGCCTACGACGCAGCGATCGCACGCGCGGGCAATTCCGCGGAGGCCGCCTACCTCACGCGGCGACGGAACGAGTCCCTCGCCTGAGCCGCGAGGAAGGATCGCGGGCTCCCACGCGTTCTCACCGGTGTGCCGGAATGTCCGGCCAGGAGGGCAGTACCCGCATGAGCCGCAATGACGACCTGATCGAGTCGTTCCGCACGAGCAAGGGCACCGAGAACTACTGGGGGCCGAAGCTGGTCGTGCTGCACGCGATCGGAGCCAAGTCCGGCCAGCCGCGTCCCACCCCGGTTGTCGGGTTCCGCACCGACGATGGATGGCGCGTCGTCGCCTCGAAGGGCGGGGCGCAGGAGAACCCGGACTGGTACTACAACCTGCGCGCGCACCCCGAGTTCGACCTCGAGGCGCTCGAGGACGGCGAGATCATCACCGTCCCCGTGCGCGCCACCGAGGTTGGCGACGACGAGTGGGAGGCGGTCTACGGCGAGATCGCTGCCGAGGTGCCGCAGTTCGGTGAGTACCTCGAGAAGACGCACCGGCGCATCCCGGTGTTCGAGCTCACGCGGCTGGGCTGACGTCAGGCGGTCCGCGATCGGGCCGCAGAGTCATCCACTTGTTTTTAACAAGTGATGGTGCGATGCTGGATGGGTACCCACCACACCCCAGCAAGGAGCACACCATGACCGCGATCTTCGTAGGACTTCCCGTCACCGACCTGGAGCGCGCCAAGACGTTCTACTCCGCGGTCGGCTTCACCTTCAACCCGGCGATGTCCGACCACAACGCCGCATGCTACGTCGTCGAGGAGGACCACAGCTACGTGATGCTCATGCAGCGGGACTTCTTCCAGACCTTCACCGACCTGCCGCTCGGCGACCCGGCCAAGAACCCGGCGGGCTCGACGACCGTGTTCCTCGACTCGCGCGACGAGGTCGACGCGACGGCCGCCAAGGGACTCGCCGCGGGCGGCCTCGAGCCGCGGCCCGCGTCGGACTACGGCTTCATGTACCAGCGCGGACTCACCGACCCCGACGGCAACGCGCTCGAGTTCGGCTGGATGGATCCGAACGGCGCCCTGCCGGCGGCCGGGGCCGTCGCCGACCAGCACGCCTGACCCCGGTGGCGGCCCGCGACTACGGCGAGTACGGCGGCATGACCCGCGCTCTCGAGTTGATCGGCGAGCGCTGGGCCATGCTGATCGTGCGTGACCTGCTGGTGGGTCCGCGGCGGTACGGCGAGCTCGCGGCCGGACTGCCGCGCATCCCGACCAACATCCTCGCCGCCCGCCTCAAGGAGCTGCAGGCCGCGGGCGTGCTGCGTCGCGCACCGCGCGCCCGGTTCGTGATCTACGAGCTCACGCCGTTCGGCCGGGAGCTCGAGCCGGTCGTCCTCGCGCTCGGCGCGTGGGGCTACCGCGCGCTCGGCGAGGCGCGTGACGAGCAGGTCATCACGCCGGACTCGATGACCATGGACCTGCGCTCCGCGTTCCGGGCATCCGTCGCACGGGAGCTCCCGGCGACCACCTACGCGGCGCGACTCGGCGCGGCGGAACTGCTGATCCGAGTGGATGGCGCCGCGCTCGACGTCTCCCGCGGCGACGGGCCCGCCGACCTCGCCTTCGCCGCAGGCCCCGACATCCGTCGCCTGATCTCGGGCGAACTCGCCCCGGACCGCGCGATCGAGACCGGCGTGGTCGAGGTGCTCCGCGGACCGGGCGAGCTGCTCACCCGCTTCGCGAGCACCTTCCACCTCGCGGCCTGAGCCGAGCGATCGCGCGACGAATCAGTCGTCGTGGTCGTCGTCAGGCGGCGTCTCGGCGCCCTCGGCCTCGTCTCGCTCCGCCCACTCGAGCAGCGGAGCGAGGTCGAACACCGCATCGTCGATCCCGGCGTGCAGGTCGCCGAGCTGCGCGTACCGAGCCGGCACCGTCGCGATCGTGAAGTCGCGTGGCGCGACGTCGGCGACCTCGTCCCACGTCACCGGGGTGGACACCGTGCCGTCGGGATTGCCGCGCACCGAGTACGCCGCCGCGATCGTGTGGTCGCGGGCGTTCTGGTTGAAGTCGAGGAACACCGCGGCCGGATCGCGATCCTTGCGCCACCAGGTCGTCGTCACGTCGGCTCCTGCGCGGCGCTCGACCTCGCGCGCGAAGGCAAGCGCCGCACGTCGCACGTCGCCGAAGCCCCACTCCGGCTTGATCCGCACGTACACGTGCAGTCCGCTGCCGCCCGAGGTCTTGGGCCAGCCGACGGCGCCGAGCTCATCGAGCACCTCCCGGACGACGCCGGCTGCCCGCTGCACGGTGGCGAAGGATGACGCGTCCCCTGGGTCGAGATCGATCCGCCACTCATCCGGCTTCTCGACATCCGCCCGCCGTGAGTTCCACGGGTGGAACTCGACCGTCGACATCTGCACCGCCCAGATCACGTGCGCGAGTTCCGTGACGCACAGCTCGTCCGCGGTGCGGTTGTAGCGCGGGAAGGTGACGCGCACGGTCTCCATCCACGGCGGTGCCCCGTGCGGCAGGCGCTTCTGGTGCACCTTCTCGCCGTCCACGCCGGTCGGATAGCGGTGCAGCATCGTCGGGCGCTCGCGCAGGGCGTTCACGATGCCGTCGCCCACGGCGAGGTAGTACTGCGCGAGGTCGAGTTTGGTCCAGCCGTGCTCGGGGAAGTACACCCGCGACGGATTGCTCAGGGTGACGGTGTGATCGCCGACCACGAGTTCGACCGGCGGTTCCTTGGGCTGCGCCATACCGTCATCCTCTCGCCGAATGCCGCGCCGGGCCACCGCTGCGTGTCGCGCCGTTCTAGCGGTACTCCGGAGCGGGTCGCCCGGTGAGCCAGGCCAGCTCGTTGTCGTTCACGAAGCGCGACAGGCTCGCCTCCTCGCTGACCGGCCACGACACCGAGGACTCGAACGCGGCCAGCAGCGCGGCGCCGTCATCCGCGGTCGGAGCAGCGAGGAACGCCTGCAGCCGCCCGACCAGGGCGCCCTCGCCGGCCGCGATCAGGCGGCTCTCGAGGTACTTCGGGCCCGCGAACAGGATGCGCCGCTGGGCGAGCCGGGCCCGCCCGATCGCGAAGGCGAGATGCACCGCGGCGTGGTGGAGCAGCAGCGCGTTGTCGAGCTTCTCCGCCTGCACGAGGAAGTATCCGCCGTGCAGGCTGGCCTGGGCCGCGAACGATGCCGCGAGGTCGTTCCAGTGGTCATCGGGGGGTGTCACCAGGTCGAGGAGGAGGCGGTCGAGGTCACGGTGGAGCGCGTCGTCCACGGCCCAGAGGGTGCGCGCGGCTTCGAAGGACGCGCGCATCGGTTCGTCCGCGTGGATGAGGGCGCGCCGCAGCTGCGCGTTCGTCACGACCTTGAGGTCGAAGTACCCGCCCTCCTGCTCGCCTCGATACTCGTCGTGCGTCTCGAAGAACGAGATCCGATCGCTGGCCGCCCGCCGCTCGAAGTCGTCGTCGGAGACCACGAGCACGAGATCGAGGTCGGAGTCCGGTCGCTCGTCCCCGCGCGCCACCGACCCGACCAGCACGACGGCCTCGACGCCAGGGGTGCCGCCATACGCCGTGATGGCTCGCGCGATCGCGCGGTCGTGGTGCGCGGCGGTCACATCTCACCGGCCATGACCCGCGCACGCCGGTCGGCGAGCTTGGCGTGACTGAGGCGGTAGGCGTGCGGGGACGTTCCGGTGTAGCGGCGGAAGGTGCGCCCGAAGTGCGAGAGATCGCGGAATCCACTCGTCGCCGCGATCTCGGAGACCGGCCGGTCACTGCCCTGCAACTGCGCGATCGCGTACCGGATTCGCAGGCGCGCGATGTACTCCGTCACCGGCAGGCCGGTGTGGGCCGCGAACATCCGGGAGAAGTAGGTGCGCTCCAGGTGCGCCATCGCGGCGAGCTCGTCGAGCGTATGCCGTTCGACGTATGTGCGTTCGAGGTAGTTGCGCACGTTCTCGATCGACCCGGCCGACGCCCCGCGCGGCGCCTCCTCCGTGATGAATCCGCCCGCGATGATCGCGCGCGCACATGCGGTGAGCAGCAGCTTGCGCAGGGCGTCCAGCGCGTCGCCGGTGCCGGCTCTCGGGCTCATGGTCTCGGCCACGAGCTGTTGCAGCACCGGGGTCACCTCGTCGATGTCATCCAGGGCCACCTGGGCGAGCCGGATGGGTCGCTGCGAGACGGAGGCGCTGAACGGCACGAGCGCCGCGAGCACGACGTCGAGCGGGGGTGCGAGCGACGGGAGCGGATGCGCCTCGACGTCGAGGTAGACGTTCACGACATCCATCGACCCCTCCCCGGTCAGCAGGGTGTGCTGCTCGCCGGTGCGAGTGATCCCGAAGGACGGGCGGTTCACCGGGTACTCGGTGTCGCCCATGACATGGTGCCCCTCACCGGCGAGCACGAACGTGAGCAGCACGACGTCGAGGCCGTGCAGGTCGAGCACCGGGTTCACGTAGTCGGGGAAGGGTTCGGCGGCGATGCCGAACTGCGCGAGGGTGGTGAGGCGCCCGCGCTGGCGGGCGATGTGGTCACGCGAATCGATGACCGGCACCGCAAGATCTGCAGACATGGACACAAAATAGTCCTAGTACATGGCAATATCCATGCTGATCATGAGATACGGCCACATTCTCGAGGACGAGGGCCAGCAATCCGAACCGCAGCACGACCGATCGCCGGCAGTCCGCCGGTCGAGATTACAGAGAGGTAATTGCAGACATGGTCTTCAGCAGCAACATCATTCGCAGAACTGCGATCGTCGCCGGACTCGCGCTCGCCGCGAGCTCACTCGCCGCGTGCGGCGCCGGCGGCGATTCGGGCAAGATCGAGATCACCTACTCGACGAACAACGACGAGCAGACCGTCGCGAACACCGAGAAGCTCGTCGCGGCCTTCATGGAGAAGTACCCCGACATCACGGTCAGCGTCGACACCCACCCAGCCGGCACCGAGGGTGACAACCTCACGAAGACCAAGCTCGCCACCGGTGAGATGCAGGATGTCTTCCTCTACAACACCGGCTCGCTGTTCCAGGTGCTCCAGCCCGACCAGACGCTCGTGAACCTCGCCGACGAGTCGTGGCAGGCCGACGTGACGGATGACTTCAAGAGCACCGTCTCGACCGAGGCCGGCGTGTACGGCGCACCGATCGGCAACGCGTTCGCGGGCGGCGTGCTCTACAACAAGAAGATCTACGAGCAGCTCGGCCTCGAAGTGCCGACCTCGTGGGACGAGTTCATGGAGAACAGCCGCACGATCCAGAGCGAGCTGCCCGACGTGACACCGGTCATCCAGGCCTACGGCGACGACTGGACCGCGCAGCTCTGGCTGCTCGCCGACTTCGCCAACGTCGACCAGCAGGACCCCGACTGGGCCGAGAAGTACACCGCCAACGAGGCGAAGTACGTCGACGAGCCCGCGTTCGCCGGATTCGCCCACCAGCAGGAGGCGGCTGAGGCCGGGTTCTTCAACGAGGACTTCCTCGCGATCAACAACGACCAGGCCCTCAAGCTCCTGGCCGAGGGCAGCGGAGCGCAGTACCCGATGCTGACCGCGGTGATCGGTGCGATCGCGGCCAACTACCCGGACAACCTCAACGACATCGGCTACTTCGCGATGCCGGCGGATGACCCGGAGTACACGGCCGCGACGGTGTGGCAGCCGAGCGGACTCTACATCCCGACGACCACCGAGGGCGCAGAAGCTCGACGCGGCCAAGCTGTTCATCGAGTTCATCGTCACCAGCCCCGAGGCCTGCGCGATCGCGAACGAGACGGGCGTGCCCAGTGGCCCGTACGTCACGACCGCGTGCGAGCTGACCGGAGAGATCCCGCCGGCCGTCAACGAGCTGCAGGCGTACTTCGACTCCGGCAAGTCGGCGCCGGCGCTCGAGTTCCTCTCGCCGGTCAAGGGCCCTGGCCTCCCGGCCATCACCGTCCAGGTCGGCACGGGCATCAGCACGGCCGAGGAAGCGGCGGCGCTGTACGACGAGGACGTCAAGAAGCAGGCCCAGCAGCTGAACCTGCCCGGTTGGTGATGCTGGACCGGAACGCCATCCGTCTGAGACGGTAGCGTCCACCACCGGCGGCGGGGGGAGCAGCCCCGCCGCCGGTCTCCATCTCGATGAGGAGTGAAAGATGAGCGCGAGCACCCTGACCGGGATGCCCCCGATCGGCCGGCTCGACCGCAAGGGCGGCCCGCGAATGCGGCGCTGGCATCCGTACCCGTCGTGGTTCTACATCCCGGCCGCCGCCCTGTACATCGTGTTCTTCGGCGTGCCCACCTTCGCGTCGTTCTACTTCGCCTTCACGCGCTGGACCCTCTTCGACTCGACCTTCATCGGCATCGACAACTTCGTGCAGTTCTTCCAGGATCCGCAGCTCGTGCAGGGCTTCATCAACACGTTCGTCTACGGATTCAGCACCTCGGCGGCGAAGGTCGTGCTCGGCATGGCGCTCGCGCTGCTGCTCACCTCGCCGATCCTCGGCCGTGGCTACCTGCGCGCGGTCGTGTTCTTCCCCGTGCTGGTGTCCACGATCGGCATCGGCCTCACCTTCAAGGCGCTGCTCGACCCGTTCAACGGCGTCGTCAACAGCACCCTCGCGATGTTCGGCATCGACGGCCCCGGCTGGTTCACCGACCCGAACATCGCCCTGCTCACCGTCGCGGCCGTCGACGTCTGGAAGGGCGTCGGCATCGCGACGCTCATCTTCATGGCGGGCATCGTCGCGATCCCGTCCGACTACTTCGAGGCGGCCCGCGTGGACGGCGCGAGCCCGTGGCGGATCTTCCGCTCGATCACGCTGCCGCTCACGCGGGCGGCGACCGGCACCGTCGTCATCCTGTCGCTCATCGGCGGCCTGCGCTCGTTCGACCTGATCTGGGCGACCACGCGCGGCGGGCCGGGCTACGCGAGCGACGTGATCGCGTCGGTGATCTACAAGAACTACCAGGCCGGGTTCTTCGGGCTCTCGACGGCCGGCAACGTCATCCTGTTCATCGTCGTCGCGGCCATCGCGATCCCGATCAACCGGGCGCTCAACCGCAGCGAGGTGCAGCTGTGAAGCGCGAGGCGGTGCAGCGTGTGGTCGTCGGTTCGATCGCGATCCTGGTCTCGGTGCTGGTCTTCCTCGTGCCGTTCGCGTTCATCATCATCCAGGCGGTCAAGAACCGTTCGGAGGCCTCGGAGCTGCAGCTTCGCGTGGCCGACCGAGTGGGTGGTCATCGACAACCTCGTCGCGGTGTTCAGCGCCAACAGCGGGCAGTTGGTGCGCGCCTTCTTCAACAGCACCCTGCTGACCGTGACGAGCGTCATCCTGATGACCCTGATCGCGGCGATGGTCGGGTACGTGCTGCAGCGCAAGCGCTCGCGGTTCAACGTGTTCATCAACGTGTTCGTGCTCGCCGGACTCATCGTGCCGCCGGCCGTCGTGCCGACGATCTGGGTGATGCAGGGCCTCGGGCTGTTCAAGACGCTGCCCGGGATGATCCTGATCGAGGCCACCTTCGGGCTCTCGTTCTGCATCCTGCTGTTCCGGGCCTTCGTCTCGACGATCCCCAAGGAGCTCGACGAGGCGGCGATCATCGACGGCGCCGGGCCACTGCGCCTGTTCTTCTCGGTGATCCTGCCGCTGCTCCGACCGGTGATCGTCACCGTCGTCGTGGTGCAGTCGGTTGCGGTGTTCAACGACTTCGCCGGCCCGCTGTACTTCCTTCCCGGCAGTGAGAACGCCACCGTGCAGCTCACGCTGTACAACTTCCAGAGCCAGACCCTGAACCAGTTCAACCTGCTGTTCATGGACATCCTGCTGATCACGATCCCGCCGCTCGTGCTCTTCATCTTCTTCAACCGCCAGATCGTCGCCGGCCTCACGAGCGGGGCGATCAAGGGATGACGACCAACCGAACCAGATCCGAAGGACGAGCATGACCGCCACCGTCACCTCCATTCGCGCCGAGTTGCGCAGCGACAGCGATGGGATCGCCGTCGCCGCACCGCGACTGAGCTGGGTGACCAGCTCGTCGGGCGGCGACTGGAGCCAGTCCGCAGCCGAGATCGAACTCGACGGCGATCACGTGGTGCGGCTCGACGGCAGCGAGTCCGTGCTCGTCGCGTGGCCGTTCGACCCGATCGCGCCGCACTCGGAGCACCTCGTGCGGGTGCGGGTCACCGGCAGCGATGGCGAGGTCTCCGACTGGAGTGAGCCGCACCCGATCGTGGCGGCGTTCCTCGGCGACGGCGAGTGGGTCGCTCCGATGATCGGACTCGCCGAGCCGGCACGCGTCGCGCAGCCCGTGCTGCTGCGCGCCGAGTTCGAGGTCGCCGGGGAGGTTCGCCGTGCGACGCTCCATGCGACCGCCCACGGCGCGTACCAGGCGCTCATCAACGGCGCCGAGGTCGACGACCAGGTGCTCAAGCCGGGATGGACGCCGTTCCCGCTGCGGATCATCCACGAGAGCACGGACGTCACGTCGCTCCTCCGCCAGGGTGCGAACGCGATCGGCATCGAGCTCGCCGGAGGCTGGTACACCGAGCGGTTCGGCTTCCGGGCGGGATCACCGCCGTTCTACGGCGACGACCCGGCGGCCGCGGCGCAGCTGCGGATCGAGTACGTCGACGGTTCGGTCTCCGAGGTCGTCACGGGCGACGACTGGGTCGCGACGGGCGATGGCCCGGTGGTCGACGCGAGCATCTACGACGGCGAGCACTACGACGCGCGCCGCGAGCAGTCGGGCTGGGCCGAACCGGGCTTCGACGCCGCAGGATGGAGCCGAGTGCGAGTGGATGCCGCACCCCCCGTCACCCCCACCGCCCGCACCTCCCCGGCCGTCCGCCGCATCGAGGAGCTGCCCGTGGCCGCGACCCTCGTCTCGGCGAGCGGCGAGCCGATCCTGGACTTCGGCCAGAACCTGGTCGGACGCCTGAGGATCCGCGTGAGCGGCGCCGCCGGCGACGTCGTGACCCTCCGCCACGCCGAGGTGCTCGAGAACGACGAGCTCGGTGTGCGCCCGCTGCGCCTGGCGAAGGCCACCGACAGCTACACCCTCCGGGGTGGCGGCGAGGAGACCTGGGAGCCGCGGTTCACGTTCCACGGCTTCCGGTACGCGCAGATCACCGGTCTGCCGGTGGCCGCCGACGCGGTAACGGCCATCGTGATCCACAGCGACCTGCGTCGCACCGGTCGGTTCGAGAGCTCCCACGCACTGCTGAACCAGCTGCACGAGAACGTGGTGTGGGGCATGCGCGGCAACTTCCTGTACCTGCCGACGGACTGCCCGCAGCGTGACGAGCGGCTCGGCTGGACCGGCGACATCCAGGTGTTCTCGCCCACCGCGAGCTTCCTGTACGACGCGGACGCGTTCCTCTCCTCCTGGCTGGTCGACCTCGCGCTCGAGCAGGCCCAGACCCCGGACGGCAGCGTGCCGTTCATCGTGCCGAACGTGCTGCGGGATGCCGCGACCCCCGCCGCCGCGTGGGGCGACGCCGCCACCGTGGTGCCCACCGTGCTGCACGAGCGCTTCGGCGACCGCGGTGTGCTCGAGGCCCAGTTCGACAGCATGCGCGCCTGGTCGGACTGCCTGCTCGGCCGCGCCGGGGACAGGATGCTCTGGGAGGGCGGCTTCCAGTTCGGCGACTGGCTGGACCCGACCGCGCCGCCCGAAGACGCGTTCCGAGCCAAGGCCGACTCCGACGTGGTCGCGAGCGCGCACCTCTACCGGTCGCTCGATCTCACGACCCGCGCAGCCCAGCTGCTCGGCCGCACCGACGACGCGCGTCGCTATGGCGACCCGACCGCAGCGGTGCACGCCGCGTTCCTCCGGGAGTACGTGAGCGACGCCGGCCGCATCGTGTCGGACGCGCAGACCGCCTACGCCATGGCGATCATGTTCGGCCTGTACCGCTCCGACGAGCAGCGCACCGCGATGGGCGAGCGGCTCGCCGAGTTGGTCCGCACGAACGGCTACCGGATCGGCACCGGCTTCGTCGGCACCCCGCTGATCACCGACGCGCTCACGGTCACCGGCCAGCTGCCGACGGCGGCCAGGCTGCTGCTGCAGACCGAGAACCCGTCGTGGCTCTACCCGGTGACCATGGGCGCGACCACGATCTGGGAGCGCTGGAACAGCATGCTCGAGGACGGCTCGATCAATCCGGGCGAGATGACCTCGTTCAACCACTACGCCTTCGGCGCGGTGGGGGACTGGCTGCACCGCACGGTCGCGGGGCTCGCACCCGCCGCGCCCGGGTACCGCGTCATCCGGATCGCGCCGCAGCCGCTGGATCAGCTGGACAGCGCATCCGCGAGCCTCGACACCCCGTACGGCCACGCGCGGGTCGGCTGGCACCGTGAGGGCGGCACGCTCGTCATCGAGGCCGAGGTGCCTGCGAACACCACGGCGGAGGTCGTGCTGCCCGGCGCCTCCGACGTGCTGACGGTCGGGTCGGGGACGCATCGGTGGAGCGTCGAGGTGGCGCCGGCTGCGGCATCCTCGTCCCCGATCGACGAGCGCACGTCGCTCGCCGAGATCGTCGACGACCCGATCGCCTACGCCGCCATTCTCGACGCGCTCGTCGCGGTCGACCCCGAGCTCGCTCGCCGGTACCGCACGACGACGCGCTGGACGACGAAGAGCGCGCTGTCGCAGGTCGTCGGGATGATGCCGGCCCACGCCGCCGAGGCGGTCAACCTCGCCATCGCCGACGTCAACGCAGGTCGGTAGGGCGATCCAGATGCACATCATCGTCGATCGCTCGGCCTGCGTCGGTGCCGGGCAGTGCGCCCTGGTTGCCGGCGGGCTGTTCGACCAGGATGACGACGGCCTGGTCGACCTGCTCGAGCCCGACCCGGACGCGTCGCAGGAGCCCGCCGCCCGCCGTGCCGCAGCGCTGTGCCCCGCCCGTGCCATCACGATCGAGGAGTGACGTGTCCACCGCGGACGGCATCCTGATCGTCGGCGCCTCCCTCAGTGGATTCTCGGTGGCCGAGGCTCTGAGCGAGCGCGGAGCGACCGCGCCCATCACGATGATCGGTGCCGAGCCGCACCTGCCGTACAGCCGACCGGCACTGTCGAAGCAGGTGCTCTCCGGGCAGTGGACCGCCGAGCAGGCGGCCATCACCGACGTCGAACGACTGGATGCCGCGGACATCACCTTCATGCCCGGCGTCCGAGCCCACGGGGTCGACCTCGCCGAGCGCCGGGTGCTCACCGATCGCGGCGAGACTCGGATTCGAGACCCTGGTCATCGCGACCGGTGTCGTGCCTCGGCGACTGGACGCCATCCCGTCGGCCCGCACGATCCGCACGCTCGACGACATCGTCGCGCTGCGTGCCGCGTTCGCAGCCGGACCCCGGGTGGCGGTCGTCGGAGCGGGCGTGCTCGGATGCGAGCTGGCCTCGGCCGCGCGCGAGGCCGGCCTCGCCGTGACGCTCATCGGACGGAGCACGGGCGTCGGCCTCGGTCCGGCCGTCCGGCTCATCGGCAGCCGTGCGGAGGATCTGCTCTCGGCCCACGGCATCGACCTGCGACTGGGCACCCGCGTCGTCGAATCGCGCGAGTCGGGTGGCGCCACCACCCTGGTCCTCTCCGACGGCTCGGAGCTCGTCGCCGACCTGGTCATCGTGGCGATCGGCTGCGAGCCCGCGGTCGAGTGGTTGCGCGGGAGCGGACTGGACCTGACCGACGGTGTGCTCTGCGATGCCGAGGGGCGCGCGGCACCCGACGTGTTCGCGGTCGGGGATGTCGCGCGCTGGCCGGATCCGCACACCGGGATCCCGGAGCGCGTGGAGCACCAGGCGCACGCGATCGATCAGGCGCACGCGGTCGCCGACGTGCTCACCTCGGGAAGCTCGGGAGCATCCACAGCACTCCTTCTTCTGGACCGAACTGTTCGGCACCCGCATCCAGGTGCTCGGTCGCTTCCCCGAGGGCAGCACTGCCGTCGCGGTGGCGGGCGACCCGGACGGCGATCGCTTCGTCATGGCCGCCGAGGATGACGGGATCACGCACGGCCTGGTCGGCTGGAACATGGCACGCGAGTTCCGCCTGCAGCGTTCCCGCCTCGACCTGGTCGATTCAACGAAAGGAAGCACCCTGCCATGAGCGCCACCGACTCGTCAGCGTCGCCGCTCGAACCGCCGCCCGGATGCCCGATGCACGGCCGGCTGCTGCCGTCCGACGGCATCCCGCTGCGGGCGTCGCCCACGCTCGAGGCGTGGCGGGAGGAGGGGGCAGCGACCCCGCTGCAGTACGAGGACGGCCATGAGGGCTGGATCGTGACGCGTCACGAGCTTGCCCAGGCCGTGCTGTCCGACCCGAGATTCAGCCAGGTGCCGCAACGGATGCCGGGCGGCTCGCACGAGACCGGATGGTCGGAGGACGTCATCGACGCCGGCGCCCAGGAGGCGCTCCGGGTCGCCAACCTGCTCTCCCTCGACGAACCGGAGCACTCCCGCCTGCGCCGGCTGATCGCGAGCCGGTTCTCGGTGAAGGCGTCCCGGGCACGGCGTGACCGGATCGCCGAGATCGTCGACGCCCAGATCGAGCACTTGCGCTCACTCGGCTCGCCCGCCGACCTCACCGTCGAGTTCGCCCAGCCGATCTCGGTGCGCGGGCACTGCGACGTGCTCGGCATCCCGGACAGCCACGCCGCCGAGTTCGCGCGGCTGTTCGTCGGCAAGTCGACCACGCAGGAGCGGTTCGACTTCCTGCGCGACGTGATCGCCGTGAAGCGCGGATCGCTCGGGGAGGACGTCATCAGCGACCTCATCCAGTCGGAGGCGTCGGAGGCGGAGGTCGAGGGACTGACCCTCGTGCTCATGAGCTCGGGACGGGACTCGGTCGCGTACATGATCGCGACGGCGACGGTCGCACTGCTCACGAACCCCGACCAGCTCGCGGCCCTCCGGGCGAACCCGGAGCTGCTGCCGAACGCGATCGAGGAGTTCATGCGGTTCGGGGCGATGTTCATCACGCTGTTCCCGCGCACGGCGACCGAGGACGTCGAGCTGCCTGGCCTGACCGTGATGGCCGGGCAGTCCGTGTCGGTCTCGCCGGTCGGCGCGAACCGCGACGAACGCCGCTTCCACGACCCTGGCACGTTCGACATCCAGCGGGACGGGTTCGGTCACCTCGGGTTCGGTCACGGCCTGCACGGCTGCATGGGCCAGCAGCTGGCGCGGGTCGAGATCAGCGAGGCGATCTCGCACCTGCTCGACGCGTTCCCCGACCTCGCGCTCGTGGAGGCCGAGCAGCTCGAGCCGCTGCCGTTCGCGCATCCCGTCGCCACCTACGAGGCCGGCGCCGTGATCGTCGCATGGTGAAGGGGCGCTGACCGGTGCGATACCGAGCATTCGGCAGGACCGGCTGGCAGATCAGCGAGATCTCGTTCGGCGCGTGGCAGCTCGGCGGGCAGTGGGGTGACGTGGATGACGAGGCATCCGTCAGCACGCTCCTGCACGCCTACGAGCAGGGCATCAACTTCGTCGACACCGCGCAGATGTACGGACTCGGGCACAGCGAGTCGGTGGTGGGCGAGTCGCTGCGACGCTGGAGCGGCGACCGGATCCACGTCGCGACCAAGATCCAGCCGACCCAGTGGCCGAGCCCGCACGACGACGCTCCGATCATGGCGGGACGGTACCCGGAGTGGCACCTGCGCGACGGTGTGGACCGCGCGCTCGAGCGCCTCGGCGTCGAGCGTCTCGACCTGCTGCAGCTGCACTGCTGGTTGGCGGGCGGCATCCACGACCTCGACTGGCTCGAAACACTGAACGCGCTGCGGGTCGAGGGCAAGGTGGATCGGATCGGCGTCTCCATTCGCGACTACCGGCCGGACGAGGGCGTCGAACTCGCGCACCTGGGACTGGTGGACTCGATCCAGGTGATCTTCAACCTGTTCGAGCAGCGGCCGGTCGATGCACTGTTCCCGGCCGGCGCCGCCAGCAGCACGGCCTTCATCGACCGCGTCGCCCTCGACTCCGGCTCGCTCGGCGGCACCTGGACTCCGGCCACCTACGAGGGGTGGCCCGAGGGTTCGGTGCCCAAGGTGCTGTTCCGCGATGAGCGCTTCGCCGAGACGCTCGAGCGGGTCGAGGCGCTCAAGGAGCTCTGCGCACCGTACTACCCGACCCTCGCGGAGGCGGCGCTGCGCTATGCGCTCAGTGCGCCCGAGGTCTCGACCGTGATCGCCGGGATGAGCTCGGCCCGCAACGTCGACCGCAACGTCGCGTACTCCGACGGTGCGCCGTTTTCCGCAGAACTCCTCGAGCAACTCGCGGCGCATCGCTGGCCGCGGAACTATTACACATGAGCGACGAGGTGCGAGCAGAGCTGCTCTCGGCCGACGAGCTGGATGCCGCGATCCACCGCTACCCCCTGGCCTACCTGCCCCTCGGCAGCCTCGAGTTCCATGGCCCCCACCTCCCGGTCGGACTCGACGCGCTCAACGCCCACGGCGTGTGCGTGCGTGCCGCGCAGCGCACCGGCGGGGTGGTGCTGCCCGCCCTGTACCAGGGGATCGGAGGACTCCACGGCGGGTTCCCGTGGAGTCTCATGATGGAGTCACCGGAGGCGATCCGGGCGAACCTGATCACCACCCTCACCCGACTCGAGCAGTTGGGACTACGGGGCGCCGTGCTGTTCTCCGGGCACTTCGCGGGCGAGCAGATCGAGCTGATCGACGAGCTCGCCGGCGAGTGGAACTCGGTCGGCCGGCGCGGGCTGCACATCGTCGCGACGAGCGTCGCCCGCTGTCCGACGGCGCCGATCGCGCCGGACCACGCCGGGGTGTTCGAGACCACGTTGCTGCACGCCCTGCATCCCGACCTCGTGCACCTCGAGCAACTCCCGCCGGTGGCGGAGCATCCAGCGCTCGATCCGGCGTGGGGCATCTACGGGCCCGACCCGCGGTCCGCCGAACTCTCGTCGAGTGATGAGTTGCTCGACGCGATCGTGGCGTGGCTCGCCTCGCTGGTTGGTCGGTAGCGGCCCGATCCCGCGTGCATCCGGCTACCGTTGCGTCATGAGGTCGTGGCGACGCACCGCCCCGGCGATCCTGGTGATCGCGGTCGTGGTCGCGCTCGCGGGCTGCGCCGCCGGGCGCGGCTCCACCGAGTCGCCGCTCACAGCGACACTCGAGCGGGACGCGGTCGCCGCGCAGCTCGCCGAACGCATCCAGCTCAGCGACGACGCGCTGGCGGATCTCGTGCCCGCGACCTCACCCGGCTGCTCGGCCGCCTTCGCCGAGGAGGGAACGGTCGTCTGGGCCGGGGCTGCCGGCCTCGCCGACCTCGAGCAGGGCACACCGCTCACCATCGAGACACGCTTCGACATCGCGTCCGTCGCGAAGCAGTTCACCGCGACCGCGATCCTCATGCTGCAGCGCGACGGGCTGCTCTCGGTGTCGGATCCGATCGGGAACTACGTCGACGACCTGCCGGACTGGGGCGAGACCGTCACCCTCGACCAGCTGATCCACCACACGAGTCGCATCGAGGACTTCTGGGTGGAACTGGATGACGAGGACATCGGGTTCACCGACCCCGCCGACCAGGCGACGACCGTCGCCGCCATCGCGCGCGAGACCGAGCTGAACACCGAGGGCACGGGGTACTTCTACTCGAACTCGAACTACGTGCTGCTCGCCGAGGTCGTGCAGCGCGTGAGCGGGCAGCCACTACCGGATTTCCTCGCCACTCGGGTGTTCGGGCCGCTCGGCCTCGACAATGACCGTCGCTCCGACGCTGGATGGTGCCGACATCGCGCGACCCTACGGCGACACCCTCGTGCTCGAGGAGGGCGGCTGGACCGCGTACGGCCACGTCGGCATCATCACGACGCCGTCCGAGCTCGCGCGGTGGGGCGACCAGTACCGGGTGCGCGAGGGCACGGTCGTGCAGGAGGACTTCGCGACCGGAGCGGTGGATGAGGGCCTCGGCGAGTTGTACGCGGCCGGCATCGACATCGAGGAGGACGGCGACCTCAACCACACCGGCCGCTGGGGCGGCTACGTCTCGGAGTTCACGGTGTCGGCCGACCGCACCATGACGATCGCAGTCATGTGCAACGGGCACGCCTCGGACCGCTGGGGCGTGACCGACGCACTCTGGGCGATCTGGGATCCGGAGCATCCGCGCGAGCCGCCGCCGCGGTAGTCGGGCTGCGGACCGATCAGGTCCATGGCGACGGGCGCTCGGGCGCACGCGTCGAGTCATCCGGGAACTCGGGCAGCTCCTCGCCACCCGCACGGATGCACAACCATCGCAGCTGCTCCGGGCTGTCGGGCAGGCAGCGCCAGGTGCGCCAGACGCCCTGACCGACGCGGACCACCGTGCCGGGGCCGACGTCGACGACGTCGTCATCCAGTCCCATCTGCCCTCGCCCGGCGAGGAACACGTAGACCTCCTCGATGCGGGAGTGGGCGTGCCAGTACCCCGCCTCCTCGCCCGGCTCGTACGCGTTCGCCGTGAGGCCGATGTACTGGAGCGTCAGCTCATGGTCGACGACGCGTCGGCCGTCGCGCGAGCTGTCTGGTCGGAACCCGCCGAAGTGATCCCGCCACTCATCGAGTGAACCCGTCTGCAGCACCTGGTAGCCGGTCATGCCGTCACTCTAACCGGCGGCCCCTCCGCACCCGCAGGCACGTCATCGAGCGCCCGCAGCACCATCTTGGTGACCTTGCCGGTCACCGTGCGCGGGAGATCGGCGCGGAACACGACGTAGTCGGGCACCTTGAACCGCGCGATGCGGCCGCGCGCGTGGTCGAGCAGCTCGCGCTCGCCGACCGCGGCGCCCTCGCGCAGCACCACGTACGCCTTCGGGCGCTCGCCCCAGCGTTCGTGCGCGAACGCCACCACGGCGACGTCGAGCACCGCCGGGTGCGACAGCAGTGCGTTCTCGACCTCGATCGTCGAGATGTTCTCGCCGCCGGAGATGATCAGGTCCTTCGCACGATCCTTCAATTCGATGTAGCCGTCAGGATGCATCACGCCGAGGTCTCCCGAGTGGTACCACCCACCGCGGAACGACTCCTCGGTGGCGGCCTCGTCACGGAAGTACCCGAGCATCACGTTGTTGCCGCGCAGCACCACCTCGCCGAGGGTCTCGCCGTCGGCTGGCACGTCGAGCATGGCGTCGTCGACGACGCGGGGTGCCTCGGCCTGGATCATCCCGACGCCCTGGCGCGCCTTGAGGGCCGCACGCTCGCCGGCGGGCAGCGCGTCCCACGCGGTCTGGTGCTCGTTGATGGTGAACGGCCCGTAGACCTCGGTCAGGCCGTAGACGTGCACGACCTCCGCACCGAGTTGCTCGAGCTGCGCGATGATCGTCGGCGACGGCGGGGCGCCCGCGGTCGTGATGCGCAACGGCAGCTCGAGCGCGTGCGCCTCGGGCGCGTTCGCGATCGTGCTGCAGACGGTCGGCGAGCCGCAGAGGTTGGTCACGCCGTACGCGTCGATCGCCTCCCAGATCGGGCCGGTGCGCACCGCGCGCAGGCAGACGTGCAGCGCCGCGGCCCCGGTGACCGCCCAGGGCGTGCACCAGCCGTTGCAGTGGAACATCGGCAGGGTCCACAGGTACACCGAGTCGCCGGTGAACCCGTTGTGGAAGATCTCGCCCATCGCGTTCAGGTAGGCGCCGCGATGCGAGTACATGACGCCCTTGGGGCGACCGGTCGTGCCGGACGTGTAATTGATCGAGAACGGCTCGAGCTCGTCGTCGATCTCCCAGCGCACCTGCGCGGCGGGGTCGGCGGACTCGAGGAACGCGGCATAGCTCATCACGGCGCCCGTTGCCGCTGCACCGAACTCCGGGTCGGGGATCTCGATCACCTCGCGCAGGTCGGGCGACGCGGCGCGCAGGTCGCCGAGGCCCTGCGCGATCTCGGCGTCGACGAACAGCAGGCTCGCGCCCGAGTGGTCGAGGATGTACGCGACCTCCGGGCCGGACAGCCGCGAGTTGATCGCCACGAGCACGCCCTGTGCGAGCGCCACCGCGAAGTGCGCGATGAGCAGCTCCGGGATGTTCGGAGCCAGGAACGCGACGCGCTCACCCGGCTCGATGCGTCCCCGGATCGCGCGTGCGAGCCGCTCGGCGTCGGCGAGGAACTCGCGGTACGTCCACCGGCGCTCGCCGTAGACGATCGCCGGGCGGTCGGGGAAGACCGTGCCCGATCGCCGCAGGAAGCTCAGCGGAGTGAGTGGCGCGAAGTTCGCGGACGGGGCGGTCATGGCCGGCCCGCGAGCAGGTCGTCCAGCAGGGCGGCGAGCTGCTTCGGCATCGCGATGTGCATGTCGTGCGGCGAGTCCGGCAGCAGGCGCACGTCCCAGCCGAACTCGCGGAACTGCTCCGCCTGCGGCTCCGGCAGCACGACGCTGTCCTTGGCGAGCACGATCGTCGACGGCACGACCGGTGCCGCGGGCGGGAACGGCGTGGCGAGCGCCTCACGGGCGAGCGACTTGATCATCCGCCGGTCCCAGGCATCCCAGTTCGCCATCTGCCGGTCGATGCTCTCCTCGCCGTTGCGCTTGATGCCCGACTTCCGCAGCGCCGAGCGCGGCATGAGCGGCTGGATGATCCGCATGAGCGTCATCGCGCGCAGGAACTGCTTGCCCACCGCGAACGGCGGGTCGATGCCGATGTATCGCGCGGGGAGCAGCTCGGGCACGGCCAGGACCGAGGAGAGCGCGCCGAGCGACTGCCCGATGAGCAGGTCGAGTCCGGTCGGCAGGTTCTCGACGAGGTCCGCGGTGAAGGCCTCGATCGAGTAGTCCTCGGACCGGCCGCTGCGACCGTGGCCGCGCTGGTCGACGAGGATGAGCCTCAGGTCGTACTGCTCGACCAGGATGTCGGCGAATCGCAGCCACGCCGTCGAGCTCTCGGACGCGCCGTGCACGAGCGCGGCGGTGCGCGCGCCATCGCCGCGGATCTCGGTGTGAAGCTTCATTGCTCTCCCAGCATGTCGTGGTCCGGACCGGCACGGTTCGAAGCGCTCGAAATCGAAGTGCTTCGATAAAGTGCTTGACACAGTATGCGAAATCCGCTGTGATGAAGCAACCGATTTATCGAAGTGCTTCGACATCGGCGACCACAGCCCCTCTCCACCAACGAAAGCTGGAGCAAGACAATGACGTCCACACGATTGACACGGCGCCTGCTCGCCGTCGGTGCGACCATCGCGGTCGCATCCCTCGCCCTCACCGGCTGCGCCGGTGGCACCCCCGCCGCGTCCGACACCGACGACCTGACCATCGCCCTCCAGGCCGGCCCGGCCACCCTCGACCCGGCGCTGCTCGACCAGTCGCTCGAGTACTACGCCGACCTCGCCTACACGCCGCTCATCATCCGCGGCTCCGACGGAACCCTGCGTCCCGGCCTCGCCACCGAGTGGGGCTACGTCGGCGAGGGCAACACCACGTTCCAGTTCACGCTGCGCGAGGGCGTCGAGTTCGCCGACGGCGGCACGCTGACCGCGCAGGGTGTCGTCGACCACTGGACCTACGTGCAGGGCTCTGGCGGCTCGTCGTCGGTGACGCTGCTCGGCGCGACCTTCGAGGCAATCGACGACCTGACCGTGCAGATCACGTTCGCGCAGCCGCTGCCGGGAGCCGAGTTCTTCTTCACGCAGTTCAGCCCCGGGCCGGCCAACGTCATCAGCCCCGATGGCCTTGCCGACCCTGCGTCGCTCGGCACGAGCACCCACGGCTCCGGTCCGTACGTGCTCGACGAGAGTGCGACGGTCGCGGGCGACCACTACGTGTACACGCCGAACCCGACCTACTGGGACGCCGAGAACGTGCACTGGGACTCGGTCACCATCAAGGTCATCGCCAACCAGAGCTCGATCCTCAACTCGATGAAGTCCGGCCAGGTCGACATCGCGGCGTTCGACTACACGACGGCCGCCGACGCCGAGGCTGCGGGCATCAACTCGCACTTCGTGCCGAACGTGTTCTCGGGACTCAACCTGCTCGACCGGGCGGGAACGATCGTGCCGGCGCTCGGTGACGAGCGCGTGCGCCAGGCGATCAACTTCGCGATCGATCGCGACACGGTCGTGAACGCGATCTACGGCGAGTTCGCCGACCCGACCACGCAGACCACGCGCGACACCGGCTTCCAGGACTCGCTGGACGACGTCTACGCGTACGATCCCGACAAGGCGCGCGAGCTGCTGGCGGAGGCCGGGTACCCCGACGGGTTCGAGTTCTCCGTCGCATCCACCCCGTTCTTCAACGGCGACACGATGGTGCAGGCGATCGCGGGCCAGCTCGCCGAGGTTGGGATCACGCTGAACATGGAGAGCATCGCGGATGCCTCGGAGTGGGCGCAGCGCATGTCGTCGGGTGAGTTCCCGGCCGCGTGGATCGGGTACGGCAGCCTGCCGCTCTCGGTCGAGTTCGCCAGCCTGTACGGCCCGACCGCGTTCTTCAACGCGTTCAAGAGCGAGGACGCCGAACTGAGCGACCTCACGGGACAGCTGTTCGTGGCCGCGCCGGAGGACGTGCAGCAGATCAGCGAGGACATCACGTCGCGCATCGTCGAGCTGGCCTGGTTCGCCCCGGTCGGCTGGACGCCGCTCGGCAACTACTGGACCGACAAGGTCGACAGCGCGACGATGGGGGCCACCACCGGCCTCTCGCCGATCGTCGCGATCGTCGACATCGAGCCCGCCGGCTAGCGCCGGGTTGCAAGGGGAGACACCGTGGTCACCAGTCACAGCGCCGAGCGAGGGTCGTCATGATCCGCCTGCTCGCGAGGTGGCTGGTGACCTCGGTGCTGCTGCTGTTCGTCGTCTCGGCGCTCACGTTCGTGCTCACGGCGATCGCGCCGGGGGATGCCGCGCGCGTCATCCTCGGGATGAACGGCACGCAGGAGCAGTACGAGGCGCTGCGACTGCAGCTCGGGCTGGATGACCCGCTGCCGCAGCGCTACTGGGAGTGGCTCAGCGGCGCCGTGCGCGGCGACCTCGGCGTCTCGATCTTCAGCCAGCAGCCGGTCGTCGAGATCATCGGCGGACGGCTCGGCACGACCTTCTCGCTCGTGTTCGGCGGCCTGCTGTTCTCAGCCGTGCTGGGCATCGCGCTCGGGATCGCGAGCGCGCGGAGCCGCGGGTTCCTCTCGCGGGCGACGGATGTGCTCTCGCTGCTCGGGGCATCCATCCCGAACTTCTGGCTCGGATTCCTGCTGGTCTCAGCGTTCGCGGTCGCGATCCCGCTGTTCCCGGCCACCGGCTACGTGGACTTCGCCAACTCGCCGGCCGAGTGGCTGCGCAGCCTCGTGCTGCCCGTCGTCACTCTCGGCATCGGCGGCGTCGCCATCATCGCCAAGCAGACCCGTGACGCGATGAGCAAGCAGCTGAGCCTCGACTACGTTGACGCGATGCGCGCGCAGGGGCTCTCCGAGCGCTCGATCGTGTTCCGGCACGTGCTGAAGAACGCGGCCATCCCGATCGCCACGGTGCTCGGTCTCATGTTCACCGGGCTGTTCAGCGGAACGGTGCTCGTCGAGAACGTCTTCGCCCTTCCGGGACTCGGCGGGCTCGTCGTGTCGGCGACCGCCTCCCACGACATCCCCGTGGTCGAGGGGATCGCACTCGTCTTCGCCGTGATGGTCGTCGTCACCAACCTCGTGGTCGACCTGATCTACGGGCTGCTGAACCCACGAGCGAGGGTCGCTGCATGAACTCCGTCCGCGCCTTCCTCCGCAAGCCCCTCGCGATGGTCGCGCTCGGCGTGCTCGTCGTCATCGTGCTCGCGTGCACGTTCGCGAACCTCATCGCACCGTACGACCCGATCGCCCAGGACCTCGCGAACGCGAACTCGCTGCCGAGCGCCGCGCATCCCCTCGGCGCGGACACCCTCGGGCGAGACCTGCTGAGCCGCCTGCTGTTCGGGGGCCGGGTGTCGCTGTCCGGCTCGCTCATCGCGGTGCTCGTGTTCGTCGCCCTCGGTGTTCCGCTCGGGATGCTCGCGGGCTACGTGCGCGGCGCACTCGACGTCATCCTGACCAAGGTGGTCGAGGTGCTGTTCGCCGTGCCCGTGGTGATCATCCTGCTCGTGGTGCTCTCGATCTTCAGCTCGAACCTCGTCATCGCGATGATCACCCTCGGGGTGCTCGGCTTCGGCGGGCTGTTCCGCGTCGTGCGGGCGACGACGATCGCGGCGAGCGGCGAGCTGTACGTCAAGGCCGCGCGCGCGTCCGGTCTCGGGCACGGAGCCGTGCTCTGGCGGCACATCCTGCCGAACCTGTGGGGACCGGTGATCGTGCAGGTCTCGCTGTTCGCGGCCTCGGCCGTGCTCGTGGAGAGCGGCCTCGCGTTCCTGGGGTTCTCGGTCAAGGCGCCCGACCCGAGCTGGGGCTCGATGATCAGCGATGCGTCGCAGGCGCTCACCCGCTACCCATGGCTGCTCGTGCCGCCGGGCGTGACTATCGCCCTCGTCGTGCTGTGCCTCGGCCTGGTCGGGGACGGCGTGCGTGACGCGATCTCCCGCGAGGGCGGTCGCGGCACGAAGGCTCCGGCGATGGGCAACACGCTCCCGGCCCGAGCGGTGCCCGAGGCGAACCCGAAGGCACTCCTGAGCGTGCGGGACCTCTCGGTCGGCTACGGCGCCGGGGGTTCGCCGACCGTCGTCGTGCGCAATGTGAACTTCGACGTGCACCGCGGCGAGGCGGTCGGCATCGTCGGCGAGTCCGGTAGCGGCAAGACCGTCACGGCGAAGGCCCTGATCGGGCTGCTCGGCGACGGCGGGCGCGTGCTCGGTGGATCCATCTCGTTCGACGGGGCCAGCATGGGCCGGCTGAGCCGCGTGGAGCTCGCGCGGCTGCGCGGGTCGGGCATCGGGTTCATTCCGCAGGAGCCGATGAACACCCTCGACCCGGTGTTCACGATCGGGTCGCAGCTGCGCGAGGTGATCCGCCGCCACGACCGATCGTCGCGGCCGGCGACCACGGCGCGGGCGATCGAGCTGCTCGAGCTCGTCGGCCTGCCCGATCCGGCCGGGGTGCTGCGCAAGTATCCGCACGAACTGTCCGGCGGCATGGCGCAGCGGGTCGGCATCGCCCTCGCGCTCGCGGGCCGCCCGAAGCTGCTCATCGCCGACGAGCCGACGACCGCGCTGGATGTCACGGTGCAGCAGCAGATCCTCGACCTGCTCGTCGAGCTCCGCGCCAGGTTCGGCATGGCCCTCGTGCTCGTGACGCACGACTGGGGCGTGCTCGCCGACGTGTGCGACCGTGCCGTGGTCATGTACGCGGGCGAGGTCGTGGAGCAGGCGACGGTGGACGAGCTGTACGCGACGCCGCTGCATCCGTACACCCGCGCGCTGATCGCCGCGAACCCGCACGGCGCCGAGCCGGGTGTGCCGCTGCCGAGCATCCCGGGGCAGGTCCCTGCTCCCGCGCTGTGGCCGGTGGGATGCCACTTCGCCAACCGCTGCCCGCTCGCCGTCGAGGCGTGCCGCACGGCGCCCATCCCGATGGTCGAGCCGGAGCCGGGACGCGAGAGCCGCTGCATCCGCGTGGACGAACTCGAGCGCGAGCTGGAGGTGGCGCCATGACCGGCGACGCTCCGCTGCTCGAGATCGACGACCTCACCGTCACCTACCGGCGCGGGCTGCGCCGCCCGCCGCTCGTCGCGAACGATGCGATCTCACTGCGGCTGGGTCGCGGCGAGACGCTCGGGATCGTGGGCGAGAGCGGGTCCGGGAAGTCCACGCTGGGCGACGCGGTGCTCGGGTTCGCGCCCGTCGCGTCGGGCAGCATCCGGTTCGGTGGCGAGGAGCTCGTCGGCGCGTCATCCCGTCGCCGTCGCGAGCTGACCAAGAGCATCCAGGTGATCTTCCAGAACCCGTACGGGTCGTTGAATCCCGCCAAGCCGATCGGCGCCACGCTCGGCGAGCCGCTCGCTGCGCACGGGCTGGCCCGCGGCCGCGAAGCCGTCGAGCGGGTCGCGCACTGGCTCGAGGTCGTGGGGCTCTCGCCGGATGCCGTCCGCAAGTACCCGCGCGAATTCTCCGGCGGCCAGCGCCAGCGCATCGCCATCGCGCGCGCCCTGCTCGTCGAGCCCGACCTCATCGTGTGCGACGAGGCGGTGAGCGCACTCGACCTGTCCATCCAGGCCCAGATCCTCAACCTGCTGCTCGACCTCCAGGACCGGCTCGGCGTGAGCTACCTGTTCATCACGCACGACATGGCGGTGGTCGAGCACATGTCGGATCGCATCGCGGTCATGCATCGCGGCAGGATCGTCGAGGAGGGGTCGGCGCACGAGATCGTGCACGCGCCCACCGCCGAGTACACGCGGGCGCTGCTCGCGGCCGCACCATCCCCCGATCCGCGCGTGCAGCGCGAGCGTCGCCGAGAGAGGACCACCCCGTGACCCGCATCATCCTCGACCGGGGGACGCTCGACTGGCTGGGCCGGATCACCGAGCTCTCCGCCCAGATGGGCCTCGGCTCCGAGTCGGACCTCGTCGGCGCGGAGTCCATCCCGGCCACCCGCGAGGCACGGCGCGTGCTGAGCGACGCCCTGTTCGCCGAGTTCGGCATCTCGGACCGCTGGCCGGTCGAGACGCGCGACCACGTCGTTCCCGTCGCGGGCGGTGAGATCCGGGTGCGCCAGTACCGGCCGGCCGGCTCGACCGGCGTGCTCCCGGGATACCTCGTGCTGCACGGCGGCGGCTTCTGCCTCGGCACCATCGACGAGTCGGTGAACCGGGCGATCTGCTCGGAGCGCGTCGTGGATGCGCACGTGACGCTGTTCGACGTGGATTACCGCCTCGCCCCGGAGCATCCGTACCCGACCGCCCTCGAGGATGCCTACGCCGCGCTCAGTTGGATCCACGCCAACCACGAGCGGCTCGAGGTGGACCCTGAGCGCTTCGTGGTGGGCGGGGTATCGGCGGGCGGCAACATCGCCGCGGCCCTCGGGCATCTCGCGCGCGACCGCGGCGGCCCGCCGATCCTCGGCCAGATCCTCGAGGTGCCCGCCGTGGACCTCCGACCGACGGCGGAATGGCCGCGAGCGTACGCGGAGGCCAACAACATCGGCGGTCCCGAGGCCTTGCTCGGCATCTACACCGGCGGTGCATCGTCGGACGACCCCTACGTCTCACCCGCGGGAGGACGTCTCGAGGGCCTTCCACCGACCCACATCATGACCGCGGAGTACGACCCGCTCGCCGCGGCAGCGGAGACCTACGTCACCGACCTCAGGGCGGCGGGCGTCGAGGTGTCCGCAACGCGGCATCTCGGCTTCCTGCACGGCTCCGCCGGCATCACGGGGCGGGTGCGCGGCGCGCGGCTCTGGCACGCCGAGGTGAGCTCAGTGCTCCGGGAGATGACCCGCGGCTGAGACCGGTCCGGCCGTCGCCCGTTCGATGAACTCGACCGGCACGCGCACGTCGGCGGGCTGCTCCCCGCGCATGCGCTGCCGCAGCATCCGCACCGCCGCGGCGCCGGTCTCCTCGAGCGGGTTCCGCACCGTCGTGAGGCCCATCGCCTCGACAGTGGGGTCGTCGTCGTAGCCGACGATCGACAGGTCCTCGGGCACGCGGAGCCCGCGCTCGCGGGCCGCGCGCCAGATCCGCAGCGCGACGAGGTCGCGGGTCGCGAAGATCGCGGTCGGCCACGTGGAGCGGTCGGGGTCGCCGAACAGCTGCTGCATGGCATCCTCGCCCGCGCTCTCGTCGCGGGCAACGCTCACGTCGATCACCTGCTCGGGGCGGAAGTTGGAGGCGAGGCCGTCGGCGCGGTACTGGGTCGGCGAGTTGTGGAAGAAGGTGACCTGGGTCTCGCGCACGAACGCGACGCGCTCGTGGCCCCACGCCGCGAGCCGCTCGCCCACGAGGCGGCCGCCCTCGAAGTCGTCGACGTCGACGCCGGGGAGGCCCTGGCCGAGGCCGCCGATGAGCACGGCGGGCAGGCGGTCCTTGAGCCTGGCCATGATCCGCTCGTCGATGGGCATGTCCATGATGACGATGCCGTCGATGTGCCCCGTGACCGGGATGGCGTTGAGCACCGGGGATTCCACGAGCGCGACATCCTCGTGGTCGTACACGAGCACCTGGGTGCCGTCGCGGCCGAGCTCGAGCAGCATGCCGTTGAGGCGCCGGCCATACGCGGGATACGACGTGAACGGCGCGATCACCCCGATGCGACCGACGCCCGCTCGGGCGCGGACGACCGCGCGCTCCTTCGGCACGAAGCCGAGTTCGTCGATCACCGCCATGATGCGGTCGCGGGTGACGCCCCTGACGCGATCCGGGTGGTTGATCGCGAGCGAGACCGTCGAGATGCTCACGCCCGCGCGGTCGGCGACCTGGTAGATCGTCGTCTCGGTGTCGCTCACGTCGTCCTCGTCATGATGGGTAGCAGGGTCAGGGCTTCCGTGGGTAGCATAGGGCAATCGAAGTGCTTCGATAACGCTACCCCACCTCACCACACACAAGGACGTGCCGTGCTCATCGATCCGACCATCCCGCCCGTCATGGCCCGCATGAGACCGCCGCGGCTCGACGCGACGAGCACCCCGGCCGAGCGCCGCGCGTCCATCGTCGAGGACATCGACGCACTCATGGCGAGCCTGCCGCGCGACCCGCGCTGGGATGCGGTGGACGTGGAGGAGCTCACGGTCGCGGGCGAGCACCGCGACATCCCGATCCGCATCTTCCGCCCGCAGGGTGTGACGCGGGCACTGCCGGCGGCGCTCTACTTCTTCGGCGGCGCGTTCTGGATGCGCTCGTACGACACCGGCGACATGCTCGCACTGTGCCGACAGCTCGCGGTCGAGGCCGAGGCGGTCGTGGTCGAGATCGACTACGCCCTCGCCCCGGAGTACCCCTACCCGGCCGCGCTCAACGAGGGCTTCGCCGTGCTCGAGTGGATGTCGGGACCCGACGGCCTCGCCCACGGCATCGACCCCGACCGGCTCGCCGTCGGCGGCCTCTCCTCCGGCGGCGGCATCGCCGCCGGAGTCGCACTCCTCGCGCGCGACCGAGGCGGCCCCACCGTGCGCCTCCAGATCCTCGAGGTGCCCGCAGTCGATCTCGCCCTCTCGCTCGTGCGCACGCCGCCGCCCGGCGTCGACGAGGCCGGCCTCGCCGGACTCGTCGAGTTCCAGACCTTCTACCTGCCGGACGGCGTGCCCGCGGACGACCCGTACGTGGTGCCGGCCGATGCTCCGAACCTGGTGGGACTTCCTCCCACACTCATCATCTCCGCCGAACTCGACGTGCTGAACCTCACCGCCGGCCCGTACGCCGACCGCCTCCGCGAGGCCGGCGTCACGTGCGTCGCGGTCGTCTACGGCGGACAGGTGCACTTCTCGCCGGCCCTGCCGACCGTGTCGGCCACGTCGCGACTCTGGCGTGCGCAGGTGTCGGAGGCGATGCGCGGCCTGCACCGCGATCCGCTCAACCCGCTCTAGTCAGTCGCGACCGGCGGCGAGCCAGGCGACCGCACGCCGCACCGAAGTCGCGGTGCTCCCGCCGCCGGAACGCAGCACCGCCCTCACCCGACGCTCCCGTACGCATCCCGCCGCGCTTGCGCGTCGAGCTCCTCGAGGTCGAAGCGCAGGAGGGCGAACGCCTGGTGGCGTTCGTCCCACGAGAGGTCGGGTGCCCCGGCGGCGACCCGGCTGGCCGATTCGACCACGGCGGCGCCGATCTCCTCCCACGCGGCATCCCGGGCAGCGAGCGCGAGGCCCGCGAGGTACGACTCGTCGTCGAGGAGCGAGTGCAGTCGCTCGACGAGCCCGAACAGCACGTCGAGGCGGCGTTCGAGCCGGCCGGGCTCGTCGGTGTCCTCGTAACGGACCCCGCCACGGGCACCGGGCGCGGGTCGGGCGAGCTCGTCGGCGATCCGGTCGGCATCCTCCGCGCCCTCGGCGGCGGCGGCGACCAGGCGCTCGCGCACCGCTTCGAGGTACTGGAGGTGGTCGAAGTCCGCGTGATCCCGCAGCGCCCACAGGATCGCCTGGTTCTTGACCGCAAGGCGAACACCCGACTCGACGATGAGCAGCCCCTCGTCGACGAGGGATTCGATGGATGGCGCGGGCCCGGCCTCCGGCGTCCGGTAGGTGCCGACGCTCACGCGCTTGACCCGCTTGCGCGAGAACAGCCCCAACCCGATCAACTCCCTGCCTGCCTCAGCCATCGAGTCTGGCACGACCGGGTGCCGGGAGGGGGCTCAGATCCGCGTTCTAGCCCAGTCGCTTGTCGCCGGGCGACAGCACCCGCAACCAGCGGTAGCCGTAGCCGTCCATCGCGATCTCGGTGGCGCCGGAGGCATCCAGTTCGAGCGTCACACCGTCCACGACCAGGTCGACCAGCCGGTGCTCCTCGTTCGCGTCCGGGAGCGCGAACCGTACGACCGCCGGGTCTCCGCCGAAGTTGTGCAGTGCGACCATCCGCCCCTCGGCGCCCGTGAGCGTGTGCACGAGCACCCCGGCCTCGTTGGACTTCAGGACGGTGAGCTCGCCCCAGCCCATCTCCGCCGACGCACGATATCGCGCAACGAGCGTGCGCATGAAGTGCAGCAGCGAGTCGGTGTCATGGCGCTGGGATGACGCGTTGATGTGCTCCGGCCCGTACCCGCCGCGCACCACCGGCCGAGCGAGCCGCCGTGCCGGGGCCTCGGAGAAGCCGCCGTTCGGCGCATCCATCCACTGCATCGGCGTGCGCACCGAGGTGCGGTCGCCGAGCGGCAGATGCTCGCCCATGCCGAGTTCCTCGCCGTAGAACAGCACGGGAGTGCCCGGGAGCGAGAACATCAGGCTGTACGCCATGCGGATGCGCCGCGGGTCGCCCTGCAGCATCGTGGGGAGCCGGCGGATGATCCCCCGGTCGTACACCTGCATCTTCGGCTCGGGCCCGAACGCGTCGAACACCTCCTGCCGCTCGGCCTTGGTGAGCTTGTCGAGCGTCAGCTCGTCGTGGTTGCGCACGAAGTTCGCCCACTGCGACTCGATCGCGATCGGCGGTCGGGAGGCGAGCGCTTCGACGAGCGCCTCAGGGGTGCCTCGAACCAGCGAGAGGTACAGCCGCTGCATCGTGATGAAGTCGAACTGCATCGTGAGGCCGTCGCCGTCGGGTCCGCCGAAGTAGTCGACCTGGTCCTCGCGCGGCAGGTTGGCCTCGCCGAGCATGATCGCCTCGCCCGAACGGCGGCCGAGGAAGGCGCGGATCGACTTGAGGAAGTCGAGTGGGTTCACCAGCTCGCCGTCCGAGCCCTCGGCGCCGACCGGGTCGATCAGGAACGGCACGGCGTCGACGCGGAAGCCCGAGACGCCGAGCTCGAGCCAGAAGCCCATGATCTTGGCGACCTCGTCGCGCACCTTCGGATTCGTGACGTTGAGGTCGGGCTGGAACTTGTAGAAGTGGTGCAGGTAGTACTGGCCGGTGCGCTCGTCGAGTTCCCAGACGCTGTCCTCGACGTCGGGGAACACCGGTTGCTCCTTCTTGCGGGGCGGGTGATCGCGCCACACGTAGTAGTCCCGATACGGGTTGTCCTTGGACTTGCGGGATTCGATGAACCACGGGTGGCGGTCGGAGGTGTGGTTCACCACGAGGTCGATGATCACGCGGATGCCGCGGTCCCGCGCCATCCGCATCATCTCGACGAAGTCGCCGAAGTTGCCGAGCCGGGAGTCGATCCCGTAGAAGTCGGAGATGTCGTACCCGTCGTCCTTGTTGGGCGTCGGGTAGAACGGCATGAGCCACAGGCAGGTGATGCCGAGCTCGTGCAGGTAGTCCATCCGGTGCGCGAGCCCCTCGAGGTCGCCGATGCCGTCGTTGTTCCAGTCCATGAACGTCTCGACGTCGAGGCAGTAGACGACCGCGGTCTTCCACCACAGGTCTCCGGTATCGGTGATCCTCATAGGTTCGGCAGCACTCTCTCTCCGTAGGTCTCGATGAACCCGGTCTGCTCCTGGCCGACGTGATGCACGTAGACGTCGTCGAAGCCGAGGTCGAGGTAGCCGCGGATGGCATCGGCGTGCACCGCGGGATCCGCGGAGACCAGCACGCCCTTGGCGACGTCCTCCGGCCGCACGTGCTTCGACGCCTCGTCGAACGCGGCCACGGTCGCGAGGTCCCAGGAGATCTCGCCGCCGAACGTGTTGCTGCGCCACTGGTCGAACGCGATCGCCAGCGCCTCATCGTCGGTCGGGGCCCAGCTCACGTGGAGTTGCAGCACGAGCTTGCCGGTGCCGCCGTGCTCGCGGTACTCGCCGATCACCCGCCGCAGCGTCTCGTGCGGCTGGGCGACGGTCGCGAGGCCGTCGGCCCACTCGGCCGCCCATCCAGCGGTCTCGGCGCTGACCGCGGCTGCGAGCAGCAGCGGTTGGGTCTCGGGGAGGGTCCACACTCGAGCTCGGTCGACCGTGACCAGTCCGTCGTGGTTGACCACCTCGCCGGCGAGCAGCGCACGGATGACGTCGACGCACTCCCGCAGCCGCTGGTTGCGCAGCTCCTTGCGCGGCCACCCGTCGCCGGTGATGTGCTCGTTCGCGTTCTCGCCCGACCCGAGCGCCACCCAGAAGCGCCCCTCGTACATCGCCGACAGCGTCGCGATCGCCTGCGCGATCACCGCCGGGTGATAGCGCTGGCCCGGCGCGTTCACGACACCGAACGACAGGTCGGTGGCCTGCAGCGCTGCGCCGAGCCACGACCACGCGAAACCCGAGTGGCCCTGCCGCTCGCTCCACGGAGCGATGTGGTCGGAGCACATCGCGGCACCGAAGCCGGCCTGCTGTGCGAGCGTCACGGCCTCCAGCAGTGCGGCTGGATGAACCTGCTCATGCGACGCGTGGAAGCCGATGGTCATCAGTCCACCCTGTGCGCGCGCGCGCACCCGCGGCTAGGGGTTGCGGCCCGTCCACGCGCCCGGTATCCCGCCCGGTCGCGGGATGCGGATCATGCCGTGCGCGTGTACTCGGCGCGGTGCCGCGGGGGCGACAGCTGCTCGCCGATCGCGGGGGCCGGGCGGAGTCGTCGGGGCGCCATCGGCAAGGTGAAGCGGTCGATGCGGAGGTTGTCCGGGTCGGGCATGTCCTCGGTGCGAGTCCGACTGGTCTCGTGCGGAGTGGGCGGCGGTGTGGTCAATGGGGCTCCTTCGACGATTCGATTCCAGCCGCACCCCGGCCCGGCGACAAGGGCTTGACGAACCGGTCAACCCCCCACACGAAGTTCCCCGTCCGCCTACAGTCGACTGAGTGATTGAGACGACACAGTGATCGAGAACTGGCCTGGCACGGCATACCCACTCGGAGCCACCTGGGACGGCAACGGTACGAACTTCGCGCTCTTCAGCGAGGTCGCCGAGCGCGTCGAGCTGTGCCTGTTCGACGCCCAGCGCGTCGAGACCCGGATCGTGCTGCAGGAGGTCGACGCGTTCATCTGGCACACCTACCTGCCGGGGGTGGGTCCAGGTCAGCGGTACGGGTACCGGATCACCGGGCCGAATGACCCGGCCGCCGGCCAGCGAACCAACCGGAACAAGCTGCTGCTCGACCCGTACGCCAAGGCGACCTGCGGTGACTTCGAGTGGAACCAGTCGCTGTTCGGCTACGACTTCAACGATCCCGAGGTTCGCAACGACGACGACTCCGCCGCGAGCATGATGCTCGGCGTCGTCGTCGACCAGAGCTTCGACTGGACCGGGGATGTCGCGCCGCGCATCCCCTACAACCGCACCGTGATCTACGAGGCGCACGTCAAGGGGCTCACCGCAGCTGCATCCCGACATCCCGGAGCGCGAGCGCGGCACCTACAGCGCTCTCGCGCACCGCTCGATCATCGAGCACCTGCAGCGGATCGGCGCGACCGCGATCGAGCTCATGCCCGTGCAGCAGTTCGTGAACGACTCGACGCTGCAGGAGAAGGGGCTCTCCAACTACTGGGGCTACAACACGATCGGGTTCTTCGCGCCGCACGCGGCGTACTCCTCGGCCGGCGATCTCGGCGAGCAGGTCGACGAGTTCAAGTCGATGGTGCGGGCGATGCACGAGGCAGGCATCGAGGTCATCCTCGACGTCGTCTACAACCACACCGCCGAGGGCAACCACCTGGGGCCGACGATCTCGTTCCGCGGCATCGACAACGCGGCCTACTACCGCCTCGTCGAGGGCGACGAGGCGCACTACTTCGACACGACCGGCACGGGCAACTCGTTCAACGTGCGGCACCCGCACTCGCTGCAGCTCATCATGGACTCGCTGCGCTACTGGGTCACCGAGATGCACGTCGACGGATTCCGGTTCGACCTCGCCGCGACGCTCGCTCGCGAGTTCTACGAGGTCGACAAGCTCTCCACGTTCTTCGAGCTCGTGCAGCAGGATCCGATCGTCTCGCAGGTCAAGCTCATCGCCGAACCCTGGGACGTCGGCGACGGCGGATACCAGGTCGGCAACTTCCCGCCGCTGTGGACCGAGTGGAACGGCAAGTACCGCGACACGGTCCGGGACTTCTGGCGGGGCGAGCCCGAGACGGTCGGGGAGTTCGCGAACCGGCTGAGTGGCTCGCCGGACTTGTACGAGGAGGATGGGCGGCGGCCCGTCGCATCCATCAACTTCATCACCGCGCACGACGGCTTCACGCTGCGCGACCTCGTGTCGTACAACGAGAAGCACAACGAGGCGAACGGCGAGGATGGCGCGGACGGGGAGTCCAACAACAGCTCCTGGAACTCCGGCGCCGAAGGGCCGACCGACGACCCCGCGGTGAACGCGCTCCGTGCCCGGCAGCAGCGCAACTTCCTCGCGACCCTGCTGCTCAGCCAGGGCGTGCCGATGCTCGCGCACGGCGACGAGCTGGGCCGCACCCAGCAGGGCAACAACAACACGTACGCGCAGGACTCCGAGCTGAGCTGGGTGCACTGGGAGGACGCCGACCACGACCTGATCGACTTCGTCGCGGGCCTCGCGAAGCTGCGGCTCGAGCACCCGACCTTCCGCCGCCGCCGCTTCTTCAACGGCAGGCCGGTCGCGGTGCGCGGCCAGGGCGAACCACTGCCCGACATCGAGTGGCTCTCGACCGACGCGTCGCCG
Source organism: uncultured Actinomycetota bacterium (assembly GCA_963740815.1). Taxonomy (GTDB): domain Bacteria; phylum Actinomycetota; class Actinomycetes; order Actinomycetales; family Microbacteriaceae; genus Rhodoglobus. The sequence continues at coordinate 58,456 of CAVUFG010000002.1, forward strand.
ATGACCGACGCGGACTGGGACACCGACTTCGTGAAGGCCGCGGGAGTGTTCCTCAACGGGCAGGGCATCCGCGGGCGCGGCACGCGCGGCGAGAAGATCACCGACGACAACGTGCTGCTCTACTTCAACGCCTCGGAGGAGGACGTCGACTTCACCCTGCCATCGGAGGAGTACGGCGCGAAGTGGTTCGTCGCGGTCGACACGGCCGCGGGCGAGAGCGACGAGCACCGCCCGGCCGGCTCGCCGCTCACCGTCGTCTCCCGTTCGATGCTGCTGCTGGTGGCCGCGTGACGGTCAATCCGGTGCCGGCGTCCACCTACCGACTGCAGATCCGCGAGTCGTTCGACCTGGATGCTGCAGCCGCCCTCATCCCGTACCTGCACGACCTCGGCGTGGACTGGGCCTACCTCTCACCCCTCCTCGTGGCCGAACCGGGGTCGGACCACGGGTACGACGTCATCGACCACTCGACCGTGGACCCCGCCCGCGGCGGTCCCGACGCGCTCGAGCGCTTCGCGACGGCGGCGCACGCAGCGGGGCTCGGCGTGCTCGTCGACATCGTGCCCAACCACATGGGGGTCGCGATGCCCGCACTCAACGCGTGGTGGTGGGACGTGCTGCTGCACGGCCGCGAGTCGCGCTACGCCGACGCCTTCGACATCGACTGGGACTTCGGCGGCGGTCGCTTACGCATCCCGGTGCTCGGCGATGACACCACCACGACGATCATCGACGGACAGGTCGACTACTTCGGGCTGCGCTTCCCGGTCTCCGACCACTACGAGCTCGTCGACTGGCGACGGGCGGATGCCGAGCTCAACTACCGCCGGTTCTTCGCGGTCAACTCGCTCGCCGCGATCCGGGTGGAGCTGCCGTGGGTGTTCGAGGAGTCGCACGTCGAGATCGTGCGCTGGGTGCGCGACGGGCTCGTGGATGGGCTGCGGGTCGACCATCCGGACGGCCTGCTCGATCCGGGCGGCTACCTCGACGACCTCGCCCGGGCCACGGACTCCACCTACGTGCTGGTCGAGAAGATCCTCGAGGGCGACGAGCAGCTGCCTCCGCACTGGCAAGCCGCGGGCACCACGGGATACGACGCGCTCGGCGATCTCGACCGGGTGCTCGTCGACCCCGCAGGGCAGCGGCGGCTCGATGCGGTGGATGGCGGGCAGTCGTGGGAGGAGCTCATCCACTCGACGCGGCTGGGCATCGCCAACGGCATCCTGCGCTCGGAGGTGCTGCGCATCGCGCGGCTGCTCGCGGATGAGACCGGCGAGACCGTGGCCGGCGCCGACGACGCGCTGGCCGAGCTCGCGGCATCCTTTCCCGTCTACCGTTCGTACCTGCCGCACGGCGCCGACCACCTGGCGCAGGCCGAGGCCGCCGTGCGCGAGCGGCGGCCCGACCTCGTTGGCGTGCTCGACGCCATCATGCCGAGACTCGCCGATCCCGACGAACCTGCGGCTCAGCGACTGCAGCAGACCACGGGCATGATCATGGCCAAGGGCGTCGAGGACACCGCGTTCTACCGCTACTCGCGGCTCGCGTCGCTCACCGAGGTCGGCGGCGACCCGTCGGAGTTCTCGATCGACGTCGCGGAGTTCCACGCGCGGCAGGAGCGCCGGCAGGCCGTGTTCCCGGCCTCGCAGACGACGCTCTCGACGCACGACACGAAGCGCGGCGAGGACGTCCGGGCGCGCATCGACGTGCTCTCCGAGGTGCCGGCGCTGTGGCGCACCTCGATCGCGCGACTGCGCGAGATCTGCCCGCTCGGCGACGCGTCGCTCGAGAACCTGCTCTGGGAATCCATCGTCGGTGCGTGGCCGGCCACGCGCGACCGGCTCCACGACTACGCCGAGAAGGCTGCTCGCGAGGCGGGCAACTCCACGGGCTGGGCCGCGCCCGACGAGGCGTTCGAGGCGAGGATGCACGCGCTCGTGGACTGCGCCTTCGATGACGCCAAGGCGATCGAAGTGCTCGACGAACTGCTCGAACAGGTCGCGGCACCGGGCTGGAGCAACTCGCTCTCCGCCAAACTCCTCCAGCTGATGGCGCCCGGCGTGCCGGACGTCTACCAGGGCAGCGAACTCTGGGAGACGTCGCTCGTCGACCCCGACAATCGCCGACCGGTCGACTTCGACGAGCGGCGGCGGCTGCTGGCCTCACTCGACGCGGGCGAGCTGCCCCCGGTGGATGCGACCGGGGCGGCCAAGCTGCTCGTGACCTCCCGCGCACTCCGACTGCGCCGGGACCGCCCCGACCTGTTCACGCGCTACCAGCCCGTCCCCGTGCTCGGCGAGCGGGCGGACCACGTGATCGCGTTCGACCGCGGCGGCGCGGTCGCCGTCGCCACTCGCCTGCCCGTCGGACTCGCCGCGGCGGGCGGATGGGGCGACACGAGCATCCTGCTGCCCGGACGACCGGTGACCGACGTGATCACCGGTGCGACCTACGAGGGCGGGCAGCTCGCGATCGGGGACATCCTCGCGCGGTACCCGGTCGCGCTGCTCGCGGCGGAGGCATCCGACGGGGAGATGGCGTGAGGTTCGAGGTGTGGGCTCCGCGGCCGGAGGTGGTTCGGCTCGTGGTCGGGGGCCGCGTCATCCCGATGTCGAAGGGTGCCGGGGACTGGTGGTCGCCGGCCGAGCCGATCGAGTGGATGCCCGACCTCGACTACGGCTTCCTGCTCGACGACGAGGCGACGCCGCGTCCTGACCCGCGCTCGAGGCGCCAGCCCGACGGGGTGCACGGGCTCTCGCGCACGGTCGCGCTGCCCGCTCCCGCTCCGTGGAACGGACGGGTGCTGGCGGGATCGGTGCTCTACGAGCTGCACATCGGCACGTTCACGCCGGAGGGCACGCTCGATTCGGCGGTGGGGCGCCTGGATCATCTCGTCGACCTCGGCGTCGACTTCGTCGAGGTGCTGCCGGTCAATGCGTTCAACGGCGTGCACAACTGGGGCTACGACGGCGTGCTCTGGTCGGCGGTGCAGGAGAGCTACGGCGGGCCGGCCGCCTACCTCCGATTCGTCGACGCGTGCCACGCGCGTGGACTCGCGGTCGTGCAGGACGTCGTCTACAACCACCTCGGCCCGAGCGGCAATTACCTGCCCGCGTTCGGCCCATACCTGCAGGACGTGCGCAACACCTGGGGCGACTCGATCAACCTCGACGGCCCCGACTCGGCCGAGGTGCGCCGATTCATCATCGACAACGCGCTCATGTGGTTGCGGGAGTACGGCGTCGACGCGCTGCGGCTGGACGCGGTGCACGCCCTGCTCGACGCCGGCGAGACCCATCTGCTCACCGAGCTGGCGAGCGAGGTGGATGCCCTCGCCGCCGCCCTCGGCCGCCCGCTGACCCTCATCGCCGAGTCCGACCTGAACGACCCCACCCTCATCACGCCGAGGCCCGACGGCGGCTACGGACTGACCGCGCAGTGGAGCGACGACTACCACCACGCCGCGCACGTCGCCCTCACGGGCGAGACCGGCGGCTACTACGCGGACTTCGACTCGCTGGCCGCCCTTGCCAAGGTCATGACCCGCGGGTTCTTCCACGACGGCACCTGGTCGTCGTTCCGCGAGCGCGAGCACGGCGTTCCGATCGACACGGCGGCGATGCCGACCTGGCGGCTGGTGACCTTCACGCAGGACCACGACCAGATCGGCAACCGTGCCACGGGCGACCGGCTCGCCGCGACCCTCGACGAGCGCGGCCTCGGACTGGCGGCCGTGCTCTGCCTGCTCTCTCCGTTCACGCCCATGCTCTTCATGGGCGAGGAGTGGGGTGCGTCGACGCCGTGGCAGTTCTTCACGTCGCATCCCGAGCCCGAGTTGGGCAGGGCGACCGCGGAGGGTCGCATCGCCGAGTTCGCGCGGATGGGCTGGAACCCCGACGACGTGCCCGACCCGCAGGATCCCGAGACGTTCACGCGGTCGAAGCTGCGCTGGGATGAAGCGGGCGAAGGTCAGCACGCGCGCCTGCTCGACCTGCACCGTCGGCTCATCCGACTCCGACGCGAGACGCCCGCGCTCACGGATCCGCGGTTCGGGAGCGTGCGGTGCGCGTTCGACGAGGACGCCCGCTGGTTCCGCCTCGATCGCACCGCGCCGTCTGGCGCTGCTTCCGGCAGCGACGACGTCAGCGTGGTGTGGAACTTCGCCGAGGAGGATCGCGCCGTGCCGCTCGAGGGTGGCCGCGACATCCTGCTCGCGACCGGCGACGTGAGGATTCTGGATGACGCGGTCGAACTCCCCGCGCGTACCGCCGCCGTCGTGGCGCGCAACCCCTAGCCGCTCCGAGCGCGGCGGACATACCGTGGCGGACATGACTCACCACGACAGGCCGCACGAGCACGCCGACACCGAGGGCAACGACGGCTCGACCGAGCACCCCGACACCGAAGTGACCGCGGAAGACGAGCAGGACACCGCGTCGGGCGGTCCGCCCGAGCGGCCGTAGCCGGGCGCCTAGACGGCTTCGGCCAGCCGCCGCACCGCGGCCCGCTCGACCAGCGTGAGCACGATCGCGCCGATGCACAGCAGACCGAGCGCGGGTGCCGCGATCTCGGTGGCCCGCTGCAGGCCCAGGTTGGTGGCGAGGGCACCCGCTCCGATTGCGACAACTGCCTGCGCAAGGTAGGACATCAGGTAGAGCAGCGAGAGCGTCGCTCCTCGGTGCTCCGGCGGTGCAGTGCGGTTGAGGAGGCCGAGCCCGCCCGTGAACGCGAACGAGTAGCCGACGCCACCGACCACGCACCACGCGAGCAGGAACGCGAGCGAGCCGGTCGCGCTCGCGGTGGCCATGAGGCCGAGTCCGGCCAGCGACAGCACTGCGCCGACGACGATCGCGACGTGCACCGGCACCTTCGACAGGAACAGCGCCGTGATGCCGATCGACAGCGACGACGTGCCGAGCAGCAGCGTCCGGCGGCGCGCCGGAACGACCGGAGTGAGTCGACGCAAGCGCATCCCGAAGGCCGTCTACGAGCGGGAGCTCGAACGCCTGCAGGTCGAACTGGTCGCGATGCAGCGATGGATCGCGGCATCCGGCACCCGAGTGCTCGTGATCTTCGAAGGACGCGATGCCGCGGGCAAGGGCGGTGCGATCAAGCGCATCGTGCAGTACCTCAACCCGCGGAGTGCTCGGGTAGTCGCACTGCCGCAGCCGAGCGAACGCGAGCAGGGCCAGTGGTACTTCCAGCGCTACATCGAGCGGCTGCCGACCGCCGGTGAGATCGTGCTCATGGATCGCTCCTGGTACAACCGCGCGGGCGTCGAGATCGTCATGGGCTACTGCACCGACGAGCAGTACCGGCGTTTCCTCGAGCAGGCGCCGGTGGTCGAGCGGATGCTCGTCGACGACGGCGTCATCCTCATCAAGTACTGGTTCTCGGTGTCGGACAAGGAGCAGCAACGGCGCTTCAAGTCCCGGCTGAAGGATCCGATGCGGCGCTGGAAGCTGTCTCCCACCGACCTCGAGTCGATCACCCGGTGGGAGGACTACTCGCGGGCGAAGGACGCGATGTTCGAGGCCACGGACTCCGAGGTCGCACCGTGGTGGACCATCGACAGCGACGACAAGCGCGCCGCGCGGCTCAACGCGATCAAGCACCTGCTGTCCCAGGTGCCGTACGAGACGACCGAGCCCGAGGATGTCACGATCCCACGTCGCCCGGATGCCGACGACTACACCCGCCCGCCCGAGGAGGACCAGCGCTTCGTGCCCGACCACGCCGCGACACTCGCTCGCTGACCGTATGTGCACAGCGTCAACATTCGAGCTACGATGCTGGAATGGCGAACGCAGACTCGACCACACCCGCCCCGCCGATCGTCGATCGGGCCACCTGGCAGCAGCAGCGCGACGCGCTCCTTGCGCGCGAGAAGGCGTACACCCGCGAGGGTGACGCGCTCGCGGCCGAGCGCCGGAGACTGCCGATGACCGAGGTTCCGCCGGTCGTGCTCACCGGCGAGCACGGGCCGGTCTCGCTGCTCGACGCGTTCGACGGCCGCGGCCAGCTCATCGTCTACAAGCACATGTGGCACGCCGGCCAGCCGTTCGAGGGCCAGTGCGAGGGCTGCACGCTCAGCCACTGGAGCTTCAAGGACGCCGAGGATGCCGCCTACCTCAACGAGAAGGACATCAGCTTCGCGGTCTTCGCCGACGGCCCGTGGGAGGAGCTCGCACCCTTCCGCGAGTTCATGGGCTACACGGCGCCGTGGTACTCGACCTACGGCTCCGACGATCCGTTCTGGGAGACCGACGGAACCATCACGTGCCTGCTGCGCCGCGACGACACGGTCTACGTCACCTTCGAGTCCACCGGCCGCGGGGTCGAGACGATCATGGGCACGCTCCGGTTGCTCGACCTCACCGCGTACGGACGGCAGGAGCGCTGGGAGGACTCGCCGGAAGGCTGGCCGAGCAATCCCCCCGGCCACTTCTGGCGGCGCGACGGCCGTCCTACCCCGCAGTGGCTGCGGCCGGGAGTCGGTGCGGTTCCCGAGCACGCGGGCCACCACCACCACTGAGCTACTCCGCGAACAGCGCCTCGTACGGCGCGACCGTCACGACGCCCGAGACCTTCTTCGCGAGCGCGGGGTCGAGGGTGACGAACGCGTCGGCCTGCAGCTTCGCGACCGACACGAACTCGGCGTCGGCGGTGTCATCCCAGTCGAGCTCCTCGGCGAACTTCCACGCGACCCCGCGCGACACGCGATCGCCGAGCAGCCGGATCTTCATGGTCGTGATCCCGTCGAGGATCGCCACGGCCTCCGTGCGGTCCAGCTCTCCGCGGCGCACCTGCCCGTAGACGATCGACAGCGCCCGCGACTGCAGCACCTTCGGTCCGACGATCTGGTGGGCGGATGCCACGGCAGCCCCCTCCCGCACGAGCCGTATCGCGGTCAGGGCGTCGATGGCGTAGCGAGTCATACCCAAAAGTATTTCCCGAACCACTGTCGATCGGCGATGGACGCTGCGTCATCACTTCGAGAGCAGGGAAGGACCCGGCTCTCGAAGAAAGGTCACGACGATGACATTCAACATCCTCGCCATCGCCCTCGGCGCCGTCGGCGGCATGGCGGTCGGCGCACTCTGGTTCGCCCCGATCCTGTTCGGCAAGCCCTGGCGGCGCCTGGCCAAGGTCGACCCGAACGCCAAGCAGCAGTGGTGGGTCTACCTGCTCGCACTGGTCGCAACGCTCGTGACGTCCGCCACCATCGCGGTGGGTGCGGGCGTGGTGTTCGATGCCGTGGGAGGCTCGTACCTCGGGGTCGCGCTCGCCGTGGCATCCATCGGCTGGCTCGGATTCACCCTGTCGCGCAACGCGGTCGAGTACCTTTTCGAGAACAGGCCAGTCGCGCTCTTCGCGATCGACTCCGGGCACCAGCTCGCCGTCGTTCTCGTCATCGCTGTCATCGTCGGCCTTCTCGGCCGCTGAGCAAGGAGCACACACATGCAGTACATGATCCTGATCTACACCGAGGCCTACGAGGCACCCGCTCCCGGCGGTCCCGGCTTCGACGAGTACATGGCCCCGTGGCTCGCCTACAACCAGGCGCTCGCCGACTCGGGCGCCATGGTCTCGTCGGGCCAGCTGACCGACGCCGACACCGCGACGACCATCCGCCGCGCGTACGGTGGCGGCGACACGATCACCGACGGACCGTTCGCGGAGACCAAGGAGCAGTTCGGCGGGTTCTACATCGTCGAGGCCGCCGACCTGGATGCCGCGCTCGCGCTCGCCGCCGCGCTCCCGCTGCCGGCGGGATCGTTCGAGGTGCGACCCATGCGCCTCATGATCGGCTGACGCCGTAGCAATGCAGACGGTGCCCTCCTCGGAGGTCGCGGCGGCGGTCACCCGCCTCGCGCGCGAGGAGAGCGGGCACGTGCTCGCTCTCCTCGCCAGTCGCTTCGGCGACCTCGACCTCGCGGACGAATCGGTGCAGGACGCGCTGGTCGAGGCGCTGAACTGGTCCGAGATCCCCGACAACCCCGCGGCCTGGCTGTACACGGTCGCGCGCAATCGCGGAGTCGACCGGCTCCGCCGCCGGGCCGCCGCCCAGCGCCGTGAACTCCGCGCCGCGGCCGACCGCGCCGTGCTGGACCAGCCCAACGACCTCGAGTACGGAGAGGAGGAGCCCGAGATGATCGTCGATCTCGCCGACATCGGCGACGAGCACCTCCGGCTCGTGCTGCTGTGCTGCCACCCCGCGCTCGACCGCGACACCCAGGTCGCGCTCACCCTGCGACTCGTGGGTGGACTCACCACCACCGAGATCGCCGCGGCGTTCCTGCTGCCGGAGGCGACGCTCGCGCAGCGCATCGTGCGGGCGAAGCGCAAGATCCGCGAGGCGGGCATCCCGCTGTCGGTGCCCGAGGATCTCGACTCCCGGGTCGACGCGCTGCTGCGGGTGCTCTACCTCGTGTTCAACGAGGGCTACCTGTCGCGCGGTGAGGTCGCCGGCGCGCGCGTCGATCTCGTCGAGGAGGCGATCCGGCTCACGATCCAGGCGGGCACCCTGCTGCCCGGCAACGCCGAGGTCGACGGGCTGCTCGCGCTCGAGCTGTACTCGCGGTCCCGCCTCGACGCGCGCTTCGCGACCGGAACGAGCGGCGAGCTCGAGCTCGTGCTGCTCGAGCACCAGGACCGCACGACCTGGGACCTCGAGCTCATCGAGCAGGCCAATGCCGTGCTCGGCCGGGCGATGGCGCGCAACGAGCCCGGCCCGTTCCAGGTGCAGGCCGTGATCGCGAGCTACCATGCGAACGCCCGCACGGCGGCGGACACCGATTGGCCGGCGATCGCCGCGGCCTATGGGCGGCTCGCCACCATGACGTCATCCCCGGTCGTCGCGCTCAACCGCGCGGTCGCGGTCGCGATGGCCGATGGGGCTCCCGCTGGCCTCGCGGTGCTGGACGGGGTGTCCGGGCTGGACGAGTACCACCTGTACTGGGCGGCGCGAGCCGAGCTGCTGCTGCGCAATGGGGAGCGGGATGCCGCAGCATCCGCCTTCCGCACCGCCCGAGCCCTGGCCACCAACCCCGCAGAGCAGCGGCACCTCGACACCAGGATCGCGGCACTCGGGTAGGAGCGTCAGGCGACCCGCAGCACCTCGATGCGATTGCGCCCGCCGGTCTTCGCGGAGTACATGGCCTGGTCGGCGAGCTCGATCATGCGCTCGATCGTGTGCGAGTCATCCGGGGCGTCGACGAGCGCGACGCCCACGCTCGCGGTGACGTGGAGTTCGATCGGCACGCCCTCGATGTCCTCGGCCACCGCCGCGAGCAGCCGCTCGGCGATGATGATCGCATCGGCCTCGTCGGCGTGGTCGCACACGGCGATGAACTCGTCGCCGCCGTAGCGGCTGACGATGTCGTCGGCCCGGACTGCGGCGCGCAGCCGCTTCGCGACCTCGGCGAGCACGAGGTCGCCCATCGCGTGGCCGAGCGTGTCGTTCACGGCTTTGAACCCGTCGAGGTCGACGAACATCACGGCCATGGGCTTGCCGGTCTCGCGGGCGGTCGCGATCGAGCCGGCCAGCCGCTCCTCGAACACCTGGCGGCCGGGCAGCCCGGTCACATGGTCGCGCATCGCCATCAGGCGCATGGCCTCCTGGATCTGCACGCGCAGCAGGGTCTGAGCGGCCTGCCGGGTCAGGGCGGTCTGCAGCGCGATCGCGTCGAGGTCGAACTCGCGCGGCCGGCCGAAGAAGCAGGCGAGCACGCCGATCGGATGGGAGTCGTCGAGGATCGGCGCGACGGTCATCGCCGACACTCCCGCCGTGCGGAACGCATCGCGGGTGAGCGGACTCACGTCGTGGGCCGAGGCGAGGTCCTCGATGACGATCACCCGCCCCTCGGCGAGGGACTGCATGCCGATGCGCGGCGCGTCCGGCGGATAGTGCGCGCTGAGCGGATTGAACCCGGCGAGGATCGGCAGCCGCGCGTCCGGTTCGAGCAGGTGCACCGCGACGTGGGTGGCGTCGAACGCATCGCGCGCGGCCGCCACGAGGGCCTCGCCCACGTCGTGCTCGGTCATCGCGGTTGCGAAGGCGGTCGCCGATTCCTGGAGCACACGCACCCGAGCGCTTGCGCGCTCCTCGGCCCGGCGCACCTCGAGCATCTGCCGCTCGTACTCCTGCCGCTCCGTCGCGTCGAAGAGGGCGGTGAGGATGACGCGTCGTTCCCCGATCTCGTACACCCGCGAATCCACGAGCACCCCCCGCGTCGATCCGTCGGACGAGACGATCGTCAGCGCGACGCCGCGCGCCGCCCCTTCCAACTGGAGCACCGACATGTGCCGCGTTTCGTAGAAGATCCGGCTCCCGCCATCGAGGAACGAGACGAACGGCTTGCCGATCGCATCGTCGCGGTCGACACCGACCCACGCCGCAAAGGTGTCGTTGACCTGCGTCACCATGCCGTTCATGTCCACCGAGAGCAGTGCGCAGGGGGCGAACCGCCCGAGGTCGTCGAGTCGCATGTCAGGCCAGGTGGGAACGGATGACGGCGGACAACTCGTCCGGAGCCGAGAGGTTCGGAGTGTGCCCGGTCGCCTGGAGTGCGACGAACTCGCTCCCCGGGATGCTGCGGTGCACGAAGTCACCGACCGCGTCGGGGGCGATCGCGTCCTCGCTGCACTGCAGGATCAGGGTCGGCACCGAGACGTGACCGAGATCGTCCCGGTTGTCCGAGAGGAACGTGACCCGCGCGAAGTGCCGCGCGATGTCCGGCTGCACGGCGCAGAAGCTCTGGGTGAGCAGTTCGCCCACCTCCGGGCGATCCGGATTGCCCGCGATCACCGGGGCCATGGTCGCCGACCAGCCGAGGTAGTTCGAGTCGAGCGCGTCGAGCAGTCCCTGGATGTCCTCGGGTTCGAATCCACCGACGTAGTCGTCGGTGTTGGTGTAGCGCGGCGAGGGGCCCACGAGCACGAGGAGGCCGAATCGCTCAGGAGCGCGGTTGGCCGCCAGCACGCCGATCATGGCGCTCACCGAGTGACCGACGAACACGACGTCGTGCAGGTCGAGATCGTCGAGGATCTCGAGAAGGTCGGTGGCGTAGCCGTCGAGTGTGTCGTACTTGGCCCGGTCGTAGGCGGCGACGTCCGAACCCCCGGCGCCGACCAGGTCGTACGTGATCACACGGTGGTCGGATTCGAAGGCGGGGACGACGTCGCGCCACACGTCCTGGCTGCAGCCGAAGCCGTGGCTGAAGACGATCGGGCGCGCGGCGGAGTCGCCGGAATCCCTCACGTTGTTGCGGCGCAGCACTTCGCTGGCGACATCCCCAGGACGCATGTCAGGAGGATATCAATCTGAGAATCTGCGCGGAGGGGGTCACAAATCGAGCCTCATGGGTTATATGCCCTGAGCCGACGAGCAGCAGGTCGTCAGGACGCTGCTGGGGCCTCCGGCTCATCGCCCAACCGCAGACCCTGGGGGGTGTTCGCGGACTCGATCAGCGTCTCGAGCCACGCCCGGTTGATCGTCTGGGTGCCCTTGGCGTACTCGAACTGGAGGTCGCTGGCCGGGCTGATCCACAGCGAGGTGCGGGCGTCTCCCTTTCCGGAGATCGAGAACGCGAAGCTCTCGCTGCGGCGGAGCTTCGCGAGGACGACGATCTCGAGGTGGGCGAGCGCGCGGTCGTCCAGTTCGAACGCCGTCGGCGGCGATCCGTACAGCAAGCGGCCCACAGTGCTCCCTCGGTCAGGCGGATCTATCGTAACGTGGACCCAGGGGGAACGATTCCTATGGAGGACAGTGTGACGATCGTGCACCGGCTCAGCGTCGACGGCAAGGACTACTTCCTGCCCGACCCGGTCACCGACCTCCGTGCCAAAGTGCTCGACGCCGTCAAGTCGGGCGGTGGCTACGTGAACATCCCACCGCTGCGCGGAGGTCCCGGCGTGGACATCCTGTTCTCGCCGGGGATGCCCGTGGTCTGGACCCAGATCGAGGTGGGAGAGCCCCACGACGACGAGCCCCTCGCGCCGATCGTCAACGACGACGACGAGATCTAGCGCGTCCTGCGCCCTCGGCGCGCCGGGGGCGCGTCAGATCAGCGAGTGCTCGAGCGCATCCGCGTCCATCGGTCGCGCGAGCAGGTAGCCCTGCCCGCGGTCGCTTCGCAATCGAACGGCCAGGTCGAACTGCTCCTCGGTCTCGATGCCCTCCGCGACCACCCGCAGGCCGCGGTCGCGCGCCTCGGCGAGGACGTCCTCGAGGATGACGAACGCCTCATCCGGGTCGCCACGGATGATCGACTGGTCGAGCTTGAGCTCGGTGGCCGGCAGGATGCGGAACTGCTCGAGCGAGGTGTGCCCCGCGCCGAAGTCGTCGATCGAGACGCCGACCCCGAGGTGTCGGATGTGCTCGAGGCACTCCACGACCCCTTGGAGATCGGTGATCGGCACCGATTCGGTGATCTCGAGGGTCAGCGTCGCCGGTTCGATGCCGGAGCGCTCGACGATGTCCGCGACGTCGTCGCAGTAGCCGCTCTCGACGAGCTGGGTGGGCGACACGTTCACGGCGAGATCGAGGTGCAGGCCCGCCGAACGCCACGCCCCCAATTGATCCGCCGCGATCTGGAGCATGTGGTGGCCGACGGAGTGGATGAGACCGGATGCCTCGGCCGCCGGGATGAAATCGGTCGGCCAGATGAGTCCGTACTCCGGATGGTTCCATCGTGCCAGGGCCTCGACCGCGACGACTCGCCGACCCGGCAGGTCCACCTGCGGTTGGTAGTGCGCCACCAGCTCGCCGCGCTCCGCGGCACCGCGGAGGTCGTCCACGATGCGGGTCTGGGGGATTGCAGGCACCCTCTATGGTCCCGCCATTGATGGTCGCTCACCTAACGGTGGCGCAGGGTGTGTCGCGGGGGTACACTCGCGCGCCGACCCTGTCGTATCCTCAAATCGTGGGCATGCTGACGTACGACTCCAAACTCTCTGCGACGATCGACGACCGCGTGCTCGCGCACCTGCAGGTCGTGTTCTGGTCGAAGCTGCGTCGCGGCGAGTGCTTCTCCTTCACCTGGAGCGAGTCCGTGTCCGAAGGCTCCGGCCGCAAGTCGATCTGGGTCAGCCCCAACGTGCCGATCGCGTTCGAGTACTTCGGCAGCCGCACGCCGATGCTCAACCCGAACTGGGTCCAGGCGCTCACGAAGAGCGCGAACTCCACCGGTGGCCTGCACGTCGTGCCCGAGCCGCCCGCTCCGCAGGCCGCCGCCTGAGCGTTAGCGCCCCCGACCAGCACACGCAACCCCCGACCGCGGGCAGGATGACGCGGCTACCGTGAACACATGGTCCCCCAGGATCCCGATCTCATGCCGCCCGTCGCCGACGGCCTCGTCTCCGTGCGCGACGGAGTCGCGCTCACGATCGATGACGAGCACTCCGGCTCGGTCCGCGTCGAGGGCGGCGGCACCCTGACCGTCGCCGGCGTGCTGCGTGGCAGTCTCACGATCGAGAGCCTCGCCACCGCGATCGTCACGGGGGATGTCGTGGGCGACATCGAGGTGCGCGTCGCCGGCAATCTCGTGGTCGAGCCAGACGGACGTGTGTTCGGCACCGTCACCAACCACGGCTCGTTCACCAATCACGGCCTTCGCGCGGGCCGCGTCGAGGGCCGCGCGCCCGACGACCGCGACGGCGGCTCGGAGCTCGACTCCACCTGGGATGGCAGCGGCGCGTACCGGCTGCCGCCGCGCACCGCGTCCTAGCTCGCGGAGAGCACGCGCACCATGAAGACCGAGAACGGGTCCTCGCGGTAGTCGCCGAACGGGCCGCACTCCTCGAAGCCCGCGGATTCGTAGAGGCGGCGGGCCGGCAGGAAGTCGTCGGGGGAGCCGGTCTCGAGCCAGAGCCGCGTCATCCCGCGCGCGGTGCCCTCGGCGACGATGTGGTCGAGGATCGCCCTGCCGAGTCCACGACCGAGGAACGCGTCGGCGACGCGCATCGACTTGATCTCGCCGTTCTCCCGGTCGAGCGTCTTGAGCGCCCCGATCACCGCGAGGTCGCCGTCGATCCAGCCCGACCAGAACGTGACCGCGGGGTCCACCAGCCGGTCGAGATCGAGGGCGTGCACGCTCTCGGGCGGGGAGCTCTCGTGCATGCCCTCGAGGTGCCGTGCCACCAGCGCACGGGTCGGTTCCCCGGTGAGGTCGTCGACGCGGAACTCGATGGACATGCGCTCGATCCTGCCAGACCGCTGGTTGAGGAGCGCCCGCGCAGCGGACGCGTCTCGAAACCACATCCCGGGCGCTAGCGTGGAACCGTGACCGACCCCGCGGCATCCGCGCCAGACCGCGCGGGGGCGACCCGCATCATCCTGCTCGCCGTGGTCGGCGCCCTCGGCGGACTGTTCTCCGGCGCGTTCGGCGTCGGCGGCGGCATCGTGATGGTGCCGCTCTTCGTCTGGCTGCTGCGCTTCGACCAGCGCCGCGCGTCGGCGACGTCGCTCGTGGCCATCGTTCCCGCGTCGCTCGTCGGCTCGATGATCTACCTCGCGAACGGGCGCGTGGATGTCGTCGCAGCCCTCAGCATCGGCGCCGGAGGTGTCGTCGGTGCGCTGATCGGCACGCGGCTGCTGCGTATCCTTCCGCTCGCGGTGCTGCGCTGGGCGTTCGTGGTGCTCCTGCTCGCCGCGGCCGTGCGGCTCGTGTTCTTCGAGGTGCCATCGCGCGGGGCCGACTTCGACCTCACGCCGTGGGTGATCGTCGGCCTCGTGCTGTTCGGGCTGGCCGTCGGCACGCTGTCGGGACTGCTCGGAGTCGGCGGCGGTGTCATCATCGTGCCCGTGCTCATCGGCCTGGTCGGCATCAGCGACCTGCTCGCGAAGGGCACGTCGCTGCTCGCCATGGTGCCGATCAGCACGGTCGGCACGATTGCGAACGTGCGAGCGAAGCTCGTGCGGCTCAGCGACGGACTCATCGCCGGATTGTGCGCGGTCGCCGCGACCTTCGGCGGGAGCGCGATCGCGTTCGTCCTGCCGCCGCGGTTGTCGGCGGTGCTGTTCGGCATCCTGCTGCGTGATCACGGCGCTGCAGCTGGCCTGGCGCGCGTTCCGGCTGCAGCGCCGCGGCTGACTACGCGGCTGCGGGTGCGGCCTTCGGCGCCGCGAACAGCAGTAGCGACACGATCAGGAGCCAGCCGAGCCCGGCGAGCGCCGACCAGAACGAATACGGCAGCCACGTGTGCAGCAGCGCGAAGATCGCGAACGCGAAGCTCACGAACGCGAACCACTTCGGGAACGCGCGGTGCCCGTCAGGAGTGGCCGAGTAGCTGAGGATGCCGGTGCCGATCATGAGCGCGGCGGCTCCGACCTGGCAGAAGTGGTACAGCCAGCTGGCGAGCGTGAGCGTGAGCGGCGCGAGGAACCCGGCGTCGGCGAGTTCTGGGAATCGCATCAGGGCTGCCGGGTAGGCGACCTCCGCCGCCCATCCGGCGGCGGTGAGCGTGATCCAGACCGTTCCGCCGACGAGCGCCGCGGTGCGGATCGCGATCGAACCGGGCGACGCTGCCCGGAACACGGCGGCGAGCACGCCGAGCAGGAAGATCACGCCGAGCAGGTGCACGATCGGCAGCCAGCCGTTCGCGGAGATGAACAGGGCAGCCTGCTCGTAGTAGTCGGCGGCCTCGTCCGTGCTCGCCGGCACCTCCGGTGAACCGACGACGTACGCGGGGATCATGGCGAGCGCGGCGACGATGCCGATGACGCCGCCGATGCGGCGGGTGCGAAGTGAAGGAGTGTCCATACTTGCAATGTACGACGTACATCGTGCGTCCCGCTAGACCCCTGTTACCGGCCCTTCACCAGCCGACGAGGCGGCGCACGAGTTCGGCGAGGCGGGATGCGACGGTCGTGTCATCCTCGACGATCGCACGCTGCTCCTGCGCGACCTCGGGCACGTACGTGATGAGCCCGTTCACGTCGTCCTCGAGGGAGCGGCGCATGGTCGGGATGTCGTCGACCGACCAGAGCAGCAGCTCCTTGCCGTCCGCCCACACCTCGTCGCGCAGCGCCGTCGTGTAGCTCAGCTCCTGCATCACGACGAAGTCGGCGTTCGTCACGGGCGCGTGCCCGAGGTTGAACGTCATGATGAAGCCCGTGCGCACGCGGGGCACGAGGCGCTTGAGCTCCTCGATCGTCGGCTGGTCGAGCGAGTGCACCCAGAAGAACTCCTCGACGTCGTATCGCTCGAGCGTCGCGATGAACGTCGGCAGGTAGTCGGGGGTCTCGTCGCCGCGCACCTTGAGCTCGATGAGCAGCCGCTGGTCGAGTTCGAGCGCGCGCTCGATGTAGTCGTCGAGCGAGTCGATCTTCGCGGTGTGGCCGTTCTGGGTGAGGGTGATCTGCTCGAGCTCGGCGAGCGTGAGGTCGCCGACGTTCTTGTCGAGGCCGGCGAGCCGCTGCAAGGTGGGGTCGTGCAGCACAGCGAACTGCCCGTCCTTGGTCTGCTGGATGTCGATCTCGACGAAGTCCGGATGCAGCGGCACCACGGCCTCGAGCGCCGGGATCGTGTTCTCGACGCCGGCCGAGACCAGTCCCCGATGCGCGATCACGAGGGTGTCGTTCGCCTGCATCAGGGTGTGCACGGTCGCGGTGTTGGCGACGGCCAGACCGATGGTAACGACGACGGCGACGATCGGGATCGCAGCCCGCAGCGTCCGCGACCGGGTCGCGTCACCCGGCTCGGCCGTCGCGTCCGGCACGAACCGCACGGGCAGCGCGAGCCGGCGGCGGATGCGTTCGGTCGCCACGACGGCGTTCGCGAGCACGGCCGCCCCGACGCCGGCCGCGAGGAAGACGAGCACCTCGATGAGGGCGAGCGAGACGCCGGCGACGGGCACCGCGGCATCCGGGGCGTTCGCGTCCGCCCAGCCGGTGGGCAGGAGGCCGAGCGACAGGATGCCCGCGATCACCACCGCCGTCGCCGCGATGACGATCGCGGCGAGCGCGAGGATGCGGGGTGACTGGCGGCGGGTCATCCGCCAACTGGCTCGCATCGCGTCGAGCACGCTCGCGTCGGAGCTCACGAGCACCGACACCGTGAACACGAGCCGCAGGTTGAGGTACACCGCGACCGCGATCACCACGACGTAGGCGATCGCCCCGCCGACCGTCGAGAGCACCTCGCCGCGCACGAGGTCGGGAATCCGCACCGCCTGCGAGAGCACGAGCCCGAGGCCGACGTTGCCGACGGGAACGACGAGCAGCAGGTACGGAATGAGCAGCACCGTCGATGGATGCCGCAGCCTGCGCGATCCCGCCGGCCCGACCGCATCCCGCACCACCGCCCGCAGGGTGACCCGCTCGCCGCGCTGGTGGCGGTGCGCCACCACGAGCAGGACCGCGATCTCCAGGTACAGCAACCCGGCGATGAGCAGCGCGATGGCGAGCAGCAGCAGGTCAGCGAACGGGTTCGCGAGCGCCTCGCCAACGCCGAGCGCCGACCACGAGGTGATCTCGACCTGGCCGTCGAGGAGGTCGAAGAGTCGCGCGATGAGCGGGATGCCCAGCAGCGCGATCGCGCCCTGCACCACGAGCACGACGAGCAGCACGTCGCGCGGATGCGCCCACACCGTCGCTGCCGCAACTCGCAGCACTCCGGCGACCGGGACGGGCTTCACGGGCGCTGGTGGGGTCACGTCCCCGATTCTCCCAGCCTCCGGGCGATGCCCGCTGGTACCCTTGATCCCCTCCATGACAGGATCACCGAGCTTCCACCTCGCCCTGGCGGACCAGCCGTCCGGGCATCCTCGTCGACACCTCTCGCGACTCGTCGCCGTCGCTGCCGCCGTGGTCATCGGACTCGTCGCGATCCCCGCCCTCGCCCCGCCGCTGCCGCCCACCGCAGCGCAGATCCGCGACGACTACATCGTGGCGAACGCGCAGGACCTCACGGTGCCGTCGGCGGCCACCGTGGACAGTCCCGTGCGCGACGGGTACGCCGCGACCCCGGGCATCAACACCCTCGTGGCGGGCGCGACCAACTACGACTGGGCGAAGCTCGTGCTGCTCTACGCCGGCATGCCGATGACGACCGACAACATCACGGTGATGGTGCGCTGGATGCGCCAGGAGAACTACGTCGACTCGTGGTGGAACCGCAACAACCCGCTCAACAACGGCTGGGGATCGGGCGGCGGTGGCGGCACGGGCAGCTACGCGAGCCTCAACGACGCCGCCCAGAACGCCGCGGAGGCCTTCGACGCGATCGGCGGGTACGCGACCTTCGTCGCGCTGTTCCGGGCCGGAGCGCCGGCCGCCGAGATCGAGGCTGCGATCTGGGCGTCGCCGTGGGCGACCGGGCACTACGACAACGGCGGGCACTGGTCGTACGCGGAGGTCCCGGTGATCACCGCGCCCTCCGACGCCTGGGGTTAGGCCGCCGCGGTCGCCTTTGCGGGCATCAGCGCGCTCGTTCTTGCCCGGATGCAGCCGGCGCGCGTACTCCATCGCCCGCTCGCTCGACAGCGTGAGCAGCACGAGCACATTGAGCGCGACGCCGGGCAGGTTCGACGTGATCGCCTCGGTGTCACCGAACTCGCCGCCGACGATGAGCGAGACCACGAGCAGCGCCGACAGGAACATCACGAGCACCCGGGCCCGGTTGCCGCCGCGGAAGACCGCGACCGCGAGCAGCACCTGCACCAGTGCGACCGCGATGATGATGGCTCCGACCACGACCAGGGCGATGTTGATGAGCGTGCGGGTGTCGAGGTCGCCGGTGCCGACCACCGTCGCCGATTCGGTCGGAGCCTGGAGGATCTGGGCGATGCCCGTGACGAGTCCGATGATGCCGCCGATCGCGACCAGGATCGCGCCGAGCACGGTCGCCGAGGGCCGCTGGTCGCGGCTGTCGGTCGGGATCGCAACGGTCTTCGCGTCCACGCTGTGCATCGGACGGAGGTCGAGCACGGGCAGGTTGCCGTCGGTGACGATCGTGTCGCCTCCGCCGTTGCGCGAGTGGTAGCCGGTCGAGAAGTCCTCGATGACCGTGACGCGCGCCTTCGCGTTCGCGCCGAGCACGGTCTTGACGATGTGGTCGCGCTCCTCGTCGGTGTCATCCGCGATCTTGTGGGTGACCTGCAGCGTGTACAGCGA
Organism: uncultured Actinomycetota bacterium; assembly: GCA_963740815.1. Classification (GTDB taxonomy): domain Bacteria; phylum Actinomycetota; class Actinomycetes; order Actinomycetales; family Microbacteriaceae; genus Rhodoglobus. Next base: position 77,573 of record CAVUFG010000002.1, read on the forward strand.
GAACCCGACGCTCTTGTCGTAGGTGCCGGCGGCCAGCCAGTCCGCGGGGTGACCGCCCGGCAGCTTCCATCCATCGGGGGTCTTCCAGAACCGAACGTGGTGGCGCTTGCCCGGGCTGCCGTCCACCTCCTGCTGGTACGCGAAGTCCTGCTTGCGGCCGAACAGCAGCAGCGGGCTCACCGGAGCACGCAGGTAGCTCTTGCGCGTGATCGTGGACTGCACGATCTTCATGCCCGTGCGGAACGAGAGGTCGTCCGCGCGCGTCCATCCCGCAGCCTCCATCGCCTCGTGGATCTCGGCCTCCGAGCCGTGCAGCGCGAGGTTGACCGGGTCGCCGAGCAGGCCGTCGCTCGTGCGGGCGCGGCCGATGAAGTAGTCCGGCACGTAGATCGCGGTCAGGATGCGGTGCAGCCGAGGCAGCACGAGGTACGCGAGCGCACCCCAGAACACCACCACGAACGCGATCTGCCACCAGCCGAACGTGAAGCTCTGCCGCACGAGCACCCACGCGAGCCACACCGCGGCGAGACCGCCGAGCACGAAGTAGATCCAGTCGATGGCGTGGTCGGCCACGGGACCGGAGGTCGGAGTGCTGAGTACGGATCGCGTCTTGGCCACACGTGGAATCTACAACCCTCGCGCTCGCCGGGCGAGGGCGGCATGATGGCACCATGCTCGAAGGCTGGACTGAGTTCTTCGTCGCTGCCGCAGGCGCTGCGGCGGCGCTCGCCGGATTGATCATCGTCGCGATGTCCGTGAGCATCGATGCACTCGTGAAGATCCCGGGGATGACCTCGCGCGCCGCGACCGCGATCGCGATGCTCGTCGCGGTGACGGTCATCTCACTCGCCGGGCTCATCCCGGGGCAGGGCGAGATCGCCTTCGGCATCGAGGTGATCGTGCTCGCGCTGCTCGGCCTGGTGTTCGCGCTGCAGTCGCTGTGGGTGCTCATGCAGCACAGTGAGGGCGGCCGCCAGGTGCTCGAGTCCGTGATCAAGGCCGGCGTGGGCATCCTGCCGTTCGCGGCCTTCGCGATCGGCGGGGTCTTCGTGCTGAGCGCGGCGCCGGTCGGGATCATCCTCATCGCGCTCGGCTCGATCCTCGCGTTCATCGTCGCCGTGATCGACGCGTGGGTGATGTTGGTGGAGATCCGAAGGTAGTCAACCCCCGAGTCGCTCGCGCGGCTGCCCGTAGCGTCGAAGGATGGGCAAGCAACGCATCCTGATCACCGGCGCCAGCAGCGGCCTCGGTCGCGGCACCGCCATCGGCCTCGCGAAGGCGAAGCACCACGTCACGGCCGCCGCCGAGACCTGGCAGCAGGTGACGAGCCTGCGGCAGGACGCCGAGGATGCCGGGGTGGCGCTCGACGTCATCAAGCTCGACCTGCTGAGCGAGACCGACCTCGAGCACGCTGCGTCGCTCGAGGTCGACATCCTCGTGCTCAACGCGGGCGTGCAGGAGACCGGCTCGCTCGTGGACATCCCGATGCCGCTCGTGCGCAAGTCCTTCGAGATCAACGTGTTCGCGCACCTCGACCTCGCGCAGCGCATCGTGCCGCAGATGATGAAGCGCAAGTCGGGCAAGGTCGTGTGGGTGTCATCCCAGGCCGGGATGTACGCACCGCCGTTCATGGGGGCGTACGCCGCGACCAAGCACGCGATCGAGGGGATCGCCTTCGCGATGCGGCAGGAGCTCATCCCGTTCCGAGGTCGAGGTCGCGACGATCAACCCGGGGCTCTACCGCACCGGGTACAACGAGACCGGAGCGGAGACCCACACGCAGTGGTCGGGCTCGAAGGACGTGCTCATCCCGATGCCGCCCGCCGGTCCGCTGCTCGCCCTGCAGCACGATCCGCAGCCCATGATCGACGCGATGGTGAAGACGATCCCGGATCCGAAGGGCCCCTACCGGCTGATGATGCCCCAGGACGCGGTCATCGAGACCAAGGCCGCGCAGGAACTCGCCTGGGTGCTCAAGGCCTGATCCAACCGGGCAGATCGCCGCCGCTGCGATACTCTGGCGCGCGTGACCACTCCGCACGCGCCCGCAGCCTTCACCCCGTTCGCCGAGCCCACCCGCAAGGTGCCGGGGCGCTGGATCGCCCTATTCGCTACGGCCTGGTTCGGCATCTGGATGGCGCAGCTCACGCCCGTGCAGCTGCTGCTGCCCCTGCAGATCGACGACCTGCTCAACCCGACCCGCTGGCAGGACAGCGTGGTCGCGTTCGGCATCATCTCCGGCATCGCGGGTGCGTGCGCGCTCATCACCTATCCGCTGACCGGCGCGCTCTCCGACCGCACGACCTCGCGCTTCGGGCGTCGCCGGCCGTGGATCCTGGTCGGCACGGTCGTGTTCGCGCTCTCCCTCATCGCGCTCGGCCTGCAGGTCACCATGGTGGGCATCGGCATCTGCTGGTCGCTCGCGATCATCGGGTTCTGCATCCTGTCCGCTGCACTCACCGCGACGATCTCCGACCAGGTGCCGGTCAACCAGCGCGGATTCGTCTCGGGCTGGGTGAGCGCGCCGCAGGCGGTGGGCACGGTGCTGGGCATCCTGCTCGTCACGCTGCTGGGGCTGAGCCTGTTCATCGGCTACGCGCTCATGGGCGTGCTGCTGATCATCCTCGTGCTGCCGTTCCTGCTGTTCGTGCAGGATGAGGCGCTCCCCAAGTTCCTGCGCCCCAAATTCGATCTCGGCACCATGCTGAAGGGGTTCTGGGTCAACCCGGTGAAGCACCCGGACTTCGGCTGGACGCTGCTGAGCCGCATCCTCGTCAACATCGGCAACGCGCTCGGCACGACGCTGCTGCTCTACTTCATCATGTTCGGCCTGAACCGCGAGGAGACTGCGGAGGACGACCTGCTGTTCCTCACGGTCGTCTACCTCGTGTTCTTCATCCTCGCGGCGCTCATCGGCGGGCGGCTCAGCGACCGGATCGGCAAGCGCAAGCCGTTCGTCTACGCCGCCGCGTACCTGCAGGCGCTCGCCGCGCTGCTGCTCGCCCTCGTGCCGGCGTTCGAGATCGCGACCGTGGGTGCCGCGCTGCTCGGCCTCGGCTACGGATGCTTCATGGCCGTCGACCAAGCCCTCGCGACCCAGGTGCTGCCGAGCTCGCACTCCCGCGGCAAGGACCTCGGCATCATGAACATCGCGACGGCCGTGCCGCAGGCGGTCGCGCCGCTACTCGGCGCGTTCATCGTCGCGAGCCTCGGCGGGTTCCTCGGTCTGTTCCTCGCCTCGGCGCTCGCGGCGGCGCTCGGCGGACTGGCGATCGCGCCGATCAAGACCGTCAAGTAGCGAAACGGATGGTTGAGTAGCGCCGCCGAAGCGACGCGTATCGAAACCCCCCGTGGGCAGCAAAGATCGGCCGCAGTCCTGATCCGTCGAGCACTGCGGCCGATTGGCCTTCAGTTTCTTCGGTCGTGGCCAGAGCGGTCTAGCCCCGTAACGGGGGTCACTGCTCGGCGAGGTAGGCCTTCGCCACTGTCTTGGGTGCGTTCTTGAGCCAGGCGTCGGTGATGATCTCACGCAGCCGGTCGGCGGGAATCCGGTCGAGCTGGATCAGCACCGCCGGGAATCCGGTGAAGTGCTGCGTGATGAAGCAGTACTCCGGCTCTCCCTCGACGAGGGCGAGCTGTTCGTCGATGTCGGTGGTGCTCGCGCCGAGGATGGGGCCGGGGCGCGCGTCATCCCCGAGTTCTTCCAGGTCCCTCGTGCGCAGCGGGCGGTCCCAGACGAATGCCTTCTCGCGCACCCGCCACACCCGCCCCCCGAACCGGACCCCCTCGGCCACCTCCGGCAGCTCGGTCGCGAAGCGCTCGACATCAGCCCAGGTCGCCATCGGGTGTCACCTCCTCGGGGTGCTCTTCGTCGTACTGCTTCCGAAGGTACTTGGGGGCCTCGGTGCGCCACGCGTCGACGATGAGCTCGCGCAGGTGCTGCCCGTCGATGCGCTCCATGCGCACGATCACCTTCGGCCCGCCCCAGGACGTCTCCGAGACGGCGAACGAGTCGGGCCAGCCCTGCACGAGGGCGCGCTTGGTGTCCTCGTCGGGCACCTTCACTCCGATGCAGGGCTCCTTCGAGACGAGTTCGCGGATGTGCTCAGCCTCGCTCGGCCACGGAACGCTCTCCCACGCGTAGGGCTTGTTCCGCACGAACCACGCGAGCCCGCCGCCCGACGGCTTCTCGACGTTGCCCGGCAGGTGCTTCGCGATGCGGCTCACGTCATCCGACGTCGGCATGGTTCCGGCCCGCGCTCATCTGCCCAGTGTGCCGGGAACCCCCGACGGCCGAAAGACCGGCTAGCACTCCTCGTCGGTGGCAGGGATGACGAGCAGTTCGTGGTCGACGTGCCGCTTCTGCAGGTAGTCGGCCTCGGCGGACCTCACCGGGTGCGGGTCGTGGATCATGATCGACTCGTCGACCGCGAGCGTCAGCGACCTGGATGCCCCGGGGTCGTCGGTCACCGCGATGGTCGCCGTGCCCGTGTAGGTGCCGTTCGTCGCGAGTCCGTCCGGCCAGGCCGTCTGCTCCGTGCCGGTGAGCGGACCGATGCCGGTCGTGGGGTCCACGGTGAAGTCGTAGAACACGGTGAACGCCGTCGTCGTGAGCGAGGTGGTGACGACGACGTGCCACGGGCCGTACGGCGATGCGCAGCTGACGGCGTCGTAGTGTCCGGTGACATTGGGGCGCACATCCTCGAAGTGGATTGCCCAGCCCGCCGCGGCCTCAGCGGTCGGCGTCGAGGTCGGGTCGGGCGGCGGAGGCGGAGGCGGCACCGGTGGGGCCGGCGGCGAGCAGGCGGCGACGCTCACCAGAATGACCAAGGTCGAGATGGCGGCCGCGAGCGACCGGTGGATCCGATTCCCAGCGGACATGAGACGCACTGTAGCCCTCATGAGGACGACTCGCTACTGCGCGCTGCGCCATCCACGCACCCACTCGACGTGGAATTCCTTGGGATAGTGCCCACCCGGTTCGAACTCGTACACGTCGAGCATGAGCTGCATCGGATACGTCGGCGCCTGGTCGAGCGACTTCACGAGCTCGCCGTCGAGGAAGAACTCGGTGCGCCCCGGACGCCAGGATGCCGTGTACTCGTGGTACTCCGTGGCGTCGAACGGCAGCGGCACCTTCTCGGTGTCCTCCACGAGCGACGGATCGCCCCACCGATGGATGCCCATCTTGGTGTGCCCGAGATCGTTGCCGAACACCTCGAGCAGGCAGATCTCCGCCGACTCGTGCGGCTCGGCCTCGAAGCCGATCAGGTACAGCGCCACCATGCAGTTCGGGTCGGGGATCGCGCGGGCCCGGACCTCGATGAGCCCGTAGGTCGGGGTGTAGAGCTGCTGCGCCGGCTGCTCCTCTGAGACGACCACGTCATCCCGGAACCGAAGCTGCCCGTCGTGACTGCCGAGCGGCCCGGAGCGCACGCCGGTCTGGAGGTTGGTGACCCGCAGCGGACCGTCGTACTGCGGCGCCCACGGCTGCTGGTCCTCCTCGATACGAAGGATGAGATGGTCGCCGACGTCGTACCTCGCGCGGGTGCGCTCCCGGCTGGACCACTGCGGAAGGTAGTACGGCAGCCACTTCGTGGTGTCGAGCTCTGGCGCCGAGAAGGTGTCCTCGAACTCGAGCACGAACCCCGAGCGGTCCAGTGTCGTCATCCTTCGACGGTATCGGCCACCGATGACGCTGGTATAGTCGATGGGTCCTGCTTCATGCAGGACATGCGCCCGTAGCTCAGCGGATAGAGCAATTGACTACGGATCAATAGGCCGGGGGTTCAAATCCCTCCGGGCGCACGGAGACACGCGAGAGAACCCCGTCCGCCCTCGTGGGCGGGGCTCTTCGTGCGTTTCAGTTCGTCGACGGGAGGACGCGGAGCCCTTCGTGGGCCCCCGCTGGCGAGGGGCCCCGGGCGCGACGCAGTCGCGGTTGGGGGAGCCAGCAGGGGAGTCAAATCCCTCCGGGCGCACCAGTATCGGACCCCGAGATCTCAAGGATTTCGGGGTTTCGAGGTTCTATTGGCTACGGAACCCCCACAAAACCCCCACAATTGAGATCCGCAAGACTTGGTGGACGGATGAGTGCCTGGGCAATTTGCCCGAGGCGTTGGATACTCGTCGTTGGCGGTTACGCCACGGTTTCGCCGGCACTAGCCATCGGCGCAATGCGGGACCTTCGTTTCTGCCCCTGACGACGACCCGACCTCTGCTGCCTGCAGCGACGTGCACTTCTTTGCCAAGGCATGACGAAAGCGGGGGAGATCCCAATCGCTAGTCACCGGAGCGGTCTATGGTTCCGTCATGCGCACGCCCCCCTTCATCGTCGCGGTCCCTCATCACCGCTACTTCCAGGACGACCACTGCGCCAATTGCCTCGAACCGCTTCCCGAAGATGAAGAGACGCTCTTTTGTTCCGCTTGGTGCGCGGAGATCGCTAGCACGGTCAGATACCAGCGCCGCGTTTTCCGCGATGGCCGGATTGAGCAACCTGACGTCCGCGAAGCGGTCGTGGTCCGCAACGCCTTCTTGCTCGCGGGCGGGTATCGCTCGCTCGGGCGAATCTTGACTCAAGCTACGCGAACGGAAGTGAAAGTCCGAGACGGGGGGCTCTGCAGGATCTGCGGAAAGCCAGGTATTGAGATCGACCACATAGCGGACAGTTCCGCTGACCTCGACAACCTCCAGCTCCTCTGCACCGACTGCCACCACGCTAAGACCGCGCAGAACCTTCAGCCAGCGAGACCGGAGCAGACCGATCTGCTCAAGGCACTCTTTCTAAACCGAGTTGTGCCGGACGAACCTGCCCTTCTCGCGGACGACGACGTGCAGTGGCAAGTGGCCTGGCGCGGGTTGAAGTCGGCGCGTAGGAAGCGCTTTGTGGACCGGTTGATCGATCTCGGTGTCGACATCGGTGGGCTCTAGACCCGCGCAGAGATGGTCTGCGAGCTCGAGGACTTGATGGATGACTTGGCCGACGACTCAGACATCCCTGACGAGGACGACGGCGGGTTCGGTCCCAACTCGTACTTCGCCCGCGCGACACAGAAGGACGATTGAAGAAGACCGGCGGCCCAGACCTATCAACTGAATCGGCTATGCGCTGGGTATGTCGTCGGGCTCGACCGTCTTCAAACGGGTCCGCGCCGCCGAGTGATAGCTCTCGGGCGTCACCTCAAGCACGCGCCGAACGATCTTGGTGAAGAAGTCATTCGGGTCAAGATGACGCGGTGGTTGCGCGCGATCTGGTGGCAGGAGGGCAACCTCGGCGCGCTCCTGAAGTCAAGGGTATGCGCCAGCCGCGTGCTGGTGCATACCCTTGACTGGATCAGCGTGCTGGCCGGCGGCGCCACAGAGGTCGCCGCACTCGCACGTCGCGACTCGTGCCCGTGCGGTACACACAACGACTGACCTGCGGCCGCCCCACTATCCGGACGCAATGGGCAAGCTCCCAACCTGCGAGGTTTAACGTTGTCGTGGATTTTTCGGATTGTGGCAAGATCCTCCACTTCTTCGGACCTGCCGGGCCGCGCACAACCAATAGACAAGCCACGCTTGTATGGCCGACGACCTTCGGGAGATTGGTGAGCTCCATCTGAACCAGAGGAAACGATCATCACCGTGCCTACTACTGACAGCGCCGTCGCCGTGATCGGCGTGGTGCGAGAGCAGCCCGGCGAGACGCGCGTCGCCGCGACACCCGATTCGACCGCGCGACTCAGCGATCTCGGGTACGACGTGGTGGTCGAGCCAGGGGCGGGTGCCGCGTCATCTTTCCCGGATGCCGCGTACGAGGCCAGGGGTGCCCGGATCGTCGACCGCGCCACCGCTTGGGGCGCCGACATCGTGCTGAAGGTCGCAATGCCGACTCTCGACGAGGTCGCCTCGCTCAAAGCCGGCGCGACGCTCGTCGCCCTGCTCGCTCCAGCCCAGCAGCCCGAGCTGCTCGAGGCGCTGCGGGCGCGTTCGGTGACCGCGCTCGCGATGGATGCCGTGCCGCGCATCTCGCGGGCGCAGTCCCTCGACGTGCTGAGCTCGATGGCGAACATCTCCGGCTACCGCGCGGTGATCGAGGCCGCGAACGAGTTCGGGCGGTTCTTCACCGGTCAGATTACCGCCGCCGGAAAGGTGCCGCCGGCGAAGGTGCTCGTGGCGGGGGTCGGCGTCGCCGGGCTGGCCGCGATCGGCACGGCGGCGAGCCTCGGCGCGATCGTCCGCGCGACCGATCCGAGGCCGGAGGTCGCCGACCAGGTGCGCTCGGTCGGCGGCGAGTACCTGCCGGTCGAGGTCGGCGAGCAGATGGTCTCGACCGACGGCTACGCTAAGCAGACCAGCGAGGCGTACGACCGCCGCGCGGCCGAGCTCTACACGGAGCAGGCCGCAGAGGTCGACATCATCATCACTACCGCCGCCATCCCGGGTCGTCCGGCACCGCGGCTGCTCACAGCGCAGGATGTCGCGGGCATGAAGACCGGCAGCGTGATCGTCGACCTGGCCGCCGGCTCGGGCGGCAACGTCGAGGGCACCGTGGCCGGGGAGCGCGTGGTCACCGCGAACGGCGTCGTCATCCTCGGCTACACCGACCTCGCTGGTCGGCTGCCCGGCCAGGCCTCGCAGCTGTACTCGACCAATGTGTTCAACCTCGTGAAGCTGCTCACCCCGGAGAAGGACGGCGTGCTCGCGCTCGACTTCGACGATGTGGTGCAGCGTGCGATCACGGTCACGCGCGGCGGCGAGACCACCTGGCCGCCCCCGCCCGTCACCGTCTCCGCGGCGCCGCCCCAGGCGGCCGCCGCAGCTCCGGTCGCGGTCGCGCCCCGGCGCGGCCTCGGCACGGGCGCGAAGACCGCGCTCACGCTGCTCGGGCTCGCGGTGCTCCTGCTGGTCTGCGCGTTCGCGCCGGCTCCGCTGCCGCAGCACTTCCTCGTGCTCACGCTCTCGGTCGTGGTCGGCTTCTACGTGATCGGGCATGTCGTGCACGCGCTGCACACGCCACTCATGAGCGTGACCAACGCTATCTCGGGCATCATCGTGGTCGGCGCGCTCGTGCAGCTCGTGACGCCGTCCCTTCTCGGCCAGGTGCTCGCGGCGGTCGCCGTGCTGCTGGCGAGCATCAACATCTTCGGTGGCTTCGCCGTGACGCGCAGGATGCTCGCGATGTTCTCGAGGGGCGCGTCATCCAGCTCGTCCAAGGGAGGTGCCCGATGAGCGCGCCGCTGTCCGCGTTCGCGGTCGCCGCGTACATCGTGGCTGCGCTGCTGTTCATCCTGAGCCTGGCCGGGCTCAGCAAGCACGAGACCGCTCGCCGCGGCAACTGGTTCGGCGTCGCGGGCATGGCCCTCGCACTCGTGGCGACGGGCGTGCTCGTGGTCTCGGGTCTCTGGAGCCAGCCGCTCGGCGTCGTTGGACTCGTCATCCTGCTCGCCGCGATCGTGATCGGCGGAGCGATCGGCCTCTGGCGCGCGCACGTCGTCGAGATGACCGGGATGCCGCAGCTCATCGCCCTGTTCCACAGCTTCGTCGGCCTGGCCGCCGTGCTCGTGGGGTGGAACGGCGCGATCGGTGGAGCCCACGTGCCGGAGGAGCTCGCCGGCATCCACCATGGCGAGGTGGCGATCGGCATCTTCATCGGCGCCGTGACCTTCACCGGCTCGATCGTCGCGTTCCTCAAACTTTCCACGCGGATCTCGTCCAAGCCGCTCATGCTGCCGGGCAAGAACGTGCTGAACATCGCCGCCCTGGTGATCTTCGCCGCGCTCACCGCCTGGTACGTGATCGCCCCGACCCTGCCGCTGCTCATCGCGCTCACGGTGCTTGCGCTCGCGCTCGGCGTGCACCTGGTCGCCTCGATCGGCGGCGGGGACATGCCGGTGGTGGTGTCGATGCTCAACAGCTACTCGGGCTGGGCGGCCGCCGCCGCGGGCTTCCTGCTCAACAACGACCTTCTCATCGTCACCGGAGCCCTCGTCGGGTCGTCGGGTGCCTACCTCTCCTACATCATGTGCAAGGCGATGAACCGCTCGTTCCTGTCCGTGATCGCGGGCGGCTTCGGCATCGAGGCACCGACGTCGAGCGGTGAGCAGGAGGGCGAGCACCGCGAGATCGACGCGCGCGGTGCGGCCGAGTTGCTCTCGAACGCGTCGAGCGTCGTGATCGTGCCCGGCTACGGGATGGCGGTCGCGCAGGCCCAGTTCCTGGTGGCCGAGCTCGTGTCGCGCCTGACCGCCCGTGGGGTGCCGGTGCGTTTCGCCATCCACCCGGTCGCCGGCCGGCTGCCCGGCCACATGAACGTGCTGCTCGCCGAGGCGAGGGTGCCGTACGACATCGTGCTCGAGATGGACGAGATCAACGACGACTTCGACTCGACCTCGGTCGTGCTCGTGATCGGCGCGAACGACACCGTGAACCCGGCCGCCGCCGAGGATCCGGGCAGCCCGATCGCGGGCATGCCCGTGCTGCACGTCTGGGAGGCGGATCACGTGATCGTGTTCAAACGGTCGATGGCGTCGGGCTACGCCGGGGTGCCGAATCCGCTGTTCTGGCGGGAGAACACGAGCATGCTGTTCGGCGACGCGAAGGCCCGAGTGGAAGAGATAGTTCTGGAGCTATGAGCGTGTAGAGGGAAATCTTCTAATGGAGTGAACCAGGTGTGGCACGGATGCGACGACCACCGCGAGGGTGGGAGGCCGTGCCGCGACCGGGTACGGCGTGCAGGTAACGAGGAATTCGCCGCAGGTCTGGTCGGCCGCGGCAGGACGGTAGTTTCCGGAGCTGCACCCTGTGTTCATTCATACGGCGATCTCGTGAAGCGGTTGATGTGGTCGATGTGCATCTCGGTCTGCGCGAGCGCGGAACGCCGAAGGAAGCCGATCAGGCTGCTCCAGCCTCCGGTCCAATGGACCTGCTGCGCCACCTGCCAGACGGTTGACGAGTCCAGGTGTTTGAGGATGGCTGCGACCTCCGCACTGCGCTTCCGGTGGTGTGCGGTGAGTTGATCCCTGCGCTCACCAAGGCCACGGAACCGGTACTCGTGCCCAGGCGCGGCCTCGAACCGGTCGTAAGGTGAGAGGCGATCGAGCGAAGCGAGGTAGTCGCCGATTGGGTCCTTCTGGCGGCGGAGCCCAAGCCCGAGACCCGAGTTAGTCGTAGGCAGAACGTGATCGCCAGTGAGTACGAGCCCGTTGCGCTCGTCGACTAGGCAGATCGAACCGTTGGTGTGGCCAGGGGTGTGCACCACCTCGAGCTGCGAGCGGCCCACGTCGACCACATCCCTGTCATTCAAAAGACGGCTCGGATGGCTCCACGTGTAAGTGGGAGGCTCGGGCCACACGATCGACGCCCGCTCCGCTTCGGGAACGCCCCAGCGTTCCAGCAGTTCAACAAGAAGGGCCGGTTCGGGATCGGCCACGTCCGCCCAATCCGCCGTGTGGATCGCGACCGGAGCCCCCTGTATTCCTAGCCGTCGGGCGAGACCGGCATGGTCCTCGTGCAAGTGGGTGACGACGATGCTCGCATCATTCAGGTTGCGGCCGTGCTGTTTCAGGAACGACGCGAGTCTTTCCTCGTTGATCGGGAGGTCCCATCCAGGATCCACGAGCGTGGCGGCGCTGTCTTCGAGATAGATGTAGCAGAGCGTCCATTCGAGGGGACCGGCCCACTCCGGCAGCGCCAGTGGCAGCGACCAAAGTCCGTCACGCACCTCCTCGGTGGGCGGAACTCTCTTGGTCACGACCGCCTCGAACTGCGCGGGCGAGGAGGGTCTCATCGCGCGCGCCAATCCGGGTTGCGCTTCTCGATGACGGTGGCGGCGTCCTCAAACACGGCTGGCTACTTCTCCTGCTCCAAGATGTCCGCGATGTGACCGCGGTCGATGTCGAGGTTCTCGGCGTTGCCCGTCCATGGCCAGTGGATTGTGGGGGCCACCTCACGACTACGTTGGTCGGTAGTGTCGCTCATGCTGCGCTCGCGTCGCTCGGAACGCGGACGATGAGTGCGTCGCCCTGCCCGCCGCCGCCGCACAGTGCGGCCGCGCCGATGCCACCGCCGCGGCGCTTGAGTTCCATCGCGAGGTGCAGCACGAGTCGCGCGCCGGACATGCCGATCGGGTGTCCGAGCGCGATCGCGCCGCCGTTCACGTTGACGCGCTCCGGGTCGACACCGAGCTCGGCGACGGACGCGATGCCCACCGCGGCGAACGCCTCGCTGATCTCGATGAGGTCCAGGTCGGCGGGCGAGATGCCCTCGCGCTCGCACGCATCTCGGATGGCGTTCGCTGGCTGCGACTGCAGGGTCGAGTCGGGCCCGGCGACCATGCCAGGCGCACCGATCTCCGCGAGCCACGGGATGCCGGCCGCCTCCGCCTCATCCCGGTCCATGAGTACGAGCGCCGCGGCGCCGTCGGAGATAGGTGACGCGTTGCCCGCGGTCACGGCTCCACCCGGACGGAACGCGGACGGCAGCCCGGCCAGCACCTCGACCGTGGTCTCCGGGCGCACACCCTCGTCCTTCGAGATGACGACCGGGTCGCCCTTCCGCTGCGGGATGGTGACCGGCACGATCTCGTCGAGCCGGCCATCCGCCTGCGCCGCAGCAGCGAGCCAGTGCGACCGTGCGGCGAACTCGTCCATCTCCGCCCGGCCGATCGGCGCCGCATCGTTGTGCGCTTCGGTGAGCAGCCCCATCGCCTGCTCGGTGAACGCATCCCACAGCCCATCGAGCTCCATGTGGTCGGCGAGCACGATCTTGCCGTACTTGGTCCCGACCCTGGACTCGAGCTGCAGATGTGGCGCCCTGCTCATCGACTCCTGGCCGCCGGCCACGACGACGTGCGCGAGTCCGGCCTTGACGTAGAGGTCGCCGAGCACGATTGCCTGGAGTCCCGAGAGACACACCTTGTTGATCGTGAGCGAGTGCACGCTCATCGGGATGCCGGCCTTCACCGCGGCCTGCCGCGCCGGGATCTGCCCGACGCCGGCCGTGAGCACCTGGCCCATGATCACGGCATCCACCTTCTCTGGCGCGACGCCGGCGCGGTCGAGCGCGCCCGTGATCGCGATGCCGCCGAGGTCGGTGCTGCTGAGGCTGCTGAGTCCACCGAGGAGGCGGCCGATGGGGGTGCGGGCTCCCGCGACGATGACGGTGCTCATTGAGGGGCCATTCTGATCGCGCCATCCATGCGGATGGTCTCGGCATTGAGGTAGTCGTGTTCGATGATCATCATCGCGAGCTGCGCGTACTCGTCGGGCCGGGCGAGCCGGTGCGGGAACGGCACGGATGCCGCGAGCGACGCCCCGACCTCCTCACCGAGGCCGACGAGCATCGGGGTGTCGACGATCCCGGGCGCGATGGTGTTCACCCGGATGCCTGATCGGGCGAGGTCACGTGCGGCGGGGAGGGTCATGCCGACCACGCCGCCCTTCGACGCCGAGTACGCGATCTGCCCGATCTGGCCCTCGAACGCCGCCACGGACGCGGTGTTGATGATCACGCCGCGCTGGCCGAACTCGTCGACCGGCTCGGTGGCCGCGATCACCTCGGCCGCGAGCCGCAGCACATTGAAGGTGCCGACGAGGTTGACCGCGATCGCCTTCTGGAACAGGTCAAGGTCGTGCACGCCCTTGGACGACAGCACCCGGCGTGCCGGAGCGATGCCGGCGCAGCTGATCACGATGCGTAGCGGCGGACCGTCGATCGCGGCGAGCGCGGCAGCGACGTCGTCCTGGCTCGTGACGTCGCCCGCCACGAGGGTGATGCCCGGGTCGGACGCCTCCGCCTTCTCGACCTGCGACGCGAGGTCGAGCCCGATGACGGTCGCCCCCTTCGCGACCAGGGCGGCGGCCGTGGCGGCACCGAGCCCGGATGCCGCGCCCGTCACGAGCGCGGTGGTTCCCTCGATCTGCATTGGTCCTCTTCTTCCTCCTGCTGGGCTTCTAACGACTGATCTTGCCGGTGAGCGACGCGATGGGTCGCAGGATGACGGGACGCGCGGCCAGCACTGCCGCGACGATGAGCACGACCGACCCCGCGAACAGCGCGACCCCCACCCAGGAGAGCTCGTTGCTCGCGGCGTACATGTGGTTGAGGTTGCGCACCGCTCCGGTTGCGAGCACGAGGGTGACGTGCACGATCACGAACAGCACGAAGTAGAGCATGACCGGGTAGTGCACCTTGCGCGCCCACTCGATCGGGTAGAGGCGGCCCAGCCGCTCGCTCTTCGGCCAGAGCGGCGACATCCTGAGGCCCGTGATGAACGCGAGTGGACCGGCGAGGAAGACGGTCACGAAGTACGCGACCACCTGCAGGCTGTTGTAGTTCACCCAGCCGTCCTCGGTCGGCCAGTCCATCGACACGTACTGCAGCGCCGCCGAGACCGTGTTCGGGATGATCTCCCAGCTCGTCGGCACGATCCGCACCCAGTGCCCGGTCACGAACAGCAGGACCAGGTAGAGGATGCCGTTCGCAATCCACAGCGCATCGACGCTGAAGTGCATCCAGAGGTCAAGGCTGATCCGCTTCGGCTGCTGGCCGGGGAGCACGAGCACCTTCCGGGTCCAGAAGGCGGCGGGCCGCTTGACGGTGCGCACCGCCCATCCGGACTTGATGATGAGCACGATGAAGAACGCGTTGAGGAAGTGGGTCCACGACAGCCAGGCCGGGATGCCGACCGGAGCCGACTCCGGCAGCGGGGTCGTTCCGGGGTAGGTCGCGATCCAATCCTGCACCTGCGGCAATTCGCGCAGTCCGCGCGCGAACAGCACGGCCATCGTCACGGCGACCGCGGCGGCCGGCACGAGCAGGATGAGCCAGCGCCAGTCCCAACGGAGCGTTCCGGCCGCGGCGGTGGTCACCGCTTCTTCGCCTCGATCGCATCGACCAGCTGGGGAACGATCGTGAACAGGTCGCCGACGATACCGAAGTCCGCGATCTCGAAGATCGGGGCGTCGCGGTCCTTGTTGATCGCGACGATCGTCTTCGCGGTCTGCATGCCCGCGCGGTGCTGGATGGCCCCCGAGATGCCGAGCGCGACGTAGAGCTGGGGCGCGACTGTGATGCCGGTCTGGCCGACCTGCGTGCTGTACGGGGTGTACCCGGCGTCGACTGCGGCGCGGGATGCCCCGACTGCGCCACCGAGCGCATCCGCGAGCTGCTCGACGAGCACGAACTGGTCCTTCGAACCGAGGCCGCGGCCGCCGGAGACGACGATGGATGCCCCGCGCAACTCCGGCCGGCTCGAGGTGGGCGTCTGGTCCTGCACCGAGTCCACCGTGGCGGCCGCGGCATCGCCGACCAGGGATATGGTCGAGCTCGCACCCGCGGCGGCGGCCGCACGTTCATCCACAGCACCGAGCCGCACCGTCGCGACCATCGGCGCGCCGTCCACGGCGGATTCGGTCTGCCAGGCGCCACCGAACACCGAGTGGGCGGCGACCACTCGGTCGCCCTGGAGCGCGATGCCGACGACATCCACCGCGAGCGCGGAGCCGGTGCGCACCGCGACCCGGCCGGCGACCTCGCGGCCGCTCACCGTGTTCGGCACCAGCACCGCAGCGGGCGAGAGCTCGCCCATCGCGGACACGATCGCCTCCGCCTCGAGGACGCCGATCACCGAACCGGCCCGGTCGCTCTCCGCGACCAGCACCCGGGCCGCGCCCCACGCGCCCAGCTGCGCGACGGCGTCCGCCGATTCGCCGGGCTTCGCCACGACCACCGCGACCGCCTCACCCAGCGATGCCGCGAGGCCGAGCAGCTCCGCTGCGGACGGTGCGGCAGCACCGGAGGGGGTACGCTCCGCGAGCACCAGGAATACCGCCATGTCTTCGACTCCTTCGTCAGGTCTTCAAGTCGTGGGTCAGATGAGGCGGTTGGCCGCGAGATAGTCCGCGAGCTTCGTGGCAGCGGAGCCGTCGTCGACGATGACCTCGCCGGCCGAGCGCGCCGGGCGCTCGCTCACCGAGACGATCACCGAGTGCGACGCCGCATCCGCGGCCTCGAGATCGGCGACCGACCACACGGTTATCGGCTTCTTCTTCGCGCCCATGATGCCGCGCAGGTTCGGGAAGCGCGGCTCGGGCGTGCGCTCGGTGATGCTCACGAGCGCAGGCAGCGCGGCGCGCACCGCCATCGTCGCGTCCTCGGTGCTGCGCGATCCGCTCACCTCGCCGGCGCTGAGCTCGACGGTGTCGAGGTTCAGCGCGGCGGGCACGCCCAGCAGGTCGGCCACCATGGCCGGGATGACGCCGCCGCGACCGTCGGTCGACTCGTTCCCGGCGATCACCACGTCGAATCCGGTCTGCCGCACGGCGGCGGCGAGCACGGTCGCGGTGCGCAGGAGGTCGGCACCGGCGAGCCCGTCGTCGAGCACATGCACTGCCGCATCCGCGCCCATCGAGAGCGCCTTGCGCAGCGCCTCCACGGTCGGCGCCGGTCCCATGCTCAGGGCGACCACCTCGGCATCCTTCACCTGATCCTTGTAGGCGAGGGCGACCTCGATCGCCCGCTCGCCGATCTCGTCGACGATCCGGTCGGACGCCTCCCGGTTCACCCATCCAGTCCTTGAGTCGAGTCGGCGCTCGCCCCACGTATCGGGCACCTGCTTGATCAGAACGACGATGTCCATCAGTACTCCAGCTCGCGAGCCGCCACTCAACGTTCCGCTCCGGGGGAATTGCCGGGGCGACGCCGATATCGCTCGAATCTTTACACAACCGCCACAAAAGTATACGGTGCGATCAGTATAAATCTAACTACGGGATGGCCCAAGTGCTAAAGATCGGCCTCAAGGCGTCAGCGGAGCAGTTCGACCCGCGCACGTTGGTGGAGCTCGGCGTTGCTGCGGAGGATCACGGCTTCGACAGCGTCACGGTCAGCGATCACTTCCAGCCTTGGAGACACACCGGCGGGCACGCGCCTTTCGCCGTCTCCTGGATGACCGCCGTTGGAGAGCGGACCCGCCGGATCACCTTGGGCACGTCGGTGCTCACACCAACCTTTAGATACAACCCAGCCGTCATCGCGCAGGCGTTTGCAACCATGGGGTGCCTCTATCCTGGCCGAATTTTTCTCGGCGTCGGCAGCGGTGAGGCGCTTAACGAGATCGCGACCGGGTTCCAAGGGCCTTGGCCCGAGTTCAAAGAACGGTTCGCGCGGCTGCGCGAGTCCGTCGACCTCATGCGCGCGCTTTGGAGGGGTGAGCGCACATCATTTGAAGGGGAGTATTACCGAACCGCCGAGGCGACAATCTATGACGTGCCCGAGGGTGGTATTCCGGTCTACATAGCCGCAGGCGGGCCCTTAGTGGCTCGATACTCCGGCCGAGCGGGCGACGGATTCATCTGCACGTCTGGCAAAGGTCGGACACTTTACGTCGATGACTTGCTGCCCGCGGTCGACGAGGGCCTCGCCCAGCGTCCCAGCCCTCCGGCTTCGTTCGAGCGCATGATCGAGATCAAGCTCTCATACGACCGCGACCCCAAACTAGCTCTCGACAACACGCGGTTCTGGGCGCCCCTGTCGCTGACGGCCGAGCAAAAGCACTCCATCCAGGACCCGATCGAGATGGAGCGCGCTGCAGACTCCCTGCCGATGGAGCAGATAGCCTCACGGTGGATTGTCGCCTCGGATCCGGACGAGGCGGTTGCGCGGATCTCCGAATACGTGGAGTGGGGTTTCGATCACCTTGTGTTTCATGCTCCCGGCGCTGACCAAGGCAGGTTCCTCGACCAATTCGAGACGGACCTCGCGCCGCGGCTCCGCGCCCTCGGTTAGGCCGCTCCGCGAGGGCTGTGTTGCCCCCGACACAGGCGTCCTGGGAACCATCGCCACGCACCCGCTGAGACGGGCACGCGAACTGCGCGCGTAGAGAACGGCAACATTGAGCGGCGCCTAGGTCCTGGGCACGGAGCCGACCCAAGCTCTCCGAACTGATATGCCGCGTTGCGCTTCGATGAATTGACTGTTCTGACCGTTGAGGATACATTTTGCGCAAGATGAGCGAAGTAGATCGCAACATAGCAACGATCCGTACCTTCATGGACCGAATCAACACAGGCGACGTTGATGGTGCCCTCGAGCTGATTCACTACGACGTCATTATCGTCGAGCCCTCCGCTCTGCCATACGGAGGAACTTGGACAGGGCACGAGGGGTTCCGTGAGCTGTTCCGCAATGGCATCGGCGCCACCTGGCGCGGATGGCGTGAACGCGAGAATCGCGTCGCAGGCGTCGGCGATCTCGTGATCCGCGAGACGACCTTCACGGCGAACCTGCGAAGCAATGGCCGGACCGTAGAGATGCCCTTGCTCGAGACGTTTGAATTCAGCCAAGGCAAGGTCGCAGCAATTCGGCCGTATTACGGGGACACAGGCCTCTACGTCGCTGCCGCCGCGCTCGAACGCGACGAGTCCGCGTTGTAGGTAGTGACGTTCGGCCTAAAGAGTTCGCGATCTCGGCTCGCGGCACGACACGTTTGTGTCCGCACGCGACTCGGCTGAGGTGGGCGCCCGTCAAGTCGTCCTAGTGCGCAACCGAGCTCACCAGACCTACAGGCCGGACCCGACAGCTAGGATCGGCCTCACGCGGCATAGTCGGTCCCTTGCAGCATTAGCCAAGGGGCGGCACCCATCAGGAGATCGTACCGATCTCCACATGTCGGAATCTGAGCCAGCCCACGTCGCTACGATGCCGATGTCGGCTGGCCGGTGATTCCGGAGCCACAGTCGTGCGGAGCCCTCAACGCGTTCAACCGTCGCTGCGCGATGATCCTCCTCCGTTGTGCCACTCCCAATGCACGAACTTGATCAACACGCATCGAGTCGCGCTCGGTTGCTAGACCTGACCTATCCGGTCAGTGTACTTTGAGGGACATGTCTCACGGCACCTACGAACGTGTCATCACCATGGCCGACGTTGACATGGTGCAGATCTTCTACGCCCGACTCGTGGCGATGATGGGCGATGGCTTTGAGGGACTCTTCAGAGTTCTTGGCCACCCGCTGGAGGGGGAGCTTGCCGCCGGTAGGGGTGCACCCGTTGTGGGGGCCCATTGCGAGTACATGAAGCCGGTGACGCTGGGCGACCGGATCACCCTCAAGTCTGCGCTCTATCGCGCGGGCGGGGCGAGCTTCACCGTCGCCCACCGCTTCGAGCGCGATGGTCAACTCGTCGCGGTTGGGCACGTCGAACACGTGTGGGTCACAATGAATCCCGCCCAACGACCGCTTCGTGTGCCCGACTGGCTCCGTAACTCACACGAGCCCAACTTCCTTGCCGGTTTCACGTCGCGCGCACGACCGATCGGCTCGGGCACTGCCGCCTCACAAAGCGGGATCCCCTCGTGATTGCTTCGATCGACGAAGCCCAGGAGGCACTCGCGCGTCGTCTTGATCTGATCGAGGACACTGCCGCGATCGTCGACGTGCTGTACCGGTACTGCCACTCGATCGACTACGGGATGGAGGATGACTTCGTTGACTGCTTCACGGCGGAGGCAGTGTGGGAGGTGCACCGGGAGGGCTCGGGGGTGCACGCCGTTCCGCCGCTGCGCTTCGCCGGCGAGCAGCAGCTGCGAGAGTTCGTTGAAGGCCACACCCGACCCCCTGAGCTTTACCACAAGCACGCAACTGTTAATCCGCTGGTCGAGGTGCGGGGCGATCTCGCCACCGCCCGTTCGTACATCGTCACTATCGTTGCCGCCCCGGGTGGTATGCCCGAGCTGACATCGTTCGGACGCTACATCGACCTCCTAGTGAGGGAACGCGGCTCGTGGCGAATCAGCGAGCGCAGGGTTGAAGTTGAAGCCTGGAACCCCATGTGGGGCGTTCTCCGTGATGTGAGACGTAACACGCGGAGGCGAGAGTGATCGTTGGTCAACCCATCGCGCCCGCGCAGGCGAAAGGTCCCCGTCACTCGGTGAGGTCACTCGTAACCGGGCGCGCGCAAGGCCGATGGAACATCCTCCTTTGGTAAACTAATTGTCCGGTGTACTTTGCAGGGAGCCCGAATTGCGACGTGACACGCTTGCTGATGAGGTCCGCATATTTGAGGCTGACGAATTGCTTTACAGAGATGCGTTCCGAGACTTCCTGGCTCGAGAATTCGATGGGCGCGCAGAAGAGTATCGCGACGGTTCCCGATCATTCGCACAGCTCTGGGCGGCAGCTGCCAGCGCAGGGGTGATCGCGGTGCGCCTCCCGGAATCCGTGGGCGGCCTCGGAGCCGGTGAAGTGTACGGTGTCGCCGCCTACGAGATGGGCTGGTCGCGCGCGTACGCCTCCGTCGGCTCGCCGCTCGCTACGGATGTCGTGAACGGAATGATTGCCAAGGGGCCACCGGAGCTGCTCGCTGAACTCGCCCCCTGTATTCTCGCGGGCGCCATCCAATGCAACGCGATGAGCGAGCCCGATGCGGGGTCCTACCTCGACAACGTCTGCACCACGGCGCGGCGCGATGGCGACGACTGGGTGATCAACGGCAGCAAGTGCTGGGTGACGATGGGCGACGTCGCTGAGATCATCCATGTGCTCGTGCGCACCGACCCCGCGCTCGGACGCAAGGGCATGTCGATGCTGACCGTCGATGCCGAAACCCCGGGTATCACCCGTCGGCGCGCACCGATGCTGGGTCTGCCGGTGACTGGGTTGCTCGACCACCACGACCAGCGATTCGCTGAGATCGTCGATCTGCTGCCCGGAAGCGGAGCCACCGCACTCGACGTCGCCCGCATGCTCAGATGGGGGTCTCGCCGCAGCCGGTCGTTCGACGCACTCGACGCGCTCAACCGCTATCTCACGATCTCGGAGTCCTCGACCCACCTCGACGCCCTCGTCGAACTCGGCGAGGTGACCGCCGAGCACCGAGGCGAGGTCGTCGTGTTCCGCCGTGCTGTTGCGCGCCCCAGCGCCGGGTCTGGATTCGTCGAACGCGTGAGGTCACTGCCAAGCGCTGGTTGAGCCGCGGCGATCGGTCGATCGACCGCGTGAACGTCAATCGGCGTCGATGCCCTGGAGCAGAATTAGGTTCATCAGATCTGCGAGCTGCGAGGGAGTGAACGACCCGCGCGCGTCGTACCAGCGCGCGGCGGCCTCGAGCATCCCCACGTACGTGCGTCGAACGAACGCGACATCGACGTTCGCGAATTCGCCGTCCTTCACGCCACGCTCGAGTACCAGGTTCAACTGCCCTAGCCACTCGCGCCGCAACAGATCGACCTTCGCGAAGTCGTCGGCATCCAAGTACCGCATGTTGTCGTTCATCACGGCGATGCCGTCGCGATTCACCGCAATGTGCGCCACTTGTGCACCGACGACGCGAGCAAATGTCTCGGTTGCGGTAGCGCCAGTCGAACGGTCCAACGCGAGCTTGTTGGCGTCGATGCCGATCTGGTAGGTGGTCATGTGAATGCTCGCGAGGAGATCGCTCTTGTAGCCGGCGTGGTACATGACCGCACCCTTGCTCACGTCGGCCTCCTCGGCGAGATCGCGCATCGAGGTGGCGTGATACCCGTTGCGCGCGAAAGCGATCGTCGCGGCATCCAGCACCCGGTCCTTATTCCGTTGTTCGCCCCGTGGCTGCATCGCGGCGATCGAGGACTCGACATCGGGTGACGGCAGGGGCGCCGTACGGTCCGACGCGATGCCACGGAACAGCAGATCCGCGTACTGGTCGCCCAATTTCGCGATATCAGTGCGTCCTTGAAGCTTCAACCAACGGTAGTTCTCGGTGATCGAACCGAGCGCGAGCTGCGCGACCTGCCGTGCTGGCATCTGGCGGAACTCACCCGAGCTCTCGCCCGCCTTGATCAGCGAGACGACGTTGTCCTCCCACGCATCACGGCTGCCGCTCACGAGCTTGGCCCGCTCGGGTGTCAGGTGCTTGCGCTCATCGAAGAACACGCCGATCTCGGTGGGATGGGTAGCGACCATCTCGGCGTGGCGCTGGATGATCTCCCGGAGACGTTCCCGCACGTCTCGCGTCGTGTCCACCTCCTCGGCAAGCCAACCCTTGCCCGAGAAGCTGTCATGGATGTCGAAGAGCAGCTCGTCCTTGCTGGTCACGTAGCGGTAGAGGGTGCGCTTGGTGATCTGCGCGCGCTCGGCGATGTCATCCATGGTGGTCGGAACGAACCCCCGCTCCGCGAACAGCTCGACGGCGCACTGGAGTATTTCGGCGCGGCGCTGCTCGGGGGGTGGGCGACGAGCACCCCGGGCCGCGGGCCGCTGGGTGGACGTGGTCTCGGTCACTTGCCGGATAGTACACCGGTCACAACTGCGACGCCGAACTCTTCGAGCAAATCGGCCGAACGCGCGTTGCGACCGCTCAGTTCCTTCGGCGGTCCCGAGAGCAGGAGCAGGGCGGCTGTGGGCATGACCCTCGGGTCTTCGACGGCGTCACCCTGGCTCTCGACGAGCCCGTGGAACACGGTCCCAGGCGTGGGCACGACCTGGTTGGGCGCTAGCGAGTTGACCCGGATGTTGAACTCGTACAACTCGGCGGCGGCGCCGGTCGAGAGTCGCTCGAGCGCGGCCTTGCACATTCCGTATGCAGTGCCGTGGATGTCCTCGTGCCAGACGGCCGGGGGCACCGAGGGGTGCTCCGACACGATCGACGAGATGTTCAGGATCCACCCCTCGCCGAGTTTCTTCATCTCTGGGATCGCAAGCTGCATGAGGTGGAACGCGGCTCGAACCTGCACCTCCATCATCAGGTCGAAGCGCTTGAGAGGCATCGCGTCGATCGGGCTGAACCAGGTGACTGCCGCATTGTTGACGAGGATGTCCAGGCGTCCGTAGCGCTCGACCGTGGTCTGGATGAGGCGCTCGCGATCATCGGACTTCGACAGGTCGGCGACCACGGCGCTCGCCTTGCCCCCGCGGGCCTCGATCTCTACGACCGCATCGTTGAGACCGCCCTCCATCGCTCCGGTGCCCGATTCGGTGGTACGCGCGGCGAGGACGACCGACGCGCCGCGAGCCGCAAGCAGCTGCGCTATGTAACGGCCGATTCCTCGGCTCGCGCCCGTCACGATTGCGACCTTGCCGGTCAGATCAGGTTGCTCGGTGGCCATGTCGCGTCACCCTGCCTTTCTCGTTCCATTCGTAGAATCCGCGGCCCGCCTTCTGGCCGAGTTCGCCCGCCGCAACCATCCGGCGCAGGAGGTCGGGGGCCGCGAATCGCTCGCCGAGCTCGGCACGCAGGTGATCAGCGATCGCGAGGCGAATGTCGAGGCCCACCATGTCGCTGAGGGCAAGCGGACCGATCGGGAACTTGTAGCCGTGAACCATGCCGGCGTCGATGTCCTCGACGGATGCGACGTCTTCCTCCACCATGCGGATCGCCTCGAGGCCGATCGCGATGCCGAGGCGGCTGGTTGCGAAGCCGGGTGCATCCCGAACCTCGATCGAGGCCTTGCCGAGTGCGTCGGAGATCTCATGGAAACGCTCGAGCGTGCGGGCAGAGGTCTGAGCGCCGCGCACGATCTCGATCAATCCAGATCGAGGCACCGGGTTGAAGAAATGCAGTCCGGCGAAGCGGCTGGGGTCTTCGACGCCGACCGCGAGGGCATCGATGGAGAGGGCGCTCGTGTTGGTCGCGAGGAGAGCATGGGGGTAGCGGAGCCCGAGGTCGCTGAGCACTTGCTGCTTGAGTGCGAGTCTCTCCGGCACCGTTTCGATCACGAGGTCGGGGACGTCATCGAGGCCAGCGCTGCCGGTCGTGAGGCGCGCACGGACGGATGCGAGGGTATCGCTGTCGACGCCCGCGTGGTTGGCCCACTTGGCGAGGCCACCGTGCACGAGCTCGCGAGCGGCAGCGGCTCGGCCCTCGTCGATCTCCTGGAGGGTGACGGTGGCACCGTGCTCCAGAAGCGCCTGCACGATCCCGGAACCCATCGTGCCGCCGCCGACGACGAGCACGCGCCCGAGTTGGGGTGCATCCGGCGTCTTCGTCGTCACTCCCGAAGTATACCCAACGTTTAGTTCACCGCGTGGCACGGGCTCGCGGGGGAGACCGAGCATGCGCTCGCCGATGATGTTGCGCAGGACCTCGTTCGTGCCGCCCATGATTCCGTAGCTCGGCGAGTAGGCAAGACCGCGCCCGACCGCGTCCCACAGCAGCGCCGACATCCCGAGCGTCTCCCACGCGAACTGCGCGACCCGCTGCTCGTGGCTCGTGCAGAACAGCTTCGTGACCGCCGAGAAGCCGGGTGGGCCTTGACGCAAAGCCTCACGTATCACCATCAGACGGCCGGCGGTGTAGTCGACCTCCAGCTGTGCGATCTGGGACAGAACACGCGGGTCGGACGTGTCAGCCGCCGCGAGCGCGGTTCGATACAGGATCCGATTCGAGAAGAGTCGGTCGATGCCGCCGCGCTCGTGCTCCAGCTGTCGCATGGTCTGCGAGAAGGCCTCGCCCTCGATGCCGACCAGATTCTCGCCCGGCACGCTCACCGCATCGAAGAACACCTCGCAGAAGTGTTGACCGCCCGCAAGGTCCCAAATCGGACGGATCGTGATCCCCGGCAGGTCCATGGGCACGATCAGCTCGCTGATCCCGAGATGCCCGGATATGCCATCGCCGGTCCTGCAGATCAGATAGCAGAAGTCCGCGGATGCAGCGAAACTCGTCCAGATCTTCTGGCCGTCCACAATGTACGTGTCGCCGTCACGTCGCGCGGTCGTGCGGAGGGATGCCACATCGCTCCCGGCGCCCGGCTCGCTCATCCCGATGCACCAAGTCGATTCACCAGCGAGAATGCCGGGCAGGAAGCGAGCACGCTGGTCGTCGGTACCGTAGGCGATGAGCGATGGCCCGATCTGGCGGTCAGCGAACCACGTGGCTGCCACCGGCGCCCCGGCGTCCAGCATCGCCTCCGAGATGAGCAACCTGTCCACGGGCGCGTGCCCGCCGCCGCCGAACTCGGTCGGCCAGGTCAGTCCGATCCATCCGAGCTGTGCGAGCTTGCGCGAGAAGTCGCGCGAGAAGCCGTTCATCCATGCATCGTTGTAGGCGCCGAAGGCCCGAGTGCCATCCGCGGCCACTTCACGTGCGCGCTCGGACAGCGCGAGTTGGTCGGGTGTCCACGTCAGATCCATGAATCCAGCTTCCTCGGCTCGGGCGCCCGAGCCACCTCGATCCTGCCTGCGGACTCGCCACGATCGAAGCGGTCGAGGTCCGTCTCTGCCGTGAGTCCGAAGAAGGTGTCGCCATCAGGGCCGCCGAGTTCGCACGCGATCGCCCAACGACCGGGGGTCGGCACGACGTGCGTGATCTCGCCGCCGGCATCCACGCGGATGAACTCCTCGCTGAAAGGGGAACCCATCCAGATGCCGCCCTCCGCGTCGACGCAGATCCCATCGGGCTGGCGCTTTCGATCGCGGAGGTCGGCGGCGATGCTGCGGTCGGTCAGAGAGCCATCGGCTTTGATCGCGAACCTCGTGATGACCGACCGCGGACTCTCGGCGACCAGCAAGGTGCGACCTCCGTCGGCGATGGCCATACCGTTCGCGAAGGTGACATCAGGCCACGCGATCCGCGTCGTCCCGTCGGGGTCGATGGCCAGGAGTGGACCCGGGCGGGGCCGCTCGCGTAGCGAGAGGTCGTAACCGAAGCACCCCACGAACAGCGTGCCATCGGGCGCCGCGACCATGTCGTTGAGGTGCCCAACGGCGAGGTGACTCAGATCGGCGACAGGGAGCTGATCAGCTGCGCGCAGCACGTGCTGCGTGTTCATCGAGACCACGAGCAGCTCGCCGTCGCGGAATGCCAGGCCGGAGGGCGTGCCGTCGACCCTCGCATGGTCTTCAAGTGCTCCGGAGGAATTCGCCGAGCGCACGAGCTTCGCGTCGAAGTCGGAGAACCACAGCTCGTCGTCGTGGAAGCGCGGGGATTCGGGGTAGCCGATCCCGTCGACCAGTACTTCGAGCAGCATTGCTCCACACTCCCTTGTAAGCGGATCCGTCTCGTGTAACCCGATCAGTCAGTATACTCGGCCGTGGAGGAACAGTCATGGACGACCGCACGCCCGTCATCGTGGCCGCCCTGCGCACGCCCTTCGGCCGCAAGGCGGGGGCGCTGTCAGGTGTGCATCCAGTTGATCTGCTCGCGGGGGTGCAGACGGCTGCCCTTGAGGCAGCGGGCCTGCTCCCCGGCGACGTCGACCTCGTCATCACCGGTGCCGTCACCCAGATCGGCGAGCAGGCCTACAACATCGGAAGGGTCGCTCTGCTGGCCGGAGGATGGCCACAGGAGGTGCCGGCGATCTCTGTCGACGCCCAGTGCGGGTCGAGCCACGCCGCCGTCAATCTCGCAGCGTCCCATGTCGCCGCAGGGTCCGCCGACATCGTGGTCGCCTCGGGAGTCGAGTCGATGTCCCGGGTGCCGCTCGGGTCGGACCGCGAATTGGGTCCGGGGGATGTGCTCACACCCGGCTACCTCGACCGGTACGAGCAGACGAGTGCGGGGGAGTCCGCTGAGCGGATCGCGGAGAAATGGGCAATCACTCGCGAGCAGTGCGACGCGTTCGCACTGCGTTCCCACCAACGCGCACGTGAGGCACGCGCGGCCGTCGAGAGCACCGAAATCGCGCCGGTGACCATGGCCGACGGCTCGGTGGTGACGCAGGATGAGGGCATCCGCGACAGCTCCCTCGAGAAGCTCTCGACCCTGAATCCGGCATTCCGCGAGAACGGGGTGCACACCCCGGCGAGCTCGTCGCCGGTTACCGACGGCGCGGCCGCAGTGGTGGTCATGAGTGCAGCCGAGGCACGGCGTCGCGGCGTCAGGCCATTGGCCAGGATCGTGGCTCAGACCATGGTCGGCGTGGATCCCACTCTGAAGCTCACGGGACCGATACCTGCCACGACGAACTTACTCGAGAAGTCCGGCCTGTCGATCGACGACATCGACCTCTTCGAGATCAACGAGGCATTCTCGAGCGTCGTCCTCGCTTGGCAGCAGGAGATCGGTGCGGACTGGCAGAAGGTGAACCGCAATGGGGGCGCCATAGCCATCGGGCATCCGGTCGGCGCGACCGGCGCCCGGCTGATTACCGCCGCAGTGCACGACCTCGTCCGCAGCGGCGACCGCTACGCACTCGTCGCCATGTGCACGGGCGGCGGGCTCGGAACCGGAACCATCCTCGAAAGAATCGGCTGAAGGAGATGCCATGACCGACACCGTCATCGTCAGCGCCGTCCGGTCGCCCATCGGCCGCGCCTATAAAGGAAGCCTGGTGGGCTTCCGCCCCGACGACCTCGGGGTGCAGGTGACACGCGCCGCCCTCGAACGGGTTCCGCAGATCACTCCGGACATGATCGATGACCTGCTGCTCGGATGCGGGCTGCCGGGCAGTGAGCAGGGCTTCAACCTGGGACGCGTCGTCGCAGTCGGACTGGGTTACGACCGCTTGCCGGGCGTGACGGTCAACCGATTCTGCTCATCGTCCCTGCAGACCACGCGCATGGCGCACCACGCCATCCAGGCAGGCGAGGGTGACATCTTCCTCTCGGTCGGAGTCGAGACCGTGTCCAGGCTCGGCGCGACGCCGCCCGACTCCGATCCGTCGGTGCACAACCCTCTCTACGAGGGAGCGCAGGCCCGCACCGCCGCCCTTGCGGCGTCCAACGAACGATGGACCGACCCGCGCGATGAAGGTCTGCTCCCCGACGTCTACATCGGAATGGGCCAGACCGCAGAGAACGTGGCAACGCGCTGGGGCGTTACTCGAGAGGACCAGGACGCCTACGCCGCGCGGTCGCAGCAGCGATCGGAGGCTTCGCTCGACAGCGGTTTCTGGGCTCGCGAGATCGTACCGGTCATGGCGCCCGACGGCAGCGTCGTCAGCGCGGATGACGGCCCCCGTCGAGGCACGACCGTGGAGGCGCTCGCCGGACTGCAGCCCGCGTTCCGCGAGAACGGCACCGTCACCGCCGGCAACGCTTGCCCGCTCAACGACGGCGCCGCAGCGCTCGTGGTGATGAGCAGCGACCGCGCCAAGGAACTCGGCATTGCACCGCTTGCGCGCGTGATCTCCACGGCGGCCACCGGGCTGTCTCCCGAGATCATGGGTCTGGGCCCGGTCGAGTCGATTCGACTCGCCCTGAAGCGCGCTGGCATGAGCCTCGGCGACGTCGACCTTGTCGAGATCAACGAGGCGTTCGCGTCCCAAGTGCTCGCCTCGGCACGCGAACTGGACCTCGATCTCGACAGGCTCAACGTCAACGGTGGCGCCATCGCGATGGGACACCCGTTCGGCATGACGGGTGCGCGCATCACCGGCACCCTGCTGAATGGCCTTCGCACGGCAGACAAGACGATCGGGGTCGAATCGATGTGCGTCGGCGGTGGCCAGGGTATGGCCATGGTTATCGAGCGCCTGAACTAGAGCCCGCGACATCCATCGCGACGCTCGTCCGCATCCAACGAGGGAGACATCAATGACGACCGAGACCGTCACCAACACCGAACGACTGAAGCACTTCGTCGACCTGATGAACGCTGGCAAGTACGACGATGCCCGTCAGATGGTCAGCCCGAAGTGGCGGGTACGAGAGCCCGATGTGATCCCGTACGGCGGCGTGCACGAGGGCCTAGAAGGCTTCGACAACTTCCGGAAGATCTTCGCGGCAACGTGGAAGCGCTGGGTCGACGGACCGTTCACCTACACCGAGGGTGACGACTGCGTCATCAAGTACAACGTGATCACGGCGACGAGTCGCGTCACCGGTCGCGAGTACACGACGCCGCTCGCCGAACTCTTCCGGTTCGAGGACGGGTTGCTCGTCGAGGCGATCATCTTCTACCAGGACATCCCCGGATTCCTGGCCGCGATCGATCCGAACCTGCCCGACCCCGTCGACCTCGCAGCGGACTAGTGATCGCGTGACCTGGGATGACGAGTTCGATGTCGTCAGCGCGGGTTCGGGTGCCGGTGGCGTCACCGCCGCTCTCGCCTCCGCCTCCCTCGGCGGTCGAGCGCTCGTGCTCGAGAAGGACACCGTGCTCGGCGGTGTCACCGCGTACTCCGGCGGTCAGCTCTGGTTGGGGGCGACGCGGCTCGCGGAGGCGCTCGGCATCCACGACAGCGCCGAGGCGACCTCCACCTACCTCGAGCACATCGGTGCTGGGTTCTCTGAGCCCGACCTGCGAACCGCCTACATCGAGGCGGGTTGGGAGGCCGAGCGCTTCCTCGCCGAGGTCGGTATCGAACTGCAGGTCATTCGCGGCCTGCCCGACTACTTCTGGCCGCACGCGCCGGGTTCGGCGGAGGAGGGGCGCTACCTAGAAGTCGCGCCGTTCGTCATGGACCGGCTGGGAGAGTGCGCGAAGCACATCGCCGTGTCACCGCACGGGCTCGGGATCGTCTCGTCCGCCGATTGGGTACGACGCCCACCTGCTGAGGTGCTCGCCGCGCGCGAGCGCCGTCTGGCGGCGAACGAGCGCGCCAGCGGGACAGGCATGATGGCGGCGCTCATCCACGCCGCACTCGAACGCGGAGTCGAATTCCGGATGCGGAACCGCCTGACCCAGCTAGTCCGCGAGGATGGTCGGGTCGTGGGCGCCGTCGTCGAAACGCCCGACGGGGTCAAGCGAATCCGAGCTCGCAAGGGCGTCGTGCTCGCAACCGGTGGGTACGACTGGAATCCGGGTTTCATGCGCAACTACGAGCACCTCGTCGGGTCGGGCAGCATGACACCGCCGACGGTCGAGGGCGATCATCTGGTCGTGGCGGGCGAGTTGGGAGCAGCTGTCGCGTCGTTCCCGCCGTGGTCATCGCCGTTCCACGTTGGGTTCATCGCCGAGGGGATGACGGTGAACGGAGGCCCCGGCTTCCAGAACCTGCAAACCGGGCAGCCGAACTCGATCGTCGTCGACACGATGGGCGAACGGTTCGGCGACGAGTCATTCTCGCAAGCGCTCGAAGGAGCGCTCGCGCAATTCGACGGTCGCAACCGGCGCCTGAGCCACTGGCCCTGCTGGCTCGTGTTCGACGATGAGTTCTACGAACGGTTCCTGCGCAGCCGCGGGTTCGGCACGCTTGCGGCGGAGGCGAACCTACCGACGAGCACCCCGACGGCGGACACCATCCGCGAGCTTGCCATGGAAGCCGGCATCGAACCCGACGGCCTCGTGGCGACCGTGGCTCGCTGGAACGAGTTCTGCGAGGCGGGTGATGACACCGAGTTCCATCGTGGGCAGACCGTGTGGGCCAACGTGAGCTGGGGTGATCAGACACGGCCGAATCCGATGATGGGCCCCATCGCCAGGGCACCATTCCGCGCACTACCGCTCATGCGAGTAGGCGTCGGAATCCCGTCGGCAGGTCTCCGCACCGACGGCGTCGGTCAGGTCATCGACCTCCGCGGGCGTCCCATCGAGGGACTGCACGCGGTGGGCAACTCGTCGGCACGTTTGGAGACGGGTGCCGGTTACAACAGCGGCATCGCGAACGCGCGCGGTGTGGTGTTCGGGCTGCGGTCGGCGCGGCACCTCCATGGGGTGCAGTCGTGAGTCTGGATCCTGATGCGCGCGGCATCGTCGAGGAGTTCGAGCTGCGGATGCGGGAGGGCCATGAAAGGGAGGCACGGGCACTCATGCATGCCGACTTCCGGATGCTCGAGCCGGCGTCGCTCCCGTACGGCGGCACATTCTCGGGACCCGACGGGTTCGCCTCGTTCCGACAGGTCTTCGTGTCGATCTGGGACCAGGTAGATCGCGGCGAGTGGGTGTACTTCCCAGGGGATTCAGCCGTGGCACGTCGGGCCGACGTGAGCGCCACGTCGCGATTCACGGGAAAGCGGGTGTCCTGGCCGCATTGTGAGATATTCACTGTGCGCGACGGCCTGATCCTCCAACTGGAGGTCTTCTACTTCGACACGGCCGCGCTCCTGCCCCATATGGGCTGATCGGCTAGGTCTCGAACTTCTCGCCCTTCAAGAAGGCTACAACGCGAGCGCGCGCGGCGGGCGCTGTCATCGCCACGATCTGCGCCGTGTTCTCCATCGCCACCGCGTCCTGAAGCGACATCGCTCCGGATGCGTTCAGCGTGCGCTTCGTCATCCAGACTGCGAGCATGTCCATCCCGGCGATCGTCTCGGCCAGTTCCAAGGCCGACGGCAGCAGTGCTTCCGGTTCGACCGCGCGGTTCGCGAGCCCGATTCGTACCGCCTCCTCCGCTTCGACGATGCGACCCGTCAGCAGCAACTCCGCGGCGATCCCACTCCCTACGATGCGCGGGAGCGTCCAGGTGAGCCCGGCATCCCCGCCTGAGATGCCGATCTTGATGAAGTGGGTGCCGAACGATCCGGCCGTGCTCACTATTCGGATGTCGCAGGCCGCGGCGATCGACATCCCTCCGCCACGCGCGGGTCCGTTCACGGCGGCGATCGTTGGCGTGTTCAGGGTATGCACCGTCAGGAGCGCCTCGACCTCGCGATCGATTCGCATCATGAGTTCGCCCGGTGTCTTCTGGTCGAAGGTCGCCACCTCGTTGAGGTCGTGGCCCGAGCAGAACGCACGACCTTCGCCAGTGACGATGATGGCGCGGATCTCGGAGTCGTCATCGAGCGCGATCATTGCTTCTCGGAAGGCGAAGGCGAGTTCGGTGGTGAGGGAGTTGAGTCGCTCCGGACGATTGAGTCGCACTAGACCGACGCCGGGTCGCGGGCGTTCGACGATGATCGGGTGCAACATTGAGTTCTCCTAGACGGCGGATGTGACGACGGGCTGTGTGACGATGCGGCGGGCTATGACCGTCCGGAGTATCTCGTTGGTGCCTTCGCCGATGAGATACAGCGGGGAGTCGCGAAGGTACCGCTCCACTGTGAAGTCGCTCACGTATCCCGCCCCACCGTGGATGCGAACTGCGTCGAGCGCTACCTCGAATGCCGCTTCCGAGCAGTGGAACTTCGCCATGGCGGCCTCGAGCGCGATGTCCTCACCGGCGTCGTACCGTGCCGACACATCGTCGGCGACGACCCGTGCGGTGTGGAGCTTGGTCGCCATCTCGGCGAGTTTGAACTGGATGCCCTGGAAAGAGTCGATGCGCTGGCCGAATGCCTCACGGTCGGCCGCGAACCGCAGCGCGGCATCGAAGGCTGCCTGCGCGAGACCGACGGCGAGGTTCGCGATGTTGACGCGTCCGACATCCAGTTGGGTGAGCGCTGCGCGAAGGCCCATTCCACGCGCATCGTCGCCGCCGAGGACGGCGTCTGCCGGCACCGTGTGGTGGTCGTAGGCGATCTCGACTGTATCCTGCCCGTGGGATCCGAGCTTCTCGAAGGGGCGCGAGATCGAGATCGAGCTGGCGGCGACCCCGGCACTCGGGTCCTCGACGATGAGGCAGCTCAGCTCAGCGACTCCAGTACGAACGAGCACGATGATCACGCCGGCATGGTTTCCGTTGGTCACGTACGTTTTGCGCCCGGTGATCTGGAAGCCGTCCGCAACAGCATCCGCGCGGCACTGCACGTTCTTGAGATCGCTGCCCGCGTGCGGTTCCGACAGCGAGACCGCACCGATCACCTCGCCGGTACCGAGCACTGGCAGCCAGCGCTCCCGCTGGGATTCGGTACCGAACTGGGCGAGCATTCCACACACGACCGCGTGACCGGCGATGCTGCCGGCGAGACCGGCCCAGCCATAGGCGAGTTCGCGGAAGACTGCCGAGCGTGTGACGAGGTCGAGTTGGAGTCCGCCGTACCGTGCTGGGATATTCATCGCGAGGATGCCCATGGTGCCGAGGTCCCCCAGGATCTCGGTGGGATGAATCCGGTCGCGCTCGAACGCGGAGGCCACGGGGGTGATCCGCTCGGCGACGTAGGCGCGAACTGACGCGATGATCGCCCGGCGCTCTGCGTGCGTGTCCGTGTCGTCCATACCGAACCCTCCCGCCTTGAAGTGAACTGAATGTACAGTACCCTGATTCCATGAGCACCACTGTCGGCGCCTCGCGCGTGCATGAGTTCCTCACCGCCATCGCGACCGGTGACCCTGGGGTGGTGATGCCCCACCTCGCTCCGGAGTTCGTGTTCGAGGCGCCATTCATCGAGGTCAGGGCCGATCGTGCGGAGTTCGAGCACTCGATCCTGCGCACGGTGCGCAACATGAAGGGCTTGGCCTTCACCGACCTCCAAGTGGATGCACTCGCCGAAGGCGACTGCTACGTCGCGACGTACAGAGGCTCGGCCACCATGGGCAGCTCCGGCAAGCCCTACGAACAGAGATACTTCTCGAGGTTCGACTTCACCGACGACGGATTGGTGCGATTCACGGAGAATTTCGATCCCTCGAAGTTCCGCGCTGCGCTCAAGCGCGACTGAGAGCTCGCTAGTTGAGGGGATCGCGGCTCGCGCCGATCGCCACAGTCTGCAACGACGTCTCGAGGGCGATCGCTTCGGAGAGCCCGAGGCTAGCCGCGCCGGTGAGAGCGCGCTTCGTCATCCACAGCGAGGTCATCGAATGTGCTGCGAGCGCGAAGGCCATCGCGATCGCCTCATCCACGAGCTGCTCCGGTGGTACGACGCGACTGACCATGCCGAGCCGCAGCGCCTCGTCGGCGTCAATGACTCGCCCGGTGTAGAGCAGGTCGGCGGCTGCAGCAGCGCCAATCGCCCGCGGGAGCAGCCACGAGAGCCCGGCGACCCCGCCCGACATCCCCAGCGCCACCAGCGGCACCCCGAACGTGGCATCACTCGCGGCGATCCGTAGATCGCACGCAACGGCGAGCGAGACGCCGCCGCCCCTTGCGGGACCGTTCACCGCCGCGATCACCGGAGTGGAGATGGTCTGCAGCCTCATCAGCCGCTGGACTTCGGCGTCGATCTGCAGCAGCTCGAGCGCGATGTTCTGGCCGACTCGTCCGTTCAACTCGGTCAGGTCATGGCCCGCACAGAATGCCCGACCGGTGCCCGTGATCACGATCGCCTTGATGTCCGGATCGCGGTCCAGCTCGTCCAGACTCATTGTGAATGCCTCGAAGAGGCCCCGTTCGAGCGCATTCAGTTGCTCGGGCCTGTTGAACCGCAGCACCGCCACACCCGGTTGCGGGCGCTCGACCAGTATTGGCTGCTGATCGCTCATTTGACGCCCAGCCCTGGGAACAGGATGACGCGATCGACGATCTTGCCGAACCGCTTCTCGAGGGTCGCCTTGGCATCCTTCTTCGTCGTCGTCACCACGAACGTGTCAGTCATTTCGTCGGTGATGAGTTCGCTCATCTCCTTCCATTTGCCTTCGCGCGAGAGCGCGTGCAGCTGGTCGCCCAGCGCCTCCCAGCCGTACATCTCGAGCACTTGACGATAGGCGGGCGTGCTCGCGTAGAAGGCGATCTGACCCTTTGCCTCTGTGCGGCGCAGCTGCAGGGTCGCTTCGTCGTCTGCCGCGGCCACGAAGGGCGGGAACACGATCTCGAAGGGCTTGTCGAGGGGACGTTCACGCTTGGCGAGCCCAGCCTGAATGCGAGGCAGGGTGACCTCCTCGATGAAGCGCTCCGAGAGGAAACGGTGCACGATGAACCCGTCAGCGTACTGACCGGCGAGCTCGGTCATCGCGGGTCCGAGTGCCCCGAGGTAGATCGAGGCGCGCCCGTACGGGTTCGGTCCGGGGCTGAACATCGGCGTCATGAGCGTGTGCTGGTAGAACTCACCTTCGTGCGCAAGGCGACCGCCGTGCTCCCACGAGTCCCAGATGGCGTGGATGGCCTTGATCATGTCTTTCATGCGGGGCGCAGGGTGGCTCCATGGCATGGAGAATCGTCGCTCGATGTGGGGCTTCACCTGGCTGCCGAGGCCGAGCACGAACTTGCCCTTCGTAGCGAGCTGGAGGTCATTGCCCAACGTTGCCAGGAGCATCGGGTTGCGGGCGAAGGCGACTGCCACGGCGGTTCCCACTTGAAGCCCGGTTTCGCGACTAGCGGCCGTGTTGCTGAGCAGGAACGGGTCGTGCTTGGTCTCTATCACCCAGCCGCCGTCGAGTCCCTCGGCCTTGGCCTCCTCGATCGACGGGCCGATGGTGTCGGGCTCGGCGTCGAGCATCAGATCGAACTTCACGGTGTGCTCCTCTTAACGGGCTGGTCGCTGGCGGGGTTCGGACAGTTCTGCGCGAATCTGGTCGGTGTGCTCACCGGGCCACGGTGCGCGGGATGGCCATGCGGTGGGGCTGGATGAGAAGCGGGGTGCCGGAGCGGGTTGCACGATGCCGTCGATCGTCGCGATGGTGCCGCGAGCGAGCAGGTGCGGATCACCCGCCGACGCAGCGAGGTCGAGAACGGGGCTGACGCACGCGTCATACTCGGAGAAGTGCTCGACCCATGCCGCCTGCGGGCGTGTACGGAAGGCATCGGCGAGCGTGGCCCTCAGTTCGGAGTCGCCCATGGCTTGCCGGGTGGCCGGATCGAGTTCGAGCGCACGCAGCAGCTCGGCGAAGAACTGCGGCTCGACCGCGCCCACCGCCATGTACTTGCCGTCGGAGGTCTCGTAGGTTGCGTACCAGGGCGCACCGCCGTCGAAGAGGTTCACGCCACGTCGGTCGACCCAGTTGCCGGCTCCCACCAAGGCGCGTGTCGAGGCGAGGAGGTGCGAGACCCCGTCGACGATCGCGATGTCGACCACCTGACCCGCACCGGTTGCTCGTGCGCTGATGAGGGCTGCGAGCAATCCGGCAACCGCATACATGCCGCCGCCGGCGAAGTCGCCCAGCAGGCCATGCGGTACAGCGGGCGGTCCGTCCTCGACCCCGATGGTGTGCAACGCGCCCGTGACTGCGGTGAAGTTGATGTCGTGTCCCGCCCTCGGGGCGAGAGGTCCATCCTGACCCCATCCGGTGAGCCGCCCGTAGACGAGGGCCGGGTTGCGCTCGAGTGCTTCGGCAGGGCCGATTCCGAGGCGCTCGACCACGCCCGGACGGTAGCTCTCCAACGCGATCTCTGCACGGTCGAGTAGCTCGCACGCGGTCGCGAGGTCGGCGGAATCCTTGAGGTCCAGCGCGATCGAGCGCTTGCCGCGGTTGAGGAGGTCGGTCTCGGCGCTTCGCGCGAGGCCGGTGTGCGTGCCCGGCCGCTCGATGCGGATGACATCGGCTCCGAGTTCCGCGATCAGCATCGCGGCGAACGGTGCTCCGCCCATCCCTCCGAACTCGACGACTCGAACGCCTTCGAGCGGGCCCGCCGGGCTCACGACGGATGCCCGACCGGGCCGCGGGCTTTGACCGCTCGCGCGATCAGCATCTTCTGGATTTCGTTGGTGCCCTCGCCGATCGCCATGAGTGGAGCATCGCGGAAGAATCGCTCAACGGGGAAGTCGTTCATGTACCCGGCGCCGCCGTGGATCCGCATGGCGTCGAGCGTCACGTGCATCGCCGCTTCTGAGCAGAAGAGCTTCGCCATCGACGCGCTCATGGTGACGTCCTCGCCGGCGTCGTAGCGATGGCACACATCGTCTGCGAGCAACCGGGCGGCCTGGATGCTCGTCGCCATATCGGCGAGCATGAACTCGATCCCCTGAAAGTCATCGATCGTGCGTCCGAACGCTGTGCGCTCGGACGCGTACGCGACTGCAGCGTCGAGGGCCGCTTCGGCGAGTCCAACGGACATGCTGGCGATGTTGATGCGGCCGATGTCGAGCTGGCCGAGCACGGTGCGCAAGCCCCGCCCGATCTCGTCGTCCCCACCGACGACAGCGTCCGCCGGGAGTGGATGGTCGTCGTATCCCATCTCGACGACCTCTGAAGATCGATTGCCCAGCTTCTCGAACGGCGAGGAGACGTCGATGGTGCCGCGTGCGCGGCCTTCGGCGAGGTTGTCGACGATGAAGCAGGTCACCTTGTCGTCGTCCGTCTTCGCTGCAAGCACGATGAGGTCGGCGCGCGCTCCGGTCGTGACATAGGTCTTGCGGCCGCGAATCAGGTATCCATCGGTCGTGCCTACTGCGCGACAGAGCAGATTCTTGGTGTCGCTGCCAGAGTGCGGCTCTGTAAGCGAGAGAGCGCCGAGCATTTCGCCTGATGCAAGCGCGGGAAGGTATCGCTCCTTCTGCGCCGCTGTCCCCGATTTCGCGATGACGCCAGCGACTACCGAGTGCGAGGCCAGGATCCCAGTGAGCGACATCCAGCTGTAGGCAAGCTCGCGGAATATGATCGCCCGGGTAGTGAGGTCGAGCTCGAGCCCGCCGAACTCCTCGGGAATGTTCATGCCGAGCAAGCCCATCTCAGCGAATTCACGGATAATCTGCACCGGGAATTCGTGGGAGCGATCGAGCTCGGCCGCGACGGGCGCGACGCGCTCACGCACGTAGTCGCGCACGGTAGCCACAAGTGCGCGCTTTGTGGTCATATCGAGTGTGGGCGTCATCGTCGTCGCTTTCTCTGGGGCTCCTAAGTATACTGTACGGTTAGTACGCACGGTTGCGAGGAAGAGGTGGCATTGGAGCTGCAGGAGCGTCGAGAGCTGATTCTTGCCGACTGGGTCGATTGGCAACCGAGCACGCTATCGGAGCACATCGACCAGTGCGCAGCTCGGTGGCCCGACCGCTTGTTCATCATCTCGGACGACGAGCAGCTGACCTATCCCGACGTCGTCGAGCGCTCATGGCGAATGGCGGCTGCGCTTCGCGGGTCCGGCGTCTCGCCAGGCGATCGTGTGGGAATCATGATCGGCAACTCTGCCGATTTCATCGTCGCGAAAGTCGCCACGGCACGCATCGGCGCGATCGCGATGCCCATGAACTACCTACTAGGACCTTCCGAACTGCGTGTCGTCCTCGAGACGGCCGAACCCAAACTGATCATCGCCCACGATCACGTCGGAACGATCGACGTCGTCGAACTGCTCGGTAAGCTCGATCTCCCGTCCTTCGACGCCGGCACGCCCTCGGTCGTGTACGGCCGCACAGACCGCCTGCCCGCCGGCGCCATCGAGTTGGAGGCTTGGTTGGATGCCGCGGACGGCGCAGATCGTTCCCAACTCGTCGACCCGGATCCACCCAATGAGCCGATCGCCGACCTCCTGTTTACGTCAGGAACGACCGGTAAGCCGAAGGGCGCCCTGCTCAAGCAGGATGCACTCGTGCGCGAGGGCTTCACCTCGGCGCTCGCCCGTGCGTTGAGTCCTGGTTGGCGTACGCTCACCGCATTGCCGACCTTCCACCTGTTCGGGTGGGCTCAAGCCGTCATGCCGCTCACCTTCGTCGGTGGCGCGCTCGTGCTGCGACAGAAATTCGACGCGCAGACCGAGCTCGACGAGCTCGCGCCACTCGCGGTCGACGACATCGTCTGCGTGCCCGCGATGCTGCACCAGTTGGTGGAGAGGGCAGAAGCGCGCCCGGGCGCCTACAGACTTCAAGCGATATTCGCCGCGGGCGACCCGGTTCCCGTTGCGCTCTGGGTTCGCGCTCGTGCAGCACTCGGCATTACCGAGGTGACAAACGGGTACGGAATGACCGAACTCTGCGGCGCTCCATTCATGATGCCGCTGCCCGCAACCGAAGACCAGCTCGTGCTGACGGTCGGGCGCTTCAAGCATGGCGGTGAGCGCGGCATCCCCGAGGGGTTCTACGAGCGCGAGTTCAGGGTCGCCGACCCGGAGACCGATGTGGAACTAGGCGTCGACATGGAGGGCGAGGCGCAGTTCCGCGGACGCGGACTATTCGCCGGCTACTGGCGCAACGAGACGGAGACTGCGAAGGCGTGGACCGACGACGGCTGGTTCCGTTCCGGAGATCTCGTCAAGTTGCGCCCTGATGGAACGCTGCTGCTCACCGGCCGGATCAAGGACCTCTACCGCACGGGAGGCGAACTGGTCTCCCCGGGCGAGGTCGAGCGCGTCCTCTCCGAGATCGCGGGCGTCAACGCCGTGTACGTGGTGGGTGTGCCCGACGAGCGCTGGGGCGAGGCCGGATGGGCGTTCGTGATCCCGACGGCCGATGCTCGCATCTCCCCCGAGCAGGTGATCGCGTACGCGAAGGAGCGCATCGCAAAGTACAAGGTGCCGAAGAACGTTCGGATCATCTCAACCGATGAACTGCCGAAGACCGCTGCCGGCAAGGCGCACAAGGCCGGCTTGATCCAGCGCGCCAAGGACGAACTCGCGCTCGCCGACGCCCGTTCTCGCTGAAACGAACATGGGTCCGCGCGCTCTCCTGCTGCCGCTGGTCGGGCCGCTGGCATCGCTGCTCCCGCTCTACCTGAGCGGCACCCTCACGGTGCAACTCAGGCAGTCGATCGGTTTCAGCGTCGAGCAGTTGGGCATCGTGACTGGCATCTTCTTCGCCACTGCGACGATCACCGGTATCCCGCTCGGCAGAGTTGCGACCCGGCTCGGCAGTGTGCGGTCGATGCAGGTCGGCGTCGTGATCTCGGCGGTGGCAACGGGGCTCACGGGCGGGTTCGCGCAGTCGTGGGTGGCGCTCGCGGTCTGCATGGCGGTGAATGGCCTGTCGCAAGCCTTCAGCGATCCGCCCAGCATCCAGTACATCACTCGAGCGATTCCATCGGCGCGGCAGGGTCTCGCCTTCGGCTTCAAGCTGGCGTCCATTCCGGCGGGCCTTCTGATCTGCGGGCTCGCTGTGCCACTCGTAGCGATCCCATTCGGCTGGCGCTGGGCGTTCGTCGGTGTCGCGGTGATCCTGCTGCTTTCGCTCGCGGTCGTTCCCCGCTACCGTGCGAATGAGGCGTCCGAGCCGCCCAAGCTCAGCCGGACGCCGTTCGGACCCTTGCTGACGGCCTTCTTCGTGGCAGCGGCGCTCGGATTCATCGGGCAGAACGTCTTCGCTTCGTTCGTCGTCAGCTCTGCGACTGCGTCGGGCCTCAGTTCGACCACGGCAGGCCTGCTCGTCGCT
Organism: uncultured Actinomycetota bacterium; assembly: GCA_963740815.1. Classification (GTDB taxonomy): domain Bacteria; phylum Actinomycetota; class Actinomycetes; order Actinomycetales; family Microbacteriaceae; genus Rhodoglobus. Next base: position 117,403 of record CAVUFG010000002.1, read on the forward strand.
GCGGGCGGCGCCATCGCTGCGACCGGTCGGATCATCATCGGGCGGCTCGCCGACCATCGCCCAGGGCACGAACTCGTCGGAGTGTCTATCATGCTCGTCGTGACGGCCGCGTGCTTCCTCGCGATGGCGACAGGAACCGAAGGCGCCCACGCCGTGGCGATCCCCCTCGGCTTCCTGGCGATCTGGGGCTGGGCGCCGCTCTATCAGCTCGCGCTGTCAACCCGGTTCCGCGAGGCGCCAGCCGCGGCGTTCAGGTTCGTGAGCGTGGGCGTCTACTTCACGTCGGTGATCATGCCACCCGTCTTCGGCTGGCTCGCGGCCAACTACTCGTTCGGCGTCGCATGGATCGTGCTCTCCGGGTTCTCGGTGCTCGCCGCCGTCGCATTCGTGGTCGTTGGCCGCCTCACCGATGCGAGTACGGTCGGGCGTTGGGAGCAGGTCAAGTCGTAGGGGCGAGGAGCAGGATCACGGTCTCGGCGACGCAGGCGGGCCGCTCGGTGCCCTCGATCTCGATGATCGTGCGGATCACCACCTGGGTTCCCGAGCCCGCCTCGATCGCGTCGACGACGTCGACATGCGCGCGCACGCGCGAACCAACCGGCACCGGTGACGGAAACCGCACCTTGTTGATGCCGTAGTTGAGCTTGGGGCCTGACATCCCGAGTTCGAAGATCTCCTCCGACAGCGCGGGGATGAGCGAGAGCGTGAGGTATCCGTGCGCGATCGTCGACCCGAATGGCCCTGCCAGCGCCCGGACGGGGTCGACGTGTATCCACTGATGGTCGCCGGTGGACTCAGCGAACAGGTCGATGCGTGCTTGGTCGATCGTCACCCAGTCGCTTGCGCCGAGCTCCTCGCCGACTGCCTCCACGACGGACGCGACCGTGTCGAAGACCCGCATCAGACCAGCTCGCGCGCCGAGATCGTGAAACCGGGATACCCCTGCGCGGCGACCTCCGCGACCGTCCTGCGGTACTTCGGCGCACCACCGGTGTAGATCATGAACCGCGGTTTGGTGCGCCCGGGCACGTTAGTGTTGACGCCCGTGAACCACGACTTCGCCTTGCGGAGCATCTGCCGCTGGTAGAGCTTGCCGATGAGCGCAGTCCACTCGGCCTCGGCCTCCGCGTCGGCCTCGACCGACACTTGATCCAGGTCGCGCATTCGTATCACCAGGCCGGTGACCCATTCGACGGACGTCTCGATCGCGCGTGGGAAGTTGGTGGCGACCGACGCCGAATGCGGGCCACCGATCATGAGCAGATTAGGGAAGCCGTGCACCTGCACCCCGAGGTACGTCTGCGGTCCGCCATCCTGCTCCCACTTCTCCTTGAGTCGTGTGCCGCCGCGTCCACGGATGTCGATGCGATCGTACGATCCGGTGATCGCGTCGAACCCGGTCGCGAACACGATGACGTCGAGTTCGATCTCGCGGTCAGTGGTGCGGATGCCGCGAGGAGTGATCTCCACGATCGGGGTCTCGGTAGCGTCGATGAGTTCGACGTTCGGCCGGTTGTAGATCTCGTAGTAGTTCGACTCCATCGCAACGCGCTGCACTCCGAACCCATGGTCGACGGGGATGAGCTTCGCCGCTGTCTCGGGATCGTTCACCCGCTGGCGGATGCGCTCGGCCATGTACTCCGAGAACTCGGCATTGGCGTCGTCGTCGAGCAGGATGTCGCGGAAGTTGCCGAGCCACAGCGCGAACCCCGAGCTTCTCGTACAGCGAGTCCCAGAGATTTCGTCGGTCCTCGGGGCTCACTTCATCCCATGCCCGTGCGTCGGGCCCGTGGATGAATCCACCCGGCGTCGTGGCGCACTTGGCGAAGATCTCGTCGTAGCGCGCTCTGATGTCGGCCATCCGCTCAGGTTCGATCGGATGGTTGTTGAGCGGTGCCGTCCAGTTCGGCCGACGCTGGATCACCGTGAGCTGGGCCACATCGCCCGCGACCGTCTGCGCCAGCTGGACCCCCGTCGAGCCCGTGCCGATCACGGCCACCCTCTTGCCGGTGAGATCCAGTTCCTCCGGCCAGTCGTACGTGTGCACCGCAAGGCCGTCGAAGGTCTCGATGCCCGGGATCCTCGGGCTGACGGGCGCCGAGAGCAGGCCGAGCGCGGTCAGGAGGAAGCGGCAGGACATGCCGCGTCCGTCGTCGAGCACCAGGTTCCAGGTTGCTGATGCCTCGTCGTAGTCCGCGGACTGGACACGATGGCCGAGGCGAATGCTCGGTCGCAGCCCGAACCGGTCCGCGACGTGATTGAGGTACCGGTTGGTCTCGGGCCGAGGCGCGAACTCCTCCGTCCAATCCCAATCGTCCAGCAGTTCGCGGGAGAACGAGTACCCGTACGTGTAGCTCTCCGAGTCGAAGCGGCACCCGGGGTACCGATTCTTGTGCCACGTTCCACCGACGCCGTCATGCGCCTCGAGCACCACCGCATCCACGCCGGCCTCGAGCAGGCGCTGCAACGCGTACAGTCCCGCGATTCCGGCACCGATGACGATCGTGTCGTGGTGCTCGAAACTCGGCGCCGTCGACGCAGTTCCGCTGGTTCCGCTCACGCGCCCACCTGTCATTTCCTGCCGGCCGTATGAGGGGCCGAGTGCCCTGAGTATACTGACTGTTCACTATAGTTAGTTCGCTACGCTCATGGTAGTGATAGGAACAGTTGGGCTTGATGGAGCCCGGGATGGAGCAGGATGCGCAACGATGCGCAGGTTGCAGTTGTGGGCATCGGGCGCACCGTGTACACCCGCGACTTCGCCGCGAAGCGCACCACACTGTCGCTCGCTGTTGAGGCATCCCGCGCTGCGATCACCGATGCCGGCCTCACCTCCGCCGACGTGGATGGCTACGCGTCGTATGCGATGAACGACAGCGCCACCTTCGGGCAGGTGCCGTATGCCGTCGGCGTCGATGAGCTCACGTGGAGCCTCGACGTCTATGGCGGCGGAACGGGTTCGTACACATCAGTGCATGCTGCCGCGATGGCGATCCAGTCGGGCGCCTGCACGACGGCGGTCGTCTTCCGTTCGCTGCGCGGACGCTCGGGGCTGCGCTACAGCCAAGGCGAGGGGATGGCGTCGCTGCTCACCCACGAGGACCAGCAATTCGACTTCGCGTCCGGGTACGCGATACCACCGCAGTGGTTCGCGATGTGGGCGCGACGTCACCAGCACGAGTACGGCACCACCTCGGAGGACCTCGGCGCCATTGCCATCAATGACCGCAACCACGCGATGCGCAATCCGCACGCGGTCATGCGCTCCAAGCTCACGCTCGATCAGTACCTCGGTGGCAAGCTCGTGAGTGACCCATTGCGGGTGTTCGACTGCTCACTCGAGGTGGACGGCGCGGCCGCTATCGTGCTGACAAGCGCCGAGCGCGCGGCCGACCTGCCACACCGCCCGGTGCTGCTGCGAGGCGGCGAGTTCACGTGGAACTCGGGCGGCTCGTGGAACAACTACCCCGATTTCACCGAGATGTTCACGGCCAAGGTGGCCGACCGATTCTGGGATCGGTTCGGCGTCGCCCCGAAGGACATAGACGTGGCCTGCATCTACGACTGCTTCACCTACACCCTGCTCGTCTCCCTCGAGGGACTCGGCTTCTACAAGCCTGGCGAGGCCGGCGACTGGTTCCGCGCCGGTCGGGGCACCTACGGCGGCGACACCGTCGTCAACCCGCATGGCGGGCTGCTCTCGGAGGGCTACATCCACGGCTTCAACCATCATCTGGAGGCGGTCGAGCAGCTCCGCGGGACGGCGGGGGAGCGCCAGGTGTCGAACGCCCGTACCGCAGTGGTCACCGCCGGCGGCGGTCCGTACGGCGGCGCGCTCCTGTACGAGGCGGCAGCATGAGCGCCGAAGCGGGCTCGCCGTCCGACCATGCTGCGCTCGCAGCATTCCAGCCGCACCCCGACCCGCTGACGATGCCGTTCTGGCTGGGCGCCGCAGACGGACGACTCGTGCTCTCGCGCTGCCCTGACTGCCGTCGCTGGCAGCACCCGCCGCTCGAGGCCTGCCGCTGGTGCGGCACTGAGCTCGGCTTCGAGGATGCGCCGATGCACGGCGTGGTCTACAGCAGCTCGGTCATGCGGCACGCCGCGATTCCCCTCTACGAACCTCCTTACACGGTCGCAGTCGTGGAAGTCGGCGAGGAGGGAGGGCCGCGTATCGTCGCGCGCGTCGTGGACAGCGACGAGGACTCCGTCGGTCCCGGCAGGTTCGTGCGTATTGAGACCCGACCGCTGCCAGGCGGCGACTATTTCGTGCCCGTAGCGATCGACGCCTCGGACGAGAACCTGCAGGGGGGCGCAGCATGACAACAACCACGGACGTCGCCATCGACCAGGTTCGCGGACTCGCCGAACATCTCGTCGCCGAGTTTCCTCCAGCAGCGACCCCAGTGCAGCGATTCCTCGAGGAGCAGTTCGATCGAGGCCTCGCCTGGATCCACAACGCCGAGGGTTACGGCGGCCTCGGTGCTGACGTCGCGCTGCAGCAGGAAGTCAACCGGGTGGTGATCGCCGCCGGTGGCCCTGACCCGTTCGAGGTCAATCCAATCGGCTTCGGCATGTGCGGGCCGACCGTAGCGGTCTGGGGCCGGCGCGAGCAGCGCGCAATGCTGCGGAGCCTGTTCTCGGGCGAGGAGATCTGGTGCCAGCTCTTCAGCGAGCCCGGTGCGGGCAGCGACGTCGCCGGCTTGGCGACCCGCGCCCGTCGCGAAGGCGACGAGTGGGTCATAGACGGCCAGAAGGTGTGGACCACGATGGCGCACCGCGCCACGTACGGACTGCTCATCGCTCGCACTGATCCCGACGCAGCCAAGCACGCGGGAATGACTGCATTCATCGTCGACATGCGCCTGCCCGGCATCGATGTGCGACCCCTGTACCAGATGACCGGCGAGGCCGAGTTCAACGAGGTCTTCTTCGACGGGGTACGACTTCCAGCCGAGGCGATCGTCGGCGAAGAGGGTGACGGCTGGAAGGTCGCACTCACCACCCTCATGAACGAGCGGGTTTCGATCGGAGCGATCATCCCACCCCAGGGCTCCGGCCCCATCGCCCACCTGATGGCAGGATACGTCGCGGCAGCGAAGCGCGATCCGGAGTTCGCAGCGATCTACCGCGATCAGGTGGTGGCGCTCTGGATCCGGGCAGAGGCGAACCGCCTGTTCAACATCCGCCTCGGCCAGCGCCGTTCCGAGGGCGATCCGGGACCCGAGGGCTCGATCTCGAAGATTCTCGCAGCCGAGTTCAACAAGGAGGTCTACTCCACGCTCGTCGACCTGCTGGGTGCCGCGGGGCTCGACTACGGCGAGTACGAAATGGTGCGGCCTGTCGTCGCCGATGTGTACACGACGCCGCAGAAGGCGTTCCTGCGCGCGCGGGCGAATTCGATCGAGGGCGGAACGAGCGAAGTGATGAAGAACATCATCGCCGAGCGTCTGCTCGGGCTGCCCGGCGACGTGCGCGTCGACAAAGGAATCGCCTGGAAGGACATCCCCAGGAGCTGAGATGGAGAACACACCTATGGCCGCTGCCGACGATTCGGTGCTGTTGCAACTCGTTCCGCTGCCCGACGCGCCCGTGGAGGCGTACGCCGCGCTGCTCACGCTGAACCGTCCCGACGAGCTGAATCCGCTCGACCTGCCGATGCTGCTCCGGTTGCGCGAGCTGCTCACCGAGATCGAGCAGGATCCGCGCATCCGCACGACCCTCATCACCGGTGCCGGTAGCGCATTCTCCGCCGGCGGCAACCTCAAGAAGTACATCGACATGCAGAAGGATCCGGAGGTCTGGATCGAGTTCCTCGAGAAGGCGCATCTCACGTTCCTCGCACTGCGGCAGCATCCCCTGCCCGTCGTGTCGCTCGTGAACGGCGTCGCGGTCGCGGGTGGACTCGAGATCATCGTCTGCTCGGATTTTGCGTATGCGGCCGAGTCGTCACGCATCGGCGACGCTCACCTTCGCTACGGGCAGATGGGCGGTGGCGGAGCGCTGACCTTGATCCCTCGCGCGATCGGAGCGCAGCGGGCGCGCGAGCTGATCTTCAGCGGACGCATCCTCAGCGCTCAGGAGGCATTCGACTGGAACATCGTCAACCGTCTCGTTCCAGACGACGAGCTGGTGGCTGCAGGGATCGAGTTCAGCACGTCCGTGGCGCGCATGAGCCCGCTGGCGGTGGCCAACGTGAAGTTCGTCATCAACGAGTCGCTCGAGACCGGGCTCGGTGTCGCGGCGCAGATGCGACTCGAGCTCGAGCGCGCCGCGCGCTACAACCTCACCTCGACCGACGCGGCCGAGGGGCTCATCGCCTTCTCGGAGAAGCGCACACCGAACTTCACCGGAAGGTAGGCACGGACCATGGCTGAACTCGACTTCACCGGACAGACCGCACTCATCACGGGGGCGGGGGGCGGTCTCGGGCGCCAGTACGCCCTGCTGCTGGGCTCGCGAGGCGCCAACGTCGTGGTCAACGACCTGGGGGGCGCGACCGACGGAACGGGGGGGAGCACGAGCGCCGCGGACGCGGTCGCGGAGGAGATCCGGGATGCCGGCGGTACGGCGATCTCTAACGGCGACTCGGTTTCCGACTTCGAGGGTGCCGGCGCCATGGTGCAGTCCGCGATCGATGCGTTCGGCACGATCGACATCGTGATCAACAACGCAGGCATCCTGCGTGACAGGTCGTTCGCCAAGATGAGCCAGTCGGAGATGGACTTCGTGCTCGACGTGCACCTTCGCGGCTCGTTCTACGTGACCTCGCATGCGTGGAATGTCTTGCGTGACAAGGGCTACGGTCGGGTCATCAACACGGCATCCAACTCGGGTCTGATCGGAAACTTCGGGCAGGCCAACTACGGCGCGGCGAAGATGGGCATCGTGGGGCTCACGAGGGTGCTGGCGATCGAGGGTGCGCGCAGCGGCATCAACGTCAACGCGATCGCGCCGACCGCGGCGACGAGGATGACCGAGGGTCTCATCGATGAGGCGCTCGCCGCCGAGTTCGACCCTGCTCGCGTTGCGTCGGCGGTCGCGTGGCTCGTGCATCCCGACTGCGAGGTCACCGGCGAAATCATCAGCGCCGGTGGTGGGCGCGTCGCGCGGTACTTCGTCGGCCTCACGCCAGGCTTCTACGACGCCGACCTCACCCCCGAGTCGGTTCGCGAGCACTGGTCCCAGGTCGTCGCTCCAGAGGGGTTCATCGTCCCACTCAGTCCGCTCGAGGAGATCGAGCTGTTCGAATCGCTCAAGGCCTCGCGATGAGCGAACCGGCATGGCAGCAAGGCGAGGTCGGGGTAGCCCTCGTCGGCGACCGCGTCGCCGTACTGACGCTGAATGCGCCCGAGCGACGCAACGCGCTCACCCTGCAGTTCGTGACCGAGATACTCGCCGGAGTCGACTGGATCGAGTCGCGCGACGACATAGGCGCGGTGGTCATTGCGGGCAACGGTCCTGCCTTCTGCGCGGGCGCCGACCTCGGCGAACTCGACGGCGCCAACGACGACGTGCTCCGCGCCATCTACTTGGCATTCCTCCGAGTGCTACGGCTGCCGATTCCCACGGTCGCTGCGGTCGGCGGCCCCGCAGTCGGAGCCGGCCTGAACCTCGCGCTCGCGTGCGATCTTCGAGTGGCAAGCCCGTCCGCCGTCTTCGACGCGAGGTTCGCACGGATCGGCCTGCACCCTGGTGGTGGCGTCAGCTGGCTGCTCCGGCAGGCCGTCGGGGCGCAGCTTGCCACCGCGATGCTGTTGTTCAGTCAGAGGCTGCGCGGTGAGGAGGCCGCCGCTCGCGGCCTCGCATGGTCGTGCGTGGGCGAAACCGATCTGCTCCCGGTGGCGACGGCGCTCGCCGCATCAGCGGCGCAGGCGCCCGCCGAGCTGGCTCGCCTCATCAAGCGCACCCTCGGTGACACGGCGGGTCTCGCCCACGCGGATGCGCTCGAACTCGAACTCGAACGGCAGGTGTGGACCACCACCCAGCCCTGGTACGGCGCGCTGCGCGGCCCGCGCGTCTCCGAGCGGAAGGAATGAGCATGGACTTCACGGAGAACGATGATCAGGCGGCACTGCGCGCGTTGGTCCGCGAGTTCGCGAGCGAGCGCTCGCCGGAGGAGACAGTCCGCCGCCTCATGACGACAGAACTCGGCTACGACGTGGCCGACTGGCGCACGATTGCCGCGGAGCTGGGGCTCGTCGGCATCGCGGTACCGGAAGAGCAGGGCGGTCTCGGGCTCGGCACGGTCGAGCTCGCGATCGTGCTCGAGGAGTTCGGGGCGGCGCTCGCGTGCTCCCCGTTCTTCTCGACCGTGGTGCTGGGCTGCACCGTGCTCGTCGAGACCGGGGGCGAGGTTGCTGACGAGATGCTGCCGAAGCTTATCGCCGGCGAGGCGACAGCGACGCTCGCGGTGTCGGACGACGGTGGTCGCTGGGATGCAGACCGGATCGCAACCACCGCGACCGGGTCGGGCGCGGAGTGGACGGTGACCGGGACGAAGCAGTTCGTCGTCGACGGGGCATCCGCCGACCTGCTGCTCGTCGCTGCGAGGACTCCCGACGGTCTCGGGTTGTTCCTCGTCGACGGCTCCGCGGCGGGCGTCACCCGCACGACGCTCGAGACGATGGATCAGACTCGCCGCTTCGCAACGATCGTTCTGGACGCCGCGCCCGCGCAGCTGGTCACCGCCGAGGCGAGCGGAGTGCTCGCACGAGTCCACGACGTGGCGATGACCGCGCTCGCCGCTGAGCAGCTCGGTGGCGCGGGCAAAGCGCTGTCGCTCGCGGTCGAGTACGCGAAGATCAGATTCCAGTTCGGACGTCCCATCGGCTCGTTCCAGGCGATCAAGCATCGTTGTGCCGATCTGCTGATCGAGATCGAGGCCGCGCGCGCCGCGGTCGGGGCGGCAGCATGGGCGGCCGATCACGATCCCGCGGGGCTGCCTCTCGCGGCGGCGATGGCGAAGGCGACCGCATCCACCGCGTTCTCCCGTACGGCAGCGGAGACCATCCAGATCCACGGTGGCATCGGCTTCACGTGGGAGCACCCCGCCCACCTGTACTTCAAGCGCGCCAAGTCGAGCGAACTGTGGTTCGGGGGTGCCGCCGTGCAGCGCGAGCGCATCGGTCGCCTGCTTCAGCTCACCTGAGCCCCACTCTGGAGGATCCAATGACGCTATCCGTGGCCGACAAGTTCGAAGTCGTGGAGACCAAGTACCGATACGCGCAGACGCTCGACGCCCGCGAGTGGGACGGGTACCGAGCGCTCCTCGCCGACGAGCTCGTGATCGACTTCCGCGGTCTGGGCTACAGGGGTTCCGGCTCGGTGCGCACGGCCGACTGGTGGATGACCCAGGTGATGGGCCTGATCCCGGGCTTCGACGTCACGCAGCACGTCATGTCGACGCCGGTCGTGGATGACCTCGGCGACGGCGAAGTGGCCCTGACGATGTACTTGGTCGCCTCGCACAGGCTCCACCGCGACGATCCCGATGACCGCACCTTCACCATCGGAGCCCGCTACAGCGACCGCCTGCGTCGCGAAGGCGAGCGCTGGGTGTTCACCGAGCTCGTGCTCGACCGCCTCTGGACTTCAGGCCCGGAGTCGATCATGAAGGAAGCCTTCCAGCGCAACGCCGCCGCCACGTAACTCACCCCGCGTGGCATGGGATGCTACGGGCGGGAACGACCAGCGCGCGGGACGGAGACCATGCCGCGCTCGCCCCGGTTGGCGAGCATCACGGTGAGCACCAGGGTGACGCAGACGACCGTCGTCACGACACCGAGTGCCGCGAGCTGCGGGAAGCTGCCGAACTGCTGCAGCTGCAGCATCTGGAAGCCGACCACGGGCGTTCCCGGAGTGCCGAGCAGCGCCGATGCCGTCACATCCCCGATGGAAGCGACGAACACGAGCACCCATCCACCGATCAGGGTCGGGATCATGAGCGGCACCTGCACGCGCAGGAACGTGCGGAACTGCCCCGCACCGCTCACCGCGGCAGCCTCGGTTAACTCGTTGCCGATCTGCCCGACCGCTGCGTTGGCGGCGAACGACGCGTAGGAGATGTACAGCACGATGAAGCCGATGAACACGATCATGGGCGTTCCGTTGAGCGAGAACGGTGCCGTGCTGAACGCGAGCAGCACCCCGACCGCGAGCACGAGCTGCGAGGTCGTGGCAGGCAGCTTCGCGACGCCGTCGATGAACTTCGACGCCCGGGTCTTGCTGCGCGCGGTGTAGGTGGCGAGGATCGTCGAGATGATGATCGCGGTCGTGGCCACCGCGAGCGCGATGACGGCGCTGTTCACGATGGCGCGGAACGTCACGCCGGTGCTTGCGAAGAGCGCGATGTACGCGTCGAACGCGGGAACCAGGTTGATCTTCGGTCCCCAGAACTTCTGGAGCGACAGGTACACCAGGCCGAGGAATGGGATGACCGCGCTGATCGCCATGTAGACGTACATCAGGACGCGCACCGCCGGCTTCCATCGTCCGAGGCGTACGGGCGCTGCGCTCGCGCCCTTGCCGCCGATGACCGCATGGCGTCCGCGGGACAGGAGCCAGCGCTGACCGAACACGGCGAGCAGTGTCACGGTGAGCACCACGAGCGTCAACGCGATGGCGGGACCGGTTTGAGGCGGGTAGTCGTACGTGAGGTACCGGTACACCCGCGTCGACAACACCTGGATGTTCGCCTGCGTGCCGATGATGATCGGCACGGAGAACAGCGCCAGTGAGATGATCGTCGTGAGCAGCAGGGCCGAGGTGAGGCTCGGCATCAGGGCCGGGAGTGTCACGCGCCAGAACGTGTAGCCCGCTCGCGCGCCGGATATGCGCGCCGCTTCCTCGAGCGCGCCATCGAGGCTCTGGAACGCCGGCTGCACGATCACGTACGCGATCGGCATGAGCGTGATCGTGTATAGGAAGATCAACCCGCCGACGGACGCGATGTTGAACGGACCTTCGTCCGATGTGTAGCCGAGGGGCTCGAGAACCATGCGCAGGAGCACGTTGAGCAGCCCAGCGCGTGGCGACGCGAGGCTCAGCCATCCGATCGCGCCCGCAACACCGGGAATGAGCAGGGGCAGGAGCGGAAGGATTCGCGCCAGCCATCCGATCTTCGCGTCGGTGCGCTCGTTGACCCAGGCGAACAGGGATGCGGCGAGCACGGCGAGCACGGTGCTGACGGCGACGATGATGGCCGTGTCCCGCAGCACAGCGGGCAGTGCCGGGTCAGCGAACACCTGGAAGAGCGGATCGATCGAGAAGGTGCCGCTGGCGAAGAACGCGGTGCGCAGGACATAGACGACCGGGTAGAGGATGAGCGCTGCAAGCAGCAGCCCGATCACGATCGCGACGATGTCGAACGTCGACCGGACCGAACGACCCTCCCGCGCCTTCCTGGCCCTGCGAGGGGTCAAGGCCGAGGCCGTCACGCCGACACCGAATCGACGTCGGCCTTCGCCGGCGTCGGCATCACGAGCACAGCGTCACGCGGGATTTGCACCGTGACGGTTGCGCCGTCGACCGGCACGGACCTGGCGTGCGAGCGCACGTGGAAGACGTGGTCACCGACCTGGACCGCGACGTTCGTATGTGCGCCCGAGAACATGGTCGCCCCGACGGTTCCCATCCACACCACGTCGTCCTTCCCCGCAGCGCCACCGTCCGCGACGATCGAGCAGTTCTCGGGGCGCCAGATCACGGTGACCGTGTCGTGAACGGCCGGCACCGGTTCCGGGGCGTGCCCGGTGATGGGCCCCAGCGGTGTGTCGACCGCGACCAGGTCGCCCGAGACTGAGGTGACGGTTCCCAGCACGTCGTTGACGGTGCCGATGAAATTGGCGACGTACAGGCTCGATGGTTTGCTGTAGACGGCGGCGGGCGGCGCATCCTGGGCGATCCGTCCGTCCTCGAGCACGACCACCCGGTCGGCGAGCTCCATCGCCTCCTGCTGGTCGTGGGTCACGTACACGGCGGCGAAACCGAGACGCTTCTGCATTCCGATCAGTTCGAAACGCAACTGCTCACGCACTTTCGCGTCGACGTTCGAAAGCGGCTCGTCGAAGAGGATGAGCTGGTCACCGCTGACGAGTGCGCGTGCGAGCGCGACGCGCTGCTGCTGTCCGCCACTGAGCTGCGATGGGTACTGCGCATGGAGCTCATCGATGCCGACGAGGCCGAGCACCTCATCCACTCGTCCGCGTATCTCCGACTTCGGGACCTTGCGAGCCGAGAGCGGGAACGCCACGTTCTGTGCAACGGTCATGTGCGGCCACAGCGCATATGACTGGAACATCATGTTGAGCGAGCGACGCTCGGGCGGCAGATCGACTCCATCCTCGCTCGCGAACACCGTCCGTCCACCGACGGTGATGCTTCCGGTGCTGGGCGTCACCAGTCCGGCAACCGAGCGCAGGAGCGTCGTCTTGCCGCAACCGCTCGGGCCGAGGAGTACAACGAACTCACCGGGGTCGACCGTGACGGAGACACCGGCGATCGCGTTCACCTTGGTGCGGTCGCGGCGCTCATAGGTCTTGTGAAGGTCGGTAACGACGAGTGCCGGGATCGTGGATGAGCTGGCAGTGGCGGTGGTCATGAGCGATCATTCCTCGAGCTGGTGGAGAAAACGGGCGGCGCCGGGAGCGTTCCGTTGCCGGATGCGCCCCCGGCGCCGTGTGGAGATGAGTCTGCTACTGCAGGCCGAGGGCGTCGAGGATCTCCTGCTTCGACTCCTCAAGCACCTCGGGCGTGTCGATGGTGACGTCGCTGAGATCGGCTGGCGCGGGGTAGGTCTTGACTACGCCGACGAACTCCTCGATCACCGGGTTCACCGAGCCATTGCCCGACGGCCCACCGATGATCGCCTGGCCCATCGGCGACAGCACGAACGCCGCGAACAAGCGGGCGGACGCCTGCTGGTTGCAACCGTCGCCATCCGAGATGCCGATCACGGGGAACGCGCCGGTGAGGCCGGCGGGGATGTACTTTCCGACCGGGGCACCTGCATCGTGGTTCGTGTTGTACAGGATGTTGTAGGTGGGGTAGTAGAAGTTGATCTCACCGCTGGCGACCGCGGCGGAGCCGGGCACTGCGCTGTTGTAGTACTTCGGGTTGAGGGCTGCGAGGTCCTCGAGCCCATCCTCGCCGAGCTGATCGAGCAGAACCTTCATCGCACCGAGGTCCGGCAACTGCGCGCGCGGGTCACCGAGTCCGATGCGATCCTCGTTGGCGGGGTCAAGCAGTGCCTCGAGCGAGTCCGGCTTGTCCGTCACGTTGTCCGTGTTGTACAGCACGATGTGGGGGATGATGCTCGCGACGGTGTAGAAGTCGGTCTTGAACTTGTCGTCGAGATCGGCGCGAGTCGGCACCACGTCGTCGTCCTGCTCGAGGAAGAAGCCCTCGTCAGCGAACACGCTCGACGAGCGGATGTCGCCGAGGTATGCAGCCGGCGCACACGATCCCGCCTCGCGCTCGGCGCCGTACCGGGTCGCCGAGTCAGCGCCCGCATAGGCGACGACCTGCAGCGGGGGAGCCTCCGGGAACATGGCGGCCCACTCGGCATTGAAGTCGTCGCCGGTGGTCTGCTGCTGGTTCGTGTAGATGATGACGGGACCCGCGTCGGCCTTGGCCTCCTCGTAGAGCGCCGCGAACGGGTTGTCGTCCCCCGGCTCGGCACTCGAGGTGGTGGTCGGGGTGGGGGCGGGCGAAGTGCACGCCGCGATCAGGGCGACTGCAACCCCCGCCGTGATCAACGCGGCGGGTCGGAATGCCCGTGAGCTGGTACGAGACATCGTTGTCCTCTTGTTCTTGGTAAGGGGTTGGCAGGTGTGGTTCTCGATGTGCCAACGGCGCCGGAGAGAGGTGCTACGTCTATTTTGTACACTGAGCGGCAAGTAGACAACTACCAGTCTCATAGTGCATAGTGATCTAGATCTCTTCGCCGGGCTCGCATGTGCCGACGAGCGGCCTCATCCTCACCGCGGATCGTTGAAGCAGAGACACGGGAGACGACTGACGTGACGAGGACCAAGCCTGCCATCAGCCGCGATACCGCCTTCTTCTGGGACGGGGTCACCGCGCATACTCTCATGCTCCAGCGCTGCACGCAGTGCCAGTCGGTGCAGCACCCCCTGCTCCCGAACTGTTCGCACTGCCACAGCTTCGACCTCGAGCACATCGAGTCGACCGGCCGTGGAACGATCTACTCCTACACCGTTCACCATCACCCGCCCCTGCCCGACTTCGTCGGCCCGGTACCCATCGTCGCAGTAGACCTCGAGGAGGGCGTGCGCTTCATCGCGAACGTGGTGGGCGATGCGGCCGGGATCCACATCGGCGCGCAGGTCGTCGTCGAATTCGAGGATCAGGACGACGGCTGGGCGGTGCCGATCTTCCGCATCGTAGATAACGGAGCACTGCGGGGCCCAATTTGAGCGACAAGAAGACGACGTTCCTCGCAGGTATCCGCGTGGTGGAGATCTCCGACGAGCTGGGCGAGTACTGCGGCAAGATGTTGGCGGGACTAGGCGCTGACGTCGTCAAGGTCGAGCCGCCGGGCGGGGAGGGTACTCGCCGGATCGGGCCGTTCTTCCGCGGTCGCACCGACGTCAACAGCAGTCTGCACTTCTGGCACTACAACGTCGGCAAGCGAAGTGTCGTGCTCGATCTGGATGCGGCGGCGGGGCAGGAATCGCTTCGCGCCCTGGTCGCCGCAGCAGACATCGTGATCGACACGAGGCCGAAGGGATACCTCGCCAATCGCGGCCTCGGCTACGAGGAACTCGCGGCCGTCAACCCGCGACTGGTCTACGCGCGCATCTCGCCGTTCGGAGACTCGGGTCCTTGGGCGGGCTTCGTCGGCAGCGACCTCGTGCACCTCGCCCTCGGTGGCGTCACGATGAACTGCGGGTACGACCGGAATGACGACCAGAAATTCGACACGCCGCCGATCGCGCCGCAGGTCTGGCAGTCCTACCACATCGCGGGCGAGATGATGCTCATGACGATCCTCGGCGCCCTTCACCACCTGCATCGCACTGGAGAGGGCCAGCTCCTCGAGGGCAACGTGCACGAGGCCCTGAGCAAGAACACCGAGACCGACTTGCCCGACTGGGTGTTCCTGCGTCAGCCGCACTACCGCCAAACGTGTCGGCATTCCAATTACCAACCGACGCCGCAGGGTATCTTCGAGACGGCCGACTCGCGCTGATCGCGGCGCCACTGCCCGCGATCATGGGAGCGCTCATGGTGGGCGTGCCCGAGTCGGAGCGGCAACCGTTCGTGGATGCCTCGAATGCGGTCGTCGGACGTTCCGACCCAAAAATGTTTGACCCCAGTAACCCCATGGGCCGCATCATCGATTCGGCGCGGTACCTCAACCAACTAGGCCAAGACCTCGCGGCACACCGCCGCAAGCATCCTGCCGACGACATCATGACCAGCCTCGTGCAGGCTGAGGTTGACGGGCACAAACTCACCGATGAAGACATCGGTGGCTTCACCTTCCTCATGTCGGTGGCGTCCAACGACACAACAAAGCAGACGACGTCACACCCGATGCTGGCACTGTCCCGCAATCCTGATCAGCTCGCCTGGCTGAAGAGGACATCGACTCGCGAATGCCGTTGGCGATCAACGAATTCCTGCGCTGGGCCACCCCTGTGGGCACGCATTCACGCACAGTCGCGAGAGACCTTGAATTCCGGGGTACAGAGATGAAACAGGGTGACAAGGTCGTGATCGTCTACGCGTCGGGCAATCGCGACGAGCGCCGGTTCGCGAACCCGCGGGCGTTTGATCTCTCGCGCAGCCCGAATCAGCAGATGTCCTTCGGCGCAGGCGGTGTGCACTACTGCCGGTGGAGGTGGTCGGAGATCCGCAGTACCTCTACGCGCCAGCATCCATAAACGGCATCACGAGCCTTCCGGTGCACGTCTCGTAACGCAGTGCCTGCGCGCGCTGCTGGCTCATCGCGGTCGCAATTGGGCGGTGACCTTCTGGCCACCGTCCTCCGCCATGCCCTCCATGACGTAAACGCGACCACCGAAGACGTTGCGTTGCGCCGCGATCACGGGCACGCCTTCAGGAGTATCGTCGAGGCCGCTTCGTCGAAGTAACGGCGCCCCCGCCGGTATTCCCAACACTTCTGCGTCACGTCGGGTGGCCGCGATCGACTCGAACGCACGCCAACGATGCTGGAACGGGCCACCCACGAGGTCCTTGAGTATCGTCGGACTGAACGCGTCGCCGCTGGTGTGCAGGGCTTCGATCCGGTCGGGCTCCCAATCAGTGCGCACCCAGTACTCGGATCTCATGAGCGCGCGATTGTCAAACCGATGCACCGTCTCGATCCAGGTGAGGGGTTCGCTCCCGACCTGTTCGGCGATCTCGGCCTCGGGTTCGCGACGTTCAATGTCTAGGACGACCTCTACCGCTGAGACCCCGAGACCCGCGGTGGGCTGCTCGACACCCGACCCGACTGCAGACCAGTCGAAGAGCTGGAGGGCACCCTCGAGGGGCGCTGTGGGCTCCGCCGCGAATGTTCCCACACCCCAACGAGTTACCACGACCCCGGCGCGACCGAGCTCGCCAAGCGCCTGGCGAACCGTCAGACGGTTCACGGAGAACTTGGCGGCAAGTGCGGACTCTGTCGGCAACCGCTCGCCGGCCGAGATCTCGCCGCGTTCGATCATTCGGACAAGTTCATCGTGCACCTGCACATGGAGGGGCACTTGGGCGGCGCGATCGAGTGGCACAGCAGCACTGTAACGCGCAACGCCGGGGTCGACCTTTGCGGTCGATCCCCGGCGTTACACAGCACGCGAAGTTACTAGGTCGCGAAGTTGTACCTCGCGTATATCTCCTGCATGAACTCCTTGTAGGCCGTCAGGTCAATGTTCTTGGCGTTCTCGAAGTCCTCGAGGATGTCGCCGCTGAGCGCATTCTCGAACGACGGACGTAGGCGATCCTCAGCAGCTTCCCGTAGTTCAGTGAACTTCGCGATGAACGCATCCGGGTCGCTGACTCCGGCGGGAGCCGCGTCGACGAGGCCGTTCTCGCGGTAGTCGTTCTGGAAGTCAAGGAGGAGCTCGTCGCGCAGCTCGTCGGTCGGGATCACCCACTCGAGGCGGTCGCGTACTCGCACGGACGCGAAACCGGCCGCACATCCCTGGCCTCCGCAACCGGCACCCCACGAGTACTTGCTCTCCCAGAGTCAACCTCGGTCGAGATCGGCCCCGGGTCTCTGATCTACCTGCCAATAGAAATCGTCGACCCGTCGGGAACACTCATCACCACCGCCGAGTGCGCCGTCACCCTGGAAGTCAATGGGCCAGCCGTCCTGCAGGCGCTCGGCAGTGCCCGCCCCGACAACGCGGAGCCCTTCACCGGCGAAACACATCCTGCGTTTCGCGGTCGCCTGCTCGCAATCCTCTGTCCGACGGGGGCCGGGAGGATCACGGCGACCGTTCAGGCGGAAGGAATGCCTCCCGTCGAGGTCGAGATATCCGCCACGCGCCGCGCCGACGATCCAGTCGGCCTCAAAGCCTCCGAGGCAGACCTGCCATCGGTAGAGATCACGACAACTGAGGGCCGGCTGCGACCCGCCAAGTCGATGCACGACCAAGGAGAAACGAACGCATGACTATGCACCCATTGATCGAGAATTTGAGTCTCGAAGAGAAGGTGTCGCTTGTTTCGGGCTTCGCATTCTGGAACACGACCGCGATCGAATCGGCCGGAATTCCTGCACTGGTGCTCTCCGACGGCCCCCACGGCGTGCGTCGCCAGCTCGAAGGCGCTGATCATCTGGGACCAACGCGGCGCAACCGTCGACCGCGTTCCCCACGGCATCCGCATCGGCAAGCTCATGGGACCGAGAACTGCTCTCCACGATGGGCGTCGCGTTGGGCGTCGAGGCGCGCGCCCTTGGTGTCGACGTCCTCCTCGGTCCCGGAGTGAACATCAAACGCAGCCCGCTGTGTGGCCGAAACTTTGAGTACTTTTCCGAAGACCCCCTGCTCTCAGGCGAACTCGGCGCTGCATGGGTTCGCGGCCTGAAAACTCATGGGGTCGGTGCGTCGGTGAAGCACTACGTCGCGAACGACCAGGAAACCGATCGTATGAAGAGCCGACTTGTGGCAGGGAGTGGGTTTGGCCTGCGGCTACACCGGCGGGGTCGACCGTCCCACCATAGAGCGCTTGCGAGCCGTCGCCGGCGAGCGCCAGGGGCATCTCGCGGTCGGCTCGGCGATGTCGGCCAGCATCCGGCATCACGTCGGCAATACCGCCGACCACAACGACTTCGCGAGCGAGGTGCTGTGCGGGATGCCGTCCGCGGAGGCGGCCGCGGCGGTCGATTCGCTGCGGCGGGGCCTGCCGACCGACCCGGAGGTGCCTGCATACGCCCTGTGGCGTCAGCGCATTCTTCGACAGTTCGAATGAATTCGATCCGATCCAACAACCGCGGCAGACCAAGCTGCCCGTCCGGCGGTCCCGCTCGGGGCGGACGCGACCGGTACCGAGCCGCCCCGATCGGCTGCCAAGGCCGTATCCCATACCGTGCGGCGCCCCCGGCGCGCGGCCTCTTGCGCCGAACCAGTGTGAGGAGCCCGACGTTGATCACCTTGAGCACCATCCTCAAGCCGGTGCTGCGGCTCTCTGCCGACGAATTCCCCAAAATCGCGGCCCGGCAGTTCGGCGCCCACAACGACATCGATCGCGTCTGGCAGGATTTCGCGCCAGTCCGCGCACACCCTCGTCGACAGCTTCTGGACGACCGTCGACCATCCCCGGTTCGCCACGCTGGTCCCGATGCTGGACGCCACCGACGACGACGTGCGCGGGGTCGCCTACGAGGGCGCCGGCATGGGGCTGTCATTGCTGGACTGCCTGCTGCCCTACAAGAAGCGGCTCGCCGATTTCCTCACCGGTCCCGGGCGCGCCTACAAGCCACTGCTGTACATCGGTGCTGGTCTCGCACTGCCGCGGATGCCGGTGGACCCGCTTCGGATCATGGCCCGCTACGACGATGACGACCGGTGGCTCATCCTCGACGGATACGGCTTCTACTACGGCTTTTTCACCCCCGAGCGGAGCCTGCGACAGCAGGTCAGGCCGCGCCGCATCACCGGCTATGCCGGGCAGATGTTCGACCGCGGGCTCGGGCGCAGCCTCTGGTTCACCTCCGCCGCGAACACACAGCGGATCGCCGCCGTCATAGGACGGTTCCCGGCGGCTCGCCGCGGCGACCTGTGGAGCGGCGTCGGCCTGGCCTGCGCATACGCTGCCGGTGTACTCGACGAACCGGCGATGCGCCGGCTCGTGACAGCAGCCGGACCGGACGCGGACCAGTTCGCCGTCGGGGTCGCCGTCGCCGCGGAGTTCCGGCACGTGGCGGGACATTCAGCCGGCCACACCGATCTTGCCTGCGCCATCTCGTGGGGCGCGGACAGCGCGACGGTGGCACGGATCGCCACCGCTGAACGAGCCGGCACAGCACCACTGGATATGACCACCCCACGCTACGAGGCTTGGCGGCAAGGGGTGCGAACGGCGTGGACCGCACGCCATCAAGACCCGACCACAGCAGCGAGGGCCGATCAATGACCGCACTGGGCAGCGTCCGTCGTCGACTTTTCGGTATCCCCCAACCCCGAAAGGTGTTCAGCAAGCCCGGGTTCGCACCCGAAGCCTGGCGGCGATTCGCCCCGGTAGCCGAATCGCTGGCGCTGGGTTACAACGCCACCTTGGAGGACTGTTCCGCGCCCGCGCTGGTCGTCCGACTGCAGGCGGTGGACCGCGTGTTCCGCGGGTTCGCCTACGAAGGCGCGGGCATGGGCTTGGGCGCGTTGGATCTGCTGACGCCATGGAAGAAGCGCCTCGGCGCCTTCGTCGACGGTCCCGGCGGAGCGCACATCTACACTATCTACGTCGGTGTCGGCCTCGCTCTGGCCCGCCTGCGGCGCCGGCCCGAGCGGTATCTGGGCGAGCTGGATCCGCTGCTCGGTTGGGCAACCGTGGACGGATACGGGTTCCACGGCGGCTTCTTCGAACGCCGCCGCTACATCGTCAGGAAGGCGCGTCCGACCCATCTGTCGAGTGAGTGCGGGCCGTTGTTCGACCAGGGCCTGGGCCGCGCGATCTGGTTCTCGAGCGGGGCCGTGGTCGAGCGGGCGGCCGCTACGGTGGCCGGCTTCCAGCCCGACCGTCACCCCGCTCTGTGGAACGGCATCGGGATGGCCTGTGCTTACGGCGGCGGCACCGACCGCGCTGGTCTGGAGCGGATATGCGAGGTGGCCGACGCGTATCGGGACCGGCTGGCCTGGGGCGCGGCCACCGCCGCTTGGACGCGGGATTTGGCGGGAAACCGGACCGCGCACACCAATCTGGCCTGCGAAGTGTTCATCGGCATCCCCAGCGACGACGCCGCACGCGTACTCCGGGAGGGGCGCCATGAGGTCGCCGGTTCCGCGTCGTCGGCGCCGATCCAGGCATGGCGCAGTCATTTCGCGGCGACGGTCACCACTGCGTGACAAGGCCCCTGGGGCATATTTGATCGAGGGTGCCACAGGGCATCCTGGACCCGGACCAGGCAGGACTGCCCCACCCGCTGGGGCGCAGGCCGAGGGGGCTGTGACCGGTGGCCTATGACCGCGATCTTGCTGACCGTATCCGCGGTGGGCTCACATCCGTGCAGTCTGTCCGTGAAGTGCACATGTTCGGCGGGCTGGGATTCATGGTCAACGGCAAGCTCGCGGTGTTCGCCCACGGCGACGGCGGCATGTGGCTGCGCTGCACGCCGTCCCGGGTCGGCGAACTCGAACGCAAGGGTGCACAGTGCGCCGACATGGGCAACGGCCGCAATATGGGTGCCGGTTGGGTACAGGTGAGCGCCGAACAGGTGCCGACCGAGGAGACGTTGGACTTCTGGCTCGACGTCGCGCTCGACCACCACCGTTCGGCGACCACACCCCGACGAAAGAGGTGAGCGCCGCTCCGGACCCGAGCGCGAACCGCCAGCGGCCACTGCATACTGGGCCGGGGCCCCGGCAATGGCGCACCTGCGCAGCGCTATCTGTGGGCGGGCGACTCAACGTATGATCGAAAGACGCCAAGTCGGCCGGTCCGTACGGGGACTGAGCCGGCAGTTCGTCCCGTGGACGCCGTGGCCGGCCGCCACAAAGCCGCGGGGTCACCCGTCATCCGGCCGTATATGTCGATTACAGTCGCTGCGGTCGCGGACGAACCGGTCGGACAGCATCGGCGGATTGGCCGGGGGAGGCGAGATGGTGCAACGGTCACCAGCGATGAGCCGCCGCGAACGACGGCGCCTGGAGACCTACGACGAGATCGTCGAGGTGTCCCGAACGCTGCTGCGACACGGCGACACCCTGTCATTGCGTGCGGTGGCCACCCAGATGGGGATGACCCCACCGGCCCTGTACCGATACATCGACAGCGTCGACGAATTGCACGTACTGGTCGCGCGCGACATCTGCAACGACGTGGTCGCAGCCATGGACAAGGCACGCGACCACTACCCGTGCGACGACCCCGCCGCCAGGCTCGCCGCTTCGGCCACGATGCTGCGCTGCTGGGCGCTGGCCAACCGGATAGAATTCCAGATGGCATTCGCCAACCCGACGCTCGCTGCGGCCTCCTGCCCGATTCGCCGCAAGGAGTTGGGACTGCTGGACGAGGGCGGCGACGACTCTCCGAATCCGTTCGCCGCGCACTTCGCAGGGTTGTTCATCGAGTTGCACTCCCAGGGCCTCATCGCCGTGCCGGCGCCCGCCGACCTGGACCCTGGACTACATGCGCTCATCCAGGAGAGCGCAAGCAAGCGCGGAGACCCGTTCGTCGCTGCGCTCGGCATAG
>CAVUFG010000003.1:0-37475 GCA_963740815.1 uncultured Actinomycetota bacterium
CGACGGTGACCCTCAAGTAGTTGCACAAACCGAAAGGGCGTGGAGTCGATGACTCCACGCCCTTTCGTATGCTCGGGACCACCGAGGCGTCGCGCAATTCGCTCGCCTCAGCTCGCAGTTCTTCGAAGGGCGTAGGGCGGATCCAGGTCGGCCTCGTAGCGGGTCGTGCCGACAGTGATCGCGACGGTGCCCACGGGTGAGGTGACCCGCAGTACGGGCTGGCCCGCGAGGAGCGCGAGCTCTGCGATGAGACGACCGGCCGGGGCATCCGCCACCGAGGTGTCGTAGTAGGCGAGGGATGCCGCATCCGCACCGGCGAGGGACGCGAGGCTCGCCACGATCCACGCGGCGCCGAAGGCCCCGGTGCGGCGGGGATCGGACGGGGGAGTCGGGGGTTCGGGCTGGTGCGTGCCCGCGGCATCCATCCACTGGCCGGGGATCGCGTTGTGGTCCATGGGTCCGAGGTGCACCGGCAGGCTGGTGAGGGCGCGTGCCTGTCGGACGACCGTGCCGTGCATGGCCGCGGTCTCCATCACGGAGGCGTCGTCGGCAGCGTGTCCGCTGGCGAGCACGCCGAGCAGGACGCCGTCGTGGTCTGCGAGGTCGGCCGCCGACGGTCGGTCGCGGTTCAGCCCGGCGAAGCAGTTCTGGGGACGGTAGGGCGCGCCGTCGATCACGCCGTCCCACAGCCGGATCGGCGGCAGTACGCCGCCGCCGGAGCCACCGTCGGGAGTGAGCTGGAAGCAGCGCGTCCACCCCGGTGACAGCCGCAACTCGATCGACTGCGCGAACCGCTGACCCTCCTGGACGTCGAGGAAGCCGCGGGCGAGGGGTCCGGAGTAGCTCTTGAACGAGGCATCCGTCCAGTTGCGCTGATCCTCGATCTCGAAGGTGTCGCCCGCGAAGGTGATGTCGAGATCCCACTCGTCGAGCCCGATCCGCAGCCGGTCGAAGTCGGTGCCGAACATCGGGGTGAGCACGCCGTCGAGGCGCAGCTGGGGCGCCACCTCGACCGGGATCTCCGACTCGAGGTCATGGGCGCCGCCCGAGACTCGGATCGGACGACCGAGGTACCCGTCGATGGGATGCAGCAGGCACAGCCCGAGCCGCGCCGCCTGGAACGCGCCGCGCGCAAATGCCTCGAACGATGCCCGGAGCCCGGTGGAGTCGGCGACGTACCGCACGGTCGCGTCGAGCGGCATCGCGGCATCCGTCGAGGTCAGTTCCAGCTCGAGGCTGAACCCGGCTTCGGACTCGTCGACCACGCGCGATCGCACCGCGAACGGCACCGTGCCCCAGCGCGGCGTGCGCAGCGCGAAGTACACCCGCGCAGCGATCTCGACGTCGTCGATGCGGACGTGCCGCACGTCCGTGCCGTCGCCCTGGTCGAACCGAGTACTGACCGTCACGACAGCGGGAGGGTCTCCATCGCCCAGCCGCCGAGCTCGCGCGCGCCGCCGTCCGGCAGGATCACTGTCGCGGCACGGGCGGTGGTGTTCGCAACGAACACCGTCGACCCGATGGCGATCGCGGCGACACCCTCGTGCGCCGAGACCAGGCGGACCGGTTGTCCTTCGAGAGCGGCGAGCTGCTCGAGCAGGTCACCCGCGGGTGAGCCGGCGACCGAGCCGTCGTAGTAGCCGATGGATGCCGCGCCCGCCCCCGCCACGGACGCCAGACTCGCCACCACCCACGCCGCCCCGAACGCCGCGGTGCGGCGCGGATCCGCGGGCGACGCGGCCGGCGCCGGCGTGTACCCGTCGGCATCCCGCCACTCGCCCGGGATCGCGTCGTAGTCGAGGGGACCGAGGTGCAGCGGCAGCCCGTGCGTCAGTTCGATGACCTGCTTCGCGAGTGTGCCGTGCACCGAGGCGGTCTCGATCACCGAGTCGTCATCGGCGGCGTGGACGCTGCCGTCGAGGCCGATCGACACCGCGTCGAACTCCTCGAAGGCGCGCGCATCCGGGCGGTCGCGGTTGAGCACCGGGAAGCCGTTCGGCGGGCGGTAGAGGGATCCGGCGGGCGGTCCGGTCCACACGCCGACCGGGGGCAGCGGGCCCACCTCCTCGCCGAGCACGAGGGCGTGAGCGTCGGCGGGCGGGTTCGGCGGCAGGGCATCCACCGGGTCGCTGAGTGGTTCGACCTCGGCGGCCGCTGCGAACCGAAGCGTGACGGTCTGCGCGAAGCGCTCGCCCGCCGTCGCATCGTGCGTGCCGAGGCGCAGCGGCGTCGAGTACGACTTGAACGAGGCATCGGTCCAGTTGCGCTGGTCCTCGATCTCCCAGGTGTCGCCGTCGAAGTCGATCGCGAGGTCGCCGTCGGCGAGCGAGATGCGCAGGCGCGCGAAGTCCGTGCCGAACATCGGCAGCAGCACGCCGTCGATCTGGAACTGCGGAGTGATCTCGGCCGGGATTACGGCAGCGATGTCATCCGTACCGCCCTCGACCGCGATCGCCATGCCGACGTGGTTCGGGATGGGATGCAGCACGCAGATGCCGATCCGGTTGTACCGGAACTCCCCGCCCGCGACCGCCTCGAAGGATGCCGTGAGCCGCGCCCCGTCGGCGACGTACCGCAAGCCCACGGTCAGCGGCATCCGCGGATCGGCGGACTCGAGCGCGAGCGCGAGTTCGAACCCGGTCGCCGTCTCGGTCAGATCCCTGGAGAGCACGTCGAACTTCGCGGTGCCCCACACCTCGTCGCGCATCGCGAAGTAGATCCGTGCGGCGACCTCGGTGCCGTCGATGCGCACGTGCCGGAGATCGGTGCCGTCGCCCTGCTCGAAGGCCGCCGTGACCACTGCGTCAGCCAATTCGCACTCCTCGGGTCATCGCGCCGCCGACGATCGGCCACGTCTCGATCACGTCGTCGCCGCGCACGACCGTGTACTGGCCGAACAGCAGCGGCGGGCCTCCAGCGTAGGCGACGTCGAATCGCCCGTGATCGCCCACCTGCGGCACGGGCGTGCCCTCGTCGATGTCCACGAGCACGTGCTCCTCGTGCACGGCCGCGACGGTCCAGCCGGGGGTGTGGGCGCGGGGCACGGTGAGGCGAGCCGGGCCGAAGGCTTTCGTGCCGGCATCCAGCACGACGCGGTTCCCGTGCACGCTCGAGACGGTCGCGAGGATCGACATCGCGACCTCGTACGGATCGTCGGGACGGGTGGAGTTGACGAACGGGAGGTACGAGACATCCATCGTGCCGTACGTGCCGACCTGCAACTCGGTCACCACCGGGTGATGGCCCGTGGTCGCGTGCGTGTTCGTTCCGGCGGCCGCGACGATGTCGATGGTGTGTCCGGCTGCGGTGAGGGCATCGACGAACGTGCCGAGCGAGTCCATCGCCGCTACCGCGTTGGCGGCACGCTTCGCGTCGTCCGGTTCGAGCACGGTGTGGCCCTCGTACCCCATCACCCCGACCAGCCGAATCCCGTCGAGGGAGTCGACCACACCGGCGAGCGCGACGGCCTCCTCGACGGTGCGTGCGCCGCCGCGGTGCATGCCGACGTCGATCTCGAGCACGACATCGACGACCGTTCCGGCCGCTCGAGCGGCCTCGGCGATCAGCGACGCTCCGGCTTCGGTATCGACGCACAGGATGATCCGCGCCCCCGCCCCCCCGGCGAGCAGCCGCGCGAGCTCCGGCCGCTGCACGATCTCGTTCGCGATGAGGATCTCCGGGATGCCCGCCGCGGCCATCGCGAGCGCCTCTTCCACCGTGGCGGCGGTGACACCGATCGCACCGGCGGCGACCTGGCGCTTCGCGACATCCGGACTCTTGAGCGTCTTCACGTGCGGCCTCAGCTGCACGTGGCCATCCGCCCACGCCGCCATGCGCGCGATGTTGCGGTCGAGCGCGTCGACGTCGATCAGCAGGGCGGGGGTGATGAGGTCATCGAGGGTTGTCATGTCACATCCGGTCCGACGGGGCGGATCTCCAGTTCGGAGACCTGCAGGTTGGCAGGGCGCTCGAACGACCACGCCACGGCCTGGGCGACGTCGTTCGGGGTCAGGGAGGGATAGCGGTCGAGTTCGGCGCGTCCGGTCTGGGTCGCGCGGACCATCGGGGTGTCGACGATGCCGGGTTCGATGAGCGTCACGCGCACGCCGTACTCGTTCGCCTCGCGGCGAAGTGCCTGGCCGAGCCCGGCGACGCCCCACTTGGTCGCGATGTAGATCGGCTCGCCGACCCAGCTCGCGCGACTCGCGATCGAGGCCATGAGCACGATGTCGCCCGACGTCGCCGCCTTCATGGCCGGCAGCACAGCACGCACCGTGTAGGCGATCCCGAGCAGGTTGACGTCGACGACCCGGCGCCAGTGCTCGACGTCGCCGTCGTGCATCGAGCTGAAATCCGCGAGCCCGGCGCACGCGACGGCGTAGTCGACGCGACCGATCGCGGCGACGACCTCCTCGAGCGACTCGAAGCGGCTCACGTCCACCCGGTGTGCGGTTGCAGCGCCGCCAGCGTCCTGAATGGATGCCGCGACCGCCTCCGCCGCGTCGAGGTTCACATCGAGCACGCCGACCGTCGCCCCGCGCGCCCCGAGCTCGTGCGCGACCGCGGCGCCGATGCCGGATCCCGCCCCGGTGACGATGCCGGATCGCCCGTCCAAGCTGCCCATGTCAGCTCCTCCCGTGATCGATGAGTCGCGCATGACCGACCTTGTCGTCGGCCATCCCGTAGAAGACGTCCCACGCTGTGCCGCGCGGCTCGATCGCCGTCGGGAACACCACGTTCGGCACGATGCCCGAGCGCTCGTCATCCGCTTCGGGCTCGAGCAGTGGCATCCTCGTGCGGCCGCGCACGGTGGTGACATCGTCGAGGTCGAGCAGCAGGGCGCCCGCCCCGTAGTGCACGTGCTGCTGCTGGTCGACGCCCGGCGTGCTCTCGCCGGTGACGCCGTGGTGCAGCACGAGCCATCCGTCCGACGTGCGCACCGGCGGCGGACCGCCGCCGATCTTCAGCGCCTCCCACGCGAACTCGGGCTGCGCGAGCTGGCGGTGCGAACGCCAGTGCCGCAGATCGGGAAGGTTCTTCGCCGGAAGGAAGGAGATCCAGATCGACGGGCGCGCATCGTGGACCGCGGTCGGCATGACCAGCTCGGACCCCGGGAGAGCATCGTCGAGCTCCCACATCGGCCGGTGCAGCAGGGCGAGAGCGGGATGGCCGTCGGGGTCGGTCACGAGCTCGGGAAAGATCGCGGCATCCTTATTCCGGTAGAGGTTCAGGTCGGTGCCGAGCGAGCGGTCGAACTCGAAATCGACGGGCCCGTGCTTCTGCCAGGTGACGAGGTCATTCGAGGTGGCGATGGCGATCCGCGGGCCGAGTGGACCGTACGCCGTGTAGCACATCACCCAAGCGTCGAGCTCGGCGACGAACGACACCCGTGGGTCCTCGGTGCCCGCCGTCCGCCGGTTCTGCTCCCACGGCTGGTCGGGTTCGATCGCGATCCCGTGCCGTTCGACGCCGGTCGGGCCGTGTTCGTCCTCGATCACGCGAACCCGCCCGATGCACGACCGATTGCCGGCGGCGACCATGCGCGGGAACAGCCAGAGCACTCCGTCGCGATCGCGGGCGGATGCCGGGTTCAGCACACCCTCCGCCTCGCGTGGGTCGTCCGGGTCTGCGGACATGAGCACGCCGCCGCGCTCGATCTCGAGCCGGCCATCCAAATCGACCCTCGCCGTCGCGGTCACGAGCGGCTCCTGGTGAGCACGACGGCCCAGTCGTGGTCGGTTGCGGGCTCGATGGCGTCGCCATCGGCCACGTCGAACGCATCCCCGAACTCCCCGCTCACGGGATCGAATGTGACCGCCGACCATGTGCCGCCGCCGAACCGCGCCAGATCGGGACGGATCCTCCGGGCCGTCGGCACGTACGTGACGATGAGGTCGCCCGACTCCGACGCGCCCGTCGAGGCGTAGTCCATGCCGTGCATCTCGCCGAGTCCCTCGACGAGGAAGTGCTCGCCGCCGACGAAGAGCCCGTCCGCCACCGGTGCGGTCCGCCACCATTCGAAGGACTCGAAGAAGCGGCGGAAGTGCGCCATGGCGTGCGAGCCGGGGGAGTCGAGGGCGGCGCGCCATCCTTCGCGGAATGGCCACACCGGCCACTGGCCGAACGTGTGCCCGATGCCACCGAGGGTGACCGCCCAGTACGCCTGGCGACGCACCTGCAGCGGCGTCGAGTTCCACTCGCCCTCGTAGGTGGTCTCGAACAGGAAGGTCGGCAGCTCGGCGCGGGCGTAGTCGGCGAGCAGCGACCGGTGCACGAGCAGATAGCTGTACGTGGAGTTGAGGGTGAGCCAGGCCTCGCCCTCGAAGAAGTCGAGTCCCTTGCTGTCCGGAGCGGGGTGGGCCATCGCGAGCCGGTCCGGTCGCGCGTCGAGCAGCCCCGCGGCGAGGGCGCGCACCTGCTCGATCACGACGCCGGGATTGCAATCGCCGAGCAGGATCCACGCGATGTTGTCGAGGTGCGCGAGCCGCCCGCCGACGTACCGGCCGTACGCGTGCGCCTGATCGACCGTCGCCTGCGCCATCGACGCGAACCAGCCCTCGGCGCGCTCGCCGTATCCGGGGAAGTTCGGGTTCGCGTAGCCCAGGTAGGCGGCGCAGGCGAGCACGAGGATGTCGCGCGCCGCCGCCTGCTCGAAGGCCCACGTCATCCGGTCGAAGTACGCGTCGTTCGGCGTACTCAGATCGCCGGGCGTGTGGAACGGCGCGATCCCGTCGATCGTCGCGGGCGCGTTCGGCGCGAACAGCGCCTCGAGCACATTCACGACGATCGTGTTGAATCCGAGCGCGGCGCGGTGCTCGAGGTACTCCACGATCTCGTCGGGGGTGAGGCTCGCGATGAGGGACCACGCGGTGTCGCCCGTGATCAGGAACATCCGTCCGTCGGCGCCGACGAGGTGACGCCCGTCGGCCGAGACGGACAGGGGGAACGCGGTCACGGCACCTCCGGGTTACATCCGATCAATCGGATGAACCAGCGTCCCACGCCGCTGCGCGTGCAGCAACAGACAAGTGCCGCGTGCGCCAGCCAATCTATGGGAGGTGATCCCGGGCGACGGCGCGACCGCGCTCGTGCCGTCGCACGGACGACGTGCGCCGCGCCAACAAGGACGGAACGGCGGGGCACGGGGGTAACCACACCTCGCGCCCCGCCGTCGCACCGCTGCGACTGACGGCGAGTGAGATCAGGTTTCACACGGCCATCGTCGCCACGGAACAGCATTCGGGTCCTGTTCCGAGAGATAGGTTGTCAGTCCGCACAAAGGGGGACAAGCCGACCCGAGGGTGATCCGAGGGTTAGGGGCGGGTGAGATCCAAGTGGAGCCCCAATTCGCGCGCTCTGCGGATGGCTTCGTGCCGCGAACTGACCTCGAGTTTGCGGTAGGCGCTCTTCACGTGGGACTTCACCGTGTTGACCGAGATGTACAGCTCCTCGGCGATCGCGGCGACGCTGCGGTCCCTCGCGAGCAGTTGCACGATCTCCCGTTCGCGCTCGCTCAGGGCGCTGCGCGGGCTGAGGTTGGCGACCGAGCCGCGGGCATCCTCGAGGATCGCGACGACCTCGCCGGGCTGGGTGCGGGCGATCGCGCGGGCGAGCATCGCATCCATCGTCTCGGTGGGGATGAGGCGGAACGGGATGCGCACACCGTTGCGTCCGGCGAGCAGCAGTCCTCGGTCCACCGCGACGTCGGACGACGACATCGAGCCGAGCAGGTAGTTCGCCGCGCCCTTGATGAGCAGCACGTCGACGAGCGTGCGGCTCGAGTGGGAGTCGCCGAGCGCGTCGCACTCACGCAGTGCCGCGAGCGCGCCGGCGATGTCGCCCGTGATGAGTCGCAGGTGCGAGACGAAGCGCGCGGGGCAGTTGGCGTGGTGCTGCGTGGGCTGCAGCGACAGCAGGATGTCCCACGCCGCATCCGTCTCACCGAGTCGCAGCAGCAGCGTGGCCCGCAGCCCCTCCGCCATCGTCACGATGCCGCCGGGGTTCGGCCAGGCCCGCCAGAGCTGGAGCGAGCGACGGAGGAGGTCGAGACCCTCCACGTACCGCTCGCTGATGATCGCGGTCGCGGCTTCGGCGTACAGGGCGAGCGGCTCCCAGTCGCTGCCACGGGATGCGGCGACCGCGAGCTCGGCGAGGGCCAGGGCATCCTCGAGCCGGTCCTGCTCCACGGCGATGAGCACCTCCACCACCAGGGCCGAGGCGCCGAACCGGCTCTCGAGCAAGCCGGTCGACCCGGATGCCGCGCGCGCGAGCCCCGCGTAGCGCTGTGCGGCCGCGAAGTCGCCCATCACGTACTCGAGCATCGCGAGTCCCGCGTAGCACTCCACCCGCTCGGAGCGCAGCAGCCCACGATCGGCGAGCCCCTCGGTGAGACGCAGGCACGCCCGAGCCGAGTCGTAGTCGCCAAGGTGGTAGTGGATGATGCCGAGTTGCAGCGACGACCGCGCCTCGAGCGTGATCCGCCACGCGAGCGGCGCGGAGGTGACTGCGAGGGCGTCGTCGATCACGGGGGCGAGCAGGGCGAGCGCTTCGTCGAAGCGGCCGAGGGAGCGGAGGGCGGCGGCGTGGTGCGCCCGGAGGGCCACCACCGAGAGGGGCGAGGTCGCGACATCCACCGCCGCTTCGGCGACCGCGAAGTACGACAGGGCGGCGGACGTCGCGACCGAGTCGAGCGAGCGGTGACTCGCTGCGTACGCCGCGACGAGCCAGGGGTCGCGCTCCCAGGCCTGCGTGGGCGTCGCGTCGAGCACATTGCGGATGAGCGCGCCGTGTTCGGGGGCGAGTTCCGGCCAGGTGCGCCGCAGCTCGTCGAGCGCGCCGTCGAACTCACCGGTCGCCACCGCGGATTC
The DNA here is from genome assembly GCA_963740815.1 of uncultured Actinomycetota bacterium. GTDB lineage: Bacteria > Actinomycetota > Actinomycetes > Actinomycetales > Microbacteriaceae > Rhodoglobus. The sequence goes on from CAVUFG010000003.1 coordinate 8,868, forward strand.
GAACGCGGCGGCCACCCCTGACGGATCGACGTGCTCGGTCATGGGCCTCGAATCAGGATGGAATCAGGCGAGTGCAGCTGCTGGAAACTTTAGTTTGCATGGATTCGAGCATGTCCACCATAATGGGGACTGGCCGCCTCGGTACCCCCCGTTCGCGGCACGCAGAAACCCGAATCCGAGTACTCCGAAACGTCGTGTGATCCAGGCGGTCTTACCCTCTGCCTGGCGCCCACGGCACCCAGAGTCGTCGCGCGCGTTCAGCGCGCGACGTGACCGCCACCTGATCCGCGGTCACGGCCGGCGGGCACCCTGGTTCGGTGCCCCCGGCCATCTGCGTTTAAGCCGGCGGTGCGGTAGTGGATCCGCGCACCTCGAGCACCACGGGGTGGGCTCGCCAGGTGCGGTCTGGGGCAGGGCCGCTGCCGAGGAGTTCGTCGATCACCAGGTTCACGGCGAGGGCGCCCTGCGCGCCGGGATGCTGGGCGAGCGTGGTGAGGTCGAACATCGCGGCGAGCTCGTGGCCGTCGATGCCCACCACCGAGAGCTGGCCCGGCACCGTGATCCCGAGCTGGCGCGCGGCGACGATCACGCCGATCGCGACCTCGTCGGATCCCGCGACGATCGCGGTCGGCCGGTGCCGCGGATCCGCGAGCACCGCGAGCCCGGTCGCGTGCCCGCCCGCGATCGTGAGCTCGGTGCGCCGGTACGACGAGGCGTCGAGCCCGGCCCCGGTCATCGCGCGCTGGAAGCCGACCAGCCGCTGGTCGTGGGTGCGGAAGTCGACCTCCTTGCTCTGCTCGGTGCCGATGTGCAGGATCTGCCGGTGCCCGAGGCTGATCAGATGGTCGGTGGCGAGCGCGGCGACCTCAGCATCGTCCACGCTGATGGTCGCGATGCCGTCGACGGGACCGCCGAGCCCGACGATGGGCACGCGCAGCGAGTGCAGCAGGCCCACCTCGTGGGCGGTGGGTTCGATGCCGACGGCGATCACGGCATCCACCCGCTTTCGCACCAGGAAGTACTCGAACACCCGCCGCCGCGCGACCGGGTCGTCGCTCAGCCGGTAGAGGGTGAGGTCGTACCCCGCCGCGATGAGGGCCGACTCGATGCCCTCGAGCACCTCGGCGAAGTACCAGCGATTGATGTGCGGGATGACCACGCCCACGTTCCGCGTCTGCCCGGTGACGAGGCTGGCCGCGTTCGACGAGACCACGTAGCCGATCTCGGCCGCCGCCGCCACGACCCGATCGCGCGTCTCGACCGACACGTAGCCGCGACCGCTCAGGGCGCGCGATGCGGTCGCCTTCGAGACCTGGGCACGGCGTGCGACGTCGCTGAGCGCGCTCATCGAACCATCCCTCCTCGTCGATCGGACGGCGTCAGTGTAGCGAATGTGGAACCGGTTCCACACCCCCGCCGTCCGGTCATGGGAGCGCGCCCACGGTTGCGACGCCGCTTGTGTCCGAATCGTGAGGACTTCGGGATGCCAAGCGCTTGCAATGCATGGGCGTCGCCATTAGCTTGTGATCTGGAACCGGTTCCCGATGTCGCTGACCGAGCGCAACGGGTCCCGCTCCGCCCTTGCAACCAGGAACCGCATGCGCACCCCTCACGGAGCGCATGCACCTCAATGAGGAGGAAGTATGAGTTTCAACCGACGCGCAATCGCGCCGCTCGCTGTGCTCGCCGCCGCAGGAATCGCCCTCGCAGGGTGCTCCGGTAGCGGTGGTGGCGGTGGAGCCGGGGATGCCGGTGAAGCCGACGGCATCGTGACCGTCTACGGCACCATCCAGGACACCGAGGCCGAACTGCTCGAGCAGTCGTGGGCCGACTGGGAGGCCGAGAACGACATCGACATCCAGTACGAGGGCTCCAAGGAGTTCGAGGCGCAGATCGCCACTCGTGCGCAGGGTGGCACCGCGCCCGACCTCGCGATCTTCCCGCAGCCCGGACTGCTCGCCGACCTCGCGTCGCGCGACTACGTGCAGCCGGCGCCCGAGGGCGTCGCGGCCAACGTCGCCGACTACTGGTCGGACGACTGGGCCGCATACGGCACGGTCAACGACACCCTCTACGGCGCGCCGCTCATGGCGAGCGTCAAGGGCTTCGTCTGGTACTCGCCGTCCGAGTTCGAGGAGAACGGCTGGGCCGTTCCCGAGACCTACGACGAGCTGCTCGACCTGACGGCCGAGATGCAGGGCACGCTCGGTGGCCCGGTCTGGTGCGCGGGCTTCGGCTCCGACGCCGCGACCGGATGGCCGGGCACGGACTGGGTGGAGGACCTCGTCCTGCGCCAGGCCGGCCCCGAGGTCTACGACCAGTGGGTCAAGCACGAGATCCCGTTCACCGACCCGGCGATCGCTGACGCGTTCAACGCGGTCGGCGACATCCTGCTCGACCCGAACTACGTGAACGCGGGCTTCGGCGACGTCAAGTCGATCAACAGCACCCCGTTCGGTGACGCAGCTCGGGCCCTCGGCGAGGGCACGTGCCACCTGCACCACCAGGCGTCGTTCTACGACGGGTTCATCCAGGACCCCGACAACGGCAACGCGACGGTCGGACCGGACGCTGACATCTGGGCGTTCATCCTCCCGGGTGTCGAGGCCGGCGCTCCCGCCGTCACCGGTGGTGGCGAGATCGTGGCCGCGTTCTCCAACGACGCGGACACCGTCAAGGTGCAGGAGTTCCTGTCGAGCCCCGAGTGGGCCAACAGCCGCGTCAGCCTCGGCGGCGTGATCAGCGCGAACAACGGGCTCGACCCGGCGAACGCGTCCAGCCCGATCCTGCAGGAAGCCATCAAGCTGCTGCAGGACCCCAACACCACGTTCCGCTTCGACGCGTCCGACCTCATGCCGGGTGTCGTGGGTGCCGGTACGTTCTGGACGGGCATGGTCGACTGGATCAACGGCAAGTCGACCGAAGAGGTCCTCGCGACCATCGACGCGTCGTGGCCGTCGGAGTAGCGCCGCAGTAGTTCAGTTGCACTGAAGAGGGCCGGCGGATCGCGTTCCCCCGCCGGCCCTCTCCATCCCCTATCGTCGAACCACACCGAGTCCACTGTCGTACTCGAAAGGATGTCCATGTCAGGGTTCCTGAAATGGCTGAGCTCACTGCCGCCGTTCGTCCAGATCCCGCTGGTGGTGGCCGCGTTCCTCGCCGTCGCGGGCATCGTGATCTTCTTCATCGAGATCGCTCCGCGCTCCGGTCGCCGCTACACGGTCATCCGACTGCTGGTGTGCGTGCTCGCGCCGCTCGGCATCTTCTTCGCGCTCGGATCGGTGTGGTGGGCTGCGATCGCGGCCGCCGTGCTCGGCGCCCTGTTCTTCCTGCTCGACTACCGGGCGCGGGCCGGCCAGGGCTACCTGTTCCAGCTCATCGGCTTCCTGAGCCCCGCCATCCTGCTGCTTGGCATCGGCCTGGTCTACCCGACCATCGCGACGTTCTTCAAGGCGTTCATGAACGCCCGCGGGTCGCGCTTCGTCGGATTCGAGAACTTCATCTACGTGTTCGGGCAGGAGGGCAACCGGGTCGCGATCATCAACACGATCATCTGGGTGCTCGTCGTGCCGGCGCTCTCGACGATCGCCGGGCTCGCCTACGCAGTGTTCGTCGACAAGGCCCGCGGTGAGCGGTTCCTCAAGGCGCTCGTCTTCATGCCGATGGCGATCTCGTTCGTCGGCGCCTCGATCATCTGGAAGTTCGTCTACGACGCCAACCAGGCCGGACAGCCGCAGATCGGTCTGCTCAACGGCATCATCACCTTCTTCGGCGGCAACCCGTACGACTTCATCCAGGTCGCGCCGTGGAACAACCTCTTCCTCATGGTCATCCTGATCTGGGTGCAGACCGGATTCGCCATGGTCGTGCTCTCGGCGGCGATCAAGGGCGTTCCGGTCGAGCAGATGGAAGCGGCATCCCTCGACGGAACGAACGCCTGGCAGCGGTTCACGAACGTCACGGTGCCGGGCATCCGCAGTTCGCTCATCGTGGTGCTGACCACGATCTCGATCGCGTCGCTCAAGGTCTTCGACATCGTCCAGACGATGACCGGCGGCGCCAACGGCACGAACGTGCTCGCGAACGCCGTCTACGTGCAGAAGCTCGAGGAGGGCCGGGCGTCCGCGTTCGCGGTCATCCTCTTCATCCTCGTGCTGCCCATCATCATCTACAACGTCAGACAGATGCGTCTGCAGAAGGAGATCCGATGAGCGCGGTGACTCCGATCGAACTCCCGATCGACAGGAAGACGGAGAGCCAGCTCAAGCGCGGCGAGCGGAAGTCCGAGCGCACGGGCCTGCGGAAGTCCAAGGAGAAGCTCACGAGCCGGGGCGCCACGATCGCCGCGATCGTCATCGCGGTGATCTGGACCACGCCGACCATCGGCCTGCTCATCACGTCGTTCCGTCCGCCGGACCTGATCAACACCACGGGCTGGTGGACGATCTTCCAGAACCCGGGCTTCACCCTCGGTAACTACGAGGCCGTGCTCGGTGGCGAGGCGACGACCGTGAGTCTCGCGCAATCGTTCGTCAACTCGATCGCGATCACGATCCCCGCGTCGATCTTCCCGCTCGTGATCGCGTCGCTCGCGGCGTACGCGTTCGCGTGGATCCCCTTCAAGGGGCGCAACATCCTGTTCATCGGGGTGTTCGCGCTGCAGGTGGTGCCGATCCAGATGGCGCTCGTGCCGCTGCTCAGCCTGTTCGCCCGCGGCTTCAAGATCGGCGACCTCGAGCTGTTCGCCGGGCTGGGTGCCGGCGGCAACTCGTACGGCCAGATCTGGATCGCGCACACGATCTTCGCCCTGCCGCTCGCGATCTTCCTGCTGCACAACTTCATCTCGGAGATCCCGCACGAGCTCATCGAGGCCGCGCGCGTCGATGGCGCAGGGCACGGGCAGACCTTCTTCCGGATCGTGCTGCCGCTCGCCATGCCCGCGATCGCCTCGTTCGCGATCTTCCAGTTCCTCTGGGTGTGGAACGACCTCCTCGTCGCCCTCGTCTTCGCCGATGGCGCGGTCGGGCCGATCACGAAGGTGCTGCGCGAGATCACGGGCAACCGCGGTCAGGACTGGTTCCTGCTCACCTCGGGAGCCTTCGTGGCCATGATCGTGCCGCTGATCGTGTTCTTCGCGCTGCAGCGGTTCTTCGTGCGGGGGTTGCTCGCCGGTTCCACCAAGGGGTAGGCCCGCACGAAGAGCCAGTGCCTTCTGGCGCGCCGCCGCTCCTGCGGCGCGCGTGCCGGAGGGGCGGCCGCGCGCGAGCGCCCGCCCCTCCGGGGCACCCCACGCCCCGGTCACTGCGGACGGGTTAAGAACGCGCTCTAGTTCTCTGTTACTGGTGTGAGTACAGTGATGCAAGTGCAGCGCTGAGGAGCGCTCGCACTGTGATGCCCTCGCACTGTGTTGTCGGATCCTGGCTGCAAGGAGAACCGTGTCGAACCCCGGCGTGACGCCGCCCCCCGCGGAGGGTTCCGTCACGCTGCCCACGGGCAGCGGCGCCAAGGTCGGCCTCAGCATCCGCTCCATCCTGCTCATCATGCTGCTGCTGGTGAGCACGGGCTCGAGCGTCGTCGTCGGCCTGATCGGCTACAACAACGGCAAGAACGCACTCGAGGATGCCGCGTTCCGCCAGCTCATCGAGGTGCGCGACTCACGCGCTCGCGAGATCGTGTCGCTGTTCGACTCGATGGAGAACACGCTCACCCTCGTCGCACGCGGGGAGAGCGCCGCGCAGGCCCTGACCGCGTTCACCGCCGGATTCCAGGAGCTCGAGCAGATCGAGCTCAGCCCCGAGCAGCGGGCGGAACTCGACACCTACTACACCGACGACTTCGGCGCGCGACTCGAGGAGGCGTACGACGAGCCGGTCGACGTGCAGACCTTCGTGCCCACGAACCCGGCCGAGAGCTACCTCAAGCTCGAGTACACGGTGCCCTACGCCGACTTCGCCGACGCGATCGCGAACAACGATGCCGGTGACGGCAGCGCGTGGTCGGCGGCGCACGCCAAGTACCACGACTTCTTCCGCAGGATGACCGAGCTGTTCCGCTTCGAGGACGTGCTCCTCATCGATGCGCAGGGCAACATCGTCTACACGGCCTTCAAGGGCGTGGACCTCGGCAGCAATCTCGAGAACGGTCCGCTCCACCTCACCAACCTGGCCAACGCGTACGCGGAGGCGATCAGCGGCAATCGGGCCGATGTGGTCGTGCTGAGCGATTTCGATGAGTACGCGCCATCCCTCGGCGTACCAGCCGCGTGGGCCGTGACCCCGGTCGCGGTCGACGGCACGGTGATCGGCGCGATGGCGGTCGAGCTGCCGATCGCCGCGATCAACGACGTGATGACCGGCGGCGGCAACTGGGCCGACAGCGGTCTCGGCGACACCGGTGAGACCTACATCGTCGGTGCGAACGACGAACTCATGCGCTCGCAGTCGCGCGACATGCTCGAGGACCCCGAGGACTACGAGGCACGGGCGATCGCCTCCGGGATGACACCCGCCGAAGCCGCGCGCGCCGTCGACACCCAGCAGACGCTGCTACTCCAGCCCGTGCGCACGACCGCGGTCGACGAGGCCATCGCCGGACGGTCGGGAACGACGCTCACCGGCGGCTACCTCGGCGGCGAGACGATCGCAGCGTACGCACCGCTCGACATCCCCGGCCTCGACTGGGTGATCGTCGCCGAGTTCGATACCGCGGAGGCGTTCGCCCCGGTCACCGACTTCACGCGCAACCTCGTGCTGAGCTCGGCGCTCATCGTCGTGGTCGTCTCGCTCATCTCGCTGCTCATCGCGGGCTTCATCGTGCGGCCGCTGCGCCGCCTGCGTGACGCCGCTCGCCGGATCGCCGCCGGCGAGATGGGCGTGCAGGTCGACGCCGGAACGAGCGACGAGCTCTCCGACGTCGGCGTCGCCTTCAACGACATGAGCCGCAGCCTGCAGGTGAAGGCGACCCTGCTCGAGGAGCAACAGGCCGAGAACGAACGCCTGCTGCTGTCGATCATGCCCGAGACCCTCGTGCGCAAGTACAAGGAAGGCTCGAAGACGATCGCGTTCGACCACCAGGAGGTGTCCGTCATCTTCGCGGACATCGTCGGATTCGAGGCGTACAGCCGCGGACTCGCCTCGGAGGCGGCGCTCGAGCAGCTCAACGAGATCCTGTCCCTGTTCGACGAGGCGGCCGACCGGCTCGGCATCGAGCGCGTGCGCACCACCCGCAGTGGCTATCTCGCGAGCTGCGGGATGTCCATCCCGCGAGTGGACAACGCACGCCGGGTGGTCGAGTTCGCGACCGAGCTGCAGCGCATCCTCGAGCGGGTCGGCAGCAAGTACGGCGCGCGGCTCGCGCTGCGAGCAGGCGTGGACACCGGCACCGTGACGAGCGGCATCGTCGGGCAGAACCACATCGCGTTCGACCTGTGGGGCGACGCCGTCAACCTCGCGTTCCAGGTGCAGGCCGGCAGCCACGAATCCGGCATCTTCCTCACCCAGTCGGTGGTCGATCGGATCGCCGACCTGGTGCCGGTGCTCGACTGGGGCATCGTGAACTCCTCGTCGGGGCCGCAGCGCATCTGGCGCGTGAACCCGGCGAGTGTGAGCGTCTGATGATGGACCGAGCGGGGGTGGATGCCCGTGCTTGAGATCTGGAACGAGCCCTGGTTCTGGCCGGCCGTCGGCGTCGTGATCGGCCTGCCGATCGTGCTGCTCATCCTCACCGAGATCAACTCGGTGCTGGATCGTCGCGGCAGCCGCGCGACCCGGATCATCACGATCCTGCGCAACTACGTCGCGCCGGTCGGGGCACTGCTCGTGCTGCTGAGCCAGGTGCGGTTCGCGCAGGTCGAGCCGGCGTGGTGGCAGGTGACCGCGACGGTCTTCGGGTTCCTCGTGATCCTCGTCGTGCTCAACGGGCTCAACTTCGCGATCTTCGTCACGGCGCGACAGGGATCGTGGCGCAGCCGCGTGCCGTCGATCTTCGTCGACATCGTGCGGGTGATCGTCATCGTCATCCTGGTCGCCCTGCTGTTCAACACGGTGTGGAAGACCGACATCGCCGGGCTGTTCACCGCGCTCGGCATCGGGTCGATCGTGATCGGGCTCGCGCTCCAGAACGCCGTCGGCGGCGTGGTGTCCGGCCTGCTCATGCTGTTCGAGCAGCCATTCCAGCTCGGCGACTGGCTCTCGATCAACGGGCAGCGCGCCCGGGTGGTCGAGGTGAACTGGCGCTCGGTGCACCTCAAGGTGCCGACGGGCATCTGGATCATGCCGAACGCCCAGCTCGCTGGCGCCGCGTTCATCAACATCAGCCGCAACGACACCCCGTTCGAGGCCGCGACGATCGTGAAGTTCGCGACCGATGATCCGCCGTCGCTCGTGATCGACGTCTGCCGCCGCGTCGCCGAGGACCTTCCGACCGCGATCGCCGGCGAGGAGGCGACCATCACGCCGATGGAGAAGGCGAAGTACGAGGTCGAGATCCCGATCGCCAGCGTGGGTGACAACACGAAGACGATCCGGATGTTCCGCACCCGACTCTGGTACGCCGCACGCCGTCACGACCTGCACCTCGACATGGACCTGACCGACAACTACCAGACGCCGGAGAACGTGAACTCGGCGCTCCAGCGGTTCGCGCCCGACCTGTACCTGAGCCCGGACGACATGCAGGTCATGCGGCCGCAGGTCCGGCTCGAGCGGTACGGCGCCGGCGAGGTCATCCAGCGCCCGCAGGAGGTGCCGAACGGCCACCGGTACATCATCACCGGGTCGTGCCAGATGGCGGCACCGATCGAGGATGGCGCGGAACTGCCGTTCGCGACGTTCGAACCGGGCGACGTGATGGGCCTCACCGCCCTGACCCGCCAGGGCCTCGCCGCGCGCGTGACCGCGCTCACGGATGTCGCGGTGCTCTTCGTCCCCGTCGCCGTGCTCGACGAGCTGGTCAAGACCCGTCCGAGGCTCGCCCGCGACATCGGGCAGGAGCTCGACAACCGCCGCACCTGGGCGAAGGGCGCCCTCGACTCGGTCGGCGTCGACGCGCCGCGCTTCCTCTCCTAGCCGGAGCCACGTCGGGCCACGTGGCCCGTAACACGCGGATTCCCCGCAGGTAGGCTCATGGCATGAAGTACGCGAACACCGTGCTCGACCTCGTCGGCAACACTCCGCTCGTCAAGCTCAACTCCGTGACGGACGGCATCGCGTGCACGGTGCTCGTGAAGGTGGAGTACCTGAACCCCGGCGGGTCATCCAAGGACCGCATCGCCACCCGGATCATCGACGATGCAGAGGCCAAGGGACTGCTCAAGCCCGGCGGCACGATCGTCGAACCGACGAGCGGCAACACCGGCATCGGCCTCGCGCTCGTCGCGCAGCAGCGCGGCTATCGCTGCGTCTTCGTCCTCCCCGACAAGGTCGGCGAGGAGAAGCGCAACGTGCTGCTCGCCTACGGCGCCGAGATCGTGGTGTGCCCCACCGCGGTCGAGCCGTCGAGCCCCGAGTCGTACTACAGCGTGAGCGATCGTCTCACCCGTGAGATCCCCGGTGCGTTCAAGCCCGACCAGTACTCGAACCCGAACGGTCCGCTGAGCCACTACGAGACCACCGGTCCGGAGATCTGGCGCGACACCGACGGCAAGGTCACGCACTTCGTGGCCGGCGTCGGCACCGGCGGCACCATCTCGGGCGTCGGCAAGTACCTCAAGGAGCAGTCGGCCCTCGCGGGCACCACGCCGGTGTACATCATCGGCGCGGACCCGGAGGGCTCGGTGTACTCCGGCGGCACGGGGCGTCCGTACCTCGTCGAGGGCGTCGGCGAGGACTTCTGGCCGACCGCGTACGACGGGTCGGTCGTGGACGAGATCATCGCGTCATCCGACGCCGAGTCGTTCGCGATGACCCTGCGCCTCGCGCGCGAGGAGGGGCTGCTCGTCGGCGGCTCGTCCGGGCTCGCGGTCGCGAGCGGCCTCAAGAAGGCGAAGGACCTGCCCGCAGACGCCGTGATGGTCATCCTGCTGCCGGACAGCGGCAAGGGATACCTCGGCAAGGTGTTCAGCGACAAGTGGATGCGTTCCTACGGCTTCTCCGCGACGAGCGACGAGAAGTCGGTCGGCGACGTCATCCGGCTCAAGAACGGCGAGCTGCCCGACCTCGTGCACGTGCATCCCATCGACACCGTGCGCGACGCGATCGAGATCCTCACCAAGTACGACGTGTCGCAGGTGCCCGTGCTCACGGCAGAACCGCCGGTCGTGATGGGCGAAGTGGTGGGCGCGATCAACGAGCGCGAGCTGCTCGAGCACGTGTTCCAGGGCGGCGCGAAGATGACCGACTTCGTGCGCGACTTCATCGGCAAGCCGCTCGGCCTCATCGGCGTGCACGAGTCGGTGAGCGCCGCGCGCGAGGCGCTCGCGACCGCGGACGCGCTGCTCGTCACCGATGACGGCAAGCCCGCGGCGGTGCTCACCCGCCACGACCTGCTCACCTTCTTCTCGGAGTAGCGCGCACTCGCTGCCCCGCCCATCCACAGCAACAGAACGGCTCACGTGTCCGACACATCCCACGGCTTCTCCACCCGCGCCATCCGCGCCGGCCAGGACTTCGACCCGACCACCGGCGCGGTCGTGCCGCCGATCTACCAGACCTCGACCTTCGTGCAGGACGGCATCGGCGGATTCCGCGGCGGCTACGAGTACGCGCGCGGTGGCAACCCGACCCGCACGTCGCTGCAGACCCTGCTCGCGTCGCTCGAGGGCGGCGACCGCGCGTACAGCTTCGCGTCCGGGCTCTCCGCCGAGGACACCCTGCTGCGTGCCGCCCTCAAGCCCGGCGACCACATCGTGATGGGCAACGACGTCTACGGCGGCACGCACCGGCTGGTCAGCCGCGTGTTCGTGCCGTGGGGCGTCTCGATCTCGACCGTCGAGATGAGCGACCTCGACGCCGTGCGCGCGACCATCCGGCCGGATGCCACGAAGGTGCTCTGGGTCGAGACCCCGAGCAACCCGCTCATGAAGATCACCGACATCGCCGCGCTCGCCGAGCTCGGCCACGAGTTCGGCGCGATCGTCGTGGTCGACAACACCTTCGCGTCGCCGTACCTGCAGCGCCCGCTCGAACTCGGCGCCGACGTCGTGGTGCACTCGACGACGAAGTACCTCGGCGGCCACTCCGACGTGCTCGGCGGCGCGGTCATCCTCAACGACGGCGAGCTCGCCGACGCGGTCGGCTTCCTGCAGTTCGGCGTCGGCGCGGTGAGCGGTCCGATGGATGCGTGGCTCACGGTGCGCGGCATCAAGACGCTCGCCGTGCGCATGGACCGGCACTCGTCGAACGCGCAGGCGATCGCGGAGGCGCTGGTCGGGCATCCCAAGCTCGATCGCGTCTACTACCCGGGCCTGCCGGACCACCCCGGCCACGAGCTCGCCGCGCGCCAGATGTCGGGCTTCGGCGGCATGCTCTCCGTGGCGCTCACCGCGGGACCGGCCGCTGCGCGGACGTTCGCGGAGTCCACCGAGATCTTCCAGCTCGCCGAGTCGCTCGGCGGCGTCGAATCGCTCATCGGCTACCCGAGCGAGATGACGCACGCTTCGGTCAAGGGCACCGAGCTCGCCGTGCCCGAGAACGTCGTGCGGCTGTCGGTCGGCATCGAGGATGAAGCGGACCTCCTGGCCGACGTGCTGGACGCGCTCGACCGGGTCTGACCACGCGGGCGGGCCCGCGAGCTGTGGTATTTTCGATGACATCCACAGCACTTTCTCAGGAGCGCTCGGCGCGACCTGACCTCACCGAAGGACCCCCTCCGATGACCTCACGTCTCCGCACCGGCGCCCTGGCGCTCGTCGCCGTCGCCGGCCTGCTGCTCGCCCCGCTCGCGATGGCCGGCTCGGCCGCTGCCGCCGTGCCCAGCCAGGCGAAGATCCTGTTCTTCTCGAACTCGAGCTACACCGACCCCGCGAACGAGGACCTCACCGAGATCGCCGCCCTGCAGGAGCCGGGCAACACGGTCACGATCTTCGACGGCGGCGACGGCACCGGTCCCGCGTGGGCCGCGGCGCTCGCCGGCCAGGACGTGCTCGTCATCCCGGAGTCCAGCCAGCTCTACCTGACGCCGGTGTTCAGCGCAGCCGCAGCCGACGTGCTGTACGACTTCGTGTTCAACGGCGGCCGCTTGATCCTCCCGACGAGCATCCAGTCGCAGCTCCTGACGTTCCTCACCGGACTGGACTACGCGTCGGTGTGGCAGACCGACGAGACCCATGACCCGGGCTTCCTCGTCGTGGACGACCCGAACCTGCCCGCCTCGGTCACCTACTCGGACGGCACCTACCCCGTGATCAACCCCAGCGCGTGGTCCGAGGACATGCTCGAGGCCCTTACGCCGCTCTACGTGAGCGAGGACGGGCAGCAGCTGCACGCCGGCCAGTGGACCCTCGGCACCGGCACGATCACCGTGCTCGCCTACGACTGGTTCAACGGCCAGACCGCAGAGGACATCGCCGGTCGCGCCCTGTGGAACCAGCTGCTGCAGGCGCTCACCAACGTGCCGGTGCCCGCGCAGCTCGCCGCCACCGGCTCGGAGGCTCCGGTCGCTCCGGTCTTCGCCGCGGCGGGCCTGCTGCTGCTCGGTGCGGCCGGCATCGTCGTGGCGCGCTCGCGCCGCGCCGCTCGCGCCTAGCTCGAACGTCGCACGGCCCGGCATCCCTCGGGTGCCGGGCCGTTCGCCTGCCCGCGGTCGACCCGGCGCCATCCGCACGCACACTGGCAGGATGTCGGTGGCTGGCAGCACCGTCGCACCAGCACGATGGGAGCATGACCGTGGATGACGCGCGCACGCACGACCGGGTGCACGTCGACGGCACCGCGGGCGGCGGCCGCCTCGGCCTCGTTCGCGCGTCGGCGCTGTACGTCGCGGCGGTGCTCGGCACGGGCATCCTCGTGCTCCCCGGCCTCGCGGCCGCGGCGGCCGGACCGGCCTCGATCGTCGCCGTCGCGGCGGTGCTCGGACTCTCGATCCCGCTCGCGGGGAGCTTCGCGGCACTGGCTGCGCGGTATCCGGATGCGGGCGGCGTCGCGACCTTCGTGCGGCTCGCCCTCGGGCCGACGGCCTCCCGGATGGCCGGCTACTGGTTCCTGTTCGGCGTGCACTTCGGCGCTCCCGTGGTCTCCATCCTCGGGGCCGAGTACCTGCTCGCCGCCCTCGGCGCCGATCGCGCGGCCGTGCCGTGGGTGGCGCTCGCATTCCTCGCCGTCCCCTACGGCATCAACGTGTTCGGCCTGCGGGTGAGCGGAGGCGTGCAGGTGTTCCTGTCGAGCCTGCTCGTCGTGATCGTGGTCGGGGTCGTCACCGTCACCGCGCCGGCGATCGAGCCGCGGAACTTCGAGCCGTTCCTGCCGAACGGATGGGGCGGCGTCGGCCTCGCCATCAGCCTGTTCGTCTGGGCGTTCGCGGGCTGGGAGGCGGTGACGCACATCGCGGGGGAGTTCAAGAACCCGCGGCGCACCATCCCGCTCGCCACCGGCATCGCCCTCATCGTGGTCGGGGTCGCCTACCTCGCGCTCCAGTTCGTGACGGTCGGCGTGCTCGGCGAGGGCAACCCGGACAGCCAGGTGCCGCTCATCGATCTGGTGAACGTGACCGCGGCGGGACCGGGTCCTGTGGTCATCGCCGTGATCGCGGCGGTGGTCGTGGTCGGGGTGCTGAACGCGTACGTTCCGGCGTTCGCCAACCTCGCGGCATCCCTCGGTCGGGACGGCCATCTGCCGAGCTGGTTCGCCAAGGGCGCCGAACCCGGCCGGGTGCCTCGCCGGGGCCTCGCGCTCGTCATCGTGATCGAGCTCACCTACTTCGCGCTGGCCTGGCTCGTGCTCGACTTCGATCTCGAGCCGCTCATCCTCATCCACACCGCGTCGATGGTCGCGATGTACGCGCTGGGGATGATCGCCGCGATCCGGTTGCTGCCGAAGTGGGGCGTCGGCTGGTGGATGGCGCTCATCTCGCTCGTGCTCGTCGCCGGGCTCATCGTGCTCGCCGGCCCCTATCTCGCGATCGCGGGCGTGCTCGCGGTGGTCGCACTCATCGTCACCCTCGTCAAACGCTCGAGATCCCGGAAGGCCACGACGTGACCCAGCTGCGCGCCCACTTCGATGCGGTCGTCTCGTTCGCGAACGGCGGGGGTCTGTCCGCGGAGGACTTCCGCCTCGACCTCCCCGACGGCGTCGACCCGTCCGCCGAAACGGTCGGCCGCTTGTTCGTGCAGCACCTCGGTCTCGCGCTCGTGGGTTCGGTCGAGATCACCGACCTGCGCATCGTGGAGGAGCAGCATCGGGGGTCGCGCGGCATCGAGCCCATCCGTCAGGATGCTGGAGTGACGCTCTTCGATCTCAGCCACACCATCCACGCCGGCCTGATCACCTACCCCGGCATGCCCGCGCCGACGATCACTCCGCATCTCACTCGGGAGGATTCGCGCGCGAAGTACGCTCCGGGCACCGAGTTCGCCCTCGACATCATCACGATGATCGGCAACACGGGCACCTATCTCGACAGTCCGTTCCACCGCTACGACGGCGGCACCGACCTCGCGGGTCTCGACCTCGCGACGCTCGTCGACCAGCGTGCGGAGGTGTTCCACGTGACCGACCTCGGAACGCGGGGCGTGCCGGCGAGCGTGTTCTGGGATCGCGACGTGCGCGGCGCGGCCGTGCTCGTGCACACCGGGTGGGACGCGACGTTCGGCACGCCCGAGTACGCGACCGGGGCACCGTTCCTCGAGGCGGATGCCGCCACCTACCTGGTCGAGCAGGGCGCGACGATCGTCGGCATCGACTCGCTGAACATCGATGACACCGAGAGCGGCGGCGAACGGCCGGTGCACTCGCAGTTGCTCGCGGCGGGCATCCACGTCGTCGAGCACCTCACGAACCTCGGCGCACTTCCGCCGAGCGGCGCGCGGTTCACCGCGGTGCCGCCGAAGGTCGCGGGATTCGGCACGTTCCCGGTGCGGGCGTTCGCCAGGGTCTAGCACCCAGGTCGTGTGACCGGTCACAATGGGCACATGCCCGACGTCGAGCGCACCCCGAACATCCGGGATGTCGCGCGCCTCGCCGGCGTCTCGCACCAGACCGTGTCGCGCGCGCTCAACGATTCGCCGAACGTCCGCGCCGCAACGCGGGACCGCGTCCTCGCCGCGATCGAGCAGCTCGGCTACCGACCGAACGAAGCGGCCCGCGCGCTGTCGACGAAGCGCTCGCGACTGATCGGCGTGCTGTCGACGCAGGGGCAGCACTACGGACCGTCCAAGAGCGTGCAGGCGATCGAGACCGCCGCACGGGAGGCGGGCTACCGCCTGACCACGTCCAACATCGCGGCGGTGGACGCAGACGCCATCCGCGCCGGACTCGATGCGCTCGTCGCGCAGAGCGTCGAGGCGATCGTGGTGGTGGCACCGCAGGTGCGCACGGTCGAGGCGATCCGCGACCTGTCGATCGCGGTGCCGTTCGTGACGCTCGAGGCGACCGGGCTCGATCCGCTGCACGGGCTGTCGGTCGACCAGGTCGGCGGGGCGAGGCTCGCGGTGCGGCATCTCGTCGAGCTCGGGCACGAGCGCATCGCGCACCTGGCCGGCCCGCTCGACTGGATCGAGGCACGGGCGCGGGTGGCGGGGTTCGAGGCCGAACTCGCCGCCTCGGAGCTCGGTGCGGGCACGGTGCTCGAGGGGGACTGGACCGCGGACGCCGGGTACCGGCTCGGCCGCGAGCTCCTCTCGGTGCGCCGAGAGGATGCACCCACCGCCGTCTTCGCCGCGAACGACCAGCTCGCGCTCGGGGTGCTGCACGCGGCATCCCAGCTCGGACTGCGCGTGCCGCACGACCTGAGCGTGGTGGGGTTCGACGACATGCCGGAGGCCGCCCACTTCCAGCCGCCGCTCACCACGGTGCGACAGGACTTCACCGAGATCGGCCGCCGCGCGATGGCGCGGCTGGTCTCGGCGCTCGGGGGCGAGGATGCTCCGGCCGACGCCCTCATCCTGCCCGAGCTCATCGTGCGGGAGTCGACCGCGCCGCCCCGAACCGGTAGCATGGGCGGAGAAATGTGACCGGTCACATCCACCAGGCCCGACGACGACCCGCACGACCGACCACGACAACGGAGTCCGCAGTGAGCACCACACCCTCGTTCGACCTCGAGACCCAGGCCGCGATCGCCCGGGTCCGCGACGACGTCGCGGCACTGCACGCCGAGCTCGTGCGCTACCAGCTCGTGATCTGGACCGGCGGCAACATCTCCGGCCGCGTCCCTGGCGCCGACCTGTTCGTCATCAAGCCATCCGGGGTCTCGTACGACGACCTCGCGCCGGAGAACATGATCCTGTGCGACCTCGACGGCAACGTCATCCCCGGCACGCCCGGTTCGGAGCGCTCGCCGTCGAGCGACACCGCGGCGCACGCCTACGTCTACCGCAACATGCCGGAGGTCGGCGGGGTCGTGCACACCCACTCCACCTACGCCACGGCCTGGGCCGCGCGCGGCGAGGAGATCCCGTGCGTGATCACCGGCATGGCCGACGAATTCGGTGGGCCGGTGCCGATCGGACCGTTCGCGATCATCGGCGACGAGTCCATCGGCCGGGGGATCGTCGAGACCCTGCGCGGTCACCGGTCGCGGGCGGTGCTCATGCAGAACCACGGTCCGTTCACGATCGGGGTCACGGCGAAGGACGCGGTCAAGGCGGCGGTCATGGTCGAGGATGTCGCGCGCACCGTGCACCTCGCCCGCGAGGGCGGTCCGCTCATCCCGATCCCGCAGGAGGCCATCGACAGCCTCTACGCGCGCTACCAGAACGTGTACGGACAGAGCGAGGACGACCGCCGATGACCGCAGCCCCAGCATCCGACTCCGACCTCGCCGACGCGGTCCGCTCCGGACGAACCGCCCTCGGCATCGAGCTCGGCTCGACCCGCATCAAGGCGTGCCTGGTCTCGGCCGACGACCCGTCGGTCGTGCTCGCCGTCGGCGACCACGAGTGGGAGAACCAGCTCGTCGACGACCACTGGACCTACTCGCTCGAGGCGGTCTGGTCCGGACTGCAGGCGGCGTACGCCGACCTCGTCGCCGACGCCGAGTCGCGGCACGGCGTGCGCCCGGAGAGCTACGGCTCGATCGGCATCTCCGCGATGATGCACGGGTACCTCGCCTTCGATGCCGAGAAGGAACTGCTCGTGCCGTTCCGCACCTGGCGGGACACGACGACCGGGGATGCCGCGGCCGCACTCTCCCGCGAGTTCGGCATGAACATCCCGCTGCGCTGGTCGGTGTCGCACCTCTACCAGGCGGTGCTGGACGCCGAGCCCCACGTCGCGCAGGTCCGGTACCTCACGACACTCGCGGGCTACGTGCACTGGAAGCTCACCGGCGAATTCGTGCTCGGCATCGGTGACGCGTCGGGGATGTTCCCGATCAACGACGGGGTGCGCAACTACTGCCCGGACTTCCTCGGCACGTTCGACGGGCTCACGGCGGGACGCGTGCCGGGGCTCGCGTCGCTGCTGCCGGGTGTGCTCCCCGCGGGGGTCGTGGCGGGCACGCTCACCGAGGACGGTGCGGCGCTGCTCGACCCGAGCGGGACGTTGCGGGCGGGCATCCTGTTCTGCCCGCCGGAGGGTGACGCGGGCACCGGCATGGTCGCGACGAACTCGGTCGCACCGCGCGCCGGCAACGTGAGCGCAGGGACGAGCATCTTCGCGATGGTCGTGCTGGAGGGGCCGCTGGCCAACGCGCACGACGAACTCGACCTGGTCACGACGCCCGCGGGCGACGCGGTCGCGATGGTGCACTGCAACAACGGGGCGAGCGAGCTCGGCGCCTGGGTCGCGGTGTTCCGGCAGTTCGCCGAGGCGGCGGGCGCCCCCATCGAGTCGGACGTGGCCTACGACGCGCTGTTCCGGGCGGCACTCGACGGGGAGGCGGATGCCGGCGGCATCCTCGCCTACAACCAGCTCGCGGGCGAGCCGATCGTGGAGCTCGCCGAAGGACGCCCGCTGGTCGTGCGCACCGACGCGAGCCGGTTCACCCTCGCGAACCTCATGCGCGCGCAGCTGTACGGCGTGTTCGCGACGCTGAGCCTCGGCATGGGCGTGCTCGACGAGGAGGGCGTGCGGCTCGATCGGATGTTCGCGCACGGTGGCGTGTTCCGCACGGCCGGGGTCGCGCAGCGCTTCCTCGCCGCGGCGCTCCGCACGCCGGTGTCGGTCGCCGCGACGGCCTCCGAGGGCGGACCGTGGGGCATCGCCGTGCTCGCGTCGTTCGCGGCCGCCGGCTCCGGGGCGAGCCTCGCCGACTACCTGCGCGACCGCGTGTTCGCGTCGGCCGAGTTCACGACCGAGCAGCCCGACCCCGCAGACGTCGCGGGCTTCGCCGCCTACCTCGACCGCTACCGCGCGGGCCTCGCCATCGAGCGCACCGCCGCGCAGAGCATCTGAACCGCACAGCATCTGATCCAACGAAACGGAACTCCCCAATGACCCGCAGCATCGTCCCCGATCTCGCCACCCGCACGGTGTGGTTCGTCACCGGCAGCCAGGACCTCTACGGCGAGGAGACCCTCAAGCAGGTCGCCGAGCAGTCAAGGGCGATCGCCGACCAGCTCGGCGAGCAGGTGCCGGTGACGGTCAAGTGGATGCCGGTGCTCAAGTCCACCGACGCGATCCGCCGCATGGCGATCGACGCCAACGCCGACGACTCGGTCGTCGGGGTGATCGCCTGGATGCACACCTTCAGCCCCGCGAAGATGTGGATCACCGGGCTCGACCTGCTGCGCAAGCCGCTCCTGCACCTGCACACCCAGGCGAACGTCGAACTGCCGTGGAGCGAGATCGACTTCGACTTCATGAACCTGAACCAGGCGGCGCACGGTGACCGCGAGTTCGGCTACATCCAGACCCGCCTCGGCGTCGCGCGCAAGACCGTCGTCGGCCACGTGTCGAACCCCGTCGTCACCGCCCAGGTCGCCGCGTGGTCGCGCGCGGCCTGCGGCTGGGATGCCGTGCGCACCCTCAAGCTCGCGCGCTTCGGCGACAACATGCGCTACGTCGCGGTCACCGAGGGCGACAAGACCGAGGCGGAACTGCGCTTCGGCGTGAGCGTCAACACCTGGGGGGTCAACGACCTCGTCGAGGCGGTGGATGCCGCGAGCGAAGCCGACGTCGACGCGCTGGTGACCGAGTACCTCGACACCTACGAAGTGGTCGAGGAGCTGCACCCCGGCGCCGCGCGCGCGGACTCCCTGCGCTACGGAGCCCGCATCGAACTCGGCCTCCGCTCGTTCCTCGAAGCCGGCGGCTTCGGCGCCTTCACCACGACGTTCGAGGACCTCGGCGGACTGCGCCAGCTGCCCGGGGCTCGCGGTGCAGCGGCTGATGGCCGACGGCTACGGCTTCGGCGCCGAGGGCGACTGGAAGACCGCGGTGCTCGTGCGCGCAGCCAAGGTGATGGGCTCGGGGCTGCCGGGCGGTGCGTCCCTCATGGAGGACTACACGTACGACCTGACCCCGGGCGACGAGCTGATCCTCGGGGCGCACATGCTCGAGATCTGCCCGACGCTCACGACGTCGAAGCCCCGCCTCGAGGTGCACCCGCTCGGCATCGGCGGCCGCGAGGACCCGGTGCGCCTGGTCTTCGACACCGACCCCGGGGTCGGCGTCGTCGCCGCACTGAGCGATGTGCGCGACCGCTTCCGGCTCACCGCGAACGTCGTCGACATCGTGCCGCTGCCCGCGCCGCTGCCGAAGCTGCCGGTCGGCACGCGCGGTGTGGAAGCCGCGGCCCGACTTCGCCACGAGCGCGACCGCCTGGCTCACGGCCGGCGCCGCACACCACACGGTGCTCTCGACCGCGGTCGGACCGGAGGTGTTCGAGGACTTCGCCGACATGACCAAGGTCGAGCTGCTGCTCATCGACGAGGACACCACCGTGCGCGGCTTCGAGCGCGAGGTGCGCTGGAACAACGCGTACTACCGGCTCGCGCAGGGGTTCTGACAACCCAATAGGCTCTGATGCAGTAATCGGATCAATCGACCCCGGAGCACCATGGCCTTCATCGACCTGCCCCTCGCCGAGCTGCACGAGTACCGCCCGGAGGTCGCGAGTCCGGTCGACCTCGACGCGTTCTGGTCACTGACGCTGACCGAGGCGCGCGAGTTCGACATCGCCGTCGAGGCGACGCCGGTCGACAGCGGGCTGACCGTCGTCGACACCTGGGATGTCTCGTTCGCGGGCTTCGGCGGACACCGCATCAACGCGTGGCTCCACGTTCCCTCCGGCGCCACCGGCCCACTGCCGACGGTCGTCGAGTTCCACGGGTACTCGATGGCGCGCGGGCTTCCGCACCAGAACAACCTCTACGCGCTCGCGGGATACGCGCACCTCACGGTCGACACCCGCGGGCAGGGCTGGGCCGCGGTGAACGCGACGCCCGATCCGACGGCGGACTCGGGGCTGAGCACGATCCCCGGGCTCATGACCAAGGGCATCCTCGATCCCGCGACCTACTACTACCGCCGCGTCTTCACGGATGCCGCAAGGGCGGTCGACGCGGCCCGCGCGCTCCCGCAGGTGGACGGCGAGCGGATCGTCGTCACCGGCGGCAGTCAGGGCGGCGGCATCGCGATCGCGGCGGCTGCGCTCAGCGACGGACTGGCCGGTGCGATGCCGGATGTGCCGTTCCTCAGCCACTTCCGCCGGGCAGTCACCTTCAACGACTCGATGCCGTACAACGAGATCGTCCGCTACCTCGTGCGCTACCGCGACCACGAGGCCCAGGTCTTCGAGACCCTGAGCTACTTCGACGGCGTGAACCTCGCCGCGAAGGCGTCCGTGCCCGCGCTGTTCTCGGTCGCGCTCATGGACGAGATCTGCATCCCGTCGACGGTGTTCGCCGCCTACAACGCGTGGGGTGGCGACGCGAGCATCGAGGTGTACCCGTACAACAACCACGAGGGCGGCGGCGAGCACCACCAGGTGGCGAAGCTGGCGTGGCTCAAGGAACTCTTCGGGAGCTAGGCCATCCCCGAGGCCGCCCGCGAGCGGCGCGACAGCGAGTCGATCACGACGGCGAGCAGCAGCACCGCTCCCGTGATCATGTAGCGGATCGCCGGGTCGGGGTTCAGCAGGGTGAGTCCGGACGAGATCGACATGATCACGATCGTGCCGAGCAGGGCGGAGAACGCGGAGCCGCGACCGCCGAACAGGCTCGTGCCGCCGATCACCGCAGCCGCGATCGCGTTGAGGTTGAAGTCGCTGCCGCCGCTGGACTGGTTCACCGCGCCGAGCCGGGCCGCCGCGAGCACCCCGCCGAGCGCCGCGAGGGTCGAGCACAGCACGAACACCGAGACGTAGACCCGGTTCACCCGGATGCCCGCACGCCGGGCCGCCTCGACGTTGCCGCCGATCGCGTACACCGAGCGCCCCCAGCGCGTGCGGGTGAGCGCGAGGTGCACGACGACGACGAGCAGCAGGAACAGCAGGAACCGCGCACTGACCCCGCGGGTGAGCCCGAGGTACCAGACCGCACCGCCGAGCACGACGAGGATGCCGAACGCACGCAGTCCGACCACGACGAGTGACGTCGACGAGAGCCCGACCGCGCTGCGCTGCCGGGCGCGGGACACCTCTGCCCAGCCGTACGCGACGACCGCGAGTCCGACGAGCACGTACGACAGCCACGCGGGCAGGAACCACTGCTGCCCGAACTCGACGAGCGGGGACTCCGGCGGCAGGTTGATCGAGCCGGTGCTGCCGAGCACGAACAGCTGGAGTCCGAGGAATCCGAGCAGTCCGGCGAGGGTGATGACGAAGCTCGGCACCCCGAATCGGGTGCGCAGGAAGCCGAACAGCAGTCCGACGAGCACCCCGATCGCCAGCGCCGCGAGGATGGCGACCGGCAGCTGCAGCGGCTCGGGAAGGAACGACAGCGGGCCCTGCAGCCAGGTCACCGCGAGCACGGCGGCGGCCAGTCCGCTCACCGATCCGACCGAGAGGTCGATCTCGCCGAGCAGCAGCACGAGCACGATGCCGATCGCGACCGTGCCGACCGCGGCCATCTGCTGGGTGAGGTCGACGAGGTTCTGGCTCGAGAGGAACCGGGGCGTCAGCACCTGGAACACGCCCCAGATGATCACGAGGCCGACGATCACCGGCAGCGACCCGAGATCGCCGCCCCGCACGCGGATCAGGAACTCGCGCAGTGACCCGCGGATGCCGCGGGGTGCGTCGCCGTGCGCGTCCGCCTCGGTCGCGGAGAAGGTGGGAGGGTTCACTGCACGCGTCCCAGGGTGGCGCGCCGCGAGACCGAGTTGTCGGTCGCGCCGGTGATCGCGGCGATGATCTGCTCGCTCGTGACATCCGCGACCCGGAACTCGCCGTTGTTGCGACCGAGCCTCAGTACCACGATCCGGTCGGCGACCGCCTGCACGTCCGCGATGTTGTGCGAGATCAGGATGACGCCGAGCCCGCGCTCGCGCAGCCGCTCGATGAGATTGAGCACCTCCGCCGTCTGGGCGACGCCGAGCGCCGCGGTCGGCTCGTCGAGGATGACGATGCTCGGCTCACCGATCAGGGAGCGCGCGATCGCGACGGTCTGCCGCTGCCCGCCGGACAGCGCGGCGACCGGGGTGCGCACCGACGGGATCTTCGCGCTCAGCTCGCGCAGCAACGACCACGAGCGCTGCTCCATCTCGACCTCGTCGAGCGCGCCGCCCTTGCGGAGCTCGCGGCCGAGCCAGAGGTTGGAGACGACGTCGAGGTTGTCGCACAGCGCGAGGTCCTGGAACACGGTCGCGATGCCGAAGTCGCGGGCATCGGTCGGCGACGGGATCGACACTGGTCCGCCATCGAACGTGACCGTGCCCGAGTCCTGCGGATGCACGCCCGCGAGGATCTTCACGAGCGTCGACTTGCCCGCACCGTTGTCGCCGACGATCGCGACGACCTCGCCGGGATGCACGTCGAAGTCCACGTCGGTGAGCGCGCGCACCGCACCGAACCGCTTGCTGATGCCGCGCATCGCGAGCAGCGGCGTCGGCCGCGTCATCGGCACCGCCGTGAGAGTTGTCACGAGTCCATCCTCGCAGTCCTGATCGAGGTCATCGCAGTCCGGCCGCTTCGCACGCGGCCTCGTAGTACGCGGTGCAGATCTGGTCGATCGTGTACAGGCCGTCGGCGATCACGGTCTCCTCGATGTTGTCGATCGTCACCACGACGGGCGAGAGCAGCGTCGCGGGCGTTCCGTCGAAGTCGACGTCGCCGACGAGCGTCTCGCCGTTCAGCAGCGCGACCGCGAGCTCTGCCGCGAGCCGGGCCTGCTGCATCATCGGCTTGTAGATGGTCATGTACTGGTCGCCGGCGACGATCCGCTGGATGCCGGCGAGCTCGGAGTCCTGCCCGGTCACGATCGGGATCTCGACGTTCGCCGCCCGGAACGCCGAGATCGCGCCACCGGCCGTGCCGTCGTTCGCGGCGTACACCCCGACGATGCGGTCGCCGAACTGGGTGATCTGGCCCGCGACCCACTCCTGTGCCTTGTCGGGGCTCCAGTCCGGGGTGTCGAACTCGGCGAGCACCTGGTAGTCCGAGGCGTCGATCGATGCGTGGGCTCCGGTCTTGAAGAGGGCCGAGTTGCCGTCGGTGGGCGAGCCGTTGACCATGAGGATGCCGCCGCTGTCGAACCCCGCGGCATCCAGCCCGTCGACCAGCGCCTGCCCCTGCAGTTCGCCGATCGTCTCGTTCTCGAACGAGACGTAGTACTCGAGGTCGCCGCCGTTGACGATGCGGTCGTACGCGATCACCGGGACTCCGGCGGCGTTTGCGGCGCGCACGATGCTCACCGCCGCCGAGGAGTCTACCGGGTCGAGCACGATGACCTCGGCGCCCGAGGTGAGGGCGGCCTCGGCCTGGGACTGCTGGCGGGCGGCATCCTGGTCGGCGTTCGAATACAGCACCTGGTAGTGGATGCCCGCCTGCTCGCCGAGCTCCGCGATGCGTGCCTCGAAGTACGGCCGGTCGACTGACTCGTACCGCGTCGTCTTGGACTCCGGCAGCAGCAGGGCGATCTTCGGCCCGGTCTCCACCGGGGTGCAACCGGCGATGCCGGTTACCGTGCCGGCCAGGGTGGCGAGCGCGATGATGGCGCGCAACGCGCGCCTGGTCGGGGCGGTCATCGTCCGACCGCCCGGAGTTCGCTCTCGACGCCGACGTTGTCGATCGCGAGCGCGAGGCAGCCCAGCAGCTCTGCGCGATCGCCGAGCGCGCCCTGCACGACATCGGGCACGCCGTCGCTGCCCGCGAGTGCCGAGCGCTCGAGCGCGTGCCGCAGCGGCGCGAGCAGGGTCTCGCCGGCCTGCGCGAGTTCGCCGCCGATCACGAGCAGCTCCGGGTCGAACAGGTTCGCGAGGCTCGCCGCCGCGATGCCGATGTGCCGACCGGCGTCCGCGATCACGCGCTTGGCGCTCGCGTCCCCGCTCTCGGCGCGCAGCAGCAGGTCGCGGATGCGCTGCATGCCCGGGTCATCCCGGAACAGCTCGAGCAGCGCGGGCCCACCGGCGAGGGTGTCGAGACAGCCGCGGCTGCCGCACTTGCAGATCGGACCGTTCTCGTCGATCGTGACGTGCCCGATCTGCCCGGCCTTGCCGGAGACGCCGTGGTAGACCGAACCGTTGATGAGCAGTCCGGCCGAGATGTTGTGGCCGACCCGGATGTACGCCGCCCCGCGGGCGCCGCGCGCCGCGCCGGACCTGGCTTCCGCGAGCACTCCGAGGTTCGCCTCGGTGTCGACGAACACGGGAACCTGCACGCGGTTGCTCATCGCCTCGGCGACCGGGACGCCCTCCCAGCCGCGGAGCAGGCCGGGCGTCGCGATCATCCCGGTCTTCTCATCGATCGGCGCGGGGAGGGCGATGCCGACCGCCATGATGTCGCCCAGGGTCGCGTTCACCGACTCGACCATGTCGCCGAGCAGCAGGGAGGCGCGGTCGAGCTCGCGATCGTGCCGGTGCTCGAGCGCGAGCGGCACGTGATTCTCGGCGACGACCGTGCGGCCCACGTCCGAGATCGCGACCCGGAGGTGGCGGCTCGAGAAGTGCAGGCCGGCGACGAGCCCCAGTCGCCGGGCGAGCGTGACCTCGACCGCGCGTCGTCCGCTGCGGGAGGTGGTCGAGGTGTTGAGCACGCCCGAGGCGGAGAGCTCCTTGACGATGTTCGACACCGTGGCGGGGGAGAGCCCGGTCGAGCCCGCGAGTTCGACCTGGGTCAGGTGGCCGTGGCGTTTCAACGAGTCGACGATGCGCGCGCGGTTGGCTTCGCGCAATGAAGTCTGTGAACCCGGCGTCGGGTTTCGGCCTGCCACGGGATCACTGTACCCGCGATCCCGCGAAACGGCGGGTGTGATCAGGGAAAATACGAGGTTGGAACCACAAATCGACCGTGCAGTCCCGCGGTGGATCGGGCGCCGCGAAGCGACCAACCTGACCGTGAGATCGAGGCTCCCTGACCGTAAGATCACGATTTGGGCATTCTTGTGTTCAACATTTGACGACAAGCCCTACGCGGGGTTACCGTTCGTAACGCGCACGAAACATGGCGTGGTTGTCGATCTCGATGAGGAGGCTGTGGATGAACGCGGAGAACGCCCCGTCGCCGTCGGCCCGCAGCACGGCCTCAGAGTCGCCCGTCATCCTCGAAATGCGCTCCATCACCAAGGAGTTCCCCGGAGTCAAGGCACTCTCGGATGTCTCCCTCACGGTGCACGCCGGCGAGATCCACGCGATCGTCGGCGAGAACGGCGCTGGCAAGTCCACGCTCATGAAGGTGCTGTCGGGCGTGTACCCGTACGGCACGTACCAGGGCGACATCGTCTACAACGGCGAGGTGATGCGCTTCCGCGACATCCGGCAGTCGGAGCACGCCGGCATCGTGATCATCCACCAGGAGCTCGCGCTCATCCCCCTGCTCTCGATCGCCGAGAACATCTTCATGGGCAACGAGCCGACGCGCTTCGGCGCCATCGACTGGATCTCGGTGAAGAAGCAGTCGCGTGAGCTCATGGCGCGCGTCGGGCTCAACGAGGACCCGGACACGCTCATCAAGGACATCGGCGTCGGCAAGCAGCAGCTCGTCGAGATCGCGAAGGCGCTCAACAAGAAGGTCAAGCTGCTCATCCTCGACGAGCCGACCGCGGCGCTCAACGAATCCGACTCGCAGCACCTGCTCGACCTGCTGCGCGGACTCAAGTCCAAGGGCATCTCGTCGATCATGATCTCCCACAAGCTCAACGAGATCGAGCAGATCGCCGACGAGATCACGATCATCCGCGACGGCAAGTCCATCGAGACGCTCGATGTGAGTGACGGCGACGAGGTGGATGAGGACCGCATCATCCGCGGCATGGTCGGTCGGGTGCTCGAGAACCGGTTCCCCAAGCGCACGAACGAGATCGGCGCCAAGTTCTTCGAGGTGCACGACTGGACGGTGCGTCATCCACTCGCCACCGACCGGCTCGTGGCCAAGCACTCCGACTTCTACGTGCGCCGCGGCGAGGTCGTGGGGTTCGCCGGCCTCATGGGCGCTGGACGCACCGAGCTCGCGATGAGCCTGTTCGGCCGGTCGTACGGGGTCTACGAGTCGGGCGTCATCATCAAGGACGGCCAGGAGATCGAGCTCAAGAACGTCGAGCAGGCGATCAAGGCCGGCCTCGCCTACGTGAGTGAGGACCGCAAGGCCCTCGGCCTCAACCTGCTCGACGACATCAAGACGTCGACGACCGCCGCGAAGCTGCGCAAGATCGCGCCGCGCGGCGTGATCCGCAAGGTCGAGGAGTACCAGGCGGCGGAGTTCTACCGCAAGAGCCTGCGCACCAAGACGCCGAGCGTCGACGAGGGCGTGAACAAGCTCTCGGGCGGCAACCAGCAGAAGGTCGTGCTCGGCAAGTGGATGTTCACCGACCCCGACCTGCTCATCCTGGATGAGCCGACCCGCGGCATCGACGTCGGTGCCAAGACCGAGATCTACGGCATCATCAACGACCTCGCGGCGCAGGGCAAGGGCATCATCATGATCTCCTCGGAGCTGCCGGAACTGCTCGGTGTCTCGGATCGCATCTACACGATCTTCGAGGGTGCCATCACCGCCGAGATCGCGACCAAGGATGCCAACCAGGAGAGCCTCATGCGCAGCATGACCAGCGACCGGACCAGCATGAGCACGAAGGCGGCCACAGCATGACCGACACCACCGAGACCAAGACCGGGTTCCGCTTCAGGGACCTCGGCAAGATGTTCGGCGGATCGACGAGCTCGGGGCGCCAGTTCGGCATCCTCGGCGCCCTCGTGCTGATCATCATCTTCTTCCAGTGGCAGACCGGCGGGAAGACGCTCACGCCGCAGAACCTGATCAACATCGTCAACGGCAACTCGTACGTGCTCATCCTCGCCGTCGGCATGGTGCTCGTGATCATCGCGGGCCACATCGACCTGTCGGTGGGGTCGGTCGCGGCGTTCGTGGGCATCGTCGTGGCGCAGTTCATGAAGTGGGCGAATATCGACGAGCTCATGACCGGGGCTCCCGAATGGTTGCCGCAGGTGCTCACCGTGCTCTCCGCGCTGGTGATCGGGTTGATCATCGGCGCCCTGGTCGGCGCCTGGCAGGGCTGGTGGGTCGCGTACGTCGGAGTCCCGGCGTTCATCGTGACCCTGGCCGGCATGCTGTTCTTCCGCGGGGCGAACCAGTTCGTCGGCAACTCGACGTCGATCCCGGTGCCGCGCGAGTTCACCTTCCTCGGCGGAGGCTTCCTGCCCGACCCGAACCTGGGGATCCCGGCGAACGTGCCCACGATCATCCTCGGCCTGCTCGTGCTCGTCGCGATCATCTGGCAGGAGTTCCGGCTGCGCCGTGCGCAGGCGCGCGATGGGTGCAGAGCGCGCTCCAGCCTGGGTGAGCGTCGTCAAGCTCGTCGTGCTCGGCGGTGTCGTGGTGGGCGCGACGTACCTGTTCTCGACCGGCCGCATCGGCACGAGCTACCCGGTGGCGGGCATCATCCTCGGCATCATCGCCATCGGCTACTCGTTCCTCGCCACGAACACGACCATCGGTCGCCACATCTACGCGATCGGCGGCAACTGGCGGGCGGCCGAGCTGTCCGGTGTGAACATCAAGCGCGTCAACTTCTTCGTCATGATGAACATGTCGATCATCGCCGCGCTCGCCGGCATGATGTGGATCGCCCGCTCGGTGGCCTCCGGCCCCGGCGACGGCGTCGGCTGGGAGCTCGACGCGATCGCGGCCGTGTTCATCGGTGGCGCCGCCGTCTCGGGTGGTATCGGCACCGTTGCGGGATCGATCGTCGGCGGCCTCGTGATCGCCGTGCTGAACAACGGACTTCAGTTGCAGGGCGTCGGCCAGGACAAGGTGCAGATGATCAAGGGCCTCGTGCTGCTGATCGCGGTCGGCATCGACGTCTACAGCAAGCGGCAGGGACGCCCGTCCATCATCGGCCTGCTCACGCGGAACCGCAGGGATGGGGGCCTCGATGAGGCACCACCACCCGCTGCGGCTCCG
>CAVUFG010000004.1:0-34816 GCA_963740815.1 uncultured Actinomycetota bacterium
AGGAGCAGACTGAGGAGGCGCCCTCCGAGGAGGCCGCACCCGATGCATCCAGCGACGAGGACATCGTGGACGCCGAAGTCGTCGACGACGAGGAAGAGCCCAAGAAGTAGGCATGGCCGACAAGGACAGCAAGGACAAGGACGAGAACGGTCCGACGAGCCGGTGATCCGCGACAAGCGGCGGGTCGACCCGGAGACCGGCGACATGCGCGAACCTGCTGCTGCGGCATCCACGGATGACGAGGCGGCGGCGGAGGAGTTGAGCGAGGCCGACCAGGCCCTGCTCGACCAGGCCGCCACCGACCTCGTCGCCGAGATGCGCAGCGACATGCTGCGCGCCCAGGCCGAGCTCGTGAACTTCCGGCAGCGCGTCGAGCGCGATCGCCAGGCGAACCGCGACGCGGTCATCGCCGAGGTGATCCGCTCGCTGCTGCCGGCGCTCGACGACCTGTCGCGCGCCGAGGCGCACGGCGACCTCGAGGGCAGCCCCCTCGAGCTCGTCGCGCAGAAGCTGCGCGGCGGGTTCGAGAAGTTCGGACTCAAGCAGATCGGCGAGAAGGGCGAGCCCTTCGACCCGAGCCTGCACGAGGCCGTGGTGCAGTTCCCGACGCCGGATGTCACGGTCAACACGATCGCGGACGTGATCGAGCCCGGCTACACCCTCGGCGACCGCCTCGTGCGGCCCGCGAAGGTGGCCGTCTCCGTCCCCGCCGAGTAGGAGAGGAGCGCTCGTGGCCAGCCAGGACTGGTTCGAGAAGGACTTCTACGCGGTGCTCGGGGTGTCGAAGGACGTCACGCGCCGCCGACCTGAAGAAGACCTACCGCAAACTCGCGCGGCAGTACCACCCGGACTCCAATCCGGGTGACGCGAAGGCCGAGGCGAAGTTCAAGGAGATCAGCGAGGCGCACGCCGTGCTGTCCGATCCGGACACCCGCGCCGAGTACGACCAGATCCGTGCGATGGGCGCCGGCAGGCTCGCTTCGCGGGCGCGAGCGGCGGACGCCAGGGCGGCTTCGAGGACGTCTTCAGCGGCTTCGGCGGCGCCGGCCAGCGCACGAACTTCAGCGCGAGCACGTTCGAGGACCTGTTCGGCATGTTCAGCGGCGGGGGCGGCAGTCGCTTCGGCGGTCCCACCCGCGGCCGCGACCTCACCGCGGGCACCACGCTCGAGTTCACCACCGCGATCCAGGGCGACACGATCAAGCTCTCGCAGCAGGGCGGTCGCACCATCACGGTGAAGATCCCCGCGGGGGTCAAGGACGGCCAGAAGATCAAGCTCAAGGGCAAGGGCGAACCGAGCCCCGACGGCGGCGAGGCCGGCGACCTCGTGCTCACGGTCACGGTGCGCAAGCATCCCGTGTTCGAGCGCGACGGCGACAACCTGCGCGTGGTCGTGCCGGTGACGTTCGGCGAGGCCGCGCTCGGCGCGACCATCGAGGTGCCGACGCTCGGCGGCAATCCCGTGAAGCTCAAGGTCGCGCGCGGGCACGCCCGAGCGGTCGCGTGCTGCGCGTCAAGGGACGCGGGGTCAAGACCGACCAAGGCCACGGGCGACCTGCTCGCCGAGGTGCAGGTCGCGGTGCCGAGTCGGCTGCCGGATGACGCGAAGTCCGCCCTCGAGGCGTTCGCCGCCGCGATGCCCGACGAGAACCCGCGCGAGGACCTGCTCGCGAAGGCCAGGGAGTTCGGCTGATGACGGTGTCCACTCATGGATGAGCACACGCCGGTCTTCGCGATCGCCGTCGCGGCCGAGTTCGCCGGCATGCATCCGCAGACCCTCCGCCAGTACGACCGCCTCGGCCTCGTGAGCCCGAAGCGCACGGCCGGCCAGTCGCGCCGCTACTCGATGCGCGATGTCGTGCAGCTGCGCGAGATCGCGCGCCTCTCGGCCGAGGGCCTCAACCTCGAGGGCATCAAGCGCATCCTCGAGCTCGAGAACCAGGTGCTCGGCGCTGAGCCGAGCGGGTGCGCGAGCTCGAGGGCGCGCTCGCCGACGAGCTGCTCAACCGGCCCGGCCGGCGGGTGTTCGCCGCCGGCTCGGCCGGCGACGTCATCTCGCTGCGGGCGGGCACCCGTGCGGCGCGGTCCGAACCAGGTCGTGGTGTGGCGACCGTTGAAGAAGAGCGACGACTAGGTCCAGACCACCACACTGGACCGGTGACCCTCCCCTTCGACGCGCTGCGCCGCCGCCCCGACTTCGAGGCAGCCGGACTGCAGGCGTGGGATGCGGCGGACACGCTCATCCTCGACTCCGCCCCGTGGGGCGAGCCGACCGCATCCGACGTCGTGGTCATCGGCGACGCGTACGGCGCGCTCACGCTCGGCGCGCTGGACCGTGGCGCCGCGCACGTGCGGGTGCACCAGGACTCGATCACCGGCGAACTCGCCCTCGCCGCCAACGCCTCGGACCTCGGCGTCGATCCGGAGGGCTTCCGCTCGATGCCGCCCTCGCCCGCCCTCGTCGCCGGAGCGACCCTCGTGCTGCTGCGCCTGCCGCGCTCGCTCGATGCGCTCGACGAGATCGGGGCGCTGATCGCGGCCCACGCCGATCCGTCGGTGCGCGTCGTGGCCGGCGGGCGCATCAAGCACATGAGCCTCTCGATGAACGACGTGCTCGCGCGGCACTTCGGCCGGGTCGACGTGTCGCTCGCACGCCAGAAGTCGCGGCTGCTGATCGCGAGCGAGCCGAAGCCCGGACCGCTCGTCGAGCCGCGCCGCGAGTTCCACGCCGACCTCGACCTGTGGGTGGTCGCGACCGGCGGCGTGTTCGCGGGCACGTCCATCGACATCGGCACTCGCGCGATGCTCGACGCACTGGGGTCCGTGCCCCGGTTCGAGCGGGCGGTCGACCTCGGGTGCGGGAGCGGTGTGCTCGCGGCATCCCTCGCGCGGCTGCGGCCGGGCGCGCACGTGCTCGGGTCGGACGCGTCGGCGGCGGCCGTCGCATCCACTCGTCTGACCGCCGAGGCCAACGGGCTCGACGTCGAGGTGCAGCAGGAGGACGCGCTCAGCGGGGTGGATGACGCGTCCGTCGACCTCGTCGTGCTCAACCCGCCCTTCCACACCGGGGCCGCCGTCGACTCGCGCATCGCGACGCGCCTCTTCGAGGCGGCGTCCCGCGTGCTGCGGCCCGGCGGCGAACTGTGGACCGTCTGGAACTCGCACCTCGCCTACCGCCCCGCGCTCGAGCGCATCGTCGGCGAGACCCGCCAGGTCGCGCGCACGCCGAAGTTCACCGTGACCGCCTCCCGCCGCCGCTGACCCCGGGTTCGGGTGTCCCGCCGCCGTTGACCCCATGGCGACGGCGACGCGTCGGCCGTGCCTTGGCGCATCGCGCCGAATGACGGAGATTCCGCGACCGAAGGCTCGAGTTCCGGTGGACTCGGCCGGGGCCGCCCGAATCTCCGTCATTTGGTACCGCGGATACGAGCGGGATCGGCTGAAACGCTGGCGCAAACCCTGTGGATAACATAAACTTGAGTCGCGCCGACTCAGGTTCGAACGACTTCAGTACGCACGAAAGGACCGGCCCACTTTGGCCAACATGCAAGGCGCTCCCGGCTCGCAGGATGAGCAGAAGACCGCACTCGAGCAGTACGGCGTCAACCTCACGGAGATCGCGCGCAGCGGCAAGCTCGACCCCGTCATCGGACGGGATGCTGAGATCCGGCGCGTGAGCCAGGTGCTCACCCGCCGCACCAAGAACAACCCCGTGCTCATCGGCGAGCCCGGCGTCGGCAAGACCGCCGTCGTCGAGGGGCTCGCCCAGCGCATCGTCGCGGGCGACGTCGCCGACTCGCTGAAGGACAAGCAGCTCGTGTCGCTCGACCTGTCCGCGCTCGTCGCGGGTGCGAAGTACCGCGGCGAGTTCGAGGAGCGGCTCAAGGCCGTGCTCAAGGAGATCAACGACTCCGACGGCCAGATCATCACGTTCATCGACGAGCTGCACACGCTCATGGGTGCGGGCGGCGGCGAGGGGTCGGTCGCGGCATCCAACATGCTCAAGCCCATGCTCGCCCGTGGTGAGCTGCGGCTGATCGGTGCGACCACGCTCGACGAGTACCGCCAGTACATCGAGAAGGATGCCGCGCTCGAGCGCCGCTTCCAGCAGGTGTTCGTCGGCGAGCCGAACGTGGAGGACACGGTCGCGATCCTGCGTGGACTCAAGGAGCGCTACGAGGCCCACCACAAGGTCGCCATCGCGGACTCGGCGCTCGTGGCGGCGGCATCCCTCAGCAATCGCTACATCACCGGTCGCAAGCTGCCCGACAAGGCGATCGACCTCATCGACGAGGCCGCGTCGCGGCTCAAGATGGAGATCGACTCGAGCCCGACCGAGATCGACCAGCTCAAGCGCGCCGTCGATCGGCTGCGCATCGAGGAGCTCGCCCTCAAGAAGGAGAAGGACGACGCGTCGAAGGCGCGGCTCGAGAAGCTGCGCGAGGACCTCGCCGAGCGCCAGCAGGAGCTCGACGTGCTCGAGGCGCGCTGGAAGGCCGAGAAGGCGTCGCTCACCGGCGTCGGCGACCTGAAGACGCGGCTCAACGAGGCGCGCATCCAGCTCGACCGGGCGATGCGCGAGGGCCAGTACGAGGCCGCGTCGAAGCTGAACTACGAGACGATCCCCGAGATCGAGAAGGCCCTGGTGGATGCCGAGGCCGTCGAGCAGTCCGGACCCCGCATGGTCAACGACCAGGTCACCGAGGAGGACATCGCCGCGGTGGTGGCGGCATGGACCGGCATCCCGGTCGACCGCCTCACCCAGGGCGAGACCGAGAAGCTGCTGCACCTCGAGTCCGAGCTCGGCAAGCGCCTGATCGGCCAGAAGGATGCCGTGCGTGCCGTCAGCGAGGCCGTCCGCCGCACGCGGGCGGGCATCTCCGACCCCGACCGCCCGACCGGCTCGTTCCTGTTCCTCGGCCCGACCGGCGTCGGCAAGACCGAGCTCGCGAAGGCGCTCGCCGAGTACCTGTTCGACGACGAGAAGGCCCTCGTGCGCATCGACATGAGCGAGTACGGCGAGAAGCACTCCGTGTCGCGGCTCGTCGGTGCCCCTCCCGGGTACATCGGGTACGAGCAGGGCGGGCAGCTGACGGAGGCGGTACGGCGTCGGCCGTACTCGGTGATCCTGCTCGATGAGGTGGAGAAGGCGCATCCCGAGGTCTTCGACATCCTGCTGCAGGTGCTGGATGACGGTCGCCTCACGGATGGCCAGGGTCGCACGGTCGACTTCCGCAACACGATCCTGATCCTGACCAGCAACCTCGGCAGCCAGTTCATCACCGACCAGAACCTCCCGTGGGAGGAGCGCAAGCAGCTCGTCAACGACCTCGTGCGCCAGGCGTTCAAGCCGGAGTTCGTGAACCGGCTCGACGACATCGTGGTGTTCTCGCCACTGACGACCGAGGACCTCGGGCAGATCGTCGAACTGTACATCGACCGGCTCGGCCGACGGCTCGCCGAGCGCCGGCTCGAGCTCGCGGTCACCCCGGATGCCCGGGGCTGGCTCGCCGAGCGCGGGTACGACCCGATCTACGGTGCGCGGCCGCTTCGCCGGCTCATGCAGCACGAGATCGACGACAAGCTCGCGCGATCACTCATCGCGGGCGAGATCCGCGACGGCGACACCGTGCTGGTCGGGGTCGGCGATGATGGACTGACGGTCGGGCGCCTCGAGGAGACCGAGACCGAACGCAACGTGCCTGCTTAGGCGATTCCGGCGATTCGCGCGACCGCGCTCGTGCGAATCGACGGACGACGCCCGCCGCTGAGCGGCGCGCTAGAAGGCAGGCAGCACCTCGGCCTCGAGTGCGTCGCGCGTCGTCGTGTCCCACGCGAGCTCGGGCGAGTTCACGATCACGTAGCCCATGCCCGCGTTCTGCCACGCGGCCATCCGCTCGCGCACGTGCTCGGCGGTGCCGACGAGCGTGCGGGTGTCGCCGGTCGCCTCGCGGAACTGCGCCGCGAACTCCTCGGCCTTCGCCACGCCGATGATGCGCGACCACCGCTTGACGAGCGCGTCGATACGGGCCTTCGCGTCCGCATCCGAGTCGCCGATGATCACGTTGAACTCGACGCTGCGGGTGATCGAGTCGAAGTCGCGGCCGAGCGCATCGGTGTGGCCGCGCAGGATCTCGCTCTTGGTGCCGAACTCCTCGATCGTGAGACCGAAGTTGGTGTAGTCCGCGTACTGCGCGGCGATCTTAAGCGTCACCTTCTCACCGCCGCCCGCGATCCAGAGCGGGATGCCGCCCGGCTGCAGCGGAAGCGGCCGCACGATCGCGCCATCCACCTGGTAGTACTTGCCGTCGAGCGTCGCGATGCCGTTCTTCCACGCCTGCGACATGATCTCGACGCCCTCGCGCAGGCGCCCGAGTCGCTCGCCGACCGGTGGGAAGCCGTAGCCGTACGCGCGCCACTCGTGCTCGTACCAGCCTCCGCCGATGCCCATCATCGCGCGGCCGCCCGAGACGTGGTCGACGGTCGCCGCGACCTTCGCGAGGTAGGCCGGCGGACGGTAGCTCATGCACGTGCACATCTGGCCGAGCCGGATGCGGGAGGTGGATGCCGCGAACGCGGACATGAGCGTCCACGCCTCGTGCGTCGCCTCTTCGGTGGGCACGGGCACGGTGTGGAAGTGGTCGAAGACCCAGAGGGAGTCCCAGGCCGCGGCATCCGCCTGCTGGGCGAGCGAGCGCATCGTCTCCCAGTGCTGGTCGTCGGGGATGTCGAGGAGGTCGAGCTTCCAACCCTGGGGCATGAACAGTCCGAAGTGCATGGTTCGAGCTTATGGCTGCCGAGGGAGCGTCACGCGCCGGCCGCGGAGAGCACGCGCTCGAGCTCGTCCGGGTTTCCGATCGCGGTGCCGACGCCGACCGCGCGCACGCCCGCCGCGTAGAACACCGCCGCGTTGTCGCCGTTCACGCCGCCGGTGGCGACGAACGACACCTCGGGGAATGGCCCCGCCATCTGCGCGAACCACTGCGGTCCGAGCGTGATCGCCGGGAAGGCCTTGAGGTACGTGCACCCCAGGTCGATCGCGAGCTGGATGTCACTGGCCGTCGCCACCCCCGGCAGGTGCACCAGCCCCGCCGCGGTGCTGGCCTCGATGACCGCCGGATGCGTGCCGGGAGCCACGGTGAACTCCGCGCCGAGGGCGCGCGCCTGCTCGAATCGCGCCGCCGTGGTGATCGTGCCGGCGCCGACGAGCTCGCCGCGGGCACGGCCGCGCTCGACGAGCATCCCGAGCACCTCTGCGGATGCGGCATCCTGCAGCGGCACCTCGACGACACCCACCCCGGTGTCCCAGATCCGCTCGGCGATCTCGATCGCGCGATCGGCGGGCGTACCGCGGAGGATGGCGACGAGTCGGGCGGTGCGGAGGCGTTCGGGCAGTTCGACCGGCATGCCCGTCACCGTACCGCCTGTCCGAAAAGCTCGAGCACGTGCTCGGGGATCTCGCCGACATCGCCGGTGGTGACGAGCGCCGCGGCCGCGAGGTCGTGGCCGATCGCGAGACTCCGTTCTGGCGAGAGGCCGATCGCCTCGCCCGCGAGGTATCCCGCGGCGAACGCGTCGCCCGCGCCGACCGGCTCCACCACCTCGATCGGATGGGCGGGCACGAACCAGCGGTCGTCGCCCACGAAGGCGGTCGCGCCCTTCTCGGCATCCTTCACGATGACCGCGTTCGGCTCGGGCAGCGCGGCGCGGACTCCGGCGTGCGACGTGCAGCCCCAGAGTGCCTCCGCCTCGTCGAAGCCGACGAACACGATGTCGGCGAGGGCGGCGAGGTCGCGCATCCAGTCGCTCGGATCGGGCATGAGCGCCGGGCGGTAGTTCACGTCGAACGAGTAGCGCGCACCGACCACGGGGCGCGTTTCGAGGCCCCAGCGCACGAGGTCCTCGCCCGACTCGGAGAGCGCGGCGGTGATCCCGGACAGGTGCACCGTGGAGGGCGAGTCGAGGTCCTGCCACATCGAGCGGTCGAGCGCGGAGGCCGCCGAGCCCGCGCGGTGGTACCAGACGCGGGTGATGCCGCCGTCGGCATCCTTGAAGTACAGGCCGGTGGGGCGGTCGGGATCGCGGGTGACGTGATCGAGGCCGACGCCCTCCTCGGTGAGCGTGTCGAAGATGCGGTCGCCGAACGGGTCGTTGCCCAATCGGCTGACCCACTGCACCGGGAATCCGAGGCGGACGAGCGAGATCGCGACGTTCGATTCGGCACCGGCGACGCGCATCCTGAGGGTCTCGGCGTCGCGAAGCGGCCCGAGCGGTTCGGGTGCGAACATCGCCATCGACTCGCCGATGCACACGAAGGATGGAACGCTCATGGTCCCTCTCGCGAAAAATCCGATAAATCTGCCTCAGCGTATACCCATTCCCCGTTCGACGCACATCCCACCGGCTAGAATCGGGTCACGATGAGTCTGGGGCAGAGGATGGACGACGGTGTCACGCCCGCAGGCGCGGGCCGCACGTCGCGCCTGCACGACCAGGTGGTCGACACGGTCGGCCGGCGCATCGTGACCGACCAGCTGCTGCCCGGCGCGATGATTGTGCCCGGAGGCGGTGCGCGCTGAGTTCGGCGTCTCGGCCTCGGTCGTTCGCGAGGCGTTCCGGGCGCTGCAGGAGAAGGGGCTCCTCAAGGCGAAGTCGAAGGTGGGCACCAAGGTGTCACCGACCTCGCAGTGGAACTTCCTCGACCCGCAGGTGATCCAGTGGCGCATCGAGAGCCAGCACCGCGACGAGCAGATCTCCGAGTTCTTCGACGTGCGCCTCGCCCTCGAGCCGGTCGCGGCGCAGCTCATGGCGGATCACGGCGCCGTCGTCGCGGTCTCCCGCCTGCGCGCGTGCGTCACGCGCATGAAGCAGGCGATGGAGAAGGACGACCTGCCGTCGTTCGTCAAGGCCGATGTCGAGTACCACGCGACCCTCGTCGCCGAGAGCGGCAACCAGATGTTCGCGACGCTGCGCGGCATCGTGGAACTCGCGGTCGGCGTGCGCGAGACCCTGTTCTTCCCGTTCTCCGGGCCGGCCAAGCACGGCCTCGAACTGCACGAGCACCTCGTGAACGACATCGCCGCCGGCAATCCGGAGACCTGGCAGACCGCGCGCGAGATGCTCATGGCCGCGCGCGACGAGATGCGCGACGAGTTGGCGTCGCGCGCCTAGCGCTCCAGAGCGACCGATCAGCTCGGGACGGACTGCCCGACCAGGAACGCCGCGACGATGTAGACCAGCAGGCACGCGGCGAGCCCGATCAGCACGACCGGGAACGCGAGCTTGCGGCGCACGATCCGCAGGATGGTCACGACGATGGTCGCGATCGTGAGCAGGGGCAGGCCGAGCAGCACGAGCTGGGTGGCTCCGCTGATCACGTTGCCGTTGCATCCGGCGCCGTCCGAGCAGGCGATGGCCTGCGCTCCGAAGCTCGTGAAGCCGACCACGACCAGGATCGCGCTGATCACGACGAGCAGCACGATCAGGGCGGTCGAGCCGAGGAAGTCGCCGCCTCGCGGCTGCTTGGCGTCAGCCGCGGCATCCTCTGCGGTCAGTCCCTCGTCGGGGATGAGCTCCTCGAGCGGAACGAGCTCGGCCATGTCGTCGGTCGGCTCCTCGACGAACACGACCTTGACCTCGGGCTTCTGCGGCGGGTTGCCCGCGAGCGGAGGCGTTGCGGCGTCGGCCTTCGTGGGGGTCGTCTCGTCGGTCATGCTCGGAGCTCCTTCTCGATCGCGGCGGCGAACGCATCGACGTCGGCCTCCGTGGTGTCCCATGCTGTCATCCAGCGCACCTCACCGGTAGCGGGAGACCAGTCGTAGAACCGGAATTGCTCGCGCACCCGGTCGGCAACGCCCGGGGGCAGAACCGCGAACAGCGCGTTCGCCTGCGTGGCCTGCGTGAACGTCACCCCGTCGACGTCGTCGAGCGCCGACCGCAGCCGTGCGGCCATCGCGTTCGCGTGCCCGGCCGAGCGCAGCCACAGGTCGCCCTCGTAGAGCGCGACGAGCTGCGCCGACAGGAACCGCATCTTCGACGCCAGCTGCATCGTGAGCTTGCGCAGGTAGATGAGACCCGTGGATGCCTCGGGCGACAGCACCACGACCGCCTCCCCCATGAGCATGCCGTTCTTGGTCCCGCCCAGGCTCAGGATGTCGACGCCCGCCTCGGACGTGAAGCTCGCGAGTCCCCCGCCGAGGGCAGCGCCCGCGTTCGAGAGCCGCGCGCCATCCATGTGCAGCACCATGCCGGCCGCGTGCACGTGGTCAGCGATCGCGCGGACCTCCTCGGGCGTGTACAACGTGCCGAGCTCGGTGGTCTGCGTGATGCTCACCGCGAGCGGCTGGGCGCGGTGCTCGTCGCCGAATCCCCACGCCTCGCGGTCGATGAGCTCCGGGGTGAGCTTGCCGTCGGGGGTCTGCACGGTGAGGAGCTTGAGTCCGGTCATCCGCTCGGGCGCGCCGCCCTCGTCGGTGTGGATGTGCGCGTTCGCGCTCGTCACCACGGCGCCCCACCTCGGCAGCAGGCTCGTGAGCGCCGTGACGTTCGCCCCGGTGCCGTTGAACACGGGGAACGCCTCCGCGCGCTCGCCGAAGTGCCCCTTCACGACCTCCTGCAACCGGGCGGTGTACACGTCCTCGCCGTAGGAGATCTGGTGGCCGCCGTTGGCCTCGCCGATCGCGGCGAGCACCTCGGGGAGCACCCCGGCGTAGTTGTCGGAGGCGAAGCCGCGCCACCCGGGATCATGCAGCTGAGTCACAACATCCAGTCTGGCGTATGCCCTAGTGCCCCGACGTCGCCGTGATTCCCGCGGTGCTCTCGATCACGTCGCCCATCTTCTTGCTCAGGGCCTCGTAGAACATCGAGAGCGGGAACTCGTCGTCGAGGATCGCGTCGGTGTATCCCTTCGGCGCACCCGTGAGCACGTCGTCGGGCAGGCCGCGCGCCCACGCGGACGCCGGGTTCGGCGTGAGCGTCTCGCGCACCATGTCGTACGCGGCGAGCCAGTGGGCGGTCTTCGGGCGGTCGATCGAGCGCCAGTAGAGGTCGTTGATCTTGTCCGAGAGCGCCACGACCACATCCGGCACCTCGTCCCAGTCGATCGCGAGCTGGGTGTCGGTCCAGTGCAGCACGTGGTGCTGGTGCAGCCACGCGAACAGCAGCTGGCCGCCGAGGCCGTCGTAGTTGCGCACGCGCGACCCGGTCAGCGGGAAGCGGAAGATCCGGTCGAAGAGCACCGCGTACTGCACGAGCTTCGCGTGCTCGCGGGTCACCGGGTCGGTGTCCTCGTCGCGCACGAGCTTGACCGACTCGCGGAACGCGGTCAGGTCGCAGCGCAGCTCCTCGAGTGAGTAGAGGAAGAACGGCATCCGCTGCTTGATCATGAACGGGTCGAACGGCAGGTCACCGCGCATGTGGGTGCGGTCGTGGATGAGGTCCCACATCACGAACGTGCGCTCGGTCAGCTCCTGGTCGGTCAGCAGTCGCGCCGCATCCTCCGGCAGCTCGAGCTTCGTGATGTCGGCCGCCGCGCGAACGACCTTGCGGAACCGCGCGGCCTCGCGGTCGGCGAAGATCGCACCCCACGTGAACGCCGGGATCTCGCGCATCGCGACGGTCTCGGGGAACAGCACGGCCGAGTTGGTGTCGTAGCCGGGCGTGAAGTCGATGAAGCGGATCGGCACGAACAGCGCGTTCGAGTACTCACCGGCCTGCAGCGCGTCGATGAACTCCGGCCAGATGGTCTCGATCAGCACGGCCTCGACGTAGCGGTTCGCACTGCCGTTCTGGGTGACCATCGGGAACACCACGAGATGACGCAGCCCGTCGACGCGGTGCTGCTGCGGCTGGAACTGGTTGAGGGAGTCGAGGAAGTCGGGCACGCCGAACCCGGTGTCGGCCCAGCGCTCGAAGTCGGTGTCCAGCGCGCGCAGGTAGTCCGCGTCGTGCGGGAAGACGTCGACGAAGGGCGCGATCGAGTCGCGGATGGTGGTGACGTGCTCGCGGGCGCGGCCGTGGTTCGCGGCATCCTCGATCGAGCCGTCCTGGGACTGCATCGGCTGGAGCTCGACCGCTGCGGCCTTGAGGGCGAGCCACGCCGGATGCGTGCTGAGGTCTTCGTACTCGAGCACCTCTGGCTCTCCGATGATCGACTTGTTCGACATGGTTCACCTCCAACCGGCGCGTTCGTGACGACGCAGATGTGCGTCAGGTTCAACCGTAACGATCGATTCGCGGCGTTTGGTTGCGATCGACGCGGCATCCGTGCGTCGGATCCGCCCGCGGTGGCGGGAAACGGCGAAAGCGGGTCGAGCTGCCCAGGTCAGTCGAGCGGCACCTGGATGCCGCCGATCACGCGCATCGCCTCGCGGGCGGTCGCGACATCCGAGGTCCGCACTGCATCGATGACGAGCTGCTGGGCGCGCGCGAGCGCGGCGAAGTCGATGTACGCGGGCAGGTGCAGGCTGCCGAGCCGGATGATGTGGACCACCCCGAGGATGCCGCGCTGCAGCACCGCGTTCGTCGAATGCTGCGCCAGCACCGAGAAGAACAAGAAGTTCGTCGTCGCGATCTCGTTCGCGTCCAACTGTCGGAGCGCGTCGGTGAACGCCGCGTGGTGGGCCTCGAGCTCGGGCAGCGCATCCGCGGCGCCGCGCGGGATGACCTCCTCGAGCAACGCCCGGTACAGCGCGAGCCACACGATGAGCGCCTCGGCGGTCTGCTTGGGCGTGACGACGGCGACCCTGGTGAACCGGCTCGGGCTCGCTTCGATGATCCCGATCTCGCGCAGGCGCTGCAGGGCCTCGCGCACGGGTGTGCGGGACACCCCGTACTGCTCGGCGAGCTCGCCGTCACTGATCCGCTGCCCCGGCAGCAGCTCGCCCCGGTGCACGGCGGCGAGCAGTTCCTCGAACACCGTGGTCACGGCGCGGCTCGTCGCGAGGGGCGGAGCGTCACGGTCCTGATCTACCACGGCACGATCCTAGTGATCGGGCGCTGACCGTCCGTCGGGGGCGCCTCGTGCCGTGGTGGACAATGGGCACGTGGTGGGTGTGCTGATCGGGTTCGCGATCATCGCCGCCGTGATCGCGATCGGCTACGTCGTCGGGCGCATCAACGTGCTCGGCGAGCACGCGCCGTTCGTGATGAGCCGTCTCGCGTTCTTCGTGCTCTCACCGTGCCTGCTGTTCACGGTGCTCGCCGACGCCGACGTGCACCGGTTGTTCTCGAGCGTGCTGCTCGTCTCTGCCATCGCCGCGATCTCAGCGATCCTGCTCTTCGCGGTCATCGCGCGCCTGATCTGGCGGCGGACGATCTCGGACACGGTGATCGGCAGCCTGGCATCGGGGTACGTCAACGCGAACAACATCGGCATTCCGGTCGCGGCGTACGTGCTGGGGGATGCGGCGTTCTCGGCTCCCGTGATCCTGTTGCAGCTGCTCGTGCTCGCGCCGGTCGCGCTCACGATCCTCGATGTGCAGGCACGCGGACGGGCCTCAGTCCGCCACATCCTGATGGGTCCGCTGACAAACCCGATCATCATCGGCTCGGTGCTCGGCGTGCTCGTCGCCGTGACGGGGGTCGAACTGCCGGAGGCGGTGTTCGAGCCGTTCCGCCTGATCGGTGCGGCGGCGGTGCCCGTGGTGCTCCTCTCGTTCGGGATGTCGCTGCACGGCCAGCGCCCCCTGCAGGCAGGCACGAACCGACGGGACGTGCTGCTGGCCACCGCGATCAAGCTCGCGCTCATGCCCACGGTCGCGTGGCTGCTCGGACGGTTCGTGTTCCACTTCGACGATCACCACCTGTTCGGCGTGGTCGTGCTCGCGGCGCTGCCGGCCGCCCAGAACGTCTTCAACTACGCACAGCGCTACGGGCGGGCGGAGATCCTCGCCCGGGATGCGGTGCTCATCACGACGCTCGGCTCGCTGCCGGTCGTGCTGATCATCGCCGCGCTGCTCGCGCCGCGCTGAGTCGGTGGTTGAGGAGCGCCCGCGAAGCGGCCGCGTCTCGAAACGACCAATCTTCTACAGGAACATCGGCCGGTCGTCGTCGTCCTCGTCCGGCTCGAGCGCGAGGTCGACGGTGAGCGGCACGTGGTCGCTCGGTGCCTCTCCCTTGCGCTCCTCGCGGTGGATGGCGCCGGAGGTCACGAGGTCGTCGAACGCCTTCGATCCGAGGATGAAGTCGATGCGCATGCCCTCCTTCCGCGGGAACCGCAGCTGCTGGTAGTCCCAGTACGTGAAGCCCTCGACCCCGCGCGTGCGCAGCGCGTCGATGAGGCCCGCGTCCTGCAGCGCCTGGAACGCATCCCGCTCCGGCTGGCTGACGTGGGTGGAGTTCTGGAAGACCGCCATGTCCCACACGTCGGTGTCGAGCGGAGCGATGTTGAAGTCGCCCATCAGCGCGAGGGGCAGCCGGGGGTTGGCCGCGACCCACGCCCTGGTCTCGCCTGCCAGCTTCTCGAGCCAGTCCAGCTTGTAGAGGTAGTGCGGGTCTTCGAGCGTGCGTCCGTTGGGCACGTAGAGGCTCCACAGGCGCAGGCCGTTGACGGTGACTCCGATCGCGCGCGCCTCCTTGGGCAGCGAGCCGTCGTCGAGCGCCTTGCCGAAGCCGGGGGCGGAGTCGAAGCCGATCGCGACATCCTCGATGGGCAGGCGGCTAGCGAAGGCGACGCCGTTCCACTGGTTGAGGCCGTGCAGCACCACCTCGTATCCGGCATCGGAGAACGCCTCGAAGGGGAACTGCTCCTCCTTGCACTTGATCTCCTGCATGCCGAGCACGTCGACGTCCTCACGGACGAGCCAGTCGACGACGCGCGTGACCCGGCTGCGCACGGAGTTGACGTTCCAGGTGGCTACTCGCATGGTTCCAACGTAGCTGCTGGGTCCGACGCGAAATCGCGGCTGTGAAAGGTAGACAAAGGGTTCTGCTTTGCCCCGTTCGAGGGGTATGGTCGAACGGTGCTGGCAACTGGGGAAGGCACGACCTCGGGGGATTCAGATCAGGGTCATCTCGACGTCGCATGGGAGATCGCTCCGCTGCGCGCGGCTGCGCTCCGAACCGAGCGCGCCGTCAACCGCCGCTGGGAGACGATGCGCGCCGCCATCATCGGCGGCGCCGTCCTGCTCGGGGTGATCGGATCCGCCGCTGCGCTGTCGCTCACCGGTACGACCCTGCCGAACGGCATGGGCTTCCTCTCCGCGGCCGGCGCCTCGACCGCCGAGCCCGACGTGACCGCCGATGAGGCGCGGGACGGCGTGGTCGGCCAGGGCACGGCCCCGCCGACGAACGAGCCTTCGGCCCCGAGTTCCGACGACGGCGACCTCGAGGGCGCGAGCACCCCGACGGAGGGCACCCCCACCACGGAGCAGCCCGAGCCCGCGCGAGGCACCCCGACCGCCGAGCCGCAGCCGGCGCCGGTGCCGGACCCCGAGCCCACTGCCGATCCGACGCCCGAGCCCGTGCCGTCGTCCCCCGCCGGCGGCGCGACCGAGGACGAGGATGACAGCGGGCTCATCGAGGATCTGCTCGACCTGCTGCTGCCCGGCCTGCTGCCGTAGCGACTCGCCCCCAGAAGTGGGCGATGCCGCGGCATCCCGAAGTCCGTACGGTTGCGAAGGTGCCCGAACACGACGACTCGATCGACGCCCTCGAGCAGCGCGACGACCGCCGCGAGGCGCAGGTCGCCGTCGTCATCACGGCCGTGGCGCTCGTGGTGATGCTCGTCGCGAGCCTGCTCGTGGTGATGTCCGCCGGCGGATAGTCCTCCCGCGAGCGGCCCCGGAGGCCCCGCCGGTAGTCTGTCGTGGTGACGGACGCGAAGCAGCAGCTCATCGAGTACATCTCCGCTGACGCGGTGTTCCACGGTGACTTCACGCTCACGAGCGGCAAGAAGGCGACGTACTACGTCGACCTGCGCAAGGTGAGCCTCGACCACCGCGTCGCGCCGCTCATCGGCCAGGTCATGCTCGACCTCATCGCCGACGTGCCCGACGTGGACGCCGTGGGCGGGATGACGATGGGCGCCGACCCGATCGCCGCGTCGATCCTGCACCAGGGCGCCGCTCGCGGACTCGCCTACGACGCCTTCGTCGTTCGCAAGGAGCCCAAGGACCACGGCCGCGGCAAGCAGGT
The DNA here is from genome assembly GCA_963740815.1 of uncultured Actinomycetota bacterium. Taxonomy (GTDB): domain Bacteria; phylum Actinomycetota; class Actinomycetes; order Actinomycetales; family Microbacteriaceae; genus Rhodoglobus. The sequence goes on from CAVUFG010000004.1 coordinate 16,135, forward strand.
CGAGGGGCCGGACCTCGAGGGCAAGCGCGTCATCGTGCTCGAGGACACCTCGACCACGGGCGGGTCGCCGCTCGCCGCGATCGAGGCCCTGAAGAAGGTCGGCGCCGAGATCGCCGCGGTTGCCGTGGTCGTCGACCGCAACACGGGCGCGCGCGAGCGGATCGAGGCCGCCGGATACCCGTACCTCGCGGCGATCGGGCTCGAGGACCTCGGACTCGCCTGATGGCCGACGACAAGGACGAGGCGTTCGATCCTGCCGACTGGTTCGCATCGCAGTTCGGGCAGGATGAACCGAAGCCCGCCACCCCGCCGGTCGAGCCGCCAGCGGCTCCCGCCGTCCCCCCGGCGCACCCCGCTCCGCCGCCCACGCAACCCGCCGCACCGCCTCCCGCCGCTCCGTCCCCCGTGCCGCCCACCGAGCCGACGCCCGCGACGACCCCGCTCGAGAAGTTCGCGTGGGAGCTCGACCTCCCGGCCACGCCGCCGCCAGCGGCGACTCCGGACCCGACTCCGCCGGCCGCGGCTCCGCCCGTCGCTCCGCCGCCGGCCACGCCGCCGCCACTCGTCGAGCCCGCACCCGCGCCGCCCGCGGCATCCCTCCCGTCGAGCCACCTCGACCAGCCCACCCAGGCGATGGATGCCGACCAGTTCGGCTCGGCGCTCGCCGCCTTCGAGCCGCCGCCGGTCGAGTCATCCCTCCAGGGTGCGACCGAGGTGATGTCGGCCCACGAGGTGGGCATCCCCGAGCCCGTCGGCGAGGGACTCGAGCACAATCCGCTCGAATCGCTGTTCGGTGAGACGCAGTTCCGGGACTACGAGGGCGAGCCGATGATCACGGTGCCCACGACGCGGCTCGCGCCGGCCCAGCCCGATCCGGGAGTTGCGCCACCGCCACCGCCCGGCGGCATCCCGCGCAACCAGAAGGTCCTGATGTGGATCGCGGGCGGCCTGGTCGGCGTGCTCGCGCTCGTCGCCCTGTTCCTCGTCGGCACCAGGATCGCGGGCACCTTCGGTCCGTCGCCGGCGGTCGAGGCCGACCCGACGCCGTCCGCGACCGCGCCGGTCGAGCTGCCGGTCGGCGCGCCCATCGTGCCGCTCGAACCCGGCACCTACCGCTGGGACCAGTTGCTCGGCGGCGAGTGCCTCGAGCCCTACGAGTCACCGTGGCAGGACGAGTACACGGTCGTCGCCTGCACCGAACCGCACGCCGGCCAGCTCGTCGCGCGCGGCCTGTTCGCCGAGATCGAGGGCCAGTCCTATCCCGGACTCGAGGAGCTCGGCTCGCGCATCAACCTGCTGTGCAGCGCGCCGACCGTGATCGACTACGCGGTCGCGGGCACGATCACCGACATCCAGGTGGCGGCGAGCTTCGCCGCCGACGCGGACGAGTGGGATGCCGGCAACCACGGCTACGCGTGCTTCGTGAGCCGCGCGGGCGGCGAGCCGCTCACGGCATCCGTCGGCGTGCCCCAGGTCGTCGTCGCCCCGCCGACGCCGACCGCGACGCCGGCGCCCTAGCGCGAGCGGTCAGACGACGTCGGTCTCGACGATGCGCTCGGTGTCGACGAGCTCGGCGACCGAGGTGAGCACCTCATCCGGCCGGAACGGGTAGCGCTCGATCTCGGACTGGTCGCTGATGCCCGTGAGCACGAGGATCGTGTGCAGCCCCGCCTCGATCCCCGCGACGACGTCGGTGTCCATCCGGTCGCCGATCATCGCGGTGTTCTCGGAGTGCGCGCCGATCTTGTTCATCGCCGAGCGGAACATCATCGGGTTCGGCTTGCCGACGACGTAGGGCTCCTTGCCGGTGGCCTTCGTGATGAGGGCGGCGACGGCCCCGGTGGCGGGCATCGGTCCGTCGAGGCTCGGGCCGGTGGCATCCGGGTTCGTCGCGATGAAGCGCGAGCCGGCGCCGATGAGCCGGATGGCCTTGGTGATCGCCTCGAACGAGTAGTTGCGGGTCTCGCCGAGCACGACGTAGTCGGGCTCGCTCTCGGTCATGACGAAGCCGGCCTCGTGCAGGGCGGTCGTGATGCCGGCCTCGCCGATCACGAACGCCGAGCCGCCGGGGATCTGCGAGTGCAGGAAGTCGGCGGTCGCGAGCGCCGAGGTCCAGAGCGAGTCCTCCGGCACATCCAGCCCGCTCGCGCGCAGCCGCGCGCTCAGGTCGCGCGGCGTGAAGATCGAGTTGTTCGTGAGCACGAGGTACGGGTTGCCGCGGTCCCGCCACTGCTGCAGCAGCTCGGAGGCGCCGGGGATCGGACGGTTCTCGTGCACGAGCACGCCGTCCATGTCGGTGAGCCAGCACTCGATGTCGCCGCGGTTGGACATGCGGCTAATGCTACTGAGGCACGTACCGAATGCCCTCGTCGCCCAACCGGGTGCGCATGACCGCGACGGCATCCGCGCTCTCGTCCACGAGCACGACGCGACGGTCGAGCTTGCGGGCGACCGCGCCCGTCGTGCCGCTGCCGGCGAAGAAGTCGAGCACCCAGTCGCCGGGCGCGCTCGAGGCCTGGATGATGCGGCGCAGGATCCCCTCCGGCTTCTGCGTCGCGTACCCGGTCTTCTCCCGCCCGTTCGTCGGGACGATCGTGTGCCACCAGACATCCGTCGGGAGCTTGCCGAGTGCGGCCTTCTCCGGAGTCACGAGCCCCGGCGCCATGTACGGCTCGCGGTCGACCGCCGCGTTGTCGAAGTAGTACGTCTTCGGGTTCTTCACGTACACGAGGATCGTGTCGTGCTTCGCGGGCCACTTGCGCGTCGCCCGGGCGCCGTAGTCGTAGGCCCAGATGATCTCGTTGAGGAAGCTGTCGCGGCCGAACAGGGCGTCGAGCGCGACCTTCGCGTAGTGCGACTCGCGGAAGTCGAGGTGCAGGTAGAGCGTGCCCCGGTCGTCGAGCAGGCGCCAGGCCTCGGCGAGGCGCGGCTCGAGGAACGCCCAGTAGTCGGTGAACGTGTCGTCGTAGCGGGAGAGGTCGCCCTTGATCGTGTCGTAGCTGCGGCCCATGAAGCCGATGCGGGTGCCGGTGCGGCTGCCGTCGACCGCGCGCGTCGATGTCGTCGTCCGGCGGCTCTGGGCGCGACCCGGTGTTGAACGGCGGATCGAGGTAGATCAGGCGGAACGCTCCGTCGGGGAGTCCTCGGATCACCTCGAGGTTGTCACCGTGGATGACGAGGTCGGGGCCGTCGGGTGTCCACACGAGAGGAGGTTAACAGTGGATGCGCCGCGGGAGGGCGACGGCGCGTCATCCAACTTGTCTCTTCCCTCCATACAAGTGACCGGGCCATGATAAATCGGATATGAACGATGACGTCCTGACCCAACTGCCCGAACTGGACCGCGCCGGCGAGACGCCGATCTGGTTCCAGCTCATGCGCATCCTCGAGTACGGCATCTCCGACGGCACCTGGTCGCGTGGTCACCGGCTGCCGAGCGAGCACCAGCTGTGCGCGCGCTACGCCATCTCACGCACGAGCGTGCGCGAAGCCCTCTCGCGACTGGAGAACTCCGGGATCATCAAGCGGGAGCAGGGTCGGGGCGCCTTCGTGACCGCCGACACCGAGTCGCCGTGGTCGTGGACGCTGCCCTCGGCGCCCGGCCTGCTCGGCCAGTACGTCGAGGGCGGACGCAGCGCGCTCACCTCGACCGTGCTTCGCTCGGGCATCGAGACCATGCCGCCGTGGGTGACCGCGGCGTTCGGCGACCGCGAGGCGCCCGGCGACCGCACCGACGGCTTCGTGCTCGAGCGCTCGCGGGCGGTCGGCGCCCTGACCGCGGTGCACACCGTCGACTACATGCCGCGCCGGTTCGCCGGGATCGCGGCGAGCCTTCGTGACCCGCGGGCCAGCCTGTACGCCGCGCTCGAGTCGGTCGCGCGCGTGCGCATCACGCGCATGCACCGCACGATCGAGGCGGCGAGCGCCGACCGGCACATCGCGGCGGTGCTCGGGGTCGAGCCGGGCTATCCGATCGTCGTGGTCGAGGCGGTCGCGTACGACCAGCGGGATGTTCCGGTCGACGTGTCACGCGCCTCCGTGCGCACCGACCGACTCCGAGTGACGGTCGACAGCGGCCACGAGCCCGGCGGGATCGCGCGCGCGGGCTTCAACGGCTCGGGACTGCAGCGCTTCGAGGAGGTGTCGTGACGCGCATCCTCGTGATCGGCGACAGCTACATGCCGGCCGGGGTGTTCGTCGAGGCGCTGCAGGAGCGCGGGCTCGAGAGCGACCACGCGACCATCACGATCACGGATTCGCCGACCTGGCCCCTGGGCGGATTGCGCGAGTACGAGGGCGACCCCGCGGAGACCAGTGCGCTCGTCGACGGCCACGAGGTGCTCGTGCTCCACGGCGTGCCGGTGACGCGCGAGGTGCTCGAGGCGAACCCGAGCCTCAGGCTCATCGCCTGCGCGCGCGGCGGGCCGGTCAACATCGACCTCGCAGCCGCGAAGGAGCTCGGCGTGCAGGTCGCGACCACGCCGGGAAAGAACGCCGCGGCCGTGGCCGACATCACCATCGGGTTCCTCATCTCCGGCTTCCGCAACGTCGTGCCCTCGGTCAAGGACGTGGATGCGACGTCCGCCTCCGGCGGCGTGATCGCCGAGTCCACGTTCGAGGGCGCGAAGTGGTTCGGCCGCGAGCTCGCCGGACGCACCCTCGGACTCATCGGACTCGGCAACGTCGCGCGCCTGGTCGCCGCGCGGGCGTCCGCGCTCGGGATGACCGTGCTCGCCTTCGATCCCTACGTCACGAGCGACGTGCCCGGCGTCGAGCGCGTCGCCGACCTCGACGACCTGCTCGCGCGCAGCGAAGCCGTGAGCGTGCACGCCCGCGCGACGCCCGAGAACCGTCACCTGTTCGGTGCCGACGCAGTTCGCCGGGATGCCCGCGGGCGCGTTCTTCATCAACACCGCCCGCGAATCCCTCGTCGACGAGCAGGCGCTGCTCGAGGCCCTTCGCAGCGGACACCTCTCCGGCGCCGCCCTCGACGTGTGCGAGTCGGACGGCCCGTGGCGGGAACTCGCGGCCACCCCGAACGTGACCATCACCCCGCACATCGCCGGTGCGACGTTCGAGACGCTGCGGCGCGGTGCCGAGATGCTCGCCGAGCAGATCGTGGACTGGCAGGCGGGCAGGGAATTGCGGTGGCCGGCGTGAGTTCGGCCAGGTCTGGCGGCGACGTGGTGCTCGCGGTCGACGCGGGCACGGGCTCCGCGCGCGTGCTCGCGGTGGACTCGAGCGGCGCGATCATCGCGCACGCGGCGCGGGAGTGGACGCATCGACCCGTGCCCGGGCATCCGGGCGGCACGACGTTCGACACCGCGGGGGGCTGGGACGCGATCGCGTCGGCGCTGCGCGAGGTGGTGGATGCCGTGGGCGCCGGCCGGATCGCCGGCGCTCGCCCCTTCCGCCATGCGCGAGGGGTTCGTCCTGTACGACGCGGAGGGGCACGAGCTGTGGGCGTGCCCCAACACCGATGGGCGGGCACGGAGCCAGGCGGACGAGCTCGTCGCATCCGGCGCCGCCGACCGCATCTTCGCGCTCGCCGGCGACTGGGTCTCGATCACCGCGCCGAGCCGCCTGCGTTGGATCGCGGAGCACGAGCCCGAACTGCTGGCTCGCACTCGCCATCTCGGGATGCTCAGCGACTGGATCGCCTACCGCCTCACCGGGGAGTTCACCACCGAGCCGACCTGCGGCTCGTCGAGCGCGCTGTTCGACCTGCGCGCGCGCACCTGGTCGGCCGAACTCGCGGAGCTCGTGGGGTTCGACGCGGGCATCCTGCCGCCGGTCGTGGAGTGCGGCACCCTCATCGGCATCGTGACCGCGGATGCCGCGGCGCAGACCGGACTGCCCGTCGGACTCCCGGTCGTCGCCGGCGGGGCCGACACCCAGCTCGCCCTGCACGCGATCGACGCGCAGCCCGCGGTGCCCACGATCGTCGCCGGCACGTTCTGGCAGACCACCGCGGTCACCGCGTTCCCGACCATCGATCCCAAGCGCCGCCTGCGCACGCTGTGCCACGTGCAGCCGGACCGCTGGATGGTCGAGGGCATCGGCTTCCTCTCCGGGCTCGCGATGCGCTGGGCGAGGGATGGGCTCTATGCCCCTGACCGGCAGAGTCCGGGCGTGTCCGACTACGACGCGATGGAGGACGAGGCGCTCGCGATCCCGGCCGGATCGAACGGCGTCGTCGCGATCCTGTCGAACGTCATGCAGGCCGACGGCTGGCATCACGCCGCCCCGGGATTCACCGGGATCGACGTCGGCAACCCTGCCGGCACGGGGCGCGCGGCGATGGTCCGCGCGATCGAGGAGGCCGCGGCGTACGTCGCACGCGCGCACCTCGACATCCTCGACGAACTCACCCACGGCGCGACCGAGAGCGGCGCCCTCGTCTTCACCGGCGGCTCGAGCGGCGGCCGGCTCTGGCCGCGCATCATGGCGGATGTCACCGGCCGCGCCGTGCGCCGCTCCACCTTCGCCGAGGCCACCTCGATGGGCGCCGCGCGCCTCGCGGGCGCCGCGGTCGGCATCGACCTCCCGGCGATCGGCACCGAGGGCGACCCCCTCGTGCCCGGACCGGATGCCGCGACCTACGACGACACCTACGCCCGCTGGTTCGACACCTACCGCGCCATGAGCGCGGCGACGACCGCCGCTGCACTGCCCCCGCTCTTCACCCCGCCCGGCGGCCTGCCATACGTGCCCGCCTCCCCCCGATCGAAGGACTGACATGGCCGACAAGGATTCGAACGAGGGCGGCAAGTCCTTTCACCCGGAGATCCCGGGCGCGCGCTTCCCGAATGCGATCAAGGGTGTGGACGGCCTCGACTGGGGCATGCGCAACCGGCTGTCGCGCATCCTCAACCCCGAGACGGGCCGCACGGTCATGCTCGCGTTCGACCACGGCTACTTCCAAGGGCCGACCTCGGGCCTCGAGCGCATCGACCTCGGCATCGCCTCGATCAGCTCGCACGCGGACGCGCTCATGTGCACGCGCGGGGCGCTGCGCACGTCGATCCCTTCCGGCACGCGCTCGGGGCTCGTGCTGCGGGCGTCGGGTGGTCCGAGCATCCTCAAGGAGCTGTCCGACGAGTACACGGCGATGGCGATGGATGACGCGGTGCGCATCAACGCCTCGGCGGTGGCCGTGCAGGTGTTCGTCGGCGGGGAGCATGAGTCACGCAGCATCCAGAACCTGACGACGCTGGTCGACCATGGGTATCGCGTGGGCATTCCGGTGCTGGGCGTCACCGCGGTCGGCAAGGAGCTCGTGCGCGACGCCCGCTACCTCGGGCTCGCGACGCGGATCACGGCCGAGCTCGGCGCACAGCTCGTGAAGACGTACTACTGCGACGAGGGCTTCGAGGATGTCGTCGCTGGATGCCCCGTGCCGGTCATCATGGCGGGCGGCAAGAAGCTCCCCGAGCTCGACGCGCTCACGATGGCGTCCAACGCGGTGCGCGCCGGAGCGGCCGGCGTCGACATGGGCCGCAACATCTTCCAGTCGGACTCGCCCGTCGGGCATGATCACAGCGATCCGGGCCGTCGTGCACGACGACGCCGACTCCGAAGGACGCGTACGAGCTGTACCGGAGCTCGTCGCAAGTGACGATGACGCACCGATCAAGCTCTCCTCGGTCGAGCCGCGGTTCGGCGACTGGGGCCCCGGCTACCTCGAGCAGCGCGACGACGTCATGTTCGGCGTGGTCACGCTGCGTCCGGGCGACGACTTCGGCAACCACATCCACGAGCACCACACCGAGTCGTTCCTCGTGCTCAAGGGCTCCGCCGAGGTGTGGTTCGAGCGCAGCGAGTGCGTCGTGATCGTCGAGGGCGACCTCATCGGTGCTCCGCCCAACGTCGAGCACTACTTCAGGAACGTCGGTGACATGCCGTTCACCGCGTTCTTCATCAAGACCCCGGGGGTGCAAGGCGACAAGGTCGACCTCCCCTGGCTACCGGAAGGAAACTGACATGCCCCTCGACAGTTCGGTCAACCCGAAGCACCCGATCTCGCAGATCGCACTCGTCGTGCGCGACGCCGACAAGACGATGTACGAGTACAGCAAGCGCCTCGGCTGGGGCCCGTGGAGCGTGTTCGAGTACGGCGCCCCGCTGCTGCACGACACCTACCTGCGCGGCAAGCCGGAGGCCTTCACGATGATCGGCTGCGAGGTGAACGTCGGCGGGATGGGCTTCGAGCTCATCCAGCCGACCGGCGGCAACAGCATCTACCAGGAGTTCCTCGACACCCACGGCGAGGGCGTGCAGCACATCGCGGTGATGAAGCACTCGAAGGAGGAGTCCGACATCCTGCTGGCCGACGCCGGCGCGGAGAAGCTCATGGGCGGCTTCATCGGCGACACGATCGAGTTCTACTACCTCGACAGCGACCCCTCGCTCAAGATGGTGATCGAGTCGGGCACCGGCCACGCGATCGACCTGAAGCCGACGAGGTACTTCAACCTGGATTAGCCTTCGAGCATGACCGGCGCCGACGACCAGCGAGTCGGCGTCGGACCGTGGGAGGGGCCCCTGCCCGACGACCCGCGGTATGACCCCGAGCTCCTGCGCGACGGCGACGCCCGCAACGTCGTCGACCAGTACCGGTACTGGAGCATGGAGGCGATCGTCGCCGATCTCGACCAGCGGCGGCATCCCTTCCACGTCGCGATCGAGAACTGGCAGCACGACCTCAACATCGGCTCGATCGTGCGCACCGCGAACGCGTTCCTCGCCGAGGCCGTGCACATCGTGGGCCGCCGCCGCTGGAACAAGCGCGGCGCGATGGTCACCGATCGCTACCAGCACGTGATCTACCACGAGGATGTCGCGGCCCTCGTCACCTGGGCGCGCGAGCACGTCACTCCCGATCGTCGCGGTGGACAACCTGCCCGGCGCCGTGCCGGTGGACTCCGCGGCGCTGCCCGAGCGCTGCATCCTGCTGTTCGGCCAGGAGGGCCCGGGGCTCACGGATGACGCGCTCGCCGCGGCATCCAGCCACGTCGAGATCCGCCAGTACGGCTCGACCCGCTCGATCAACGCCGCCGCGGCCGCCGCGATCGTGATGCACGAGTGGGTGCGGCAGCACGGTCAGCCTTCGCCGTGATCCTGCCAATGGCGCTCGGAGCGCTGTGAACCGCACGCGCGGGCTGCCAGCATTCCCTCATGCCCTCCTCTGAATCCGAGCTCCTGGCCGCCGTCGACATCTACTTCCGCGCGCTCCACGCGTGCGACGTGACGCTGCTCGACCAGGTCTTCCACCCGGCGAGCACCCTGTTCGACGTCGACGAGGGCGTCGTCACCGTCGACCCGTACCCCGCGTGGCGCGAGGTCGTCGCGAACCGGCCGTCACCGGCATCCGTCGGCCAGGACCGCCAGGAGGAGGTCGTGAACGTCGATTGGCTCTCGGATGCCGCAGCCTCGGTGCACGTGCGGCTGCGCGTGCTCGACAGCATCTTCGTCGACCACCTGTCGTTCGTGCGCGGGCCGGACGGCTGGCAGATCGTCGCGAAGGTGTGGCACCTGGAGAGCACCGTCTAGTCGCGTCGGCCGTGCCCGTTCGATAGGCTGGGGTGTAATCCCACCTCGTTCGAAAGGGAGAGTCCCATGCCTGCAATCGTCATCATCGGCGCCCAATGGGGAGACGAAGGCAAGGGCAAGGCCACCGACCTGCTCGGCTCTCGCATCGACTACGTCGTCAAGTTCAATGGCGGCAACAACGCCGGGCACACCGTCGTGGTGGGCGACCAGAAGTACGCGCTGCACCTGCTGCCGTCCGGCATCCTCACCGAGGGCGTCGTGCCCGTGATCGGCAACGGCGTCGTCGTCGACATCGAGGTGCTGTTCGACGAACTCACTGCGCTGTCGAGCCGGGGCGTGGATGTCTCGAAGCTCCTGATCAGCGCGAACGCCCATGTCATCACGCAGTACCACCGCACCCTCGACAAGGTCACCGAGCGCTTCCTCGGCAAGCGGCAGATCGGCACCACCGGACGCGGGATCGGACCGGCCTACGCCGACAAGATCAACCGGGTGGGCATCCGCATCCAGGACCTGTTCGACGAGAACATCCTGCGCCAGAAGGTCGAGGGCGCCCTTCACACCAAGAACCACCTGCTCGTGAAGATCTACAACCGGCGCGCGATCGCGGTCGACGAGATCGTCGAGGACCTGCTGTCGTACGCCGATCGCCTCCGGCCGATGGTCGCGGACACCGCGCTGCTGCTCAATCAGGCGCTGGATGCCGGCAAGACCGTCGTCTTCGAGGGCGGGCAGGCCACCATGCTGGATGTCGACCACGGCACCTACCCGTTCGTCACGTCATCCAACGCGACGGCCGGCGGCGCGTCCACGGGATCCGGCGTCGGACCGAACCGCCTCGACCGCATCGTGGGCATCGTCAAGGCGTACACGACCCGCGTCGGCTCCGGTCCGTTCCCCACCGAGCTGCTCGACGAGTCGGGCGAGTGGCTGCGCGCCAAGGGCTTCGAGTTCGGCACGACAACGGGACGCCCGCGTCGCACCGGCTGGTACGACGCCCCGATCGCGCGCTACACGGCGCGGATCAACGGCGTCACCGACTTCGTGCTCACCAAGCTCGACGTGCTGACCGGACTCGAGACGATCCCGGTGTGCGTCGCGTACGAGGTCGACGGCGTGCGCGTCGACGAGGTGCCGGTGTCGCAGTCGGACTTCCACCACGCGAAGCCGATCTACGAGCAGTTCCCCGGCTGGTCCGAGGACATCACGGGAGCCCGCCGGTTCGAGGACCTTCCGCAGACCGCCCAGGACTACGTGCTCGCGCTCGAGGCGATGAGCGGAGCCCCGATGAGCGTCATCGGCGTCGGCCCGGCTCGCGACGAGATCATCGTCCGAAACGACCTGCTCTGAGCAGCGACGCGGACGTGCCTGCCTGGGTGATCCCGGCGATCGCCGCGACCACGCTCGTGGCGATCGACGGACGACGCGCGCCGGGCGGGGACCGGCGCGCTATGGGCTCAGAACCACGCGAACTGGGCGGCGTAGTAGCCCAAACCGGCGCCGAGCGCGGCGATGAGGATCGCGCCGGCCCAGTCCCCGGCGGTCGGCAGCACGTCCTCGTTGGTGCCCGCGTTGGGCAGCCACATGCCGGTGCGCTCGCGGCGGCGATCGAACGCCTCACCGCGGATGTTGACGGTGCCGATCAGTGTGCTGCGCCATCCTGCCCGTAACGCGAGCACGAGGGGTGCGAACCCCATGAGCCAGAACATCACCCCGATCACGATGCCCGTGATGTCGCCGAACGTGATGAAGGACTGGAAGAACGTCCAGCCGAGGCCGACGAACAGGATGGGCCAGGCCCAGATGATCAGCGGGGTTCCGAACCCCTGCGCGAACACGATCGCGATCACCACCGCGGCCAACCCGCCGAAGATGCTGAGCGGCGTGAACGCGATCACGTTGTCGGGGCACTCCGTCTCGATGACGTACGGGCCGCCGCTCGCGCAGTAGCCGCCGAGCGCGGTGACCGTGACCGCGGTGAGGTACAGCAGGCTGAAGCAGAACGCGAACCCGAACCACGACACGAACGAGCCGAGCGCCCGGATCACCGGGGTGCGGCGCCACGGCCAGAAGGTCGGAGGGGCCACCGGTGCGGATGCGGTACTCACGACGTCACTGTAGCGACTGCCAGACTGGCCGGATGCCAGCAACGCGCCCCGAGCCCCGCGTGATCGAGGGCCGGTTCATCCGCCTCGAACCGCTCGACCGAAACGATCTCGGCGAGCTCGCCCGTGCCATCAACAGCCCGGAGGTGTTCGCCGGCGGATACGGCGGCGGACCGGCGGGCGTGCAGCCCTCGGCCGACGCGTTCCAGCAGTGGGCGCAGACCTACTACCAGTGGGACGCCGGCAACGTCTACGGCATCCGCCTGGTCGGCGGCGAGTCCGACGGCGTGCTCGTCGGATGCTCGACCCTCGGCGACTTCGACGTCGCGAAGGAGGCCACCCACATCGGGTGGACCGCGTACCACCCGAGCGTCTGGTCGACCGCGGTGAACCCGGAGGCGAAGCTGCTCATGCTCGGCGAGGCGTTCGAGCACGGCTTCGGCCGCGTGAAGCTGCAGGCCGATTCGCTCAACGAACGATCACGGGCGGCGATCGCCAAGCTCGGCGCCCAGTTCGAGGGGGTGCTGCGCCGCGACCGGCTCCGCGCGGACGGCACGTGGAGCGGCACCGCGGTGTTCTCGGTGCTCATCGACGAGTGGCCAGCGGTGCGCGACGGGTTGCTCGCGCGGCTCGAGGCGTACGGGCCCGAACCGGTGGTGGCGCGGGTGCCGGGCGCCTGACCCGCCGAGTTGACAAAATCCGCTAGTTCGGACGCCTCGCAACTAGCGGATTCTGTCAAGTGGGGAGCGGCCGAGCGAGTTCGCGGGAGCTGAGCGCCGGCGCCAGCAGCCCGAACACCACGAGCACCGCCCACAGCGCCGCGCACACGATCGCGCCGACCCGCACGTCGCGTGGCCTGCACGACGAATCCGACCAGCAGCGCGCCCAGCGGGTACGCCGCGAGGTAGCCCGCGTTCTGCAGGCCGAACACTCGCGCGCGCGCCGCCTCGGGCACGTGCTCGGTCACGAGCACCGGCAGGATCGGCGCGAGCAGCCCGAAGCCGAGCCCGACCAGCACCGCCGCCATGATCGCGACGGCCGCCGACGGCAGTGCCGCGAACGCGACCAGTCCGGCGAGGGATGCCACGAGCGCCGTCACCAGCACGGCGCGACGTCCGGCGCGGCCGGCGAACGGTGCCGAGAGCAGCGCGCCGAGGATGAGGCCCAGGGCGACGGTCGCGAGCGCGGCTCCGAGCAACTCGGGCGCAGCCTCCCGTGCGAAGTACGCCGGAAGCACCACGGCCTGCAGGGGGCCGATCGCGAACATCGAGCCGACTCCGAGCAGGGTGGTGGCGAGGGCGATGCGGGAGGAACGCCAGGAGGTGGAAGCCCTCGCGGATCGTGCGCCACCCGAAGGGTGCGGGCGCGCGGGGCTTCCGCCCCGGCGGCTGCGGGGTGCGGCTCGTCCACCGCGACGTGCTGGGCGAGGGACTTCGGGCTGGCGAACGGCCAGCAGGGCTGCGGCGGCCGAGCATCCTGCGACCAACCACAGCACGGTCGAGGCTGGCAGCACCGTGAGCGCTATGCCCGCGGCCGCTGGACCAACCAAGAAGGCCAGGCCGTACAGAGCTCTCCGAACACCAGCGATTCGATCGACCGAAGATCCCGCGACCTGTGCGACCCGCCCCAGCATCGCGTCCCGCGCGGTCATGCCGGGAACGTCGAACAGCGCCCCGAGGATGCCGAGTGCGATGAACCAGCCGAGGCTGAGCCCCAGCGTGGCATCCACGATCGCGAGCAGGGCCACCGAGACCGCGCTGCCCACGTCGGCGATGATCGTCATGCGGCGGCGGCCGATGCGGTCCACGAGCGCGCCGCCGACGACTGCGGCGACGAAGCCGGGCACCGCGCTGGTCGCGGCGACGATGCCGGCGGCCGCGGCATCCCCGGTGCGCAGCAGCACGAGGTAGGGCAGCACGAGCACGACCGCGGCGTTGCCCAGCAGCGACAGGAAGTCGGACGCGAAGAACGTCACGACCGGGCGGGGCATGGCACCAGCTTGCCAGCTACATTTGAGCCATGAGCGAGACTTCGGATGGCGCGCTGCCCGACGAGTTGGTCGGCCTGCGCAAGAGCATCGACAACATCGACGCCGCGCTCGTGCACATGCTCGCCGAGCGGTTCAAGTTCACGCAGGCGGTCGGAAGGCTCAAGGCCGTCGAGGGGCTGCCGCCGTCGGACCCCGAGCGCGAGAAGGTGCAGATCGCGCGCCTCCGTGCCCTCGCCATGGACGCCGAGCTCGACCCGACGATCGCGGAGAAGTTCCTGAACTTCATCGTCGCCGAGGTCATCCACCACCACGAGCAGATCGCGTCGACCGGCAGCATCTCAACCAGCAGCGTCTCGACCGCTGCCCCCACCACGCAGACCCAGCAGCAGTGACCCGGCGCTGGGACCCGGCCGACATCCCGTCGCAGTCGGGTCGCGTCGCGGTCGTCACCGGTGCCGGTCGCGGCATCGGCTACTTCATCGCCGAGTCGCTCGCCCGGGCCGGTGCGAGCGTGGTCATCACCACCCGGCGGCCGGAGCAGGCGACGCACGCGCTCGCGTGCATCCGCGAGCACGTCGCCGGTGCGGACGTCTCGTCGATCTCGCTCGACCTGGCCTCGCTCGACTCGATCCGCGCCGCGGCCGCCGAGCTCGCCGCCCCGATCGACCTGCTCATCAACAACGGCGGCTCGACCGACCCGTCCAAGCACCGCAGCGTCACCGCCGATGGCCTCGAACGCACCGTCGGCACGAACGCCTACGGGCCGTTCGCGCTCACCGCGCTGCTGTTCCCGAAGCTGTCACCCGATGCCCGCATCGTCTGGCTCGGCTCGCTGAGCACCCGGCTCGCGAAGGCCGACCCCGCCGATCTCGAGCAGGGCGCGCGCAAGTACAACGCGTCCCTCGCCTATGCGACGAGCAAGCACCTGGACCATGCGTTCGCGTTCGAACTGGAACGGCGGCTGGATGCTGCGGGCAGCAGCATCCACTCACTGCTCGCGCACCCCGGCTTCGCCCTCAACGCGCCCGGCGCACACCGCCCGGGGATCACCGACCTCGCGTCACGCGGCCAGCACCTCGGCGAGCGGCTGCTCACCCCGATGACGCACGGCAAGGACCGCGGAGCCTGGCCGGTGCTGCGCGCCGCCACCGACCCCGACGCGAAGGGCGGCGAGTTCTACGGCCCGTCCCGCTCGGTCACCGGGCGGCCGGTGCTCACCAAGCCCGTCGCGCAGAGCGCGTCGGCGGAGTTCGGCGCGAAGGTCTGGGCAGCAGCCGAGGATGCCACGGGCATCACGTTCGACGTGCGCGCATGACCGGCGTGGCCGACCTGCGCTCGGGTCGGCTGCGCACCGAGGACGGCGCCGACGATCGCGTGGTGGAACGGCGGCACCGGCAGCCCGCTCGTGCTCATCGCCGGCCAGTCGCTCTCGCACCGGTCGTGGCTTCACGTGCTGCCGGCGCTCATGGCGTCGCACAACGTCACCCTGTTCGACCACCGCGGCATGGGGGCCGGGGCCGAGCTCGGCGCGCACGAGCACTACGCCACCGAACTCTTCGCCGACGATGTCGCCGCCGTCATGGATGCCGTCGGCATCGACTCCGCCGACGTCTACGGCTACTCGATGGGCGGACGCATCGCGCAGTGGCTCGCCATCCGCCACCCGTCTCGCGTGCGACGGCTCGTGCTCGGCGCGACGACCGGTGGCGATGAGGGCGGTGTGCAGCGGGATGCCGCGGTCTCCAGCATCCTCGCCCGCTGGTCGCCCGCCGAGATGGCTCCGCTGTTCTTCTCCCCCGAGTTCCTGGCAGCGGAGCCCGCGGCCGTCGACCAGTTCTTCGCGGTCGAGCTCTCGACGACCGCGCGACGGCTGTACTTCCAGGCGAGCAAGGGCCACGACTCGTGGTCGCGGCTCGGCGAGATCCAGGCGCCGACACTCGTGCTCCACGGCGAGTTGGATGCGGTGACGCCGTTCGGCAACGCGGAGCTGCTGAGCGCGGCGATCCCAGGCTCACGGCTCCACGCGATTCCGGGCGGGCTGCACGGCTTCGTCATCGAGGACGCGTCGGCGACCGACACGGTGCTGGAGTTCCTGCGCGGGTAGTTCGTCGGCGCTTGCGGCTAGCGGCTACCGCGTCCAGAAGTCCTGCGGCCGTGACCCCGGCCGGAAGCCGAAGTGCTCCGCCAGCACGGCGGCCTCCGGGAAGTTGCGGGCGAGGTTCTCCGCAACGTGGGCGTCGCTGCCGAACGTGATCGCGCGGCCGCCCTCCTCGCTCCACCACTGCGGGACCCACGACCACAGCCGGCTCGTGTTGAGCTCGAGCGCGCGGTCGGACTGCGGCCAGGGCGCGCATCCCGGACCGGATACCCTCCTCGAACGGCCGCGGATCGAACGGCCCGATCTCCTCCACCGGCCAGTAGCGCGCCACCCAGTCGATGTGCGTGAACACCTCGAACACGTCGGAGCCCGCGACCATGCGCGGCAGCTCCTCGAGGTACGCCCACATCACCTCGGCGGGCGTGTATTCCCGCAGCAGCATGTTCGGCTCGCTGCGCTGGCCGCCGAGCGGGATGCGGTGCAGCGACCCGTTGATCCGGTCGATCACGCCCAGATCGACGAGCGCCGCAGCCTCCTCGGGATACAGGTACGGCTCGCCGAACTCGACCCCGGTCAGGATGGTCAGCTCGGGGAACCGGTGACGGCAGCGCTCGACGCTCTCGAGGTAGCCCTCGAGCTCGAACCGCGGCGGGGTGAGCATGCCGTCGGCGATGATCGGGGCGAGGTGCGGCCATTCGTCCGGCGGTTCGGTGGTCCAGCTGCCGAAGTCGAAGTGCTCGGTGAACGCCAGCGACGGCAGCCCGATGCGCACGGCGCGCTCGCACTGGCGCTCCATCGTGCCCATCGCGGTCGGGTAGTGGGGACCGCCGGTGTCCCACGACCACTCGGTGTGCACGTGGCCGTCGCCTTGCAGGGTCATGCTTCGACCCTAGAGGGCTTCCAACTTTCCGAGCAGTACAGCCCGCGTCTGCTCATTGCCCACGAGGTTGACCGCGGTCGTCAGCTCCGACCGCGCCTCCTCGGTGCGCCCGAGCTGCGCGAGCAGTTCCCCGCGCACGCTCGGCAGCAGGTACGAGCCGCGGAGTGCACCGTCGGTCGCGAGCTGGTCGACGATCATGAGTCCCGATGCCGGACCCACCGCCTTCGACACCGCGATCGCCCGGTTCAGGTCGACGACCGGGTTGGGCGCGAGCCGGCCGAGCGCCTCGTAGAGCACGACGATGCGTTCCCAATCGGTGTCGTCCACGCTCGGTGCGACGGCGTGCGCCTCGGCGATGGCCGCCTGGAGTCCGTACGACGCGCGGCCCTTGCCGAGGGCGTCGGCACGGGCGAGGGCGGCGGTGCCTCGGCGGATCTGCGCGACATCCCACCGCGCTCGGTTCTGGTCGGCGAGCAGGATCGGCGAACCGTCCGGCCGCGTGCGCGCCGCAAACCGCGACGACTGGAACTCCATGAGCGCCACCAGCCCGTGCACCTCCGGCTCGCGCGGCAGCAGCTCGGCGAGCGCCCGCCCGAGCCGCAGTGCCTCACCGGCGAGCTCGGCACGCATGAGGCGGTCGCCCGAGGTCGCCGAGTAGCCCTCCGTGTAGATGAGGTAGATCACGCCGAGCACCGCCGAGAGCCGCTCGGTCCACTGCGGCGGGTCGGGCGCCTCGAACGGCACGTGCGCCGCCGACAGCGTCTTCTTGGCGCGCACGATGCGCTGTTGGATGGTCGCCACCGGCACCAGGAACATCCGCGCGATCTCCTCGGTGGAGAGTCCGCCCACGATGCGCAGCGTGAGTGCGACCTGCGATTCCTTGCTGAGCACTGGATGGCACGCGGTGAACACGAGGCGCAGCGCGTCATCCTCGATCAGCTCCGGGGAGTCGTGCGTCTCCTCCTCAAGGGCGTGCGCCATGGCGCGGTAGCGGTCGTCGAGCTTCTCGCGGCGGCGCCATCCATCGATCGCCTTCCGCTTCGCGACGGTCGTGAGCCACGCGCCGGGATTGTCCGGGATGCCGGACTCGGGCCACTGCACGAGCGCGTCCGCGATCGCCTCCTGCGCGAGATCCTCGGCGAGCCCGAGGTCGCCGACCATGCGGGCGAGCGCACCGACGATGCGCCGGGACTCGATGCGCCAGACCGCGTCGACCCGGCGAGCGACGTCGGTCACAGGCCGTCCGCCCGCCACTCCTTCTCCTTCTGGATGAACTCGTTGTCCTCGAAGCCCGCGAAGTCGGTCTCATCGGTCACGCGGCGCACCTCGAGCTTCGACCCCGGACCGAGCGGGGCACGGGATGCCCACTCCGCCGCCTCCTCGCGGGTGGCGACCTCGACGATCCAGAACCCGTTGAACAGCTCATGCACCTCGCCGTAGGGGCCGTCCGTGATCACCGGCTTCTCGGCCGCGAAGTCGACGACGAAGCCCTGCTCCGGGGCCGTGAGCCCGTCGCCGCCGACCATGACGCCGGCCTTGATCATCGACTCGTTGTAGGCGCCCATCTTGTTGATGATCTCCTCGAAGTCGACCAGCTTGGATGCCTCGTACGCCTCGGCGGTGTCGCGCATGATGAACATGTACTTGCTCATGGTGTGGTGCTCCTTGTTGTGGAGGGTCGTCTCTCGACCCTTTCACTGGAGCGTCGTCTGACCAAGCCATGGATCGACATCGACGCCGAACTATTTCCGCGGCGGCGTACCGTGAGATGGATGTCCGACCTCGACTCAATCCTGCGCAGCGCCATCGAGCGCCTCGAAGCCGTGCCCGACGACGGGATCGGCGAGCTCAAGCTCAGCCGGTTCCGCCCGCCCCGCATCGTGCCGCTCGGGCGGGCGTGGCGGCTCGGGAGCGTGCTGCTCACGCGTGACGGGAAGCTTTACCGCGCCGGTCGGACGACGCGGGCGGTTCAGCCGAAGGAGTTCCTCGCGAACAAGTCGAATGAGGCGGCGGAGCGGCGACTCGAGCAGCTGGCGGCGCTGCGGGGTGGGTTTCCG
>CAVUFG010000005.1:0-49401 GCA_963740815.1 uncultured Actinomycetota bacterium
GTCCGACGTGGACTCGGAGCGTGACCCGGAACCGGCCCGACGGTAACCGCAGCACACTCCTTGAGGCAGGTGGCGCGCATCCTTCGGGGGTGCGCGCCACTCGTCGTTGCGGGCGCCGCTCGATCGCACCCGACGCATTGAATCGTTTCGACTCGAGGTCGTCCCGAAAAAGTTTGAGCGGCCGACTCCCCCGTGTTCCCGGGGAAGCAAACGCTTCCAACGTGGGAGCGCTCCCATCCCTGCATTGACAGGGGTCGCGCTGCGTGCGTAGTCTCGCCCCGATCGCGTGGGAGCGCTCCCACAGCCTCATTTGGGAGCGCTCCCACGCACCTCCACCACTCGCAGTACCCCATCCACGCACACAAAGGAGTGACCGTGAGAACATCACGACGCACCATCGCCGGCGCAGTCGCCGGCGCAGCCACCATCGCCCTCATCGCCACCGGATGCTCGGCTGGAGGTGGCGCAAGCGACGACGGTCCCGTGACCCTCACGCTCGCCACGTTCAACGACTTCGGGTACACCGATGAACTGCTCGCGCAGTTCACCGAGGAGACCGGCATCGAGGTCGTGCACAACAAGGCCGCGACGTCGAATGACGCCCGCGCGAACTACTTCCAGAAGCTCGGCAAGACCGGCCTCGCCGATGTCGAAGCCATCGAGATCGACTGGTTCACCGAGGCGATGCAGTACGCCGATCTCCTCGAGCCGGTTCCTGCGGACCTCCAGGGCCGCTGGCTGGACTGGAAGGAAGCCTCGGCGACCGACGCCGACGGCAACCTGATCGCCTACGGCACCGACATCGGCCCGCAGGGCATCTGCTACCGCTCCGACCTGTTCGCCGCCGCCGGTCTGCCGACCGACCGCGAAGAGGTCGCCGCGCTGTTCGACGGTGACTGGGACAACTTCTTCACCATCGGCGCCGACTACACCGCCAAGACCGGCACGCCGTTCATCGACTCGGCCAACTCCGTGCTCCAGGGCATGGTGAACCAGCTCGACGTCGCGTACGAGGACCCGGACGGCACGATCGTCGCCACCGAGAACCCGGACATCGCCGCCGCGTACCAGGCCGTCGTCGAGAAGGCGATCCCGATCGCCGCGTACTCGGGCCAGTGGAGCGAGGACTGGTTCGCATCGATGGCCAGCGGTGAGTTCGCAGCGATGCTCTGCCCGGGCTGGATGCTCGGCGTGATCTCGGGCAACGCGCCCGACATCACCGGCTGGGACATCGCCGACGCGTTCCCCGGCGGCGGTGGCAACTGGGGTGGTTCGTACCTGACCGTGCCCAAGGACGGCGCCAACGTCGAGGCGGCGACGCAGCTCGCCTCGTGGCTGACCTCCCCCGAGGTGCAGATGCAGGCGTTCGCGAACGCCGGCACCTTCCCGAGCCAGCTCGAGGCGCTCAGCAGCCCCGAACTCGCCGGGTGCGACGAACGAGTACTTCAACGACGCACCGACCGGTGAGATCCTCACCGACCGCGCGAACGCGATCACCGTCGCCACCTACAAGGGACCGCAGTTCTTCCAGTTCCACGACGCCCTGCAGAACGCGGTCACCCGCGTCTTCGACGGCCTCGAGGACGAGGAGACCAGCTGGAACACCTGGGTGACCGAGGTCAGCGCCTTCTAACCGAGAGCGAGTGGATGCGGCGGGGCCCTGCCTCCGCAGGGACCCGACCCCGCCGCATCCACTCCAGGTCCACCACCCGCCCTACCGAAAGCCCCCGTCATGAGCAGCGTCGCCCTGAAGGACAAGCCAGTACTGGACAAGCCGGCCCCGCACGAGCCGGCCCCGGAGAAGCCCGTGCGCGTGCTCTCCTTCACCCAGCGGCTGAGCAAGTGGGACCTCAAGGTCTCGCCGTACCTCTACATCTCCCCGTTCTTCATCATGTTCGCGGTCGTCGGACTGTTCCCGATCGGTTACACGGCCGTGATCTCGTTCATGGACTGGGACCTCGTGCGCAACTCGGGCGAGTTCATCGGATTCGACCAGTACATCTGGATCCTGCAGCAGCCGCACTTCTGGACCGCGCTGCGCAACACCTTCAGCATCTTCCTGCTGTCGACGGTGCCGCAGCTCATCCTCGCGATCTTCATCGCGGCGGTGCTCGACCGCAACATCCGGGCGAAGACCTTCTGGCGGATGAGCGTGCTGCTCCCGTTCGTCGTCGCCCCGGTAGCGGTCGGCCTCATCTTCAACGTGGTGTTCGCCGACAACTTCGGCCTGGTGAACGGCACGCTCTCCGATCTCGGGCTCCCCGCCATCCAGTGGCACAAGGAGCCGCTCTGGAGCCATGTCGCGATCGCGACCATGGTCAACTACCGCTGGACCGGGTACAACACGCTCATCCTGCTCGCGGCGATGCAGGCGGTGAACCGCGACTACTACGAGGCCGCGACCGTGGACGGCGCAGGGTTGTTCCGCCAGTTCACGAGCATCACGCTGCCCTCGCTCAAGCCGACCCTGATCTTCGTGATCATCACGTCGACGATCGGCGGACTGCAGATCTTCGACGAGCCGCGCGTGTTCGACCAGTTCGGACGGGGTGGGGCCGGCCAGCAGTGGCTGACGATCTCGCTGTACCTCTACGACATCGGCTGGGGGCAGTGGAACTTCGGCAGGGCGGCCGCGATGGCCTGGATCCTGTTCGTGATCATCCTCGGCATCGGCCTGCTCAACCTGCTCGTGACCCGTGCGCTCGTGCGCGGGGAGGGAGCCCGCGGCCTGAAATCCGCGCGCCGCACCAGGAAGGACCTCGCACGATGACCGCGACGACTCCCGCCCCGCTCGCGATCGTCGAGTCGAGCCTGCCCAACGCCCCGAAGCGACGGATCGGCGAGCGCATCACGCGCATCCGCGGCAACCGCCCGGGCTTCTGGACCTACGCGACGCTCATCGTGGTGTTCGTCAGCGCGGCGTTCCCGCTGTACTGGTCGTTCGTGATCGGCTCGGGCGACTCGTCGTCGCTGCGCGAGCGCCCGTGGTGGCCGAGCGGCAACTTCATCGACAACGCGATCTCGGTCGTGAGCAACCCGGCGGTCAACTTCTGGGGCGCGCTGTGGAACTCGATCTACTCGTCGTTCCTGATCGCGGCCGCCGTGGTGATCACCTCGACGCTCGCGGGCTGGGCCTTCGCCAAGCTGCGCTTCCTCGGCGGTCCGGCGCTGCTCGCATTCGTGGTCGCCACCATGGCGGTGCCGCAGCAGCTCGGCGTCGTGCCGCTGTACATCCTGTTCTCCGAGCTCGGGTGGACCGGGCAGATCGGCGCGATCGTGATCCCGGCGCTCACGAGCGCGTTCGGTGTGTTCTGGATGACCCAGTACCTGCGGCAGTCCGTTCCCGATGAGCTCATCGAGGCGGCGCGGGTGGACGGCGCATCCATGCTCCGCACCTTCTGGACCGTCGGCGTCGTCGCCGCGCGACCGGCCGCGGCGATGCTGTTCCTGTTCACGTTCGTCGGCGCCTGGAACAACTTCTTCTGGCCGTTCATCGTGCTCGACCGGCAGAACCCGACCCTGCCCGTCGCGCTGTCGCTGCTGCAGTCCAACTACTTCGTCGACTACTCGATCGTGCTCGCGGGAGTGGTGCTCGCTACGATTCCCCTGCTGCTGCTCTTCATCTTCGCGGGCAAGCAGCTGGTCAGCGGCATCATGGCAGGAGCGGTGAAGGGATGACCCAACTCGCCCCCGCGACCTCCGGCGTCGCGCAACCCGACGCTGCCCTCGCCCGGCGCGCGTTCCCACCCGCGTTCGTGTTCGGCGCCGCCACCGCGGCGTTCCAGATCGAGGGCGCCGCCCACGAGGACGGCCGCACCGACTCGATCTGGGACGCGTTCGCCCGCGTGCCGGGCGCCGTCGTGAACGGCGACACGGGCGAGGTCGCCTGCGACCACTACCACCGGTACCGCGAGGATGTCGCCCTGATGGCCGACCTCGGACTGCAGGCCTACCGCTTCTCCACGTCGTGGTCCCGCGTCCGACCCGACGGCGGACCGGTGAATCCCGCCGGCCTCGACTTCTACTCCCGCCTGGTCGACGACCTGCTCGAGCACGACATCACGCCGTGGCTCACGCTCTACCACTGGGACCTGCCGCAGGCCCTCGAGGCCAAGGGCGGCTGGGCGAACCGCGCGACCGCCGAGAAGTTCGCGGACTACGCGCTGAGCGTGCACGACGTGCTCGGCGATCGGGTGCGCTCGTGGAGCACACTCAACGAGCCGTGGTGCGCCTCCTTCCTCTCCTACGTTGGCGGCGAGCATGCGCCCGGCCGCCAGGAGCCGGCCGCCGGACTCGCGGCCGCGCACCACCTCCTGCTCGCGCACGGCCTCGCGGTCGGCGAGCTGCGCGCGCGCGACCCCGGGCTCAGCCTCGGCATCACGCTCAACCTCACGGTGGCTGATCCGATCGATCCGGACGACGCGGGCGACCTCGACGCCGCGCGTCGCATCGACGGGCAGTTCAACCGGTTCTTCCTCGACCCGCTGTTCCGCGGCGCCTACCCCGAGGACGTGCTCGAGGATGTCGCGGGCCACGGCTTCGAGCGCGTCGTGCGCCCCGGCGACCTCGACGCGATCTCCCGTCCCATCGACACCCTCGGGGTGAACTACTACCACGGCGACGCGGTGAGCGCGCGGCCGGGGGAGACGTCCGCGACGAGCGCCGCGCCATCCATTCGCCCGAAGCGCTCGCCGTTCGTGAACGCCGACGAGAGTGCACTTCGTGTCGCGCGGCCTGCCGCGCACCTCGATGGACTGGGAGGTGCAGCCGGACGGGCTGACTCGACTGCTGCGCCGCGTGCACGACGAGTACACGAAGCCAACGGGTACGGCGATCGCCGTCACCGAGAACGGCAGCGCCTACGACGACACGGTGGAGCCCGACGGCTCGATCGACGACCGCGAGCGCCTCGAGTTCCTGCGCGCGCACCTCGGCGCGGTGCTCGAGGCGATCGACGACGGGGTGCCGGTCGAGGGCTACTTCGCCTGGTCGCTGCTCGACAACTTCGAGTGGGCGTGGGGTTACGACAAGCGCTTCGGCATCGTGCGGGTGGACTACGACACCCAGGAGCGCACGCCGAAGAGCAGCGCGCTCGAGTACCGGAGGATCATCGGCGACGGCGCGCTCTGAGGGCGAGCCTAGAATCACAACCATGACCACGGAGACGCCTGAGCGTCGCATCGCGCCGACGCTGGAAGCGGTTGCCGCCGCGGCCGGCGTCTCTCGCTCGACGGTGTCTCGCGTGGTCAACGGCTCGCCGCAGGTGAGCCCGGATGTCGTGGCCTCCGTCAATGCCGCGATCGAGCGCCTGCACTACCGCCCCAACCGCGCCGCCCGTTCGCTCGCGCGCCGCAAGACAATGGCCATCGCCCTCGTCGTGCCGGAGGACACCACGCGCTTCTTCGGCGACCCGTTCTTCGCCGCGATCGTGCAGGGCATCACCCAGGGGCTCGAGGACAGCGAGTACGTGCTCAACCTCCAGCTCGCGAGCGGCACCTCACCGAGCGAGAAGACCATCGGCTACCTGCTCGGTGGCAACGTGGATGGTGCGATCGTCGTGTCCCACCACTCCGGCGACGACTTCTTCACCACCCTCGATGCGACGCTGCCCGTGGTATTCGGCGGCCGGCCGTTCCGGCCGGAGATCCACACCAACAACTACGTCGACGTCGACAACTCGGCCGGCGCTGCGATGGGCACGCAGTACCTCCTGGATGCCGGACGCAAGCGCATCGCCACGATCGCCGGTCCCCCCAACATGCAGGCGGCGATCGACCGCACCGACGGCTGGGTGCGTGCCCTCCGCGGGGCGGGACTCGGCACCGACCTGCTCGTGCACGGCGACTTCACCCAGGCCAGTGGCGCGGAAGCGATGCAGTCCCTGCTCGAGCGCGCGCCCGACCTCGATGCGGTCTTCGTCGCGAGCGACCTCATGGCGGTGGGCGCCGTGGACGTGCTGCGAGCGCGCGGACGCCGCATCCCAGAGGATGTCGCGGTCGTCGGCTTCGACGACAGCGCCGCAGCCGTGACCGGCGCCGTGCGGCTCACGACCGTGCACCAGCCGTCGACCGAGATGGGCGCCGAGATGGCCAGGATGATGCTCGAGCTGCTGGGCGGCGACCCCTCGAACGTCGACCGGCAGCGCATCATGGCGACCCGCATGGTGGTGCGCGACAGCGCCTAGCCCTTGATCGCTCCTGCCGTCAGGCCACTGACGAAGTACCGCTGCAGCGCGATGTAGACGACCATGACTGGCGCAGCACCGATCAGCACCGCTGCGGCGAGCAGCTGGTACTCATTGGAGAAGGGGCCCATGAACGAGAGCAGCGCGAGCGGCACCGTCCAGTTCTCCTCGGTCTGCAGCACGGTGAGCGCGATGGGGAACTCGTTCCAGGTCGCGACGAAGTCGAGGATGACCAGCGACGCGATCACGGGCAGGGAGAGCGGCATCACGATCTTCGACCAGTACCGCCACGGCCCGAGGCCGTCGAGCTTCGCCGCCTCCTCGAGTTCGATCGGGATGCGGTTGAACGCCGCGATCAGGAAGAGCACCTGGTACGGGATGCCGAGCGCGATGTAGCAGAGGATCAGTCCCTGGTAGGTGTCCAGCATCCCGAAGTCGAGAAGCATCCGGAACAGTGCGATGAGCGGGATCTGGAGTGGGATCGCCGCCCCCGCGATGATGATGACCACGAGAGGCGATCGGAAGCGGAACCGGAAGCGGGACAGTCCGAAGGCGCACAGCGACGACACGAGGATGCCGAGCGGCACCTTGATGAAGGTGATGATCGCGGAGTTCAGGGTGTACAGGCCGAGGTTCCCTCGTTCCCAGGCCTTGGCGAAGTTCTCGAGGGTGAAGCCGTCGAACCAGTGCAGCAGGTCAGTCGTCGGGAACCCGAACTGGCGAACGGAGGTGGCGACGACGAGCAGCAGCGGGAACAGCCAGAGCACCGCCGCGAGGGCCACGACGCCGAAGAAGATCGCCCGACGGATGCGCCCGACGGTGCGCGCCGAGAGAGAGGTGCGGGGTGCGGAACCGGTGGCGGTCATTCCTCGGCCTCCCGCTGCTGCCAGCGCACGTAGGGCACGATCACGATCATCGAGATGAGCAGCAGCACGACCGCGACCGCGGCTCCGGTGCCGTAATGGTGCTGGGTGAGCGCCTGGTTGTACGAGTAGAGCGCCAGGATCTCGGACCTGCCCCCAGGCCCGCCTCCCGTCATCGCGACGATGAGGTCGAACGCCTTCAGCGCGCCGATGATGGACAGCAGCACGACGATGCCGATCATCGGGCGGATCGCCGGCAACTCGACGGAGAACAGCACGTGCCTCCGGTTGCCGCCGTCGATGCGACACGCCTCCACCAGCTCCTGCGGCACCGACTGCAGCCCAGCGAGGAACAGGATCATCGCACCGCCGACCCCGGCCCAGACATTGGCGATGAACACCGCATACAGCGCCGCATCCGGATCGCCCAGCCATCCGCGCGTGAGGTCGCCCAGGCCCACCCCCTCGAGCACCTGGTTCAGGAAGCCGATGTCCGGACGGTAGATCAGGTTCCATGTCATCGCCACGACGATCGTCGCGAGCACCGAAGGCACGTAGAACGCCGACCGGAAGAAGACCCGTGCTGGCAGCCTTGCGTTCAGCACGATCGCCAGTGGGAGCGCGACGGCGATTGGGACGATGATCGAGAGCAAGGTCCAGACGATCGTGTTGCGCAGCGCCATCCCGAACACCTGGTCCGTGGTGAAGAGGCGGACGTAGTTCTCCAGTCCGACCCATCTCGGCTCGTCGAACCCACTCCACTCCATGAATGAGAGTTGCAGCGCCCGTATCACCGGCACGACGAGGAACAGCGCGTAGAGCGCCAGGGCGGGGGCGAGGAACGGGAGTGCGCGAATGAAGCCGCCGAACCCGCGGGAGCGGACGATGACCGTCCGCTCCCGCCGGGGCCGGGTGCCCGTCGCGGCCTCCGCGATGAGCGTCATGCGCCTACTGCTGGTCGATCGCGGTCTGGATGGCGTCGATCACACCGGCTGGGTCGAGCTCGCCGATGATCAGCTGGTCCTGTGCACGCAGGAAGGCATCCGCGACGTCCGGCACGAATGCCTGGTCGGCCGGCAGGTACACCGTCTCGTACGCGCTCGCGAACTCCAGCCACGAGTCGTCGAACGTCGATTCAGACAGGCTCTCCGCTGCGGCGATCGGCGGGATGATCACGCTGTTCAATTCAGGCTGGTGCTTCAGGTACTCCTCGGTGCTCGAGATGAAGTCGAGGAACTGCGCGGCCGCATCCTTCTTCGTGCTCTCGGAAGAGATGTACAGGCTCTCCGTGAAGTAGTAGAGCCGATCCGTCGAGGTGGGGAACGGGAAGATCCCGAAGTCCGCGGTGTCCTGACCGTCGGCCTCCAGTCCGCCCCGGATCCAGTCTCCGTCGATGGTCATCGCCGCAGTGCCGTCGTAGATGCCCTTGTAGTGGTCTCGGGAGCTCGGCTCGAGCGCCATGAAGTCCTCGGGCAACCAGCCGTCGTCGTGCCACTGCTTGAGCTGCGTGAAGGACTCGAGCGTGCACGGCTCGTCCCGCCAGTTGAGCTCCATGTTGCGCAGCGCGTCGATCTTCTCCGCGCCGCAGTTCGCCTCGAGCAGGGAGTCGGTGAGCCGCATGAGCGTCCAGGGCTGCTTGCCCCCGAACGTCCACGGCGTGATCCCTGCGTCTTCGAGCTTCTGGTTGACGACGAGCAGCTCTTCGAAGGTGGTGGGCGGGGCCGCAATGCCGGCCTTCTCGAATGCGGACTTGCTGTAGACGACCGCCATGGCGTGCACGGTCATCGGGATGCCGTACTGCTCACCCTCGATGAGGTTCAGCGACAGCGCGGCCTGGTTGAAGCGACCCTCCCAGCCGAGCTCGTCCGCGTAGTTCATGATGGGCTCGACCAAGCCGGCGTCGTACAGGTCGCCCATCAGACCGACACCGCTCCAGTTCTGGAAGATGTCGGGCATCGCAGTGGTGCCGGCCGCGTTGGCGAGCGCCGCCTTCATGTCGTCCGTGCCGTAGGTGGTGTACTTGACCTCGATGCCGGTCTCCTCCGTGAAGTCGGCGATGACCTTGTCGAAGCCGCTCTCGGTACCCTCCTCGGCGTACCGCGGCGTCCAGATGGTGAGTGTCTCGGCGTCGGCTTCGTTGCCGCCGAAGCGGCTGCAGCCGGTGGCGGCGATCGCGATGACCGCGGTCGCGGTCAGGATGGCGATGGAGCGTGGGATGTTGCGGTGTCGCACTGGTGACCTCCTTGTCGATGGTGCAGGCGGCTACTGAACCGGTTCAGTAGCCTTTCATCGCATTAGAGCACATATGTCGTACGTCGCTACATAACAAGTGAAGGGGTTTGCTGCGCGCGGGTGAGGCGCGTCGGAACGCCGGAACGCCGCGCCGTGACGGCTTAGTCTTGGCGTATGGCCACCGAAGTGCTCAACGACGAGAAGCTCAATCGATACGAGTTGCTGGTCGACGGTGAGCACGCTGGGGCCGCCGACTACACGATCCGCGACAACGTGCTCACGTTCGTGCACACCGAGATCGACCCGGCTCGCGAAGGCCAGGGTCTCGGCGGCGAACTCGCGAAGGGCGCGCTGAACCTCGTCCGCGCCGACACGGACTACCGCGTTCGCGCGACCTGCCCGTTCATGAGCGCGTACCTCAAGCGGCATCCCGAGTACAACGACCTGCTCGAGCGCTGACTGGTTTCGAGACGCGTCGCTTCGCGGCGTCCCCGACCACCGATCAGTCGGCCGGGATGTCCGCCCGGTGCTTGCCGGGCTTCGTGATGTCGATGCGCACCTGGCCGTCGTAGATGCCGAGGTCGCCGTCGCCCGGGAGCGGCGCGGGTGCCGGCAGCACGGTCTGGCGATCGAGTTCGACCTGGGCCTCGTGACGGGTCGGGTGGAACACCTCGTCGCCGATCCCCATGGCGCCGCCGGTGCCGCTGGTCTTCCGCTTGTTGCTCAGGTCGATCCAGCCCATCCGCTGCGCGACGAACCCGAGCGCGATGAGCACCACCATCACGCCCGCGAAGATCAGCCAGTCCACCGGATGATCATATGCGGAACTGGGCATCCTGTCCCCCGTTCGAGGGTCATCCTTTCGGATGATCCTGTCACCAGTCGTGGAGGGTGCCGTCCCTCAGGCGCGCGACGGGGAGGTAGGCCTGCTCGTAGGGGTAGCGGGATGCGGCATCCACGTCGAAGTCCACGCCGAGACCGAGGCCGTCGCCGGGGTGCAGGTACCCGTCGTTCCACGCGAAGTCGTACTGGAACACCTCGCGTGTGACGTCGGGGCGGGGGCCGTACTCCTGGATGCCGAAGTTGTGGATCGCGAGCCCGAGGTGCAGTTGGGCCGCGATGCCGATCGGCGAGACGTCGCCCGGACCGTGCATCCCCGACTTGATCTGGTACTGCGCGGCGTACTCGAGCACCTTCTTGAGGTGGCTGATGCCTCCCATGTGCGTGACCGCGCCGCGCACGTAGTCGATGAGCTGGTCGCGGATGAGCGTCTGGTAGTCCCACACGGTGTTGAACACCTCGCCGATCGCGAGCGGGGTGGTGGTGTGCTGGCGCACGAGGCGCAGGGCGTCCTGGTTCTCGGCCGGCACGGCATCCTCGAGCCAGAACAGGTCGTACGGCTCGAGGTCCTTGCCGAGCTTCGCGGCCTGGATCGGGGTCAGCCGGTGGTGCGCGTCGTGGAGCAGCAGCAGTTCGGGGCCGAACTCGTTGCGCACCGCCTCGAACACCGTGGGGATGTGGCGCAGGTAGGCGGGGGTGTCCCAGTCCTCCTCGATCGGCAGGATGCTGCGCGCCTCCCCCTTGGCGACGAACGCGTCCGTCTCGCCGATGCCGTAGATCCGACTGCAACCCGGGCACACCGGACTGCACCCGCACCGCCTTGTACCCGTCGGCGAGCTTCTCGCGGATCTCCCCGAACAGCACCTCGAGGGAGTTGCCCGAGGCGTGGCCGTAGGTGAGGAGTCCGTCGCGGGAGGCGCCGCCGAGCAGCTGGTACAGCGGCATCCCGGCGGCCTTCGCCTTGATGTCCCAGAGCGCGATGTCGACGGCACCGATCGCCGCCATCGTGATCGGCCCGCGCCGCCAGTACGCGCCGCGGTAGAGGTACTGCCAGGTGTCCTCGATGCGGTGGGCGTCACGCCCGATGAGCAACTGCGCGACGTGGTCGCGCAGGTAGCTCGCGACCGACAGCTCGCGCCCGTTGACGGTCGCATCGCCCCAGCCGACCAGCCCGTCGTCGGTCTCGAGGCGCAGCGTGACGAAGTTGCGGTCGGGGCTCGTGACGATGACGTCGGCCCGCGCGATGATCATCGGTATACCGTATTGGATCCTCGGATCCGGCCGACGCGAGCGCCGCTACCAGTCGTGCACGGTGCCGTCGGCGAGGCGGTTGTAGGGCAGGTACGCCTGCTCGTACGGGTACTTGCCCGCGGCATCCACGTTCAACTCCACGCCGAGACCGGGCCGGTCACCCGGGTGCAGCATGCCGTCGGTGAAGGTGAAGGACTGCTCGAACACCTCGTTCGTGCGCGCGCCGTGCTGCATGTACTCCTGGATGCCGAAGTTGTGGATGGCGAGGCCAAGGTGCATCGCCGCGGCCATGCCGACCGGCGAGATGTCGGTCGGTCCGTGCATCCCCGACTTGATCTGGAACTGCGCCGCATACTCGAGCGTCTTCTTGAGGTGCGAGATGCCGCCCATGTGCGTGACGGCGCCGCGCACGTAGTCGATGAGCTGCTCGCGGATGATCTGCTGGAAGTCCCACACGGTGTTGAAGACCTCCCCGATCGCGAGTGGGGTGGTGGTGTGCTGCCGCACGAGACGGAGCACCTCGGGGTTCTCGGCGGGCGTGACATCCTCGAGCCAGAACAGGTCGTAGGGCTCGAGCGCCTTGCCGAGCTTCGCGGCCTGGATCGGGGTCAGCCGGTGGTGGGCGTCGTGCAGCAGTGGGATGTCGGGCCCGAACTCATTGCGAACCGCCTCGAACACCGTCGGGATGTGACGCAGGTAGCTGCGGGTGTCCCAGTCCTCCTCGAACGGGCGGGCGGCGCGGCGCGCGGGCTCGTGGTCGTAGCGCACGCCGTCCTCGGTGCGGTCCTCGTCGAAGGTCGCGTTCGACGCGATGCCGTAGATCGACTTCAGTCCGGGCACGCCGGACTGGATTCGGATCGCACGGTAGCCGAGCTCGAGGTGGCGCCGCACGGAGTCGAACAGCTCCGGGAGGTCCTGCCCCGACGCATGACCGTAGGTGAGGAGGCCGGTGCGGGATGCTCCGCCGAGCAGCTGGTACAGCGGCATCCCAGCGGCCTTCGCCTTGATGTCCCAGAGCGCGACGTCCACCGCCGCGATCGCGGCCATCGTGATCGGGCCGCGGCGCCAGTACGCCGAGCGGTAGAGGAACTGCCAGGTGTCCTCGATGCGAGACGCATCGCGCCCGATGAGCAGCTGCACGACGTGGTCGCGCAGGTATGACACCACCGCGAGCTCGCGGCCGTTGACCGTGGCGTCACCGATCCCGACGATCCCCTCGTCGGTCTCGAGGCGGAGGGTGACGAAGTTGCGGTCGGGGCTCGTGACGACGACGTCGGCGTGCTCGATGATCATTGGTACACCGTATCGCCGCGCTCCGTGGCGACGTGTCTCGTAGTATTGTTGGAGATCTCGTACTATAGTTTGAGATGTCTCAGTATAGTTGGAGGGGACGATGGAGCTTCAATACCCGTTTCGCGTGGTCACGCCGACACTCGACGGCGATGTTCTCACGGTCCTCGCACAGGCCGAGTCAACGTTCACCATTTCCGAGATTCAAAGGCTCGTGGGCAGAGGCTCGGTTGAGGGATTGCGTCGCGTGCTTGAGCGCCTTGCGCGACAAGGAGTCGTCCTCCGATTTGATGTGGGGAGCTCCCACGCCTATTCGCTCAATCGCGAGCATCTCGCCGCGGCCGCAATCGTCGCACTCGCACAGCTCTCCAGCACCCTCCGCTCGCGGATCGCAGAACGACTTGCGTCGTGGACACACCCGCCCGTGTTCGCTGCCATCTTCGGATCCGCCGTCCACGATGCCATGCACGCCGAGAGCGACATCGATCTGCTTGCCGTGTATCACGGCGAGGGTTCAGACGCATGGCACTCCCAAGTTGATTCGCTCGCACGGGAGATCACCGCGTGGACAGGGAATGACGCCCGGCCGTTGGTTTACTCAGCCGACGAAATCCGTGGACGAGCGGCCTCCGAATCGATCCTCCGGGACATCGCCCACGAAGGCATCGTTGTCAGCGGTGAACGGACCGAGTTCGAACGACTGATCGGGTTAAAATCGACACCGCCAGCACGAACGGCAGGGACAACCGAGGCCCAAGCGCGCCTCCTCAAGGCGATCGAGTTCGCCGACACGGCGGCCCTCCTATTCGACGTCGCCTCGGGAACAGCCGAATACCCCGATGCCTACGTCACGAACGCCGTCCACTCTGGCATCGCTTCCGCCGACGTCATCTGCATTCGGAAACTCGCGAAGTACTCCGCAACTGGAGCGCATGACGAGGCCATCCAGCTGCTCGCAACCATCGACAAGACACTCTCGACCCATTTGTCTCGTCTCTTGGGCTTGAAGACGAAGGCCGGCTACTCGACAAGCCCCGTGTCGGCGGTGGATGTCAACGTGGCTCGGCGCGCGCATCTTGCACTCCTCGAGGCTGCTCGCGGGTTGTAGCACGTCAGTGACGGACGGGTACCACCACGGGCTTTCCGTTCACGACGTGCAGGTCGACCGGCAGTCCGTAGACGCGCTCGACGCGCTCCTCGGTGAGCACGTCGGCCGGGGATCCGATCGCCTCGAGCCGCCCGGTGGAGAGCAGCGCGAGCCGGTCGGCGTACGCGCCCGCGAGCGTGAGGTCGTGCAGCACGACCACGACGGCTCTGCCCTGCTCGGCGATCGCGCGCGCGACGCGCATGACGTCCTCCTGGTGACGGAGGTCGAGGGACGCGGTCGGCTCGTCCAGGAACACGACGGGCGTCTGCTGCGCGAGCACTCGCGCGAGGGAGACGCGGGCCTTCTCGCCTCCGGAGAGCGACGTGTAGCGCCGGGCAGACAGGTGGTGCACGTCGGCGGCGCCCATCGCGTGGGCGACCGCCGTGACATCCTCTCGGCCCTCGATCGTGCGCGCCCAGGGCGCGCGACCCATCGCGACGACCTCCGAGACCAGGAACGGGAAGCTCACCGTGTTCTCCTGCGTGAGCACGCTGCGAAGCCGCGCGAGCTCGGAATGGCGAATGGATGCGACGTCCCGCCCGCCGATCGTGACGCTGCCCCCACTCGGCCGCCGCTCACCGCTCAGCACTCCGAGCAACGTGGACTTCCCGGCGCCGTTCGGACCCACGAGCACGAGCACCTCGCCCTCGACGACGTCGAGCGTGACCCCGTCGAGCACGGTCGTGCCGTCGAGTTCGACCGTGACCTCCACTGCGCTGATGCCGTGCTCGCTCACCGTCATGCCCAGCCCCCGCTCCGGCGGCGCTGACGGAACAGCAGGAAGAAGAAGAACGGTCCACCGACGAGCGAGGTGAGCAGGCCGATCGGCAGGTCGGCACCGGGCACGACGTTGCGGGCGAGCAGGTCGGAGAACACCATGAGCGCGCCGCCGCCGACCGCGCTCGCGACCACGAGTGGCCGGTGCGCTGGGCCGATGGCCATCCGGATGACGTGCGGCACGACCAGGCCCACGAACGCGATGATGCCGCAGAAGGCGACCGCGGCTCCGGTGAGCAGGGCGACCAGCACGATCGATCCGATCCGCAGCGCCTCGACGTTGACCCCGAGATGGCGGGCGTTCCGCTCGCCGAGCGCGAGCAGGTCGAAGCGCCGGCCGAGGATGACGGCGACCACCGTGCCGATCGTGGCGACCACGAACACGATGCCCACCTCGAACCAGCGCGAGCCGTTGAGCGAGCCGAGCTGCCAGAACACGATCTGCTCGCGACTGCCCGAATCCGCGACGAACAGGAGGAACGCGAGACCCGCTCCTGCGAACGCGTTCACGGCGATGCCCGTGAGCAGCAGCGTCACGACCTCGGTGCGACCGTTCGCCCGGCTCACGCCGTAGACCAGCAGGGTCGCGCCGAGCCCGCCGAGGAACGCGAGGATCGCGACGGTGCCGGAGCCGAACGCGGTGATCCCGAGCACGATGCCGATGGATGCCCCGAGCGCACTGCCCGACGACACCCCGACCACGCCCGGCTCGGCGAGCGGGTTGCCGAAGATCGCCTGCATGACCGCGCCGGCGACCGCGAGGGCCGCGCCCACGGCGAGTCCCATCACGATGCGCGGGAAGCGCACCACCCACAGCGTGGACTCGATGATCGGGTCGGTCGGCGCCCAGCCGGTCGGGATGCCCGCCGCCCGCAGCACGGATCCGACGACCTCGGTCGGGGCGATCGCGAGCTGCCCGACCATCGCCGACACGATGACCCCGACGACGATGAGCGCCGCGAGCACGATCGCGAGCACGATCCCGCGCGTCCGGCGGGATGCGCCGCCGCTCACGGCACGCGCTGCAGCCACGCTTCGGTGCCGAACTTCTCCTCGACGAGCTGCTCGGCCTCGGCGAGTTCAGCCGGAGTCACCTCGCTCGCCTCGAGTCCGTACAGGCGCTTGAACGTGCCGACCATCGCGTCGATGATCTCCGCGCGCGAGAGTCCGGTCTGCGAGCGCAGCGGGTCGACGCGCTTGACGGCGCTCGCGATGCCCTTGTCGCTGATCTTCTCCCGGCCGATGCGCAGCACCTGCACCATCTTCTCGCCGTCCATGTCGTAGCTCATGGTCACGTGGTGCAGCACGGCGCCCGACCCGAGCCGCTTCTGCGCGGCGCCGCCGATCTTGCCCGATGGGCTCGTGATGTCGTTGAGCGGCACGTAGCTCGCCTCGATGCCGAGCGACTTGAGCGCGATGATCACCCACTCGTCGAGGAACGCGTACGAGTCCGCGAAGGTCATCCCGCCGACGAGGTCGACCGGTGCGTAGATCGAGTACGTGATGACCGAGCCGGCCTCCATGAACATCGCGCCGCCGCCCGAGATGCGGCGGACCACGTCGAATCCGTACTTCTGCGCGTTCTCGGCGTCCACCTCGTTCTTGAGGGACTGGAAGCTGCCGATCACGACGGCCGGTTCATCCCACTCCCAGATGCGCAGGGTCGGCTTGCGGCGTCCGGCGCCGACTTCCTCGGCGAGCACCTGGTCGAGCGCCATCTGCACGACGGGCTTGAAGGCGGGACCCTGGATGAGCTGCCACTCGTAGTCCTTGAATCCGGTGGCCTGCTGCAGCGCACGTCGGGTCGTCGTGGCGACGGACTCGGGCGAGAACCCGAGCAGGACGGCTGACTCGGGCAGGGCATCGCGCACCGCCTTCGCGATGCCGGCCGCGTCGGCGTCGGCCGAGAGGCCATTCACGGCGGCGTTGATGGCGTCGAGCGCGTCATCCGGCTCGAGGAAGAAGTCACCGGCGAGACGGAAGTCCGCGATGCGGCCGTCGACCACCTCGAGGTCGACCACGACGAGCTTGCCGCCCGGGACCTTGAACTCGCCATGCATGTAGGTAAGCCTAACTACCGCCGGCTCCTGCGGAGGCTCAGTACCAGACGCTCAACCACGGCGGGCGGGCGGTCGCGAAGATCCGGGAGCTCTGGCGTGACCGGCGGCACGTTGCCGAGGTAGGCCGCGGAGAGTTCCTGCACCGTGACGTGGGTCACGCCGCTGCCGCCGGGGGTGACGGTGGCGTGGCCGCCCGCGACATCCACCGTCCAGCGTCCGGTGGCGAAGCCGAGGTCGTCCGCGATCGTCAGGTGCAGGGTGCCGTCGCGCTCGTAGTGGCGGGCCGTGAGCGCAGCCGCCACGTCGAGGATGCGCACGTACTGGTGCTCCCACACGGTCTGCTTGATCGCGCGCTGGTCGCGCACCATCCAGCGCACCGGCTCGTCGACTCGGCGCAGGTGCGCGCGGAGTTCAGTGACCAGGTCGAGCTCGAGCAGGAATCGCCACAGCGCGGCGTAGGCGTCGTCGGTTTCGGTGCACAGGTAGGCGACGCTCACGTGGTGCTTCGTGAAATCGTCGTCACCGCCGCCGACGCGGAACAGCGCGAGACCGCGGACCTGCCCGGCCTCGTCGGTGTACTGGACCGCGCGCGTGCGCTTCGCGGCGTCGCGGTCGTCGGACTTGCTGCCCGAGAACTGGTCCCAGCGCAGGGGGAACACCTCGATGTCACCGGGCGAGGTGAGGCGCACCCGGTTGTGAAGACCGGTGATCTCCTCGCGCCATTCGAGCGGCGTGATGAAGTCGACCCGGCCGTCCGGCACGGAGCCGGACCAGGATGCTCGGCGCGTGTCGATCGTGAGGTCGGAGGCGAACGCGGCCGGGGCGAATCCGTACCGGCCGTACAGGGTCGATTCGGACACCGTGAGCATCGCGACCGGGATGTCGAGCGCGGCCGCCGTGCGCAGCTCGGCTTCGAGCATCCCGCGCGCGATCCCGCGGCGGCGGTGGGTCGGCGAGACGGTCACCGCGCTGATCGCCCATGCGGGCAGCGAGCCGCCGGGCACCGTGAGCTGCGCGGGCCACGAGTTCGCGGAGCCGACCGGGATGTCGGGCTCCGGAGCGGTGTCGTCCCAGACCCCGGTCGTGCGGCGGTACGCCATGCCGCCCATCCAGCGCAGCTCCTCCTCGGTCTGCGCGCCGCCGTAGAAGCCGCGGTTGACCACTTCGAGCCAGCGTTCGAACGCCGGCGCATCGGACGGGTCGAGCAGGGCGAGCCGCAGACCGCGCTCCTCGAGGCGCGCGCGCGAGGTCTCGTCGATGGGAGTGGTGCGGTAGTCGGTCACCCGTCAACCGTAAACCCGACGACCGAGAGGGCCTCGGGCCTCTAGCGGATGTGCGCGTCGAGCCAATCGAGCAGGTCAGCCATGACCTCGTCCTTGTTGAGCTCGTTGAACACCTCGTGCCGAGCGTCGGGATAGACGATCGCCTTCACGTCGGTGAGTCCCGAGCGCTTCGCGTAGGCCGCGGCCAGCAGTTCGACGCTCTTCTCGCCGCCGAGCGGGTCGTCGCTGCCGATGAGGATGAGCACCGGCACATCCATGTCGAGGTCCTTCGCCGGGCGCCCGATGAGCCGCAGCCCGTCGGGGATGCCGAACAGCTTCGGCGCGTTCGCGTAGAAGGTGAGCGGATCGTCGGCGAACGCCGTGTGCACCGCGACATCCCGGCTCAGCCACTCGTTGCCGGTGTCGCCGAGGTGCTTGAACTTCGCGTTGAAGTTACCGCTCTTCATGTGGCGCAGCGTGCGGTAGGCGGTTCCGCAGAGCACGATCGCGTCCCACGCGCCCGAATTCTCGTTGACGACGTACTGGACCATCAGCGAACCCCACGACTGGCCGATCGCGGCAAGCGGCAGCCCGGGTTCGCGCTCACGGATGAGGGCCGTGAACTGGCGCAGGGACGCGATCGTCGCGCGCATGCCGCCGGGCCCGAGCTTGCCGAGTCGTGCCGGATCGTTGCCGTACTGGCCGAGCCCGGTGCGCCCGTGCCCGCGGTGGTCGTCGCCGTAGACCGCGTAGCCGGCGCTCACGAGTTCCTGCGCGAGGTGCTCGTAGCGGAGCACGTGCTCGCCGAGACCGTGCACGAGCTGCACGACCGCCTTCGGCTGACCGGCCTTCCAGACGAAGTAGTGAATCGTCACGCCCTGGGCGTCGACGTACGTTCCCTCGGTACGCACAGCGGTGAACTCGGGCATCAGTGCCTCCTGCCCAGATCGTACGCCAGCACAGGCGGTCTTGACTCGCAACTGATTTTGCAGCAAAACTACTTCTGGAGGTCGGATGCGCATCACCATCGCAGGAGCCGGGATCGGCGGGCTGGTCTCCGCGCTCGCCCTGCACGCCGCCGGATTCACCGACGTCCGCGTCCACGAGCGCGCGACGGACGTGCGACCGCTCGGTGTGGGCATCAACCTCCTGCCGCATGCGATGCGCGAACTCACCGAGCTCGGGCTCGCCGAGCGCGTCGGCGCCCTCGGCGTCGAGCCGACCACGCTCGCATACTCCAACCGCCACGGCCAGCCGATCTGGAGCGAAGCTCGCGGCCGGTCCGCAGGGTATGCGTGGCCGCAGGTGTCCGCGCATCGTGGCGAACTGCAGGTGCTGCTCCTCGAGGTGGTGCGCGAACGGCTTGGGCCGGAGTCGGTCCTGCTCGGGCACCGGCTCACCGGCGTCCAGGCCGCCCGGGACTCCGATCTCGCGCGATTCGACGTCGAGGATGGCGCGGCGGTCGAGATCGAGTCCGACCTCATCATCGCTGCCGACGGCATCCACTCCGCCTTCCGCCGGCAGCTGGCGCCGGACGAGGGGCCGCCCGCGTGGGGCGGCCGCACGCTCTGGCGCGGGATCGCGCGCGCGCCGTCGTTCCTCGACGCGAAGACGATGATCATGGCGGGTGACGGGGAGCAGAAGTTCGTGGCGTACCCCCTCCGCGCACCGGATGCGGAGGGACTCCAGCTGCTGAACTTCATCGCAGAGCGACGCACCGACGGCATCGAGAGCGCCGTCGACTGGAACCGGGCGATCGATCCTGCCGCGCTACTGGCGCACTTCGCGACCTGGCGGTTCGACTGGCTCGACGTGCCGGCCGTGATCGCGTCCGCGCCGCAGATCCTCGAGTACCCGATGGTGGACCGCGACCCGCTGGAGCGCTGGACGACGGGTCGCGCGACCCTGCTCGGCGACGCGGCGCACGCGATGTACCCGAACGGATCCAACGGGGCGTCGCAGGCGATCCTCGACGCGCGCACACTCGCGTTCCGGCTCGCGACCGAGCCGACCGTGGCCGATGCCCTGCTCGCCTACGAGGGCGAGCGCCGCCCCGCAACCGCCGCGCTGCTGCACAGCACGCGGCAGCAGGGGCCGGAGCGCGTGATGCAGCTCGCCCACGATCGCGCACCGGGAGGATTCGCGGACGTGCACGACGTGATCCCCACAGCCGAGCTCGAGGCGATCGCCGCGGACTACAAGCGTGCCGCCGGATTCCACCCGGAACTGCTCAACGCCCGGTCGTCACTCACGGTCGGGCGAGCCGATGCCTGACGCGGCCGCACGGCTCGCAGCCGTGATCTCACCGCTGCGACGAGCACTGCTCGCCGCAGCCAGGTCGGCGGAGGGGCTTCCCGAGATCCCCGACGCGCAGGTCGAGATCATCCGGTCGTTGCCGGCCGGGACCCAACTCACCCCCAGCGCGCTCGCCGACCGTCTCGGCCTCAGCCGCCCGACCGTGAGCAACGCGCTGCGGGTGATGGAGGCGGATGGTCTCATCGTGCGAAGGAGCCGCGCCGAGGACCGACGCGGGGTCACGGTCACCGCGTCCGCCCGGGCACTCGACGTGTTCGACCGTTACGACCGGGCCAGCGCCGCGCTCCTCGGGACCGCGATTGGCAGGCTGGCCCCGCAGGACCGTCTGGCCCTGGATGACGCGCTCCCCGCCATCGAACGTCTTCGAGACGTGCTCGTCGCCACCGAGAGGACACCCAACCCATGAACCTTCCCATCCCGACCCTCGAGCCGGTCTTCGACGTCACCGTGATCCTCGGCCCGCTCGAGGATCACGGCATCACGCGGTTCGGCCACCGCCGTGTGGTTCCCATCGTCGGTGGCTCGGTCAGCGGGCTGTTCGACGCCGAGATCCTCCCCGGCGGCGCGGATTGGCAGGTGGTCCGCCCGGACGGCGCGATCGAGGTCGACGCGCGATACACGGCCAGGACCGCCGGCGACGAGTTCGTGCTGATCCACGCGAGCGGGCTGCGCACGGGAGATCCAGCCGTCCTGGAGTCGCTGCTCAAGGGTGAGATCGTCGAACCCGGGGACTACTACTTCCGCACCGTGCTGCGGCTGGAGACCTCGGCGCCCGGGCTGCGCCACCTCGAGCACTCCGTGTTCGTTGCATCGGCGTTGCGTGAGGCGGACGGGGTGCGCTACCGCGCGTACCGCGTCAGCTGACTCAGACCGCGGATGCCCCCTCCGCCCGCTGCTCCGCTTCGAGCAGGTCGAGCAGCCACCCGCCGTCCGTGTGCCCCACCCGCTCGACCACGACCGGCTCGCCCACGGACGGCGTGACTCGCACCCGCGTCCCGCGCCCCGAGAACGTGACCGAGACCCTGCGCCCGTGGCGGATGCCGGACAGCACGCCCGCACGCTCGGCGAGACCGAGCGGCTCGAGGAGGGCCGCGGCATCCGCGCGCCGGTTGCGCAGCACCGTGGGCACCGCCGCGGCCCAGACCAGCAGCGTCGCGACCAGCACGCCGACCGCGACGCCGGTCATCGTGCTCCCGAGCACGCCGAGCACGATCGCCGCGAGCCCGAGCGCCGTGACGACGATGCCGAGCACGAGGTAGACCCGCACGGTCTGCCGCCCGCCGACGAGGGTGGTTGCGGAGGTCGGCGGCGTACGACCGTCGAGGGTCAGGGCGCCCAGGAGCTCATCCAGGTCGGCGGATGGTCGACGACGCGTCTGCCACAGCGCGATGCCGAAGACCACCCCGAAGAACAGCGCGGCGCCCCCCGCGAAGGTGAGAACGATCGGCAGCGGATTCCGCGGGTCGGTGTTCGTGATCGCGACGATGAGCACCGCGCCGACCCACGCCGCGATGCCGAGCAGCGAGCCGATGGCCCAGCGTGCCGAAGCGCTCATCGGCGCGGGGACGCGCTCACCACGGCTGCCCAAGCGTGCGCTCGAGCTCCTTGAGCGTCGGCTGCGACGCCCGCGCCCCGACCTCGCGGGTCGCGAGCGCGCCAGCAGCGCAGCCGCGCGCGACCGCGGCCTCGAGCGAATGCCCGGCGGCGAGGGATGCCGCGAGCGCACCGTTGAACGCGTCGCCGGCGCCGGTGGTGTCCACCGGGTCCACCGCGAAGGTCGACTGCTGCGCGAGTGGGACGTCCTTGCGGTGGATCGCGGCACCCTCCGCACCGAGCGTGACGACGACGGCGCCGACGCCGGCATCCAGCAGTTCGTCCATCGTTCGGCCGGTCTGCTCGAGTTCGGTCTGGTTTGGCGTCAGCACCGAGATGAGCGGCAGCAGC
This sequence comes from uncultured Actinomycetota bacterium, assembly GCA_963740815.1. GTDB lineage: Bacteria > Actinomycetota > Actinomycetes > Actinomycetales > Microbacteriaceae > Rhodoglobus. The sequence continues at coordinate 22,167 of CAVUFG010000005.1, forward strand.
TCGTCGGGCAGGTCTCGTGCGGGCGCCGGGTTGAGCACGAACGGCCAGCCACGCTCACGGGCAAGCCGGGCCCAGGCCACCACGGTCTCCATGGGGATCTCGAGGCACGCGAGCACGACCGCGTCCTCGACGTCGGGCGCGAAGTCGACCGTGGATGCCGCGAGCCTGGCGTTCGCTCCCGGCGCGACGATCACGACGTTCTCACTCGATCGGTCGATGAGCACGCCCGCCACACCGGTCGGACCGGTGATGCGGTCCACGAGCGAGACATCCACCCCGCTCGCGGCGAGATCGTTGAGCGCCTGGGTGCCGAGGTCGTCCGTTCCGATCCGGGCGACGAGACGGGTGTCGGTGCCGAGGCGTGCGGATGCGGATGCCTGGTTCGCGCCCTTGCCGCCGGGCATGATCGCGAACGATCGGCTGCGCACGGTCTCGCCGGGCTCCGGGATGTGATCGAGATCGGTGAAGACCAGGTCCATGTTGACGGACCCGACGACAATGACGACGCTCATGACGAGTGAGCCTAGGCGCTATGCTCGTGCAAATGGATTTGCGCGCCCGTGTTCCCGGCGCTGCGGCACCCAAGGAGACGACATGCACGATCCACTCGACCCGTATGACCTCGTGCTCGATGAGCTCGACCAGCGACGCGAAACTGGCCACGACGTCGGGTCGGCGGCGGACGCGTTCGCGCGGCTCGCGCACGATGACCGCGACGGTCTCGAGGCGCTCTACCAGGAACTGATCGAGGCTCCACGGCTGCCGGGGTGGGAGTACGAGGAGCCGGATGCGCTCGGCGACATCCTCGACTCGCTTCCTGCACCGTCGGCGGACCGTTCCCCGCGCGACCTGCCGGACCAGGTGCTCGGCGGGTGGCTCGGACGGATCGCGGGATGCAACGTCGGCAAGCCCGTCGAGTGGGGTCCGCACTGGACCGTCGAGCACATCCGCGACTACCTCGAGCGCGCGGGCGAGTACCCGCTGCGGGACTACTTCCCCGTGCTGGACCCGATGCCCCCGGGCTTCGACCTGCGCGACAACTGGCCGCAGACCACCAAGGGCAACGTCGACGGCGCGGCGCGCGACGACGACGTCGACTACGCGATCCTCGGGCTGCACCTGCTCGAGCAGCGCGGTCGCGACCTCACCACGGGCGATATCGCCGAAGCCTGGCTCGACCTGCTGCCGTACTACCAGGTGTACACAGCCGAACGCGCCGCGTACACGAACCTCGTGCGGTCCGTGCCGATGGATGCGGTTGCCTCCACCCGGAATCCCTACCGCGAGTGGATCGGCGCCCTCATCCGTGGTGACGCCTTCGGCTGGACCAATCCCGGACGGCCACGGGACGCCCTCACGCTCGCCCACCGCGATGCATCGCTCAGCCATGTCGCGAACGGGATCTACGGCGAGCTGTGGTCGGCCGCGCTCGTGTCCGGCGCGTTCGGCGCCGGCTCGGTCGCCGAGGCGTTCGAGGCGTCGCTCGAGCACGTGCCGCCGCGCTCCCGGCTCGCCGAGGCGCTGCGCGACGTGCAGGGTTGGCGCGCCGACGGCCTGAGCTGGGATGCCGCGCTCGAGCACATCCGCGAGCGCTACGGCGCCTACAGCTGGGTGCACACCATCAACAACGCCTGCCTGATCGCAGCCGGACTGCTCTGGGGCGAGGACGACCTCGCCCAGACGATCGGACTGACGGTCATGGGCGGCTGGGACACCGACTCCAACGGCGCGACCGCCGGCTCGGTCGCGGGGGTCGTGCTCGGAGCTTCCGCGCTGCCGCCGCACCTCATCGAGCCGTTGCACGACACCACCCGCTCCGCACTCTTCGGCTATGACCACTCGCGGATCTCCGATCTCGCGAGCCGCACCGTCGTGGTCGCCGAGCGGATTCGGCCGTAGCCGCGGCAGCGATGCAGCGCATCACGATCGAGGACGTCGCGACCGCGGCCGGCGTCTCGCCGACCACCGTCTCGCACGTCTTCAGCGGACGCCGCCCGGTGAGCGAGGCCACCCGGGCGCTCGTGTCATCCGTCGCCGCCCAGCTCGGCTACCGGCCGAACGCCGTCGCCCGGAGCCTTCGGATGCAGCGCACGAGCACCGTGATGATCGTGCTGCCCGACATCACCAACCCGTTCTACCCGGCGTTCGCGCGCGGCGCGCAGGACGCGCTCCGGGTCGGGGACTACCAGACCATCCTGTGCAACACCGACTCGCGCGAGGACGAGGAGCGCGCGTTCCTGAACGAGGCACTCGCGCGACGGCTCGACGGCGTCATCTTCATGGGGTACTGGGTGAGCGCGGAGGAGCTGCGCAGGGTCGCCGACGCCGGCGTCGCGGTCGCCCACCTCGGAGGTCCGGCTCCCGGCAGCACGGTCGACAGCGTGCACTCGGTCGACCGGGAGGCGGCGGCATCCGCCACCGCGTTCCTGCTGCAGCGCTACGGTCACGCGGTCGCGCTCATCGACGGCGAGCCCGCCGCGGCGGTCGCGCAGTCGCGGCGCGGCGGATTCCACGACGCGTTCCGCGCCGTGGGCGCGACCGTGCCCGCCGGGTACGAGCGCGACGAGGACTTCACGATCGAGGGCGGCCGCCGGGGGCTGGCCGCACTCCTCGCGCTCCCGGAACCTCCCCGCGCCGTGTTCTGCGCCAACGACCTCATCGCGCTCGGAGCCCTCGAGGTCGCGGTGGATGCCGGACTCGACGTGCCCGGCGACCTCGCGATCTGCGGTTACGACGACATCCCGGCAGCCTCACTCGTTCGGCCCGCCCTCACCACCGTGCACAACTCGGCGGACCTGCTCGGCACCGCGTGTGGCGAGCTGCTGCTCTCCCGGATGACGGGCGAGTACCGCGGTCCGGGGCGCGAGGTGGTCATCCCCTCCGAGCTCGTCGTGCGCCAGTCTGCCTGAGCCGCGGCGATCGTTAGCATCGCTAATAGTTTGCTAGACTAACGACTGTGACCACATCGACGCACGGCGAGCACCTCGACGACGACCTCCGGATCGCCGTCATGCGCCTCGCCCGCCGCATGCGGCTCGAGCGCGGCGGCTCGGACGTCACGGACGGCCAGCTCTCCGCACTGTTCGTGCTGGTCAAGCACGGCCCCCAGACGCTCGGCGGTCTCAGCGACTTCGAGCGGGTGACACCGCCGTCCATGAGCCGCACGGTCGGGGCGCTCGAGGGCGACGGGCTCGTGACGCGCACGGCATCGCCGGATGACGGCCGCAAGGTGCTCATCGAGATCACCGAGTCCGGGCTCGCGATCGTGCAGGAGACGAAACGGCGACGCGCGGCCTGGTTCTCGACGGCGCTCGCCGCGCTCACGGACGAGCAGCGGGATGCGCTGGATGCGGCATCCCCGATCCTGCGGGAGCTCGCCGACTCGTGAGGCGCATCTTCCGATCCCTGCGCGTCGTGAACTACCGGATGTGGTTCGCGGGGGCGCTCATCTCCAACATCGGGTTCTGGATGCAGCGCACCGCCCAGGACTGGATCGTGCTCACCGAGCTCACCGATCACGACGCCGCCGCGGTCGGCATCACGATGGGCCTGCAGATGGCCCCGATCGTGCTGCTCGTGCCGGTGAGCGGATTCATCGCCGACCGGGTCAACCGCCGCAAGCTCCTGCTCTTCACCAACATCACGATGGCCCTGCTCGCGATCGGACTCGGCACGATCATCGTCACCGGCGTCGTCGAGCTGTGGCACGTCTACGTGTTCGCCTTCGCGGGAGGCTGCGTTGCCGCGATCGAGAACCCGGCGAAGCAGAGCTTCGTGTCGGAGCTCGTCGCCGAGGAGCACCTCTCCAACGCGGTGTCGCTCAACCAGGCGTCGTTCCAGACCGCGCGGGTGATCGGTCCGTCGGTGGCGGCCGGGCTCGTGCTGCTGGTCGGACCGGGCTGGGTCTTCATGATCAACGCGCTGACCTTCGTCGGCATCCTGATCGCGATCGCCAACCTGCGGGTGCACGAACTGCGAGTCAGCGAGCGGCTCCGCAAGGGCAAGGGCGCGATCTCGGCGGGATTCCGGTACGTGTGGCACCGGCCCGACATCCTCGTGCTCATGGCGATCGTGTTCATCATCGGAACGTTCGGCATGAACTTCCCGATCTTCGCGTCGACGATGACGACGGTCGAGTTCGACCTCGGCGTCGGGCAGTACGGGCTGCTGCTCTCCGCGCTCGCGGTCGGCGCGGTCGCCGGCGCGCTGCTTGCCGCGCGTCGTGAGACTCCGAGGATGCCCGTGGTGGTGATCGCCACCGCGCTGTTCGCCGTGGCGATGGCCGCCGCCTCGGTCATGCCGAGCTACTGGATGTTCGCGGTGACCCTGGTCGCGGCCGGGCTCGCACTGCAATCCATCATGGTCACCGCGAACAGCCTCGTGCAGCTCGGCACCGAGCCGGCGATGCGCGGTCGGGTGATGGCGCTCTACATGACGATCTTCGTCGGAGGCACGCCGATCGGCGCTCCGCTGATGGGATGGATCGCGAACACGTTCGGTCCACGCGTCGCCATCGGGGTCGGCGCGGGCGCCGCCCTGGTGGCCGCGGTCATCGGGCTGGCGTTCTACCTGCGCACCAACGACGTGCACCTGCGCTGGACCCGCTCGGTGCCGCTGCGGCTCGCCTTCTCGCGCGGCGCGCACCAGGAGGAACTGCGTGGCGAACTCGCGCTGGAGGAGGCGACGGCGCGCAAGGCCTGACGCGCGCGGCGTCGCGCCCATATGGTGGGTGAATGCTGCTCTACATCGTGCTCGGCGTCGTCGCGATCCCGCTGGTGTGGAGTGCCATCTCGCCGCGGAGCCTGTGGTCGACGATCGGGCGACCGCAGTACAGGAACCCGGACGCGGTGGAGCCGAGCGCGGCATCCTTCACCCTGTGGCGGGTGGCGGCCATCGTCGCCCTCATTGGTATGGGCGTCTTCATCTGGGTGCTCGTCACCTACCGACCCTGACGGTCAGCGCCGCAGGTCAGGCCGCGGGTCAGCGCCGCGGGAAGACCAGCAGCGTCGACGTCGCCGACGCGAGCACGCGACCCTCGACGTCGGTGAGCGTCGCCTGGGCGAACGCGGCCTTCCGTCCGAAGGTCGAGACCGTGCCCGTCGCGCGGATGCGGCCGCTGTCGTGCCGGATCGCCCGCTCGTAGGACACCTTCAGCTCGAGCGTCGTGTAGGCCTGCGTCTCGTCGAGCATCGAGTGCACGGCGCATCCCGCTGCGGAGTCGAGCAGCGTCGCGATGTAGCCGCCGTGGATGACGCCGATCGGGTTGTACGCGTGATGCCCCGGCTCCGCCTCGAAGACCGCCGTGCCCTTCTCGATCGAGACGAACTCGAATCGGAGGGAGTCCATGATGCCCGGACCGCGTCCGCTCGCGATCAGGGCCTGCAGCTGCTCGAGACCGTTCTTGCCGGCGGCCAGTTCTTCGACGAGGCTCATGGGTCAATCCTGCACCCGAGCTGAGCCTCTCGAGGACTAGCCGATCCCGACCTCGAGTCGCACGGTCAGGGGATGCTCGGGCGAGACGCGGGCGACGTGCCCCGAGTCCACGGCCGCCGAGAGGGTGTCGGGCCAGCCCGACATCGGCTCGATGACGGCGACGCGTTCGCGGGCGACGGCCGCAGCATCCATGAAGATGCCGAGGTATGGGGCCGAGGCGCTCCAGTACAGCGTGAGGCGCTCGTCGGTGGGGAGCACGAGGGAGGCCCACCCGACACGGATCCCCGGGTCGGCGTGGAACTTGCGGCACTCGCCGTCGGCGTAGGAGTCCATGAGCAGCACGTCCGGGTCGAGCGACGCGCCATCCTGCCCGCGGAGCACGGTTCCCTTCGGCAGCTCGACCCGGGATCCCGGCGGCGCGACGAACTGCGGGTGCGCCGCCCAGAGCAGCGGGATGTCGCGGGCCGACCGCACCACGTACTCCAGCCGCACCCCGCGCCCGGTCGGGGTGATCGACCGTGAGAACGTGAACCCGAGGGACGGGCTCGTCGCCCGCACCTGCGACCCGTCCACCGTCCAGCGCTGGGTCCACAGGTCGCCGTGGTCGCCGAGCCTCGAACCCTGGTAGGTCTCGTCGTCGACCGTGGGTGCGCACTCGTCCCAGCCGCAGAGCTCCGCGGCGACAAACGCGTCACCCGGCTCGGCCGGCGGCGGCAGCGGGGATGTGGGCTGGGCGAGCCACTCGCGCCCGTCTCATCCAGCAGCGAGACGATCTTGCCGCCGCGGCTCGGGCTCACGAGCGCGGCGAGTTGGGGCCTCCGACGCGGATGACGTCTTCGCCGAACCAGTCGGTCATGCCTCGCGGGTGATCTCGACCCGCACGAAGAGGGTCGAGCCGAACGGACCGGCGTACACGCCGCGCAGCGGCGGCACGTCGTTGTAGTCCCGGCCGCGGCCGACGAGCACGTGCCGGTCGCCGATGTCGATCGTGTTCGTCGGGTCGAAGCCGCGCCACTCGCCGCCGCAGTACCACTCGACCCACGCGTGCGATTCACCCGCGACGGTCTCGCCGATCGCCGCATTGGGCTTGGGGTGCAGGTAGCCCGAGACGTACCGGGCGGGGATGCCCACCGAGCGCAGCGCGCCGAGCGCGAGGTGCGTGATGTCCTGGCAGACACCCTTGCGCACGGCCCACGCCTCCGCGGCGGTGGAGTGCACGCCCGTGACGCCCTGCATGTACTCGACCGCGTTGCCGATCGCGGTGCAGATCTCGAGCGCGGCGGCACACGGGTCCGCGGCATCCTTGACGATGTCGCGCGCGAGGTCCACGACCTCGACCGGCGGCGCCGTACGTCGGGTCTGGCCGAGCATCTCGACGTACTCGGTCGCGGTCTCGGCGGCGAGCGCGAGTTCGGCCCAGTCGAGGCTGGTGTCCTCATGGGCGCGCGGACGCACCTCGACGAGACTCGTCGCGGTGAGCGAGAGTTCCTTGTGCGGGGTGAGGATCTCGAACGACGAGACGCGCGATCCCCAGTAGTCCACGTAGCTGTGGTGGCTCGAGATCGGGAGGATCTCGAGGTTGCTGAACAGCACGAGCTGGCCGTCGGCGCTCACCGGCAGCATGCGCGCCTCGTTGTACGACGCCGTCACATCACCGCCGTAGTGGAAGCCGGTGATGTGCTTGATCCGCAGCCGGTTCACGAGGTCTCGCCGACCCAGCTCGGCGCCGCGTTGGTCGGGAAGTACCGCTGGCGGATCGCCTCGCTCGCCGCGCTGGTCGCGAGTTGCACGTTGTCCATGTGCAGCGGCAGGTCCTCGAGGATCTCCGAGATCGGCCGGTACTCGAGCTCACTGCGGATCTGCCCGAGCAGCCGCAGCGCCTGGTCGGAGACGCCGACCCGGTCGCGCGCGGGCTCGATGTCGCGCATGCAGTTCTCGGCACGGGAGACCGAGAACAGGATGCTGCGCGGGAACAGCCGATCGAGCAGCAGGAACTCCGCCGCGTTCCGCGCGCTGGGCACGCCGCGGTACGTGCGCAGGTAGGCCTCGTACGCACCGCAGGAGCGCAGGATGGTCGTCCACGACGGCCCGGATGCCTCGGTGAGCGACCGCGTCGCGAGCAGCCGCGCGGTCATGTCCGCCCGCTCGATCGAGCGGCCGAGGGTGAAGAACTGCCACGCCTCGTCCCGGCTCGTCGCGGATTCGATGATCCCCACCGCGAGCGCGGAGCGCTCGCGCACCCAGGCGAAGAACTCGTGCACCTTGTCGGAGGCGACGCGCCGCGGCATCCTCGCCCTCGTCGTGTTGAGGCACTCCCACAGCTCGGTCGACACGATCTCGCGAGCGCGCCGGGCGTTCTCGCGCGCGGCGTTGAGCGAGTACGCGATCGAGGCCGGCTCGGAGCGGTCGACCGCGAGGATCGACAGGATGTCCTGGCGGCTGAGCACCTGGTCCTCGGGCACCTCGCTGCCCATGACGCTCAGCAGCGAGCGGCAGGCGAGGTCCTCCTCGATCCACGGGTCCTCGAGCAGCAGCTGGAGGTGCACGTCGAGGATGCGCGCGGTGCCGTCGGAGCGCTCGATGTAGCGGCCGATCCAGAACAGGCTTTCTGCAATTCGCGAGAGCATCAGGCATCACCGTCCTGCAGGGATTGCTGCTGCTGCTCCTGCTGGCCGTGGCCGAGCGGGCGGTCGCTGGGCCCGTGGTCGCGGGCGTGCTCCTTGAGCATCTCCGGGCTGATGATCGTGATCGCCTCGGTCGCGGCGGCCTGCCCGGCGACGAGACCCTGGATGCTGTGCCGCGACACCTGCAGCGGGTCCTGTCCGACCACCCAGGTGTCCTTCGACCCGCCACCCTGCGAGCTGTTGACGACCAGCTCGCCCTCGGGCAGCGCGACTCGGGTCAGGCCGCCGGGAAGCACCCAGATGTCGGTGCCGTCGTTGACCGCGAACGGCCGGAGGTCGGCGTGGCGCGGGCGCATCCCGTCATCCACGAGCGTCGGGATCGTGGACAGTTGCACGACCGGCTGCGCGATCCAGCCGCGCGGGTCGCGCAGCAGGCGCCCCTTGAGCTCGGCGAGTTCGTCCGAGGATGCCGCGGGGCCGATCACGAGCCCCTTGCCGCCCGACCCGTCGACGGGCTTGATCACGAGCTCGTCGAGCCGGTCGAGCACCTCCTCGAGCTGCGCGGGATCCTCGAGCCGCCAGGTCTGCACGTTCGGGATGATCTGCTCTTCGCCGAGGTAGTACTTCGTGAGGTCGGGCAGGTAGGTGTAGACGAGCTTGTCGTCGGCGACCCCGTTGCCGACCGCGTTCGCGATCGTGACGTTGCCGAGGCGCGCGGCGAGCAGCAGGCCGGGGGAGCCGAGCATCGAGTCGGCGCGGAACTGCAGCGGGTCGAGGAACTCGTCGTCGACCCGGCGGTAGATCACGTCGACGCGGGTCGGGCCGGCGGTCGTGCGCATCCACACCCGGCCGCCCGAGCAGAACAGGTCCCGGCCCTCGACGAGCTCGACGCCCATCAGGCGGGCGAGCAGCGTGTGCTCGAAGTAGGCGGAGTTGAAGACACCGGGGGTGAGTACGACGACGGTCGGATCATCCACGCCGCCGGGCGCGCTCGCGCGAAGGGCCGCGAGCAGCTTGTGCGGGTAGTCGCCCACCGGGCGCACGCGCATCGAGACGAAGAGCTCCGGCAGGGTCTGCGCCATGACGCGGCGGTTGGAGATCACGTAGCTGACGCCGGAGGGCACGCGCACGTTGTCCTCGAGCACGCGCCATCCACCCTGCTCATCGCGGATGAGGTCGATGCCCGACACCTGGATGCGCACGCCGTTCGCGGGCTCGATCTTCGCGGCCTCGCGGTGGAAGTGGCTGGACGAGGTGACGAGCCGGGCGGGGATCACGCCGTCCTTCACGGCGTTCTGCTCGCCGTAGATGTCGGCGAGGAACGCCTCGAGTGCGCGAACCCGCTGCTTGATGCCGGCCTCGACCGCGGCCCACTCCTCCTGCGCGATGACGCGGGGTACAGCGTCGAGCGGGAACGGACGCTCCTCGCCTGCGAAGTCGAAGGTCACGCCCTGGGCGAGGTACGAGCTCGCGAGGGCATCGGTGCGACCGCGGAGTTCGTCCTGCGTCATCTGCGCCAGGGCGGCGTGGATCTCGCGGTACGAGGCGCGGGCGGTGCCCGGGGCGTCGAACATCTCGTCCCACGCGGCTGGACCATTGCGCGGCACAGCACGGGGCCCCGTGCTCGACGAGTACAGCGCCGTGGCGCCGTAGCCGTCGAACAGGTCAGCCATGGACTGAGCCTAGGCCCGGGATGTTGCGATGGTGTTTCCGGGATCGTCGAGCGGGAACTCGGCGTCGAGGTCCACGGTGCGGCCCAGGCGGACGGAGCGGCGCATCCCGGCCTCGACCTGCAGCTCCCGCAGGCCGGCCTCGCCGGGTACCGGGGCCGGTGCATCGGCCCGCACCGCGGCGACGTACTCGTCCAGTGCGGACACGAACGACTCGCGGTACCGATCCCAGCGGTCACCCGGCCCGGTCGGGTCGAACACCTCGCTGCCGTCGCGTTCGCCGTCGAACACCTCGACCCGCCCGTCGAGGTCGCGGAACAGCACCCGCCCGCGCTCGTACGACACGGCGAACTCGAACAGGGGATGCCGCCACGCCATCCGCCCCGTGCCGACCAGGGTGACCGCGGCTCCCGCCGCCGAGCGCAGGCTCACCGCGAGGTCCGCCGCGCTCCCGTCGGAACGTGCCATCCCCTCGACCGCGGTCACCGACGCGAGCGGCCCCGCGATCATCGCGATGAGATCGATGCAGTGGCTCCAGCACGCGTAGTGCGTCGTCACCTCGACGTGCTCGACGGCACCGAAGTCACGATCGGCCGCGATCGACAGCGCGCGTCGCACGTGCGGGAGGTGACGGTAGTTGAACATCATCGCGGTCTGCGTGCCGCGAGTTCGGGCCGCCGTCAGCAGGTCACGGGCATCCTCGAAGTCCTGCTCGGTCACGAACTCCTGGCCGGCGGCGGCGACCAGGGGCTTCTCGAAGAAGACGCGGGGCACGCCCGGCCGCGATCAGGGCGGCGCCGGTGTCCCGGTGCGCCTGCTCCTTGGTGAGCACGAATCCGACGTCGGCGTTCCAGCCGGCGACGTCGCCGAGGTCGTCGAGCAGCTCGGCGCCGAACGAGTCGGCGGCGGCGACGGCGGCATCCCGGGTTCGATTCCACACACCGAGGGTGATGTCGGGCTGGGCGGCGAGGAACGGCAGGTAGTTGTTCGTCGCGACGCTTCCGGTGCCGGCCACGATGATGCGCATGGTCCCAGTGTGGCGGAATCCACCGGGCAGCCGGTCGTTACGATTGGCGCATGAGCTCCCCGTCATCCTCGTTCTCCCCGGCGGCGGATACGCCCACCTCGCCCCGCACGAGGGCGCGCCGGTGGCCGAATGGCTCGAATCGCTGGGATGGCGTGCGCGAGTCGTCGAGTACCCGGTCAACACGCGGCATCCCGGACCGATCGACGCGCTGCAGGCGGTCATCCGCGAGGAGCGCGAGAACGGCGCACCGCTGGTCGGCGTGCTCGGCTTCTCGGCCGGCGGACATCTCGGCGGGTATGCCGCGCTCGTCGGCAGCGGCGACACGGCGGTGGACTTCGCGATCCTCTGCTACCCGGTGGTGAGCTTCGTGACCGAGACGCACAAGGGATCGCGCGAGGTGCTCATCGGCCTCGATGCCCCCGACGAGCTGCGCCGGTCGGTGTCGCTCGAACTGCTCGTCACCCCCGAGTCGCCCAACATGTTCATCTGGGCGACAACGAGGATGCCTCGGTGCCGATCGAACACCACACCTACGCGCTCGGCGCCGCCCTCGCGCACAACGCGGTCGAGCACGACTTCCACATCTTCGAGCGCGGCGGTGCGCACGGCATCGGCCTCGCGCCCGGCACGACGACGGGCCGGCTGTGGACCGACCTCGCGGCCGCCTGGCTCGAGAAGCAGCTGCCATGACCGCGCAGGACGTGAACGACTCGCGCGACCCGCACGGCCTGCTCGCGGGCGAGCTCGAGCACCTCTGGCAGTTCGCCGACTGGTCGGAGGGCCCGGTCTGGGTGCCGCAGACGCAGACACTGCGGTTCAGTGACGCGAAGAACAACCGCATCCTGCAGTTCGATCCAGCGACCGGCACCGGCTCGGTGTACGCCGACGACGTCGAGTACACGAACGGGCGCACGCTCGATCACGACGGCTCGGTCATCCAGTGCAGCCACGGTCGCCGCGCGGTCGAGCGGGACGTGGATGGCGCGGTCACGACGATCGTCGAGCGGTGGAGCGACGGGGCGCGCGACGACATCCGGTTCAACTCCCCGAACGACGTCGTCGTGGACTCGGCCGGAGCGATCTGGTTCACCGACCCGCCGTACGGCATCCTGCCCGGCACGACCGAGGGACGCGAGGCGCCACCGGACTACGACGGCCACTACGTGTTCCGCTACGCCGACGGGGTCGCGACGCCGATGGTCACCGACCTCGTCTACCCGAACGGACTCGCCTTCTCGCCGGACGAGTCGATCCTCTACATCGCCGACACCGGCACCGATCGCGCCCTTCTCTACGCGTGGGAGGGCGGCGCGACGCGGCTGTTCAAGGACATCCCGCAGGGCCACTCCGACGGCTTCCGGGTGGATGTCGAGGGACGCATCTGGACCTCCGCGGGCGACCACGTCGTGGTCTACGCGCCGGACGGCACCGAGCTGCTCGACGTGCCGTTCCCCGAGCGGGTCGGCAACCTGTGCTTCGGCGGAGCGGACGGCACCGAGGTCTACGTCACCGCGTCGTCATCCCTCTACCGGCTGCGCACCACGACGAGGGACGCGGCGCAGCACTTCTGACGCGTCCGGCTCCTCAACCACCCGAGGCGGTGGACGCCCGCACCACGAGTTCCGGCGCGAACACCTGCTGCTTCGGCCCGGCCCGCGGGTCCTCGCTCATCTCGTTCACGAGCAGGTCGACCGCGGCATACCCGAAGCTCTCGTGCGGCGCTCGCACGGTGCTGAGCGGGATGAGCGACGACTCGGCGAACTCGATGTCGTCGTAGCCGATGATCGCGATGTCGTCCGGCACCCGGATACCGTGGGTGACCGCGAGACCCTGCAGGATGCCGAGCGCGGTCAGGTCGTTCACCGCGAAGATCGCATCCGGGCGGCTGGAGGCTGGACGTGCAGCGATCGCGTTCGCGACCTCGCGCCCATCGGCGATCGTGCGGTTCGCCACGTTGATGACCTCGAGCGTGACGTTGCCCGCCTCGCGGATGGCGTTGCCCGCACCCTCGAGCCGGTCCGCGACCTGACGGATGCCGAGCGGGCCTCCCACGAACGCGATCCGGGTGCGGCCGGTCGCGACCAGGTGCCGTCCGGCGAGGTACCCGCCGGTGACGTCGTCGATCGACACCGACGGCTGGTCCTCCGAGATCGCGCGCTGGCCGATGAGCACCGACGGGATGCCGCGATCGCGGATGCGGATCAGCCGGTCGTCGATCGGGAAGTGCGACGACACGAGCATGCCCTGCACCCGCTGCGCTTCGAACATCTCGAGGTAGGAGTCCTCGCGGGTGCGGCTGCGGTTCGAGTTGGAGATGAAGACACTGAGGTCGTGCACCGCCGCGCGCTGCTCGACACCCTCGGCGATCGCGGCGAAGAACGGGTTGCTGACGTCGGGCGCGATGTAGGCGATCGTGCCCGACCGGCCCAGCCGGAGCTGCCACGCGGCGTTGTTGCGCACGAACCCGAGCTGGTCGATGGCCTTCTGGATGCGCTCGCGCTTCTCCGGCGACACCTTCGAGGGGTGGTTGATGTAGTGCGAGACCGTGCCGAGCGAGACCTCGGCGAGGGTCGCCACCTCGCGGATTCCGACGCGTGCCATGCGCGCAACAGTACCGGCTCATCCACGCGAGGCGAGGTCGGCGAACTCCTCTCGCAGTTGGCGCTTGAGGATCTTGCCCGAAGGGTTCTTGGGCAGGGATGCCACGACCACCGCGTACTTTGGACGCTTGAAGGCCGCGAGCGACGACCGGCCGTGTTCGAGCACGTCCTCGCTGGTCAGGGATGACCCCGGCGCGAGCACCACGACTGCGGTCACCACCTCGACCCACTTCGGGTGGGGCAACCCGATCACCGCCACCTCGGCCACGCCGCTGAGGCCGTAGAGCGCCTCCTCGACCTCCCGCGAGGCGACGTTCTCGCCGCCGGTCTTGATCATGTCCTTCTTGCGATCCACGACGTAGAGGTGGCCGTCGTCATCCAGGTAGCCGAGGTCGCCCGAGTGGAACCAGCCGCCGCGGAACGCGTCCTCCGTGCGCTCCGGGTCGCGGAAGTACCCGAGGAACGCGTGCGGAGAGCGGTGCACGATCTCGCCGACCTCGCCGGGCGCGACGGGCTCACCATCGTCATCCACGATCGCGGTGATCACGTTGAGCGTCGGGCGTCCCGCCGATCCCGCGAACGCCAGCTGGTCCTGGGGCTGCAGCACGGTGGCCAACGGTGCGAGTTCGGTCTGGCCGTACATGTTGCGCAACTGCACGTCGGGCAGCTGCTCGCGCAGCGACCGCAGCACCTCGACGGGCATCGCGGAGGCGCCGTAGTACGCCTTGCGGAGCGACGAGACGTCGGTGCGCTGCCAGGCGGGTGAGTTCAGGAGCGCGATCCAGACGGTCGGCGGCGCAAAGAACTTGGTCACCCGGTAGCGCTCGATGGCGGCGAGCACTGCCTCGGGATCCGGGCCGGGCAGCACGATCGAGGTCGCTCCGAGGTAGACGTCCGGTCCGACGAACACGTCGAGTTGGGCGCAGTGGTACAGCGGGAGCGCGTGCAACTCGACGTCGTCGGCATCCATGCCCCCATCGACGATCGCCGAGACCATCTGCCACAGCAGGGAGCGGCTGGTGAGGACCGCGCCCTTCGGCCGCGACTCGGTGCCAGAGGTGTACATGATGCGGATCGGATCGTCGTCGGCGACCACCACGTCGGGCGCGCTGCCGACGTGGTGGAACCACACCGTGGCATCCCGCCAGCCGTCCGGTATGGCGCTCGGCTCGGCGTCCAGCACAGCGCGCACCGTCACGTCGTGGGCGATCGAGGCGAGCGCCTCAGCCATGACGGGAACCAGTGTGCCCTCGACCACAACACCGACCGCTTCGCTGTGCTCGACGATGTAGGCGATGTCCGCGGCCGACAGCATGAAGTTCACTGGAGTGAGCACGACGCCCGCCCGCGCTGCCGCGAAGTCGAGCACGACGTACTCCCAGCAATTGTGCGCAAGCAGTACGAGCCGGTCACCCGGAGCGAGCCCGGCGTCGACCAGCGCGGCCGCTGTGCCCTCGATCACCGCATCGAGTTCGGCGAAGGTCCAGGTGCGCTCCGGTCGGGCGTCCGTCGCCGGCGCGATGAGTGCGACCTTGCCGGGCAACCGCAATGCCGTGCGGCGCGGAAGGTCTCCCAGGGTCTGCGAGCGGACGGCATCGAGTGCGGTCACGCGCGGTCCGCGCCGTCCATGACGGCGGCCGCGATCAGCCGCGCGCCGGCCCCAGTGAGCATGAGGCTGTAGTGGTTGAGGTCGGGCGCGACCACGACCTTCAGCTGCGGTAGCCGCGCTGCCACCGCATCGACGGTCGCGTCCGGGAACAGCGGAGTGGCTTCGTTCATGAGGTTGTGGCCGGCCTTGACGAGGGTCACGGGGCAGCGGATCTCGCCGAGCCGCAGCAGGTCCTCGTTCACGAGCTGGTCGCGGCCGTCGGCGAGCACCGCGGCCTCGGAGACCACCGAGCGCAGCTCCGGCGCATCTCCCGTGAGATCGGCATCGACGTAGTCCTCGATGTAGTCGTTCCACACGTCGCGCAGCGCGGGGTGCTGCCTCCAGAAGCCGTGGTACTGCTCTCGCGACTCGAAGGTCATGCGCAGACGTGCGAGAGCGGGACCGAGGATGCCCGCGACCGCGGCATCCGGATCCTTTCGCACGGCGTCCGGCAGTGGCAGCGGCAGGCCGCCATCGACGAGCACGAGACGCTCCACCCGGTCGGGATGCGACACCGCCAGCTGCACCGCGGCGTAGCCGCCCATCGACTCGCCGATCACGACCGCACGATCCACTCCGACCTGGTCGAGGATCGCGACGACATCAGTTGCGTGCGCGCCCATGCCGTGTGGTCCGGGGAGACTGGCGCTGCCGCCGCGGCCGCGAAGGTCGGGAGCGACCACGCGACGGCGATCGCCGAGCAGGTCCGCGACTGGTTGGATCGAGATCGCGGACGCCGTGATGCCGTGCAGGGCGATCACCGTCTCGTCGCCCTCGCCCCAGGTCAGCGCCCGGAGCGTGCCGCCGCGCACCGCCACGAGCAGCTCGGTCGGTTCGATCCGTGTCGTCATCGGTTGTCCTCGGCGCCGGCTACTTGGGGTGGGCCATGAAGAAGTCGTAGATCGCCTCGGTCACCGCCGGACCCTGCGGATCGGTGAAGGATGCCGTGGGGTCCCCACCGGGGTAGCCGTGCGTCAGCCCGTAGATCACCCAGTAGTCGAGGATGTTCTCGCCCGCTGCATCGTCGTACGACCGGACCGTGTACGGATAGGTGGCCCAACCGAGGATGCCGCCGGGGCACGGCAGGGTGGTCGGTCCCGGCGGCAGGCACGGGTCTGCCGGTCCGGGGACGGCGGCGTGCTGCGTGACCGCTGCGGGGATGAGGCTGACGGAACCGTTGAGCAGCCCGTCATCCACGTAGTCGTCCGTCGCCAGCCACTGCAGCACACTGACCTCACCGACCGCCGGGCTGATCGCCGGGTCGGCCCCGCCGACCGCGATGAACATCGGTACCTGGCGTGCATTCGCGCCCATGGCGGTGTAGGCACCCAGTCCGGTCACGTCGCCGCACGGGTACGAGCAGCCGAGCAGGTTCGCTGCTGAGGCAAAGAGATCGGGCCAGAACGCCGCGACGATCGCGCTCATCGCCCCGCCGGCCGAGGCCCCCGTGACGAAGACGTGATCGGCGGCGATCGTGTGGGTCGTCATCACCTTCTGTGCGACCGAGGCGATTGCCCCGGCTTGTCCGCCGGTGCGCTTCCACTCGAGCGGGTTGAAGAAATCCCAGCAGCGGGTCAGGCTGCCCGGGTTCAGCGGGTTCACCTGCACCTCCGGGTAGGCGACGATGAAGCCCTCGGCCTCGGCGACCGCGCTCCATCGGGTGCCGAGCGCCGCATCCGTTGCGGACTGATTGCACCCCTGGAGCTCGAGCACGAGCGGCATGGGGGTGCCCGGCACATAGCTCGCCGGAACGTACAGCCAGTAGGGAATCCCGGCGTTCGTGAGCTTGGTAAAGGTGCCGGAGGATGTCGCGCCAGACCACGCCGACGCGGGGGCTGCCGGCACGGCGAGCTGGGTGATCACGACGAGTACGAGGGCCGTGACGGCCCAGCCTTGCAACAGTCTGCGGATGCGCATGGACCCTCCAAGAGCCACTGGTCGCCGACGCTGGCAACCAATCAAATGATTGGCTGCGATGATGGCATCGAACCGAGGATGACGCAATACCCCCGAATTACTTGACGTACAGCCATGCCGGTGCGCTACGCTCACCCGCAAGCTCTCCCATCGATCGATTGGAATCGGGTGCCCGCCTACTCGTCCCGGATCGCCGCGGCACGCACCGATCAGTCGCTCCCGTCCGCCGCACGCACTGAGGGCACGCGGGGGCGCATCCTCATGGCCGCCCTCGATCGGTTCGCCGAACACGGCTACGAGGCAACATCGATCCGTGAGATCGCTGCCGACCTCCAGCTCAACTCGGCCACGCTCTACTCGCATTTCGTGAGCAAGGAGGCGATCCTGGCCGAGCTCGTGCTCCTGGGGCACGAGACCCATCACCAGCGACTGATGGCCGCCGTGCTCTCGACGACGGGCGGACCGCTCGACCAGTTGATGGCGTTCACCCGCGCGCACGTGCTCATGCACTGCGAGTACCCACGGCTCGCCGTGGTGGCGAACGTCGAACTGCACTCGCTCTCGACCGCGACGGCGGCCCCGGTGTTCGCGCTGCGCAACCAGAGCTTCGCGACGCTCATCGGCATCCTCGAGCGTGGGCAGTCCGCGGGGGTGTTCGATCTCGTCCATGTCGGCGCGACCGGTGCTGCGATCGCGGCGCTCGGCGTGCAGGCAGCCCACTGGTATCCGTCGCCGGCGGTGCAACTCGAAGCCAACGCACTCGCCGACGCGTACTGCGTGATGGTCGCCCGAATGGCGGGCGTGACGAAGGAGGAATGATGAGTTCCAATGGCATCGCCGAGAACAATGGGGTCCGGCTCGCCTGGGATGCACGGGGCGATGGCGACCCGCTGCTGCTCGTGATGGGACACCGGTGGTCCCGCCGGATGTGGCATCCCATCATCGACGAACTCGCGACGAAGTACCGGGTCATCGCGTTCGACAACCGCGGGAGCGGGGAGAGCGACGCTCCAGCCGAGAAGTACTCGGTGCACGACATGGCGCTCGATGCTCTCGCCGTGCTGCACGCGGCCGGTGAGCAGTCGGCGCACGTCTACGGCGTCTCCATGGGCGGGGTGATCGCCCAGGATCTCGCGATCACGCATCCGGAGGCCGTGAAGCGGCTCGTGCTCGGCTGCACGGCGCCCATCACGGCGGAGCGCTGGAAGCTCACGCGGTCACGGCGGATGAACTACTACTTGCCCGACCGCGTCACGAACTTCGTCGGTCGGCCGATGCTCTACGGGCGCTCGGGCAGCACCCCCGCCATCGACAAGGACTGGGCGGTGCTCGGCGGCGAGATCACGACCCGTCAGGGACTGCTCGGACAGGCGCAGGCCGTGTCCGACTACGACGTCGATCTCGCGGCACTTCGCGCCCTGTCGAATCCGACCCTGGTGCTGCACGGCGGCAAGGACAAGGTCGTCGCAACGTCATGGGGTCGCGAGCTCGCCGGCGTCATTCCGAACTCGCGTCTCGTGGTGTTCGACGACGCGGGTCACAACTACATGGCGACGCACGGCCCGGAGTCGAACGCGGAGGTGTTCGCCCACTTGGCGGGCTGAGCGGCTAGGCCGCTGCCGCCTCATCGATGACCGCCGAGAGCGCCCCGACGTCGTGGGCAAACCGGCCGAGGAACAGCCCGTCGACCGCGCCGCGCAACTCGGCGAACAATCCCGGGCCCGCGCTGCCGCCGTAGATCAGCTTCCGTCCGTCGAGCGCGGCGCGAAGCCCGTCACACACCGCGCGGATGTACTCGGGCTCCGCCGGCCGGTCCGCTCCGATCGCCCACACCGGCTCCCACGCGACCAGCGCCTCAGGCGCGTTCGCCGCCGCGAGCTGCGCAGCGGACTCCGAGACCGCCTCCCGCTCGGTGCCGCGCCGCCGCTCGCCGATGCACAGCAGGGGCTGGATGCCGCGACGGGATGCCGCGGCGCACTTGGCCGCGACGACCTCGTCGGTCTCGCCGAAGATCCGCCGGCGCTCGGCATGCCCGATCTCGACGAGGGACACCCCGAGCTCCGCGAGCTGATCCGCGGTGACCTCGCCGGTGTACGCCCCTCGGTCCTCCCAGAACACGTCCTGGGCGCCGAGACGGATGGGCGTGCCATCCAGGATCGACCGCACCTCAGCGAGCTCGGGGAACGACGGGATCACGAACAGCTCGACCGACCCTTCCGCGATGGCGGGCTTCGACGCGAGCGCGGCGACGGCCTCGGCCCACGCGAGCGTCTCGGCGTGACCGAAGTACGCCTTGAGGCTCACGCCGACGATCGTGCTCCGCCCACCGCTCACGAGCAGTTGATGGCGTCCTCGGGCGCGAGCTCGCCGCGGTCGTAGCCCTCGATCGCTGCGACCTTCTCGGCCGAGGCGCTCGACTCGTCGAACTCGTACGTGAGCCACTCCTTCGCGAGGCGGCGAGCGAGCTCGACGCCGATCACGCGCTGCCCCATGCACAGCACATGCACGTTGTTGCTCAGGATGCTCCGCTCGACCGAGTAACTGTCATGTGCAGTTACCGCCCTGATGCCGGTGACCTTGTTGGCCGAGATCGCGACGCCGAGGCCGGTGCCGCAGATCAGGATGGCGCGATCCGCCTTCCCCTCGGCGATCAGCTGCGCGGCCGCAACGGCGACGTGCGGGTAGGCCGTGTGCCCATCCGGTGTCACGCCGACGTCCTGCACCGACGCGACCAGGTCGCTGCCCTCGAGATCCTTCTTGATGATCTCCTTGTAGTCGACGCCCGCGTCATCCGCGCCGACGACGATCCGCCACTGCTTGCTCATCCGATGGTCTCCATGACTGTGCTGATGACGAGGGCGAGTGACACCGCGCCCGCGTCGGGGGTTCCGAGGCTCTTCTGCGCGTGCGGGCGCGCGCGGCCGATCTTGGGCAGCAGTTCCGCGGTGGATGCCGCCGCGGCATCCGCCACCGCGACCAGCTCCCGCCAGCGCCCCGCCGACGCGGCATCGACCACCGGGGTCAGCACGTCGAGCATCGTCTTGTCGCCCACCTGCGCCTTGCCGAACTGCACGATCCCGTCGCGCGCCGCCGTGATGCCGGCCGCGATCGTCGGGCCGTCGGGCACGACCTGGTCGCCGATCGTGGAGCCGAGCGCCCGCAGCGCGATCCCCCACAGGGCGCCCGAGGTGCCGCCCGCGCGGTCCGACCACGCATTGCCGGCGACCGTGAGCGTGGTGCCCGCGCCGGCCTGCGACAGTTCGGCGACGGCGGATGCCGCGGCGGCCGACCCCCGCTGCATCCCGATGCCGTGGTCGCCGTCGCCCGCCACAGCGTCGATGCGGCCGAGCTCGTCGGCGTGCGCGTCGAGGGTGGACGCGATCGCGGCGAGCGCCGCGACGATCCGCGACGCGAGCGCCTGCGACTCGGTCGAGCCGGGCTCGAAGCTGAACGCCTCGGCCTCGGTCACCGTGGCAGCGGCACCCGCGGACGCCGACGCGTCGGCCGCACCCTTCGCATAGGCCGGCGCGCTCGCGGGCGCCGCCCAGAGTTGCTCGAGCTCGTCGTCGAGCCACGCGAGGGTGAGTGAGACCCCCGCCATGTCGAAACTCGTGACCAGCTCGCCCACCTCGGGTTCGACGATCGTCACGCCCGCGTCGGTGAGGCGCTTGGCGACGTTGCCGTAGAGCACGAACAGCTCCTCGTACTTCACCGAGCCCAAGCCGTTGAGCAGCACGACCGCGCGGTCCGAGTCGCCTGGACGTTCGGCGAGCAGCGACTCCACGAGGAGCTTCGCGAGCCCGTCGGCGGTCGGCACGTCGGTCTCCTCGAAGCCGGGCTCGCCGTGGATGCCCATGCCGAGTTCCATCCGGCCCTCGGGCACCGAGAACAGCGGCTCGGTCGCCCCGGGCAGGGTTGCTCCCGAGAATGCGACGCCGAACGAGCGGGTACGGGCATTGGCTCGAGCGGCGATCGCGGTCACGGCCTCGAGGTCGTCGCCGCGGTCGGCAGCGGCGGCCGCGCACTTGTAGACGAACAGGCCTCCCGCAATCCCGCGACGTTTTGCGACCTCAGCGGAACCCGCGCTCGAGATGTCGTCGGTCACGGTCACCGTCGCCGCGAGGATGCCCGCTGCGTTCAACGCCGCCTCGGCGGCATCGAAGTTGAGCACGTCGCCGGCGTAGTTGCCGTAGCTGAACAGGATCCCCGCACCCTGGTCCGCCGCACGCGCGACCGACTCGACCTGCTGCGCCGACGGCGAGGCGAACAGGTTGCCCATCGCGGCCCCGGCGGCCAGCCCAGGGCCGACCAGTCCGGCGAACGCCGGGTAGTGGCCGGATCCTCCACCGATGACGACGGCGACGCGGGGTTCGGCCGAGCGGGCGATGCGCACGACGCCGCCCGTCACCCGGCGCACGAAGCGTGCGTTGGCGACGACGAATCCGTCGGCGGCCTCGTCGGCGAAGTCGGCCGGAACGTTGAACAGGCGGGTCATGGCGTTGCCTTCCTCACGCATCCATCCAAGCAGGCTCTCCGGCGACCGGACATGGACAAGTGCGACAGCTTCTTGCTCGCGAAATGACTTAGCGCTCGATCTTCTCGAGGTGCAGCATGCGCGCGAGCACGAGGTCGAGCTCGTCGTCGCGGAAGATCTTCTTCCAGTCGTCGCGCACGATCGACTCGCGGCCGTAGTCCATCGCGATCAGGCACGCGTCGCTGAACGGGTTGTCGCCGCGGAGGCCGTTCGCGAGTGCGACCTGGGTGTGGCCGAGCAGGATGCTGCGGGCAGCCGCCTCGGGGATCCCGATGTTGACCGCCTCGGTGAGGGCGTCGTTGAGCAGCGCGCCCACCATGCACGCGACCGTCTCGACGAGGGTCGGCTCGAGCTGCGCGAGCTGCTTGAGCGTCACGAAGTGCACGTCGAGCACGGGCGCGTAGATCGCGCGGACGACGGCTTCGACCGCGTCCTTGTCCGCCTGGCGGTCGGACTCGACCGACGCGATCGCGTCCTGCGGGGCGGCGATCCCGCCGAAGGTGTCCGCCCACTCCTCGGGAGTCTTGCGCTGCAGGAAGATCGAGGGATGACACGGGTGCGCACTCGCGTACACGATGTCGTCGCGCTGCGCGAGCAGTCCGGCGTACGCCGCCGCGGGATCGAGCGTGAGCACGATCGCCCCCGACTTCGCCGCGGGAACCAGCTCGTGCGACACCGGACCGAGCGCGAGATCGGGCACGGCGAGGATGACGACGTCCGCCTGCGCGACCGCATCGGCTCCGCGTGGTCACGGTCCGCCCTGCAGCGGCGAGGCGCTCCTGCCCGCCGGGCGAGTTCTCCACCCAGAGGATCGCGTGGTCGGTCTTCGCGAGGTTGTCGCCCGTGCGGAAGCCCATCTTGCCGCCGGCGCCGATCAGGGCGATCGTCAGGTTGCTCATGGTTCCTTGCTCCTCAGTACTTCGATGCTGTGTGCGGTCCAGTCGCGCTCGAGCGCGGAGGTCGTGGCGGCGTCGCCCTGCCAGGGCAGCCACTGCTCGATGATCCGGTTCGTCCCCGGCGTCGCGGAGAGCAGGTGATCGAGCGGCAGGAGTCCGGTGCCGAGTTCGGTGCCGGTGAACTGGAAGCCGATCCATCCCTCGGCCCGGCTGAACGCGAAGTCCTTCACGTGCACGTTCACGGTGTGCGGCGCGCAGAGGTCGATCGTCGCGTCGGGGTGCTCGAGCGCCGACACCGTGTTGCCGGGGTCGAGGCAGATGCCCACGTTCGAGCGACCGCCGACGATCCGCACGAGCTCAGCGGTGGGCAGGAACTCGTAGGTCTCGAGCGCGATGGTCACGCCGGAGCGCTCGAGGTCGTCGGCGATCGCGTCGAGGTCGGATGCCGCGGTCGGCGAGTTCACCATGCTGCGCAGCAGGGTCGCGCCGAGCTCCTCGGCCATGCCGAGGTAGCGCCGCAGGTGTGCGGGATCGGTGCCGCGAGTTCCGAGCTCGAGCGTGATGCCGAGGTCGGCCGCGAGCGCGCGGACCGCACCGAGGTCGGCCTCCTCGATCGGCGGATGGTCGCAGATCTGGAAGAGCCCGATGCCGAGGTCCGCGGTCTCGCGCAGGGCATCCTCGAGGGTGACGCCGTCGCGGTGGCGCCAGAAGTAGGCGTAGCTGCCGAGGCCGATCATCGGGCTCCATTGCTGAGGTCGTGGCATCCGGCGAGATGCGGATTGAAACGTGTCAAAGCGTACCCGATGTTGGCGCGGGCACGGCACTCGCGATGCTACCGTGACGACGTGCAGCCCGAAGTCGTGTGGTCAGGAGCGGTCTGGGCGGAGGGTCCGGTGTGGCTTGCCGACCGCGCTGTGGTGTGGTTCAGCGACATCCCGAACGACCGGATCCTCGAGGTCGACCCCGGCACCGGCGCGATGACCGTGGTCACCGAACCGGCCGAGTTCACGAACGGCCGCACCCTCGACCGGGACGGCTCGATCCTGCAGTGCAGCCACGGGCGGCGCGCGGTCGAGCGCGTGCGGGGCGACGTGACCGAGACCATCGTCGACCGCTGGGGTGACGGCATCCGCTTCAATTCGCCGAACGACCTCGTCGTCGCCTCCGACGGGGCGATCTGGTTCACCGACCCGCCCTACGGGCTGCACGAGTCGGGGCGCGAGGGTCACCCGGGCGAGCAGGAGTACGACGGGTGCTACGTGTTCCGTCTCGTGGATGGAGTCGCAGAGCCGATGGTGACCGACATGGTCCACCCGAACGGGCTGGCGTTCTCACCCGACGAGTCGGTGCTGTACATCGCGGACACCGCGCGGGTGTGGAATCCGGAGCATCCACACCACATCAGGGCGTACGACGTCGTCGATGGGCGGCCGGTCAACGGCCGCGTGTTCGCCGAGATCGACCCTGGCGTCGCGGACGGACTCCGCGTGGATGCCGCGGGCAATCTCTGGACCTCGGCCGGCCAGCAGGTGCGCACCTACGCCCCCGACGGCGAGCTGCTCGCCGCGGTGGAGTTCCCCGAGACGGTCTCGAACCTCTGCTGGGCGGACGGCGTCTGGTACGTGACCGCGACGACGTCGCTCTATCGCCTGCGTCCCTAGCGACCGGCCTGCGGGCCGAGCGCCTCCGGGATCTCCTGCCCGTAGGCCTTGAGCGCATCCGTGACCACCCGGATCGCGTTGAGCGCGCGCGGGAACCCGGCGTACTGCACGGTGTGGATGACCACCTCGAGGATCTCGGTCGGCGTGCAACCCACGTTGATCGCCCCGCGGGTGTGGCCCTGCAGTTGGGCATCGACGCCGCCGAGCATCGTGAGCGCCGCGAGCGACGCGAGCTCGCGCTGCGCGAGCGTGAGCCCCGGCCGGGAGTAGATGTCGCCGAAGTTGAACTCGATGCCGAAGCGCGCGAGGTCCTTGGCGAGCCCCTCCTGCATCTCGATCAGGCCGTCGGCCTTGCCCTCGCCGTAGACCTCGTTGAACCAGTGCTTGCCGTGGTCGAGTCGCTCGGTCATGGTTCCAGTCTCCTCGTGAGTCAGATGCTGTGGCCGCCGTCGAGCGGCAGGATGACGCCGGTCACGTTCACCGCGGCGTCCGACGCGAGGAACACGATCGCCTCGGCGAGATGCTCCGGCTCGCCGAGCAGCCGCGTCGGGATCTGGTCGAGCAGCGCCTCGCGCCGCTCCGGGGTGTCGTTGTCCCGGCCCGGGGTGGCCTGCGCGCCGGGCGCGATCGCGTTCACGGTCACGCCCTGCTCGGCGACCTCGATCGCGAGCGCCTTGGTCAGTCCGATCACGCCGGCCTTCGCGGTCGCGTACGCGGTCGCGCCGCGCACGAGCCGTCCCCCGCTCACGGCCGCGATCGACGAGATGCTGATGATGCGGCCGAAGCGCTGCTCGAGCATCGAGGGCAGCACGGCTCGGGTCACGTTGAAGACCTGGTTGAGGTTGCGGTCCATCTGGGTGTTCCAGGTCTCCGGCGTGATCTCGTGGAAGAACGAGACCGCTCCGCCACCGGCGGCGTTGACCAGGATGTCGATGCCGCCCCAGTCGCGGATGACGCTGCCCACCGCATCCTGCACCGCCGCGAAGTCCGTGAGGTCGGCGGCGACGCCGACGGACCGCACTCCGGTGCCGGCGAGCTGCGCGGCGAGCGCCTCGGCGCCGTCGGCGTTGAGGTCGAGCACGGCGACATCCGTGCCCTCGGCCGCGAGCGCGCGGCAGATCACCGTGCCGAGCGCGCCGGCACCGCCGGTCACGATCGCGCGCCTGCCCTGCAACCTCATGCGGTGCCTCCTGAACGGATGGGCCGCCGGCTGCGGCGCCGGGCCCATCGTTCCACTCCGATTGAAACGTGTCAAACGGGCCGATGCGCGCCCATTGGCTCTCGGACCGAGCCCGCCGTCTGGCTAGGCTCGAACCAGTCCACCACTCACTCGACCCGTTCGGAAGGCCCGCACATGGCCGTGCCCACCACCCCGATCACCCTCGGCGCCGGATCGCTCGGAACCCGCGACGACGGCGCCGCGCTCGCTGACGCACTGCTCGCGTCGGACTCCGCGATCGACACCTCGAACATCTACGGCGAGGGACGCAGCGAGACCGCCCTGGGTGCCGCGATCGAGCGCGCCGGTGGCCTGCGCGCCGGCAAGCTCATCTACTCGAAGGCCGACCGCTCGCTCGGCGACCAGCCGACCTTCGACGGTGAGCGCATCCGCCGCTCGCTCGAGGAGTCGCTCGAGCGCCTCGGTCTCGACCACCTGCCGATCTACCACCTCCACGACCCGTACATCGTGACCTTCGAGCAGGCGATGGCGCCCGACGGCGCCGTGCCGGCACTCGTCGCGCTGCGCGAGCAAGGAGTCATCGACGCGATCGGCATCGCGTCGGGAACCATGAGCCAGGTGCACGAGTACGTCGCGACCGGCCTGTTCGACGCCGTGCTCTCGCACAACCGCTTCACCCTCGTCGACAGGATGGCGCAGCCGACGTTCGAGCTCGCCCGCTCGCTCGGCATGACCGTCTTCAACGCCGCACCGTTCGGCGGCGGCACGCTCGCCAACGGCACCGTCAACTACGGCTACCACGAGCCGCCCGCGGACTTCGCGGCGCACGTCGACCGCGTGCGCGCCATCGCGGCGGACTTCGGGGTACCGCTCGCCGCGGCCGCGCTGCGCTTCTCGCTCGACAGCGACCTCGTCGACACCACCGTGGTCGGCATCCCGACGCTCGATCGCCTGGCCGAGCTGGAGGTCCTGCTCGGCACCGACGTGCCCGCCGAGTTCTTCGCCGCCGTCGACGCCCTCGGTGCGCCGCCCGCGTCGGGCAACGATTAGGTCAACTGCCGCGGTACTCGGACCGCCAGAGGTGCTGCGGCTCGAACCCGAGCCGTGCGCGTGCCTTGTCGATCGACACCAGGGTCTCGTACTCGCCGAGTTGCTTCGTGAGGGGTACGCCGGGGAACTCGGCTGCGAGCTCCGCAGCTCGGAACGTCGCTGCCGGTGTCGCTCGCGGCGACGTTGTAGATCTCGAACCCGGGTTGCGCGGCCGAGAGCGCGAGCGACACGGCGAGGGCGCCGTCGCGGGCATCCACGTAGCTCCACAGCAGGTCGCGCCGGTAGTCGCTCGAGCCGGCTCGCTCGAACGAGTCGTACTCGTCGGAACCGACGATGTTCGTGAAGCGCAGGGCCGTGATCGACAGCTCGGGGTCCCAGCGCACGAGCTGGGCGGCCATCGATTCCTCGACGACCTTGCCGAGCCCGTAGGTGTTGTTCGCGGCGGTGACCTGCTCGTCGATCGGAAGGTAGGGCGGCGGTTCCTCGAACGGGAAGCCCATCGCCGTGATGCTCGATGCGGAGACGATGCGGTGGATGCCCGCCCGCATGCCCGCGAACAGCACGTTGAACGACACCGTCACGTTGTTCTGGAACGTCGTGGCATCCGGCACGAGCCCGTTCACCGGGATCGCGGCGAGGTGCACGATCGCGTCGAACTGGCCGAGCCGGGCGGTGACGCCGAGCAGCGCATCGAGGGTCTGACCGTAGTCCGTGAGGTCGACGCGGGTGAATCCGGCGCCCGCCGTGCCGGCGAGGTCGAGTCCGAGCACCTCATGCCCGTCGGCCCGCAGCCGCTCGACGGTGGCCGAGCCCAGCTTGCCGGATGAGCCGGTGACCGCGATCCTCATGGCCCAACCCTAATCGTGATGCCTCTGTGACGTTTCAATCATCGTCCGCGAAAAATGCGGTGTGGATCGACAAATCGCCGCGACATCCCTGTGGATCAGGCGATCTGGCGCTTGACACGCGTCATCCTTCGTGATTTCATCACCAAT
>CAVUFG010000006.1:0-94602 GCA_963740815.1 uncultured Actinomycetota bacterium
GTTCGTCGGCGCGCCCGTGCTCGACGGAGCCCGCGCGCTCGGAGGATGCCAGAGCCATCTATGTTGATCTCCCACACGGCCAGATGCTGGTCCGCCGTGCCGGCCGCGGCCCGCAGCTGGCCGCTCCTCATCCTCGAGGCACCTACGACGCTGCATGCGGTGAGCTGGCAGGCTGCGCTCGGCGATCGACCGACCTTGGTGCCGGAGCTGCCCGGCTACGGCGACTCCGATCCGCTGCGCGCACCCTCCATCGAGGCGGCGGCGGATGTGCTGGGTGCGACGATCGAGGCGCTTGGACTTGATCGGGTCGATGTGTGGGGCTGGGGATTTGCCACGCCGCTTGCCTTGGCCTTTGCCGCACGACACGCAGAAAAGACCGGGCGCCTTGTCCTCGACGGCTGCTTCGCGCTCGACAATGCCAAGCGGCATCAAGTTGCCGATGCACTCTGCCCCGACGCCGGCTTCGATCGCGCGGGTGGGCATCTTCACCGGATCTGGCGCGCTGCGTGACGCGGAGGCGCAATGGCCGTGGTTCGATGACTCGCCAGCCGCGCAAAGAACGCTCGCGCCCATCCTGTCCGGGACGGCGCTGCACCCCGCGCTCGTCGCCATTCTCAAGCAGCCGGGGCGCTACGGCGACATCGCGCGCGCTGCCGTGCAACTCCCGGCCGAAGCGCGCTACCCCGCCGTCGCGCAGCCCGCGCTGATCCTCCACCAGCCGGACGACCCGGCGTATCGTGCCGCTGACGCGGTTGCGGCGCAGCTGCCTGACGCGCGAATGGCGCCACGAGGCACCGGCATCGCCGAGGCCGTCGCCGCCGTCCGTGAGTTCCTCAACGGCGATTGCTCCGATCAACCCGAAGCCGCGCGCGCCATTGTGGGTGCGGTATGACGGTCGTCGTTCAGATGACCGCGCCCGCGGCTTCGGCTTGGCCGCCGCGGGGCTATGCCTGGTACATTGTCGCGTGCTTGACCTTGGCTTATGCGCTCGCGATCCTCGATCGTGTGTCGATCGGGTTACTCATCACCCCGCTCCAGACCGCGCTCAAGATCAACGATACGCAGTTCGGCCTGCTGCAAGGGATGGCGTTCAGCATCTGCTATTCCGTCCTCGGCCTGCCGCTCGGCATGCTGTGCGATCGGTCGCATCGCGTCTCCGTTCTGATCGGCGGCCTCGTTCTCTGGAGCCTCGCGACGATCGGGTGCTCGTTCGCGACGACCTTTAATGGGCTGTTCGTCGCGCGCATGCTGGTAGGCGTCGGTGAGGCGGCGCTGGTGCCGGTGGCGACCTCGCTCATCGCCGACTATTTCACGCCGCTCGCCCGGCCGAAGGCCTATGGCGTATTCGTCACCGGGAGTTCGCTTGGGACTGCCGCAGCCTTCGCGCTCTCCGGTCTGTTCCTGAGCTGGGCGGACCGGCTGATCGCCACCCTACCGCTATTTCACGGCATGGCGCCCTGGCAGGTCGTGTTCGTCCTATGCGGCGCGCCGGGCCTGGTCCTGGCCGCGGTCATTCTGCTGTCGGTACGAGAGCCGCGCCGACGCGGCGTCGGGTCCGTCGCGCAAGGCATCAGCCTTCGCCCGATCATCGCGCTTTTCCGGACGCGGCCGCTTGCGTTTGGCGCGCTGATGATCGGGACGGTATTGAACCTGGTTTGCGTGTACGCGATCATCGGCTGGTTCCCGGCGCTCTTCATCCGCGCGCATGGCTGGAATCCCGCGCAGACCGGCTACGCACTCGGTGCGGTCGGTATGCCGATCAGCATCTTCGCCGCGGTGAACAGCGGTTGGGTGATTGCCTGGCTTACGCGACGCGGCCACCGCGACGCACCCTCCATCGCGGCGATGGTCTGCGGTGTGTCAATGGCGGTGTTCGGCACACTGGGCTGCCTCGCGCCGTCCGGGGCCGTCGCCCTGGCCTGCTACGGCGTGAACGCGCTGTTCGTGAACTGGAACATCTCCTCCGTCTATTCGGGCATCTCGCTCATCACGCCGAACGAGCTGCGCGGGCAGGTGATGGCGCTGCACACGATCTGCTCGGGCTGATCGCGCTCACCGCCGGCAACTTCATCGTCGGCTTTCTCTCCGACACGATCTTCAAGCAGCCGGGCGGCATTTCCTACGCGCTCGGCCTGGTCTTCTTCATCTTCGGGCTCGCCGCGGCGGCCGTCCTCGCTTCCGGGCGGAGGGCATTTCGCGAGGCGGTCCAGGCGCATAGCGAAAGGGAAATTCGTGATTGAGCAGGCAATTGCGTGCCTCGCCGACAGCAACGCGCTGGCCGAGCGGCTGTATGACATACTCGGCCCGGAGGGCTTGCTGCTCGACGAGGAGAGCCGCCGCCTCCATTCCACCGACCTGTTCGGCTCGGGCGGGCTGGTCGCGGCAGTCGTCCGCCCTGCCTCGATCGAGGAGCTGAGCGCGGCCGCAATCGAAATTGCCGGCGCCGGGCTGATCCTGCTGCCGCGTGGCGGCGGGCTGACCTACGTCCAAGGCTATGTTGCGCCCGAGGCAGGGGCGATCGCGGTGGACATGCGCCGCATGAACCGGATTCTCGAGATCAACGCGCAGGACATGCTCGTCACGGTCGAGGCAGGCGTCACCTGGATGCAGATCTACGACGCGTTGCAACCACTCGGTCTCCGTCTGCCCTTCTTCGGCACCTTCTCCGGCCGGGGCGCGACGGTGGGCGGCGGCCTTTCCAACGGCGCGCTGTTCCTCGGCACGGCGCGCTACGGCACGTCTGCAGAAATCGTGCTGGGCATGCAGGTGGTGCTGGCGGACGGCTCCATCCTCCATACCGGCCAAACCGCGATCAGCACCGCCAAACGACCATTCACGCGGACTTTCGGGCCGGATACGACCGGCCTCTTCACCCACGATGCGGGCGCGCTCGGGATCAAGGGTATCGTGACCCTGCGCATGATCCGCGCGCCCGGCTTCACCGATTATCTCTCGTTCGGCTTCCAGGACCGCGACATCGCGGTCGAGACATTATGCGAGATCGGCCGGTCTGAACTTGCCGAAGACTGCTTCATGATGGATCCGGACAAGACGCGTCAGGCGCTCAACCAGCCGAGCGACCTCGTCAAGGATGCCCGGACGCTGATGAAGGTCGTCTCCCAGGAGAAGGGTCTGTTGCGCGGCCTCAAGGCGGGGGCGCAACTCGCCATGGCCGGGCGCGACTTCATCGAGGCCGGCTGCCACTCGCTCCACATGGTGCTGGCGGGGCGCACGCGCGGGGCGGTGGAAGGCGACATGGCGCTCGCGCGGGCGATCGTCGCGAAAGCCGGCGGCAAGGAACTGCCGAACTCCATCCCCAAGGCAGGGCGGGCCGATCCGTACTCGCCGCTCGACGCGGTCCTCGGGCCGACGGGCGACCGCTGGATCGCGCTCAACGCCAAGGTGGCGCACAGCGAGGCGAAGGCATTGGTCGATGCCGTGGAAGACCTGATCGCGCGGCATCAGCCGGCCTTGGACGGCGCAGGCGTCGTCGTCTCGCGCCTGCTGACGGTAATCGGCAACCATGTCTTCAGTTACGAGCCGGTGTTCAACTGGCACGATAGCTGGCTACCGATCCACCATGCGACGGTGAGCGCTGGGATGAAGGCGCGGGTGGCGGAGCCCGTGGCCGATCCCGATGCTCGCGCGCTCGTGACGCAGGTTCGCGGCGAGATCGTCGCATTGTTCGCAACGATGGGGGCGCAATCCAACCAGATCGGCCGGACCTACCGCTATGCCGAGATCCTGCGCCCGGAATCGCGCGCGCTACTGGCGGGATCAAGCGCCTGGTGGACCCCGACAATCGCGTCAATCCCGGCGTGCTCGGGCTGGGGAGCTGAGCGATGGCGCGTCCGTATATCGAGTTCGTCCAGACGCAGAACGTGGACTGGGAGGTCCAGCCGGACGGGACGGAGCTCAAGCGCCTCAATGTCGATCCGATCGACGCGGAGGAGACATACATCATCCGCTATCCGGCCGGGTTCGACGGCCCGGATGGCGGGCCGGAGGATCGTGCCGAGGAATCTTCGTCCTCGATGGCAGCATCATGATCGGCGGACGCGAGCAGCGTTACCATTGCTATGGCTTCACCCCGCGTGGCGAAAGCGCAGGCACCCGCACGACGCGCGACGGCGCGACGCTGATCGTCTTCCGCTACGGTCGGCACGATCCCAATAGCGCGACGGGTGCCACCGAAGCGACTCGCGCTCGATCCCGCGACCATGCCGTGGGACATGAGCCCAAGCGTTGCGAACATCGCCCATCTCCGCCTGGCGCGCAAAGTGCTGCGCCTCGGCCCCAACGACAGCTCGCGCACCTTCCTGCTGATCGGCCTTCCGCATGGAGTGCCGACGCAGAAGGAAATGCCTGCCGAAATCCACGATCACTTCGAGGAGATGTTCATGCTGCAGGGGCAGATGTGGACACCTGAGGGCTTATCCGGCCCGGCGCCTATTTCTATCGGCCGCCGGAGATCGTCCACGGGCCGCATGTTTCGGAAGCCGGCTTCTTTCAGATCATGCGGGCCGGCGAATTACGTGCGCACGACGTGGACCGAGCCCATGCCCTTACCGATCGGGCAGGCGTACGCTCCCAAGATCCCTGCCGGCACGCCCGAGAGCTGGACGCGTGAGTGGAGCGGCCCGGCGCTTTACTGAGTAATAGTGGGTAACGAAAAGAGGCGGCGGCCAATGTTGCCGCCGCCTCTTCTTGTGGATGCATGTCAGACCCGCTTGAGTTCCACCAGTTCGTACCAGGTCATCATATATCCATCGACGCCGCCCTTCAGGAAGATGGCGTCGTCGTCGGCCGTGACCCATACGTGATAGTCCGGATGGCCGCCCGCCATCGACGTTTCGGGATCGGTGAACGTGTAAGTGCGATGCGTCGAACGTCCGCCGCCACCGTCACCGTCTCATCGCCCACATAAGCAGCGTGAGGCTCGTCTCGGCGATGACGGGCGGCGTCGCGCCGCGATGGTCCGGCGAGGGGAGGAATGTCCGGAACTTGCGCGCGTGCGGTCCCTTGGACTTGTCCATTTTCTTGGTGATGTACGCGTCGCCCGCAATAGGGTGCGTGCCGAAGCCGTCGAAGATGCCGCCGAATGGCACTTTCTGTGAGATGCGGCCGATGGTCGGGCCAAAACTGTCGCACTCCACATAGCCGTCCGCGATGCGGAACAGGCCCGCGCCCATGAACCTGTCGCCCACCATCAGGCGCACGAAACAGTCGGTGGGCATGTCGTTGGCATCGAGGCTGTAAACGATGTCGCGCAGCACCGTGGGATCGGGTTCGTCGATCTCGCACAGCGCGCGCATGGTGCGGCTGCCGTCCGTATGCTTGGTGAAAGTGAAGATCTCACGCCCGCGCTCCTGGCCTTCGCGGCCCGGCTTGCGTGAGGTGTAGAGGATCTTTCCGCTGATGGTCGTGTGCTTCATCATGCGCTTGGGCTCCGTGTCTGAGGGTCAGGCGTGTTCGGCAAGGAAGCCGCGGATCGCGGCGGCGCGCTTCGCGGCGAAGTCGGGTGCGTCGAAGCGGGGCAGGCGCGCGTATCGGAAGTCCGGTAGGGCGGGCCAATGCCTCGGTACTCTCGATCAGCGGATCGTTCTCGCCGGCCGTCAGCAGCGTCGGGCGGGTGATGAGCGGCAGGCGCTCCGCCGCATCCCATTTGAATGCGGCGCGATAATTGAGATGATAGGTCTCGTTCGCCTTCAATACTTCGACGACCCAGGCATGGATATCGGCGGCGGAGCCCAATCCATTGTCGCGTCGTCCACGGCGTGTGCGATCGTACCAGGGATAGAAGAGATACTGGTCGCGGCAGAACTGGAACACGCGCGCCAGGTACATGCCGTCCTGATCGGCGGGGAAGGGAAAGGCGTAACGGGCGAGGATATCCTCAAGCTCTTCCGGCGTCAGCACGCTAACGCCGTCCAGCACCACCGCCTTTATCCGCGAGGGAGCGAGGATTGCGAGCTCGGCCGCAATCGCCGCGCCGGTGTGCGAGCCGTATAGATCGACTTTATCCACCTGCACCGCATCGAGGAAGCGTTCCACCGCCCCGGCCAGATCGACGATGGTCGGTTCGCGGTCGAACAGCGGCACGCTGTCCCCATTGCCGGCCGTGTCGGGGGCGAGGACGCGGTTTGTCTTCGCGAACTCGCCGATGAACCCCATAAGCTGGCGCGAGCTGCCCGGCGAGGCGTGCAGCGCAAGCAGCGGCGCGCCCTCACCCGCATAGCGATAGTGCATCTGGCCGTGGGGCAGGTCGACGAAGCCCCGCTTGATAGTCGTCATCGATGTCCTTCCCTGCAGGTGACGATCGCTCAGGCGATGGGTCCGCCTTCGATGATCTCGAGAAGCGCGCCTTCGGGCGTCGTGAGAATACCCACCCGGCGGCCGGCGTAGAGCGGGCCCTCACGCATGACCGGGGGCGAGGCCCAATGTCCCTCCAGCCGCGCGAAATCCGGATACATCATCGTGACGATCGAGACGCCGGGCGGCAGCGCGCCGGGGTGGCCGGGCCGCGGGGTGACGCCGGCCGGATATTGATCGAGCTCGAGGAAGGTCTGGCCGTTCCAGCGCACGATACTGAGCGGGGTCTTATCTTCGGCATCGAGGCCGAAGGCGAGCTGGATCATCGAATATCGGAGCGGTGACCCCACGTGCCCCAGATGACGTCGCCGACCGTGACATCCTCGACGGCGGCGCCCACCTCGGTGACCTCGCCCACCTCCTCGTAGCCCCAGCCATTGACCGGGTACTCGAAGCTCGTCGAGCCGTCGACGAACAGGCGCCGCG
Source organism: uncultured Actinomycetota bacterium (assembly GCA_963740815.1). GTDB lineage: Bacteria > Actinomycetota > Actinomycetes > Actinomycetales > Microbacteriaceae > Rhodoglobus. The sequence continues at coordinate 6,799 of CAVUFG010000006.1, forward strand.
ACTCGTCCCACTTCTTGGTGAGGTACGGGTTCGTGCCGCGGTAGGCGGTCAGCTCGGTGCCTGCGGAGATGCCCGAGTAGAGGGTCGCGATGCGCACCTCGTCGGCGCCGAGTGGCTTCGACTCCTCGTCGACGGTCTCAGCGACGCGCGGCGAGATGAAGCTCACCATTCTTGCCATGAGGTTGTTCTCTTTCGTTCTGGTGATGGATTGGTGGTGATGGAGTGTGGATGAAGTGGATGAACCGGGTCAGCCCACTGCGCGTGCTAACCCTTGACCGCGCCCGAGATGAACCCCTGCGTGACCTGCCGCTGGAGCACGACGAACAGCACCATGATCGGCAGGATCGTGATGAGGGTACCCGCGGCGAGCGGCCCGATGTCGAGCGAGCGGCCGCTCGTGAACATGTACAGCCCGGCGGTCAGCGGACGGAAGTCGCCGCTCGGCAGGTACAGCAGCGGGATGAGGAAGTTGTTCCAGTTCGCGAGCGCCGTGAACACCGTGAGCGCACCGATGCCCGAGCCGACCAGCGGCAGCATGATCCGCAGGAAGATCTGCAGCTCGGAGGCCCCGTCCACGCGCGCGGACTGCTCGAGTTCCTGCGGCAGTTCGGAGAAGAACGCACGCATGAAGAACGTGCCGAACGACGTGCCGGTCGACGCGAGAACGAGGATGGCGCCGGGCAGGGTGTCGAGCAGGCCCATGCCCCGCAGCTGGAAGTACAGCGGGATCATGAACGTGAAGAACGGCACGAGCAGCCCGAGCACCACGAGGTAGAACAGGAACGTCCGGCCGCGGAACGGAAGCCGTGCGAACGCGTAGCCGGCCATCACCGACACGACCACGACGATCGCGGTGCTCGGCACGGTGAGCAGGATGCTGTTGAGCACGTAGTCGCTGAACCGGCCGACCGTCCAGGCATCCACGATGTTCTGCAGCGAGAACGACGTGAACAGTCCGAACGGGTTCACCCGCACATCGGCGGGCGTCTTGAGGGTGGTCGAGATCACCAGGATGACCGGCATGAGCACGAACGCCGCCATCACGATCAGGATGATGTGCAGCGCGAACTGCGCCGGGCTGCGGCGCGCGCCGGCGATCGTGCGGTCGTGACCCGAGTCGGGATCGGCGAGCTTCGTGATGCGAAGGTCGCGCTGGTCTGGAGCGACGGCGGTCATCAGGCACCCGTTCCCTGCAGCGACAGGCGCCGCTGCAGTCGGTTCAGCCCGATGGCGATGGGCACGGAGAGGATCGTGATGAGCAGGGCGAGCGTCGTGCCGTAGCCGATGTCGCTGAGCACGAACGCCTGGTCGTAGGCGTACGTGCCGAGCACCTCGGTCGCGTTCGCCGGACCACCCGCGGTCATGATGAAGATGATGTCGAAGACGCTGAACCCGCCCACGAGGGTGAGGGTCAGCACCATCAGGAACACCGGCATGATCTGCGGAAGGATGATGAACCACAGCCGCTGCGCCGAGTTCGCACCGTCGATGCGCGAGGCATCCACGAGCTCGGTGTCGACGTTGCGGAGGGCCGACAGGAAGATCACGACCGCGAAGCCGGTGCCCGCCCAGATCGCCGTGAGCAGCACCGCGTAGAGCGCGAGGTTCGGCTCACCCAGCCAGCCCGTCGCGAGGCCGCCGAGGCCGACGGCGCGCAGGAACTGGTTGAGCAGGCCGTTCACCGGGTCGTAGATCCAGCCCCAGACGATGCCGATCGCAACGCCCGGCAGCACGTACGGGAGGAAGAACACGACCCGGTAGATCGCGCCGCCCTTGCGCACGGTCCACAGCAGCATCGCGACCAGCAGGCCGATGACCATCGGCGACACGGTGCCGACGAGGATCCAGATGAGGTTGTTGCCGAGCGCGTGCCATACCGCGGGATCGGTGAACATGCGGATGAAGTTGCCGAACCCCACGAACGGCGGGCTCGGGTTCAGCCCATCGAAGTCGACCACCGAGAAGTACAGCGAGTTCGCGAGCGGGAACAGGAAGAACAGCAACGTGATGATCATCACGGGGAGCACCAGCACGATGCCGAGGCGGGCTTGCGCCCGCCTCGTCACCGTCGGCGCCAGGCTACGGCTGGCGATGGTCATCTGTTCTCTTGGCTCCGGGATCTAGCGGGCGGCTTCGAGGCTGGCCGCGACATCCTCGGGCGTCATCTGCCCGGTGAGGATCGCCTGCACGCCGTCCCACATCGCCTGGTTGAACGTGGCGCTCGTGAGCACGTCGATGTTGTACCCGAAGTCACCGGTGCCGTCCGCGATCTTCGCCGCGTCGGCGAGCACCTGCGTGAACAGCGGGGTGGCCTCGATGCCCGTGGTGTCGATCGGGAAGGCTGGGATGCTCTGCTGGTTCTCGATCACCCACGCACCGTGCTCCTGCGTCATCGTGTAGTTCAGGAACTCGATGGCCGCATCCGCCTTCTTGGTGTCGGCGTTGACGAACAGGCCGGCACCCAGGCCGCCGCTGAAGACACCGGGGCCGTCCGGCGCCGGGAAAGGGATGTAGGCGACCTCGAAGTCCACGTTGCGCTCCGTGTCCTGTACGAGCCAGCTGCCGGTGAGGTTCATCGCGGCCTGGCCCGAGTAGAACAGCGCGTTGCCGTTGTCGTAGTCGACCGCGACGGGCGATGGCGGGAAGCATCCTGCCTCGTTGAACTCCTTCAGCACGGTGAGTGCGTCGACCACCTCGGGCGAGTCCCAGCTGGCGGAGCCGTCGATGAACGCTTCCATGCCCGCGCGAGCCGACCATGCTCGACAGGATGACGCTCAGGTAGTGACCGCCCTGCCAGCCGTCGAGGTCGTTGAGCGCGATCGGGATGAGACCGGCGTCCTGGATGGTCTGGCACGCGGCCAGCAGGTCGGCGGTCGACTCGGGGCGGTCGATGCCGAGGTCGTCGAACACCGAGGCGTTGTAGTACAGGCCGAGGGTCTCGATGTCGTTCGGGATGCCCACGATCTCGCCGCCGAACGTCACGCGCTGCTTCGCGAAGTCGTAGACCGGCCAGTCGTACTTCGCGTACGCGTCGGTCAGCGGGTAGACCAGTCCGGCCTCGGCGAGCGCGCCGGCGAAGCCGGGGCCGGTGTCGTAGCCGAAGACGTCGGGGCCGTCGCCCGAGCGGAGCTGGGTCTGCACGATAGTCTGCACGTTCTCGATCGGGATGACCTGGAGATCGACGTGGATGCCGGACTCCTCCTCGAACTTGGCGAGGTCGGCCTCCGTGCGGTCGAGGTCGGAGGGGTCCTCCGGGTTGCCGATCATGAACGTGATCGTGTTGGGGTCGGAGTCGCCGCTGCCGCCGCCGGTGACACCGGTGCAGCCTGCAAGGGTGAGGCCGAGAATGCCGGCGACGCCGAGCGAGGCGATCTGCAGGGATTTCTTCATGAATGACTTCCTTGTCACTGTGGTGTGGAACGCGACGGGGTGCCCGCGTCGATCCATCTTTACAGCGCTGTAGAGATTTGTCTACAGCGCTGTACAGCTCACGCTAGTGTTTTTCACATGACGACGACGAGACCACGGCTCGCGGATGTCGCCGCGCTCGCCGGCGTCTCGCAGAAGACCGTCTCGAACGTCATCAACGACTACCCGCACATCACGCAGGGTACCCGCCAGAAGGTGGAGGCCGCCCTCGCGGAACTGAACTACCGGGTCAACCTCTCCGCCCGGTCGATGGCGAGCGGGCGCACCGGATTCATCGCGCTCGCCGTGCCCGGACTCGACAACCCGTACTTCGCCGAACTCGCCGGCCACGTGTTCCGCGCCGCGGCCGAGCAGCGCTGGACCGTGCTGATCGAGCAGACCGGCGGCCAGCGCGCAACCGAGTCGGATGTCGTGCACAGCATGCAGTACCTCGTGGACGGCATGGTGCTGCATCCCGAGTCGCTCAGCCCGGAGGAACTCGCGCGGCACGCCGCCGACACCCCGATCGTGCTGATCGGCGAGGAGGACTCCGGACCTTCGGCGCCGAGCCACGCCCGTGCCGAAGGTCACCGACTCGATCGTCGGAGACAGCGTGCAGGCCGGCCGGGAACTGACCGAGCACCTGCTCGCGACCGGGCGCCGCCGCATCGCGGTGCTCGGCCTCGGCTCCGACAACGACCTCAGCACCCGCCGGTACCGGTACGAGGGCTACGAGCAGGCACTCCGCGCCGCGGGCCTCGAGGTGCAGCCCGAGCTCGTCCTGCCGCTCGACCACCTGGGCCGCAGCGACGGCGCCGCCGCCGCGGATGCCGTGCTCGCCCTCTCGGATCCACCGGACGCCGTGATCTGCTTCAACGACGTCATCGCGATCGGGCTGCTCGGTGGGCTGCACGCCGCCGGCATCCGCGTGCCGGAGCAGATCGCGGTCGCGGGCTTCGACGACATCGACGAGGCCGGGTTCAGCGTGCCGCCCCTCACCACGATCGCGTGGGACAAGCGGACGATCGCGGAGACGGCCATCCGCCTGCTCGCCGAGCGCCAGGCGGGCGACACGAGCCCGCCACGCCAGATCGCGGTGCCGTTCGTGCTCAAGGTGCGTGGGTCGACCCAGCGGGGATAGTTCGCGTGCCGGTGGTGGTTCGTACGCCAGGTGTCGTGGCTAGGCGCCATCCCGTTCGAACTCCGCCGCAGCTGAGGACTGCACTTCGGCCATCGCCTCGGCGTACTTCGGATCCTTCGACCGCTCCTCGATCTCGGCCGGGATCGAGCTCCTGCTTCTGGAACACCCACCACAGGTGTCCCTGCGGGTCGCGGAGTCGTCCGGTGATGTCGCCCCAGAACATCTCGAGCGGCTCAGTGACGACGCGGGCTCCCGCGGCTGTGGCCGACGCGTAGGTGGCGCGGATGTCATCCACGTAGATGCGGAGGTACGCGGGCCGGGTGCGTGGTGCGTCGAACAGCAGCAGCACGGAGTCGCCGATCGCGACCTCGGCGTGCCCGACCGTGCCGTCGGGTTGCAATACGGGCTCACCGCGCGGGACCGCGCCGAACGCGTTCGTGAGGAAGTCCATCTCGGCAGGCGTGTCCGCCGAGATGACCCAGGGGTCGATCGTCGTGTATTCAGCCATGCTTCGACGGTATGACGGAGGTCCGACATGCTCCGGCCGCGGCACACGGGCCTCAGGAGTAGCGGTGACTCTTCTCCGCGTGACCGAGCTCACGGGTGCAGGAACGCCCGCCCATGTTGCGGTGCCCGCACAGGGCGGGTTCCGCGGATTCGTCGATCTTGGCCGCGTTCTCGGCGTAGCGCGCCTCGCGCATCGCCCGCAGCGCATCCACCTTGCTCATCGTGTCTTCACACGACACAACCTAGGCGACGGGTCGGACACTCCCGCGCTCGGCTCGCGAGGCGCGGCCTAGACTTTCACCCAATGGACCTCAACTGCGACCTCGGCGAGGGCATCGGCAACGCGAAGCACGATCCGGCGATCATGGGGCACATCACGTCCGCGAACATCGCCTGCGGTGCGCACGCGGGCGACCTCTCGACGATGTCGGCCACCGTCGCGGCCGCGGTCAAGGCCGGCGTCGTGATCGGCGCGCACCCCGGCTACGCCGACCGCGAGAACTTCGGACGCGTCTCGCTCACGCTCCCGCCCGGCACGCATCACGGGCTCGGTCGCCGCGCAGGTCGCCGCGCTCGTCCGCGGTGTGCGCGGCGCACGGAGCATCCGTGCAGTACGTGAAGCTGCACGGCGCGCTGTACCACGACGCCGCGAACGACGACCGAGTCGCTGCCGAGGTGCTGGCCGCGCTCGACCCGGCCATGCCGATCCTGACCCTGGCCGGCTCCGCGATCGCCCGCCTCGCCGCCGAGCGCGGAACGCCCGTCTTCACCGAGGCCTTCCCCGACCGCGCCTACCGCCCCGACGGCACGCTCGTGCCGCGCGACGAGGAAGGTGCCGTGGTGGATGACGCGGCCGACGTCGCCGCCCGCGCCGTGCGCCTCATCCGCGACGGAACCGTCGAGGCCACCGACGGCAGCGAACTGCGAGTGGATGCCGCGAGCCTCTGCATCCACGGAGACGCCCCGAACGCCGTGGCCGCTGCGGCCGCCATCGCCGCCCGTCTCGCGGACGCGGGGATCGTGCCCGAGCCGTTCATCACAGCGCCATCGGAGTCGCAGCCGGCGCCCGAGCACTCCGACCGATGACCCCCGCGGCGAAGCACCGCACGATCGCGGAGTTCCTCGCCGCCCAGCCACCGGGGGTGCGCGACCAGGTCGAGGTGCTGCGCGACCTCATCGTGCGCGCCGAACCCACTCTCGCCGAGAACATCAAGTGGAACTCGCCCAACTTCTCGCTCGAGGGCCAGGACCTCCTCACGATCAACGTCGGGCGCGGCGACGCCGTGCTCCTCGTGCTGCACCGCGGCACGGAAATCGCGGAGAGCAAGGGCGCCGCGACATCCTTCGCCGGAGACCCGCGCGGACTGCTGACCTGGCACTCCGACATCCGCGCGAGCATGCCGGTGCCCGCCCCGGATCGACTCGAGGATGCCACGGCCGTCGTGCGAGCGTGGGTGGAGTCGCGCGGCGCATGAACGGCCCCGAGTGATCGGCACGGTGTGACCGCCATCGAGCCGTTCGGCCAGCTCGCCCTCATGGTCGAGGTCGCCGACCCCGCCGAGGCGCGCGCGTTCGCCGCGGCCGTGCGCCGCTCCCCCGCGCCCGGCCAGGTCGACGTGGTGCCGGCCGAGACGTCCGTGCTCGTCACCTTCGACATCCAGGGACGACTGGATGCCGCCACCGCCCACTTCGCGCAGCTGCCCGTCGAGCCCGGCGAATCCCTCACCGGCCGCACCATCGAGATCCCGACCGTCTACGACGGCGAGGACCTCGCCGAGGTCGCCGAGAGCCCTCGGGCTCACGGTCGCCGAGGTGATCGAGGCGCACACGTCCCAGACCTGGACGGCCGCGTTCACCGGCTTCGCACCGGGGTTCGCGTATCTGACAAGCACAGGCCTCACCGGTTCGACGGATGTGCTCACCCTCCCTCGCCGCGCGACCCCGCGCACTTCGGTGCCCGCAGGCTCGGTCGCGATCGCCGACCACTACTCGGGCATCTACCCGCGAAGCTCGCCGGGCGGTTGGCACATTCTGGGCCGCACCGACGCTGACCTGTGGGACTCGTCGCGCACCCCGCCCGCGCTGATCGAGCCCGGAGATGTGGTGCGGTTCGTCCCAGTCCCGGCCGACCGGCCGTTGAGGAGCGCCGCGCCCAGCGCGACGCGTCTCGAAACCACCGCACGCTCAACCGGCGCGCTGGAGATCGTGCACCCCGGCCTCCACTCCCTCATCGAGGACGCCGGCCGCCCCGGACTCCTCCACCTCGGCGTCCCCCGCTCGGGCGCGGCCGACCGCACCTCCTGGGCGGAGGGCAACGAGGTCGTCGGAAACCGCCCTGGCGCAGCATCCATCGAAACCGTCCTCGGCGGCCTGCGGGTCGCCGCCCACGAAACGCTCGTGCTCGCCATCACGGGAGCCTCCCCCGGCGGCCTCATCGACGGCGCGCGCGAGGTCGCCCCGTGGATGCCCTTCGCCCTCCGCCCCGGCGAAGAACTCGAGCTGCTCCCACCCACGTCGGGCCTGCGCAGCTACCTCGCCGTGCGCGGCGGCATCGCGTCCCCGCCCGAACTCGGCAGCCGCTCGATGGACGTGCTCACCGGCACCGGCGGCCCCGCACTCGCCGCGGGCGACCGGCTGCCGATCGGCACCGACATCGATGGGGCGGTGGATGTCACGGTGCCAGCTCGCACGTTCAGCGACGAGCTGCTCGTGGTGGAGGTGACCCTCACGGCGCAGGCCGCGCTGCTGACCGACGAGTCACTCGAGCGGTTGACGTCGCAGGTTTGGACGGTGTCGGCCGTCTCGAACCGGGTTGGGGTTCGGTTGGAGGGGGTGCCGTTGCAGCTTCGGGAGCCGGTGTCGTTGCCGTCGCGGGGATTGGTTGAGGGGGCGGTGCAGTTGCCGCCGAGCGGGTTGCCGGTGGTGTTTTTGCGGGATCATCCGGGGACTGGGGGGTATCCGGTGGTTGGGATTCTCGATCGTCCGTTCCCAGAGGAGTTGGGTCAAGTCTCATCTGTAGCTCGCCCCAGAGTCGCGCTCAATCGCGCATGACCGCCCGAGGTGACTAGCCACGAAGGGCTCTCTTGGCCGCGGAATAGGCCTCGCGCTTCGGGGACTTACGCGGACCGAGCGGGCCAAATCCGGAAAGCGCCGTCTTTGAAGTTCGGCTCCCGGCCCGCGCGGCACGGCCGAGAGATTCCGCGGTCGCCGCATCACCTTCCTCGATTCGCATCGTGAGGGCCTGCTGCATTGAGTCGGCCGACCGGGCATCCACAACCGCAAACGTCAGCAGGGCTTGGGCGAGCGATTCGCCTGCAACAGTCGCCGTCGCGTCATCGACCCACGTTTCAGTCACTCGCGACGCAAACTTCTCGCGGCTTGGCTCATCGACCTGATCAAGTAGCAATCGCCAGTAGGCGGCCGGAAAATTCGATGTGCCGTTCAACTGTGCCTCCACGAACTCAAGAATCGCGGCTCGATACTGGCGGCTGCCGACAACAGTCAGACCCGCCACGGCCAGTTCGGCGCTTGAAATAGAGATCAGGGCGTGATCGACGTCTCGACCCAGTTGTCGGATCGTGTTGGACATAAGGTCTGAATCACCACGCTCGAGGTTTTGCCGAATCGAGACTCCGCGATCCGCGAAGTTCGAACAGGACTTGCATCCCTGTCAGGGGGCTTAGATGTCGGACGAGTTTCAGAAGCTTCGCTCGCGGATAGGTTCCGTCCCGTGCAGTCGTGAGTAGTTCTGAGTCGACAACGGTTTGCAGCGCACCACTAACAGGCGTGTTCGCTCCCTCAAGCCACCCTGCAAGAATTGGCCCCGACTGTGCGGGCGTCTCCGACCAATATGGAGCAAGGCATTCGGCAACCGCGACAGTGGTCCTGTTGGTCCACGGAAAGTCAAGGGCGAACTCAGTGATTGCCGGTCGATTGCGCCCTTGAGCAAGGCCATTCTGGACGTACGCCAATAATCGCGCCTCCTGCTGCTCCGTTGGGCTTGACCCCCCGGCGACAGTTAGGAGCAAACCGCACGCATTTTGAACGTCCGCCGCCGTGCCTGTTGAAATCCGCTGGCCCGCCCGCTCATACAGATCCGATGCCCAGTCCGGATCATCCGCAATGTGTTCAGCGATAGCCGCGTATGCGCGGGCGTGTATGTCTGAATCCGGATTGTCAGCCAGACTTTCGAGGAGCGCTTGGATGCGCTTTTTCGACACCTTGGAGTACTTGGGGTAAAAATCGAGGAGGGCCTCAAGTTCGGCGGGCGTCGAATCGACCGTCGACGATGTCGCGGCCAAAGCATCACTCACAGACGAAACGAGTGGGTCGGCGTCGGCCGGTCTGGGTGCCAGCAGCACGAGGATGGCATCTCGAGACCACGATTGGACCGCTCCTGCGTCGACCACGAGCGCCGCAAGATACTCACCTGCGCTTTTCGACAGATGCACGCGCGGGTCGGAAGTCGTTGTGAACCTGGATACGACCGGGAGTGCGCGGACAACGAACGCAGCGCTCGCATCGCGCCGCAATTGTCGTTCTGTTTCGTCGCCCAGCGAGTACGGGAGTCGTATAACAACATTCACCAGGTTCGCTACTGACTGTGTGGACTCAAGCGATATTGCCGCCAGGCCCTCGAGAATCCGGGATGTGACGATTGACTCTGGCTTGGCCCGGATCAGAGTTCTCACGGCGCTCTCGACTGCACTTATTGTGACCTGGTCCCCGCCAACCTTTAAGGCATTGGCAAGTCCGGTAGCCACATCCGGCATGCCCGAATCAGACTCCTCCAGGGTGCCGACCGGTGCCAGGATCCCGAGCAGCATCGGTTCCACAAGCATCAATTCATGTAGTCCACGCGCCATCGACAGCCAGGCAACCAACTCGTCGCTTGGTGCGTTGACAGGTATGCCCGCGATCTCCTGAAGTACGTATTCGCGGAGCAAGTCGCTTGCCCCGGCGCCGTCGAATCGTCGCTTGGCGTCGACGAGTTTCTCGGTGTGCGCCAGCGACGAGACCAACGGTCGCAGCGAAGCAGCCATAAGAAGGCCGGACGAGTGCAGACGAGATGCACCATCAGCCAGTTCGAAAATAGACTCGGCACCCGCGTCGACCTTTGGAACTTGAGGGACAACACTTGCTACTGCGTCAGCAATGGCCCGATCGCCCTTGAGCTTTGACCCCGCCAGACCATCGAAGACCGTCGAGAGCGCATTTCCAAGCTCCAGACCCTTCAGCTCGTTGAGCGACGCGACTATGAAGTTTCGCAGGGCCACTAACCGATCTTCGGAGTCGGCCTCGTCTACGAGCCTGCGGAACTCAGAACGCTGTGCATTCGAGAGGATCGTTCGGACGCGCTTGGCGTCTTTGCTACCGAGAGTTCGATCCACCTCGTCTTGGCCCAAGTAGATGAACGGAAGCAAGTCATCCACCGGCTCGGCCCAGCCCGCTGTCCTCGCGACGTACGCAGCGAATCGCTCATACCCTCCAACTTTGCGGATTCCTGAAGTGCGAAGGAGTCGCTTGTCTTCAAGAGTCATTTCACCTCGCTGCTCGCGGGCGATCGAGTCAAGCAACTCCAGATTCTTAACTACCAAGGCGAAATGAGGGCCGAAGTCGCAGCGCATCACCGTCAATCGGGCGAGAACGAGGGGGTGAGAAGTGACCTCACCAGCAGCGATCCCGCGATGGCCAACTCGGCCTTCGCGAAGAGAGGCAAGGCGAAAGTCTCCGAAGTAGGCGTTCAACAAGCGCACGACATGTCGGGGGTCGGTAACGGCGTCGTGAATAAGCACTGTGACGACGGCATCGAGGCTGCCACCCAAAGCGATTGCGCCGGTGTGCGGCACCCGCCGAAGTGATGCGAGCGCATACGAGTTCAGATCACCTCGGGTGTGCTCAGGCATTTGCTGCCGCCGCGTGAAAAGTCGATTCAAATAGTCGTCTGCGAGTCTGGCCCCGACGGCCGCGCTGGAACCCTTGGACGATGACATGATCGGCGATATCGCGGTCTTGACAACTTCTTCGTCGACCGAGACTACGAAGATTGGGCGCTTTTCGCGCGCGCAGGACAGTTGGAAACTGCGCACAATGTTCAAACCAACTAAGACTTCTCTGGCGGGCATTCGGTCGATGTCGTCGACCGCAATGATCAGGCACTCGGACGCGCGGTCCACAAGAGCCGCGAACACTCGTTCGTATTCATCCGCGGCCTCAACGCGAGGCGCGGTCGTGTCCTTTCGACCGGGCGTGGTCAGTGTGTTCAGAGGGCCGCCCGACGCCCATTGGCCAATAAGAAGAAATACGGGTAAAAAGCCAGCTGCCCAGAGTCCGATCGACGCAATGACCGAGAACGTTGGCGTCCAGATATTCACGTTAAGGACACTGGCGACGACTGATGCGATGGCGATTCCACCCGCGACTATCCCAAGTGAGATTGCAAGGATCTTTCGGAGCCGGCGCAAGGGTCCCTTGAGCTGAGTCCAAACTTGCGCGACCAAAGAGGAGCCGAAGTCGGCTGCGGACTCAGACTTCGCGTATCGGAGCTCGTCGAGGATGGCGTCCACGTCCTGACGTTTCGCCAAGTCCTCCTCGACTATGGACTCGCCGAGCGCGAATAGAAACGAACGGTGAAAGCCCGACGTCTCATGCCTCTCCGCAGATATTCGAACGACGGCTCGGTTCTTGTCTTTTTTCAGCCCTGACGCGAGCATCTCGATGACGGTGCTTTTCCCAACACCGAACGGCCCGAGGAGCCCAATCATGAGTCGCTCGTTCTCGCTCGAGCGAATCATCGAAAGCAAGTTATCGGCTACGTCAGCGTGACCAAATGCGTCTCGCTCTGCGTCAGACTCGGGGATATCCGGTACGAACCAACGTTCCACTTAGCCCCGCCTACGTCGACTGAAATCAGGTCATTATACGTGTCGACGTGCTCCCGATGAGGCTTCGAAAGCGATCCATGGGCGGCTCAGAAATTCGCCCGCTCCAAAACCAACTCTCGCACCCGCGCGGCATCCGCCTGCCCGCCCAGGCCCTTCATGACAGCTCCGATGACAGCGCCCGAGGCCAGCACCTTCCCATCGCGGATCTTCTCGAGCACGTCGGTCTGCGCTGCCAGGGCCGCGTCGATCGCGGCGATGAGCGCACCGTCATCCGAGACCACAGCGAGTCCGCGCGACTTCATGACCTCGCCCGGGGTTCCCTCGCCGGCGATGACGCCCTCGAGCACCTGGCAGGCGAGTCGGTCGGTCAGTTCTCCGGCCTCGACCGTGGCGACAATTTCGCTGATCTGCAGCAGGGTGGCGAGCGTCGCGGCATCCACGGATCGTTCATTGGCGATGCGGCTGAGTTCGACCAGTTGCAGAACTCAGCCGCCGCGGCGCCAGCGTTGATTACGCCGCCGCCCGCCGCCGCACCACCAACACCAACGCCCCAGCCCCGAGCAACATCACGCCCAGCGCAATCAGCGGCGACACCACGAGCCCCGTGTTCCCCAGCGCCGGCGGAACCGGCACGGGCGCAGCCGTCACGACCACGAGGAACGAAGCCGACGTCGTCGCGAGGAGCATGACCGGCGCCGAGTCCGTCGCCGTGCACGTCACGAGCGTCGACCCGATCGGGAAGAAGTCGCCCGAGTTGTGGTCACAGACCACCGAGACGGGCGGCACGCCACCGGTCGCGGTCGGGGTGGCGAAGGTCACGAACGCGCCGGACTGGCCCTGAGCGGCCACGACGGACACGTCCGGGGGCACGATCACGAGCAGCGGGGCGACGATCGGGGCCCAGGCGACCGTGGCATCCACCGAGGTGGACGCGGCGCTGGGGTTCGCACCGACGTCGGAGGCGGCGCCGGCGAGCAGGGTCGGGATGACCGTTCCCGCCGTCGTCATCCCGGTGACCGTCACGGTGTAACCGGGACCGGTGCCACTCACCTCGCCCACGAGCGTGCCGCCGGCGGTGCCGGTGAACGTGACATCCGTGTCGATGAAGCCCGTGACGGGCTCGGAGAACAGCACGTCGAAGATGATCGGCGATGCCGCGGTCGGGTCAGCCTGCGCGCCCGCCTGCTCGATCGTCACCGTGGGTGCCGTCGTGTCGAGATTGAACTGCACCGTGTGGTCGGTGAACGTCGCGGTGTCGTTCGGGTTGCCCACGAGGTCGGTGACGGTGGATGCCGCGATGTCCGCGATCACCGTTCCCGACACCGTCATCCCGGTGACCGTCACGGTGTACGCCGGTCCCGTGCCCGAGACCACCGCGGTCGTCGCGAGGGCCGTACCGCTCACCGTGACGTCGCTGGACGTGAAGCCGAGCACATCCTCGGAGAACAGCACGTCGAAGACGACGCTCGTCGCGCTGGTCGGATCCACCTGGGTCGTGCCCTGGTTGATCGTCACGGTCGGGTCGATCGTGTCGGCGACGAAGTTGAACGTCACCATCTTGTCGAGCGAGGTGCTCGCGAGGCTGTTGTTGCTCGAGGCATCCTGCGCTGCCGAAGCCAGGATCTGCGCCTGGACGACGCCGCTGCCGGTCATGCCGTCGACGGACACCGTGTAGACCGGGCCGCCTCCGCTGATGGTGGCGGCGAGCGTGCCGAGCGTCGTGCTGCCGGCGAAGTCGACGTCGGTCGCGTCGAAGCCGCTGACCGGCTCCGAGAACGTGACGGTGAACTGCACCGGTGCGGCGCTCGTCGGGTCGGGCTGGCCGAGCTTCTGCTCGAGCGTCACCGAGGGCGACGTCACGTCGCCCGGGTCGGGCACGGTGTAGGTCACCGAGTTGTCGGTGGAGGTGGACGGCAGGGACGGGTTGGTTCCGGCATCCATCGCTGCACCCACGGTGATGGTGGGGATCACGGTGCCGCTGACCGACATGCCGGTGACCTGGACCTCGTAGAGCGCTCCGCTGCCCGAGACCACGGCGGTGGTCGGCAGTGCCGTGCCCCCGAGGGTGAGGTCGTCGGGACCGAAGCCCGTCACAGGCTCGTCGAACACCACGTCGAACACGATCGTGATGAAGGTGGTCGGGTCGCTCTGCGTCGAGGCCTGGTTGATCGTGACCGTCGGGGGCGTGACATCCACCGGCGGAGCCTGCCACGTGACGCTCGGGTCGGTCGAGGTGGACGCGAGGCTCAGGTTGGGCTTCGCGTCCTGTGCGGCGCCGGCGACGATGCTCGCGGTGATCGGTCCGGGAACGGTCATGCCCGTCACCAAGACGACGTAGACATCGCCCGAACCGATGACCACGGGCGTCGTGCCCGCTGAGCCGGCGCCGATCAGGATGACGTCGGAGCCGTCGAAGCCCGTGACCGACTCGCTGAACAGCACGTCGAACACGATGGTCGAACCGCTGGTCGGGTCGGTCTGCAGCGCGCCCTGGTTGATCGTCACCGACGGCGGCGTCACGTCGCCCGGGTCGGGCGCCTCGTAGAGCACGCTGTTGTCGGTCGACGTCGAGGCCTCGCTCAGGTTGCCGACCGGGTCGGCCGCAGCGCCGACGGGCAGGTCGACGATCACGGTGCCGAATCCGGGCACGGATGACACGGTCACGACGTAGTCCTGACCCGATCCGGTCACGGTGCCGGCAGTCGCACCCGCAGTGCCCGAGACCGCCAGGCCGGAGGCGTCGAAGCCGGACACGGGCTCGGAGAAGTGCACGTCGAACAGGATCGGCAGGAGGCTGGTCGGGTCATCCTGCGTCGAGCCGACGTTGATCGTGACGGTCGGGTCGGTGGTGTCCGACGGGTCGGGCTGCTCCCACGTGACCTGGTTGTCACCGGGAGTCGCGGCCTCGCTCGGGTTGCTGCTGGAATCCTCAGCCGCACCGGCGGGGATGCTGAGGGTCACGCCACCGGACACGGTCATGCCCTGCACCGCGACCTGGTAGGTGTCACCGCTGCCGGTGACGGTGCCGGTGAGCGCACCCGCGGTCGATCCGGTGAAGTCGAAGTCGGACTGGTCGTCGCCGAATCCGGTCACGACCTCGGAGAAGACGATCGTGAACAGGATGGGCGAGAACAGGGCCGGGTCGAGCTGCCCGGCGGCCTGGCCGACGGTGGCGGTGGGCGACGTGACATCGGTCGACGGATCAAGGATCGTGACCGCACCCGGCGTCGATGACACGGTGAGCCGGTATCCGGGCGGCGGGCTACCCGGCTTGGGGTCGCTGATCGAGACCGTGTAGGTCTCACCGGGGTCGACTTCGAGGTCGGAACTCGCGTTGACCGGAACGAGCACGCTCGTCGCATTGGCGGGAACCGCCACATCGATGCCGCTCGAGAATCCGAGGTAGTCGTTGCCGTCGACCGCTCCGGCGCCGGGACCGGTGGCCGCGCGCAGGATGAAGGCCGGGTGCTCGGCCGGCGCGATCGTCACCACGACGTTGCTCGTGCCACCCTCGGCGACCGTGGTGCCGGAGACCGACGCGGTGATCTCGGTGCCGAGGCCGACCTTGACATCGACCTTCTCGACGCCCGGACCGAAGTTCGTGGATGCGTCGTAAGCAACCCACGGCGTCTCGAGCCCGGTCGGCGGGGTGCCTCATAGGTGCCCGGAAGACCGTTGTTGCCCAGGTCGCTCACGAACGTGTACAGCTGGCACGTGGTGTCGGCGAGCGGGTCATTGGTCGCAGGATCCTGCGCCCGGAACGTGACCTTGTCGAGCGCGTACTCGATCTCCTCGATGTCGGCCGCGATGCCCGCCCACGCGGCGTGGAACTCGTTGGGGTTCTCGTTCTCGAACGCGTGGCCGAAGATCGAGGCCGGAAGTGCCGCCGCCATCTCGGCGATCACGGCCTGCTGCTCGGCGGTCGGCACCGGGTCGGCGTCGATCGACGCGGCGAGCAGGTCGGTGATGCTGTCATCCAGCGTGAAGCCGGAGGCCGACTGGAACGCGAACGAGCCGCAGCTCGCCCACGCCACGAGCAGGAACTCGCGGCCCTCGCCGTCGGACGGGTCGTTGCCGGACCCGAGCGGGTCCTCGCCGTCGATCGGCTCGTCGTTGTCCTCGTCCTCGACGAGCCACTCGCTCGAGAGTCCGACGAGCGCGTCCATGTTCGAGTCGACCTCGGTCACGCCGGCCGGCACCGAGAGGCTCGGAGCGTCGTTGTAGTCGACGACGCGGATCTGCACGTCGAGCGGCACGGTTGAGAGGGTGTCGTCACCGGGCACGAGGAGCATGCCGAGCTCCTCGCCGTTGCTGCCGGTGTAGTAGTAGTCCGGGTCGGGCGTGTAGCGCAGGGTGTCGAGCGCGGCGTTGACCTGCGCGGTCGTTCCGATCACGGCGACGACCTGGGCGGGAAGGTCGGCCGGGTCGGACATGTCACGCACCGTGGCGCCGCCGGGCAGCTGGTAGATGTCGAAGATGCTGTCCGGGTCATCCACGGCACTGGGCGTGTCGGTGAAGTCGAGCAGGCCGTGGTCGACATCCATCTGGATGGCGGTGCAGCCGAAGAAGTCGAAGTTGTTGCCCGCCGCGGGGTCGCACGAGACCTCTGCCGACTCGACCTCGAGCTTGCGCAGGTGGCCGGAGATCTGGTCCTCGCTGTCGTCGAAGAGCAGCTCGGTCTGCGGGATCGGCGTCGGGAACCCGACGGGCGCCGTGCTGGCACCGTTGGTCGGCAGCATGTAGAGGCGGGTCGGTCCGTCGACCCAGGATGGCGCGGCCGCCGTTGCCGTGACCGGCACCCCCAGCACGACCATCGCTCCGACCGTGACGGCGACGATCGTCGCCTTCAGCGCTTTGCCCAGACCGCGCATGTGTTCACCCTTTGCTGCGTTGCACCACGAATGACGCCGAACCCGAACGGCGCTCAGGAGAGAGTCTGGCAGTGCCCCGTGTGGGGGTCAATTCGTGGAGGGGTGTTTCGCCCCTCAGATCGCCGTGACCAGCAGGCGATCGTCCTCCCGAGCGAGGCGAGCGCCGTGCTCCGCCGACTTCGCGATGAGGCTGTCGAGCGTGTCGACCTCGGCCGCGACCTCGCGCAGCTGCGTCTCGTTCGCGTCGTTGTGCCGCACGAACCGCAGGCTCACCGGCCGCTCCGGATCGCCGAAGTCGATTCCGCCGAGCAGCCCGACCCAGTCACCGCTCGTTCCGCCGCGATGCCCGGTGTGGAACGAGAAGCTGCCGAGCCCGTAGAAGATCGGCTTGCCGAGATGGAAGCCGAGCGCGAGTGGCTGGTGCGGTCCGTGCCCCATGACCACGTCGGCGCCGGCCTCGATCGCGGCGTGGGCGATCGTGCGCATGTAGGTCAGCACCTCGCCCTTGAGCCCCCAGTGGAACGAGGCGATGAGGATGTCGACCTCCGTGCGCAGGTCGGCGATCTGCTCCACGAGCTGGTCGAGGTACGCGGCATCCGGCCAGGTGATCACCGTGGCCGGGATGCCGGGGCGGTTCGCCGCCGAGATCCTCGTGTCGAAGCGGTACATCGGGGCCTCGTACGCGGTGTGACCCGGCATGACGGCAACGCCGGGCGCATCCGGCTGGGCCTCGTGATTGATCGGCCAGTAGACGGAGGTGCGTTGCAGGAAGCCGTAGGTCCGGCCCGCACGTTCGACGATCACGGGTTGCTGGGCGGCCTCGCGGTGCTCGCCGGCTCCGGAGTGGGGGATGCCCGCGGCATCCAGTGCCCGGACCGACGGCATGATCGCGGTACCGTAGTTCACGTTGTTCGCGATGCCGACCGCGGTGATGCTGCCGGCGCGCAGCGCCTCGATCGCGACCACTGGATCGGCGTGGAAGCCCTCGTGGTGCACCGCCCGGCTGGTCTCCGGCGCGTAGAGCGAGCACTCGAGGTTCGAGAACACGGCGTCGGCTCTTCCGAGCAACTCGGCGACCCGGCGGAACGGCGCCGACCCGTCCGTCACGTTCATGAAGTTGAGGTCACCCGTGAAGAGGGTCTCGCTCATCGGTTCAGAACCGGATGTTGATCTGCGGGATCCAGGATCCGCTCGGCAGCAGCCAGCCGACCGGGATGAACAGGTGCAGCAGCGAGGTCAGCACCGCCACCACGAAGACCGCCGCGAGCGAGTAGAGCACGGAGCGGATCCATCCTTCCTTCGATCGGAAGTGGAAGAACAGCACGAGCCAGACGAAGATCGAGATCACGGCGCCCAGGGTCATGAGGCTTGCGATGAAGATCACCAGCCACGCCATGTAGGTGATGAAGCCGCGCAGCGGAGTCATCGAGCTCTCGCCATCCCCTTCGGTGGCGTCGCCCTCGAGGCCCTCGGATGCGCCGACGGTCACGATTCCGAGCTTCCCACAGCAAGGTGGCGAGTGCGAGCACGATGCCGACGATCGACACCCCCATCGGGAACCAGCGCGACACGTCGCGGAAGTCCTGTGCCCCGATCAGTCCCATGATGAACGTCACGATCGCGAGCCCGGTGAGGATGAGACCGGGGATGCTCTTCTTGCGGCTCAGCAGGTACCTCATCGCTTCTGCCCGCCCTCGCCGTCGACCGGCTCCTTCGACGAGGATGCTGGTGCCGCGTCATCCGGCGGCGAGTCCTTCTTCGCGGGCACCGGCACCTTCTGCGTCGGGATGTTCGTGGTGGTCGGCAGGTTGAAGCGCTGGCGCACTCGGCGGACGACCTTGCGGATCGGACCCTCGATGGCCTCCTCGGTCGGCTCCTGCAGCGTGGCGAGCGCCTTCGGCCGGATGAACCCGAGCACGATCACGCCGATCACGAGCACGCCGATGATCCACACGCCGGGTCGGGTGAACACCTCGGTGCCGTAGCGGTCGATCGAGATGTGCAGGTAGCGCTCCGTGATCGGACCGAGCACGAAGCCGATCAGGAACGGCGCGCGCGACCAGCCGGCGCGCATGACGCCCCAGCCGAATGCGCCGAGCAGGAGCAGCAGCACCAGGTCGCCGACGTTCACGCTCGACTGGAACGCACCGATGATGATCGCGACGAACAGGAACGGCACGAGGCGTCCCGGTCGGATCGTCGTGAGCTTCGCGATGCGGTTGCGCAGCAGGAAGCAGATCGCCGTTCCGAGGATGTTCGCGAGCGCGAGACTCCACGCCACCGTCATGAGCAGCGGCAGGTCCTCCTGGATGAGCTGCGGTCCGGGCTGCACACCGATGAGCACGAGGCCACCGAGCAGCACGGCCATCGACGCACCTGCCGGCACCCCGAACAGCAGGGTCGGAATGAGCGAGCCGGCGTCGTTCGAGTTGTTCGCGGCCTCCGGGCCGATGACGCCGCGGATGTCGCCCTTGCCGAACTTGCTCTTGTCGCGGTACGACTGCGACGTCAGGCCGTACATGATCCAGGTCGTTGCCGAGCCTCCGACCCCGGGGATGGCCCCGAGGATGACACCGATGATCGACGAGCGCACGACGAGCGCCTTGTGCCGGAACGTGTCGGTCGCACCCTCGAACCGGCTGCCCTTGAGCGTGGTGCCGAGAGTCGAGATCGTGCGGTCGCGGCGGATGAGCTCGACCAGCTCCGGGATCGCGAACAGCCCCATGACCACGATGACGAGTGGGAAGCCGTCGACCAGGTAGCTGATGTCGAAGGTGAACCGGTACTCGGGCGACGCGGGGGCGGCGCCGATCGTGCTGGCGAGCATGCCGAGTGCGCCGAGCAGCAGTCCAGCGAGGGGTGACCGGCCGCGAGAGAGGATGCCCACCATGCTGAGCCCGAACAGGGCGAGCATGAACATCTCCGGCGACCCAGCCGAGAGCACCAGGGGCCTCGCGATCGGGATGATGAGGAAGAACGCGACCGCGCCGATGATGCCGCCGAACATGGAGGCCGTGAACGCTGCTCCGAGGGCGCGGCCAGCCTGGCCCTGTTTCGCCAGTGGATGGCCATCGAGGATGGTCGCGGCTCCACCCGCACTGCCCGGCACACCCAGCAGGACCGCCGGGAAGGTGTCGGAGGTGTTGTTCACCGCGAGCAATCCGATCATCATCGCGAGCGCGGGGACCGGATCCATGCCGTAGATCAGCGGCAGCAGCAGCGCGAGGCCTACCGTTCCGCCGAGACCCGGGATGAGTCCGACCATCAGGCCGATGATGACGCCCAGCCCCAGCCACAGCAGGTTGATGGGCTGGATGAGGTTGAAGAGAGCTTCTAGAGCCGCCTCGAACATGGAGCGAGTTCCTCTCCCCGCACGGACAGCGACGTCACGCCGGGTGGTCAAACAACATTGATTGACTTGACTGGATTCAACAAACCATAGGACCGCACATACATGTAGTCAATCCTCGGAAAACGACGGTCTCTCGCTCGCGGGGTGGTACATTGATCGCCAATCAACCTTCAACGAGGGGCTGGAGCCGATGCCGATTACCGACGAAGACGGCGTTCGTCGCTGGCTCACGGCCGACGAGGCCGCGCAGACCCTCGGTGTCAAGAAGGAGACGATCTACGCCTACGTGAGCCGGGGCCGACTTGCCAACCGGCGTTCGGACGACGGGCGTGGGAGTCTGTTCGATGCCGAGGAGATCGAGCGGATGGCGTTCGGTTCCCGGCAGGCCAGCCGCGCGGGGACCGACACCGTCGAGACCGCCCTGACGCTCATCACGGACAGCGGCCACCACTACCGCGGACAGAGCGCCTCCGACCTCGCCGACTCGCTCACCTTCGAGGATGCCGCCCAGCTACTCTGGGGAGTCCCGTCGGATTCGACGTCCTGGACCCCGGCCGCCGACCTGGTGTCGATCGCCCGCCACGTGGTCCGCGTCCTGCCGCGCACCATGCTCCCCGTCGACGAGATCAAGATCGTCGCGTCGTGCGTCGGCGCACTCGAGCCGCCGGAGTGGAACACGTCTGCTGCCGTGATCGCGACGTCGGCCCGCCGCGTGTTCGCGACCATCGTGTCGGGGCTGCCCGAGCTCTCCGAGCCCGAGCTGTCGAACGTTCCGCCGGGGTCCTGGATGGCGGCGATGCTCTGGTCCCGCCTGTGCAAGCGCCGTCCCACTGGCCAGGAACTGGATCTGCTCAACCGCACGATGGTGGTGCTCGCCGACCACGGACTGGCCTCCGCGACGATGATGGCGCGCGCGGCTGCTGGATCGGCCGTGAACGCGGCCGGGATCATCCGGCTCGGCGTCGAGGTCGGCAGCGGGCCGGTCAAGGGGGCGGCGTCGCTCGCGATCGAATCGTTCCTGCACAACATCGAGGACCCGGAGAGTGTCGAGAAGGCGCTCACCATGCGCTTGCGACAGGGTGAGCCGATTCCGGGATTCGGGCATTCGCTGTATCCGAACGGAGACCCGCGGGCGACCTACATCCTCGACCGGCTGCGCACGCTCGCCGCCGGATCCAAGCGCCTCGCCACGGTCGAGGAGCTGCTGCGGATGCAGCGCGAACGTGGGCTCCCCCAGCCCAACGCGGGCTTCGCGATCGCGGCATTCACCTACGTGACCGGTATGGTTCCGGGCGCCGGCGAAGCGATCTTCGTGATCTCCCGTGCGGCTGGATGGATCGCCCACGCCATCGAGGCGTACTCGGTCGGCCCGGTCATGCCGCGGCCGCAATCGCGCTACACCGGCCCCCGCCCGCTCGTCCGGGCCTGAGCAGTCCGGTTCTCCCGCCGCCCGAGGCGGCGGACACCGTCATGCCCGCTTCCGGCATTGACGCGCACGAGTATGTGTACATAGGATCCACAGTGGATCAACTATCAACCTGTCAATGTCGATATTGAGAGTGGTGCACATCGTGGCTGAGAACTCCGAGACGGTTCTGGGGCGTCTTGCCGAGTGGGCGGCCGGGGTCCAGCTCGAAGACGTACCAGCCGCCGGGATCGCCGCTGCGAAGCGCAGCATCCTCGACGCCATCGGCGTCACCTTCGCCGCACTCGACGAGCCCATCGCCCCGGTGCTCGAGGCGTACATCGGCGACCAGATCGGCAGCGCCTCCGTGATCGGCCGCCCCGAGCGGGTGTCCGCCGAGACCGCCGCACTCGTCAACGGAGCCCTGTCGCACGCACTCGACTTCGACGACGTCACGCACTTCCTCGGAGGCCACCCCACGGTTCCGATCCTGTGGCCCGCACTTGCCGTCGCAGAGGCTCGGGGCGGCAGCGGGGCGGATGTGCTTCGCGCATTCTGCATCGCGATGGAGGTGCAGTGCGCGATCGGACGCGGCGTCAACTTCCACCACTACGACCACGGATGGCACCCGACGGCCACGCTCGGCGGCTTCGGCGCCGCGACCGCGGCCGCGATCGCGGGCGGGCTCGACGCGGACCGCATCGCGGTCGCGCTCGCCTACGCGACGGCGAGCGCCGCCGGGATCAAGTCGAGCTTCGGGACCATGGGCAAGCCCATCCAGGTCGGACGAGCCGCGCAGAACGGTGTGTTCAACGCTGCGCTCGCGACGGCGGGTGCGACCGCGAACGTCGGCGCGATGGAGGCGAAGCAGGGCTTCGCCAACATCTACGACGGTGCCGAGAACGTGAACCTCGACGACATGACCGCTCACCTGGGTGACCCGTGGAACTCCGTCGATCCCGGGATCTGGCTCAAGCTCTACCCGTGCTGCGGTGGCACGCACAGTGCGATCGAGTCGGCCATCAGCATCCACCGCGACATCGCGTCGCCCGACGACATCGAGTCGGTCGAGGCCTTCATCCACCCGCGACGGTTCGCCCACCTGGACCGTCCCGATCCCACGGGTCCGCTCGACGCCAAGTTCAGCCTCCAGCACACGGTCGCCCTCGCCCTCCTGCACGGCAGGGTGCGCATGGACCACTTCACGGATGCCGCGATCCTCGACCCCGAGCTCGTCGCGCTCCGCGATCGCATTTCGGGCTTCGCGCTGCCGGCCGACCGCCAGGGCCCGGAGCACTTCGCCGCTGAGGTACATGTGCTCATGAAGGATGGCACGCGCCACGTGCAGCGCCAGGAGCGCGCCAACGGGCGTACCCCTGAGACCGCCTTCACCGACGAGGAGATCGAGGACAAGTTCCGCGCCTGCACCGAGAAGGTGCTCGATCGCGAGCAGCAGGACCGCCTCATCGAACTCGTTGCGACCCTCGACCAGCAGGATCACCTCGATGAACTGACCGGACTCCTCCGCGCGCAGCTGCGCGTCGGCGCGTCCCGCGGCGAAGGGGGTGAGCACCGGCAGCGCTGAGTTCCACGATGCACCACGTTCACCGCACTACCGCACCACCAACATCCAACCAATCCACTGCACATTGACCACGAACCAAGGAGGCTTCGTCAGATGTCGATGAACAAGAAGAAGATCCGGGCCGGCGTCACGCTCGGTCTCGTCGCCGCGGCGACGATCGCCCTGTCCGGCTGCAACACCACGATCGGTGGCGGCGGGGGCGATGAGGATGCCCCGTTCTACGAGGGCAAGACCATCACGCTCCTCGTGCCATTCGCGACCGGTGGCGGCGCGGACACGACGGCCCGTCTGTTCGCCCCGTTGCTCGAGGAGTTCATCCCGGGCAACCCGACCGTCATCGTCGAGAACCGCGGCGGCGGCGGCAGCCTGACGGGAACGAACTACTTCGCGAACGACGCTCCGAAGGATGGCACGACCATCCTCGTCTCGTCGGGCTCGACCCACTCCGCCTTCGCGATCGGCGACCCGAACATCCAGTTCGACTTCGCCGACATGACGCCGTTCATCGGCCTGCCCTTCGGTGGAGCCATGTACGTGCGCGCCGAGACCGGCATCACCGACCCGACCGAGATCACCGGCCCGGTGGCCGCGCCGCTCGTGTTCGCGGGCGAGAACCCCTCCGGTGGCGACCTGCGTCGTCTGCTCTCGCTCGACGTGCTCGGCGTGCAGTACCAGGCGGTCTTCGGCTACGAGGGCGCGGGCGACAGCTCGCTCGCCTTCGAGCGCGGTGAGGCGACGATCGGATCGAACAGCATCCTGCCGTACCTCGACACCATCGTCCCGCTGATCGACAGCGGCGAGGTCGTGCCGATCATGTCGACCGGCATGATCATCGGTGGCGAGCTCGAGCGCGTGCCCGCGCTCCCCGACCTCATGACCCCGGCAGAGCTCTACACGGAGATCACCGGCGAAGAGGCGGTCGGTCCGAACTGGGACGCGATGAAGATGCTCATCGCGTGCGGTGACTCGCTCAGCAAGGTGATGTGGATGCACAACGAGGCTCCGCAGGAGGCGAAGGATGCCTTCGCCGAGGCCCTGGCTGCGATCTTCGCCGACGCCGACACCGTCGCGACCCTGTCGGACGAGCTCGCGGGCAACGACCCACTGTTCGGGGACGACCTGAACGCGGCCATCCTGCAGATCACCGACCCGGACCCGGCGGCCAAGAAGTGGCTGCAGGACTATCTGGTCGAGCGCTGGGACTACGAGCCCTTCACCAACTGATCCGCTGATCACCATCAGTCCCGCCGGCGCGGCGCGCACGTTGCGCCGGCGGGACACCCAACCACGTCACCCCTGAGACCTCCGGAGCAGCCTTGACCATCCAGACCGAGATCGCGCAGTTCGCGTCCTCGTTCCGTGCCGCCGACCTCACCCCCGAACTCACGCGGGTGGCAAGGCGCTGCATCACCGACACGCTCGCCGCGATGATCGTCGGGCCGTCCAGCGAACTCGCGGATGCGCTGCTCGACTACGTGAACACGTTCCCGAGCGCCGGACCGGTCCCCATTCTCGGCACCGCCCTCACCGCCTCCGCCGAACGCGCAGCGCTGGCCAACGGCACGTTCGGGCACGCCCTCGACTTCGACGACACGGTCTCGATGATGCCCGGGCATCCCGGCGCTGTCATGGTGTCGGCCCTGCTCTCCGCGAGTGGTGGCCGCGGCGTGACGGGCGAGGCATTCCTCACCGCGCTCGTCGTCGGCTACGAAGTCGCGATCAAGGTCGGTCGCGCGATCGGCATGGACCACTACAACCGTGGATGGCACGCCACCGGCTCGATCGGCGGCTTCGGCGCCACCGCGGCCGTCGCCAACCTCATGGGCCTCAGCGAGCAGGCCACCGTCAACGCCCTCGGGATCGCCGCGTCGACCGCGAGCGGGCTCCGCGCCAACTTCGGCACGATGACCAAGCCGCTGCACAGCGGCTGGGCCGCGACCTCCGGGCTCACCGCCGCGCAGCTCGCCTCGACCGGATTCACGGCCGCACCCAACGCCATGGACGCGTTCTTCGACAGTCACGGCTCGGAAGCGTCCGACCCGTCGGCCCTGCACCTCGGGCAGCCGTTCGCGATGCTCGAGCCCGGCATCGCCCACAAGCGCTACCCGTGCTGCTACGCCATGCACCGCGCGATCGAGGGGCTCGAGGGCCTGCGCGCCGACGGGATCCTCGGTGGACCCACGCCCGTCGTGCGGCTCGAGGCGCACATCCCGCCCGGCGGGATGCGTCCACTGCCCTACCACCAGCCGAAGACGGGCTTCGAAGGCAAGTTCAGCATGGAGTACGCGCTCGCGATCGGGTTGATCGACGGCCGGTTCATACTCGAGTCCTTCACCGATGAGGCCGTCAACCGGCCCGAGGTCAGGGAGGCGCTCACGATCATCTCCGCCGCTGAGGACCCCGAGGTCTCCCCCGGCGACCCGGACGGCCGCAAGATGAGCGCGGGCACCCGGGGCTTCGTGCGCGTCGTCGCGACCCTGGCGGATGGTCGCGTCGCGAGCAAGGACGTCGTCATCCCGCCCGGATCACCGCAGGCGCCACTGTCGGACGCGGACCTGGTCGCGAAGTTCCGTCACTGCGCGAACTTCGCCGGACTGTCCCCCGCCTCGACCGACCAGGCACTCGTCGCGATCGAGGGCTTCGCTGAGCTCGCGGACGTCTCGACCATCTTCGACGTGCTCGCCGGCGCCACGAGCGGCCAGCCCGTGGGGGCAGACCGGTGACGACCTTCGCCGAGAAGGTCGGAGCGTTCGTGGTGGGCGCGCAGCGCTCCGACCTGCCGGAGGCCGACGCCCGTGCGATCGAGCGGTCGATCTTCGACACCGTCGGCACGATGCTCGCAGGAGTGGTCTCCTCACCGGGAGCGATCTCGACTCGACTCGCATCCTCCGACCCCGACGGCTCGTGCACGGTCATCGGCACCGGCCTGCGCCGTGCGCCCGTGACCGCCGCGCTCGCGAACGGGCTCGCAGCGCACGCCGACGACTTCGACGACATGGGCGGGTACGGCCACCCGAGCGCGCCGATCCTCGGCGGACTGCTCGCGGCGGTCGAGATCGCGAAGGCCGAGGGCACGACGGTCTCTGGCGAGGAACTCGTGACCGCCTATGCGACCGGGTTCGAGCTCGGCGTCGCGCTCTGCCAGACCGGCAACTACGACCAGTACGAGCGCTGCTTCCACAGCACGCCGGTGTTCGGCGCCCTCGCTGCGGCGTGCGCGGCCTCGCGGGCGCTGGGGCTGGATGCCGCACAGACCGCCAACGCCGTGTCGATCGCCGCCGCGGCATCCGCGGGCATCGGGCGCAGCAGCGGCTCGATGGTCAAGCCGCTGCACGCGGGCTACGCGTCGCGCAGCGGTCTGCTCGCCGCGCTCGCCGCACGCCGCGGCGCGACCGCGGCACCCGAGACCTTCGAGGGCACCGGTGGATTCGTGCACGCGATCTTCGGCCACCGCGCGCTGCCCCTCGACCTGATCGCCGAGTCGCTCGGCTCGCCGTGGCGAGCGGCATCCACCATCTACATCAAGCGCTTCCCGTGCTGCGGCTCCAACCACAGCGCGCTCAACGGAGTCGAGCGGCTCATCGCGGAGCACGATCTCACGGCGGCCGACGTCGAGGAGCTCGTCGTGCAGGGGATGATGGAGACCTCGCCCGTGCTGCGCTTCCCAGTGCCGGCCACAGGCACGAACGCGAAGTTCAGCATCCAGTACGTTCTCGCCACGATGTTGACCAAGCGCGCGGTACGGCTCGAGGACTTCCGTGATGGCGCGATCACCGACGAGGGCGTCCTCGCTGTCGCCACGCGGGTGCGGCCCGCGGTCGTGAACCGCTGGGATGTGCAGGGCGCCGCCAAGCACAAGGGCAACGCGGTGAGCGTGCGCACCACGGGCGGCGAGACCCTGACGGCGAGCGTGCTGCGCACGGAGATCGTCGGCAGCCCGAAGGTGCCGATCCCCGAGGATGCCCTGACGGCCAAGTTCCTCGACAACGCCTCGCTGTCGATCGGCGCCGACCGCGGCGAGGCCGCTGCCGGGCACTGGCGATCGGTCGGAACCGCGGACGACGTCGCCGCCCTGATCGGACTCGTCGCGTGAGCGCCGAAACGGCCCCAGCCACCCGCTCGCTCGGGGAGTTCATCGCCGCCGACCGGCCGACCGCGAGCGATCTCGGAGCCGCGAGACGCTCCTGGGTCGAGGCTCGGCGCGCCGTGATCGCCGGCTCCACGACCTCGACGGGTCTTCGTCTTCGCGAGATCGCTGCCGATGCGACGGGTGGCGCGGACGTGCCGTCGATGCGCGCCTGGCTTTCCGCCGGGTCCATCCTCGGCTCGGGCATGGACGATGTGGTCGAGTACGGCTCCGCCGGCGCCGCCGTCTGGAGCGCGCTCGATGCCCTGCCCGGCGACCTCGATGACGCGACCCGTCTCGCCGCCGGTGCGACCGGACTCCGACTCGCGCTCGCGGTGTTCCGTGCGGGGCGCTACCAGGAGTCGGTACGCGGATTCTCCGGTACGGGTGTGTTCGGCGTGCTCGCGGCGACCGCCGCCTGTGCGAGTGCGCTCGACCTGGACGCGGGGCGCGCCGCCGCGGCGATGGCCGTTGCGGCGTCGCAGGCCGAGGGACTCAGCATCGACGCGGGCTGGAGCACGGGCATCCTCGAGGCCGCATCCGCGGCGCGGGACGGTCTGAACGCTGCGCTCCTCGCGGCCGACGGATTCACGGGTGCGGGCGACGTGTACGAGGCCCGGCAGGGCTTCGGCGAGGCGTTCTTCGGGCTCGCCGAGAGTCGGCTCGATCAACTCGACGACCAGCTCGCCGCCGCCCGGCCGCTCGAGCAGGAGCTGCGGTTCAAGCTCGTCCCCGGGCATATCGACCACCAGCGGCCGGTGCGGCTGCTGCGCTCACTGCTCGCCGAGGCGGGCTCGGTCACGAGCGTCCTGCTCGAGGGCGTGCCCCCGACCAGCGGCGGCAATCGGTTCAGCGCGCCGACGACCGCGGAGCAGGCGCTCCACTCGGTGAAGCACGCCCTGGCTCGCATCGTGGAGCACGGCACGGTCTCGTTCGCCGACCTCGAGCAGCCCACCTCGGCGCCGTTCGAACGCATCGAGGTGCGCTCGTCATCCCGCTGGGACGTCCGGCTGCTCGACCCGACCTTCGCGGGCTGGGAGGTCACCGTCACGACGGAGGCGGGCGACCGGATCACGGGCGACCCGGAGCAGGTTCGCGCGAGCGCCGATTCCACCGACTCCGATTCCGCCTGGGACGTGATCGGGACCACGCTCGCCGCGGATCCCGCCGCCGAACTCGCCGAACTGAAGGGGGCCTGAAATGCCCGTCGACCTCGTCATTGACGGCCGGATAGCGACCGTCACGATCAACCGGCCGGAGAAGCTCAACGCGATCGACCCCGAGATGCGCAAGGAATTGCAGGCGGCGTGGCGGTCGGTGTCATCCAACCCGGACCTGCGTGCGGTCATCGTGATCGGCGCCGGTGATCGTGCGTTCTGCGCCGGCTCGGACCTGGGCGCGACCCCGGCACCCGACGGCGGTGCCGCGGCTGAGACCTACGGGCACGAGGGGCCGGACACGCTCCTCTCCGGACTGACCGCGACCATCCCGGTGATTGCCGCGATCGGGGGATTCGCCCTCGGCGGCGGACTCGAGATCGCACTCGGCTGCGATCTCAGGATCGCGTCCCACGACTCGCAGTTCGGCCTCCCGGAAGTGCAGGTCGGCAGCATGCCCGGCGCCGGCGGAACCCAGCGGCTCCCCCGCATCGTCGGCCCGAGCCTCGCACTGCACATGATGCTCACCGGCGAGCGAATCGACGCCGAGCGCGCGCTCGCCGCCGGCCTGGTCTCCGAGGTCGTACCGCGCGCGGAACTCGCGGACCGCGCACGTGCGATCGCCGACCGCATCGCCCGCAACGCGCCGCTCTCGGTGCGTGCGACCAAGCGACTCGCCTCGATGGCGTTCGACCTGCCGCTCGCGGATGGACTCATCGTCGAGCGGATGGCCTTCGAGACCATCCGGGTGAGCGCCGACCGCGCGGAGGGCCGCGCGGCGTTCACCGAGAAGCGCGACCCGGACTACCGCGGACACTGACCACCCCGACCAACCCCCTTGACCAGCCTCGAGATGAAGGAACACCCATGACCAACCACGCCTACGACGTCGTCATCGTCGGAGCCGGCAACGCCGGTCTCTGCGCCGCCCAAGCCGCCCTCGAGCTCGGCGCGCGCGTCGCGATCCTCGAGAAGGCGCCGAAGGAGGAGCGCGGCGGCAACAGCGCGCTCACCGGGCACATGCGGTTCACCTACGACAGCGTCGAGGACCTCATCCCGCTGATCGACGACCCGAACCCGGAGGACATCGAGGCCATCCGCCAGAAGCTGCCGAGCCGCACCAAGGAACAGCTCCGCAACGAGATCGTGACGACCACCGCTGGACTCGCCGACCCCGAGCTGCTCGACGTGCACATCGAGAACGCCTACGACACGGTGCGGTGGCTCCGCGAGCGCGGACACGCGTGGGCACCCAACCTCGCCCCGACCGCGGGCAACACCATGCAGATGAAAGGCCGCGGGTACGCGCTGCAGATGCAGCACTTCAAGAACGTCGAGGCCGCGGGCGGCGAGTTCTTCTACGAGACCTCGCTCACGAGGCTCATCACCGACGAGAGCGGCCGCGTCACGGGCGTCGAGGCGATCGGGCCGGACGGCAAGGTCACGTTCGAGGGCGGAGCCATCGTGCTCGCCTGCGGCGGGTTCGAGGCGAACCCCGAGATGCGCGCCCGCTACCTCGGGCACGGTTGGGACGCCATCAAGAACCGTGGCGTGCCGTTCAACACCGGCGATGGCCTGCGTGCCGCGTGGGAGATCGGGGCCATGCCCCACGGCGGATTCTCGAGCGCACACGCCTCGCCCCAGGACAGCGAGCGGCCGAAGTTCACCCTGCCCTCGTCCGTGCCGAACGGCGGCACGCGCTCGAGCCGGTACGCCTATCCGTACAGCATCATGATCAACCGCGACGGCACACGGTTCGTGGACGAGGGCAGCGACGTGCGCGGTCGCACGTACGCGAAGATGGGCCGCAGCATCCTGGCGCAGCCCGGCAATGTCGCGTACCAGATCTTCGACAGGAAGGCGCGCGAGCTCGGCCTGCTCGAGGACTACGACCGCAACAACGCGACCGGCGTCAAGGCGAACACCCTCGAGGAGCTCGCGGACATGCTCGGCCTTCCCACCGCGACCTTCCTCGCGACCGTCGCCGAGTACAACGCCGCGATCCAGCCAGAGGGCACGCTCAACCCGAACCCCTTCACGCTGGATGGCAAGGGCACCAAGGGACTCACCCCGGAGAAGTCGAACTACGCGATCGACATCTCGGAGGGTCCGTTCGAGGCGTACGGGATGACCTGTGCGATCACCTTCACGTTCGGCGGGCTGAAGGTGGACCCGAAGACGGCGCAGGTGCAGCACGTCTCGGGTCACGGCATCCCCGGGCTCTACACCGCCGGCGAGATGCTCGGCGGTCTGTGGCACTGGAACTACCCGTCCGGCTCGGGCATGATGGCCGGGGCGGTCTTCGGACGCATCGCCGGTCGCGAAGCAGCCCTGCAGACGGTCAAGGCGGGGGCAGCCGCCCGATGACCAGCGCCGCGATCGTCGGCGTCGGCGCGACGCCGCAGGGCAGGCTGCCGGGCTCGACACAGCTCTCGCTCGCCGTCGACGCATTCAAGGCGGCGTTGGATGACGCGGGGCTGGAGCGCGAGGACATCGACGGGCTCCTGACGTTCCCGGGCACGACGGCGCCCGAGGGGCCGCTCAACTACCTCCGACTCGGCGAGGAGCTCGGCCTCGATCCCCGGATCACCGGCAGCCTCTCGATGGGCGGCGGCACCGCCGGTGCGCTCATCCAGATGGCGGTCATGGCGATCGAGACCGGACAGGCGACCACGGTGGCCTGTGTCTTCGGCGACGCGGCCAAGACCGGCGGCAGCAAGTTCAGCCGTGCGTCCGGTTGGGGCGACACCTGGGACCTGTGGGGCATGTACGGCGCAGCAGCGAACAGCGCACTCGTTGCGAGTCACCACATGGCGACCTACGGCACGACGAGTGCGCAGCTCGGCGAGGTCGCCGTGTCCACCCGGTACCACGCCTCTCTCAACCCGCGAGCGGTCATGCGCGACCTCATCACGCTCGAGGACCATCAGAATTCGCGCTTCATAGTCGAACCGTTGCACCTGCTGGACTGCTGCCTGATCACCGATGGCGGTGTGTGCGTGATCGTCACGTCCCAGGAGCGCGCCAGGAGCGGCCCGCATCCCGTCGTGAAGATCGCCGGCATGGGCCAGGCGTACTCGAACCGCACGCTCGGCAACCCGGACTGGCTCACGATGCCGCACCAGAGGACCGCGCTCGATGAGGCATACCGAAGCGCCGGACTCGGGCCGAAGGACATCGACGTCGCGCAGTTGTACGACAACTTCACGATCAGCGTGCTGCTGTGGCTCGAGCACGCCGGCTTCTGCGCGCCGGGCGAGGGCGGTCAGTTCGTCGAGGGCGGCCGCATCCGACTCGGCGGGGAGCTGCCGGTGAACACTGCGGGCGGCAACCTCTCGGAGTCCTACATGGAGGGCTGGCTGCACGTCGTCGAGGGGGTCACCCAGATCCGCGGCGAGGCCGGCGAGCGCCAGGTGCAGGATGCCGAGGTCTGTCTCGTCACCGGCCGCGGGATGTCCCTCAACTGCGCCAATGCCATGATCCTGACCCCGGAAGGATGACCGGAACGATGCCTGACCGCCCCCAACCCGTCATCGGCGAATTGAACAAGCCGTTCTACGACGCCCTCGCGATCGGCGAGCTGCAGTTGCAGCGCTGCGACCAGTGCGGACGGCTGCGCTATCCGATCGCGTCGATCTGCCCGAACTGCCTGAGCGCGGACGCGACCTGGGAGGCGATGTCCGGCAACGGCACCGTGTACTCGAGCATCGTGTTCCACCAGGTCTACAACCAGGCGTTCGCGGACCAGGTTCCGTACAACGTCGCGATCATCGAGCTCGCAGAGGGTCCGCGGCTGATCTCGAACGTGATCGGGATTCCCGCCTCCGACGTGAAGGTCGGTGACGCGGTCACGTTCGTGTCGACCGCGATCGGCGACGGCGCGTACCTGCCCCAGTTCGTCCCGGCATCATGATCGCCCCCGGCGCGCTCGACGGCCTTCGGGTCGTCGACCTCGCCGGTGCGTTCGGCAACTACTGCGGCAAGATGTTCGCCGACCTCGGAGCCGACGTGGTGCTCGTCGAGCACACGGAGGGCAGCGAGTCCCGCTGGCGCGAGCCGCTGACCGCCGAGGGCGAGAGCCTGTGGTTCACCTACCACAACGCCAACAAGCGCGGCGCGACAGTCGCGCCGGGCAGCGACGAGTTGCACGAGCTGCTTCGCGGGGCGCACGTGCTCATCGGCAGCGGAGCGGCGCGTTGGCCAGGGCAATGGCGCCTCGACCTCGAGTCGCTCCGCGCAGCCCTCCCGGAACTGGTGATCGTGAGCCTTACCCCGTTCGGTCTCGAAGGGCCGTACGCGGACTGGGATGGCACCGACCTCGTCGCGCTCGCGCTCGGCGGGCTGCTCGCGCTCGGCGGCTACGGCGACGGTGCGCCGACCCGCGCCGCAGGCGAACAGGCCGTCGGGGCCGGACAGCTGTTCGCCGCAGTGGGCGGGATGCTCGCGGTGCTGCACCAGGAAGCCGGTGGTGGCGGACAGATCGTCGACGTCTCCATGCAGGAGGCAGTCGTCATCGCGCTCGAGCACGCCCTGCAGTACTACGAACTGGAAGACTCCCTCCGCCTGCGGCAGACCGGTCGCGTCCGCGGCGCGGGCGCCGGTCTCTATCCGTGCGCCGACGGTTGGGTGTACTTGTTCGTGGGCGGCATCGCGTCGGGCAGGTTCTGGACCCGATTCGTCGAGTGGCTCGCCGAGGAGGGCGCCGAAGGAGTCGAGGAACTCCAGGGACCCGAGTGGCAGGACCGCAAGTACTTCGACACCCCCGAGGCTCGCGAGACGTTCGGGCGCGTGTTCGAGCGGTTCACGGCGACGCGAGGCAAGGAGCAGCTGTACCACGCGGGCCAGGCGCGCGGTATCGCGATCGCCCCGGTCCGCGCGCCGTCCGAGGTCGTCTCGAGCGAACAACTGCTGCTGCGCGGGTACTTCCAGGATCTGCTGACACCGTCGGGACGCGCCATCCTCGCACCCGGAGCCCCCTACGTGCTGAGCGAGACGCCGTGGATGCAGCGACGCCCCGCTCCCGCCCTCGGCGAGCACACCGCCGCCGTGCTGCAGGAATGGAGCACCGCGTCATGACCGGACCGCTCGCGGGCGTGCGCGTCCTGGACTTCACCTGGGTCGGCGCGGGTTCGTTCACCACGAGACTGCTCGCCGAGTACGGCGCGGACGTCGTGAAGATCGAGAAGCTCGGTGCACATGGACAGCCTCCGGATCGCGCCGCCGTTCCCCGGCGGCGTCCCGGGATTCAACCGGAGCGGCTACTTCGCCGAGCGCAACGCCCAGAAGCGCAGCG
Source organism: uncultured Actinomycetota bacterium (assembly GCA_963740815.1). Classification (GTDB taxonomy): domain Bacteria; phylum Actinomycetota; class Actinomycetes; order Actinomycetales; family Microbacteriaceae; genus Rhodoglobus. Next base: position 40,528 of record CAVUFG010000006.1, read on the forward strand.
TGACGATCGACCTCAAGAGCGCGGAGGGCATCGAGCTCATCAAGCAGCTCGTGGTCGGGGCGGACATCGTCGCGAACAACTTCCGGCCGGGCGTGATGGAGGGCCTCGGCCTGGGCTACGACGAGGTCAGCATCCTCAACCCGAGCGTCATCTACCTGTCGATGTCGATGGCCGGTGCCGTCGGCCCGGAGAGCGCCTACCTGGGATACGGCGTCACGATCGCGGCCGTGGCCGGCATGACGGCGCTGAGCGGCGAGCCCGGGCGGTACCCGGTGGGCACCGGCACCCACTTCCCGGACCACGTTCCGAATCCGGGTTCGGCCGCCTTCGCCGCACTGGCCGCCCTGCGGCACCGGCGACGCACAGGCCAGGGGCAGTCGATCGAGATCGCACAGACCGAACCGACGATCGCATTCGTCGGTCCGGCGATCATGGCGTGGACCGCGAACGGCGTGGACCTGCCGATGCAGGGCAATCGCGACGAGCGCTGGGTACCGCACGGCGTATTTCGAGCCGCAGGCGACGACCGCTGGATCGCCATCGTGGCGCGGGATGACACGGAGTGGCGAGCCCTCGCAGGCGTGCTCGGCCTCGACGCCGAGCGCTGGCCGACCGAGGACGACCGCGCTGCACACCCGTCCGCCGTGGAGGCAGCAGTGGCCGCGGCCACGGCCGCGCACGAGCCGCGGGAGCTGAGCGAGCGCCTGCAGGCGGCCGGCGTTCCCGCCGGACTGGTGTCGACGTCCAAGGACCTCCTCGAGGATGACCCGCAGTTGCGCGCGCGCACACACTGGCGCTCTCTCGAGCACGCCGAGATGGGACGCACCACCTATGGCGCCGCGCCGATCCGGCTCTCCGAGACGCCGGGCACGCTCGACCACGCGGCGCCGCTGCTCGGCGAGCACACGCGCGAGGTACTCTCGGGCGAGCTCGGTCTCTCCGACGCGGAGCTCGATCGTCTCGAGAAAGAAGGGGTGCTCAAGTGAGTGGCGCGACGCCCAGGTCCGACGAGACCGAGATCCTCGCCGGATTCATCGAGCGCACGCGCTTCGCCGACGTGCCGGACGCGGCGGTCGCGGCCGCCAGGGTCGTCATCCTCGACGGACTCGCGAACATGGCCGCGGGATCCCACGAACCGGTCGCCCAGAAGGTCGCCGCCTACGTCGCCCCGCAGGGTGGACGCCCGGATGCCTCGATCGTGAATCGCTCGGAGCGGGTGCCGGCTGGCCAGGCCGCGCTCGTCAACGGCGTCGCACTGCACTGCCTCGACTACGAGGTGCAGGGCATCCCGTCGGCGCACGGCACGTCGTCGATCCTCCCCGCGCTTGCCGCGGTCGCCGAGCGGGACGGCCTCGGCGGCGAGGGTGTTCTCACCGCGTTCGTCGTGGGGTGGGACATCCAGCAGCGGCTGCGGCTCGCGTGTGAGGAGGGCGACCAGCGGAAGTTCCATCCGCCGGGCCTCGTCGGTCCGCTCGCCGCAGCGGCGGGTGTGTCGAACCTGCTCGGTCTCGATCGGCAGACCACGACGATGGCGCTCGGCATGGCGGCATCGCGAACCGGTGGGCTGTTCGGGAACAACGGCACGATGACGAAGGCGACCCACCCCGGCAATGCCGCGCGTTCGGGCGTCGAGTCGGCCGACCTCGCGGCGCTCGGCGTCACGAGCAACCCCGCGATCCTGCGCGATCCGCGCGGCTTCGTCGCGGCGGCGTACTCGGGCGTGATGGATGCGGACCTGCTGCTCGACGGTCTCGGCGAGCGCTACCACCTCGTCGATCCGGGTTACGTGATCAAGCCGTTCCCGGCCGAGATCCTCATGCAGTGGCCGCTCGACGCGATGACCGAGCTCAAGGCGCGCACCGGCATCCAGAGCAAGGATGTCGTCGCAGTCGTCGTCGAGCCGCCGGTGGTTCGCGACGACCTGACCCGTCCGGCGCCGATCACCGGCCTCGACGGCAAGTTCAGCTACGAGTACGTGGTCTCGGCCGCGCTGATCGAATCCCGTGTGCACATCCACTCGTTCAGCGACGAACTGCGCTTCAGCCCCGAGATGGAGCGCGTGCTGCGGCTGGTGTCGATCCGCCACAACCCCGAGATCCCGACGCACAAGTCGAAGACCTGGGCGCGGGTGATCGTCACGATGGCCGACGGAACGGTGCACGAGCAGGTGAGCCGCGCGTTCGAAGGGATGACGGGCCGACCGATGTCCGCCGAGACGCATGCCGCCAAGGTGCAGGACTGCTTCGACGAGGGAGGCCTCGGCGACCGGCTGGACGAGGTGCGATCGCTGGTCGCATCCCTCGAGACGGTGCCGGAGTTCGGTCGCATCATGCGCCTGATGTCCGCGCCGTGATCGCGAAGCGGCTGGGGCCGCTGCTGCCGGTGATGATCGTCTTCGCGCTGCACAACACGCAGACGCACATGAACCGGCCGTACGTGCCGCTGTTCGCGGCCTCGCTCGACATCGGCTACCTCGGGGTCGGAATCGTGGCCGCTGCGGTCGGATTCCTGCCGATCTTCTTCGCGTTGCCGATCGGCAGCCTGACCGACCGGGTCGGTGTGCGGCCGATGGTCGCGACCGGGGCGGCCATCAACGTCGTCGGCTACTTGCTGCTGTCGCTGTTCCCCACCCTTCCGATCATCATCGTGACCCAGATGCTCGCGGGCTTCTCCAACCTGCTCATCGCACTCGCGATCCAGTCCTACATCGGCACCCTCGGCAAAGGCGTGGACGCGGACCGCAACTTCGCGAGCTTCTCGGTCTCCACCTCCGTTGGGCAGATCGCCGGGCCACTGCTCGGCGGCATGCTCGTCGCCCTGGTGGGATTCCCGCACAACTTCTGGAGCGCCGTGGTGTTCTCGAGCGTGTGTTTCGTGGTGGCCCTGTTCGTGCTGCCGAAGACCACGCCGACCGTTGCGCGAACGAAGGGCCGCGCCGTGCCCGGCCGGGCCTGGCACTACCTGAAGCAGCGCCAGACCCAGCTCGCGATCCTTGCCAGCAGCCTGATGGCCATCCCGGAGATCCTCCGCACCTCGTTCCTGCCGCTCTACCTCGACCAGGTCGTGCATCTCAACCTCGGGCTGGTCGGGTACGTGCTCGCACTGTTCGCAGTGGCCGGGCTGGTGTCGAAGGCGGTGCTGCCCCGCATCACGGCACGGTTCGGTCGCCAGGTCGCGCTCTTCGCGGTCACCCTCGGATGCGCGCTCGCCATCCTCGCGATCCCCGCATCCGCATCGATCTGGGTCGTGCTGGTCGTCGTGGTCTGCATGGGGCTGACGTTCGGCCTCGGTCGGCCCGCGAGCATGGCGATGGCGGCTCAGGCCGCAACGCCGGGAGAGGAGGGTTTCGTCGTTGCGCTGCGCCTCTCGGGCAACCGGGTCACCGACTTCGTGCTGCCCGTGCTGTTCGGGTCGGCAGCGACGGTCTTCGGCATCGGCGCGGTGTTCGTCGCGGGATCCGGCCTGCTCCTCCTCGGGGCCGGCGCACTCGTGCGGCCGATGCTCACGGAGATCAGGGCACGGGGGAAGGGTCCGCCCCGGGATGACGAAGTCGGGAACGGCGATGGCCCGGGCGACGCGGACGACGACTCAGGCGAGGAGGATGCGGCGCCGATCGTCGATCCGGATGCCTAGCGCTACTTCGCCCGCTCGAGCACCAACTCACGCACCCGAGCAGCATCCGCCTGCCCGCCCATGCTCTTCATGACCGCTCCGATGACCGCACCAGCGGCCTGCACCTTGCCGTCGCGGATCTTCTCGAGCACGTCCGGCTGCGCAGCGAGGGCTGCGTCGATCGCGGCGATGAGGGCACCGTCATCCGAAACGACCGCGAGTCCGCGGGATTTCATGACCTCGCCGGGGGTTCCCTCGCCGGCGATGACGCCCTCGAGCACCTGGCGGGCGAGGCGGTCGGTGAGTTCTCCGGCCTCGACCATGGCGACGAGTTCGCTGATCTGCAGCGGGGTGGCGAGCGTTGCGGCATCCACGGATCGTTCGTTGGCGATGCGGCTGAGTTCGCCGGTCCACCACTTGCGGGCCTGGGCGGGGGCGGCGCCGGCGGCGACCGTCTCCTCCACCTCGGTGAGCAGGCCGCCGTTCACCACATCCTGGAACTCGAGGTCGCTGAAGCCCCATGCGTCCTTGAGACGATTGCGGCGCAGGGCCGGAGCCTCTGGGAGTGCAGCGCGAAGCTGCTCGATGAGCTCCGCGGAAGGCTCGACGGGAAGGAGGTCAGGCTCGGGAAAGTATCGGTAGTCGTCGGCGTCGGACTTCGGGCGCCCCGGGGACGTGGTGCCGGTGTCCTCATGCCAGTGGCGTGTCTCCTGCGTGATCGTGCCGCCCTTCTCGAGGATGGCGGCCTGGCGTTGGATCTCGTACCGCACTGCGCGCTCGACGGAGCGCAATGAGTTGACGTTCTTGGTCTCGGTGCGCGTGCCGAGCGTGCCGGAGCCGCGCGGGCTCAGCGAGACGTTCGCGTCGCAGCGGAGGTTGCCGCGCTCCATGCGGGCCTCGGAGATGCCGAGCCCGATGACGATGTCGCGGATCGTGGAGACGTAGGCCTTGGCGATCTCGGGTGCGTCGCCCTCGGCGCCGGTGATCATCTTCGTGACGATCTCGACGAGCGGGCACGCCCGCGCGGTTGTAGTCGACGAGGGAGTACTCGGCACCCTGGATGCGTCCGGTGGCGCCGCCGACGTGCGTGAGCTTGCCGGCGTCCTCCTCCATGTGGGCGCGCTCGATGTCGACGGTGACGATCCTGCCGTCGGCGAGTTCGACATCCACCTTGCCCTCGAAGGCGATCGGCTCGTCGAACTGGCTGATCTGGTAGTTCTTCGCGAGGTCGGGGTAGAAGTAGTTCTTGCGGGCGAACCGGCTCGTCGGGGCGATGCTGCAGCCGAGCGCGAGCCCGAGGCTGATCGAGTACTTCACGGCTTGCTCGTTCACGACCGGGAGGCTGCCCGGAAGCCCGAGGTCCACGGGAGTGATCTGCGTGTTCGGCGCGCCATCGTGGTTGCTGCTGTTGGCCGGGTTGGGCGCGTCGCTGAACATCTTCGTGAGGGTGTTCAGCTCGACGTGCACCTCGAACCCGAGCACCGGCTCGTACTTCGCGATCGCCTCGTCGTAGTCCATCAGGTCAGCTTTTGCCACCTGACGATTCTATGGCGAGCTTGACACGTAGGTTTTTTCCTACGTATTCTGCTCGCATGACCATCACCGACATCCAGACCATCACCATTCCCGTCGAGGACCAGGAGCGTGCGCTCACCTTCTACCGGGACGTGCTCCGTTTCGACGTGCGCTCCGACAACGTGTTCGGCGCCAACCGCTGGATCACAGTCGCCCCGGCAGGCGCGGCCACCGAGATGGTGCTGCACGTTCCGTTCCCCGGCATGACGCCCGGCTCATCGACTGGAGTCGTGCTCTCGTCCGACGACATCGAGTCGACCTGTGCTGCACTGCGCGAGGCCGGCACGATCGTGAATGGGCCGGAGACTGTGCAGTGGGGACGCCAGGCGCAGTTCTCCGACCCCGACGGCAACGCCTTCGTGCTCGTGCAGCGCGAAGTCTGAGCCGGTGCCGGTTCGCTCGAAGCAATCGCCGGTCGACCGATTGTTCAGCGCGCTCGCGAATCCGACGAGGCGCGACATCCTCGACCTCCTCTTGGGCGGCCCGCAGTCCGCAGGCGCGATCGCAGAGCGATTCGAGATGGCGAGACCGAGCGTCTCCGAGCACTTGCGTCTGCTGCTCGAGTGCGGACTCGTCACCGAGCGAGCCGACGGACGGTCCGTGATCTACGCGGCCGCGCCCGAGCCTCTGCTTGCGGTGCGCGATTGGCTCACGCCGTACGAGCGGTTCTGGCGCGAGCGCTTGAAGGCCATGTCAGAAGTGCTCGACGAACTGTGATCGAGACGATCGAGGTCGACCAGTACTTTCCGCATCCGCCGTCCACGGTCTGGCGAGCGCTCACCGAGCCTGCTTTGATCGAGCGCTGGCTCATGCCCAACGACTTCGAACCACGGGTCGGGCATCAGTACACACTCCGCACAGCGCCGGTCAGTGCGACCGGGTTCAGCGGTCTGATTGCGTGCGAGGTGCTCGCGCTCGTACCTGAACGCATGCTGCGGATCTCGTGGGAGGGCGACACGCTCATCAGCACGGTGACGTGGCGCCTGCAGGCGGAGGGTCACGGAACCCGCATGCTGCTCGAGCACGCCGGCTTCGACGCCGATGATCCGAGTCAGGCGCTCGCGTTCCAGATCATGAACGGTGGATGGCGCAGCCATGTGCTCCGGCGCCTTACCGACCTGCTGGGGTCCATCGACTAGGGCGGTCAGGGGACGTTGCCGCGGCATCCACCGGATCTTCTCGTCTCGCGACGCCGGACGTCGCCACGCTCACGGTCGCGATCGCGCCGGTCGACGCGGCTTCGAGCTCGGCCTTCGCCTGCTTCTCCGAGCGCACGAACGCGATGCCGACCAGGATCAGCACGCCGCCGACCAACTGCGGGACGGTGAGCGCCTCGCCGAGCAGCAGCCACGCGTAGAGCGCGGCGGCGATGACCTCGAGCAGCCCCGCGAACGACGCGAGTCTCGAGCCGAGCATCTCGCTCGCGGTGATGGAGGCGACGTAGGCGAAGCCGGTCGCGATCACTCCGACGATGAGCAGCGGAACCCACCAGCCGACGGTCGCGCCGAAGAACACGATCTCGACGTTCGGTGCTTCGAACGGGACGATGCCGATCAGTCCGACCAGGCCGAGCGAGAGGCCGCCGAGCACGAGGCCGGACGCGGCGAGCGCCACGGGCGGCAGCCCGTCACTCGGACGCGCCGCGACGACGTAGTAGATCGCGCAGCCGACCGCGGAGAGCGCGGCGAAGACGAGGCCGAGCGGGTCGAGGGGTCCACCGCCGCCGGGTGACACCACCAGGACGAGGCCGACCACGGCGACCACCGAGCCGATGAGGACGACGAGCCGTGGCATCCTGCGCGTCGTCGCCCAGGCGAACGCGACCAGTAGCAGCGGCGCCATGTATTCGATGAGGATGGCGGTGCCCACCGCGATGCGCTGCACGGCGGCGAAGTAGACGAGTTGCGTTCCGGCGACGCCGATGAGGGCCATGAGGATGACGCGCCACCTCCCCCGCCACAGCGCGGCCCAACGGCCGCGAAGCAGCACGAGCGCGACCGGCAGGAGCACGAGCCCCCCGACCAGCGCCCGGAGCGTGACGGCCGCGGCAGGGCTCCACCCGGCCTCGAGCAGCGGCTTCATGAACGCGCCCGACATGCCGAACGTCGCCGCCGCGGCGATGGCGACGATGAGTCCGATGGTGGTGCGGTTGCGTGCGGTCGGCATCTCGAAACCTGTCCGTGGTGTGGTGGCCCGTCAGTGGTCTGGTGGCGTTTCAGTCGTTACGCTATTCTCGTTCTGGATAAGGAGTCAAATTGCTTTTTGCCCCTGACACGACGATCGACCTCGAGTTCCTGGTCGAGCTCGTGAACACGGTTCCGGGTGCGACGAAATCCGGGACGGATGAGCTCGCAACGCCGGCCGACCTCACGGCGATGCTCACCAAGTGGCGCTTCTCCGGCCGTCTCGACCGCGACCAGCGCGAGCTCGAGGACGTGCACGGGACGCGGAACCGATTCCGCCGCCTCTGGGATCTCGACGACCACGAACTCGTCACCGAGATCAACGCGATGCTCGCCGAGGCACACGCGTTCCCGCAGCTGCTGCGCCACGACGGACACGACTGGCACTTCCACGGCACGCCCGACGACGCCCCGCTCGCCGAGCGCATGCGGGTGGAGGCTGCCCTCGCGATCGCCGACCTGGTCCGCGCCGGTACCACCGACCGGATGCGCCCGTGCGACGCGTTCGACTGCGACGGACTGTTCATCGACCTGTCGCGCAACGGGTCGCGGCGGTTCTGCAGCATCCGGTGCGGGAACCGGATGAACATGGTGGCGTTCCGGGAGCGGGCCAGCGCCGGTTGAGGATGGCGCGTGCCGGTGGCTGAGGAGGGTGCCGCGCCGCGGCTCGCGTCTCGAAACCACCACCACAGGGTGGTCGAGTAGCGCCGCCGAAGGCGACGCGTATCGAGACGTCGCCATCTCCCGCCTCCCAGCTCGCGGCGCTGGCGAACGCTCCCCACCGCCCCCAAAGTCCGCGGCTTCTCCACAGACTACTTCGTCTATCTTTCGAACATACGTTCGATTCTGGGACAATGGATGCATGCCCGAAGTCCTCGATCTCACCGCCCTCGCCGCGGTCGTCGCCGACTTCAGCGCGCCACCCCCCGCCTCCCTCGACGACGCGACCCTCATGCACGCGCAGCGCACCGTCGCCGCGATCGGGCGACGCATCGACGCACTCGCTGCGGGCATCGCCGGCGAGATCGCCCACCGCTCGCGCCGCGAACTCGGCCACTCCGGACTCGCCCAGCGCCTCGGCGCCCGCTCCCCTGAGAAGCTCGTGCAGACTCTCTCCGGTTCGTCGTTCCGCGAGGCTCAGACCTTCATCCGTGTGGGCGAGCTCATCAGCACCCCGCCGACTGACAGCCCCTCGCCAACACCCTGGCTCGTGGATGTCGCTGCCGCCGTCACCGCGGGCGCGCTTTCGCTCGAGGCGGCCGACGTCATCCGGCTCGGGCTCGGGGCCCCCACCGAGGATGTCACCGCCACCGATCTCTCCGCCGCCGCGACCACCCTCCTCCGCAACGCGCCATCCCTGACGCTCGAGCAGCTCGCCGCTGACGCCCGCAACGCGCGCGCCGAACTCGACCTCGAACATGTCGGCGATCGCGAGCAGGCGCTGCGCGATCGCCGGTTCCTGCGCTTCAACCAACAGATCGACGGCATGACGCGCGTGAGCGGACTCCTCGATCCTGAGTCGGCCGCCATCGTGGTGACCGCGGTCGACGCCGTGCTCGCCCCGCGTCGCGGTCCGCGCTTCGTCGACCCTGATGCCGCGGCAGCCGCCGACGAGATCGTGCGCGACGAGCGCACCAATGACCAACTGCTCGCCGACTCCTTGGTCGAGCTGATCCGCATGGCGACGCTCGTGGATGACGGCACGGTGCTCGGCAAGCGCCGTCCGGTCGTGCAGATCCATGTGGTCGACCGCGACCTGAAGACCGGCCGCGGACTCGGCCGGATCGACGGCCAGACCGAACCGATCAGCATCGATACCGTCGAGCGCCACCTCTGCGAATCAGGTGGCGTCGAGATCACCTTCGATGCTACGGGCACCGCACTCGACGTGGGACGCGAGCAACGCACCTTCACCCGACGACAACGGATCGCACTCGCCGCCAGAGACGGCGAATGTCGCGCTCCCGGATGCGACGCGCCACCCTCATGGGCCGAAGCTCACCACATCACGCCGTGGTCGGAGGGCGGAAAGACCGACCTCGCCGACGGAATCCTCCTCTGCCGGTTCCATCACATGCTCGTCCACAACAACGGATGGCGGATCATCCGCGAGGGCGCCGAATACTTCCTCGTCCCGCCGTCGGATCATGACCCGTTGCGACACCCCATCCCGCTGCCGTCCAAGAGTCGGACGCTCCAGCGCGCCCTCGCGGCCGGCTGAGGGTCGCCGCCGCGACCTACCCGAACACCTCCGGCAGTGCCGCCACGAACTCGTCGAAGTGGCTGTACCAGACCGAGTGCGACGCGCCAGGGATACTTCGCACGACGACTCCACGCGCCTCGAGCGCCTTGGCGTCCGCGCTCGTGACGTACCCACTCGGATCCGGAGATACCACGATCGACCCGGCCAGCGGCGGCCATGATCCCCCGCCCGCAGCCGCGATCGCTGCACCGGTCGCCGCGTCGAATCGCTCGGCCGCGAGCGCCTCGACCTCGCAGTCACGCTCCGAGTAATGCGGACGCGTCTCCCTCAGCCGCGCGAAGGTTCGCTCCCGCCGATCCGATTCGTACTGGGCAGTCACCTCGGCACGGTCGTGGCCGCCGCGGCTGCTGAAAGGGGAGTCGACGTACACCGCCAGTCCCGGCTGCATCCGGTCGGCGGCCGCAGCGAGCACGAGACCTCCGAACGAGTGACCGATCGCGAGCGCGACCCGTGGCGCGTTGGGCCGGACCGTTCCGTCCAACGGCCCGCGCACGAGCGACTCGACCGTCTGGTTAACCGCGTCCGCAGCCCGCTCGATGGTCAGCTCGGGATCGCGAGGCGACACACCGTGCCCCGGCAGGTCGAGGGCGAGCACCCGATAGCCGCGGTTCGCGAGCAACGGCGCCACCCGCCACCAGCTCTGGGCAGAGCCCACCATGCCGTGGAGGAGCACCGCAACGCGGTCGCCGTCGGTATCGGCGCCGTCGGCCCTGTCGCCGTCGGTCCTGTCGCCGTCGGTCCTGTCGCGGTCAGGCCGGACGTACTCGTCGACGTGGAGGAGCATGATCGGCGGTGTCGCGTTCGGAGGCGCGCGCCTTCGGTTAGCGCGCCACCAGTTCAGGAGCCTGCGAGATCAACGTGTGACCCCACTGCTCCTCGAGGAGGGTCTCGAGCGTCGCCCCCACGGCGTAGAGCCGAGCATCCTCACGCGCGGGCGCCATGAGTTGCAGGCCGACCGGCAGCCCATCCTCGGGTGCGAGCCCGATCGGCAGGCCCATCCCGGGCACGCCCGCGAGGTTCGCCGGGATGGTCGTCACGTCATTGAGGTACATCGCGAGCGGGTCGGCCAGCTTCTCGCCGAACTTGAACGCCGTGGTCGGTGCACTCGGCGACACGAGCACATCCGCCTTCGCGAACGCGGCGTCGAAGTCGCGCTGGATGAGCGTGCGCACCTTCTGCGCGCTCCCGTAGTACGCGTCGTAGTAGCCCGCACTGAGCGCGTACGTTCCGAGGATGATGCGGCGCTTCACCTCGGCACCGAAGCCCTGCTCGCGCGTCGCGGCCATGACATCCTCGACGGTCCCGCCGCCAACCGGATTGACGCGCAGCCCGAACCGCACCGAGTCGAACTTCGCCAGGTTGCTGGATGCCTCGGCCGGCAGGATCACGTAGTACGCCGCCACTGCGTACTCGAAGTGGGGCGCAGAAACCTCCACGATCTCTGCGCCGTTGGCCGCGAGCAGTTCGAGTGCCTCGTGGAACTTCGCGGACACGCCGGGCTGGAAGCCCGGGGCATCCAGTTCCTTCACGACACCGATCCGCACACCCTTGAGCGACCGCTGCTCGCGCGCGATCGCGGCGAAGCTCGGCCACTCATCGGTGAGGCTCGTCGAGTCGCGCGGGTCGTGCCCCTTGATCACGTCGTGGAGCAGTGCGGCGTCGAGCACGGTGCGTGCCACGGGACCGACCTGGTCGAGCGAACTCGCGAGCGCGATCGCGCCGTAGCGCGAGACTCCGCCGTAGGTCGGCTTGACGCCGACCGTGCCGGTGACGGCCGCGGGCTGGCGGATCGAGCCGCCGGTGTCGGACCCGAGCGCGAGCGGCGCTTCGAACGCGGCGACCGCGGCCGCACTGCCACCGCCGGAGCCGCCCGGGATCCGCTCGAAGTCCCACGGGTTCTTCGTCGGGCCATACGCCGAGTGCTCGGTCGACGAGCCCATGGCGAATTCGTCCATGTTCGTCTTGCCGAGCGGCACCAGACCGGCGGCGCGCAGCTTCGCGACGGGCGTCGCGTCGTACGGCGGGATCCAGCCCTCGAGGATGCGACTGCCCGCCGTCGAGGGCATGCCGATGGTGCACAGCACGTCCTTGATCGCCACCGGCACCCCGGTGAGCTCCTGGACGGGAGCGCCCGTCTTCGCGGCGTCGGCGCGCTGCGCGTCGGCGGCGCGCGCGGCGTCGAGGGCGCCCGCATTCACGTGCAGGAACGCGTGCACGTCGCCGTCGACCGCCGCGATGCGGTCGAGGTGGGCCTGCGTCGCCTCGACGCTCGTGGTCTCGCCGGCGGCGAGCGCGGCGGAGAGGTCGGCGGCGGACAGTCGAGTCAGGTCGGCGCCGTCGGCGCTGGATGCGGTGGCCACTACTGCTCCTCCCCCAGGATCGCGCTCACCTTGAAGCGGGTGCCGTCGTGCTCCGGCGCTCCGGCGAGGGCCTGCTCGGTGGTGAGGGTCGGTCCGATCACATCATCGCGGAACACGTTGCTCAACGGGATGGGGTGGCTGGTCGCCGGCACGTCGGGCGTCGCCACTTCACTCACCTTCGCCACCGAGTCGACGATCGCGCCGAGCTCCCCGGTCAGGGACTCGATCTCGGCCGGAGTGAGCGCGATGCGGGCCAGAGTGCCGAGGTGCGCGACGACCTCGGGCGTGATTTCGGACATTGGCCAAGTCTATTCGGGCGCCGGGTGGCGGGCGCGCGGCCGCCAGGCGGCGGCCGGGGTGGGAGTGGGCCGGGTCAGCGCAGCAGCGCGAGCGTCTTGCCGGCGTCGGCGGACGAGCCGTCGCTCACGAACTCGCCGCGGTCGATGCCGATCAGGGCGAGGTTGCGCATCGACTGCGAGCCGGCACCGAAGTACTCGTTGTGACCGATCGAACCGGAGAGCGCGCGGTTCGTGATCACGTCGGTGCCGCCGTCGACCCCCATGGCCTTCGCCCCGTACTCGGGCGACCCGGGGTCGCTTCCGAAGAACGCGCTGTTGGGCACCGGGTCCCAAGCCGCCTCGCCGACCCACACGTTCGCGTTGCGCACGTGGAGGGCATCCACGGACTGGGCATCGCTGCCGGGTGAACCCACCATCGCGAGCGCGTCGACCTGGAACGAGTCCTCGGTGAGCGCCATCAACGCAGCCGTCGATCCGTAGGAGTGGGCGACGACCGTGACGTACGGCTCGTCGTCGGCACGCAGCGACTGGAGGCCCTCGATCGCGTTCGCGAGCGAGTCACGGCCCTCGAGCGCGTTGTCGATCGCTCCCACGTTCGTGAGGTTCGGCGTGTGGTACCCGATCCACGCGATGGTCGCGACGGTGCCCGAGTTGAGGGTCGTGGTCTGCTCGGTGCCGATCGGCGACTGCGTCGCGCCGGCCTTCGTTCCGTCCTTGGCCGCGAACAGGTTGAGCCAGCCGACCTGCTCTGCGTAGAGCTCGGCGGCCGCGTTGGTCCAGTCCCCCATCTGGTTCTCGATGGTGAAGAACATGCCGGGCACGAGGTACGTCACGTAGTCGGCGGTGCGGAGGTCACCGAGCACGATCGCGGCGCGGCCCTGGCCCGTGACATCCAGGCTCAGCAGGTGGCGCTCGACCGAATCGCCGGCGGACGACCGCGCACCCAGGGACTCCGAGATGGCCGTGAGCATGTTCAGCTGCTGCTCGGCGTGGTCGATCATCGTGCGTCCGGCGTCGCTCGCGATCACCGATCGGAGGTGCAGCATGGTCTGGTCGAGGAACGTGCGATTCGCGCCATCCCGCACCTCGAACGGCACGCCGTCGAGGTTGCCGACCAACTCGGGAGAGGCGTCGAGCAGCCCGGTGCGCACCGACGGCGAGAGCGTGCCCCACCACACGGTGACGTCCCGTGCGACGGGGGGATGCGCGAGCAGGTCGGAGATGGCGTCGGGGCGCGCATCCACGAACTCCTGCAGCTCGGTGGGGGTGAGGTAGATGAACTGCTGCAGCAGCTGGATGCCGCTGAGCGTCGTCACCTGCAGGTCGGGACCGAGCCCCGGCTGGGGGCCGAGATCGGGTCCGAGGTAGGGCTCAGGGCCGACGAACGGCTCGGCGGAGACGTCGGAGTACGGCGTGGATGTCGCGACCACGAAGTTTTGCGGCACAGCAAAGGCCCCGGCGGCGGATCCCAGTGCCACCGAGGTCAGAATCGCTGCGACGTCAAACAGCAAGTGCGGGAGTCCTTCGGCTCGCCGAGACCCCGCGGACCCCTCCCCAGAACGCAAAGCCTCGCAGTCCCCATAGTAGGGGACACGCCTACCCGAACGGGGGGTGCACAGGGTTTTCTATCGGCATTTGTGACGTCCTAGGCCCGTTTCGGTCCGTTCCGAGCCGTTTCGTTGAGGTTTCCGCGAGTTCCGGCGCATCTCGATCATCCGAACTGAGCGATCGGCACCCGATCGACTGACTCGTGTCACCCGTGGGGGTGAGGGTGACCGGCCCTGAGGGCGGTAGACAGGATGAGTGCTCGATCGCGATTCGGGGTACAAATCCGATGACGAGCGACTAGTCCAGCGCCCCTGGGCCCCCGGTGAGCAGCAGCGCGAACTGCGCCGCGTCGATGATGCGCACGCCGAGCTCCTCCGCCTTGCCGAGCTTCGATCCCGCACCCGGACCGGCGGCGACGAAGTCCGTCTTCTTCGACACGCTGCTCGCCGCCTTGCCGCCCGCCGCGATGATCGCCTCGAGCGCACCCTCGCGCGTGAAGCCCTCGAGAGACCCGGTCGCGACGACAGTCAGTCCGGCGAGCGGTCCGTCCGCCGCGCCGGCCGCTCCGGGGCCTGGGTGCTCTGGGATCGCGAAGCGCACCCCCGCCGCCGCCCACCGGTCGACGATCTCCTGGTGCCAGTCGACCTCGAACCAGTCGATGAGCGCGTCGGCGATGATGCCGCCAACACCGTCCACCGCGGCGAGTTCGTCGCGGGACGCAGCGCGGATCGCGTCGAGCGAACCGAAGTAGTTGGCGAGGGCGCGCGCCGCGACCGGACCGACATGCCGGATGCTGAGGCTCACGAGCATCCGCCACAGGTCTTTGGTCTTCGCACGCTCGAGGTTCTCGATCAGGGCGAGCGCCTGGCTGGATGGCACGGACTCGCCGTCGCCGTTGAAGCCCGAGTCCGGAGCATCCGGGTCGAACGGCGGATCCGACTTCTGCCGCCGCTTCCGGAACGGCGTCGCAGTCTTGAAGTCGTCGGTCGCGCGAGGTTCGCCGGTCGGGTCCCAGTCCCAGATCCGCACCTCGATCGGGAACAGGTCCGCCAGCGTCAGCTCGAACAGGGCGGCCTCGGTGGTCAGCGGCGGCGGCACGGGACTGAGCGGCTGGGTGAGCGCCGCGGCCGAGACCTCGCCGAGGCCCTCGATGTCGAGGGCGCCGCGGGAGCCGATGTGCTCGACGCGTCCGCGCAGCTGGGCAGGGCAACTGCGCGAGTTCGGGCAGCGCAGGTCGGCGTCGCCCTCCTTCGCCGGCGCGAGCGGCGTGCCGCACACCGGGCAGTTCGCCGGCATGACGAACTCGCGCTCGGTGCCATCCCGCAGTTCGACCACCGGTCCGAGCACCTCGGGGATCACGTCGCCGGCCTTGCGCAGCACGACCGTGTCGCCGATGAGCACGCCCTTGGACTTCACCACGTCCTGGTTGTGCAGCGTCGCCTGCCGCACGACCGAGCCGGCGACCCGCGCCGGCTCCATGACGGCGAACGGCGTCGCACGGCCGGTGCGTCCGACCGAGACGACGATGTCGAGCAGCTTGGTGTTCACCTGCTCCGGCGGGTACTTGTAGGCGATGGCCCAGCGCGGCGCGCGCGAGGTCGCGCCGAGCTCTGCGTGCAGCGCGAGCTCATCCACCTTGACGACGACGCCGTCGATCTCGTGCTCGACGGAGTCTCGGTGCTCGCCGAAGTACTGGATGAAGGATGCCGCGCTGTCGAGCTTCGCGAGCGTGGCATTGCCACCCGCCGCGCCATCCACCTTCCCGGTCGCGCGCGGGAACACACGGAAGTGCGACGAGGTGGGCAAGCCCCACGACGCGAGCAGCGCGTAGATCTCGCTCTGGGATGCGACGGGCGGGTCATCCCACGCCCCGATGCCGTGCACGAGCATTCGCAGGCGCGAGAGCCGTCGCTGCATGAGGTCGAGGCCCGCCGCGTTCTTGCCCTCGGACTTCTGGCGCAGCGAGCCGGATGCCGCGTTCCGCGGGTTCGCGAACACGCGCTCCCCCGCCGCGGCCTGCTCGGCGTTCAACTCGCGGAACGCCTCGACCGGGAAGAAGATCTCGCCGCGCACCTCGACGATCGGCGG
This sequence comes from uncultured Actinomycetota bacterium, assembly GCA_963740815.1. Classification (GTDB taxonomy): domain Bacteria; phylum Actinomycetota; class Actinomycetes; order Actinomycetales; family Microbacteriaceae; genus Rhodoglobus. Next base: position 56,456 of record CAVUFG010000006.1, read on the forward strand.
ATGCGGGACGACGCTGCCGTCGGCGGCGGTGCCGGCCAGCAGCTTCTGCGGGATGCCGGAGATCTGGCGCACGTTCTCGGTGACGTCCTCGCCGACGACCCCGTCGCCGCGGGTGGCGGCGCTCGTCAGGGTGCCGTTCTCGTAGCGGAGGCTGATCGCGAGCCCGTCGATCTTGAGCTCGCACAGGTAGTCCACCGGTCGGCCCGAGTCGCGCTCGACCTTGGCGGCCCAGGCCGCGAACTCGTCGATGCTGAACACGTTGTCGAGCGAGAGCATCCGCTCGGCGTGCTGCACGGGGGCGAACAGGGTCGACTGCGCGCGACCGCCGACGGTCTGCGTCGGGCTGTCTTGGCTCTGCAGCTCGGGGAACAGGCGCTCGAGTTCGTCGAGCCGGTGCATGAGCCCGTCGTACTCCTCGTCGGAGGCGAGCACGGTGTCGGCCTGGTAGTAGGCGTCGCGCAGTTCGAGGATGCGGATGGTCAGCCGCTCGACCTCGGCCTTCGCCGCGACGAGGTCCTGGTCCGCGTGCTCAGGCACCTGCTCGGGCGTCTCGCTCGTCAGCCCCGCGTCCACGTCCTCCTGCTGCCGCCACCGTTCAAGTCTAGGGATGACCACCGACCGGGACACGGCGTTGACGCGACCGTCCGCCGAGAGGAGAGAAGGGCGAGTGGAGGGCGAGTGGACGGCCGGAGGAAGGCGGGAGCCGCCTACGGGGTCGGCGTCGGCGTGGGCGTGGGCGTCGAGGAGGGTGCCGGCGTGATCTCCTCGCCGAGTGCCGCCAGATCGCCCTCGAACGTGGTGTCCGACGCCGTGATGGTCAGATCGCCGAGGAACGCCGATGCCGGCGACGCGAGCAGCAGCTCGTACAGCTCCTCGAGCGTCGCCTCGCTCGACTCGATCGTGAGCGCGCGCAGCTCGCCCTCGGCGGTCGGCGCGAACAGTTCGTAGCGCATCGCCACCCCCGAGGCATCGAGCGCGGTCACGATCCCGAACGCGTCGCGCGGCCCCGGCGTCGCCTCGACGATGTGGAAGTCCGGGCTCGACTCGAGCGCGGGCGCCACGGCGAGCCGCACCGGGAAGGCACCGAGCCCGGCACCGTCGATCGCTCCGAGGAGGCCGGCCATCGTGGCATCCAGCGCCGTGCCGTTCGCGTACACGACGTCGAATCCCTCGCACAGGTCGTAGGTGGCGAAGCGCACGGCCACGTTCTGCGTCTCGGTCGCGGCGAGCTCGCGCGCGCCGGCCGGCGGCTCGCACTCGCGCGGCAGCACGAGGGCGACCGGGGAGGCGACGTCATCCTGGTCGCCGTCCACCCGCACGCCCACGCCGAAGTCGGCCAGTTCGTCGAAGACCGACACGACCGTGACGCGCGGCGTGTGCGCGTAGATGAAGTCGGAGAGCACGAGCGCGCTCTCGATGTCCGGCACGTCGTCGATGTCGCGCCAGAGCTCGAACGCGGCCTGGGTCTCGGCCTTGGTGGTCACGTCGAAGTCGAGACCGAGAATGCCGAACTGGATGCCGTTCTCAGGGTCCGGGTTCGCGCCGACCTGCTTGATCGTGTCGCTGATGAGCTTCTCGATGTCGTCGGTGGTCGCGAGCGGATCGAGCTCGGCCCGCAGCACCGCGGTGTAGGTGAGGTCGTCGACCTCGGAGTCGAGCACCTCGACGCCGAGCACGAACGGCTGCTCGGCGAGCCACTCCTCGGTCGTGCGCACCTTGGCGCCTGCGCAGCTCGCAAGCGGCAGGATGGCCGCGACGGCGAACGCGGTCGCCGCAACGAGCCGGGTCAGCAGGCTTCGTCGCCCAGCACTGGTCATGCGCCGACCCTAGCGGGCGCGGCAGCCGTCGAGCTGGGGTCGGTGGTGGTGGCGCTCGCCGGAACTGCGCTGACGGTGCGGTCGATCGTGCACTGGCCGAGCACGCGGGTGCCGAGGTACAGCACGGCGGTCTGCCCGGGCGCGACGCCGCCCAGCGGCTCGTGCGGGGTGACGACGAGCTCGAGCGTGCCGGCCTGTGTGGCCGACTCGCGCACCACGGCACTCGCGGGCACCGGGTCGCTGTGCGCCCGCACCTGCACCTCGCACTCGAACGACTCCGTGAGGTCGAGCGGCAGCACGCCGATCCACGAGTAGCGGCCCCCGGCCAGCTCGGCGATCTCGAGCGCCTCGCGCGGTCCGACGACGACCTCGTTGGTGGACGGTCGCACTTCGAGCACGAACCGCGGACGACCGTCCGGCGACGGCACACGCAGGTCGAGGCCCTTGCGCTGCCCGACGGTGAAGGCGAGCGCTCCGGGGTGGGTGCCGAGCACCGATCCGTCGCGGTCGATGATCTCGCCGGCCTGCGCGCCGAGCTTGTCGTCGAGCCATCCGCGGGTGTCGCCATCGGGGATGAAGCAGATGTCGTGCGAGTCCGGCTTCTGCGCGAGCGCGAACCCGCGGGCCTCGGCCTCGGCCCGCACCTCGGCCTTGGACGGCGTTGCGCCGAGCGGGAACATCGCGTGCGCGAGCTGCTCGCTCGTGAGCACGCCGAGCACGTAGGACTGGTCCTTCGCCCAGGCTGCCGCGCGGTGGAGCTCGCGGTTGCCGTCGGCATCCATGGTGATGGTGGCGTAGTGACCGGTGGCCACCGCGTCGAAGCCGAGTGCGACCGCCTTCTCGAGCAGGGCGGCGAACTTGATGTGCTCGTTGCAGCGCATGCACGGGTTGGGAGTGCGGCCGGCGGCGTACTCCGCGATGAAGTCATCCACGACGTCGGCACGGAAGCGCTCGGAGAAGTCCCACACGTAGTACGGGATGCCGAGGGTGTTCGCGACGCGCTGCGCATCCATCGAGTCCTCGATCGTGCAGCAGCCGCGGCTGCCGGTGCGCAGCGTGCCGGGAGTGCGGCTGAGCGCGAGGTGCACGCCGACCACCTCGTGGCCGGCATCGATCGCGCGCGCGGCAGCAACGGCGGAGTCCACTCCGCCACTCATCGCCGCCAGAACACGCATGAGGTAAAGTCTACGGTGGCGCGCGTTGCCAACTTCGGGCTCGGGGTGGTCGGCCGCGACCGCGGGGGCACCGCTCAGTCGAGGTAGGCCGCGAACACATCGCCGAAGATCGTCGCGAAGTGGGTCGAGTAGGCGTTCGAGATGTGGCCGGCGTCGCGGTACATGATCGTGTCATCGACGATCATCGGGCAGGTTCCGTCGGAGTCGCACAGGATGCCGTTGAGGTCGAGGAAGTCGGCCCCGGTCGACGCGGCGAGCTCCTGCGCCGCGGCCAGCGTGCCCGGCGGCACGACCTCGTCGATCGGACGCGAGCAGGCCGACGGATCGAAGAAGGCCGACTCGAGGCACAGCTCCGCGATGTGCGGGAAGGTCGGGGTCGGCCCGAGCAGCACGACCGGCGCGATCGCATCGAGCTGCAGGATGGCCGCCTCAGCACCGGGGATCCAGCCCGACATCGCCGGGGTCTCGATCGCCCGCATCGAGTTGATGTACAGGATGACGTCGGGCTCGAGCGTCTCCGCCCGCGCGAGTGCCTCCCCGCGCCACTGCACGCAGTCCTTCCACTCCTGGGTGTCGTCCGGCACGACCGGGGTGGGCACGAGCAGCGCACACGCGGCCTTGCCGACCAGCACGGCGCGCCATCCGTGCTCGGCGGCCGCCTGCTCGATCGAGGGCCAGAACATGCCCGGAGTACGAATCGCCGGTCACCAGGATGAGCTGCTCGCCGTCCGGATCGCCGCCCGTGCACTCGCGGAGGGTGCGCCGGAAGCACTCGCGGTACGCGTCCTGCAGGTCGTAGCCGACGTCGAGCACCGACGGGCGAACGTTGGTCGGGATCGCGGCCGGCACGGTGCCCGGTCCCTGTGTGAGCGACTGGTACTGCGCCGGGAGCGGGTCCACGACCAGTCCCGAGTTCGGCATCGTGATCGCGGCGCCCGCGAACGATCCGGCGGAGACGAGCAGGGCGGCGGGGAGTCCGATGGCGAGGATGCGCCAGGGCCGTGCACCCCGTCGCATCCTCTGGAACGGCTGCTCGACGAAGTGGTAGCTGAGCGCTGCGAGCCCGAACGCGAAGACGACCGACACGAGGCGCAGCAGCGGATCACCGATCACCCAGGTCGGGGCGAGCACGAGCACCGGCCAGTGCCACAGGTAGAAGGAGAAGGAGACATCCCCGATGTAACGGGCCGGCGGATTGTCCAGGATGCGCGTCACCGCGCCCGCGGACCCTGCAGTGCCCGCCCAGATCACGAGCGCGGTGCCGACGGTGGGCAGCAGCGCCGCGTACCCGGGCCAGGACATGGTCGCCGTGAAGAAGACCGCCGAGACCACGATCGCGACGAGGCCGACGAGGAACGCGGCGATCCGGGTCCAGGATGGCGCGTTCCGCCCGAACGCCCCGCCCGGCCGTGACATCAGCCACGCGAGGCCGGCCCCGATGGCCAGCTCCCACGCACGCGTGCCGAGCGAGTAGAACGCGTTCGGGTCGTTCTCGGCGCTGAGCAGGATCGATGCGACGAGCGACCCCACGAACACCGCCGCGATGAGCGCCGGCACCGCCCACTGCCGCCGCAGCAGACCCACGAGCAGCAGCAGGAGCGGAAGGAAGACGTAGAACTGCTCCTCGACCGACAGCGACCAGAAGTGCAGGAACGGGTTCTCGACCGGGTTGGCGAAGTATCCACCGGTCGGCGAGTTCGCGAAGTGCACGTTCGCGAGCGACAGCAGCGACCACGCCGCGTTGTCGAACGTGCGCACGAGCGGGAACTGCTCCATCCGCACCGTCGCGACCGCGAGGGTGACGATGGCGACGACGAGCGTCGCCGGCAGGAGGCGCCGCACGCGTCGCGCCCAGAAGGCCGGGAGGGAGATCGTGCCGGTGGACTGCTGCTCGCGGATCAGGATGCCCGCGATCAGGAACCCGGAGATGACGAAGAACACGTCGACGCCGACGAATCCGCCGGGGAGCGCCGCGTGCACCGCGTGGTAGATGACGACCGCGAGCACCGCGAGCGCCCGAAGGCCCTGGATGTCGCCGCGGCGTGCGCGCGTATCGGTCCCTGGCGTCATGGCGGCGTCAACGCTAGCAGCGCCCGCGCATCGCGACGCGCGCGTGGACGCAGCACCCTGCGCGTCACGCGAGCCCGGCCCGCGCCGCCCGGGCCACCGCGTCGGGCAGCGCGGCGACGAGCGCGTCCACCTCGGCTTCGGTCGTCGTGCCGGCGAGCGTGAAGCGCAGCGCGCCGCGCGCATCCGCCTCGCTCAGGCCCATCGCGAGCAGCACGTGGGATGCCTCCGGCACCCCCGCCTGGCACGCCGACCCGGTCGACACCGAGAACCCGGCCGTGTCGAGCAGGTACAGCAGCGAGTCGCCCTCGCAGCCCGGGAACGTGAAGTGCGCGTTGCCCGCGAGCCGGGCGCCGGGGTCGCCCGGTGCCGGGGGCCGCAGGTCCGGGTCGCCACGCAGGACTGCGGCGGGGACCGCGGCGCGCACGCCGGCGACCAGCCGGTCGCGCAGTGCGGTGAGGTGCGAGGCGGCCGGGTCGGCGGCGAGTTCGGCGGCGGCGAGCGCGGCTGCCACGCCGAAGGCGTGGGCGCCGGCGGCATCCATGGTCCCCGAGCGTGCGCGCTGCTGGTTGCCGCCGTGGACCAGCGGGACGACCTGGGTGCTCCGAGCAAGGACGAGGGCGCCGACGCCGACTGGTCCGCCGATCTTGTGGGCCGAGATGCTGAGCGCCGCGAGCCCGGAGCCGTCGAAGTCGATCGGCACGTGACCGTAGGCGGCGACGGCGTCGGCGTGCACCGGGACGCCGTACTTCGTTGCGATGGCGACGATCTCGGCGACCGGCTGGATCGTGCCCACCTCGTTGTTCGCCCACAGGGTCGTGACGAGCGCGACGTCATCAGAGGCCGCGAGGCGCGCTTCGAGGGCGGTCAGATCGATGCGCCCGACCGGGTCCACCGGCACCCAGTCGATCACCGCGCCCTCGTGCGCCGCGAGCCAGTCGACCGAGTCGAGCGTGGCGTGGTGCTCCGCACCCGTGAGGAGGATGCGCCGCCGCTCGGGCACCGTCACCGGATTGCCGGGGTGCACGTTGGCGCGACCGGGCACCGGAGTCGAGCGCTGCCAGAACAGGCCCTTGATCGCGAGGTTGATCGCCTCGGTGCCGCCGGACGTGAACGTCACCTCGACCGGTTCCGCACCGACGGATGCCGCGACCGCGGCCCGCGCATCCTCGAGCACCCGCTTCGCGTGCTGCCCCTGGCTGTGGATCGACGACGGATTGCCGACCACCCCGAGCGCCTCGGTGTACGCCGCGATCACCTCGGGACGCATCGGCGTCGTCGCCGCGTGATCGAGGTAGACGTGCGCCATGGCACGACTGTACGTCGTCTCCACGGTCGGAACCGGACCGTAACATTCGATCAGTACTCTGGAGCGCGTGCCCGACGCCCACGACCACTACGCCGATCTCGGCGTGCGTCTGGTCGACGGCGGCGGGCAGCTGCGGGTGTGGTCATCCACGGCATCGAAGCTCGAGCTCTGCATCTTCTCGGAGAAGGATCCGACCTGGGTGAACCGCGCCATCCCGCTCACCAAGGGCGAGGGGGATGTCTGGGAGGTCACGACCGACCTGCTGCGCCCGGGCGTGCGGTACTCGTTGCGTGCGAGCGGCGCCAAGGCCCCCACCAACCGGTTCGACTCGAAACTGCACCTGATCGACCCGTACGCGCGCGGCCTCGCCCGCACCCAGGACGGCGACTGGCGCGGCTACGTGCAGGAGCCCGACACCTTCGACTGGGCCGGATCGGAGAAGCCGCGCGTCGGCCTCGACCACACGGTGTTCTACGAGGCGCACGTCAAGGGCATCTCGAAGCTCAACCCGAGCGTGCCCGAGGAGCTGCGCGGCACCTACGCCGGACTCGCCCACGAGAGCACGATCGACTACCTGCTCGAGCTCGGGGTCACGACCGTCGAGCTGCTGCCGATCCACCAGTCGGTCTCGCGAGCAGCGCCTCATCAAGCAGGGCCTCACCAACTACTGGGGCTACAACACGCTCAACTTCTTCACGCCGCACGCCCAGTACGCGAGCCGCGAAGCCCAGTTCGGCGGCACCGGTGCGGTGCTGCGTGAGTTCAAGGGCATGGTCAAGCTCCTGCACGAGGCCGGACTCGAGGTCGTGCTCGACGTCGTCTACAACCACACCGCCGAGGAGGGCATCGGCGGACCGACCACGTCGCTGCGCGGGCTCGACAACGCCAACTACTACCGGCAGACCGACAAGGGCGAGTACGTGGATGTCACGGGCTGCGGCAACTCGATCAACACCTCGGTCCCCGCCGTGCGCCGCATGGTGATGGACTCACTGCGCTACTGGGCGAACGACGTGCAGATCGACGGCTTCCGGTTCGACCTCGCCGTGACGCTGGGGCGGGATGCCGAGCACGAGTTCCAGACGGATCATCCGCTGCTGCTCGAGATCCTCGACGACCCGCAGCTGCAGGGCGTGAAGATGATCGCCGAGCCGTGGGACGTCGGGATGGGCGGCTGGCAGGTCGGCAAGTTCCCGAGCTCGCCCGAGGGCGGCAAGTGGCACGAGTGGAACGACGGCTACCGCGACCAGCAGCGCCAGTTCTGGCTCACCGACATCGCGACCGCACGCGGCCCGGGCGACGCTCCGGTCGGCATCGGGTCGTTCGCCGGCCGACTCGCCGGCTCGGAGGGGGTGTTCGCGACCGAACGCGGACCGCTCGCGTCGGTGAACTTCGTCACCGCGCACGACGGATTCACCCTCGCCGACCTCACCGCCTACAACCAGAAGCACAACGAGGGCAACGGCGAGGACAACCGCGACGGCACCGACAACAACCACTCCTTCAACCACGGAGCGGAGGGTCCGACCCGCGACCCGCGATCCTCGACTGTCCGGCGCAAGGCCATGCGCAATCTCATCGGAACGCTGCTGCTCTCGGCGGGCATGCCGATGCTCACCGCGGGCGACGAGTTCGGCCGCAGCCAGCGCGGCAACAACAACGCGTACTGCCAGGACAGCGACCTCACCTGGCTGCCGTGGAGCCGCGAGGACTGGCAGGAGGAGCTGCTGCAGGTCTCGCGACTGCTGCTGCAGCTGCGCCGCGAGAACCCCGCGCTGCGACCGGTGCGCTACGGCAAGTTCGGCGAGACGATCCCGTCGGCGACCCAGATGGACTGGTACAACAAGGACGGCAAGTCGATGGAGCTCGAGGACTGGAACTCCCCGGCCGAGCGCACGCTGCAGTACATGGCGGCCTCGACGCCCGAGTTCGAGGACTTCAACCGCATCCTGCTCATCGTGCACGGCCTCGAGGAGGACGTGACGGTCACCCTGCCCGAGCACGCCGGCGTGGTCGGCTACTCACTGCTGTGGGACTCCGCGGTCGACGTGTACGAGGACCCGGAGGTGGACTACCTCGCCGGCGGCCAGATCGCGGTGGCGGGCACTTCCATCCAGTTGTTCAGCGCGCACAGCTGACCTCGCACGGACATGGCCAAGGTCGTCGAATCCACGGTGATCGTGCCCGTGCCTCCCGAGGTGGCGTTCGCCGTGTCGCAGACCACCGGAGCGACCAGGCTCCGCTGGGACCCGTTCATCCGCCGGCAGTGGTTCCTCGACGGCGCGACCGTTCCGGCGAAGGGCGTGCGCACGGTCACGGTCCACCGGCTCGGCTTCCGCATGGTGAGCGAGTACGTGTCATTCCAGCCGCCGACCAACGTCGGGTTCCGCATGATCACCGGCTCGTGGTTCTTCGAGCGGATGGGCGGTGGATGGCGCTTCCAGCCGCACGCCCTCGACGACGGCACTCCGGGGACCCTCGCCACCTGGCGCTACAACTTCGCGTGCCGGCCGAAGTGGCTCGCCCCGATCGCGGAGTGGATCGGCGGCGTCATCCTGCAGCGCGACATCGATCGTCGCATCACCGGGTTCGCGCGCGGATGCAGCGATCCGGTCGTCCTCGCGGCCGTCGGCGCCTAGCCGTCCACCGTCCCCAGCCGTCGACCCGCCGCCGGTACGCTGCTGCCCATGGCCGGAACTCCTGCGACCGTCGCACTCACTGCCGCGGGAATCGTGTTCGCCGAGCACGAGTACGTGCATGACCCGGCGAACACGAACTTCGGACTCGAAGCAGCCGACGCGCTCGGCATCGAGGCCGAGCGGGTGTTCAAAACCCTGCTGGCGGACGTCTCGCTCGACGACGGGCGGAGCGAGCTCGTGGTCGGGATCGTCCCGGTGACCGGGATGCTCGACCTCAAGCACCTCGCCGCCGCGGTCGGCGGCAAGCGCGCCGAGATGGCCGATCCCGAAGGTCGCCGAGCGGCGCACCGGCTACGTGGTGGGCGGGATCAGCCCGATCGGGCAGAAGACGCAGCACCGCACCGTGCTGGATGAGACCGCCGAGCTCCACGACACCGTGTTCGTGAGCGGTGGACGGCGCGGACTCGACCTCGAGCTGGCACCAGCCGACCTCATCCTCGTCACGAATGCCGTGGTCGCCGACATCGCGCGCTAACGTGTCGGCATGAGGCGCACGCTCACCGCCACGCTCACGCTCGCCGGACTGGCGCTGCTGGTGGCACCGACCGCAGCGGCGGCCGCCCCACCGGACTTGAGCGGCCTCGAGTACGTCGCCCTCGGCGACTCGTACTCCGCCGGCTACGGCCTGCCGGACCCGTCGGACCAGCCGGTGGCCGGGTGCTACCAGTCGCCCTTCAACTACCCGCACCAGATCGCGGATGCCCTCGGCCTCACGCTCGACGACCGCACGTGCAGCGGCGCGGTGACGGAGAACGTCACCGACACCCCGCAGGACACCGGCAGCGGCACCGCTCCCCCGCAGTCGGAGTCGCTGACCGCATCCACCGACATCGTGACGATCACGATCGGCGGCAACGACCTCGGGTTCGCCGGGATCGCCCAGTCCTGCGTCGCGAAGTCGGCCACCGGTCCGGTGTTCGGCGTCTTCCCGAACTTCTTCGCCACGAGCACGTGCCAGGCGATCTACAACCCGTCACCGGGCAACGACTTCCTCGTCGACGTGATCGACCAGGAGGTGAAGCCCGCGCTGGCCACGGCGTACGCGGCCATCACGGCGAAGGCTCCGAACGCGAAGGTGTTCGTGCTGGGATACCCGTCGATCGTGCCCGTCGTGGATGCGTGCTTCTCGCTGCCGTACGAGGGCGACACCATCGCGCCGCCGTTCATCCCGAACTCGGTGCCGTTCGTGGCGAGCGACGAGGCCTACCTGCATCACGTCGAGGAGCAGCTCGACCTCGCGATCCAGCAGGCTGCCGCGACCGCGGGCTTCACCTACGTCTCGACGTGGGCGCAGACCCAGGAGCACAGCCTCTGCACGCCCGAACCGTACGTGTTCGGGTTCACGCTCACCAATGATGTGACGCCGGATCCGGTGCCCGGGACGCCGGGGGTCTACATCGCGCTCGGCACCCTGCACCCGAACGAGTTGGGCGCCGCGTTCCTGGCGTCCGTGGCCCAGTCGGCGATCGTCGCGGCGTATCCGCCCGTGCTGGCCGCGACCGGCGTCGACGATCGGCGCTGGATGTTCGTCGGGGTCGGGATGCTGCTCGCCGGCGGGCTCGCGCTGGCGTGGGTGCGGTCTCGAGATGCGTCGCTTCGCGGCGCTCCTCGACCACCCGAGCGCTAGACGGCGGTCGTGATCAGGCCCAGCTCGGCCGGCGACGCGAGCAGCGCGTTGCGCGGCGTCACGCGCACGGTGTAGCCGAAGCTGCCGGCGCGCGCGAGCCCGACCGTGCCCGCGAAGGTCGCGGCCTGCCCGGCCTCGGCGGACGCGAGTTCGAGCGGCGCGAGCTGCACATCCGTCATGGTGTCGCGAGTCCCAGGCGCGGCCGTACACGACGTCCACCGAGACGTCGTCGGGCGACAGCCCGTCGAGGTCGACGTGCGCGCGGACGTGCAGTTCGTCGCCGACCTGCGGTGCGGCATCCACACCACCCGACTCGACGTGCGTGACGTGCACCTTCGGGCCACGCCGCGATCACGCGCGACTTCCACGCGGCGAGGTCGCGCGCCGGGCGGTTGCCGTCGGCGGTGATCTCGCGCGCGGCGTGCGACGCGGGGATGTACAGGCGCTCGACGTACTCCTTGACCATGCGGTCGGCGCTCAGGGCGGGCGACAGGGTCGCGAGCGTGTGGCGCACCGACTGCATCCAGCGGGCCGGCACCTCCGACTTCGAGGTGCGACCGCCGCGGTCGTAGAACCGCGGCGCGATCTGGTACTCGATGAGGTCGTACATGCTGTCGGCCTCGAGCTTGTCGCGCTCGGCGCCGTCGCCCGCGGAGTCGGCGGTCGGGATGGCCCAGCCGTTCTCCTCGTCGTAGAACTCGGCCCACCAGCCGTCGAGGATCGAGAGGTTGAGCGAGCCGTTGAGCGCGGCCTTCATCCCGGACGTGCCGCAGGCCTCGAGCGGGCGCAGCGGGTTGTTGAGCCAGACGTCGGTTCCGGGGTAGAGGCGCCGCGCCATCCCGATGTCGTAGTTCGGCAGGAACACGATGCGCTGCCGCACGTCCGGCTCGGAGGCGAACTCGACGAGCTGTTGGATGAGGCGCTTGCCCTCGTCGTCCGCGGGATGCGACTTGCCCGCGACCACGAGTTGGATCGGCCGCTCGGGGTGCAGCAGCAGCGACCTCAGTCGCTCCTGGTCGTGGAGCATGAGGGTGAGGCGCTTGTAGGTCGGCACCCGCCGCGCGAAGCCGATCGTGAGGATGTCCGGGTCGAGCAGGTCGGAGAACCAGGCCGGCGCGCCCACGCCCGGGTTCTGCTCCGCCCACGCCGCCGTGACGCGATGCCGCGCATCGGCGACGAGCTGCTCGCGCATGTCGCGGCGGACCTGCCAGAGCGCGGCATCCGTCACCTTCGGCGAGGTCCAGTCGACCGCGGTGGTGTCGTGCGTGCCGAACGTGTCGGCCGCGAGGTCTTCGAGCAGCGGGTCGACCCAGCTCGACGGATGCACGCCGTTGGTCACCGACGTGATCGGCACGTCACTCGTGTCGAAGCCCGGCCACAGCTCGCCGAACATGCCGCGCGACACCTCGCCGTGCAGCAGGGAGACGCCGTTGGCGCGCTGCGCGAGGCGCAGGCCCATCACCGCCATGTTGAACTTGAGCGGGTCGCCGCCCTCGTACTCCTCGATGCCGAGCGGCACGACGTCCTCGGCCCTGACACCCGGGCAGCAGGTCGGTGGAGAAGTAGCGTTCGATCGGTCTCGACGTCGAAGCGGTCGATGCCCGCGGGCACCGGCGTGTGGGTGGTGAACACCGTGCCGGCGCGCACGACCTGCAGCGCCTCGGCAAAGGTGAGGCCGCCGCCGATCAGGTCGCTGATGCGCTCGAGGCCGAGGAAGCCGGCGTGGCCCTCGTTGGTGTGGAACACCTCGGGGAACGGCGCGCCGCTCAGCTGCGAGTAGAGCTTGATGGCGCGAACTCCACCCACGCCGAGCAGCAGCTCCTGCAGCAGGCGGTGCTCGCCGCCGCCACCGTAGAGGCGGTCGGTGACCGAGCGCAGGGCATCCTCGTTCTCGGGGATGTCGGTGTCGAGCAGCAGCAGCGTGATGCGGCCGACCGCGACCCGCCACACCCGCGCGGTGAGCGCCTTGCCGTCGGGCAGCGACAGCGTGACGAGCGCCGCGGTGCCGTCCGGGTGGCGGAGCACCGAGAGCGGAAGCCCGTCGGGGTCGAGCACCGGGTAGCTCTCCTGCTGCCAGCCCTCGCGCGAGATCGCCTGGCGGAAGTAGCCCGCGCGGTAGAACAGGCCCGCGGCGATGATCGGTACGCCAAGGTCGCTCGCCGACTTCAGGTGGTCACCGGCGAGGATGCCGAGGCCGCCCGAGTACTGCGGCAGCGCCGCCGCGATGCCGAACTCGGGCGAGAAGTAGCCGATCGACTTCGGTGCGTCGGTGAGGCCCTGGTACCAGCGCGGCTCGGTGAGGTACGACGCGCAGGTCGGCCACGAGGGCATCCGCCGTCGCGATGAAGGCGGTGTCGCGCGACAGCTCGTCGAGTCGCGCGGGCTCGACCGCGCCGAGCAGCGCGATCGGGTCGTGGTTCGTCGACTCCCACAGGGTGTCGTCGATCGACGCGAACAGGCGGCGGGTCGGCTCGTTCCACGACCAGCGGAGGTTGGTGGACAGCTCGTCGAGCGCGGCGAGCGACTCCGGCAGTACGGTGCGAACGGTGAAGCGGCGGATGGCCTTCATGCCCCCAGCCTAGGGGCGCGGCAGACGGGTGCAAACGCTTGCAACATCCGGTGGTCGCCTGTCCACCCCCGGCGCGAGACATAGGTCGAGGAGGCAAACCCCGGTAACGTCGAATGGTGGCTGACATCCAGGCGAAGCACGCAGCGGGACAACCCGGCACCCAGCTCGGCCGCATCCCGATCCGCTTCCTCGAGCCGCAGCAGCCCGAGCAGCGCTGGCCCGCGAAGGCCTATGCGGGCGAGGTCATCCCGTTCGAGGCGACCGTGTTCCGCGAGGGCCACGACGAGCTCGGCGTCGAGCTCCTGCTCACCTCCCCCGCCGGCGTCGAGACGGTCCACCGGATGACCCCGGGCGCCCCCGGGCTCGATCGCTGGCACACGGTCGCGCAGGTCCCCACCGAGGGACTGTGGATGTGGCGGGTCCGCGCCTTCACCGACGAGTGGGCCACCTGGTTCCACAACGCCGAGATCAAGATCCCCGCCGGCCAGGACGTGGACCTCATGCTCACGACCGGCCGCGAGCTGCTCGAGCGCGCCGCCAAGAAGGCGATCGTGAAGCACGCCCTCGCCAACATGTCGCCCACGATCACCCCGGCGGTGCAGTGGGCCATGCTGCAGGACCCTCGCCTGACCGAGGCGGTGCAGTCGCGGCCGCTCATGGCGAACACGACGCTGAGCGAGCCCATCCCGCTGCGCGTCGAGCGCGCGCGGGCCGGGGTCGGCAGCTGGTACGAGTTCTTCCCGCGAAGCGAGGGCGCGAAGCGAGTTGCGCCCTCCGGCAAGGGCGGAGTCGCGAGCTGGGTCTCCGGCACGTTCCGCACGGCGGCGGAGCGGTTGCCGGCGGTCGCCGCGATGGGGTTCGACGTGATCTACCTGCCGCCGATCCATCCCATCGGCGTCTCGTTCCGCAAGGGTCCGAACAACACCCTGACGGTCGGGCCGCACGACCCCGGATCGCCGTGGGCGATCGGCGGTGCGGCGGGCGGTCACGACGCCATCCATCCCGACCTCGGCACGGTCGCGGACTTCTCGTACTTCGTCGAGCAGGCCAAGGGACTCGGGATCGAGGTCGCGCTCGACTTCGCGCTGCAGGCGTCGCCGGATCATCCCTGGGTCACCGAGCACCCGGAGTGGTTCACGACCCGCGCGGACGGCTCGATCGCGTACGCCGAGAACCCGCCGAAGAAGTACCAGGACATCTACCCGATCAACTTCGACCACGACCTCGAGGGACTCGTCGCCGAGGTGCTGCGACTGCTGCGGCACTGGATCGGGCTCGGGGTCACGATCTTCCGCGTGGACAACCCGCACACCAAGCCGCTCCAGTTCTGGGAGCTGGTGCTGCGCGAGATCAACACCGAGCACCCGGAGATCGTGTTCCTCGCCGAGGCGTTCACCCGGCCCGCGATGCTGCAGTCGCTCGCGCAGGTCGGCTTCCAGCAGTCGTACACCTACTTCACGTGGCGCAACACGAAGGACGAGCTCGCCGAGTTCTTCACGAGCCTGTCGCACGAGACGGCGGCCTTCCTGCGGCCGAACCTGTTCGTGAACACGCCCGACATCCTCACCGAGTTCCTGCAGTTCGGTGGCGTGCCTGCGTACAAGATCCGAGCCGCCCTCGCCGCGACCGCGTCGCCGACCTGGGGTGTCTATGCGGGGTACGAACTGATCGAGAACGTCGCGCGGCCCGGCTCCGAGGAGAACATCGACAACGAGAAGTACGAGTACAAGACGCGCGACTGGGCGTCGTACGAGCAGGGCGGAGCGAACGAGGGCAGGTCGATCGCGCCGTACCTCGGCAGGCTCAACGAGATCCGGGCGGCGCACCCCGCGCTCCGGCAGTTGCGCAACCTGCAGGTGCACTGGAGCGACGACGACTCGATCCTCGTCTACTCCAAGCAGCTGCGCGCTCCGTTCACTGGCGCCAATGGCAATGCGCAGGGCGATGACACGATCATCGTCATCGCGAACGTCGACCCGCACTCCGTGCGCGAGACGATCGTGCACCTGGATGTCGCGTCCCTCGGCCTCCCCGACAGCTTCGAGGTCACCGACCTCATCACCGGCCAGGACTACTCCTGGGCCGGGACAACTACGTGCGCCTCGACGCGTTCACCGAACCCGTGCACGTGCTGCACGTCGTCGAGCGGAAGCCCGCGACACCGGCCACCGCGCCCAGCGCCACCCCCAGCACGGCAACCAGGAAGGCACGTTGATGGCCGCTCCGAGAAAGCCACCGATCAAGAAGATGGAGAAGGTCGTTCCGCCCGATCCCGCTGCGGCACCCGCAGCCAAGGCCAGCGCGGCCGCGAAGCCGAAGGCGGAGAACCCCGCGGAGCCCGAGCTCACGACCGACTTCGCCGTCGATGACCGGCTGCCCCGGCTGCATCCCGACCACATCGCCGCGCTCGTGGGCGGCTCGCACCCGCAGCCGCACTCCGACCTCGGGCAGCACCCGGTCACGGGTGGCATGGCGATCGCGGTGGTGCGCCCGCTCGCCGAGACCGTGACCGCGATCCAGGCCGACGGCACGCGCGTCGAACTGCACCACACCGACCAGGGACTCTGGCAGGGCTTCGCCGCCGGCCCCGGCCAGGCGTACGCGATCGAGACCACCTACGACGACGCCCCGACCTGGACGGCGGACGACCCGTACCGCTTCGTGCCGTCGGTCGGCGAGGTCGACCTCTACCTGTGGGGCGAGGGCCGTCACGAGCAGCTCTGGCACGTGCTCGGCGCGCACTACCGGCCGCACGAGGGCATCGAGGGCACGTCGTTCTCGGTCTGGGCGCCGCACGCCAAGGCGGCTCGCGTCGTCGGCGACTTCAACGAGTGGGACGGCGTCGGCCACGCGATGCGCCGCCTCGACGACAACGGCGTGTGGGAGCTGTTCGTCCCGGGCCTCGAACCGAACGAGGCCTACAAGTTCGAACTGCTCACCCAGGACGGCCGGTGGGTCACGCGTGCCGACCCGATGGCTCGCTGGGCCGAGGTGCCGCCGGCCACGGCATCCAGGGTCGTCAACTCGATCTTCACGTGGACGGACCAGGCCTGGCTGGATGCCCGCGCCGCGCGCGACCCGCACAACTCCCCGATGAGCGTGTACGAGGTGCACCTCGGCTCGTGGCGCCCCGGACTCGGCTACCGCGAGGCCGCCGACCAGCTCATCGAGTACGTGCAGCAGCTCGGCTTCACGCACATCGAGTTCATGCCGCTCGCCGAGCATCCGTTCGGCGGATCGTGGGGCTACCAGGTCACCGGCTACTTCTCGCCCACGAGCCGCTTCGGGCACCCCGACGACCTGAAGTACCTCATCGACCGCCTGCACAACGCCGGCATCGGCGTGATCATGGACTGGGTTCCCGGCCACTTCCCGAAGGACGAGTGGGCGCTCGCGAAGTTCGACGGCCAGGCGCTCTACGAGCACTCCGACCCGCGGCGCGGCGAGCACATGGACTGGGGCACGCTGATCTTCGACTTCGGGCAGTCGCAGGTGCGCAACTTCCTCGTCGCGAACGCGCTGTACTGGCTCGAGGAGTTCCACATCGACGGCCTGCGCGTGGATGCCGTGGCGAGCATGCTCTACCTCGACTACTCCCGCGAGGAGGGCGAGTGGGTGCCGAACAGCTACGGCGGACGCGAGAACCTCGAGGCCATCAGCTTCCTGCAGGAGGTGAACGCGACCGCGTACAAGCGCAACCCCGGCATCGTGATGATCGCCGAGGAGTCGACCTCCTACCCGGGCGTCACCCAGCCCACCGCCTCGTCGGGACTCGGCTTCGGCGTGAAGTGGAACATGGGCTGGATGAACGACACCCTGCAGTACATGGCCGAGGACCCGATGTACCGCTCGTACCACCACAACAAGCTCACGTTCGGGCTCGTCTACGCGTTCAGCGAGAACTTCCTGCTGCCGATCAGCCACGACGAGGTCGTGCACGGCAAGGGCTCGCTGCTGCACAAGATGCCCGGCG
Organism: uncultured Actinomycetota bacterium; assembly: GCA_963740815.1. Classification (GTDB taxonomy): domain Bacteria; phylum Actinomycetota; class Actinomycetes; order Actinomycetales; family Microbacteriaceae; genus Rhodoglobus. Next base: position 73,692 of record CAVUFG010000006.1, read on the forward strand.
ACCAGTGGCAGAAGCTCGCGAACGTGCGGGCGTACCTGGCGTTCATGTGGGCGCACCCGGGCAAGCAGCTGCTGTTCATGGGCTCGGAGTTCGGGCAGCCGTCGGAGTGGAGCGAGGAGCGCGGACTGGACTGGTGGATCCTCGACCAGCCGGTGCACCAGGGGCTGCAGTCGCTGGTCGCCGCGCTCAACCGCGCCTACCGCGCGCATCCCGCACTGTGGGAGCAGGACAACGTGCCGGAGGGCTTCGAGTGGCTCGACGGCGGCAACGCCGCCCAGAACGTCATCGCGTTCCTGCGCTGGTCGAAGGATGGCACGCCGCTCGTCGGCCTCTTCAACTTCAGCGGCAACCCGGTCGGGCCGTACCGAATCGGACTGCCGTTCGCGGGCACCTGGACCGAGCTGATCAACACGGACGCCGTGGAATTCGGCGGATCGGGCGTCGGCAACTACGGCTCGGTCGTCGCGAGCGAGGTCGGCTGGGGCGGGCGACCGGCGTCGGTCGAGCTGACGCTGCCGCCGCTCGCCGGGTTGTGGTTGGTGCCCGCCACGGCGTGATCGGCGAGCATCCCGCCGCTCGCTAGGGTGAGTCCGTGCGCGAGGTCACGGTCGTCCTGGACGACGACCCGACGGGGTCCCAGGAGGCGACCGGCGTCGACGTGCTGCTCGCGCCCGACCGCGCTCGGCTCATCCAGCTGCTCCGCGAGCGCGACGCCGTGTACGTGCTCACCAACACCCGTGCGCTCGTCGAGGCGGATGCGGTCGCCCTGCTCGAGCGCTTGCGCGACGACATCGCCGCCGCCGAAGCCGAGCTCGGCGTGCGCGCCCTCGTCGTGCAGCGCGGCGACTCGACGCTTCGCGGGCATGTGTTCGCCGAGATCGACGTGTTCCGTCAGCCGGGCGACGTCGTCGTGCTGACGGCCGCATTCCCCGCCGGCGGCCGGGTCACGGTCGGCGGTGCGCACCTCGTCCGCATCGACGGCGAGTACGTGAACGCGGCCGACACCGAGTTCGCCGGGGATCCGGTCTTCGGGTACTCGGCTCGCACCATGGTCGGGTACGTCCGCGAGATGGGCGATCGCGACGCGGTCTCGATCGCCGCCGGCGACGTCGCGTCGGCGCCAGCCGGTTCCGTGGTCGTGCCCGACGTCGCGAGCGGCGCGGACATCGAGCTGGTCGCGCACGGCGTGCGTGCGCTGATCGCCGCCGGACAGCGGGTGATCGTGCGCTGTGCCGCCCCGCTCGCCGCGGTGCTCGCGGGCGTGAAGTCGCGCGGTTCGATCCGGCCGGAGCCCATCGATGGGCCGGTGCTCGTGGTGGCGGGCTCGCACACCGGGATGACGACGACGCAGCTCGAGCACCTGCTCGCCGAGTGGCCGGCGCTGGTCGAACTCGACACGGACCTCGTGATGGCCGACCCCGCGCGGGCCGTCGAGCTCGCGTCGACGGCGCTGCGCGCTGCACTGTCCACCGACCGCGTCGCCGTCCTCGCAACCGCCAGGCAGCGCCGCGCCGAGCACGGAACGATCGAGGATGCCGCCCGCGTGATGTCCGCCCTGACCGCCACGGTCGCCGCGGTGCGCGACCTCCCGTCCGCCGTCATCGCGAAGGGCGGGATCACCTCGGCCGAGGTCGCGACGACCGGACTCGGCGCCACCGTGGGCCACGTGCTCGGCCAGGTGCAGCCCGGGATCTCGCTCTGGGACCTCGACGGACTCCCCTACGTCGTGGTGCCGGGCAACATGGGATCGCCCGGAACGTTGCGCGAACTGGTGGCGGAGTTCGTGCGCTGAGCCTCGAGCTCGGCGGCGAGGCGCTTCGCGTAGCCGTTCGTCGGGACGAGACCGTGGTCGCCGAGCAGCCTGAGCCGCGTGGTCGAATGTCCGACGGTCGCGATGTCCAGCACGGGCACGTACTGCCGGCCGACCGACATCTCGTCGGCCTCGACGCGCTCGATCTCCGCCCAGCCCGCCTGCCAGTCCGCCGCCGGCGGGTTCCCGCGAAGCACCCGGATGCCGGACGGATCGACCACCGCGATCCCCATCGCCCCGTAGCCGCGGAAGTAGCTCTGGTTGGCGGAGACGACCGCGGCATGGAAGGGGCGAGTGCCGGCAGGGAGCGCTCCGACCCGGGCTCGCTGGGCCGCCGCACGGATGACTCCCGGCACCGAGAAGACCAGTCCGAACGCCGTCACCCCGAGCAGGATCACGCCGACCCAGAACAAGCCGCCGTGACCGATGAGCGTGCCGATGACCAGGCAGGCGGCACCGGCGACCACGAACGAGGTGTACAGCACCAGGACTCGCGTGAGGCTGCCGCTGCGTCCGCTCATGCCGACAGGGTATCGGCGACCAGCGCTGGTCCATTCATCCGATGAATGACTACACTGGGCGGATGCGACGCACGACGACGTCCTCGCCCGGCTCGATGCTCCTCGAGACCGACGTCGAGCCCCCGGAGGTCACGGCAGACCGCGTGCGCATCGGCGTCGAGTGGGTCGGCCTGTGCGGCGGCGACTACGCGACGTTCACCGGGACCCATCCGTACGTGACCTACCCGCAGGTGCAGGGTCACGAGATCTCCGGGGTCGTGCTCGAACTCGGCCCCGAGTACCGGGGTCCGCTCGCGGTCGGCGAGCGCGTGGCCGTCGAGCCGACCGTGCCGTGCGGTCACTGCTTCGCGTGCCGCAAGGGCCGCTACAACTGCTGCGTCGACCTGGAGGTGATGGGAGCGCACATCCCGGGCGCCCTCGCCGAGGAGATCGTCGTGGATGCCGCACGGGTCCACTCGGCCGGTGACCTGGATGCCGAACTCACCGCCCTCGTCGAGCCCGTGTCGATCGGCCTCCAGGCCGTGGTGCGCGCGGATGTCCGCGCGGGCGACCTCGTCGTCATCCTCGGCGCCGGACCGATCGGGATCACCGCCACCATCGCGGCCGCCGACCGCGGAGCCCGCGTCGTCGTGGTGGACCGCCTGCCGTCGCGGCTCGCGCTCGCGCGGCAGATGGGGGCCTTCGAGACCGTCGACACCACGTCCCAGGATCTCGCGGCCGAAGTGCAACGGCTCAGCGACGGCGACGGTGCAGGGGTCGTCATCGAGGCCACCGGTGCTCCCGCGATGGTGCGGGCGGCCCTGCAGCTCGTCGCGCACGCAGGCACGGTCGTGATCGTCGGCATCTCGACGCAGGACGTGAGCCTGCCGATCGTGGACTTCACGCGCAAGGAGATGACCATCCTCGGCTCGCGCAACAACACCGGGCTGTTCCCGGAATCGGTCGAGCTGGTGCGACGGCACCGCGACCGCATCCGCGCGCTCATCACCCACCGCGTGCCGATGGCCGACCTGCAGCCGATGGTCGAATTCGCCATTGCCAACCCGGGCGACGTCGAGAAGGTGCTGGTCCGGGTGAAGGAGGACGCATGAGGGTCGCGGTCGTCGGCGCAGGAGCGATGGGCGGCGCACTCGCCGCCGAGGCCGCGCTGGCCGGTCATGACGTGACCATCGTGGATGTCGTGCCCGCGCTCGTCGAGCACGTCAACGAGCACGGGATCGAGATCCGGGGCGGCGGCGCAGGCGCCGTGGTCGGGCGACCGCACGCCACCACCGACGCGAGCCTCCGTCGGCGCCGTCGATCTCGTCGTGCTGTTCGTGAAGGCCCAGCACACCCGCAGCGCCGCCGAGACCGTCGCGAGGCTGCGCGGCGACGACACGGTCGTTCTCTCGCTGCAGAACGGCTGGGGCAACGCGCCGGTGCTCGCGGAGGTGCTCGGCGTGCGCGCCCTCGTGATCGGCGTGACGTACCACTCGTGCAGCATCCTCGACGTCGGCGTCGTCAACCATTCCGGGCGCGGACCGACCCACGTCGGTGCCTACGACGCCTCGGCCGACGGTGCCGACGAGGCCGCGGCCCGGGCGGGCGAGCTGCTCGACAGCAGTGGATGGGCGACGACCGTCGCCGACGACGTCCGCACCGAGATCTGGAAGAAGCTCGTGCTCAACGCGGCGACGCTCCCCACCTCCGCGCTCGCCGGACTCCCGGCGGGCGCTCTGGGCGCGAGCGCCGCCATGCAGCCCCTCGTCGCCGCGCTCGCTCGCGAAGCCTCGGCAGTCGCGGTCGCGCAGGGGCTCGCCATCGACGCCGAGGAGCGCGTCGGCTACATCCAGAACCTGCTGGCCGGTGCGGGCGACGGACGGTCGTCGATGCTGCAGGACGCCGATGCCAGGCGGAAGACCGAGATCGAGGTCATCAACGGCGCGGTCGCCGCCGCCGGCCGCGAGCACGGCGTGCCCACCCCGCTCAACGACGCAATGGTCTCGCTCATCGGCGGGCTCGAGGAGGGCTGGACCCTCGGATCGGAGGGATCGTGACCACCACGATCACGTACCACGGGGTGTCGACGTACTTCGTCGAAGGGCCCAACGGCTCGGTGCTGTTCGACCCGTGGTTCGACGACAACCCGGCCGCGGTCGTGACGTCGGCCGACATCCCGACGCCCGACGTGATCGTCGCGTCGCACGCCGCGTGGGACCACATGGCGGATGCCTCGAAGATCGCGCTGCGCACCGGCGCCACCGTGGTGTGCGGCTCGGACACCGCGGCGCTCCTCGCGCAGGACGGCGTGCCGGTCTCGCAGATCCGCAAGACGACCTGGGGCATCCGGGTGCGCTTCGGCGACATCGTCGTGCGGCCGGTGCCCTGCGCGCACTGGTCCCAGGCCGTGACGGACGACGGCCAGGTGATCAGCGGCGTGCCGATGGCATTCGTCGTCGAGTTCGAGCCCGACGTGCGCGTCTACCACTTCGGCGACAGCGCGATCACGACCGAGATGGAGCTCATCGGCAGGCTGCACCGGCCGACCGTCGGCCTGCTCGGATGCTCGCAGCCGTGGTCCCTCGTCGTGCCCGGCGGCGGAGAGGTCGTCACCGGCGAGATGAACCCGAGCGAGGCCGCGCTCGCCGCCGAGATGCTCGGGGTGCGCTACGCGATCGGCACGCACTACGAGCACGCGAGCGACCCGGCCGTGCAGGAGTTCCTCGCGCGGGTGCCGGAGTTCGACACCAGCGGGCAGCGCGTGCCGCTGGCCATGAACGCGGGCGACCGACTCGTGATCGACGGGGACCGGCACACGCTCATCCCGTGGGACGGCCCGACGAAGGGAGCCGCGGCATGAGGCTCGCGACCATCGCGACCGTCACCGGCACGTCGGCGGCGATCGTCAACGAGCACGGCGTGTTCCTCGGGCTGCCCTACCCGACCGCGAAGGAGGCGATCGCGGCCGAGGTGGCGACGCCGGGCACGCTCGGTGCCGGCGGTGCACCGGTCGAGGGCACGCTGCTCGCACCCATCCCCCGCCCTGGCAAGATCTTCGGCAGCGGCATCAACTTCATGGGGCACTTCGAGGAGGAACCGGACGCCCCGATGCCCACCGAGCCCGGCTTCTTCTCGAAGTTCCCGTCATCCGTGGTCGGCCCGGAGACGGACGTCGTGCTCCCCTACCCGGACTCCCAGTCCGACTACGAGGTCGAACTCGCCGTCGTGATCGGCACGCCCGGCAAGGACATCCGGCCCGAGGACGCCTTCGACCACGTCTTCGGCTACACGGTCGTCAACGACGTGAGCGGCCGGCACGCTCAGTTCCGCTACGACCAGAAGGACCTCGGCAAGGGCTTCGACACGTTCTGCCCGATGGGCCCGTGGATCGTCTCCAAGGAAGAACTGGATGTCGCGGACGCCCGCCTCACGGCCGTCATCAACGGCGAGCTGCGCCAGGACGCGAGCACGTCCGACTGGATCTGGGACATCCCGCGCCTGGTCTCGCACGCGGCGCAGGGCCGCACCCTCGAGACCGGCGACGTGATCATCACGGGCACGCCAGCCGGATGCGGCACCTTCCGCATCCCGGCGATCTGGCTCCAACCGGGCGACGACATGGTGGTCGCGGTCGCGGGCATCGGCGAACTGCACAACCGGGTGGTCGCGGGCTGGTAGGCGTGGCGAGGCGGACCGCGTCGAGCTAGTCGTCGAGCCGCTCGTGCTGGTCCGGCCCCGGATCGGCCCGGCGTGCCCGCCGCACCACGCGGTAGCCGAAGACGACGAGCACGATGCCCAGCGCCGCGCCGACGGTGAACGCGATCGCGAGCTGCTGCGTCGTGAACTCGCCGGTGGCCGCGAAGACCGCGACGGTCGCGATGGACAGCACGTAGATCACCCCGTAGGCGATCAGGAACCCGCGGCCGGCCGAGTCGGACATCTGCGGGTCAGCCACGAGCTAGTACAGCAACCCGGTCAGGCGGCGGCGTGCGGCGACGACCCTGGGGTCCTCGGGGCCGGCGATCTCGAAGTAGTCGACGAGGCGGGTGCGCACGGTGTTCTTGCCGGCGGCGTCCAGCGTCGGGAACAGGTCGAGGAGGCGCGCGAACGCGTCGTGGAGGTGTCCACCGCTCACGTCGAGGTCGGCGACGGCGAGCTGCGGCTCCACGGCGCTGGGTGCCTCGGCGGCGGCGGCGCGGATGGCGGCGGCGTCCGCGCCATCCAGTCTCTGCAGGAGCCGCACCTGGGCGAGCCCGGCGACCGCGAGAAGATCACGCGGGTTCTGCGCGATCGCGGTCTCGTACTCCTTGATCGCGGTGGCGAAGTCACCGGAGGCGATCGCGTCGTAGGCCTCCTGGTGGTGCGGCGGCAGCGGTTCCTCGACCGGCTCGCCGGCCTCGTCGCCCACCGGGATGCTGCCGGTCGCGCCCTGCTGCGCTGCGAGCTGGAGCACCTGGTCGAGCACCGAGCGCAGCTCGTCCTCGGCGATCGCCCCGACGAACAGCTGCACGGGTCGCCCGGCGACCACGGCCGCGACCGTCGGCACCTGCTGCACCTGGAATGCCTGCACGAGCTGCGGGTTCGCGGTGCCGTCCACCGTCGCGAGGCCGAGGCGGCCGCCGTACGACTCGATCACGGCGCCGAGGGCCGGCTCGATGCCCTGCCCGTAGAACTCGACGATGACCGGCACGCGTGCGGAGAGGTCGAGCACGGCGGTGAAGCTCGCGTCGTTCGCCTCGAACACGACGCCGCTCGGCGCCGCCTGCGATCCGGCCGGCGGGCGCACGAGCGACGAGAGGTCGACGGCGCCCCTCAGGTTCGCTCCGGCGGGGTTGCCGGGCTGCGCGTTGCTCACCCGACCTCCGATGCCGTCACGAGCCCGTAGCTGTAGCCGAGCAGCACGATCTGGTCATCCGAACCCACGGGCGGCACGTAGAACAGCAGCTGCGCGTCGTAGCTCGCCGTCACGCCCTTCGTGCTGATTGCGAGACCGGTGAGCGCCTTCACGCGACCGGACGGGTTCACCGCAGCGCCCGCCTCGATCGGCGTCACGGTCGTGACGTCGTAGAGGTCGACGGCGACGATCGCACCGGCATCGTTCGTGGCGAGCGAGATCGGAATGCCCTCGCCCTCCGCCTGCGTGAACGTGATGGATGCCGTGGCCGCGAGCTGCCCCGCCTCCCCCGCCTTGGCATCCTTGAGCGAGGTGCGAAGGCTGTCACCGTCGGCCTCGAAGTCGAGGTACGCGGAGGCCTCCTCGGCCTTCGCGAGGATCTCGCCGTACTGCAGCGCGAGCGCGGACGGCGCGAGCTTGAGTCCGCCGTAGTCCGGCGAGAGGCCCGGCGCACCGACGCTCGCCGGAGCGAGGTCGGGGATGCGGGCCGACGGCTCGAGCGTGATCGCGTAGCTGACCTTGTACGACGCGCGCGCGTCATCCTGCGTGAGCATGAGCGCGACGGGGGCGATGGTGTCGTCGTCCTCGACCTTGATGATCGCGAAGACCGAGCGCGGCCAGGTGTCGGTCTGCTGCGGGAGCACGACGGCGACCTGGCCGTCCGGGATCACGGGCACGAGCGGCGTGAGCGACGGGTCGTTGGTGCGCACCGTGTAGTCGGTGGTGCGCAGCGCGAGGGCCGGTCCGTCGAAGCGGGTCGCGAGCAGCGTCGCATCCATCGTCTGGTCCGCCTCGGTGGCCACGTCGATGACGTCCGAGACGATGCGGTCGATCTGGTTCGCGGTGACTGCGGGGGGCGTGATGTCGTCCGGCTCGGCCGACGAGGTGGGGCCCGGGAGGGCCTGGGTCTCCGTCGGGTCGGGGAAGAACGCGCTGCAGCCCGACAGGGCGAGCGCACCGACCAGCACGACCGGCACGGCGATCAGCGGGCGGGCGGCGCGGCGTCCGCTGCCGACCGGCTCGACGGCCTTGCCGGGGGCACGGGCCTTGCGACCCGGCTTGTAGCGGGGCTGGCGCGGCAACTTGGGCTGCTTGCGGCGCGGACCGCGCGAGCTGCGCACGCCGTGGATCGCCCAGAGCAGGAAGACGAGTCCGAGCAGCAGCACGGCAGCGCCGGCGATGATCAGCGGCACGGCCCACGGGGTCGCGTTGTCGAGCGGCCAGGTGAGCGAAAGGCTGGATGGCGCGGGCAGCACCCCATCGGACGCCACGATGACCGACACCCCTTCCGGGGCGTTGAGCTTGAGGCTCAGGGTCTGCTCGTCGGAGAGCTCGGCGAGCCACAGGTCGGACCCGGCCGGATCCGGCACCTCGCTGGCCTCGCCCGAGATGACCTCGCTCACGAGTTCTCCGCTGTCGACGTCGTAGGTGACGAAGTTGTACTCGGTGTCGGCGATCCAGGACAGCACGTCGTTGGTGCGGCCGTAGGCCGCGAAGACCGCGTCATCCCCGGAGACCTCGAGGGTCTGGGTGCCGTCGAACGCGTTGAGCGCCGAGCTGTCGATCACCGTGACCGGAGCGTCGCCGGAGGTCTGGCCGAGGGCCTGCACCTCGTCGGGTGAGGCGAACACGGTCTGCTGGGCAACGCCCCAGCCCATGAGCACGAGGGCGAGCACGAAGCTCACGATCGCGAGGACGAATCGCACGGGAGTCTCTCCTTTCGTGCTGCCCACCTCCGCCGCTCAGCGGCTGCTCGCGCTAGGAACGAGTGGAGATGTGGTACTTCGGCATGGCCGACATGGCAGCAACAAAGACGTTCAAGAATACCGGACCGACCACTGGGAACTATCTGGGAGCACGCTGCAAGGCTCGTCGTGTCGTGTGCCCTCTTCGGGTGACATCCGGTCAGCAACTCCTTCGTCGACCGGTCTACACTCGGATGGTTCGACTCCAGCGACGAGGAGCTATTGGGATGGCAGCCGACGAGACCGATTTCGGGACCGAACTCCGCGGGTACAAGAAGGATGACGTCGACAAGGCGATCCAGGACCTGCGACGTGACCTGATCAAGGCCAACGCCGACAAGGCGGAGGCCGCGAAGGAGGCCAAGCGCCTCCAGGCCGTCGCCGAGGACCTCCAAGCCGAGCTCGACGAGACCGGCCGCCCCACCTACACCGGTCTCGGCACGCGCCTCGAGAACGTGCTGCGGGTCGCGGAGGAGCAGTCCACGAGGCTCGTGAGTCAGGCCGACATCGACGCCGACCAGTTGCGCGCCGCGGTCAACTCCGAGGTCACCAAGCTGCGCGGCGATGCCGCCGCCCAGGCCAAGTCCCTGCTGGATGACGCGGAGGCCAGGGCCGCGCGCACGATCTCCGAGGCCGAATCCACCGCCAACGAGCTCACGGTCACGTCGAAGGCCACCGCAGACGCACAGCTGCAGGACGCACAGCGCGAGGCCGCGGCGATCCGCGGCACGGTCGCCACCGAGGCCGCCGAGGCCAGGGCCTCCGCCAAGCGCGAGACCGCGGCGCTGCGCGCCGACGCCGAGCGGTACGCCGCCGAGCTCAAGGCCACCGCCATGAAGGAGGAGGCCGAGACCCGCGAGGCCGCAGCCGAACTCGCGAGGGAGACCGAGCTCGGACGCGCGAACTACGAGAACGAGAACGCGACCCTGCGTGCCGACCTCGCCCGTGACCTCGAGCAGGGCCGCACCGACCTCGCCCGTGAGATCGACACCGGACGCGCGCAGCTCGAGGCCGAGATGGCCGGCAAGCGCGAGGCGTTCGACCGCGAGATGGCGACCGTCCGCGAGGAGTTCTCCAACGAGATGACCGCGGCGAAGACCAAGCTGTCGAACGACACGCAGGCCTCCCGCGCCCGCATCGAGGCCGGCGCCGAGGCCGCGCGCGAGAAGCTGCAGGCCGAGCTCGACGCCGAGCGCAACACGATGCTCGCCGAGATCGCCACCGCGCGCGCCGCAGCCGACTCCGAGATCGCCGCCAACCGTGCCGCGGCCGCCGACGAGGTCGCCGAGCAGCTCGCCGCGGTCAAGTCCGAGACGGCGGACGCCAGGGCCAACCTGAAGAAGGACATCGCCGACGCCCACGCCGCGCTCAAGAAGGAGTCCGCGGAGGCCCGCGCGGCGCTCGAGGCCGAGGTGTCGGAGACGCGCGCGAAGCTCGCACACGACGTCGAGCAGCAGACCACCGACCTCGCCCGCGACATCGAGCGGCAGCGTGCCGAGCTCGCGAGCGAGACCGAGACCGTGCGCGCCAAGCTCGCGCACGACACCGAGGAGACCAGGGCCAGCCTCGCCGCCGAGACCGAGCAGGCTCGCCTCGACCTCGACCTCGAGCTCAAGAACCGCCGGGATGACGCGGAGAAGGAGCACCTCGAGCGCCACCAGGCCGCGACCGGCGAGACGCAGAAGTACCTCGACGAGGCGCAGTCGCAGCTCGCGGACGCGATCCGGCGTGCGAGCGAGAAGCGCGCGGAGGCCGAAGCACTCGACGCCGGCTCGAAGGCGGATGCGAAGGGGCTGCGGGATGCCGCGGAGGAATCATCCCGTTCGACCCTCGCCGACGCGAACGACCGCGCTCGCGCGATCATCTCGGAGGCCGAGACCCGGTCCGCCGAGCTCGTCGCGGACGCGGAGGCGCGCCTGGCCAAGATCAAGATCGAGCGCGAAGCGGTCGGCGAGTACTTCGAGGGTCTGCGCGGCATGCTGCAGCAAGCCGATAAAGTGACAGCGGAGAACTGACCCGAGCCGACCGGCCGGGAATCGCCCGGCGAGAGGCTCGACGTTGAAGATCCAGAACCCGTTCCGGCTCGGACTGTTCGGCGGCCTCGGCGTCGTCGTGGCCATCGCGCTCGGCGGCATCGTCGGATCGCTCGGCACCGTGCTCACGTGGGTGGGTGCCGCTCTGTTCCTCGCGCTCGGGCTCGACCCGCTGGTGTCGTGGCTCGAGAAGCACAAGTTCCCGCGCGGACTCGCGATCGTCACGGTGCTCGTCGCCGTGCTCGCGGTGTTCGCCGGACTCGTGCTCGCCATCATCCCGGTCATTGCCGAGCAGGTCGGCAATGCGATCACGGCCGTGCCGAAGCTCATCGAGGGCATCCAGAACGGCGAGGTGCGCGACAACATCCTCTCCGCGCTGCCGTGGTTGCCGATCGACCAGATCCTCGGGAACATCACGAAGGCGATCGAGGACACCGATCTCGCGTCGGGTCTCGGTGGTGGACTGATCGCGGTCGGCGCGTCACTCGCGACCGCCGTGACCGGCACGATCATCGTGCTGATCCTCACGCTGTACTTCGTCGCATCCCTCACGAGCATCAAGCGCGGCCTCTACCAGCTGGTGCCCGCGTCGAAGCGGCCCACCTTCATCGACCTCGCCGAGCAGGTGAGCACCTCGGTCGGGCGCTACGTGATCGGCCAGGGCAGCCTTGCTCTGGCCAACGGCATCCTGTCGTTCCTCGTGCTCACGTTCCTGCTGCCGCTGATCGGCAACATCTTCGGCATCGCGCTCGACATCCGGTACTCGGCGCTGCTCGCCTTCATCGCGTTCCTCGGCTCGCTCATCCCGCTCGTCGGCACGCTCACCGCGTCGATCATCATCACGTCGCTCGTCGCGCTGTTCAACGGGTTCCCGGCGGTGCTCGTGGTCGGGATCTACTACCTGGTCTACATGCAGGTCGAGGCCTACGTGCTCAACCCGCGCATCATGAGCTCCGCCGTGAAGGTGCCCGGGGCGATCGTCGTGATCGCGGCCCTCGCGGGCGGCACGCTGCTCGGCATCCTCGGCGCGCTCATCGCGATCCCGGTGGCGGCGGCGATCCTGCTGGTGTTCCGCCAGGTGATCGTGCCCACGGCAGAACGAGCTTTAGGCGGCTAACCGTTCCACGTCGTCGGCAGCGGCAGGGCGGTCGGGTTGACGGCCTTCACGATCTCGGTGAGCACGCGGTAGGTCTGCGCCTCCCCCACCCAGAGGTGCTTGCCGCCCTCGACGGCGATCAGTTCGGCCTCCGGCACGACGGCGAACCGCTCGGCGGCCTCGGCCGGTCGCAGGTAGTCGTCGAGCTCCGGCACCAGCACGACGAGCCGCTTGCCGCTGCCGGCCCACGCGGCCAGCTCGTCGGGCGTGGTGCGGTGCAGGGGCGGGGACAGCAGGATGGCGCCATCCACCCCGCCTTCGAGGCTCGACGGCTCGAGTCCGTACTTGAGCGCGACCTCGGTGCCGAACGACCAGCCGACGAGCCAGGGATGCGGCAGCCCGAGCTCCGCGACGAGTCGCAGGGCCGCGGCGAGGTCGTGCCGCTCGTCCACGCCATCGCCGAACGTGCCCTGCGACGTGCCGCGCGGGGACTCGACGCCGCGGAAGTTGAACCGCAGCACCGCGAGGTCGGCGAGCGCCGGGAGTCGTGCGGACGCCTTGCGGATGATGTGCGAGTCCATGAACCCGCCGTGCGTCGGCAGCGGATGCAGGAACACGAGCGTCGCGACCGGATCGGCTTCGACCGGCAGCGCGAGCTCGCCGACCAGCGTGAGCCCGTCCTCGGTGACGAGCTGGATGTCGCTTCGGCGGGCGGGCAGTTCCGTGCTGCTGCGGATCTCCACCGGCTCGGTCACGGGCGGATCTTCCAGCAGTGCGTGTGCCAGTGCCGGCGTCCCGCGAGGTCGTCCGCCTCGCCCATGAGCCCGTCGGCGCGCCAGGTCACGGTGTGCGCGATGCCAGCACCGATCTCGAGGCCGCACCCGGGACAGGTGTAGGTCTTGGCGGCATTGGACGCGGAGAGCGGCTGCACGTTCCAGACGCCGTCGCGCTTGGACTCGGTGTGCTTGAACGCGATGAGCGCCCGGGTGAGGTCGAGTTCCTGCTCGTCGTCCCCGCCCCGGCGACCGCGAGGTCGATTCGAGCGAGGCATGCTCCAAGTCTAGGCAGGCCTAGCTGCCACTCGGATTGTCGATCTGCTCGAGGCGGGTCTCCTCGAGGTCGAGCATCGCCTGGGCGCGGGTGAGGATGCGCGACGGGTACGTCCCGGCCGATCGAGCCTCGAGCAGCGCCTCGCGCTCGGCCTGCAGCACCTCGCGCCGGAGCGCCCGGTACTGCCGCTGCGGAGAGTGCTTGAGCCCGTCGATGCCCGCGCCGTGGTCGGCGCGCTCCCACGCCGCTTCTGCGCTCAGCAGGGTGTCATGTCGCACCCGCTCGACCACCTCGGGGTCGACCTCCTCGCCCTCCGGCAGCTCGATCGACGGGAACTCGAGGGCGGCGACGCCCGCCTCCCCCATCTCCTCGAGCAGCTGCGCGAGCTCGCGCCGGTCCGCCTCGCGGTCGGTGCCCTTGATCCTCGTGAGCCGGATCAGCCACGGCAGCGTCCCGCCCTGCAGCAGCAGCGTGGAGACGGCGACCGTGAACGCGATCAGCACCAGCTGCGGGCGGTACGGGGTCTCGGACGGCAGCGACTGCGCGGCGGCGAGGGTGACCACGCCGCGCATGCCTGCCCAGCCGAGGATCACGCCGCCGCGCCATCCCAGGCCCTCGGCCTTCAGCTCCTGGATGTCGCGCTCGCGCCGCTTCACCACCTTCTCGCCGCGCTCGAGCCTGCGCTCGCGGGAGGCCGGCAGGTCGGATCTGGAGCGCAGCCGGTCGAACATCGTGCGCCAGCGCGAGTTCGCCGTCTCGGCGCGATCCTCTGCGCGCCGCAGCAGGAACAGCAGCGGCGCGATGAACGCGAACCGGATGGCGAGCACGACGACCATCATGAGCAGCCCGAGCAGCACGGCGCTCCACGCGCTGAGTTCGTCCTCCTGCACCTCGGTCACGAGCAGGCTCACCTGCAGCCCCATCAGCAGGAACACGCCGTTCTCGAGCACGAACTGCACGGTTCGCCAGTTCAGGCGCTCCGAGATGCGCGCTTGCGCGCTGAACCGCTTCGCACTGGAGTGCCCCGAGTACAGCCCCGCGATCACGACGGCGAGCACCCCGCTCGCGTGGAAGTACTCCGCCGGCAGGTAGGCGATGAACGGCACCGCGAACGAGATCGCGGTGTCGAGCATCGGGTCGTGCAGCTTCGAGCGCACGAACACCGTGACGAAGCCGACGATGAGCCCGATCGCGGCGGCGAGCAGCACGGCGTACGCGAAGTCGCCGAGCACCTCCCAGAAGCTCACGGTCGCCGCCGTCGCCGCGATCGCCGACCGCAGCATGACGAGCGCCGTCGCGTCGTTGACGAGGCTCTCGCCCTCGAGGATCGTCACCAGGCGCGGCGGCAGCCCGAGCTTCTTGCCGAGGGCGGTCGCCGCCACGGCATCGGTCGGGCTGATGACGGCGCCGATCGCGATCGCCGCGGCGAGATCGAGGTCGGGGAACAGGTTGAACAGGATGATGCCCGTGCCGAACGCGGTCACCACGACGAGCGCGACGGAGAGCGCCGAGATGCTCGAGAAGTTGCGCCGGAAGTCCACGATCGGCACGTTGATCGCCGCCGAGTACAGGATCGGCGGCAGCAGTCCCATGAGGATGAGCTCGTGCGGCACGTCCGAGCGGCGCTCCCGGCAGGTAGCTGAACCCGAATCCGATCAGGATCAGCAGCAGCGGCGCCGCGATCCCGAGTTTCTTGCTGAACGCGCCCGCCGCGACCACGACCACGATGCCCACGACGCCGAAGAGGGCGAACGCCATCGGGTTCTGGATGTCGACGAGGTCGACGGCATCCGCGAGCGGCAGCACCCGATCCATGCTCGGAGTCTAGCGAGCGGTGCCGGGCCGCCCGATGCGCGCTAGTACCAGCCGACGCTCTCGGAGTGCGCCCAGGCACCGCACGGGGTGCCGTACCGATCGGCGATGTAGCCGAGGCCCCAGGTGATCTGCGTCGCGGGGTTGGTCGCCCAGTCCGCGCCGGCCGAGGCCATCTTGTCGCCGGGCAGGGACTGCGGGATGCCGTACGCCCCGCTCGAGGTGTTGTGCGCGTACACGTTCCAGTGGGACTCGCGGTTCCAGAGCGCGACGAGGCAGTTGAACTCCTCGACACCCCAGCCGCGTGCCGTGACCATCTCGAGCGCGATCGCCTGTGCGGTTCCGGGATCCGGGACCCCGGCCGCAGGCGCCGACAGCGCGACGACCTTCACCGGCTCGCTGATCGTGTAGCCATCGCGTGAGACGCCGTTGGTGTACTCGCCGCTCGCGGCCAGGACCTGCGGTTCGCCCAACGGTGCCGGTGCCTCGATCGCGGATGCCGGCGGCAGCTGCTCCGGTGCTCCCGCCGCGAGAGCGACGAACGCGAGCGTCACGAATCCCGCGAAGACCGGCAGGGACCACGAAGACCGGACGTGTCGTCCGGTGATGTCTCCCCCGAGGCTCTTGCGCTCTGCACGGAGGGCTTCGATGCGTTCGTGGCCCACGGTGAATCATCGTAGACGACACGTCTGGCAATGCACAGTGTGACCAGTGTTACTGGTGTGACTGCGCTGGGGGCCGCAGCGGTGTTACTGGCGTACGGCGAGCATCACGTCGATGACGGCGTCGAGCACGACATCCACCTGGGTCTCGTTGTAGCCGCCGCGCTTGGGGCTGAACGTGATCGTGCGCACCTCGTCGATGCTCATCGGCTTGCCGTGCTGGAAGTAGGCGATCAGTCGGGACGTGAACTCGTCGACCTCCTTGCGGGAGTACCCGGTCGCGAGCAGGCCGACGCGGCGGAACTTCGCTCCGGCCGGGCGGGCGAGGCGGTCGAGGATCTCCTGCGCGGTGGTCCGCGCCTGGGCGTACCAGGCCTGGTCGCCCTGCTGCGCGAGCGAGCGCTCGCGCTCACGGGATGCGAAGGCGTCCTCGAGGCGCTCGAGCGCGGCATCCACGTGCGTGGTCGAGTAGCCGCCCTTCTGCATCTGGAATGCCATGCGGCGGATGCTCTCGGCGTTCGACCGGGTTCGGGTTGCTCGGGTCTGCGGTGTACGCGCGCCGGGCATCCTCGAGGAAGTCCTCGACCTGGTCGACGTCGTAGCCGAGCCTCGACTTGCGGCTGCGGGGAAAGGTCGTGCTCACGAGAGAAGACCCTACGTGAAGATGAGGAACAGGGCGTACGCCACCGCGCCGGAGAGCAGCGCGGAGTCGAGCCGGTCGAGGAACCCGCCGTGGCCGGGAAGCCAGGTCGAGATGTCCTTGATGCCGAGGTCGCGCTTGATGAGCGACTCGGCGAGGTCGCCGGCCGTCGCCGTGATCACCATCGCGACCGCGAGGATCACCCCGACCCACCACGGCTGCTGCAGCATGAAGATCGCCAGCAGGATGCCCGCGAGCAGCGCCGCGGCGACGGATCCCGCGAAACCCTCCCAGGTCTTGCCGGGGCTGATCACCGGTGCGATCTTGTGGCGCCCGAACGCGACGCCCGCCGCGTAGGCGCCCGTGTCGACCGAGACCACGACGATCAGGAACGCGAGCGTCCAGAACTGGCCGCCGTCCTGGGCGGTGAGCAGCACGGTGAAGCCCGCCATGAACGCGACGTAGGCCTGGACGAACGCGCCGGCACCGAGATCCTTGAGCAGCGCCATCCCGGTCGTCCGATGGCTCGGCCGCAGCAGCTCCACGAGGCGCCACAGCGACACGAACGCGATGCCCGCGAGCGTGACGAGCCAGTGGCCGGCGGCACCCCAGTAGAACGCTGCCGGGATGACGGCGAGTCCGGCGATGATCGCGGCGATTCGCGGCACGTCGCGGCCGGCGAATCGCAGGGCGCTGGCGAGCTCGAACGTGACGAAGAAGATGAGCACGCCCGCGAAGACCATGAAGAGCGGCTTCGATGACGAGCAGGCTGACCAGCAGCGATCCGCCGAGCACGAGGCCGACGCGGATGGCGGTGAGCAGCGGCCGCCCGGTGCGCGCGTTGATCTTCTCGTTGGTGGCGCGCACCTGCGCCTCGAAGTCCGACGCCATCAGACCTCGAGCAGCTCGGCTTCTTTGCGCTTGAGGGCCTCGTCGATCGCGTCGACGTGGGACTTGGTGACCGCCTCGAGCTCCTTGGTCGCGCGGGCGATCTCGTCCTCGCCGACCTCCTTGAGGGCATCGAGGTCGTCCTTCGCCTTGCGGCGCACGTTGCGGATCGCGACCTTGGCCTCCTCGGCCTTGTCGCGCACGATCTTGACGTAGTCGCTGCGACGCTCCTCGGTGAGCTCCGGCAGGGTCGCGCGGATGATCGTGCCGTCGTTGCCGACGCTCGCCCCGAGGTGCTCTGCGGCGACCAGGGCCTTCTCGATGTCCTTGAGGGCGGCCTTGTCGTAGGGCGTGATGACGAGCATCCGGGCTTCGGGGACCGTCAGGCCGGCGAGCTGGCCGAGCGGGGTCGGCGTGCCGTAGTAGTCGACGAGCATCTTCTGGAACAGGGCGGGGTTCGCGCGGCCGGTGCGCACCGTGGCGAAGTCGTCCTTCGCGACGTCGACGGCCTTGGCCATCTTGTCCCGGGCCTCGGTCAAGACATCGCTGATCACTGGGCAACTCCCTCGTTCTGATGTGCTCAGTCGAGTGTACTGGGCAGCGACCCGCCGAACCTCAGGCGGTCGACTCGGCGGCGATCCCCCAGAGCCAGAACCACGCCGTGATCCATCCTGCCGCCACGACGCCCGTCGCCACCCACCCGACCAGGGTCGGCGATCGGCCGGTCCCCCGCAGCAGCAGCACGACGACGAGGGCGACCAGGCAGACGACGAGCAGTCCGCCGAAGAAGCTCGCGTGCACGACGAACAGGGCCAGACCGTCGATCTGCGCGCCGAACAGGAAGGCGAACATCGGGAAGCCGTTCAGGGCCGCGCCGAAGAACCACAGGACGAACGCGACGATCAGCCCGGCGAGGGATCCGCGCTTGGGCTTCGGCGGGGGCGGCGGCGGTGGAAGGGCTGACACGCACCCACGGTAGCCGGTCACCCCACCGCGAGGAAGACGATCCCCACGAGCACGACCGCAGCGCCGATCAGCCGCTGCACCGGATGCGGCTCCTTGAACAGCAGCCAGCCGGCCAGCCCGACCAGGACGACACTGACCTCGCGCGCCGGAGCGATCACCGACACCGGCGCGAACTGGATGGCGCTGAGCACCAGGATGTACGCGAGCGGGGCGAGGATGCCGAACAGCAGCACCGCCACCCAGTGCGTGCGCGCCACCGCGAAGGTCGCACGCGGGGTACGGAGCGCGGGGATGGCCAGCAGTACCGCCTGGAAGGCGACGCTGCCCCAGTACAGTCCGACCGGCGGCATCCCGCCGACCGTCACGGCCGAGGCATCCCAGAGCGTGAAGATGCCGATCAGCACGCCCACGATCAGCCCGTAGATCACGCCAGCGCGATTGGAACGGCGATGCGTGCGGTCGCCCGCGAAACCGATGACCATCACGCCGCAGATGACGACCCCAGCGCCCACCAGCTCGAGCACGGTCGGGCGCTCGTGCAGCAGGATGATCGCGAGCACGACGGCGAGCAGCGGGCCCGTTCCGCGGGCGAGCGGATACACCACCGAGACGTCGCCGAGCCGGTACCCGCGCTGCAGCAGCAGGAAGTACACCACCTGCAGGATGCCGCTCACGAGCGCGAGCGGCAGCCAGCGCCCGAGGTCGGTCCCGTCGGTCACGAGCGAGTGGATGCCGAACGGCGCGAACACCACCGCACCGATGACCGTTCCGACCCAGATGAATCCGGGACCGGACGTGCCGGCGCGCTTGACCGCGATGTTCCACGTCGCGTGGGCGATCGCCGCAGCGGCGATCAGGGCGACGACGAGCATGGGATCGCCGGCGCGGGCGGTCAGTTCGAGACGAGGGTGCCGATGCGCTCGCCGCGGATCGCAGCGGTCACGTTGCCGGCGGGCTCCATCCCGAACACGACCATCGGCATCCCGTTGTCCATGCACAGGCTGAACGCGGTCGAGTCGACGACCTTGAGTCCCTGCACGAGTGCTTCCTGGTAGGTGACCTGGTCGAGCTTGATCGCCGAGGTGTCGTGGCGCGGGTCGCCGGAGTACACCCCGTCGACGCCGTTCTTCGCGACGAGCACGACATCGGCCGAGATCTCGAGCGCACGCTGCGCCGCGACCGTGTCGGTGGAGAAGTACGGGAGGCCGGCGCCGGCGCCGAAGATGACGACCCGGCCCTTCTCGAGGTGGCGTTCCGCGCGACGCGGGATGTACGGCTCGGCGACCTGGGTCATCGAGATCGCGGACTGCACGCGGGTCGCGGCCCCCGCCTGCTCGAGGAAGTCCTGCAGTGCGAGCGCGTTCATGACCGTGCCGAGCATGCCCATGTAGTCGGCGCGCGAGCGGTCCATCCCGCGCTGGCTGAGTTCGGCGCCGCGGAAGAAGTTGCCACCACCGACGACGATCGCGACCTCGACCTCGTCGATCGCAGCGGCGATCTCGCGTGCGATGCCGGCGACGATGTCGGGGTTCACGCCGAGCGAGCCACCGCCGAACGCCTCACCGGAGAGCTTGAGGATGACCCTGCGCTTGCGTTCGTCGGTCATGCTGCCCACTCTATCCATTGCCGCGAACCCATTGCCGCGAACGACGAAGGACCCCGGTCTCCCGGGGTCCTTCGTGTCGAACTGGTGGCTGCGGCTAGGCGCCGACCTTGAAGCGGGCGAAGCCGCTCACGGTGAGTCCGGCATCCCCCAGGACCTTGCTGATCACGAGCTTGTTGTCGCGCGCGTAGTCCTGCTCGAGCAGGGCGATCTGCTTGAAGAACGCGCCGATGCGGCCCTCGATGATCTTCGGCAGCGCGGCCTCGGGCTTGCCCTCGTCACGGCTGATCTGCTCGACGATCGCGCGCTCCTTCTCGACCTCGGAGGCCGGGACCTCGTCGCGAGTCAGGTACTGCGGGTCGGCGAACGAGATGTGCTGCGCGACGCTGCGGGCGGTGTCAGCGTCGTCGCCCGAGTAGGCGAGGACGACACCGACCTGCGGCGGCAGGTCCTTGTTCGTGCGGTGCAGGTAGACCGAGAACTTGTCGCCGGGCAGGCGAACGATGCGACGCAGCTCGATCTTCTCGCCGAGCACGGCCGCCTCGTCGGAGATGAGCGACTCGACCGTGCCGTTGCCGACCTTGGTCGCGAGCGCGGCATCCAGCGTCTCGGCACCCGAGTCGGCGAGCGCCTCGAGCACCGTGTTGCCGAGCGCGATGAACTTCTCGCTCTTGGCGACGAAGTCGGTCTCGCTCGCGAGCTCGATCATCGTGGTGGCGGTCGCGGACTCGACGGCCGCGATCAGGCCCTCGCTCGTCGAGCGGTCCGCGCGCTTCGCGTTGCCCTTCGCGCCCTTGAGCCGCAGCAGCTCGGTGGCCTTGTCCAGGTCACCGTCCGCCTCGACGAGCGCGTTCTTGGTGTCGACCATGCCGGTGCCGAGGCGCTCGCGCAGGGTCTTGATGTCCGCCATGGTGACGTCTGCCATCAGTGTGATGTTCCTTGCCTTGAATCTGGTGACCGCTACGCGGTCGAAATGTTGGTTGTCGGCGACCGCTCGACGCGGTCGAGGGGTTACTTGTCCGCGGCCGGCTTCTTGGCCGCGGCGGGCTTCTTGGCGGCCGGAGCCTTGGCAGCAGGTCGGCGGCTTCTCGTCGGTGTCAGCCTTGGCCGGAGTCTTCTTGGCGCGGCGGGCTTCTTCTCGGCGGGGGTGGCCTCCGCCTCGATCTCGGCCTCGAGCTCGGCGTCCGACTCCTGGTGGTGCTCGGGGACGAG
>CAVUFG010000007.1:0-173883 GCA_963740815.1 uncultured Actinomycetota bacterium
TTCTCCTGGTTGACGTCCTCGACCTCGGTGGCCTCGAACGTCTCCTTGCCAGGCGCGTTCAGCGAGCCGCCCTCGGCGGTCTGGAACTCCTCGGAGAACGCATCGATCGCCTTCTCGAGGTCGGCCTTGGTGGCGTCGTCGAGCACGTTGGTCTCGCGCAGGGTGTCGAGCACCTTCGTGTTGCGGCCGAGGTAGTCGTGGAACTCGCGCTCGAAGCGCAGGATGTCCTCGACCGGCACCTTGTCGAGCTTGCCGGCGGTTCCGGCCCAGATCGAGACGACCTGCTTCTCGACCGGGAACGGGGAGTACTGCGGCTGGCGCAGCAGCTCGGTGAGGCGGGCACCGCGGTCGAGCTGGCGGCGGCTCGCGGCATCCAGGTCCGAGGCGAACAGCGCGAAGGCCTCGAGCGAGCGGTACTGCGCGAGCTCGAGCTTGAGCGTTCCGGAGACCGACTTGATCGACTTGACCTGAGCGTCACCGCCGACGCGGGACACCGAGATGCCGACGTCGACCGCGGGGCGCTGGTTCGAGTTGAACAGGTCGGACTGCAGGAAGATCTGGCCGTCGGTGATCGAGATCACGTTGGTCGGGATGTACGCCGACACGTCGTTCGCCTTGGTCTCGATGATCGGCAGGCCGGTCATCGATCCCGCGCCGAGCTCGTCGGAGAGCTTCGCGCAGCGCTCGAGCAGGCGGGAGTGCAGGTAGAACACGTCGCCGGGGTAGGCCTCGCGTCCCGGCGGGCGGCGCAGCAGCAGCGACACGGCGCGGTAGGCCTCAGCCTGCTTCGACAGGTCGTCGAACACGATGAGCACGTGCTTGCCGCCGTACATCCAGTGCTGGCCGATGGCCGAGCCGGTGTACGGCGCGAGGTACTTGAAGCCGGCGGCGTCGGAGGCGGGGGCCGCGACGATCGTCGTGTACTCCATGGCGCCGGCGTCTTCGAGCGCGCCCTTCACGGCCGCGATCGTCGAGCCCTTCTGGCCGATGGCGACGTAGATGCAGCGGACCTGCTTGTTGACGTCGCCCGAGTCCCAGTTGGCCTTCTGGTTGATGATCGTGTCGATCGCGATCGCGGTCTTGCCGGTCTGGCGGTCGCCGATGATGAGCTGGCGCTGGCCGCGGCCGATCGGGATCATCGCGTCGATCGCCTTGATGCCGGTCTGCATGGGCTCGTGCACGCTCTTGCGGGCCATGACGCCCGGCGCCTGCAGTTCGAGCGCGCGGCGCTCCTCCGCCTTGATCTCGCCCAGGCCGTCGATCGGCTGGCCGAGCGGGTCGATCACGCGACCGAGGAAGGCGTCGCCGACCGGCACCGAGAGCACCTCGCCGGTGCGGCTCACGGCCATGCCCTCGACGATGCCGCGGAACTCACCGAGCACGATGACGCCGATCTCGGCCTCGTCGAGGTTCAGCGCGAGGCCGAGGGTGCCGTCAGCGAACTGCAGCAGCTCGTTGGCCATGGCGCCCGGGAGGCCCTCGACGTGCGCGATGCCGTCAGCGGCGTCGATGACGGTGCCGACCTCGGTCTTGGTCGCGCCGCTCGGCTTGTAGCCGGCGACGAAGTCCTTGAGCGCGGTGCGGATCTCGTCCGGGCTGATGGTGATGTCTGCCATGGGGTTCCTCTTGATGGAGTTGGTCGTTGGGCCGTGGGTGCTGACCGGGTCAGCCGGCGAGCTGGAGTCGGAGTTCGGTCAGGCGCGACGCGATGGTGCCGTCGATGACCTCGTCGCCGACCTGCACGCGCAGGCCGCCGATCACACTGGGGTCGATGCGCACGTCGATGCGCGGCTCGCGGCCGTACTGCGCCGCGAGGGTGGAGCTGAGGGCGGTGAGCTGCTTCTCGTCGAGCGGCGCCGCGGCGGTGACGGTCGCGATGAACGTGTCGGAGGCATCCGCCACGATCCCGGCGGCCGAGGAGAGCAACTCGCCGATCCGGCGGCCGCGCGGGCTCTGCACGAGGTGACGGACGATCGCGACGGTGCCCGGGTCTGCCTTGTTCGCCTAGCAGGCCGTCGACGAGCGCGACCTTCTGGCCGGCTTCGCTCAGGTTGCTGCCGACCGCGAGCTCGAGCTCGGCATCCGACGCGACGGCGCGGGCGAACTCGAACAGCTCGCCCTCGATGCCCGAGTCGTCCGACGCACCGGCGATCGCACGGATGCCGATCTCCTCGATGCCGTCGACCAGCTGGTCGGAGTCCGACCAGCGCGACTCGACGAGGGTGCCGAGCAGCGCCTTCGCGGCGGGGTCGATGCCACCGAAGATCGAGCCGATGAGCTTCGACTTCGCGGGGCCGTCGACCGAGGGGTCGGCGAGCACGGCGCGCAGTTGCGGCGATCCCGCGATGTCGCGGTCGGCCGAGAGCAGCTGCTCACCGGTGGCGCGCGTGACGCCCTTCGCCGAAGCGAGTGCGGTGATCGCCGTCTCGAGCGCGATGCGTGATGCAGAACCCACTACTTGCCCTTGCCTGCCTTGGATCCGGACTCGCTCGTGGCGAGGTCCGCGAGGAACCGGTCGACGATGGACGACGCACGCTTGTCGTCGGAGAGGGACTCACCGATGACACCCGACGCGAGGTCGATCGCGAGCGTGCCGACCTCGGTGCGCAGCGACGCGCGCGCGGCAGTGCGCTCGGCCTCGATCTGCGCCTGGGCGGTCGCGGTGATGCGGGCCGCCTCTGCGGTGGCCTGCTCCTTCGCCTCGGCGATGATGGCGGCGCCATCCGCACGAGCCTGCTCGCGGATCTTGCCGGCCTCGCCGCGGGCCTCGGCCAGCTGCGCGGTGTACTTCTCGAGCGCCGCCTTGGCTTCGGCCTGGGCTTCATCCGCGCGCTTGATGCCACCGGCGATCGCATCGCTGCGCGCGTCGAGGGCCTCGTTGATCTTCGGCACGAACCGCCAGAGCATGAAGCCGAGGATGAGGATGAACGCGATCGAGCCCCAGATCAGGTCTGGAAGCTCCGGCAGCAGCACCGAGTGCGACTCGCCCTCTTCTTCCACGGCAGCGAACACGATGTTCAGCATCCGGACTCCTTCAGTGGGAACGGCACCTTACGGCGCGGGGAACGGGATGAACGCGACGCCGATGGCGATGAAGCAGAGTGCCTCGGTGAGCGCGATACCGATCCACATGAGGGTCTGCAGGCGACCGGCGAGCTCGGGCTGGCGTGCGACGGATTCGATCGTCTTGCCGACGATGATGCCGACGCCGACACCGGAACCGATGACCGCGAGGCCGAAGGCGAGTGGGGCAAGCTGTCCAACGATATTCATGGGTGTTTGTCCTTTCGAGGTGGGGCGAGTCGACGGGCTCAGTGCTCGTCGGCGAGCGCCATCTGGATGTAGATGGCGGTCAAGATGGTGAAGACGAAGGCCTGGAGCGCCGCGATGAAGATCTCGAGCGCGGTGAAGGCGATGCCGAAGGCGAAGGTGCCGATGCCGAGCAGGCCGAGCGGGTTGCCCTGGTTGACCAGCACGGTCACGAAGAAGAAGTTGGTCGCGAGGAAGCACAGCACGAGCAGCATGTGACCGGCGACCATGTTCATGGTGAGTCGCAGCGTGAGCGTGATCGGCCGGATGATGAAGGTCGAGAGCGCCTCGAGCAGCGCGATGATCGGCACGATGAAGATCGGGACGCCGGGCAGGATCGTCGCGTTCTTGAAGAACCGGAGTCCGTGCCGGCGAATGCCCGCGTAGATGAACGTGCCGTACGCGACGAGGGCGAGGATGAGGGCCTGGCCGATGAGCCCCGTGCTCGCGATCTGCATTCCGGGGATCGTGCCGGTGAGGTTGAGCCCCAGCACGAGGAAGAAGATCGTGAACAGCAGCGGCATGAAGCGGCGGCCGTCCTTCTCGCCGAGCGTCTCGACGATGATGCTGTTGCGAACGAAGCCCGTGACGAACTCGAACGCGACCTGGCCGCGACCGGGAACGACCTTGAGGTTGCGGGTCGCGAGCCAGAAGATGACGAGGATCGCGATGACCACGATCATCCGGATGATGAGGATGCGGTTCATCTCGAACGGGGTGCCGACGAACAGCACGCCCTCGGGGAAGAACTCGTCGATCGACGGCCCGTGGAATTCGCCGTCATCCGATCCATCACCTGTGGTCGTCGTGAGGACACGGGTGAGTTGTGTGAGAGGAGCGAAGATGAGGGCTCTCCTGCATCGGGGCGTGGAACGCGCGGCGATAAGGGGGACTGGTAGTCAGCCTATCAAGGATTGGGGGGTCCGACGACCGGTCCTGTGCCGCCCTGTGGGCCCGGCAGCGGCACATCCACGTAGGGAACGCGCGAGCGCACGAAGGCGAGCACGTCGGCGACGAGCGACCCGATCACAGCCACAACGATCGATCCGAACATGACCCGCTGGTCGATCCAATCGAGGTTGCCGACGACGATGAGCAGCGCGACGAACACGATGAGCTTCACGAACCAGACGCCCAGCACGATCGCGTAGAACACCGGGTTGGTGCCGTCGCCCTTCGTGACCCGCATCGCGATGATGAAGCTCACCGTCGTGAGCCCCATGAAGATCGCGGCGACCGCGGCGCCGATCAATCCGCTGACCAGCCCGGTCGGGCCGGAGACGAGGAATCCGACGCCCGCGCCGAGCACCGCGACGATCCCGGTCAGGATGAGGCCGTACCGGAGGGCGCGACGCGGGATGGCGGCCTCCGGCCGCTCTGCGGCATCCGTCACTTCGGCTCCTCGGACTTCGTGGTGAGGTGCTCGAGGTCCTCGTCGTCGAGCGAGTCGTCGTGTCCCTCATCCAGGGTGTCGAAGCGAGCGACGTCGGCATCCGCGTCATCCGCGTCCGTCGACTGCGCGACGGCCTCGAGCGCCTTGCGGCGGCTGAGCGGCGCGAGGGTCACGATCGTGCACACCGCGAGCCCGATGAGCAGCAGGAGGGCAGCGGGCACCGCGGGCAGGAACATGAAGCCGAGCACGCCGACCGAGAAGACGAACGTCCAGCCGTAGAAGATCAGCACGGCGTGCAGGTGCGAGTGACCCATGTCGAGCAGGCGGTGGTGCAGGTGCATCCGGTCGGCGCTGAACGGCGACTTGCCCGCGCGCATCCGGCGCAGCACGGCCATCGTGAAGTCGAGCAGCGGCACGATGAGCACCGCGAACGGCAGCAGGATCGGGATGTAGGCGGGCAGGAAGTACGCCGAGAGCACATCCGGTTGCGTGGCGAGCCCAGGGTCGATCGAGCCCGTCACCGAGATGGCGGAGGCCGCCATCATGAGCCCGACGAGCAGCGCGCCGGCGTCGCCCATGAACAGCCGTGCGGGGTGGAAGTTGAGCGGGAGCAGTCCGAGGCACGCCCCGATGAGCACGGCGGTCGTGAGCGACGCGAGGTTGAAGTACGGTGTCTGCTCGTTGAGCTGCAGCAGGTAGCTGTAGATGAAGAACACGCCGTTCGCGATGATCGCGACGCCGACCACGAGCCCGTCCAGCCCGTCGATGAAGTTGATCGCGTTCATGACGAGAACGACCGCGAGGATCGTGAGCGTCAGCGAGATGTAGGGCGACACGATCGTCACGCCGCCGATCGGCAGGGTCGTCAGCTGCACGCCCTGCCAGGCGAGGATGCCCGCGGCGATGATCTGGCCGGCGAGCTTGGTCATCCAGTCCAGGTCGAAGATGTCGTCGGCGACACCGAGCGCGACGATGATGGTCGCGGCCGCGAGCAGTCCGATCACCCGGTGGCCGTCGGCGAACACGAGGCTGAGCTGCGGGATGGATGATGCAACGCCGAACGCCGCGAGGATCCCGAAGAACATCGCGACCCCGCCGAGGCGCGGCGTCGGACGGGTGTGCACGTCGCGTTCGCGGATCTTCGGGTAGAGCCGGTACTTCGTGCTGAGCTTCCACACTGCGGTCGCGACGATGAACGTCACGATCCCGGCGATGCCGACGACGAGGAGGTAGAAGACTATTCGCATCGATCGTCCCCGATCGTCGTGCGGATCGCGGCCGCCGAGATGATGCCCTCGCGCACGATGCGCAGTTTGCCGTCGGGCTGGCCGAGCCTCGTGGCATCCACGATGGTCGAGGCGACCGTGCCGCTCTCCCCCGCGTCGAGGTACACCGCGACCGAGTCGCCGAGCATGGCCTCGGCGGCCTTCGCGCTCGTGGCCGCAGGCTCCCCGGTGAGATTCGCACTCGACACCGCGAGCGGGCCGGTCTCGGACAGCAGCTCGAGGGCGATCGTGTGCGACGGCATCCGCACCGCCACCGTGCCGCCGGTCTCGCCGAGGTCCCACTGAAGTGAGGGCTGCGCCTCGAGGATCACGGTCAGCCCGCCCGGCCAGAACGCGGCCACGAGCTGCCGCACCTCGTCGGGCACGCTCGCGGCGAGCGCATCCAGGGTCGGGATGCCCGGCACGAGCACGGGCGGCGGCGACTGCCGCGTGCGTCCCTTTGCATCGAGCAGCCTCTGCACCGCGCCGGCATTGAACGCATCGGCGGCGACGCCGTAGACCGTATCGGTGGGGATCACGACGAGGTCGCCGCGGCCGACGGCCGTGCGCGCGAGCCGCATGCCCGTGAGGAGCTCGGCCTCGACGGACGTGTCGTAGATGGGGGGCATGACGCTCCAATCGTACGGGCCCTCTCGGGGCCCGTACTCAAAGGCACTGCGGGCTTCTTTGGAATCAGCCATGCTGGGTCGAAAAATACGTCATGCTGGCTCTGCCGTGGACCTCTACTTCTTCGATCTCGACAAGACGCTGTACACCTACGACTTCCGATTCCGGCTGCCGGAGCTGGCCCGCCTGACTGGCGCGAGCCAGTACCACCTCGCGAAGTTCTGGTGGGCCGCGGGATTCGAGCGCCGCGCTGAGGCCGGCGAATGGCCGACGAGCGACGAGTACCTCGACGCGTTCGCGCGCACGACGGGCGGCCGCCGGCTCGCGCTCTCCGAGTGGGCGGATGCCCGTGCCCTCGCCATGACGCGCATCGACGGCAGCATCGCGGCGCTCCGCCGGGCCGCAGAGCTCGGCACCGTCTCGCTGCTCTCCAACAACCCGTCCGCGCTGCGGGACGCACTCCCCCAGCTCGCCCCGGACGTCGTCGAGATGCTCGGCGACAACCTCCTGGTGAGCTACCAGCTCAAGGCACGGAAGCCGAGTCCTGAGCTGTTCCAGCGCGCCCTCGCGCACTACGGCGTCGACGCGACCGACGCGTTCCTGGCCGACGACACCCTCTCGAACGTGGTCGGGGCGCGCGACGTCGGCATCACGGCGCACTGGCTCGAGTACGTCGACGGCGTGCCGCAGACCGATCCGCTGCTGGCTGCGATCGAGACCTTCGCTTCGAGGCCGCTGTGACCGCCGGCCGCGGGCTCCTGTTCATCTTCGACATGGATGACGTGCTCTACGACTACGACTGGCGTGTTCGCATGACCGCGCTGAGCGAGCTCACGGGACTCACGATCGACGAGCTGTGGAACCGGTGGTGGCGCGGGAACGAAGCGAACGCCGAGGCTGGCTCCCCGGATACCGCGGCCGGCTACCTCGCCGCATTCAACGCGGCGATCGGCGGCTCGGTCACCGAGGAGGACTGGGTGCGCATCCGTCGCTCCGGGATGACGCCGCGGGCCGACGCGATCGCCGCGGTCGCCCGCGCGGCGGAACTCGGGCGAGTGACCCTGCTCACCAACAACGGGGCCCTCGTGCATCAGCACCTTGCGACCACCCTCGCCCCCGAGCTCGTGCCGCACTTCGGCGAGCACCTGTTCGCGTCGAGCCACTACGGCGCCCGCAAGCCCGACCCCGAGGTGTTCCGACGGGTGCTCGCGCGCTACGACACGGAGCCCGGCCACGCGTTCTTCGCCGACGACCTGATCGAGAACGTCGAGGGTGCCCGCAGCATCGGCATCACGGCGTACCACTACGGCGATGCGCCCGGCCTGCTCGCCGCCATCGAGGCGTTCGCCGCCGCGCGAGATGACAAAATCCGCTAGTGCGAGGAGCGCGCGACTAGCGGATTCTGTCATTTGGGCTAGCGGCGGGAGGTGCGCCGCCTGAACAGCAGCGCCGCCCACACCACCGCGATCACGAGGATCAGCGCGATCCAGGCGAGGGCCCACCACGGCGAGTCCCCGAGCTCGCCACCGATGAGCAGCGCACGCAGGGTGTCGATGATCGGCGTGATCGGCTGGTTGTCGGCGACCCACTGCAGCCAGGTCGGCATGGTGTCGACCTCGACGAACGCGCTCGACAGGTACGGCAGGAACAGCAGGATGAAGCCGTAGCCGTTCGCCGCCCCCGGCGACTTCGCCGCCAGCCCGATCGCCGCGAACAGGTAGGTGATCGCGAGGATGTAGAACGCGACGATCCCGATGACCGCGAGCCACTCGAGCGGGGACGCGGTCGGCCGGAAGCCGACGAGCAGCCCCACCCCGATGACGACCGCGGTGGCCAGCAGGTTGCGGATCAGGCTCGCCACGACGTGTCCACTGAGCACCGCCCAGGCCCGGATCGGCATCGTGCGGAATCGGTCGATGATGCCGGTCTCCATGTCGGTCGCGACATCCACGGCGGTGGATGACGCGCCGAAGCCAGCACACAGCAGGATGATGCCCGGCACGACGTACTGCACGTAGCCGCCGTCCGGATCGATCGCACCACCGAACACCGTGGTGAACAGCAGCATGAGCATCGTGGGCAGCACGACGGACATCACGAGGCCCTCTGGGTTGCGCAGCGAGAGCTTCAGGCTGCGACCGATGAAGACGGACTCCTCGGTGCCCGGGGCGAGCCGGGCCGCGGAGACGCTCATGCGGACACCAGCTCTCGGCTCGAGGTCAACGCGAGGAAGACGTCGTCGAGGCTGGGCTTGCGCACCGTGACCGACCCCTCACCGTGGTCTCGTTCGAGCTCCCGGATCGCGGTGAGCAGCCCGGCCAGGGTGCCGTCGGTCGGAAGCTCGCCGAGCAGCACGTCGTGCTCGTCGCGCAACTCGACCACCTCGCCGCCTGTTCGCCGCTTGAGCTCGTCCGGAGTGCCCTCCGCCACGATCACGCCGCGGTCGAGCACCGCGACGACGTCGGCGAGCTGGTCGGCCTCCTCGAGGTACTGGGTGGTGAGGAAGACCGTCGTGCCGTCGGCGCGAAGCGAGCGGATGACGTCCCACAGCTCCTGGCGGCTCCTGGTGTCCAGTCCGGTCGTTGGCTCGTCCAGGAACAGGACCGGGCGCGGGACGACGAGGCTCAGAGCGAGATCGAGGCGCCGCCGCATCCCGCCCGAGTACTTCGACGCGCGCTTGCGGCCGGCGTCCGCGAGGCCGAATCGGCCGAGGAGCTCGGTCGCGCGCTCGCGCGCCGCTCGGCGCGACAGGCCGCCGAGTCGCCCGATCATCCGGAGGTTCTCGGCGCCCGTGAGCATGCCGTCGACCGCTGCGGACTGGCCGGTGAGGCCGATGCTGCGGCGCACGGCCGCCGGATCCCGTACGACGTCGTGACCGTCGACGACGGCCGAGCCGTCATCGGGGTCGACGAGCGTCGACAGGATGCTGATGAGCGTGGTCTTGCCCGCGCCGTTCGGTCCGAGCAGGGCGAACACCGTTCCGCGCTCGACGCTGAGGTCGAGGGACGCGAGCACGGGCGTGCCGCCGTAGGACTTGCGGAGTCCCCGCACGTCGATCGCTGCTGTCATGGTCGTACTTCCTTCCAGGTTGTGGATGACGTAAACTGTTTATGCCGCATACGTTACTGTGTAACTAATACACAGAGCTACGCTGGGTGTCAACTCCCCGCTCCGGATCTCCCGGAACGGCGCCGAAAGGGACCATGACCGACGACCTCCCCGAGATCGAGCTGCCCCGCGGGGTCGCCCTGGCCTGGGGCGTCGCCGCGAATCCGCAGCGCGGTCCGAAGCGCGAACTCAGCATCGAACGCATCGTCGAGGCCGCGGTCACGATCGCGGACGCCGATGGGCTCGCCGCGGTGTCGATGGCGAGCGTCGCGACCTCACTCGGGTTCACGACCATGTCGCTGTACCGCTACGTCACGTCGAAGGACGACCTCATCCTGCTCATGCAGGAGTTCGGCATCGGCCTGCCGTCCTCGGCGATCGCCGACTCGCCAGACTGGCGGTCGGGACTCGAGCGCTGGTCGCGCGAGTCGCTCGAGCACTACGCCGCGCACCCGTGGCTCATCGACATCCCGATCCTCGGAACGCCGAACACGCCCAACAACCTCGCCTGGATGGATGCCGCGCTGGCCCTGCTGCACGACACGCCACTGCCGATCGACGAGCAGGTGGGCGCGCTGCTGCTCGTCTCCGGGCAGACCCGGTTCGAGGCCAGCGTGCTGCGCGGCTACGCCGTGTCGAACAAGTCGATGGGCCTGACCGACGAGGAGCGGGATCTCGCGGACGCGCACATCATCGCGAACCTCGTGACGGCCGAGCAGTTCCCGTCGCTGCACGCCGCGATCCGGGGCGGCGCCTTCGCCCCCGGCGAGGACAATCCGTTCGAGTTCGGGCTCTCGCGCGTGCTCGACGGGATCGAGCACTACATCGCCACGCTGGACCCAGGGGCGCGACCTGCGCTCCCGCCGACGCCGCACTTCGCGACCGATGCGCATCCGAAGGACGAGAAGGTCCGGCACGCGCGTCAGGCTCGGCGCGAGGCGGAGAAGAAGCTGCGCGAGGCCGAGAAAGTCGAGCGCGAGGCGATCAAGTCGGCGGTGGAGCGCGCGAAGAAGGGCTGAGCGCGCACGCCCAGCCCTTCGGTCGTCCGATCGGTCAGTCCTCCCGCACGACGTCGCCCGACCCCGAGACCTCGGAGTCGACGACCGGGTCGCCGGAGTACTCGATGCGGCCGCTGCCCGAGATCCGCGCGTAGA
The DNA here is from genome assembly GCA_963740815.1 of uncultured Actinomycetota bacterium. GTDB lineage: Bacteria > Actinomycetota > Actinomycetes > Actinomycetales > Microbacteriaceae > Rhodoglobus. Next base: position 10,857 of record CAVUFG010000007.1, read on the forward strand.
GGTTGTCGCGCACCGAGAGCGAGACATCGCCGGAGCCGCCGATCTCGACCGTCGCCTCCTGCACAGCGAGGTCCTCCGCGTCGACGTCGCCGCTGCCGTCGAGCTCGATCGCGAGTTCGGTGGCGGTGCCCGACAGGTCGACGTTGCCCGAACCCGAGATGGTGACCTCGATGCGCTCGGCGTCGAGCCCGGCGAGCTCGATGTCGCCCGAGCCATCCAGGTGGATGACGAGGGTGCCGTCCGTCGTCACCCCCGAGTCGATGTCGCCTGAGCCGTTGAGCTCGAGCGTCTCGAGGTCGGGCAGGGTCAGGTCGTAGCGCACCTCGCCGAGGGTCCAGTTGAGCCAACCGCCCCGCACGCCGAGCGTGAGCGTGTCGCCGCTCACGTCGGAGGTCAGGCGATCGAGGGCGCCCTGCTGCGCGTGGATGGTCAGCGACGGCTCGCCCTCGCTGATCGTGACGTCGCCCGACGCGTCGAGCACGACCGTGCTGACCGCGTCGATGTCACGCTCCTCGGACACCGTGGGACCGTTGCCCGCGAAGGGCACGATGCAGCCGGTGAGGCCGAGCACGGCAGCGGCGGAGATGGCGGTGAGGGAGAGGATTCGCTTCATGTGTTCAGGCTACGAACAGGCGGTCCACAGCGCGCTGGGGGTAACCCCCGAGCCGGTCGGGATGCTGGCCGCCCGCGTTCAGCCGGACGACCTCGGTGCGGTGGTCTAGCGCAGCGCGGTGGTTGCGCGATCGCGGCCGAGTGCGTCGCGGTGGGACGCGATGGCGCTCCAGCCGTCCGAGCTGAGCAGCGCGGCGACCTGCGCGGCCTGCTGCTCGCCGTGCTCGAGCACGAGGGTGCCACCGGGGCGGAGGAGGCGGCGGGCGGTCGTGGAGACGTGGCGGGTGACATCCATGCCGTCCTCGCCGCCGTAGAGCGCGATCTCGGGGTCGTGCAGGCGCACCTCCGGGTCGCGCGGCACCATCCCGAGCGGAATGTACGGCGGGTTCGAGATCACCACGTCGACCGTGCCGTCGAGCTCGGGCAGCGCATGCGCGAGGTCGATGAACACGGCACGCGCGTTGTCGGCGCCGACCTCGCGGAAGTTCTGCTTGGTCCACACGAACGCCCGCGGCGACACCTCCACGCCGATCACGGTCGCGTGCGGCACTTCGGTGGCCATCGCGAGCGCGATCGCCCCGGAGCCGGTGCCGAGGTCGACGCCGATCGGGTTGGATGACGCGACCGCGGCAAGCGCGTCGATCGCGAGCTGCGCGACCTGCTCGGTCTCCGGCCGGGGCACGAATACACCAGGGCCGACCGCGAGTTCGAGCGACCGGAACGGCGCGCGTCCCACGATGTGCTGCAGCGGCTCACGAGCGGCGCGCCGCTCGACCAGCTCGCTGATCGTGACGACGTCGTCGCTGCTGAGCCCAGTGCCGGTGACGGCCTTGGCCTGCACTCCCCCGCGACTCAGGCCCATGACGTGCCCGACGAGCAGCTCGGCGTCGACGGCGGGTGTCGGCACCCCCGCACTCGCGAGCACGGCGGTCGAGCGCTCGAGCACGTCGCGCACGCTGCCGAGACCGGATGGCGCCGTCACGGTCGGGTCAGTGCTCCGAGCCGAGGTCGGCGAGCTGGGATTCCTCGTCGGCGACGATGCATGACTCGATCACGGCATCCAGCGCGCCGTTCATCACCGAGTCCAGGTTGTACGCCTTGTAGCCGGTGCGGTGGTCCGCGATCCGGTTCTCCGGGAAGTTGTAGGTGCGGATGCGCTCCGAGCGGTCCATCGTGCGGATCTGGCTCTTGCGGAACTTGCTCGCCTCCGCGTCCGCGAGCTCCTGGTTGTGCGCGAGGATCCGGGCGCGCAGCACGCGCATGCCGGCCTCGCGGTTCTGCAGCTGCGACTTCTCGTTCTGCATCGCCACGACGATCCCGGTCGGGAGGTGGGTGATGCGCACCGCGGAGTCCGTCGTGTTCACCGACTGGCCGCCGGGGCCGCTCGAGCGGTACACGTCGATCTTGAGGTCGTTCTGGTTGATCTCGACCTCTTCTGGCTCGTCGACCTCTGGGAAGACCAGTACGCCGGCGGCCGAGGTGTGGATGCGACCCTGCGACTCCGTCGCGGGCACCCGCTGCACCCGGTGCACCCCGCCCTCGTACTTGAGGTGCGCCCACACACCCTCCGCGGGATCCGTGGAGTTGCCCTTGAACGCGACCTGCACGTCCTTGATGCCGCCGAGATCGCTCGAGGTCTGCTCGATGATCTCGGTCTTCCACTTCTTCGACTCGGCGTAGTGGAGGTACATGCGCAGCAGGTCGCCCGCGAACAGCGCCGACTCGGCGCCACCCTCGCCCATCTTGATCTCCATGATCACGTCACGGGCGTCGTTGGGGTCGCGCGGGATGAGGAGGCGGCGGAGCTTCTCCTCCGCCGCATCCAGCTGCTCCTGCATCGCGGGGATCTCGGCGGCGATGGATGCGTCGTCGGCGGCCATCTCGGTGGCCGCCGCGACATCCTCGGTCAGACGATTCCAGTCCTCGTAGGCTGCGACGATGCGCGCCAACTCCGCGTAGCGGCGGTTGACGCGCTTCGACCTGGCTGGATCCGAGTGCAGCTCCGGATCAGCGAGCTGCTCCTGGAGTTCGTCGTGCTCGACCAGGAGCGACTGCACCGAGTCGGCCATCCCTCCTGACTGCACAGCGCCGTTGGCCTGCATGAATCAGTCCTGGGCGCCGTTCGGCATCGACTTCTGCACGAGGAGCAGGAACTCGGCGTTGGACGAGGTCTCCTTGAGCTTGCCGAGCACGTTCTCGAGCGCGGCCTGGGTGTCGAGGCCCGCGAGGGCGCGACGCAGCTTCCAGGTGACCTTGACCTCGTCGGCGCCGAGCAGCATCTCCTCGCGGCGGGTGCCGGATGCGTTGACATCCACCGCCGGGAAGATCCGCTTGTCGGCGAGCGAACGCGACAGGCGCAGCTCCATGTTGCCGGTGCCCTTGAACTCCTCGAAGATCACCTCGTCCATCTTCGAACCGGTCTCGACGAGCGCGGTCGCGATGATCGTCAGCGAGCCGCCCTCCTCGATGTTGCGGGCGGCGCCGAAGAAGCGCTTCGGCGGGTAGAGCGCCGACGAGTCGACACCACCCGAGAGCACGCGACCCGAGGCGGGCGCGGAGAGGTTGTACGCACGGCCGAGGCGCGTGATCGAGTCGAGCAGCACGACGACGTCGTGACCGAGCTCGACCAGGCGCTTCGCGCGCTCGATCGCGAGCTCGGCGAGCGTGGTGTGGTCCTCGGCGGGACGGTCGAAGGTGGAGGCGATGACCTCGCCCTTGACCGTGCGCTGCATGTCGGTGACCTCTTCGGGCCGCTCGTCCACGAGCACGACCATGAGGTGCACCTCTGGGTTGTTCTTCGAGATCGCGTTCGCGATCGCCTGCAGCACGAGGGTCTTGCCGGCCTTGGGCGGCGAGACGATCAGGCCGCGCTGGCCCTTGCCGATCGGCGACACGAGGTCGATGATGCGGGTCGAGAGCTTGGTGGGCTCGGTCTCGAGACGGAGGCGCTCCTGCGGGTAGAGCGGGGTGAGCTTGCCGAATTCGACGCGGTTGGCCGCCTCATCCACGGGCAGTCCGTTGATCGAGTCGATGCGCACGATCGCGTTGTACTTCTGGCGGCCCTGGTTCTCGCCCTCGCGGGGCTGGCGGATGGCGCCGACCACGGCGTCGCCCTTGCGCAGGTTGTACTTCTTCACCTGGCCGAGCGAGACGTACACGTCGTTGTTGCCCGGCAGGTAGCCGGACGTGCGCACGAACGCGTAGTTGTCGAGCACGTCGAGGATGCCCGCGATCGGGATGAGCACGTCATCCTCGAGGATCTCGGGCTCGAAGTCGTCGCCGAGCGCCGCACCCCGGCCGCGCTTGCGGTCGCGGTAGCGGTTGCGGCCGCTGCGCTCGCCGTCGGCGTCGTCGCCGTCCTGCGGGCCATTGTTGGCGTTCTGGTTCTGGTTCTGCTGGCCGTTGTTCTGCTGGCGACCGTTGCCCTGCTGGTTACCGGCCTGCTGGTTACCGCCCTGCTGGCGACCGTCCTGCTGGTTGGCGCCCTGGCCACCGCGGTTGCGGTTGCGGCTGCGGCTGCGACCGGAGGCCTGCTGGCCCTCGCCGTTGCCGTCCTGGTCGCCGGCGTCGTCGCCGGCCGGGGCGTCCTGCAGACCCGATTCGCCATTGGCACTGCGCAGGCCTGACTCGCCGTTGGCGAGGTGATTACCGGAGGAACGAGGTCCTTCCGGCAGCTCGATGCCGAGGTCGGGGAGCTGGCGCTCGACGATCGGCGCGCCGGGCGGAGCTCGCGGCTCAGGTCGGCGTCGGCGCTGGTCGCGCGGCGCGATCCGCGGCGCTTGGGGGCCTCGGCGGGCGCGTCGTCGGTGGGAGCGGAGTCGTTCGGCTCGGCGGCGGGCTGGTCGGCCGACTCGGCCGGCTGGTCGAACTGCGGCGTCTCGATGTCCGGAGCCTCGCCCTGCTGGTTGTCGGTGTCCTGCGTGCCGTCGATGGCGTCCACGAGCTCTCCCTTTCGAAGTTTGGATGCGCCGGAGACACCGAGAGCGGTTGCGAGAGCCTGGAGCTCCCCGACCTTCATGGCATCGAGCTCGGCGCGGGTTCCGGTAAATTGCTGCCCCGCGAGCGCGGGGTTGACGTCAGTCACTGTGGGTTTTCCTTACTGGTGACCGGCACGTGCGGCTGCACTGGAGCCTTCGCGTGGGTCTGAGCGGGTTGCACAGAGAAGTGCGAGAGGCGAATGCCGGTGAGAATCGCACTCGGGCCTGTGTCTACTTCAACAGAGCTCGGCTAGGCCGTTGCTTCTACCCGGTGCGGATTCACTGTAGCACCTTTGAAGTCGACGGCCAGCATGAGCGACACCCACGGAGAGGTGGCGTGCTGGTCGACGAGATCGGCCGCGACGAGCCGCTGCGACGGGTCGCTCGCGAGCACCAGAATGGATGGCCCGGCGCCCGACACCACGGCCGGCAGCCCATTCGCGCGCAGCACCGAGATGAGCTCCGCCGTCTCGGGCATCGCGCTCGCGCGGTACTCCTGGTGCAGCTTGTCCTCGGTCGCCGCGAGCAGCAGTTCGGGGCTCTGGATCAGTGCCGCGACCAGCAGGGCCGAGCGCGACACGTTGAAGATCGCATCCGCGTGCGGCACCGAGGTCGGCTGCAGGCTGCGCGCGAGCGCGGTCGACATCGTGGCCTCCGGCACGCACACGAGCGGCGAGACGCCGCGGTGCACGATGAGCTTCTTGTGCTTCGGGCCCTCGGGGGTGGTCCACGCGATCGTGAGCCCGCCGAACAGCGCCGGCGCGACGTTGTCGGGGTGCCCCTCGAGCTCGGTCGCGAGTCGCAGCAGCCGGTCGGAGTCGAACTCGACCAGCCCATCGAGCAGCCCCTTGGCCGCCATGATCCCGGACACGATCGCGGCACCGGATGACCCGAGCCCGCGCCCGTGCGGGATCACATTGACCGCGCGCAGGTGGAGTCCCGGCAGCGTCACGCCGGCATCGTCGAAGGTGTGCTGGATCGAGCGCACGACGAGGTTGGATGCGTCGGTCGGCACCTCGCCCTGGCCGACGCCCGTGACATCCACCTGCAGTCCGCCGCTGGTCGCCTCGACGGTCAGCTCGTCGTAGAGCGCAAGAGCGAGGCCGAGCGTGTCGAAGCCCGGGCCGAGGTTGGCGCTCGTGGCCGGCACGCGCACGCTGCCGGTGCGGCCAACCGGAACGGTCGTCGTCATCACACCAGCCCGAGCACGTTGGCGATCTCGGGAACGTCGATCGGCACGACGGTCGGCGTGATGTCGGAGCCGTCGGCGGTGCGCAGCGCCCACTGCGGGTCCTTGAGGCCATGGCCGGTCACGGTGAGCACGACTGTCGCGTCCCGCGGGATCGCGCCGGCCTCGGCTCGCTCGAGCAGGCCCGCGACGCTGATCGCCGACGCAGGCTCGACGAAGATGCCGACCTCGCCGGACAGGATGCGGTGCGCCTCGAGGATGAGGTCGTCGCTGATCGCGCCGAAGTAGCCGTCGCTGGTCTCCCTGGCGACCTTCGCGAGCTCCCACGACGCGGGGTTGCCGATGCGGATCGCACTGGCGATCGTGTCGGGGTCCTTCACGACGTGTCCGAGCACGATCGGCGCGCTGCCGGCGGCCTGGAAGCCGAACATGCGCGGGAGCTTCGTGGTCGCCGCGATCGCGAGCTCCTCGCTGTAGCCGCGGAAGTACGCCGAGTAGTTGCCGGCATTGCCGACCGGCACGATGTGGAAGTCCGGTGCATCCCCGAGCACCTCGACCACTTCGAACGCCGCGGTCTTCTGGCCCTCGATGCGGTCGTTGTTGACCGAGTTCACGAGGTGCACCGGGTAGTGGTCGGCGAGCTCGCGCGCGATCTCGAGGCAGTCGTCGAAGTTGCCCTGCACCTGCAGCAGCTGCGCGTTGTGGGCGATGGCCTGGCTGAGCTTGCCCATCGCGATCTTGCCCTCGGGCACGAGCACCGCGGCGGTGATCCCGGCGTGTGCGGCGTAGGCGGCAGCGCTGGCCGAGGTGTTGCCCGTGGAGGCGCAGATCACGGCCTTCGCGCCGTGCTCGACGGCCTTCGAGACCGCCATCGTCATGCCGCGGTCCTTGAACGAGCCGGTCGGGTTCATGCCCTCGAACTTCACCCAGACGTTCGCGCCCGTGCGCGCGGACAGCGCAGGCGCCGGGATGAGCGGGGTGCCACCCTCACCGAGCGTCACGATCGGCGTCGCCTCCGTCACGTCGAGCCGGTCGGCGTACTCGCGGAGGACTCCGCGCCACTGGTGGGCCACTTATCGCAATCCTTCGACTCGCAGGGTGGACACGACGCTCGAGACGACCGGGTTGGCCGCGAGCGCCGCGACGGTGGAGGCGAGCGACGATTCGGACGCCTCGTGGGTGGTGATCACAAGGGTAGCGGTCGGCTGGTCGCCGCCTCCGCGCACGGCCTGGGACACCGCCTCGACCGAGACGCCGTGGTCGGCGAACACGCTCGCGACGGTCGCGAGCACGCCGGGGGCGTCCACGACCGCGAGCGTGACCTGGTAGCGCGTCACGACGCTGTCCATCGAGAGCACCGGCAGGTCGGAGTGGGTGGATTCCGCGACCCCCGGGCCGCCCGCGACGTGGCGCCGCGCGGCCGACACGAGGTCGCCGAGCACCGCGGAGGCGGTCTCCACTCCCCCGGCGCCTGCGCCGTAGAACATGAGCGAGCCGGCGGCGTCCGCTTCGACGAAGACCGCGTTGTTCGCGCCGTGCACCGCCGCGAGCGGGTGGTCGAGCGGCACGAGCGCGGGGTGCACGCGCGCGCTCACACCCTCGGTGCCGTCGTCCCGGGTGATGCGCTCGCAGATCGCGAGGAGCTTGACGACGAAGCCGGCCCTGCGGGCCTGCGTCGACCTGCTCGGGGGTGACCGAGGTCATCCCCTCGCGGTGGACGGCCTCGAGCGGCACGGTGGTGTGGAAGGCGAGGGAGGCGAGGATGGCGGCCTTCTGGGCGGCGTCGTATCCCTCGACGTCCGCGGTGGGGTCGGCTTCGGCGTAGCCGAGGGCGGTGGCCTCGGCGAGGGCTTCGGAGAAGGTGTCGCCGGCGACATCCATGCGATCGAGGATGTAGTTGGTCGTGCCGTTCACGATGCCCAGGATGCGACGCACCCGGTCACCGGCGAGGCTGTCGCGCAACGGGCGGATGATCGGGATCGCGCCACCGACCGCCGCCTCGTAGTAGAGCTGGGCGCCGACCTGCTCGGCGAGCTCGAACAGCTCGGGGCCGTGGGTCGCGAGCACGGCCTTGTTCGCCGTGATGACGTCCGCGCCCGAGGCGAGCGCCTGCAGGATGTAGCGTGCGCGCCGGCTCCACGCCGCCGATGAGCTCGACGACGATGTCGGAGCCGAGGATGAGCGACTCGACGTCGGTGGTGAGCAGGTGCGCCGGGATCTCGGCCGACCGGGATGCCGCGGGGTCCCGCACCGCGACGCCGACGAGCTCGAGGCCCGCGCCCGCCCGCTGCGCGAGCTCCTCGCCGTGCTGGAGCAGCAGCGACGCGACCTGCGCGCCCACGCTGCCGCCGCCGAGGACGGCGACTCTGAGATTGCGGTACTCGATCATCGCTGCACTCCAACGTCTCTGCTGAGGAGGTCTGCCTCGGTCTCGCCGCGCACGATGAGACGTGCGACGCCGTCGCGCACCGCGACGACGGGCGGACGCGCGAGGTAGTTGTAGTTGCTCGCCATCGCCCAGCCGTACGCGCCGGTCGCCGGCACTGCGACGACGTCGCCCGGCTGCACGTCGCCGGGCAGGTAGTCGGCGTGCACGACGATGTCGCCCGACTCGCAGTGCTTGCCGGCCAGGCGCACGAGCGCGGGGGCGGCATCCGAGACGCGATTCGCGAGGCGCACCGAGTAGTCCGCCTTGTAGAGCGCCGGCCGGATGTTGTCGCTCATCCCGCCGTCGACCGACACGTACGTGCGCACGGCGCTGCCGTCGGGCGTGGTGACCTCGACGGGCTTGATCGTGCCGACCGTGTAGAGGGTGGTCGTCGAAGGGCCGATCACGGCGCGGCCGGGTTCGATCGCGATGGTCGGGACGGGCACGCCGTGCTCCGCGGCCCCTGCGGCGACGATGTCGGCGAACGTGCGGGCGACTTGCTCGATCGCGAGCGGGTCGTCGACCGAGGTGTAGGCGATGCCGAATCCGCCACCGAGGTTGAGCTCCGGCACCGGTCCGCCCTCGAGCAGTTCGGCGTGCAGCGCGAACAGCCGGCGTGCGGCCTCGGCGAATCCGTCCGACTCGAAGATCTGGGAGCCGATGTGCGAGTGCAGCCCGAGGAACGCGAGCTCGGGCCGCGCGCGGATCGCCGCGACGACCGCCGGCGCATCCGCGATCGGGATGCCGAACTTCTGGTCCTCGCGTGCGGTCGCGAGGTACTCGTGCGTCGAGGCGTGCACGCCCGAGTTGATGCGCAGGCGCACGGGCTGGACGCGGCCGTGGCGGGACGCGGCATCCGCTACCCGGTCGACCTCGGCGACGCTGTCGATCACGATCGCGCCGACGCCGACCGAGACCGCACGATCGAGCTCGGCGAGGCTCTTGTTGTTGCCGTGCAGGCCGAGCAGGGCGGGGTCGACTCCGGCCGCGAGTGCGACCGCGAGTTCGCCGCCGCTGGCGACGTCGATCCGCAGGCCCGCCCCGGTGACCCAGCGGGCGACCTCGGTGCACAGGAACGCCTTGCCGGCGTAGTACACGTGCGCGGCCCCGCCGACGCGGGCGAACTCGGCGTCGAACGACTCGCGGATGCGGGTGGCGCGCGTCGAGCACATCCAGCTCATCCACGACGTAGACGGGAGTGCCGAACTCCGCCACGAGGGCGGACGCGGAGACGCCCGCGATGACGAGCTCACCGGATGCGTCGCGGGCCGCGTTCAGCGACCAGACGTGCGCGGGCAGCGCGTTGGCATCCGCGGGCTCATCGAGCCATGCGGGTGCGAGTGGATTGGCGGACACCGGACGACCTCACGCGTTATCGAGAATGTGAGGCGAGCGAACCCGGCTTGGTCCCTGAAGCCACGGCAATCCTAGCGGGATCGCCGGAACGACCCGCTTGTGTTACTTGCAGACGCCCATCGTCGAGAGGCCTGGCCCGGAGAGCGGCGTGCCGTCGCCGTTGACCTTCACCACGAGGTCGCTGCCCACCACCTGCACGTCGACGACGGTCAGTGCCTGCGGCAGGGAGTTCGCGACGCACACGGTCTGCGTCTTGAGCAGGTCGCCGGCGAACGACGAGAACTCGGGACTGTCGCGCAGGTCGGCGACGGAGATCGGGTCCTCGCCGAGGTAGATCGTCACCGGGTCGAAGGTGATCGCGCCGTCCTTCGCAGCCGGAGCGAGGTCCACCGCCACCGGGATGACGATGAAGTTGAAGATGTTGAACTCGGTGCCGATCGCGATCACGCCGTCCTGCAGCTCGATCGAATTGAGTTCGAGCCCGCTGAGCGAGCCGGCGAGGGTCCGCACGTTCTCCTCGTCGATCGTCACCGTGATGTCGAGGGTGTCGACCGGCTTGCTGCCGTCGAGCGGCACCTTGGTCGCATGGATGACGGCGTCGCCGGTGAGCTCGCCGAACGTGACATCCTGCGCCTCGACGTCGACCTCGCGGATCGCACCGGACAGCGCCTGCAGGATGATCGAGCCCTCCCCGAGCGTGACCTTCACCGGCGTCGTCTCGGGCAGGTGCAGCACGCTCACGATCTGCTGGCGAGCGTAGTTCTCGGCGTACTCGCGCACGTACTTCTCCGCGATGAAGAAGCCCGCGACGAGCAGGCCGAGCACCACGACGACCACGATCGCGAGGATCCACGGCCACCGACGGCGCCGCTTGGGGGCCTCGGTCGTGAAGACGACGGTGCGCTGGGCGCCGGTCTCCGCGCCGGGTGCTGCGACCGGGTCGATGACCTCGGTGGCCGCCACCGCGGGCGTGATGACCTCGGTCGTCGCCTCCGATGCGGGCTTCGGCTCGTCGGGCTGCTTCGGCTCGGCCATGACTACATCCTCTCCGGGGCGCTCACGCCGAGCAGGCCGAGCGCGTTGCGCAGCACCGTGCCGGCCGCGTCGTTGAGCCAGAGCCGCGTGCGGTGCACGTCGGTGACCGGGTCGTCGCCCTGCGGCGTCACGCGGCAGCTGTCGTACCAGCGGTGGTACGCCCCGGCGAGCTCCTCCGCGTAGCGCGCGACCCGGTGCGGCTCGCGCAGCTCCGCGGCCTGGCGCACGACGCGCGGGAACTCGGCGAGCAGCCCGAGCAGCACGCTCTCGGTCTCGTGCTCGAGCAGGCTCGGGTCGAACGCGCTGCGGTCCACGCCGGATGCGGCGGCGTTCCGCGCGACCTGGTGGGTGCGCGCGTGCGCGTACTGCACGTAGTAGACGGGGTTGTCGTTGGTGCGCTTGCCCCAGAGGTCGAGGTCGATGTCGACCTGCGAGTCGATGGATGAACGCACCAGCGCATACCGCCCGGCATCCACCCCCACGGCCTCGACGAGGTCCTCGAGGGTCACCACCGTGCCCGCACGCTTCGACATCCGCAGCGGCTCGCCATCGCGGACCAGGTTCACGAGCTGCCCGATCAGGATCTCGAGGTTCACGTAGGGCTCGTCACCGAACGCCTTGGTCATCGCCATGAGCCGGCGCACGTAGCCGTGGTGGTCGGCGCCGAGCATGATGAGGTTGCGCTCGAAACCGCGCTCGCGCTTGTTCAGGTAGTACGCGAGGTCACCGGAGATGTAGCCGGACTCGCCATCGGACTTGATGACGACGCGGTCCTTGTCGTCGCCGTAGTCGGTGGAGCGGAACCAGGTCGCGCCATCCGCCTCGTAGATCGCGCCGAGGTCGCGCAACCGCTGGATGGCGTGCTCGACGGCACCGGACTCGTGCACGTCGTTCTCGTGGAAGTAGACGTCGAAGTCGACGCCGAAGTCGTGCAGGCTCGCCTTGATGTCGGCGAACATGAGCTCGACACCCACCGACCGGAACACCTCCTGCTGCTCATCCCGCGGGATGTGGAACAGGTCGCCCGGGTAGAGCGCGATCACGCGCGCGGCGATGTCGGAGATGTACGCGCCGCCGTAGCCGTCCTCGGGCGCCGGCTCGTCGAGGTAGCTCGCGAGCAGGCTGCGCGCGAATCGGTCGATCTGCGCGCCGTGGTCGTTGAAGTAGTACTCGCGGGTGACCTCCCCGCCCTGCGCCTGGAAGATCCGCGCGAGGCTGTCGCCGACCGCGGCCCAGCGCACGCCGCCGATGTGCAGCGGCCCGGTGGGGTTCGCGGAGACGAACTCGAGGTTGATGCGCACACCGGAGCCGTCGGGCTTCAGGTAGAGGTCTCCGTGGCCGTAGGGCTTGTCAGAAGCGCCGCTCCCGGCCTCGACGATGGTCTTCGCGAGGGCGCCGGCGGCGGCGGCATCGAGGGTGATGTTGATGAAGCCGGGGCCCGCGACATCCACCGAGGCAACGCCGTCGAGGGCGCCGACGCCCTCGGCCAGCTCCGTCGCGAGTTCGCGCGGATTCACCCCGAGCGGCTTCGCGAGCTTGAGCGCGACGCTGGTCGCCCAGTCGCCGTGGTCGCGGTTCTTCGGGCGCTCGAGCACGATGTCGGTCGCGGTCACGGTGCCGCCGCGTCGCTGCGCCACGTCCGTCGCGATGGCGAGGATGGCGGTGGACAGATCGGCGGGATTCACGAGACCCAAGCCTACCGACGCCGCACTCAGCCCCCATCGCGCAGAATGGATGGATGCGGGACAGCGCCAGACTCACCACCTCCCTCGCGTTCGTCGCGGCCTCGATCGCCCTCCTCGCCGGCTGCGTCGACGATCCGGCCCCGGTGCCGACCCCCTCCGCGAGCGCGACGCCGACCCCCACGGCGACCGCCGGTGAACCGACCCCGACCCCGACTCCGACCTCTGAGCCGGTGTCCATCGACTGCGTGAGCCTCGTCCCCGCCGACGCGTTCGCGATGCTGTTCAAGACCTTCACGCTCGTGCCGAGCTACGCGCCGGCCGCAGGCTCACTCGGCGCCGAGGTGCTCGAGCGCGGTGGCACGGTGTGCGGCTGGACGGCGACCGACGGCACGATCGTCTCGGTCGGGATCGCCACCCTCGACGCGGCGACCATCGACGCGAAGGCGAACGACCTGGTCGTGACGAGCCACTCCGTGCCGACCTACGGCGTCGAGGGATACTTCCAGGTCGTCTCGGGCCTCGGCGAGGTGCAGGCGTTCACCGACCCGTACTGGATCGTCGCGACATCCACCGCGTTCATGGAGCCCGGCGAGGTCACACCGATCATGGATGCGGTGCTCGCGGCGCTGCAGTAGTCCTACTCCGGTCGGGTTGGCGGTCCTAGTCCAGCTGCACGAGCTGGGTCGCGTCGTCGGTGGGCAGCTCGTCGACGATCGCGAGCACCTCCATGTCGGTGAGGATGAGGTCCGCCCAATGGTTCGTGAGGAAGGCGGTGTCGGCGGCGTCCCGTCCGGTCGCGATGCGGATCATCGACTGGCGAGGTGCGAGGCGCGTCGCATCCACCATCCACCACACGCCGTCGACGTGCGCCTCGGCCACCGCGTGGAAGTCCATCGGCGAGAGCCCGGGGGCGTACACCGACGTCATCCGGGCCGGCACATCGAGCGCGCGCAGCAGGGCGATCACGAGGTGCGCGTAGTCGCGGCAGACCCCGCGACGGGCGAGCAGGGTCTGCTCCGCGCCGTCGGTCGGCAGGCTCGAGCCCGGCACGTAGCGCAGCTTCTCCCAGACCCAGAGCGTGACCGCGGTGAGCAGGTCGTGGCCGGAGAGTCCGGCGAACTCGGAGCGCGCGGTCGGGGTGAGCGAGTCCGACTCGCAGTACCGGCTCGGACGCAGGTAGGTGATGAGGTCGAGATCGAGCACCTCGGCGGGTGGGGCGGAGCCGACCACGGTCGCCTCGTACTCGACGACCATCGTGCCGGGGCCGCTCACGAACTGCTGGAGCCGCGTTCCGCGGAAGTCGACGAGCTCGCGGTACTCCTGCGGCTGCCCGTCCAGCACGAACGCGAGCGACTCGGATTCGAGCTGCACGCCCTGCGCCACAGCGAGACTGAAGACCATGTTGGTGCGACCGGAGATGTCGAGATCGAGGCGGGTTCTCACGGTGCGCAGCATGGCTTCGAGTCTTACACGCTGGGAGGGCTCCCCTGGACGACGCAGAACTCATTGCCCTCTGGATCCTGCAGCACACTCCAGCGGGTTCCGTACTCGTCGTGCTCGGCGAACACCGTGGCTCCGAGGTCGGTGAGGCGCGCGACATCCGCCTCTCGATCGTCCGAGATGAGGTCGGTGTGCATCCGGTTCTTCGCGGTCTTCGGCTCCGGCACCTGGAAGAACAGCCAGCCGCGCCCGCTCTCCCGTCCCGCGATCGACGCGTGCTCGGCGGTGCCACCGTCATCGAGCGGGATGCCGAGGGCCGCCGACCAGAACGTCGCGACCCGCAGGGCGTCGGCGCAGTCGACCGTGATGTGGTGGATGCGGAGGGTCATGTGCTCCACGATACGGAAGGTGGTGCCCCCAGCAGGATTTGACTCCCCACCGAGTGCCGCCGCGACGCCAGCATTCGCTGGCGCCACGGACTGCACCGGCGTGGGCCCACGAGCACGGTCAACATCGGCTGCGGCCCAAACGAGAGAACGCGTCCGCCAGACGGCGGACGCGTTCTCTCGTGGTGCCCCCAGCAGGATTTGAACCTGCGGCCTTCTGCTCCGGAGGCAGACGCTCTATCCCCTGAGCTATGGGGGCTCATGGAACCGGACAAGGCTATCAGCCGGCGACTCGGGCGGGTGCTGACTCAGGTGCGGACGGGGAACGCGAGCGCTTCGCGGTCGAGTTCGTCCGCTGCGAGCCGAAGGGCAACGCGATCGACCTGGAGATCGATCTGACGCGAGTACCAGGCCACGTCCGCACCGTCAGGCGGGGGCAGATGCGCGCGAACGACTGTGGTCGAGTCCGTCGGGTACGACCCGACGCTGAACGCCAGGTAGGGCTCGATGAAGGCGACGGAGTTGCCATCGTCGAATTCCCAGCCGACCTGCGCGCCGACCTCCACTCGACCATCGGCCGCATCGCGCATCCACCCCTCGAGCGCGCGCACCTCGGTCGTCTGGAGCACCGCACCGGTGATGCGCCACTCATCGACGCCGTCGTCACATGCGACCTTGACGTTCAACCAGTTCAGGTCGTGGTGATCAGCACCGGAGGTCAGAGCAGGGAATTCGTACCCGAGCAGCGTCAGGCTCAGTCGCGACGGGCCCGACAGATCGACAAGTCGCATGCGCGAATCCTCGCAGACCGGCCCGGCCGTCACATCGAGCAGACGCTCCCGACCTCGATCACCAGCCGCGCATCCTGTGGTTCCTCGTCGTCATCCCAGGTCAGGCGGAGCCCTCCCGCCGAACCTCCGCCGTCCTCCGTCGAGACGACCGCGACCAGCCAGGACGCGCCCGACGGCACGACGATCGCCGGCTCAGCCGGCCCGGCAGTCTGCATCGCATCCAGGTCGTCTGCTGTGGGCGGGCGGCCGGTTGCGAACGGCTCGTCATCGGCCTGCACGACGGTGTAGGCCTCGAGCTCGAGACCATCAGGGTCGACCAGCTCGAGCTCGGCGAGTGCCATGTCGCGCGACACCTGGATCGGCAGCATGAGCACGGCGCCATCATCGGCGACGAAGCACGACGCGCCGGCCTGGTCCATCACGGGCGGGGTCTGAGCCGGGATGCACCCGGCCAGGCTCAACGTCAACAGCGCGACACCGAGCGCGAGCAGGTTCGTCCTCATGCTTCGACCCTCTCACGTCGACTGCGTCGCGGAGCGCGCGCACGATCCCGCCAACCTGCGCAACTCTCGTGCGTCCCCCTCCCGCGCTCTCCCGCCGCGCGCACCCGCTCCACTACCCTCGCGACATGCCCCCGCTCGCTGCTGCTGATCCCGCGCTCCCGGCGACGCCGCTGCTCGCCCGCATCCGCGAGTCGGTCATCGGGGACGACCAGGTCATGCCGGGACCGTTCGGCCCGCGCCGCGTCACCTACGCGGACTACACCGCGAGCGGGCGCTCCCTGACCTTCCTCGAGGACTTCATCAGCGACGAGGTGCTCCCCCGCTACGCGAACACCCACACCGAGTCGAGCGGCACCGGCCTGCAGACCACGCGGTTGCGCGAGGACGCGCGCGGTGTCATCCACCGTGCGGTCGGCGGCACCGACGACACGGTCGTGATCTTCTGCGGCAGCGGGTCGACGGCCGCGATCGACAAGCTCGTCGGGATCCTCGGGCTGCGAATCCCGGCCGACCTCGACCTCAAGTACGGGCTCACGGCGAGCATCCCGCCCGATGAGCGCCCGGTCGTGTTCATCGGCCCGTTCGAGCACCACAGCAACGAGCTGCCGTGGCGCGAGTCGATCGCCGACGTCGTGACGATCCACGAGGACGCGGACGGCCACGTCGACGTCGACTGCCTGCGCGAGGAACTCGCGAAGTACGCGGACCGTCCGCTCAAGATCGGCTCGTTCAGCGCCGCGAGCAACGTCACGGGGATCATCACAGACACGAAGCTCGTCACCGACGTGCTGCACGAGCACGGCGCGCTCGCATGCTGGGACTTCGCGGCGGCCGCCCCATACGTCGACATCGACGTCGCCGCGAGCGGGTTCGACGCGGTGTTCCTCTCGCCGCACAAGTTCATCGGGGGTCCGGGAACCCCCGGCGTGCTGGTCGCGAGCCGTCGCATCCTGACCAACTCGGTGCCGGACGTCGTCGGCGGCGGCACGGTCGCGTACGTGAACCCGCTCGAGCACCGCTACCTCACCGACCCGGCGCATCGCGAGGAGGCGGGCACGCCCGCGATCATCGAGTCGATCCGCGCCGGCCTCGTGTTCGGGCTCAAGGAGGCGGTCGGCGTCGAGACGATCCGGGCCCTCGAGCACGACTTCCTGCGACGTGCGCTCGCGGCGTGGGGCGAGCATCCCAACATCCAGGTGCTCGGCAACCCGGAGGCCGAGCGGCTCTCGATCGTGTCGTTCGTGATCAAGCGGCCCGGCGGACGCTACCTGCACCACAACGTGGTGGTGGCGATCCTGAACGACCTGTTCGGCATCCAATCGAGGGGTGGATGCAGCTGCGCCGGCCCCTACGGACACCGCCTGCTCGGCATCGACATCGAGCGCTCGCACGAGTACGAGCGCGAGATCGCCCGCGGCTGCGAGGGGATCAAACCCGGCTGGGTTCGCGTCAACTTCAACTACTTCATCAGCGAGACCGTCTTCCAGTACGTCGTGGATGCCGTCGCGCTCGTCGCCGAGCACGGCTGGAAGCTGGTGCCGCAGTACCGCTTCAACCTCGACACCGGACTCTGGCGACACGAGCACGGCCCCGTCGAACCGCCGCTGCGCCTCACCCAGGTCGGCTACGACGCGGACGGCAACCTCACCTTCCCGCGTCACGACGACACCGCCCCCGAGTCGGTGCTCGGCGAGCACCTCGCCGCCGGCGTCGCCCTGTTCGACTCGCTGCCCGAGTTCGACGGCTCAGGACACATCGCCGACGAGCGCCTCACCGAGGACTTCGAGCGGCTGCGCTGGTTCGACCTCCCGACGGAGTCGCTGCTGCGGTAGCAATACGCTCAGACCATGCGCGTCGTCATCGCCCCCGACTCGTTCAAGGGCTCGCTGCCCGCCTCCGGAGTCGCCGCGGCGATCGCGGCGGGATGGCGCTCCGTGCGACCGGACGACGAGCTCCAGCTCTTCCCGCAGGCCGACGGCGGCGAGGGCACCCTCGACGCGATCGCGGATGCCGTGCCCGGCGCCAAGCGCCGCGACGCCGGACTGGTCACCGGCCCCGACCTGCGCCCCACCCCCGGCGAATGGCTCGAGCTGCCCGACGGCACCGCCGTCGTCGAACTCGCCCAGATGAGCGGACTCCCCCTCATGCGCGAGCTCGACGCGATGGAGGCGACCACGCGCGGGCTCGGCGAGGTCATCGCGGCCGCGCTGGATGCCGGCGCATCCCGCTTCGTCGTCGGCCTCGGCGGCTCCGCCTCCACCGATGGCGGTGCGGGCGCCCTCGTCGCCCTGGGACTCCGGCTCGCCGACGAATTCGGCGACCCCGTGCCCGACGGCGGCGGCCACCTGCGCGCGATCGCGACGGTCGACGCATCCGCACTCCGCGCGGTGCCCGAGATGACGCTGCTGACCGACGTGACCGCTCCGCTCCTCGGGCCCGGCGGGCGCCGCGGCGGTGTTCGGGCCGCAGAAGGGCGCCGACGCCATCCAGGTCGTCCAGCTCGATGACGCGCTCGAGCACTTCGCGACGATGCTGGCCGGCGCGGGACTCGTGGGCGAGGGCATCGGCGGGGACCCCACCCAGGCGGGCGCGGGGTCTGCCGGCGGCACCGGCTTCGGACTGAGCGCGGCGTTCGGCGCGCGCATCGAGTCCGGTGCGGACTTCCTCGCCGAGCTCACCGGCCTCGACCTCGCGATCGCGGATGCCGACGTGCTGCTCTCGGGCGAGGGCCGGTTCGACGACCAGTCGCTCACCGGCAAGGTGGTCGGCCAGCTGCTCGAGCGGGCCGAGCGATCCGGGGTGATCGCCGGCGTGATCGCGGGACAGGTGACGACGGAGGCGGACGTGTGGACGGCGTCCCTCGTCGAGCTCGCGGGTTCCGTGGAGGGCGCGCTGGCCGATCCGCTGCGCTGGCTGCACGAGGCCGGCGCGCTGGCGGCTCGGGCGTTGGGTGATCTGGCCGAGGGCGACGGAGAGTCCTAGAGTCGCCTCATGGGTGGAGAGCTGATGCCGGGCTTCGTCGCGAGCCGTGACCAGAAGCAGATCGCGCACGACCATCTGATCGCGGCGGCGGCCGCCATCGAGGCGGCACGGGCCGACGGCACGCTCACCGGGCCCACCGCCGACGCCCTCGCGCACCTGCACGATGCGGTCGTCGCACTCGCCAAGATCAACGGCTCGTACTTCGAGTAGGTCCCGCTTCGAGTAGGTCCGGTCAGTCGCTCGAGGCGTGGCTCTCGAGGAACTCGTAGAGCTCGCGGTCGTCGACGCCGGGGAACGTGCCGGACGGCAGCGGCGACAGGATGTGCGCGTGCAGCTTCGCGCTCGACCACGCCCGGCCGTTCCAGCGCTCCTGCAGCGCGGGCTCGGGCCTGCGGCAGCATGACTCGTCCGGGCAGGTCGAGCTGAGCCGGTTCGTCGTCTCGCGCCCGCGGAACCACTTCGCGTGGGCGAACGGCACCCCGATCGTGATGGAGAACTCCTCGCTGTCGGTCGTGCCGGTCTGCGTCGAGTCGAAGAACGTCCCCTCTGGGGTGTCGGTGTACTGGTAGAACTCGGTCGTGCGGTTCTGCCGCTCGAACGCCGTCCGGGCGGCCCAGTGGCGACAGACGAACTGGCCCTCGGTCGAGCCCGTGGCATCCACCGGCAGTCGCAGCCCGTCGTTCTCGTACGCCTTCGCCACCGCGCCGTCTCCGCCGACCCGCAGGAAGTGCAGCGTGATGTCGAGGTGCGCGGTCGCGAGGTTCGTGAACCGCAGGGCGGCCGCCTCGTGGGTGACGCCGAATGCGTCGCGGAAGTCCTCGACCGCGATGTTGCGGTCGGCCTTCGCCTGGCGCAGGAAGTCGACGGCCTGGGTGCGCGGCATGAGCACGGCGGCGGCGAAGTAGTTGATCTCGAGCCGCTGCTGCAGGAAGTCGTCGTAGCTCTCGGGGACCGAATGCTCGAGGATGCGATGGGCCATCGCCTGCAGCGCCATCCCGCGCAGCCCGTGGCCGCCCGGAATCGAGGCCGGTGGCAGGTAGATCCGTCCGTTCTCGAGGTCCGTCACCGAGCGGGCGGAGTGCGGCAGGTCGGGCACGTGCACGAGCTGGAAGCCGATCCGCTCGGCCATGAGCGACACCTCGCGGTGGGTGATCGCACCGCGCTCGTGGCCGACGTCGCGGACGAGCTTCTCGGCGAGCTCGTCGAGCTCTGGCAGGGCGTTGTCGAGCTCGCGCATCCGTCGCCGCAGTTCGGTGTTGCCGCGGCGAGCCTGCTCGGGGGTCGCGATCGCCTCGCGCGCGCGGCGCCCGAGCTCCCGGTGAAGACCGACGATCGCGGTGAGCGTCTCGTCGGTGATCGCTCGGGACGCGCGGATGGTCGGGAGACCGAGTGCGGAGTACGGCGTGCTGCGCTGGGCGCGGTCGAGTTCGATCTCGAGCGCGGCGCGCTTCGTCGGCGGCGACTGCTCGAGCAGGTCGGCGAGCTGCACCCCGACGGCGGCGGCGATCGCGGAGAGCTGGCTCACCCGCGGCTCGCGCTTGCCGTTCTCGATCAGCGACAGCTGGCTTCCGGCGAGCTGCACCCGCTCGCCGAGCTGGTCGAGGGTCAGGCCGGCGGTCGTCCGGAAATGGCGGATGCGCTGGCCGAGGGTCGCGAGGTCGCTCATGACTTGACCATACCGAAAGATCGGCTCTTCTTTCATCCCCGTTTGGTCCGCAGAACCCGATTTGACCGCGCAGAGTGGAAGAACCACCGCATTCGAGCACTTTCGAGAGGACCGAGCATGACGAGCATCGCCGAACGGCCGCTGATCCGCTCCACCGAATCCGCTGGACGCACCGCCCCCACCGCACCGATCACCGACACGTCCGCAGCCGTCCAGGCTCCGGTCGTCGCGCATCCCTCCGTCGTCGCGTGGGTCGAGCAGATCGCCGCGCTCACCACGCCGGACGCCATCGTGTGGTGCGACGGGTCGCGGGCCGAGGCCGATCGCCTCATCCGGGAGATGGTCGAGTCGGGCACGCTCATCCGCGTGAACGCCGAGCACCGCCCGAACAGCTTCGTGGCCCGCAGTGACCCGCGCGATGTCGCGCGCGTCGAGTCATCCACATTCATCTCCACCAAGGACGAGGCCGACGCCGGACCCACGAACAACTGGGTCGCGCCGAAGAAGATGCGCGCGATCCTCGACCCGCTGTTCGCCGGGTCGATGAAGGGCCGCACGATGTACGTCGTGCCGTTCTCGATGGGACCGATCGGGTCGCCGATGGCACGGCTCGGCGTGCAGGTGACGGACTCGCCGTACGTGGTCGTCAGCACGGGCATCCTGACCCGGATGGGCACGCCCGCCCTCGAGCGGATCACCGCCAACAACTGGGTCAGGGCCATCCACTCGGTCGGAGCCCCCCTCGGGGACCACGAGCAGGATGTTCCGTGGCCGTGCAACGACACGAAGTACATCTCGCACTTCCCCGAGACGCGCGAGATCTGGTCGTTCGGCTCCGCGTACGGCGGCAACGCCGTGCTCGCCAAGAAGGCGTTCGCCCTGCGCATCGCCTCGACGATCGCCCGCGAGGAGGGCTGGCTCGCCGAGCACATGCTCATCGTCAAGGTCACGAACCCGCGCGGTCGGGTGTTCCACGTCGCGGCGGCGTTCCCGAGCGCGTGCGGCAAGACCAACTTCGCGATGATGCAGCCGAGCATCCCGGGCTGGAAGGTCGAGACGGTCGGTGACGACATCGCGTGGCTCGCGAAGGGCGACGACGGCCGCCTGCGCGCGATCAACCCGGAGGCCGGCTTCTTCGGCGTCGCCCCCGGCACCGGGCATGACGACCAACCCCGCGGCCCTCGAGGCGCTCTGGGGCAACGCGATCTTCACGAACGTCGCGATCCGCGAGGACGGCGACGTGTGGTGGGAGGGGATGACCGAGAAGGCCCCCGAGCGCCTCACCGACTGGGAGGGCAGGCCGTGGACCCCGGCATCCGGGCGACCGGCCGCGCACCCGAACTCGAGATTCACCGTGGCTGCCGACCAGGCGCCGTCCATCTCGGACGACTGGCAGGACCCACGAGGCGTCGTCATCGACGCGATCATCTTCGGCGGTCGCCGCGCGACCAACGTGCCGCTAGTGGTGGAGGCACGGGACTGGGAGCACGGCGTCTACCTGGGCGCCACGGTCTCGTCCGAGCAGACGGCGGCCGCCGAGGGCACCGTGGGGCAGTTGCGGCGCGATCCGTTCGCGATGCTGCCCTTCTGCGGGTACAACATGGCCGATCACTGGTCGCATTGGCTGGACGTCGGCAAGGATCTCCGCTCGTCGGGATCGGTCCCCCGCATCTTCCAGGTGAACTGGTTCCGCAAGGGCGAGGACGGATCGTGGCTGTGGCCGGGCTTCGGCGAGAACGCGCGCGTTCTGGAGTGGATGCTCGAGCGCGTCGACGGCCAGGCCGCAGCGGTCGAGGGTCCGCTCGGCCTCGTGCCGACGGCCACCGGACTCAACACCGAGGGCCTCGACGTCGACCTCGACGCGCTGTTCGCGGTCGACCGCGACGCGTGGACCGAGGAGCTGGATGACACCGAGCGCTTCTTCGACGGATTCGGCGACCGGGTGCCAGACGGCCTCCGCCGCCAGCTCGCGGACCTGCGGGAGCGCCTAGCCTGAGTGCATGAGCGGCGAGCCCTTCGAATACGTCTCGGTCGAACCGACCGGACCACTTCGAGAGGCGGTCGCCGAGGTGTGGTTCGCGCGGGGCACGATCCGCGGGCCGCGCGAGCGGATCGCCCCAACGGGCTCGACGGTGCTGGGCATCGTGCTCGGCGACCCGATCCGCCAGACCCCGGGCAACGGACGCGGCGAACCGCACCTGGCCGAGCGCGGATTCCTGATCGGGCCGCACGACGCGCCGATCGTGAACGAGCCGCTCGGCGGCACGTGGGCGGTGGGCGTCGTCACGACACCGATCGGCGGACGAGCGGCGCTCGGCGTCGCGCCCGCGGGAGTGCGCGGACGGGTCGTCGAGCCGAACTGGGCTCCCGTTCGACGACGTGCGGTCGGCGGTGCGCGACGCCCCTGACGCCGCATCGGCGATCGCAATCACCATCGCCGCGCTGGAGGCGGGCCTCGACACGTCGGACCCCGGGCTCCCGCGCATCGCGCGCACGGTGGCGGCGATCGAGGCCGACCCGGTGCGGCCGATCGGCGACCTGGCCGCGCTCCTCGGCATCTCGCACGGGCACCTCGACCGCGAGTTCGCGCGCATCGTCGGCCTCGGCCCGCGCGTCCTCGCCCGCATCGTGCGGTTGCGCAGGCTCGTCGCCTCGATCGACGTCTACGGCGCGGTCGAGTGGACCCGCCTCGCGAGCGACCTGGGCTGGTTCGACCAGGCGCACCTCATCCGGGACTTCAAGCGATTCGCGGGAGTGAGCCCCGGCGAGTACGCCGCGGCGCAGCGCGAGCTCTACGCCCCGGACGAGGCGCAGCCGGGGTTCGTGCCCGAGCGCGCGGTGTGAAATCCGTCCAATCCGAGCACTGGATGCCGCCACTACCCTCACTCGCATGACCATCGCCTTCACCGCCACCCAGGCCATCCCCGCGCTCCCCCGACGAGGTGTGGACCGCGCTCACCGACTGGACCCGCGCCGGTGCCTGGCTCGGCGTCGAACGGATGCACGGGGACAGCCCACCACGGGTCGGCACCGAACTCCGCTTCGTCGCTCGCGGCAGCGAGCGCACCTCGACGATCACCGAACTCGACCCCGGTCGCCGGATCACGATGACCTCGTCGCAGGGTCCCGTCACGGCGCACTACCGCTACGCGATCGCCCCGGCTGGGGGCGGCAGCTCCGTCACGCTCGAGGCGGAGGTGCTCGTGAAGGGACCGCTCAGGGTCATGGCCCCGACGATCAGGAAGGCGATCGCGAAGGAGGACGGCACGCAGCTCGAACGGCTCGCCGCCGTCGTGGCCGCCGAGCCGGCTGGGGCTGCCGCGCCCTAGTCGATCCCGTCGTACCGCGAGAGGAACGCCGCCATCGCCTGCCGCGAGACGCTGTCCACGGTCAGGTAGACCACGGTGCCGCCGGGACCGACGTTGCCGTTGGTGATGCCGTTGGCCTTCATCCACTCGATCTGCAGGAAGAACGGATGCCCGGTGCCGACGTCCGCGAACGTGGGCGTGGCCGGCGGCTCGAACTCCGGGTTGCCGGCGAGCCGGTACAGGAACGCACTCATCGCCTGGCGGGACACCGGGTCGAGCGGGAGGAAGACCAGGGTGTCGCCGGGACCGACGTTGCCGTTGGAGATGCCGGCGAACTTCATCCACTCGATCTCGGTGTAGAACGGGTGGCTGACCGGAACGTCGGCGAACGTCGGCTCCGCCGGCAGCGGGAAGCTCGGCGAGCCCGAGTAGCGGTACAGGAACGCGGCCATCGCCTGGCGGGAGACATCCTCGAGGGGATGGAACGTGCGCACGCCCCCGTCGAGGTAGCCGTTGCTCAACCCGTCGCTGTACATCCAGTTGATCGGATCCCGGAACGGGTGGTTGTTGCGCACGTCGGCGAACGGGCCGGCGATCGCGAGCTGCGCGTTCCGCCCGTTCACCGTCTGGCTGAAGGCGACCGTCGTGGCCGTGGCCACGCTCGCGTTGTCGGCGTTGTTCCACCACTCGTCCTCGAACGTGACCGCATCAGCGGTGCAGTCGCGGAAGTGCACGAGGTAGTCGCCGGCCGCGAGTCCGTCGAGCACGTAGTTGCCCGAGCCGTCCGTCGTCACCGAGTCGCGCACGACGCCGCCCGACACGGCGTCGACGCAGGCGCCGACGAGATTCGCGCCGAGGTGGTCATCCACGTTGCCGCGGATCTCCCCGCCGACGAGCGTGAACGCCTTGATGAGCTGGGGCCCGACCGACCAGGTGCCCCAGCGCGGAACGAGCCTGATCGAGTGGTTGCCGAGGGCGAGTCCCAGGGTGCTGAAGGTCCACGAGCCGTCGCTGCCCACCGGGACGGTCACCGCCGTGCCGCTCCCGTCGACGTAGATGTCGACGACGTGGCGGGCCCCGCCGAGGCCGAGGATGCCCGAGATCGAGTTGCCCGCGACCGACCCCGCCGGCGACGTGACGATGACGTTGCCGAGGGACACGTACGGCTCCCAGTTGGGAGACGCGGTCAGGCCCGTCGTCGCGGAAGGGTTGGTCGAGACCAAGGGGAACAGCCCGGAGCTGTAGTCGGCGTTGCCGCACGGCACCGCGGTCTCGGCCCACGACACGATGGCGACCGCCGCGCTGCCGATGAGCCCGGAGCCGCCGCTGTCGCCGCTCTGGATGCACGTGCTCGTGATGATGCTGTTGATCACCGAGCCCTGCACGTTCACGGGCACGTCGACCTCGAGCACCTGCCCGCAGGTCCAGCCCGTCGTCGAGCCCGACTTGCACAGCGTCGCGCCCACCACCGCGGGGATGCGATCGGTGACCGCCGTGCCGCCCCACTTGTTGCCACCCAGCGAGCCACCCCAGTACTCGGTCGTGGGCTGGGGCGTCCACCCGAACGCCTGGTCGCTGTCGACGTTCACGAGTCCGAAGTCGTGGCCCGTGCCGAGCTTGAAGGACGCGCTGATCCGACGGCCGATCTGCGCGTCGGCGTACAGGGTGTATCCGGTCGAGCCAGCCTGCGCCTGCTGGAGCCAGAAGTAGTAGTTGCTGTTGCCCGAATTGCAGTGGCCCGCGGTGGCGAACTGCTGGGCGTGCGTGCTGATCGCGAATCCGTTGAACCCGATCGAGCAGCGGTGGCCGGCGCCGCCGGCGGTCTCGTAGTAGAACGCCTCACCGCCCGTGAGGTCCTGCATGAGCTCGGGTGCGGTCGGCTCCACGGTCGGCTCGGGGGCCGGTCCGACCTCGGCGAGCGCGCCGGCGGCCGCGACCACGGACGCCTCGGCGTCGCTCGCGACGTTGACGATGAGCTCGGTGCCGTCCAGCCTCGAGCCGAGCACGTCGATCTGGGCGTCCAGGGCGGCGATCACGTCGCCGGCGACCGCCGCGGCGTCCGCCTGCGCGAGGTACTCGGCGCCCGACAGGCCCTCGTCCGCGAGGGCATCGACGAGTCCGTCGGGAAGGTCGGCCGCGGCATCCTCGTAGTCATCGGGGTCGTACTCGCCCATGACGGGCGGTGGCAGTGGAGCCGGATCCTCTGCGGCCACGATCACGGGCGTCGCCGCCATGAACGGCGCTGCCGTCGCCGTGATGGATGGCGCGAGCAGCAGCAGTGCTCCGATGCCCGCGACAGCGGCCGTCACGATCGTCCTACTGCGCATCCGCTGACTCCATCCCCGGCTCGACGAACGTTCACTTCGCCTTGATCGAGCACAAGTATGGGGCACCCCAACGTTTTCGCCCAGCGCTTCGTCTTTGTACATGTGACCACCACCGCGCTGTCGTTGCCGGGGCCCGCCCTGCGCTCGGGCACAATGGACCGGACCCCGAGGAGGACCGGCGTGGCTGACGCGACCCGCAACGATCGCTGGGAGGACATCGTCTCCCGGCTCGTCGAGGAGCGCGGCGATGCCCTCACCCGGTACGCCTACCTGATCTGCGGGCGGCAGGACGACGCGTCCGACCTGGTGCAGGACGCCCTGGTCAAGACCTTCGGGCGGCTGCGCAACGGGTACTCGGTGCAGAGCGCCGAGGCGTACGTGCGCCGCGCCATCCTGAACACCTACCTGGATGCCGGGCGCCGCACCTCACGGTGGCGCAAGATCGCGCACCTGCAGGCCGAGCCCGAGGCGCGCGAATCGCAGGATGCCGCGACCGACCTCTCGATCGACCTGCGCGCCAAGCTCGACCGGCTCGCCCCGCGGGAGCGCGCGTGCATCGTGCTGCGCTACTACGAGGACCTCAAGGTGGACGACATCGCGGAGTGGCTCGAGATCAGCCCGGGCGCCGTCAAGCGCTACCTGAGCGACGGACTCGCCAAGATGGCGATCTCGCTCACCGGCACCGACCGGAACGACCAGAAGGGTGGTGCGTGATGCCCACCGAAGACGACCTGCGGGACCTGTTCGCCTCGGCGGACGGCCCGAACTCCAGCATCCATCACGGGATCGACGCGAAGCAGGTGATCCGCAGGAGCCGCGCACGCCGCCTGCCCAAGCAGATCGCCGCGGGCGCGGGCGGGGCGCTCGTGCTCGTGGGCGTGACCGTGCTCGGGGTGCAGTCGCTGAACCTCGGCGGCCCCGTGACGACGGCGAACGCCCCGATGTCGCAGGAGAGCAGCGACTCGGACTCGGGCGGTGCGGCCGAGGACTCTGCCTTCTCCACCAAGCGCGGTCCGGCGGAGAAACTGAACCTGTGCGGCGGACCCGTCGCCGAGTACGAGCCGAACTTCGTCGGACTCGTGCTGGATGTGGTGTTCCCCGCCACCGCGCCGGCAACCGCCGAGCGCATCGAGGGCATCGTGATCATGACGAACGAGACCACGGAGCCGGTGACCGGAACCACCACGACGACGCCGGCCATCACGCTCTCCCAGAACGGCGTGACGCTCTGGCACACCAACGGGCCCACCGACATGGTCGCGACGGTCGTCGACCTCGCACCCGGGGCATCGATGCAGTTCCCTGCGACGTTCGAGCCGGTGCGATGCGAGGCCGAGGATGAGACGACCGACGCCTTCCGCCCGGGACTCCCGCCCGTCGGCGCCGGCGCCTACGAACTGTCGGCCGCGCTCGACTTCGCGTCGGACCAGGTGACCGAGACGCCCGACCTGTGGCTGATCACGGGCCCGCGCATGCCCATCACGCTCGAGTAGCACGCGTTAAATGACAGGATCGCCCTCACTCCGTTGTGAGGGCGACCCTTTCGTGTCGATGACTCTAGCCCAGTTCAGGGCACGCGAGTGACCACGCGCGTCAGCCGATCTCCTTGCGGTTCAGCAGGTAGAGCACACCCGTCGCCGAGTACGCGATTGCGAGCAGCACGCCGACGATCGTGTCGAACGACGACCAGGTCACATCGATCCAGCCGAACTCGATGATCACCCAGAGGATCGCGATCACGGTGGGCACCGCGAGCACCCAGCGGGCGGCGCCACGCGCGACGCCGCGCTCGAAGATCGCGAACGTCGAGAGCACGCCGCCGACCACCACGAGGATGCCCGCGATGGTGCGCAGCACGGTCGGAGCACCGATGCCGATCGCCGAGAGCACCTGCAGCACGGCGAACATCGCCCACCCGGCCGCGTACGCGTAGAGCACCAGCCGCCCGAACAGCGACGCGCCAACGGCGCCGTTCGACCCGGTCTCGCCGATCGCGACGATGACCAGGGCGATCGCGACGACGAGGATGCCGACCGCGATCACGAACGGCGGCACGCCCGAGACGGTCGCGAGCACGAGCACGAGTCCGATCAGCCACAGCAGTCCGCCGACGATGAGGCCGCCGCCGCCGAAGAGGCGCCAGTTCGCCGTATCCCTGTCCACGGTTGCCATGTCACTCCTCGACGCTCGTCCATCGCGCCGTCACCCACGGCGCACGCTCATCTTGGCAGGGCCGCAACCCTCGGGAAAGGAGCGCGCGCCGTCGGTAGACTCCGAAGGTCTACGCGGAGGGTTCATCAGCTATGTGGTCACGTCTCGGTGCGGCTCTCGCACTCCTGACTGGAATGTTCGTACTCGCGGCACCGCTCGCGGCCGTTGCCGAGGAGCCCGTCGACCTCGGCGGCGCGTATGTCGTCGACACGGTCGGCGCCCTGAGCGGCCGCGAGTCGCAGGTGCAGGCGGCGCTCGACGAGCTCTACGACCAGGCGAACATCCAACTCTTCGTCGTCTTCGTGGACTCGTTCGAGAACCCGGGCGACGGGGTCGAGTGGGCCGACGAGGTCGCGATCTCGAACAACCTCGGTGCACGCGACCTGCTGCTCGCGGTCGCGACCGGCGAGCGCACCTACGCGCTCTCGGTGGACCAGGCCTTCCCGCTCTCCAACGACCAGCTCGACCGGGTCGAGATCGAGATCGAGAGCTTCCTCGTCGACGACGACTGGGCCGGCGCCGCCATCGGCGGGGCCCAGGCGCTCCAGGCCGAGGCCACGGGAGTGGTCGGACCCAACGAGCCGACCGATCCGGTCGATCCCGGCACCCCCGCCGATCAGTCCGGCGGAATCCCGATCCTGCCGATCGTGGGCGGCGTCGCGGTCGTGGGCGTCGGGGTGTTCATCTTCTCGCGTATCCGCAAGGGATCGAAGGACGGCAGGGTCACCGCCAACCCCGAGGGCATGACCCAGAAGGAGCTCGACCAGCACGCCGGCAGCCTGCTCGTGCAGCTCGACGACTCGCTCAAGACCAGCGAGCAGGAACTCGGCTTCGCCGTCGCCCAGTTCGGGGATGCCGCCACCGCCGACTTCACCGCGACGCTCGCGGCCGCGAAGGAGAAGGTGGCCCAGGCGTTCTCGATCCGGCAGCAGCTCGACGACGTCAACCCGGAGACGGACGAGCAGAAGCGCGCGATGACCACCCAGATCATCCAGCTCTGCCAGAGCGCGGATGCCGACCTCGACGCCCAGGCCGACGCGTTCGACGCCCTCCGCTCGCTCGAGAAGAACGCACCGGAGGCGCTCGCGACGGTCCGCAAGGATGCCTCCGCAGCCGCCACCGCCCGAGCCGAGGCCGAAGGCTCCCTCACCGCACTCACCTCGACCTACGCCGACGCCGCGGTCAAGCCCGTCGCGGGCAACCTCGCGCAGGCGGACAAGCTGCTCGCCTTCGCGGATGCGAGCGCGAAGGATGCCGACCAGGCCATCCTCGACGGCAAGCCGAGCGACGCCGCGATCGCCGTTCGCACGGCGCAGGCGAGTGTCGGGCAGGTGAACCAGCTGTTCGCCGCGATCGCGACGCTCGCGGCCAACCTCGCGGATGCGTCGTCGAAGCTCGACGCCGTGGTGGCCGACACCACGCAGGACGTCGCCGCAGCCCGCGCCCTGCCGACGGACCCGCGGCTCGCCCCCGCCATCGCATCGGCCGAGACCGCCCTCGACGGCGCGGCGAAGGCCAAAGGAGACCCGGCAGCGGCGCTCGAGCACCTCACGCAGGCCAACACCGCCCTCGAGCAGGTGTTCACCGGAGTGCGAAGCGACCAGGAGAAGGTCGCCCACGCCCGCTCGCAGCTCGAGGCGACCATCAGCGGCGCCCGGGCGCAGGTGCAGTCCGCCGCGGAGTTCATCACCACCCGGCGCGGGGGCGTCGGCTCGGATGCGCGCACCCGCGTGAGCGAGGCCGACCGGCACCTGCAGCAGGCGATCGCACTGTCGGCGAGCGATCCGGTGCAGGCACTCGTCGAAGCGCAGTCCGCGCAGCAGCTCGCGAGCAACGCGATCGCGTCAGCCCGCAACGACGTCGAGTACTTCGAGTCCCAGCAGAACGCGCGCGACTACAACTCGTACGGCCGGGGCTCGGACGGCGCCGACCTCGGCGGCATCCTCGGCGACCTGTTCGGCGGCGGCAGCTACAGCTCCGGTGGCAGCAGCGGCAGCGGCGGCGGCTGGTTCAGCGGCGGCGGATCGTCGAGCTCCGGATCGAGCTACCGGCCCTCGCGCAGCTCGCGGTCGAGCAGCTTCGGCGGCAGTTCGCGAAGCTCCGGATCCTCTCGGAAGCTCGAGCCGCAGCAGTGGTGGCGGTCGCAGCCGCGGCGGTAGGTTCTAAGAGGTTCTCAACCAACAGTTCCACGACACGAAAGGCACTTCATTGGCCAAGCAGTCCATCCTCGGTCGCATCAGCCAGCTGCTGCGCGCGAACATCAACGCGCTCCTCGACTCCGCCGAGGACCCGCAGCTCATGCTCGACCAGCTCGTGCGTGACTACACGAACAGCATCGCGGAGGCCGAGAGCGCCGTCGCCCAGACCATCGGCAACCTGCGCCTCATGGAGCAGGACCACAAGGAGGATGTCGAGGCCGCCGGTGACTGGGGTCGCAAGGCCCTCGCGGCGAGCGCCAAGGGTGACGAGCTGCGCGCGGGCGGCAACACCGCCGACGCCGACAAGTTCGACAACCTCGCCAAGATCGCGCTCGGCAAGCAGATCTCCGCCGAGAACGAGGCGAAGAACGCCGAGCCGACCATCGCCTCGCAGAACCAGGTCGTCGACCAGCTCAAGAAGGGCCTCGACGGCATGCGCGCCAAGCTCAGCGAGCTCACCAGCAAGCGCGACGAGCTCATCGCCAGGGCCAAGACCGCCCAGGCACAGCAGCAGGTGCACGACGCCGTGAAGTCGATCGACATCATGGACCCGACCAGCGAGATCGGGCGCTTCGAGGAGAAGATCCGTCGCGAGGAGGCCATGGTCGTCGGCCAGCAGGAGATCGCGGCGTCGAGCCTCGACTCGCAGTTCAACGAGCTGGACGAGCTGGATGCCGGCGCCGAGGTCGAGACCCGTCTCGCGGCCCTCAAGGCCGGCGGCGCGCCGAAGGCGATCGAGGACTAGGGGCCAGTCCCCTCCAGCACCTCCACGACCCCGTGGTGGCCGATCGCGGCCATCGCGGGGTCGTCGTCGGACTGGAGCACGAAGGCGGCGGCGAGGATGGCGGCCCAGGCCCGCGCGCGGCGCCACGTCGCGTCATCCACCGGAGAGTGCGCGGCTGAGTAAGCCGCCCGACCCTCGGCGTCGAAGGCGAGCCACGCGATCGCGAGGTCGGTCGCCGGATCGCCCGCGGTGAGGTCGCCGAAGTCGATCATCGCGGCGAGGCGTCCGTCGGCGGTCGCGAGCAGGTTGCCGGGATGCGGGTCGCCGTGGATCCACACGTCCGGCCCGGTCCACGGCTCCGCCGCGAGCCCGTCATCCAGCACGGTCGCGAGCTCGGCACCACGCTCGAGCTGCGCGAAGCCCTCCCGAGCGACCGCCTCCCGCTCGACGAGCGGCACCCCGCGCACCGGATTCGCCGGTGCGTCGATGGAGGCGCGCACATGCAGCGCGGAGTGCGCCCGCCCGAGGTCCGCAGCGAGCGCGCGGCGGTCTGCGACGAAGACGGCCGTGAGCGGGATGCCGGGCAACCACGGCGAGATGACCCAGGTCCACGGGTACTCGTCGGTCGGGGATCCGACGCGCACGGGTACGGGGATCGGGACGGGCAGCAGCGGCGCGAGCACGGGAAGCCAGCGTGCCTCGTGCTCGACGAGCGGGGCGGAGAGGGCGCGCCGCGGCATCCTGACCAAATGCTCGTCACCGAGACGGGCCACGACGTTGTCCCAGCCGTTCGCGACGATCCGCACGTCCCCGAGCAGGTCGGGATGCTGTGCTGCGACCAGACGCGCGATCAGCGCCTCGTCGATGGCGACCTCGGCCGCGGGGGTGTCCACTCCCCCACGGTACCGAGGTGGCGGGCTAGCCCCAGAAGCCCCAGAACGGCAGCGAGCCGAGCAGGAACAGCGGAGCGAGGCCGAAGAAGGCGAAGATCGCGAGGATCACGCCGCCGAACAGTCCGACGAAGCCGAGGGCGAGGCCCCAGTTCGCGGTGCTGATCGCCTGCGGCTCGCGCGAGCGCGCGACGAACCCGAGGATGATCGCGCCGAGTGAGAGCACGCCCTGCCCGAGCGCGATGCCGGTGATGGCGAGCACGAGGCTCACGATGCTGAAGGTGTTGGCCGGGGCGGCGGTGGTCGGCGCGGGCGCCGTGGTGATCGGGTCGATGGTGGTCATGGTCCAAACCTACGAATCCACGAGCGTCGTCCACATGGGGCTAACCCCCGGATCGGAGCGCGCCATACTTGGTGGATGCCCGTCACGTTCGTCGTCGTCCCGCAGTGGCAGGGATCCAGCTCAACCCGCGCCATGCGGCTCGTGGACGGAGCGGAGGCGATCCGCGGCGACCTGCCGGCGGCGAGCACGCTCGTGGTCGACGTGCCCCTCGAGGCCGGCGACGACCAGGGCACCGGGGTCCAGCGCGCGAGCTCGATCGAACTCGTGCGCGACCGCCTCGCGCAGACCCTGTCCACGGTCACCGGCCCGGCGATCACGATCGGCGGCGACTGCAGCGTCGAGCTCGGCGCCATCGGGGCGGTGCTCGAGCGGAGCGGCGTCGATGGCGGGGATGTCGCGGTCGTCTGGTTCGACGCGCACCCCGACATCCACAGCGAGGAGTCGAGCGACTCGAAGGCCTTCCACGGCATGGTCGTGCGCACGCTGCTCGGCGACGGACCGGCGAGGCTCGTGCCCGCCACACCGCTGCGCGCCGAGCGCCTCGTGCTCGCCGGGATGCGCGCTCCGGATGCCGGTGAGGCCGAGTACCTCGACTCCGTCGCGATCGCGACCCTCGCCGAGCCCACCCCCGAGACCCTCGTCGACGCGATCGAGGCGACCGGCGCGACCTCGGTCTACCTGCACATCGATCTCGACGTGCTCGACCCGGCCGAAGTGGTCGGCGTCGGCTTCCCGGAGCCGTTCGGTCTCACGGTGAACGGGCTCGTCACCTGCATCCGCGCGGTGCTCGAGCGCTGGCCGCTCGCGGGGGCGGGCATCACCGAGTTCGCTCCGGCGTCGGTGGCGGACGCGGTCGAGGACCTGCCGACGATCCTGCGGATCGTGGGCGCGCTCGCCAAGCCGTCCGCCTGACGCCTCCCGCAGGGCGTCCGGTCGTATGGTGGAGGCATGAGCGACCAGCGCAGGGTCACCGTCGACCGCGACGGGAGCGTGCTGCTCATCGGCCTCGACCGGGTCGAGAAGCGCAACGCCGCCGACCAGCTCATGCTCGAGCAGCTCTCGAGCGCCTACGGCGAGCTCGACCGTGATCCCGACCTGCGGTGCGGCTTCGTCTTCGCGCACGGCGACCACTTCACCGGTGGGCTCGACCTCGCCGACGTCGCGCCGCGCATCGGCGCGGATGGCCTCGACATCGTGCCCGACGGCGGACTCAACCCGTGGCAGGTCGAGGGCCGGCAGCTCTCCAAGCCCGTGGTCATGGCCGTGCAGGGCACCTGCCTGACCCTCGGCATCGAACTCATGCTCGCGAGCGACATCGTGGTGGCCGCCGATTCGGCCACGTTCGCGCAGATCGAGGTGGCCCGTGGCATCCTGCCGTTCGGCGGGGCGACGATCCGCTTCCCGCGCGCCGTGGGCTGGGGCAATGCGATGCGCTGGATCCTGACCGGCGACACGTTCGACGCCGCCGAGGCGCTGCGGATCGGACTCGTGCAGCAGGTCGTGCCGCACGGCGAGCAGTACGCCACGGGACTCGCGCTCGCCCAACGGATCGCCGCGCAGGCGCCGCTCGCCGTGCAGGCTGCCCTCGCCAACGCGCGCATCGCGGTTCGCGACGGGGACGCCGCTGCCGAGACCGCCCTCCAGCCCGACCTCGTGCGCCTCGCCGGCACGGAGGATGCCGCGATCGGCATGACCGCCTTCGCCACCCGGTCCGTTCCGGAATTCGTGGGTCGCTGACATGCGCCGCGAGCAGCAGAGCCTCGAACTCATGCGGGCGCTGGACGCCGAACAGGACACCCAGCGACTCAAGATGGGCGACTCGCTCTCGACGCCGCGGCCGATCGACCACTTCCTGTACTTCCGCTCGAAGGGTGACGCCGACCGCGCGGCACTCGAGCTCATCGACCAGGGATTCAAGACGCTCGTGACGCACAAGGGCTTCCACGACTGGCAGCTCGAGGCGCAGAACGAGAGCGACGTCGAGCTCGACACCGTCGATGCCCTCTCGGACTGGATGTTCGCGTTCGCCGGGCGCCACGGCGGCATCTACGACGGCTGGGGCGCTCCGGTCATCCTGAAGGAGACGCCATGACCGCAGTCGAGTACGACGTCGTCATCATCGGTGCGGGCGCTGTCGCCGAGAACGTCGCCGATCGCGCGGTGCAGGGCGGCCTCACCGCCGTGCTGATCGAGAGCGAGCTCGTCGGCGGCGAGTGCTCGTACTGGGCCTGCATGCCCTCCAAGGCGCTGCTGCGCAGCGGGCACGCACTTCGGGCCGCGCAGCGCGTCAAGGGCGCGAGCGCGGCCGTCACCGGCGAACTGGATGTCGCCGCGACCTTCGCCCGCCGCAACGAGTTCACCCACGACTGGGACGACACGTCGCAGGCCACCTGGGTGCACGACAACGACATCGGCCTGCTGCGCGGCCACGGCCGGATCACCGGCGAGAAGCAGGTCAGCGTCACGGCGGACGACGGCTCGGTCACCGAGCTCGTCGCCCGGCACGCCGTCGTGGTGAGCACGGGCTCCGACCCGCTCATCCCGTCGATCCCCGGACTCGACACGATCACGCCGTGGACCCCGCGTGACGCCACGTCGGCGCAGGTCGCCCCGGCCAGTCTCGCGATCATCGGCGGCGGCGTGGTCGCGGTCGAGATGGCGACCGCGTACGCCACGTTCGGCACTGCGGTGACGATCATCGCGCGCAGCGGCATCCTGCGCGGCCAGGAGGACTTCGCGGGCGACCTCGTCTCGCAGGGACTGCGCGATCTGGGTGTCACGATCGTCAGGGCCGATCCCGAGCGCGTCGAGCAGACCGAGGACGGCGTCTCGATCCTGGTCGCGGGCGACGCGATCGTCGCCGAGCACGTGCTGATCGCGACCGGTCGCACCCCGCGCAGCACCGACATCGGACTCGAGACGATCGGCCTGAAGCCCGGAGACTGGCTGACGGTCGACGACACGCTGCTCGTCGACGGCTTCGACTGGCTCTACGCCACCGGTGACGTGAACCATCGCGCGCTGCTCACCCACCAGGGCAAGTACCAGGCCCGCGCGTGCGGCGACGTGATCGCGGCCCGCGCGAAGGGCGACCCGGTGGATGACGCGCCGTGGGGCACCCACGTCGCGACCGCCGACCACGCCTCGGTGCCGCAGGTGACGTTCAGCGACCCCGAGGTCGCGAGCGTCGGGATGACGTCGGAGGCCGCGGCGAAGGCCGGGCTCGACATCCGCGTGGTCGACTACGACATGAGCTGGGTCGCCGGGGTCAGCCTGCAGGCGGACGGCTACGTCGGCACGGCGCGCATGGTCGTGGACGAGTCGCGCAAGGTGATCGTGGGGGTCACGTTCGTCGGGCAGGATGTCGCGGAGCTCATCCACGCCGCGACGATCGCGGTCGTCGCCGAGGTGCCGCTCGACCGGCTGTGGCACGCGGTGCCGGCCTACCCGACCATGAACGAGATCTGGCTGCGGTTGCTCGAGGGCTACGGGCGGCCGTAGCTCAGCCCCGCTGCGTCCCGCGGTAGATGCCGAGCAGGCTCGTCGCCGCCGTGCCCCACGTGTAGCGCTCGGCGTGCGCCCTGGCCGCGACGCCGATGGCGGCGCGGGCCGCGTCATCCTCGAGCAGGCGGGCGAGTTCGGACGCCCAGGCGGCGGGGTCGCGGGTGTCGAGCAGGGCGCCGCCCGGCCCCACGGCATCCACGAGTCCACCGACGCGGGATGCGACCACCGGCGTGCCGCTCGCGCCCGCCTCGATCGCGACGAGGCCGAACGTCTCGGACGTCGACGGCATGAGCACGAGGGATGCCGCGGCGAGCAGGTCGGCGAGTTCGTCCCGGTGCAGCGCGCCCAACCAGCGCACGTCACGCTCGACGCCGAGCTCGGCGGCGAGCTCGTGCAGGGCGAGCAGGAAGCCCTCCTCCCCCGGCGTCGGCTCCCCGGCGATCACGAGCAGCGGCGCCCAGCCGCGCAGCGCGTGCAGTTCGGCGAGCGCGCGGACCGCGAGCTCGTGGCCCTTGAGCGGCTGGATGCGGCCCGCCATCGCCACGATCGGACGATCCGCCTCGAGACCGAACGACCGCCGCACGTCGGCCGCCGCCCGCGCCCGCGCGGGCGTGAACAGCTCGAGGTCGACGCCCGGCGGCACGATCCAGGTGCGGTCCGCCCGCGCTCCGACGCCGTCGATGAGCACGGCGGCCTCGGCGCTCGACCCCGCGACGATCGCGTCGGCCTGGCCGGCGAGGAACGACTCCGACCGCGAGCGGTGGAGGTGGTCGTGGCGGTCGGTGCTCGATCCGTCCTGCTTCATGAGCGACAGCGTGTGGAAGTTCTGCACGAACGGCACGCCGAGTTCGAGTGCCACCGGCAGGGTCGCGAGGCCGCTGAGCCAGTAGTGCGCGTGGACGATCGCCACCGGGCTCCTGCGCGCGAGCGCGGCGAACCCCTCGCCGAATTCGTCGGTCGCCGTCCGCAGGGCGTCCTTGGGCAGCACGCCGTGCCCTCCGGCGGCGAGTTCGTGCAGGGTGACCCCTGGCAGCAGCTCGGAGGTCGCCGGTTCGCCGATCGCACGGGTGACGAGTTCCACCGACACGTCGCGCACGGCGAGCTCGGCGGCGAGCGCGAGCACGGCGACGTTCATCCCACCGGCGTCGCCGCTGCCGGGCTGCGCGACGGGCGACGTGTGCATCGACACGAATGCGACGCGGTCGATCCCAGCGGCCATGCTGCCACTGTGCCACGGGACTCGGACGGTGGCGAGCGTCTTGACCTCCCGCACGACGAGTACCGTGGATGCATGGCCGAGCCGACCCCACCCGCGCGCGGCCACCGCGAGGGGTTCGTGTCACGGGTGTCCCGGATCCGCTGGCTGCGGGCGATCCTGCTGAGCCCGGTGATCGCGCGTCCGGGCTACTGGTTCGCGACGGCGTGCGGGTTCGTGTGGGGTGCAGTGCTCGGGCGGTTCCACGTGTCGAGGGAGGGCGGCGTCATCCTCTGCCGCAAGCTCCCGAAGTGGGCGTTCGGGCGCGGCGGCACGACGATCGGGGCGGTCTACCTCACGTCGGACAACGTGTCGCCGGGCATCCTCGAGCACGAAGCGGTCCACCGAGCGCAGTGGCGCAAGTACGGGCTGTGCTTCATCCCGCTCTACGTCGCCGCGGGGCAGGATGCGCTGCGCAACCGATTCGAGATCGAAGCCGGCCTCAAGCGCGGCGGCTACGTGTGACGCCGCCCGTCGCGGTGATCACGGGAGCCAGCTCGGGACTCGGTGCGCGTGCGGCCATCACCCTGGCCGAACAGGGCTGGGATGTCGCGGTCGTCGGCCGCAACGCCGACCGCACCCGCGCGGTCGCCCTCGAGGCCGGCGGCACGCCGTTCCTCGCCGACTACGACCGACTCGACGACGTCCGGGCCCTCGCGGCGGCGCTGCTCGAGCGCTACCCGCGCATCGACGTGCTCGCGAACAACGCCGGCGGCCTCGTCCATCGACGCGGACGCACCGTGGACGGGCACGAGCGCACCATCCAGTCCAATCACCTCGCGCCGTTCCTGCTCACGAACCTGCTGCTGCCGAGGCTCGAGGAGTCCGACGCTCGCGTCATCTCCACCGCGAGTGTCGCGAACCTGTGGTCGCAGCTCGACCTCGACGACCTGGACTTCGACCACCACCCCTGGCTCGGCGGATGGCGCGCCTACGGCACGAGCAAGCTCGCCACCATCCTGTTCATCAGGGAGCTCGCCAAGCGCTCGAGCGTTGGGGCGTACTCGTTCCACCCGGGATTCGTCGCCACGCAGTTCGGCGCCGAGACGAGCCTGCTCAAGTTCGCCCAGTTCGTCGGGCGCGGCCAGCTCGGGCGCACGCCGGACCAGGGTGCTGCGCCGCTCGTGCACCTCGCGACCGTCGAGACCGTGCCCGCGCCGAGCGGAACCTACTTCGACGGCCTCAAACCGGCCGGGCGCACGCACCGGAAGGCCAGGGACCCGCGATTGGCCGCAGCGCTGTGGGAGCGGAGCGCCGAACTCGTCGGGCTCTAGGAGCTCGTCAGCAGGCGAGCCGGGCCGTCGGCGGCGATCCAGGCGTAGACGCTCGACTCCTCGAATGCCGAGATCGGGAGCATCTCGCTCAGCCACGCATCGACCGACTGGCGCAGTGACTGTCCGCGGTCGCGCACGAGCCAGCAGATCGAGAAGCGGCCGGGGGCGGCCAGGGTGCCGACGTTCGCGTCCGACTGCACCTCGACGAAGACCTGGCCGCGCGCATCCGCCGGCAGCGTCGCGAGGATGAGCGCGATCGTGTCGATGGCGGTCTCGTCGCCGGCGAGCAGCAGGCGGTCGGTGTCGGCGGGGTTCCAGTCGGGGTTCATCTCGTCATCCAGCATAGGTCAGCCTTACCTAATCTGCGAGCGGCGCAGCCCGTCGCCCAGCAAGCACACGGAAACCACTAGGTTTGGCGCAAGGCGACGAACCCTCGGGCGGTCGCGCCATCGCGAGCCCGGGGAGAGACCGATGATCACCATCCGACGCAGCGTCGCCAGCGCCGCCGCCATGCTCATCGTCCTCGGTGCGCTCACGGCCTGCGATCCCGGGCGACGGCACGCCCGACGCCGACGCGACGGACACCCCCGGCGCCACGGCGACGGTCGAGCCGGTACCGACCGTCGCCCCGACCGCCACGGTCGAGCCCGCGCCGCCGCCGGCCGAGCCGCTCACCTGCCAGAACATCGTGCCGCAGACCCGGCTCGACACCATCGCCGCGGCCGGCTGGACGCTGTGGGAACCCACCGACTACTTCGCAAAACTCCGCGGCGACGGCTTCGACTACCCGCAGCTGCGCTTCCAGGACAACGGCGGCATCGTCTGCGCGTGGACGGTGGGCAACCACGTCGCGTACGTCTACGGCTACTCGCCGCTGCCCGCGGACCAGATCGCACCGGCCAGCGCGCAGGTGCTCGCGAGTGATCCGTACGCGGAGTCGACGTTCGCGGGAGGGCCGTTGTTCACGGTGCAGATGGACGAGAACCCCTACCGACTGTTCTGGATCGACAACATGGGTTCGTGGTTCCTCGCCTCCGAGGAGCGAGTGCTCGACGAGCTGCGACGGCAGAACCCGTAGCCGCTGGAGTCGGACTCTTTCGGCGCCACCCAGCGCGATCACCACATCGCGGGATGCCGGTCCTGCCAGCGCAGCCGCCGCTCGAGCTGCGCGCCGATCGCGAGCAGCACGTCCTCGCGCCCAGGGCGCCCGATCAACTGCACGCCCATCGGCAGCCCGGATTCGGTCTGCAGCACGGGCAGGGTGATCGCGGGCAGTCCTGAGACGTTCGCGAAGCTGGTCCAGGGCGTGTACTGCACCTGCTGGGCGAAGTTGCGCTCGGCGTCCGCGGGGTCGTACCAACCGATCGGCCGCGGCGTCAGCGCGAGGCTCGGCGTCATGACGGCGTCGAACGATGAGAACTGGCGGATGACACTGCGCTCGAACCGCGCGAGCTTCTGCAGCGCCCCGCCGAGCTCCCGTGCCGACAACTCGCGCCCGCGTTCGACGAGCCACCTCGTGAGCGGCTCGAGCAGCGCGAGCTGCTCATCACCCTCGGCCGGCACCCCCGCAGCGCCGGCCTGCCAGATGGTGCGGAACGCCGGCCCGTAGGTGTCGTCGGGCTCGAGGGCGAGCTCCTCGATGCCGTGGCCGACCGCATCCAGGTGCTCGCGCGCGAGGGCGAGCGCTGCGTGCGCCTCCGGCGCGATGTCGATCTCGTACCACGCGTCCCACGGCGAGCTCGTCATCACGCCGAGCTGGAACCTGCCCTCGCCGCGCACCGCTGCGTTCAGCGCCGTGCCGGTGACGTAGCCCCCGCCCTCCCAGGTCGGCGGGGTGAGCGACCACGGTGACGGCGCGGTGAGCGCGTCGAGCAGCAGGGCGGCGTCCGCGACCGTGCGGGCGAGGGGGCCTGCACTGACGAGGCCGGCGAGCCCGTCCATGCCCCCCATCGCCGGGATGCGGCCACGGCTGGGCTTCAGTCCCACGAGCCCGGTCGCTGCGGCCGGGATGCGCACCGAGCCGCCGCCGTCGGAGCCGGGGGCGACGGCGAGCAGTCCCGCCGCCACCGCGACCGCGGCTCCCCCGCTGCTGCCGCCCGGTCCGAGCGAGAGGTCCCAGGGATTGCGCGCGGGCGGGCCGATGAGGTTCTCGGTGTAGGACGGGAATCCGAACTCGGGGGCGTTAGTCTTGCCGAGGCTGATCGCGCCCGCGGCATCCATCACCCGGACGATCTCGTCGGAGGTCTCGGGCACGTGCGATTCGTACAGCCGTGAGCCGAACGTCGTGCGAACCCCCTCGCGCATGGCCAGGTCCTTGTCGCGCGGTCGGCAGGCCCCAGAGCGGCGCCGTGCTCGGGAGGTCGAGCTGCGCAGCGCGGTGCCGGGCGGCGTCGGCGGTGACGGTCGTGAACGCGCCGAGTTCGCCGTTGAGGCGCTCGATCCGTGCGAGGTAGTGGTCGACGAGCTCGACGGCCGTCACCTCGCCGCGGCGGAGCCAGTCCAGTTGCTCGAGCGCCGTGAGGTGGTGGAGTTCGAACACGATTCGAGCCTATTCCGCGAGAACGCTTGACATCCTCGTCCACACCTGATTGGTTAGTTACATGACCAACTAACCCACCAACCGGTGGGGGTCGTGACGGAAGGAGGGCCTCGGATGGACGAGTCCCGACCGATCTTCCTCCAGATCGCGGAGGCGATCGAGAACGACATCCTCGCGGGTTCGCTCGCCGAGGAGACGCAGGTCCCGTCGACCAACGAGTTCGCGGCGTTCTACCGCATCAACCCGGCGACCGCCCTCAAGGGCGTGAACCTGCTCGTGGACGAGGGGATCCTCTACAAGAAACGGGGTATCGGCATGTTCGTGGCCGAGGGCGCGCAAGCCCGCATCGTGACCAAGCGTCGCGACCAGTTCAGCGAGGAGTTCGTTCGACCCCTCGTGCAGGAGGCCGACAAGCTCGGCATCTCGTCGGCGGAACTCGCCGCGATGGTGCACGGCGCGGCCATGACCAAGGAGGGAACGGAATGAACGACATCGTGACCGTGCGCGGACTCACCAAGCGCTTCGGCAAAGTCACTGCGGTCGATGACGCGACCTTCGGTGTTCGCGAGCACACCATCACCGGGCTGCTGGGTCGCAACGGCGCCGGCAAGACCACGGTGATGTCGATGCTCACCGGGCAGGAGTTCGCGACGAGCGGCTCGATCGAGGTCTTCGGCGAGTCTCCGGTGGAGAACGCCGACGTGCTGCGCCGCGTGTGCTTCATCAAGGAGAGCCAGAAGTACCCGGACGACTTCCGTCCGATCGACGTGCTCACGGCCGCACCGTGGTTCTTCGAGCAGTGGGACCCGGAGTTCGCCGCGCGACTCGTGGACGACTTCCGGATGCCGCTCAAGCGCAGGATCAAGAAGCTCAGCCGCGGGCAACTCTCCGCGATCGGCGTGATCGTCGGGCTCGCGTCGCGCGCTCCCCTGACGTTCTTCGACGAGCCGTACCTCGGGCTCGACGCGGTGGCCCGCCAGAAGTTCTACGACCTCCTGCTGGCCGACTACTCGGAGAACCCGCGCACGGTCATCCTGTCCACCCACCTGATCGACGAGGTCAGCAACCTGCTCGAGCACGTCATCGTGATCGACGAGGGCCGCATCATCGTCGACCAGGATGCCGACAGCCTCCGCGGCACCGCGACGACCGTGGTCGGCGCGGCGAGCGCCGTGGACGCGTTCGTCAGGGGACGCGACATCCTGCACCGTGACGGCATCGGCGGACTCGCATCCGTGAGCGTCTCCGGCCTCACCGCCCAGGAACGGCAGCAGGCCGTCGCGGCCGGGCTCGAGCTCGCGCCCGTGTCGCTGCAGCAGCTCGTGGTGCGCCTGACCGAATCCAGCGAGAACGAGTTCGTGGACAGCCGCGTCGACGACAGCACAGTCAAGGAGTCAGCATGACCGCCATCGCCAGTCCGCAAACCCGGACCATCAGCGCGTGGTCGCGCATCAGCCGCGTGGTGAAGCTCCACTTCGCCAACCCGCGCACGGTCGTCGGCATGCCGTGGATGATCCTCGGCATCATCTTCCTGATGAACCTGGCGATCTGGTGGATGATCGTCACGCTCACGACCGAGGGCGAGAAGGCCTCAGAGGGCTTCCAGTACAACGGGGCGAGCGGCTTCATCTTCGTGTACATGCTGGTCGTCGCGGTGCTCGCGATGAACCAGACGTTCTCGCTCGCGCTCGGTCTGAGTGCGACCCGCCGTGACTACTACCTCGGCACGGCGCTCACCTTCGGCATCCTCGCGGTGATGTACACGGCTGGCTTCGTCGTGCTCGGGGCGATCGAGCGCGCGACGAACGGCTGGGGCGTCGGTGGCCGGATGTTCAGCCCGGTCTACTTCGGCGACACCTGGTACGCGCAGGCGTTCTGCGTGTTCGTCGCGCTGCTGTTCTTCCTGTTCGTCGGCAGCATCTCGGGTGCGATCTACGTGCGGTACAAGGCCTTCGGCATCACGCTGTTCTGGTGCCTGGTCGCGCTCGGCCTCATCGGGGGCGCCGC
This sequence comes from uncultured Actinomycetota bacterium, assembly GCA_963740815.1. GTDB lineage: Bacteria > Actinomycetota > Actinomycetes > Actinomycetales > Microbacteriaceae > Rhodoglobus. Next base: position 53,487 of record CAVUFG010000007.1, read on the forward strand.
GCTCGTCACCCTGGTCGGCGCGTGGGGCGCGGTCGGGAACTTCTTCGCAACCGCGGGGCTGGTCGGCTCGTTCGCGTGGAGCCTCGTGCCCACCGCGATCGCGGCGATCGCCGGGTTCTTCGTGCTCCGCCGGGCGACGCCCAGGAGCTAGCAGCGCGAGGTCGAGCAGAGCACCAGTGGATGCCCGGGCGCAGGTCGCCCGGGCATCCTGCATAGTGGAAGACGTGAGCAAGGGTCGAACGGAGGTGGCGCGCATGCATCGGATCGCGGGCGCCCTCGTCGCGGCGAGCCTCGCCCTCCCCCTGGCCGGCTGCGTGGATGACGCACCCACCGCCGCACCGACCCCCTCCCCCACCACGACACCGACCCCCACCCCCACCGGCACCGCGTCGGCCACGGAGTTCACGTTCGTGATGCCCGACGACTGCGAGTCAGCCCTTCCCGCCGCGCGGCTCGACGCGTTCGAGGCGGACGGCCTCAGCCTGCTCGGCGGACCGGGTGGCAAGTACGGCGAGCACTACCTCGCCGACCCGACGCCCGAGGAGAACGCGGGCGGCATCACGTGCATCTGGGGCGACGCCACCACCGACGCGTCGAGCATCACGGTGTCGATCGCGCCGCTCGGCGCCACGAGGCCAGCGATCGTGCAGAGCCTGCTCGACCAGGGCCTCAACGAGGCGATCGACGGCGACCTGACCCTCTACGCGGTGCAGGGCGACGAGGAGGATGCGCCGGCGATCCTCAACGTGCTGCGTCCGGATTCGTGGATCTCGGTCATCCAGACCGTCGGGGGGCCGGCGAGCTTCGACGAGGCGATCACCGTCGCCGACGAGGCTGCGGCGATGGCCTACGTGCCGGTGGGCTAGCGAACAGGCTCACTCGCGCAGGCCGAAGGCCGCGCTCGCCTGGCGCTGCTCGAGGCTGTCGAGTTCCTGGTAGGCGGTGATCTGCAGTCCACCCGGCGCTTCGAGGCGCGCGTTGAGCGACCGCCACGGGGTCTCGGTCGGGGGTGCGACGAGCTCGGCGCCGGCTGCCACGAGGCGGTCGGTGGTCGCCGTGGCATCCTCGACCTCGAACGCGACCCGGATCGTGAGCGGGTAGGCACGACTCGCCGGGCGCCCGACCTCGACGTCGTCGATCAGGCGCACCTGCGCAGGGTTCGAGAGTTCGAGCGTCGCGCTCGGCACGCCCAGGATCACGACCTTCGCACCTCCCTCGCCCTCGAACGACTCCTGCTCCGGCAGCCCCAGCGCGTCTCGGTAGAACGCGAGGGCGGCGTCGAAGTCGTCGGTCTCGACGACGAGGCGGAGCTGGGAGGGCGGGGTTGGCACTGGTTCGGCTGACATGGCTACTTCAACGACTTCTGCATGAGCACTGTTCCCAGCCAGCGGCCGAACTTGAAACCGACCTTGCCCATGTGCCCGATGTCCTTGAAGCCGTACTGGCGGTGCAGCTCGATCGACGCCTCGGCGCCCTTGTCGGCGATCACCGCGATGATCTCCTTGATGCCGGCGGCCTTCGATCGCGTGATGAGTTCGCCGAGCAGCACCTTGCCGAGACCCTTCCCGGTGGATGCCGGACCGAGGTAGATCGAGTTCTCGACCGTGTAGCGGTACGCCGCCTTCTCCTTCCACGGCGTCACGTACGCGTACCCGAGCAACTGCCCCGCGGGGTTCTGTGCGACCAGGAACGGGAAGCCGAGCTCCTCGACGTGCAGGAACTTCTTCCTCAGTGACGCGAGCGTCATGGGTGTCTCGTCGAACGTGACGGTCGAGTTGAGCACGTAGAGGTTGTAGATCTCGCGCACGGAGGGGAGGTCGGCGAGGGTGGCATCCCGGATCTCGAATGAGAACGGGGCCTCCTCGGGCGGAGCGGGGCGCAGGTGAGGCGGCAGCTTGCGCCGCGGCGCATATTCCTCTTCAAGCACTGTCGTCCTCCAGCACCGTTCCAGCGTAGCCGTCAGGTGATGTCGCGGCGCCAGGTGGTCAGGTAGCCGGCCGCCGTCACGATCGCGGCGATCCCGAGCAGCACGAGTCCGCCCTGCCAGTGCTCGAGCTGCTGCACGTTCGTCGTGCTCGCGCCGAGCGACGTGAAGATGCTCGAGCCGACGAGCGCATCGCTGGCCGCCCCGGGCAGGAACTTGCCGACGTTCGCCGTCCACTCCCAGATCGAGGTGCCGAGTCGCAGGATCGGCTCGAGGAACTGCGTGAAGCCGAGCACGACCACGATCGCCGCGATCTGGTTCGGGATGAGGGCACCCACCCCCACACCGACGATCGCCCACAGCGCGCACGCGATCACCACACGGCCGGCGAGCAGCCAGGTGTCGGCCTCGCCGAGCAGCGGATCGACCCCCTGCAGCGCCATGATCGGTGCACCGAGACCCATCGACCCGATGAGCCCGACGACGCCGAACACGGCCCCCGCGAGCGCGATAACGACGAGCTTGGCAGCGAGCACCCTGCCTCGACGAGGCACGGCGAGGAACGTGGGTGTGAGCGTCTGGTAGCGCACTTCGGCGGTCGCGGACAGCACCCCGAGGATGAGCGGGAAGACGTAGCCGATCGCGGTCGCGACCGAGTACACGATCGGCGGGATGTCGGCGGCCCCGAACGACGGCGCCCCCGGTGGCGCCGGAGCGCCGGCCGCTGCGGCGAGATCGTCGGCCATCGCGCCGAACACCCCGCCGAGGAGTCCGGCCGTGAAGCCCACGTAGCCGACCATGATGATCGCGAGCACCCACCACATGCGCAGCGTGGAGAGCTTGATGGCCTCCGAACGGATGGCCTGGACGACGCCGGCGATCATGCGCCGCTCCCGTCGTGGTGCGCGGCCGATCGTCGGCCGTGCTGGGGAGGATCGGACGGTGGGCCCGCCGGCGGCGCCATCCCGCTCGGCACCGCCGCGGTGCCGGTCGCTCCGACCGGTGTTCCGGTGAGCTCGAGGAAGACGTCCTCGAGTCCGGCACGCTCGTTGCGCAACAGGCTCAGCGGAACGCCGGCGTCGAGGGCGAGGCGCCCGATGTCTGCCGGCGCGAGGCCCGCGACACTCAGGCCGTCGTCCGTGAGGGTGACCTGCTGGCCGGCGAGGGCGCGCTGCAGGGAGGCCCGGTCCGGCGCATCCACGAGCACGCTCACCCGCCCGCCGAGCGCCTCGAGCGTGCCCTCGTAGACGATGCGGCCCTTCGCGATGATCACCACTCGTTCGACGCTCTGCTGCACTTCGCTCAGCAGGTGCGAGGAGACGAGCACGGTGCGTCCCTGCTCGGCGAGCTCCTGGAGGAAGCCGCGGATCCAGCGGATGCCCTCCGGGTCGAGCCCGTTGATCGGCTCGTCGAGCACGAGCACCCGCGGGTTGCCGAGCAGCGCGAACGAGAGCCCGAGCCTCTGGCGCATGCCCATCGAGAAGCCGCCGACGCGGCGATCCGCGGCATCGGCGATGCCGGTGAGTTCGAGCACGGTGTCGACTCGCTTGCGGTCGATCCCGGCGGCGGCCGCGTAGACCCGCAGGTGGTTGCGCGCCGTGCGGCCGGGGTGGAAGCTCGCGGCTTCGAGGGCGGTGCCGACCGTGCCGAGTGGATGCTCCAGGTCGCGGTACGCGACTCCCCCGAACGTCGCCGTGCCACCCGACGGGCGCACGAGCCCGAGCAGCATGCGCAGGCTCGTGGTCTTGCCGGCGCCGTTCGGGCCGAGGAATCCGGTCACGACTCCGGGCTCGACCGTGAAGGTCAGGTCGTCCACGGCGCGGACGGCGCCGAAGTGCTTGGAGATCGAGCGGAACTCGATCGTGGTTCCGGCGGCGGTGCTGGGACTCATCGGCTGGCCTCCAGGGGCTGGTCAGTCGGGCAGTCTCCAGTCTACCGGGGGTGCTCCCTGGGCGGCGAGGAGGTCGTTCGCGCGGCTGAAGGGCTTGGACCCGAAGAATCCGGATGACGCCGAGAGCGGGCTGGGATGGGCGGACGCGACGACTGGAGTCGCACCGAGCATCGGGGCGAGCGAGCCGGCATCCCGCCCCCACAGGATCGCGACCAGCGGCCCACCGCGTGCGACGAGCGCCCGGATGGCCGCCTCGGTGACCGCCTCCCAGCCCTTGCCGCGGTGCGAGCCGGACGCTCCGGCCTGCACCGTGAGCACTCGGTTGAGCAGCATGACGCCATGCTCGGACCACCCGGTGAGGTCGCCGTGCACGGCCGGCGGGATGCCGAGGTCGTCCCGCAGCTCCTTGTAGATGTTCTGCAGGCTGCGCGGGATCGGCCGCACGTCGCGCTCGACTGCGAACGACAGGCCGATCGGATGCCCGGGCGTCGGATACGGGTCCTGCCCGACGATGAGCACCCGCACGTCGGCGAGCGGCTGCGCGAACGCGCGCAGCACGCGGTCACCGGCCGGCAGGTACCGGCGTCCCGCGGCGGTCTCCGCCCGCAGGAACTCCCCCATCGCGTGCACATTCGACTGCGACCGGGGCGAGCGCGGCCGCCCAGTCGGGAGCGACGAGTTCGGCGAGCGGCTTCGGTGCGGCCATCGACGTGGGATCAGGCGGCCGGGTAGGCCACCGGTCCCTCCGAGCTCCACGGGAACATGATCCAGCGGTCCGTGCTGCGCCACGAGTACGTCGGGGTGTGCACCGACCCCGGCTTGCGGTACAGCACGACGGTGCGCACCTCGCCGCCGCCGGCGAGGAGCAGTTGCTTCACGAGCGAAATGGTGCGACCGGAGTCCGCCACGTCGTCCACGAGCAGGATGCTCTTGCCGACGAGCGGCGCCTGGTCGAGGGTCGGCGGCAGCACCACCGGTGCCTCGAGCCGCTCCTCGACCCCGGTGTAGAACTCGACGTTGAGGCTGCCGAGCATCTTGATGTCGAGCGCGTAGCCGAGCGCGCCGGCGAGGGTCAGCCCGCCGCGGGCGATCGCGATGATCGCATCCGGCCGGAACCCATCGGCGGCGATCGTGGTGGCGAGCTTCCCGCGCCGCGACGCCGAACCCGTCCCAGTTGAGCACTTCGCGCGGTTCTTCGGCCATGCTGCAACGCTACCGGTGGCCGGCAGGTACTAGCATCCGAGCATGTCTACGCTGCAGGGTCGCGCCGGGGCCATCACGTTCGGGTTGGTCGGCTGGCTGTTCCTGGTCGAGTTGACCAGCGGCATCCTGCAGGGCTTCTACGTGCCGCTCATCCCCGACCTGGTCGACCACCTTGGCATCAAGGACGCCGACTTCAACTGGTTCGAAGCGGCGCAGTTGCTGCTCTCCGCCATCGTCGTGCCGATCCTCGCGAAGCTCGGCGACATGATCGGCCACAAGAAGATCCTGCTGCTCTCCACGATCCTCACCGCGGGGGCGAGCTGGGCGCTCGCCTTCACCGGGGACTTCACGAGCTTCCTGATCGCATGGGCCCTGCAGGGCTTCTACGTCGTGTGGCTGCCGCTCGAGGTCGCCCTGATCTTCGACCGCGGCCGCACGACGCGCACGGGCGCGTCGGCGACCCGTCGTGCGGCGGGCTACCTCGTCGTCGCCCTCGAGGCCGGCGCGATCATCGGCGCGCTCGGCGGCGGCCGGCTGTTCTCCGCGCTCGGCGAGAACGTCACGGTCACCCTGTTCGCGCCCGCGATCGCGGTCACGCTCGTGTTCTTCGCGATCCTGTTCGGGGTGCCCGAGTCGAAACCGCTGCCGGGTCGCAAGCTCGACACCATGGGCTTCGTGGTGCTCACGCTCGCGCTCCTGCTCATCACGAGCGGGCTGACCTTCCTCAAGATCAACATCGAGTCGTCGCTGTGGTGGATCGCGATCCCGATCATGCTCGTCGGCATCCTGCTGTTCATCCCGTGGGGTCGCTACGAACTCCGACAGGATGACCCGGCCATCGACCTGCGCGTGCTGCGCCAGCCCAACATGTGGCCCGTGCAGCTCACCGCCGGACTCGTCGGCATCAGCCTGCTCGGCGCCCAGGCGCCCCTGTCGACCTTCGCGGGCTCGAACCTCGGCATGGATGCGAGTTCCATCTCGTACATCATCGGCGCCTACCTGGTGTCGCTCATCATCGGTGCCCTGCTGTTCCCGCGCCTGTCGAAGTGGGCGACGCCCCGGATCGCGCTCATCGTCGCGTCGTTCTTCGTCGCGACCGGCTACCTGATGTTCCTGGTGTTCCACACCGAGATCTGGTCGACCTTCATGAACATGGCGATCGCGGGCATCGGCTCGGGCGCCCTGGTCGCGGCGCTGCCCGCCGCGGCCGCTGCTGCGGCACCGCGCGGACAGACCGGTATCGCCACCGGCCTCACCAACACCACGAAGACGATCGGCGGCACGTTCGCGTCGGCGACGTTCGCGATCGTGCTCTTCCTCGGCGCGAGCAAGGTCGTCGGCGAGACCGCATCGAGCGTCGGCAGCTACCTCATCGTGTTCACGATCTGCGGACTCGGCGCCCTCGTCGCGGCGCTTCTGCTGTTCTTCGTGCCGAAGCTCGCGTTCGCGGATACTGACGAGTTCAACGACCTGCTGCCCGACGCGGACGATCTCGAGCCGGTCGAGGGCCCGAAGGTCTAGCTCTTCGGCTTGAGCTCCCCGCGGATCACCTTGTGCTGCGCCGCCTGCGCGACCGGCCGCACGGTGAGCTGCTCGATGCTGACGTGGTGCGGCAGCTCCAGCGCGGTCACGATCGTGAGGGCGATGTCGTCCGCGGTGAGGGGTTCCTGCACGTTCTCGTAGACCTTTGCCGCGGCATCCTGGTCGCCACCGAAGCGGTTGACGGAGAACTCCGCGGTGTGCACCATGCCCGGCGCGATGTCGATCACGCGGATCGGCTCGCCCGCGAGTTCGAGTCGCAGCACGCCGACCATCGCACGCTCGGCGAACTTCGCGGCGTTGTACCCGCCGCCGCCCTCGTAGGTGACGTAGCCCGCGACGGAGGTGACGGTGAGGATGTCGGCGCTCGTGCCCTCCACCCAGCCCTTGCGCAGCAGCGGCAGCATCGCCGAGGTCACGCGTTTGGTGCCGAGGACGTTCACGTCGAACATCCAGCGCCAGTCCTCGGGGTCGCTGTCCTCGACGGACTGCATGCCGCGCGCCCCGCCCGCGTTGTTCACGAGCGCGTGCACCGGCCCGAGCGAGTCGACGAACGCTGCCAAGGCGTCGACGTCGGCCTGCTGGGTGATGTCGGCGACGAAGACGTCGGCGCCGGTCTCGGCGGCGAGCGCTTCGAGACGGTCGGCACGCCGGGCGACGCCCACGACATCCCAGCCGTGGTCGCGCAGCAGGCGCACCGTCGCCTCGCCGATGCCGGAACTCGCCCCAGTGACCACCGCACGCTTCGCCATGCCACAACGCTACTGGCCGCGCGCAACCCTGCCGTGACGTCCAGCGGGCCACCGTATGGTGGAAGGGATGTCCGAAGCCAGCGTGTCCACCGCGACCCGACCGAACGCGATCCCGAAGCTGCGGGTCCCGTTCTGGGACAACGCGCGATTCGTGTGCGTCACGCTCGTGGTGGTCGGGCACGGCATCCAGCGGCTGACCGCGGATTCCGACAACGCGCTCATCGTCTACCTGTTCATCTACGCGTTCCACATGCCCGCGTTCGCGATGATCAGCGGCTACTTCTCGAAGGCCACGCCGCCGGGAGCACGGCAGATGAAGAAGGTGCTCACCGACATCCTGCTGCCCTACTTCATCTTCGAGACGATCTGGACGCTCGTGCAGTTCTGGGTCGAGGGCAAGCAGGAGTTCAACCCGACGACGCCGAGCTGGACGCTGTGGTTCCTGCTCGCACTCGGGATCTTCCGGCTGATCCTGCCGTACCTCGCTATGGTGCGGATGCCGCTGCTCTGGGCCCTCCTGTTCTCGGTCGGGGTCGGCTACCTCGGCAACATCGACTCGACGTTCTCGCTCGCGCGCGCGATCGGCATCCTGCCGTTCTTCGTGCTGGGCTGGCAGGTGCGGCAGTGGGGCATCGTGGACCGCTGGCGGGGCGCGGAGCGGGTTACGTGGTGGGTGCGCACCGCGGCGGTCGTGCTGCTCGCCGCCTGGCTCGCCGTCGTGGTCGTGTTCATCGATTTCTTCCGCGCGATCGACCTGCGCTTCTGGTTCTTCTACGACGACTCGTACTCGGGCCTCGGCGAGGACGCCTGGTGGGCCGGCTTCGTCAGGCTCGGCCTCATCGTGCTCGCGGTGCTGCTCTCGGCGGCGGTGTTCTCGCTCATCCCGCGGCGCACGACCTGGATCACGTCATTCGGGCAGGCGACGATGTACATCTACCTGCTGCACAGCTTCATCCTCTATCCGATCCGCGAGACGGGCGTGATCGAGGGCCTCCACGCCTCCGCGATGTGGCTGCTCAGCATGATCCTGTGCGGCATCGGCATCTCGATCGCCCTCGCGAGCCCGATCGTTCGCAGGGTGTTCCGGCCGCTCGTCGAGCCCAAGCCGAAGTGGCTGTTCAAGGAACTCGCCGACGAGCGACCGTCGCGGGTCGATCCGACCGGATCCAAGCGGGCCAAGGATGTCGCCGCGCCACGCCCCCGCACCGGCGCCGTGCCAACCCAACCCGTCGAACGAGCAGGATCGGCACCGGCGCCGCGCTAGCGGATCACTCGGCGCTCGGCACCTCGTAGCCACGAGACACCCGCTTCGGCAGCACGAACACGAGCAGGAACGCAGCGACCGCGAACGCAGCGCTCACGGCCATCGCGAGCGTCGCGGCGTGACCGAAGCCGCTCGCGAGGTTCTCGGGCGTCGGCCCGTCGATCACGAGGTTGCCGAACAGCACGCTGCCGATGATCGCGATGCCCACCGCGCTGCCCACTCGCTGCATCGTGCCGACGACTCCGGAGGCGGCACCCGCCTCGCTGCGATCGACGGTCGCGACGATGAACTGCGCGTTCGGCGCGATGAACAGGCCACTGCCGATGCCGGCGACGAGCAGCGGTGCGAGCAGCTCCCAGTTGGTGAGGTCGATGGTCGGCACGAGCAGCAGCACGAGCCAGAGTGGCGATCAGGCCGATCGCGACCAGACCGACGCCGAGCACGAGCACCGAGCGTCCGAGCCGCTCCGCGAGCCGGTTGCTCTGCGAGGCCCCGATGATGCTGCCGATCGCGAACGGGATCGAGACGAGCCCGGACTCGAGCGCGGTGTGGCCGAGGCCCGCCTGCCACAGGATCGAGATCGTGAAGAAGATGCTCGTGAACGCCGCGAAGTAGACGAGCGCGAGGATGGTGCCGCCGGTGAACGACAGGTGCGAGAACAGCCGCGGCGGCACGAGCGGCGACTTGCCGCGCGCATCCACGTTGCGCTCCCAGAACGCGAATGCGACGAGCAGCAGCAGACCGCCGGCGATCGAGAGGTAGGTCCACAGCGGCCAGCCCTCGTCCTGGCCCTGGATGAGCGGAACGAGGATCGCGACGAGCGAGCCGGCGAGCAGGACGAGCCCGACCAGGTCGGCGCCCTCCGCCTTCTTGCCCGCGACCACGCCCGGCAGCAGGAAGAACGCTGCGGCGACCGCGATGATGCCGAACGGCACGTTCACGAAGAAGATCGAGCGCCAGCCATCCGTCTCGCCGAGCGCCTCGATGAGCAGTCCGCCGATGATCGGGCCGAGCGCCGTCGAGAATCCGATCGTCGCTCCCATGATCGCGAAGGCCCGTCCGCGCTGCTGCGGCGGGTACATGAGCTGGATCAGCGCGGTCACCGGTGGGAAGAAGATGCCACCGGCGAGGCCCTGAACGACTCGCGCGATGATGAGCGTGAGATCGTCGGTCGCGAGCCCGCACGCGATGCTCGCGACCGTGAACAGGGCGAGACCGAAGATGAACACCCACTTGTGACCGATCCGGTCGCCGATGCGACCGGCCGGGATGAGGGCGAGGCCGTAGGCGAGCGCGTACCCGGAGATGATCCACGACAGGGTCGCTTCGCTCGCGTCGAGACTCGTGCGGATGGTCGGCAGCGCGACGTTGACGATCGTCGTGTCGATGAGCGCCATCGAGATGCCGAGGATGAGCACGGCGAGCGCGAGGCCGGGGCGCTTGGTGATCGGCGTGAAGGCGGGCGCTCCGCTCCAGCCGGGAGCGGCCGGTGGCGTTGCCGGTGACTTCGTGGTGTCGGTCATGACGGGTTCCTTCTGGATCGTTCGTCCGCGGCGATCGCGGGCAGGTTCTCGAGCAGCTCCTCATGCCAGGCGATCTCGGCCCGGAGGCGATGGCGGTCGTGCCGCATCACCTGCTGCTCCATGAGGGAGAGGTACTTGGCGATGCGCGCGACGTGCGTGTCCTCGCGTTCGAGGCGGGCGCGCAACTCGGCGAGGCGGACGCCGAGGGTCGCTGCGAGGTCGTCCAGGCTCGCGTCATCCAACCGTGCGAGCGCGAGATCGACCGGATCGGGCCGCAGCACGATGGTCTCGAGCGCGGACCGGCGCAGCTCGTCGAGTTCGGCGAGTCCGGCGTCGGTGACCGCGTAGACCTGGCGCTCGGGGTAGTTGCCCTCGCGTTCGGTGCGGATCACCTCGATGAGCTCGTCGGCGGTCATCCGCTTGATCGCGCCGTAGATCGCGCCGACGCCGAAGTCCGCCCATTCGTCGATATGCTCCTCCTCGGCGAGCGCGCGCATGGCGTGGCCGTGCATCGGGCCGCGCTCGACGAGCGACCCGAGGATGAAGATGCGGATGGATGACACGCGACTACTCTCGCACGAGTAGTCGCGCAAAAGCAACTCCGGATTACGCCCTGTTTCACCTCGACGCCCGGGCTCGGACCGCGCGACCTAGGCTCACCCCATGAGCGACAACTGGAAGTTCGAGACCAAGCAGGTGCACTCGGGAGCGCAGCCCGACCCGACGACGAACGCCAGGGCGACGCCGATCTACAAGACCACCTCGTACGTGTTCAACAGCACGGCGCACGCGCAGAACCTGTTCGCGCTCGCCGAGTTCGGCAACATCTACACGCGGCTCATGAACCCGACCACCGACGTGGTCGAGCAGCGCGTTGCGGCCCTCGAGGGCGGCACGGCAGCCCTCGCGGTGGCCTCCGGATCGTCGGCGATCACCTACGCCGTGCTCAACATCGCCGGCGCGGGCGACCACATCGTCTCGTCGTCGTCGATCTACGGCGGCACCTACAACCTCTTCAAGTACACCTTCGCGAAGCTCGGCATCGAGGTCACCTTCGTCGAGGACCAGGATGACGCCGCCGAATGGCAGGCCGCGATCCGCCCGAACACCAAGCTCCTGTTCGCCGAGACCATCGGCAACCCGAAGATCAACATCCTCGACATCGAGAAGGTCGCGGCCGTCGCGCACGCGTCGAGTCTGCCGCTCATCGTCGACAACACGATCGCGACCCCGTACCTGATCAAGCCCTTCGACTACGGCGCGGACATCGTCGTGCACTCGGCCACGAAGTTCCTCGGCGGCCACGGCACGGTCATCGCCGGCGTGATCGTCGACGGCGGCACGTTCCCGTGGGCGGCCAACGCGGACAAGTTCCCCGGACTCACCGAACCCGACCCGAGCTACCACGGCGCGAGCTACACGGGCGTGCTCGGTGATGCGATCGCGTTCATCATCAAGACCCGCGTCACGATCCTGCGCGACACTGGTGCAGCACTCTCCCCCGACAGCGCCTTCGCGCTCATCCAGGGCATCGAGACGCTGAGCCTTCGCATCGAGCGCCACACCCAGAACGCCCAGGAGATCGCGGAGTGGCTCGAGAACCACTCGGACGTCGCGACGGTCAACTACTCCGGCCTGCCCTCGAGCCCGTGGTACGCCGCGGCGAACAAGTACGCGCCGAAGGGCGTGGGCGCCGTGGTGTCGTTCGAGCTCAAGGGCGGTGTGGATGCCGGACGTGCGCTCGTCGAGAACGTCGCCCTGTTCAGCCACCTGGCCAACATCGGCGACGTGCGCAGCCTGATCATCCACCCGGCCTCGACGACGCACTCGCAGCTCACCCCGGAGCAGCAGCTCACGACCGGCGTCACGCCGGGACTCGTGCGCCTGTCGGTCGGCATCGAGAACGTCGACGACCTGAAGGCGGACCTCGAGCTCGGGTTCGCCGCGGCACGCGCCGTGGCGGCCGCGAACGCGAAGGCGTAGCCTCTCCAACCCGTAACAATCCAAGAGGGTCCCCCGCTTGCCGGGATACTTGGGAGCACCATGGATTGGCAGACCCCCGAGGACACGGTGCTCGCGACCTTCGTGACGGAGGCGAACGCGCGCTCGCTCGCGGGCGCGCCGCCGGTCACGGGTGCGTGGCGCGAGGGCGATCCGGTGGGCAACCGGCAGTTCGAGTCCATCGGCACGGTGCGGCTCGAGCGGGGCGGCGAGCTGCCGTCGGTGCGGGTGGCGTACGAGACGTTCGGCACGCTGCATCCTGACGGCAGGAACGCGATCCTCGTCGTGCACGCGCTCACGGGCGACAGCCACCTCGTGGGCGAGCCCGGCCCAGGGCACCCGACCGGCGGATGGTGGGGCGGCCTGGTCGGGCCGGGTCTCGCGCTCGACACCGACGAGTGGTTCGTCGTCGTGCCGAACATGCTCGGTGGATGCCAGGGCACCACCGGCCCCGCATCGCACGCGCCCGACGGCACCGAGTGGGGCTCGCGCTTCCCGTTCGTCACGATCCGCGACCAGGTCGAGGTGCAACTCGCCCTCACCGACGCGCTCGGCATCGAGCGCTGGGCCGCGGTGATCGGTGGATCGATGGGCGGCATGCAGTCGATGGAGTGGGGCATCGCGCATCCCGACCGCGTCGACCGCGTCGCGGTGCTCGCCGCGCCGGCCCTGTCGAGCGCCGACCAGATCGCGCTCAACTTCGTGCAGCTCGAGGCCGTGCGCAACGACCCGAACTTCGCCGGCGGCGACTTCTACGAACTCGAGGAGGGTCCGTTCCGCGGCCTCGCCCTCGCCCGCCGGATGGCGCTGCTCAACTACCGCTCCCCCACCGAGCTCAACGACCGCTTCGAACGCAGCTGGCAGAGCGGCGTGAGCCCGCTGGGCGGCGGCGGTCGCTACGCGGTGGAGAGCTACCTCGACTACCACGGCAACAAGTTCACCCGCCGGTTCGACGCGAACAGCTACCTGCGGCTCGTCGAGGCGATGAACTCGCACGACGTCGGCCGCGGCCGCGGCGGCGTCGCGACGGCGCTGTCGCAGCTGGTCGCGCCAACCCTCGTGCTCGGCATCGACAGCGACCGGCTGTTCCCGGTCTCCGACCAGCGCGTGGTGGCGAAGTACGCCCCGGGCAACATCGACGGCGACGTACCGATCGTGATCAGCTCGCCGTTCGGACACGACGCGTTCCTCATCGAGCACGGCCTGGTCGGGGCGCAACTGCAGCGACTGCTCGCGGTTTCCGTCGCTTAACGGAGTTCGGGCTCGCAGCGGGTCACTGCGAGCCCAGTCAAACCCCCCGGTTCGGATTTGGTGCTCCTCTTGCAGCACGACTGTAACCCGCGGACGCCGCCTTCCTCGGGCGGTGGGGCACCCCCAGTTGTGGGGTTCGGTGTGGGACCATTCGAGCGATGGAACTGATTGCAAAGGAGCGTGACCGGCTCCTCCAGCGTGCGGCCCGCATCTACGGCCTCAGCTTCACGATCGTGTCGATCGTGTGCCTGAGCATCCCGGGTGCGCTCGACCTGGTTCCCTACCTGCTCTGCCTGCCGCTCTACATCGGCATCGGTGTGTGCCAGATCCAGTGGGGAAGCCGTCGTTCGCTGGCCTGGGTGATCCCGGTGCAGCTCGCCGGCATCGTCGTGGTCGTGCTCGCGACGGTCGTGAGCACGACCGGCCCGAGTCCGGCGGGGGTGTCGGCGATCACGCAGTTGACCGCGGCATCCCTCGCCTCGTCGGCGATCACCCTCACGACCGAGGCGCTACGCCGGATCGTGCTGTTCGGTTCGTTCGTCGTCGTGACGGCGGTCACGACCGTGCTGCTCGCGCCGTTCCAGGCGCCGCTGCACACGGTCGCGCTGCTGAGTCTCGGCTGGACCCTCGCCTCCGTGATCGGCTTCTGGATCTCGGCGGGAGTACCGAGGGCCGCCCGGCGCATCGCGAGCATCGGCCGCGCCCATCGGGCGGAGCGCCAGGCGAGCGAGACCGAGGCGCAGCGGCGGCAGTCCGCACGACTGCTCCACGACACCGTGCTGGCCACGCTGACCCTGCTCGCGCACTCTGGCGTGGGCGTCGCCCCCGAGGCCCTGCGCCAGCAGGCCCAGGATGACGCGCGCCTCCTGCGCCAGCTCAGGCTGGGCGCCACCCCGACGCCGCAGTCGAGCGGCACCTACAACCTCAACCCGGTCGAGGAGACCGTGCTCGGCACCACCCTCCAGTCCGTCAAGCAGCGCTTCGGACGCATGGGACTCGACGTCAGCTGGCACGGCACCGGCCAGGTGCTGCTGCCGAGCGACGTGCTCGACGCGTTCCTGCTCGCGCTCGCGGAGTGCCTCGAGAACGTGCGGCGGCACTCCGGCGTGACCGAGGCGCACGTCACGATCACGGAAGACGAGACCACCGTCCGCGCGATGATCACCGACTCGGGGGTCGGCTTCCAGCTCGACGACGTCGACTCGGCCCGGCTGGGCCTCAAGGAATCCGTGGTGGGGCGCCTCAAGGAGGTCGGCGGTCGTGCGCGGCTGTTCTCCTCCCCCGGTTCCGGCACCACCGTCGTGCTGGAGGTGCCTCGCTGATGGCGAGAGACACCGTGACCTTCTCGGCACCTGAGGAGAACACGCTCGGCGTGGTCATCGGCCGCGGCCGGCGGAACATCAGCGAGGCCACGCGCCGGGTCGTGCGCGAGGCCGTTCCCCGCCGGGCCAGCCTCGGCACCGGCTTCATCGGCATCGGCGCCGTCGTCGTGCTCGCCCTGCGGGCGATCTACGGGCTCGGCTGGTTCGTCTCGTACTGGGCGAGCGGCGCCTATCCGAACCCGCTGCCAGCGGGGCTGGCCTGGGTCGTGCTCGCGCTCGCGATCGTCACGACGCTCGTCGTCACGCGGGTCAACGGCGATCAGCTGCCGGAGTGGATGTTCTGGCTGTTCCTGGCCGGGATCGGCGCCGCGATCACGCTCGACCTCGTCGCCATCCTGCCGCTGCACGACGTCGGCAAGTACGCCACCGCAGCGGTGACCAGCGGGATGGCGCTGCTCGTCATCGTCACGATGCGCCGCACCCTCGACATCCTGATCGCCGCGGGCGTGATCGGAGCGGTGCTCGCGACCGCCATGCTGCTCAACTCGGAGCTGAACGGTCGCACCCTCGCCCAGCAGGTGACCACGCTCGCGTTCGCCGTGCTGCCGGCCGTGATCGCGGTGGTCGTCGTGCGCGGGTTCCGGCGGCTCGTGCAGGTCGAGCTCGACCGTGTGCTCGTGCAGAGCACGGTGTCCGCTCCGCGATTCGCGGTCGGCATGCTCGCATCGGAGGAGCTCGCGCGCCTCGACCTCGCGGCCGAGGAACTGCTCGACTCGGTGGCCAACGGCCGCACCCCGCTTCCGCTGCAGCCGGCGATGGCGTCGAAGGCCGCGCAGCTGGCCACCGAGCTTCGTCTGCACCTCATCGAAGGACGCCGCGAGACGTGGTTGTTCCACGCGATCACCGAGTCCGACCTCCTCGGCAAGACCGTCACGCTCACCGACAAGGGCAGCCTCGCGGGCCTGCTCGACCCGCAGCAGCGGGACGGGCTGCTGCAGGCCGCCTGGCTGCTCGTGAGCGACCAGTCCAAGCGCGGATCGACGAGGAGCGTGCAGCTCGCGATCGAGCCCGGCACGGAGTTCGTGCCCGCCGACCAGGGCCGGAAGATCGGCATCCACATCACGCTCACCAGTTCCGGTGTGCCACGAAATCGTGTCGACCCGGCCACGTGGGACGCCATCCGGAAGGTCGGGCAGTACAGTGACTCCACCCAGAACTCCAGCCTTCGGGTGGACATCCGGGCGCTCGTCGACAACCCGGCGGACCAGTAGTGGACGAGCGAGTGCAGGAATGAAATGAGGAATCCAGCGTGACCGACTCCAACGCACCGATCCGGCTCGCCATCGTGGACGACCACCGGATGCTCCTGGGCGCCCTCACCGAATGGATCCGCAACGCCGCGGCCGACATCGAGATGGTCGCTGCCGTGCCGACCTGGCCGGAGCTCACGACGCACCCGCAGTTCCCGGTCGACGTCGTGCTGCTCGACCTCGACCTCAAGGACAACATCCCGATCTCGCTGAAGATCAACACGCTCAAGACCATGGGCGTGAAGGTCGTGCTGATGAGCACCTACTCCGAGCCCAACGTCGTGCGCGAGGCCCTCGGCGCGGGAGCGCTCGGCTACCTCGTGAAGAGCGAGGATGCCGGCATGATCGTCGAGGCCATCCGCGCCGCCGCGAAGGGCGAGTCCTTCGTCTCCGCCGAGCTGGACCTGGCGCTCAGCCAGGGCGAGGTCGGCGGTGCCCCCAAGCTCAGTGCGCAGGAGCGTCGCGTCATGGCCCTGTACGGCGGCGGCGAGCCCGTGAAGGCGGTGGCCTTCGCGCTCAGCATCTCCGAGGAGACCGCGAAGAGCTACCTCAAGCGCATCCGCGAGAAGTACCGCGTCGCCGGGTTCGATGTCGGCACCAAGGTCGCGCTCCGCAAGCGCGCGATCGAGGACGGCATCCTGATCGAGAGCGACATCCCGAAGGGGCTGTAGATCTTGCATTCCGGCGCGTCGGTAGGCTGACGGGACCATGACTGAGGACCCGCTGCTGCTGAGCGCGATCGATCGCAATCCGAACCTGTTCGTGCAGGTGAGCGAGCAGTTGCTCGCGGCCATCCGCGAGGCGAAGCTCGAGCCGGGTGCGCGCATCCCGTCCGAACGCGATCTCGGCGAGCGGTTCGGCGTCTCGCGCACGGTCGTCCGCGAGGCGATCCGTCACCTGGCCGCCAAGGGCGTGCTCGAAGCGCGCTCGGGCTACGGCGTGCGGGTGGCCGATCTGCAGCACGAGGGCGTCGCGGAATCCATCGAACTGTTCCTGTCCCAGCGCGGCGGCGTCGACCCGCAGCGCATCGACGAAGTGCGCCAGACCCTCGAACTCGCGACGGTGCGACTCGCCGCCGAGCGTGCGGATGACGACCAGCTCGCCGCGATCGTCGCCCTCGTCGACCGCGCCGACACCCTGCTCGACGACCCGGAGGAGCTTCTCCCGGGCGGATGTCGCGTTCCACCGCGCCATCGTCGAAGCCACCGACAACGCGCTCTTCCTCGTGCTCATCGACTCACTCGCGGACGTGCTGCTGCAGCTGCGCCGCGCCACGCTCGTGGACCACGACCGCGCGGGACGGGCGGTCGCGGAGCACCGCCGGATCGCCGATGCGCTCGCCCGCCGGGACGTCGAGGGCGCCGTGGCCGCGATGCGCGACCACCTCGCGGATTCGCTCGACGCGTTCCGACACGCGATCGAGGACTGACCGCGCGGGCACTGTGGCGCTGAGTTCGGGCGCGACCGCGGCGCACACCGCGAACTCGCACTCGGCCGCTCGCATTTGGTATACCGTATTCCGGACAGGTCACGCTTCGGAGGAGACGCCATGATGACACTCGCAGTGCTGGGAGCCGGCGGCAAGATGGGCGGCCGCATCGCGCGCTCGCTCCTCGGCAATCCGGAGTACGACGTGCGCTACATCGAGCCCGGCGAAGCGGGGCGCGCGCGACTCGCGGAACTCGGCATCACCGCATCCGAACTCGATGAGGGGCTCGCGGGCGCCGACCTCGTGATCTTCGCAGTGCCCGATCGCATCTCCCGGCAGGTCGCGGCCGAGGTGTTCCCGAAGCTCGACTCCGGTGCGAGCGTGCTGTACCTCGACCCGGCCGCGATCGCGGCCGAGCGGGTGCCGAAGCGCGACGACATCAACGTGTATGTGATGCACCCGACGCATCCACCGCTCTACAGCCTGCTCGCGGAGCCGGAACCGCCGGCGCGGCGCGACTTCTGGGGTGGCGGGCTCGCGGAGCAGGCGATCGTGTTCGCGGTCGCGTGGGGCGACGACGGTGCGATCGCCGATCGGGTGCAGGCGGCGGCGTGCGAGATCTTCGCACCGATCAGCCGGGCGCACCGCATCACGGTCGACCAGATGGCCCTGCTCGAGCCCGCGCTCACGGAGACGCTCGCCAACGGCTGCGTCGCGGTCATCCACGAGGGCCTGCAGCGCGTGATCGACAAGGGCGTGCCGGAGGAGGCCGCGAAGGACTTCCTCATGGGTCACCTGCAGATCGGCATCGCGCTGATCTTCGGCGAGCTGGACTGGAAGCTCTCCGACGGCGCGCAGCTCGCGCTCGAGAAGTCCCGCACGCAGCTGTTCAAGGACGACTGGTACGCGATCTTCGAGCCCGAGAACGTGCTCGCGAGCGTGCGGGAGATCACCGGCGGCGACTGAGCCGCACTAGCCGCGGTCGCGCGGCACCGGCTCGCCGAGGGGCCACACCGATGGCAGCCAGACGTCCTCGTCGTCGTCCTGGCCCGCGGCCCGCGGCGCTGTGACGATCGCGTGGATCGCCCACCCCAGCAGCACGAAGTAGAGCACATTGCGCGCGGTGAGCACGACGAGCATGAGCGGATCGAGGTTCAGCAGCTCGTTGTACAGGTACGGGTACACGAGCTGGGTCAGCCCGGCGATCCCGAGCACCAACGCCGCCGGGGTGCGGAACGACCGCCCGGTGCCGGCGATCCTGGTCGCGATCCCGAGCACGATCGGCACCGCGAGCCAACTCGCGAACTGCGGCGAGCCGACCTTGTTGATCGCGATGAACGCCGTCACGAGCGCGAGGGCGAGCGGGGGCAGCAGGTCGGCGGGCTGGGCGCCGCGACGCACCGATCGGATCCCGAGGAGGGCGATCACGGCGACCACGACGAGCAGCAGCGGGGTCATGACCGAGGCCGCGAGCGCGGTGCCCTCCCCCATCACCTGGTAGGTGAGGATGCCCGTGTCGTAGTACACGTACGTGCCCACGACCCCCGACAGCGCCCGCCAGAGCCAGATCGTGCTCACCGGCGCCTCGACCTGGAGCCCACGCCCGGTCTGCTCGGTGATGAAGCTCAGCACGTTCTGGCCGCTGCCGAGTACGAGTGCGATTCCCGCGATCGCCGCCGAGACGACCGCCGCGGTCGCGACGATGCGCCAGCGCTCCCGCACCGCGATGACGAGCGCGAGCAGGATGGCGGCGGGCCAGATCTTGATCCAGGTCGCGATCGTCAGCAGCACGGCGGCCGCGCGCGGCCGGGTCGCGATCACGAGCACGCCCACCATCGCGATCGGCACGGTCACGGAGTCGATCCGTCCGAGCGCGATCGGCCCGAGCAGCAGCAGGAAGCCGACCCACCACCAGCCGAGCACGACGCGCTCGCGCGAGCGGCCCCATCCCGTCACGAATCCGAATGCGACGGCGTTGAGGATCATGACCATCGACAACCACGTGCTCGCGTACTGGTCGGGCCCGAACAGCAGCGAGGCGAGCATCGGGACGATCGCGACGATCGGGTACACCCAGGCGGTGTCGATGCCGACCACGGTGCCCTGCGCGGCCTGGTCCATCCAGAACCGGTAGACCACGGTCACGTCGCCGAGGGGCTGGCTGGGGGCGTAGAGGTTCACGAGGCCGAGCCACAGGTGTGCGAGCACGAATGCGGCCCACACGGTGATCGGGCTGGATGCGACGGCGCGAACCACACCGGAGGCCCCGAGGCGAGCGGGCGCCTCGGTCGTCATGCGCCCAAGCGTAGCCGGGTAACAATGTGTCTCCGTCCGGCGCTGGAGCGCGCGGATGCTGCACAATGGTGAGCACACAGCAGCTTCAGGAGGAACCATGTCCCGCGCATCCACGATCCTTCGCACCGTCGCCATCGCCGCCACCGCGGCCCTCGCCATCGGCCTCTCGGGCTGTGAGGTCAAGGGCGGCGACTCCGGCGAGCCGAGCTCCTACGTCACCGAGGGCAAGCTCACCATCGGCACGGGCGAGCCCGCGTACTACCCGTGGGTCATCGACGACGCCCCGGAGTCGGGCGAGGGCTTCGAGGCCGCCGTGGGCTACGCGGTCGCCGATGAACTCGGCTTCGCCGCCGAGGATGTCGTCTGGGTTCGCACGACCTTCGACGAGGCCATCGCGCCCGGACCCAAGGACTTCGACTTCAACCTGCAGCAGTTCTCGATCACCACCGAGCGCGCGCAGAACGTGGACTTCAGCTCGCCGTACTACGAGACCACGCAGGTGGTCATCACCACCGGCGCCTCGGCCGCGGCCGGCGCGACGACGATCGAGGAGCTCAAGGGACTGCTGATCGGCGCCCAGACCGGCACGACGAGCCTCGACGCGATCAACCAGATCATCGCGCCGGCGGCCGGTGCGCAGGTGTTCAACACGAACGACGACGCCAAGCTCGCCCTCGAATCGGGCACCGTCGACGCGATCGTCGTCGACCTGCCGACCGCGTTCTACCTCACCGGGGTCGAGCTCACCGACGGCGTCATCATCGGCCAGCTGCCGGCCATGGACGGCAAGAACGGTGACGAGTTCGGACTGGTACTCGCCAAGGACAGCCCGTTGACCGTGCAGGTCTCGAACGCGATCGACACCCTCAAGCGCAACGGCGTCCTCGCCGACCTCGCTGCGGAGTGGCTTGCCGACGCCGCGGACGCGCCCGTGCTCGAGCTGCCCGCCCCGTAGTGCCACCGAGCTCGATCGAGCTCGACCGGCGGGCGTTCCGACGCAAGCAGGGCGTGCGCTCGGTGATCATCAGCCTCATCAGCACGCTCGCCCTCGCGGTGGTCGCGTGGCTGTTCATCGTGAACACGCCGGGCTGGTCCAGGGTGCAGCAGACCTTCTTCGATCCTGAGGTCTTCATCGAGTCGCTGCCGCTGGTCGGCGTCGGCTTCCTGCTGAACCTGCGCGTGCTGGCGTTCGCCGTGGTGGGCGTGCTGATCCTGAGCGTGCTGATCGCCGCGATCCGCACCCTGCGTGGTCCGGTGTTCTTCCCGCTCCGCGCGCTCGCTGCGGGCTACACCGACCTGTTCCGCGGGATGCCGCTCATCATCGTGCTGTACCTGGTGGGGTTCGGCATCCCGGGCCTGATCGGGCCGGGCGGCCCGCGCATCCCGAGCGAGCTGCTGGGCACGCTGGCCCTCATCCTCACCTACTCGGCGTACGTGTCGGAGGTGTTCCGCGCGGGTATCGAGGCGGTGCATCCATCGCAGCGACTCGCCGCACGCTCGCTCGGCCTGACCCACGGACGCACGATGCGACTCGTCGTGCTCCCCCAGGCGGTGCGCAAGGTCACGCCCGCGCTCATGAACGACTTCGTCGCGATGCAGAAGGATGTCGGCCTCATCTCGGTGCTCGGAGCCGTGGACGCCGTGCGCGCCGCCCAGATCGAGGTCGCCCACACCTTCAACTTCACCCCGTACATCGTCGCCGGGCTGCTGTTCGTGCTGCTCGCGCTGCCGATGATCCGCTTCACCGATTGGTACACGGCCCGGCTGCGGTCGCGCGAGCAGATCGGCGGCATCGTATGAGCGCCGGCTCGCCGACGTTCTCCGGGCCGGTGCTGCGCCTCGAGAACGTGCACAAGTCGTTCGGCGACGCGACGGTGCTGCGCGGCATCGACCTCGAGGTCGCCGAGCACGAGGTCGTCGCCCTGATCGGTGCGAGCGGCTCCGGCAAGTCGACCCTGCTGCGCACGGTGAACCTGCTCGAGACCATCGACGACGGCCAG
Organism: uncultured Actinomycetota bacterium; assembly: GCA_963740815.1. Classification (GTDB taxonomy): domain Bacteria; phylum Actinomycetota; class Actinomycetes; order Actinomycetales; family Microbacteriaceae; genus Rhodoglobus. The sequence goes on from CAVUFG010000007.1 coordinate 75,191, forward strand.
GTCTGGCTGCGCGACCTCGACATCAGCGACCCGCGCGTCGATGCCGATGCGGTGCGCGCGCGGATCGGCGTGGTCTTCCAGCACTACAACCTGTTCCCGCACCTGTCGGTGCTCGACAACGTCACCCTCGCGTCGCGCCACGTGTTCGGACGGCCGAAGGCCGAGGCGGAAGCCCGCGGCGTCGAGCTCCTCGAGCGCATCGGCCTCGGCGAGCACGCGAAGAGCTACCCCGATCGGCTCTCCGGCGGACAGCAGCAGCGCGCGGCGATCGTGCGCGCGATCGCGACCGAGCCAGAACTGCTGCTGCTCGACGAGATCACGAGCGCGCTCGACCCCGAGCTGGTCGGCGAGGTGCTCGAACTCGTGCGCCAGCTCAAGCTCGACGGCACGACGATCGTGATGGCGACCCACGAGATGGCCTTCGCCCGCGACGTGGCCGATCGCGTCGTGTTCCTCGACCAGGGCGTGATCGTCGAATCCGGACCACCCGCGCAGGTGTTCGGCGCCCCGCAGCACGAACGCACCCGGGAGTTCGTGGCCCGGTTCAACGCGGGCTAGCCCGCGGTCGCCGATCCGCGCGCGAGCAGCAGGTTCGCGATCACCGCGGGCACGGTCGCGCACAGGTCGAGGATCGTGAACGGTCCACCGCCGCTCGCCCACTCGGCCGCTCTGCCGTGCAGCACGGTCGCGGTCGCCGCGAGGCGGGCGAGCGCGGTCGGGTCGGCTGCCACCTCGGCGGCGTGGGTGGCCACGAGCGCTCCGAGGATGCCGGCGAGGGCATCCCCGGCCCCCGCGGTCGCGAGCCAGGCCGGCGCGGCCTGGGTGCTGAGCGTGATGCCCGGGCCGGCGATGTGCGTCGTGTGTCCCTTGAGCAGCACGGTCGCGTCCAACTCGGCGGCGGCCCGTTCGGCGAAGCCGGGCGGGTCGGCGGCGATGTCGGCGCGGTCCACGCCGAGGATGCGCGCGAGCTCGCCCGCGTGCGGGGTGAGCACCACGGGGCCGGTCGCGCGGGGGCGGAGGTGGAGGGCGCCGGCATCCAGCACGCACGGGAGCCCCGAGGTGACCGCAGCCTCCATGCGGTCGAGGATGCCGCGTTCCCGCTCCTCCACGTCGATGCCCGAGCCGAGCAGCCAGGCCTGCACCCGCCCTTCGGCCGTGACCGCCTCCGGACGGCGCGCGAGCACGAGATCGGTCGGGCGCTCCGGGCCGAGGTAGCGCAGCATCCCCACCCCGGTGTGCAGCGCGGCTTCCACCGACAGCACCGCGGCGCCCGGATACCGCGTGGATCCGGTGACGACGCCGAGCACCCCGCGGGAGTACTTGTCGTCGTCGGGGCCGGGCGCGGCGATCCAGGCGGCGGCGTCATCCTCGGTCCAGCGCGTGAAGTCGGCCATGCAGGCCACGATAGTTTGAAGCGTGGCTGCCTTCCCGATCAGGATCCCCGACCGCGTCGTCGTCTTCGACTACGGCGAGGTGATCTCGCACTCACCCTCGGAGGACGACACGCTGCGCCTCCTCGACGTCGCTGGGCTCCCTGAGGAACTCGAGGACCGGTTCTGGGAGCGCTACTGGTTCCACCGTGCCGCGCTCGACCAGGGCACGCTGCTCGTGACCGAGTACTGGCGCACGATCGCCTTCGAGCTCGGGGTGGAGTGGTCGGCGTCCAAGCGGCACGCGCTCTGGGTCGAGGACTTCCGCAGCTGGTGGAGCCTGGAGCCCGCGACCCTCGACCTCATCGAGCGCCTGTACCTCGGCGACACGAGGGTCGCGCTGCTGTCCAACGCGGGCTTCGACTTCGCCTCGGGATTCCGGTTCTCGCCGATGTCAGAGTTCTTCGAGACGATGTTCGTGAGCGCCGAGATGGACGCCGTGAAGCCCGACCCCGCGATCTACCGCGAGGTCGCTGCGGGGCTCGGCATCGACGTCGAGCAGATGATCTTCGTCGACAACAAGTCCGAGAACACGGATGCCGCGGCCGCCCTCGGCGCCACCGTGCACCACTTCACCTCCCCCGCCGGCCTCGAGCAGTTCCTCGTTTCCCTCGCTGAGCATTGGTGACGTGCCTCGTGGGGTGATTCCGGCGATTGCCGCGACCGCGCTCGTGGCAATCGACGGACGACGCGCGCCGCCGAGCGGCGCGCCTAGGTGCGGCGTGTGGCGTCGTGGACCTCGCCCACGAGCTCCTCGATGATGTCCTCGAGGAAGAGGACACCACGGGTCGAGCCTGACTCGTCGAACACGCGGGCAACGTGTCCGCCGCTGCGACGCATGGTCGCGAGGGCATCCTCGAGGTCCATGCCGCGGAACACCGAGATCAGCTGGCGGATCCGCTTGGGCGGAACCGGCTCGTCGAACTCGCCGGTCTCGTCGAGGTCGATCACGTCCTTGAGGTGCAGGTAGCCGGTGGGTTCGCCCGCGGCATCCACGAGGATGTAGCGCGAGAAACCGCGCTGTGCCACGGCGCGCTCGACGTCGGCCGGGGTCGCGTCCTCGGGCAGGGTGACGAGCGCGGCCATGCCGACCGCGACATCCGAGACCTTCTTGTCGGTGAACTCGAAGGCCGCGAGCAGGGCGCCGCTCGAGTCGTGCAGCACACCCTCCTTGGTCGAAGTGGCGACGATCGTCGCGACCTCGTCGAGGGTGAACACGCTGTTCGCCTCGCTCTTGGGCTCGACCCGGAACAGTCGCAGGATGCCGCCGGTCACGGCGTTGAGCGCGACGATGACCGGCCGCACCACCCACGACACGAACACGAGCGGCGGGGCCAGCAGGAGCACCGCGCGGTCGGGCACCGAGAACGACAGGTTCTTCGGCACCATCTCGCCGAGCACCACGTGCAGGAACGAGACCAGGATGAGCGCGATGATGAAGCTGATCGTCGCGATCACCTGCTCCGGCCAGCCGGTGAGGTGCAGCGGGATCTCGAGCAGGTGGTGGATGGCCGGCTCCGAGACATTCAGGATGAGCAGCGACGCGACCGTGATGCCGAGCTGGCTGGTCGCGAGCATGAGACCGGCGTGCTCCATCGCCCAGAGCGCGGTCTTCGCCGATCGCGAGCCGGCCTCGGCGCGCGGCTCGATCTGCGAGCGGCGCGCGGAGATGACCGCGAACGATGCGCCGACGAAGAAGCCGTTGACGAGCAGCAGGATGAAGAGCCAGACGATGCCGAACCAGTCCATCAGTTGTCGACCCCCTCGGGGTCGCGGGGTGTCGGGGTGAACCGCACCCGGTCGATCCGGCGGCCGTCGAGTCGCTCGATCCGGAACACGCCGGACCCGATCTCGACCGTGTCGCCGACCGTGGGGAGCCGGCCGAGCTCGGCCATGAGCCAGCCGCCGACGGTCTCGTACGGACCCTCCTCGGGCACGACGACGTTCGTGCGCTCGAGCAGCTCATCCGGGCGCAGGATGCCGGGGAACGTGAACCAGTCGCGAGCGCGCACCACGTCGGGCTTGGACCGGTCGTGCTCGTCCGACACCTCGCCGACGAGCTCCTCGACGAGGTCCTCGAGCGTCGCGACGCCCGCGGTGCCGCCGTACTCGTCGACCACGACGGCCATCTGGTAGCCCTTGCCGCGGAGTTCGGCGAGCAGCGAGTCGAGCCGCATGGTCTCGGGCACCCGCAGGGCCTCCGACTGCAGCGCGTACACCGGCACATCGCCGCGCTTCTCGCGCGGCACGGCGACGGCCTGCTTGACGTGGACGACGCCGACGACGTCGTCGATGCTCTCGTCGATCACCGGGAACCGCGAGAATCCGGTCTGCCGCGCGAGCTCGATGACCTCGGTCGCCATCGCGGTGCGGTCGACGCTCGCGACGCGCGGCCGCGGGGTCATCACGTCCTGTGCCGAGTGGTCGGTGAACGCGAGCGTGCGAGCGAGGAGCGTCGCCGTGTCCTGGTCGAGGCTGCCCTCCTGCGCCGAGCGGCGCACGAGCGAGACGAGCTCCTCCGCCGTGCGCGCACCGGACAGCTCCTCCTTCGGCTCGATGCCGAACAGGTGGAGCACGGCGTTCGCGGTGTTGTTGAGCGCGACCACCGCGGGCTTGAACACCGCGGTGAACATGATCTGGAACGGAAGCACGAGCTTTCCGGTCGCCCGCGGCAGCGCGAGGGCGAAGTTCTGCGGCACGAGCTCGCCGATGATCATCGAGAGCAGGGTCGCGATCACGACCGCGAGGATGGACGAGGTGACGGTGGCCGCGGCATCCGGCACCCCGATCGAGGCGAGTGGTCCTTCGAGCAGCGAGCTGAGCGCCGGCTCGAGCATGTAGCCGGCGAGCAGGGTCGTGATCGTGATGCCGAGCTGCGCACTCGACAGGTGCGTCGAGGTGCGCTTGAGGGCGCTGATCGGTGCTCCGAGCCGCTTCTCACCGCGGGACTGCCGCACCTCGAGGTCGGACCGGTCGAGGTTGACCAGCGAGAACTCGCTCGCGACGAACACGCCGGTGCCGATGGTCAGCAGCGTGCCGATGGCCAGCATGATCCATTCAGACATGCAGGGCCTTGGGGCGACGAGAAGTACTACTCGGAGGGTCGTCCATTATTCGATCGAGTGTACGGGCCGCACGGTCACCACGAAACCGGTTACCAGGACACCGGGAGGGCTTTGCCCTCCTCGTACCCCGCGGCGGACTGGATGCCCACGAGTGCCCGCTCCCGGAACTCGGCGAGCGATGTCGCGCCCGCATAGCTCAGCGAGCTGCGCACACCCGAGGTGATCATGTCGATGAGGTCCTCGAGCGATGGACGCTGCGGGTCGAGGTAGATCTTCGACGACGAGATCCCCTCGGCGAACAGTTCCTTGCGGGCGAGTTCGTAGGGATCGAGCTGACCGAACCGGTCGTGCACGGCCTTGGTCGAGGCCATGCCCCAGCTCTCCTTGTACGCGCGACCCTGCTCGTCGACCGCGAGCTGGCCCGGCGCCTCGATCGTTCCGGCGAACCACGAGCCGATCATCACCGACGCGGCGCCCGCGGCGAGCGCGAGTGCCACGTCGCGCGGGTAGCGCACGCCTCCGTCGGCCCACACGTGCGCACCGAGGGCGCGCGCCGCCTCCGCGGTCTCGAGCACGGCGGAGAACTGCGGGCGGCCGACCGCCGTCATCATCCGGGTGGTGCACATCGCGCCGGGGCCGACCCCGACCTTCACGATCGTCGCGCCCGCGCCGACGAGGTCGCGCACCGCTTCGGCGGTCACGACGTTGCCGGCCGCGATCGGCAGGCCGAGGTCCAGCTTCGCGACCGCGGCGATCGCTGCGAGCATGCCGTCCTGGTGTCCGTGCGCGGTGTCGACGACGATCACGTCGACGCCGGCGGCGGCGAGGGCGGTGGCCTTCGCCGCGACATCCCCGTTGATCCCGACCGCGGCACCGACGATGAGCCGGCCGTTCGCGTCGACCGCGGGGTCGTACAGGGTCGAGCGCAGTGCGCCCTTGCGCGACAGCGTGCCCACGACATGGCCCTCGTGGAGCACGGGAGCGAACTGGATGCCCGCCGCCACCATCAGGTCGAACGCCGCCCGCGGACCGTCGAGCGCATCCGCGTCGATCTCCGCCACGCGCGGGCCCAGCAGGTCGCCCAGCGGCGCATCCGGGAGCGCCGTGGCGAGCCGCTCGGCCGTGACCGCACCGAGGAACTGGCCGTGCTCGTCGTGCACCACCAGGCCGTGGCCCTCCAGCGGTGGGAGCTGGGCGAGCGCGGCACCCACCGTGTCGGACGGGCGGAAGTCGAGCGCGGCATCCCAGCGCAGCGGCTGGTCCTTCACCCACCGGATGGCGGCGGCGAGATCCTGCAGCGGAAGGTCCTGCGGCAGCACGCCGAGTCCGCCCCGCCGCGCGAGGGTCGCGGCCAGCCGCGGACCGGTGACCGAGTTCATGTTGGCGGAGACGATCGGGATGCTCGCGGCGGTGCCGTCGTTCGGGGCGAGCGAGACATCCAGCCGGCTTCGCACTGCCGAGCGGCTCGGCACGAGGAAGACGTCGGAGTACGTCAGGTCGTGCGTCGGAGCGGTCTCATAGAAATTCATGCAATTAACGCTAGTCGCTGCCCTGCGACCGGGCGGACGCACAGCGATTGCGCTTAAGATTGGTGAGGCGTGTGCCCGTTCTCACGGCACCGCCGGGACTTCATCGAACGTGTTCATCAATACGAAGTGAAAGTAGGCGGTCGGCTGTGTCGAGCCAAGTGACCGGAATCGCGCCCGAGGGCGAGTCGTCGGGCGAATTCGGAGCCAACGAATGGCTCGTGGACGAGATGTACGAGCGCTGGCTCGTCGACAAGGACTCGGTCGACCAGTCCTGGTGGCCCGTGCTCGAGACCTACCACCCGAGCGATGGAAAGTCCGGCGAGGCCGCGACCCCGGCCGACCCGACCCCGACGAGCGCCATCCCCACCGTTCCCGCCGACGCCCCGGAGGGCGTGAAGGACCAGGCCGACGGCGGCCAGTCCCAGATCCCCGAGCCCGTGGCCGAGGCCGCGAAGGCGGAGCCGGCCCCCGAGCCCGCCCCGGTGACCGCGAGCACTCCGACCGGCAGCACGCCCGTCGCCCGCACGACCTCCGCGCCGGCCAAGCCGCAGCCCATCCCGGCGCAGGCGCCCTCCGCCCCCGTCGCGGGTCCGGCTGACGCGCCACAGCCCGAGAGCACCGTCGAGACCCTCAAGGGCGTCGCGAAGGTCATCGCGGCGAACATGGACGCGAGCCTCACGGTGCCGACCGCGACGAGCGTGCGCACGATGCCCGCGAAGCTCATGATCGACAACCGCATCGTGATCAACAACCACCTCAAGCGCGCCCGGGGCGGCAAGGTGTCGTTCACGCACCTCATCGCGTGGGCCATGGTCGAGGTGCTCAAGGAGTTCCCGAGCCAGAACGTGTTCTACGACGAGGTGGACGGCAAGCCCTCCGTCGTCACGCCGGCGCACATCAACCTCGGCATCGCGATCGACCTGCCGAAGCCCGACGGAACCCGCAGCCTCGTGGTGCCGGGCATCAAGCGCGCGGACACCATGGGCTTCGCCGAGTTCCTGGTCGCCTACGAGGATGTCGTGTCGCGCGCCCGCACCGGCAAGCTCACGGCCGCGGACTACGCGGGCAACACGATCTCACTCACCAACCCGGGCGGCATCGGCACCGAGCACTCGGTGCCGCGGCTCATGCGCGGCGCCGGCTGCATCGTGGGCGCTGGCGCGCTCGAGTACCCGGCCGAGTTCCAGGGTGCGAGCCCCAAGACCCTCGCGGAGCTCGGGATCGGCAAGACGATCACGCTCACGAGCACGTACGACCACCGCGTCATCCAGGGTGCGGGCTCCGGCGAGTTCCTCAAGATGATCCACGAGCGGCTCATCGGCGAGCACCACTTCTACGAGGACATCTTCGCGGCGCTGCGCATCCCGTACGACCCGATCCACTGGGCGTCGGACATCAACGTCGACACCGCGGACAACATCGACAAGACCGCGCGGGTGCAGGAGCTCATCAACGCGTTCCGGGTGCGCGGCCACCTCATGGCCGACATCGACCCGCTCGAGTACCGCCAGCGGTCGCATCCCGACCTCGACATCTCGAGCCACGGGCTGACGTTCTGGGACCTCGACCGCGAGTTCGTCACCGGCGGGTTCGCCGGCAAGCGCACGGCGCTGCTGCGCGAGATCCTCGGCGTGCTGCGCGACTCGTACTGCCGCACGATCGGCATCGAGTACATGCACATCGCCGATCCCGCCCAGCGGCGCTGGATTCAGGAGCACGTCGAGCAGAAGTACACGCCGCCCACCAAGGACGAGCAGCTGCGCATCCTGGGCAAACTCAACGAGGCCGAGGCGTTCGAGACGTTCCTGCAGACCAAGTACGTCGGGCAGAAGCGGTTCAGCCTCGAGGGTGGCGAGACCACGATCTCGCTGCTCGACTCGATCATCACCGGGGCGGCCGACCAGAACCTCGAGGAGGTCGCGATCGGCATGGCCCACCGTGGCCGGCTCAACGTGCTGACGAACATCGCGGGCAAGACCTACGGCCAGATCTTCCGCGAGTTCGAGGGTACCCAGGACCCGAAGACGGTGCAGGGCTCCGGCGACGTGAAGTACCACCTCGGCACCGAGGGCACCTTCACCGGCGCGGCCGGCCAGACCATCCCGGTGTACCTCGCCGCGAACCCGTCGCACCTCGAGGCCGTCGACGGCGTGCTCGAGGGCATCGTGCGCGCCAAGCAGGACCGCCGGCCGATCGGCTCGTTCACCGTGCTGCCGATCATGGTGCACGGCGATGCCGCGTTCTCCGGACAGGGCGTCGTCGTCGAGGTGCTGCAGATGTCGCAGCTGCGGGCGTACCGCACCGGCGGCACCATCCACCTCGTGGTCAACAACCAGGTCGGCTTCACCACTCCCCCGGCCGAGGCGCACACCTCGACCTACTCGACGGATGTCGCCAAGACCATCCAGGCGCCGATCTTCCACGTGAACGGCGACGACCCCGAGGCCGTGATGCGCGTCGCCGGACTCGCGTTCGCCTACCGCCAGGAGTTCCATCGCGACGTCGTCATCGACCTGGTCTGCTACCGCCGCCGCGGTCACAACGAGGGCGACGACCCGTCGATGACGCAGCCGCTCATGTACAACCTCATCGAGGCGAAGCGCTCCGTGCGCACCCTGTACACCGAGGCCCTCGTCGGCCGCGGTGACATCACGCAGGAGGAGTACGACGCCGCGCACCTGGACTTCCAGGACCGCCTCGAGCGCGCCTTCGCCGAGACCCACGCCGCGCAGACCGGCTCGATGCCGATCGTCGTGCAGGACGGCAAGCCCGTCGCCGACCTCGAACGCCCCGAGTCCCAGCAGGATGACGCGGTCGGCGAGCCCGCCACCACGGGCGTCGACGAGGCCGTCGTCCGCATCATCGGCGACGCGCACGCCAACGCGCCGGCCGGATTCACCGTGCACAACAAGCTGCAGGCCCTGCTGCAGAAGCGCGTGGAGATGAGCCGCAACGGCGGCATCGACTGGGGCTTCAGCGAGATGCTCGCGATCGGCAGCCTGCTGCTCGAGGGCACCCCGGTGCGCATGGTCGGCCAGGACACCCGCCGTGGCACGTTCGTGCACCGTCACGCCGTGCTGCACGACCGCGAGAACGGCCAGGAATGGCTGCCGCTGGCCAACCTCGCCGAGAACCAGGCCCGGTTGTGGATCTACGACTCCCTGCTCTCGGAGTACGCCGCCCTCGCGTTCGAGTACGGCTACTCGGTCGAGCGCGCGGACGCCCTCGTGCTCTGGGAGGCCCAGTTCGGCGACTTCGCGAACGGCGCGCAGACCGTGCTCGACGAGTTCATCTCGTCGGCCGAGCAGAAGTGGGGCCAGCGCTCGAGCGTGGTCATGCTGCTGCCGCACGGCTACGAGGGCCAGGGTCCTGACCACTCGTCGGCGCGCATCGAGCGCTACCTGCAGCTGTGCGCGGAGAACAACATGACCGTCGCGCGGCCGTCGACCCCGGCATCCTTCTTCCACCTGCTGCGCCGCCAGGCGTACGCGCGTCCGCGCCGGCCGCTCATCGTCTTCACCCCGAAGGCGATGCTGCGCCTGCGCGGCGCGACGAGCGAGGTCCACGACTTCACGCACGGCCGGTTCGAGCCGGTGATCGACTCGACCATCCAGAACAAGGATGCCGTCAAGCGCGTCATCCTGACCTCCGGCAAGATCTACTACGACATCGTCGCCGAGCTCGAGAAGCGCGGAGGCGAGGACATCGCCGTGGTGCGTCTCGAGCAGTACTACCCGCTGCCGATCCAGGAGGTCAACGCGGCGCTCGCGCAGTACCCGAACGCCGACCTGGTCTGGACGCAGGACGAGCCCGAGAACCAGGGCGCGTGGCCGTTCATCTGCCTCGAGCTCGCGAAGCACCTCAAGGGCCGCACCATCCGGGTGTCGTCGCGCAAGTCGTCGGCATCCCCGGCGACCGGCTCGACCAAGCGCAGCGCACAGGAGCAGATCGACCTGATCGCGAAGGCACTCACGCTCGACTGAGGGTGAGGAACGAGGATGCCCGAGTACCGTGACCCCGGCGTGGTCGAGTTCGACGCGCCGATCCAGCGGTATGACGGCGGCGGCTCCTTCGTGACCTTCCCGTTCGACGTGCACGAGATGTTCGGCGTCAGGGGCCGGGTACCGGTGGTCGCGACCTACGACGGCGCCGACTACCGAGGATCGCTGTCGAAGTACGGCGGCGATCACATGCTCGTCGTGCCGCTCGGCCTGCAGGATCAGCTCGGCAAGTCCGCAGGTGACGTCGTGCATGTCACGCTGCACCTCGACACCGCGCCGCGCGTCGTCGAGCTCGATGCCGAGACCGAGGATGCGCTGCGCGCGGCCGCCGTGCTGGACGCATTCCGGGCGATGAGCTACTCGCACCAGCGGGAGTACTGGCAGTGGATCGAGTCGGCCAAGCGGGCGGAGACCCGCTCCACGCGGATCACCACGACGATCGAGCGGGTCAGGGCGGGCGAGCGCTTGAAGTAGGCTGGCACGCCGACGCGCCCACCCGATCCAGAGGAACCCCGCTCCACCATGCACGCCAAACGTCCTGACATCCAGGCCCTTCGGGCGATCGCGGTGCTGCTCGTGCTGGCGTTCCACCTGCGTCCGGCCATCGTGCCAGGAGGGTTCGTCGGGGTCGACGTCTTCTTCGTGATCTCCGGATACCTCATCACCGGCACGCTCATCGCCGAGGCCGCGCGCACCGGATCGATCAAGCTCCTCGCCTTCTGGGGACGGCGCGTGCGCCGCCTCATGCCGGCCGCGACGGTCGTCCTCGCCTTCGTGCTCGTGGGCATGGCGCTGCTGCTGCCGGCGGTCACCTGGCCGAACGTCATCACGCAGGTCGTCGCCTCGGCGCTGTCGGCCGAGAACTGGGTGCTCGCAGCGCAGTCGGTGGACTACCTCCAGGCCACCGCGGCGCCGACGCCCGTGCAGCACTTCTGGTCGCTGTCGGTCGAGGAGCAGTTCTACCTGGCGTGGCCGCTCCTGCTGCTGGGCGGGGTGCTGCTCGCCCGCAAGCTCGGCAACCCCGACACTCGGATGCGCCTGTGGCGGATCCTGACGATCACCCTGTTCGCGGTGTTCCTGGCCTGGTCCATCATCGAGACCAACCTCTCGCCCGCGACCGCCTACTTCTCGACCGCGACGCGGGCCTGGGAACTGCTGCTCGGTGCCGCACTCGCGGTGTGGCAGCCGACCCGTCTCATCCCACGAGCGGCCGCGTCGGTGCTCGCGATCGCCGGCATCCTCGCCATCGCCGCGTCGGCCTTCGTCATCACCCCCGAGATGCCGTTCCCCGGCTCGATCGCGCTGCTGCCGACCGTGGGCGCCGCCCTGGTCATCCTGAGCGGACTCGGCGCGCCGCGCTGGCGCTGGGTCATGGCGCCGCTGTCCTGGCGACCGGTGACCTACATCGGCGACATCTCGTACAGCCTGTACCTCTGGCACTGGCCCATCGTCGTCTTCGCGTTCGCGTTCTTCCCGCGCACCCCGCAGCTCCCGATCGAGTGGGTGGCCGGGGCGGTCGTGGTGTCCATCGGGCTCGCGGCGCTCAGCGCGCGGTTCATCGAGCGGCCGTTCCAACGCCCGTGGCGTGGCATCCGGCCCTGGTCCGTGCGCCGCACCGCGCTGTTCGGGGCGGCGATGCTCGCCCTCACGGGTCTCTTCGTCGGCAGCGCGACCGCGAGCTTCGCCAGGGTCGCGGAGCAGGCGCGGCTGGATGCCGACCCGCTGAACTTCCCCGGAGCCCGCATCCTCGACCCCGACTACGACCCGTCGGAGTGGAACCGGGATGTCACGGCAGCCCCCATTCCCGACCCCGCCGGCCTCTTCACCATCGAACGCCAGCTCACGCCCGCGTGCATGTCGGTCATCGGCCAGACCGAGATCACGACCTGCGAGGCCGGCGACCCGGACGGCGACCGGCTCGTGCTGCTCGTCGGCGACAGCCATGCGGCGCAGTGGCTGCCCGCGGTGGACCAGCTCGGCCTCGACCACCACTGGCGGGTCGTGCTCGTCGCCCGCCAGTACTGCACGTGGTCGAAGGCGCTGCGGGTGTCGCTCGGCGAGGAGCACGTGTTCGACGACTGCACGGAGTGGAACACCAACCTCGAGCAGTACATCCTCGATCGCAAGCCGGATCTCGTCATCCACGGGGCCCTGCCGTACGGCTACCCGGACTGGGTCGACGAGACGCACGCCGAGTACGACGACGAGATGGCGACGGGCTACGTCCAGGCGTGGCAGCCCGTGCTCGACGCCGGCATCCCGGTCGTCGCGCTGCGCGAGATCCCGCGGCTCGCGGAGAGCGCGGTGCCGTGCATGACCGCGTTCGGCGCGACGCTCGACGACTGCTCGTTCTCATTCGAGTCCCTGCAGCAGGGTCCGTCCTGGCTCGAGATGGCGGCCGGGCGCGAGCCTCGCGTCGGGTTCGTCGATCTCGACGCCGGTATCTGCCCCGACGGCATCTGCCGCCCGCTGATCGGCAACATCTACACCTACCGCGACGACAGCCACCTGAGCGACCCGTTCGCGCGCAGCCTCTCCTGGCTGCTCGAGGACCAGCTGCGGGCGCTGCACCCGGAGTTGCTCGCGCCCTGACGCGATCCGGTCAGCGCTGCGCGCGCATCGTCGCGAGCAGTGCGGGACCGCGGCGGTCGAGGATGCTGCCGCCAACCCGAACCCCGATCACGAGCAGCACGCCGCCGAGCACGAGGCCGACCAGCAGCGACGCGATGCCGAATCCGACCGATCCGGTCACGAACCCGATGATCGCGAGCACGAGCTCCGGCAGCACGAGCACGCTGAGCGCGCCCCACGACAACAGGGACGACAGCAGCAGGCTCGCCCCGCCGCCCGGTCGCGCCTTGAACGGGTTGTCGCCCGGCGCCGGCACCGGGAACACGAAGGCCCCCGACAGCACGGATGACACGGCGAACCCGCTCAGCAGCAACCCGACGGTCACGCCCAGCAACCCGAGCAGCAGCTGCCACTGGCTCGTCACGGCGACGCACACGACCGTGATGACGAGCGCGACCGGCACCGCGAACACGGCGAGGGCGGCGACGCGGCCGATCCGATCCGCTCGCCCGCTGAGTCCGGTCTGCAGGTGCAGCGCGTAGGCGGTGTTGTCGTAGGCGACATCCGTGAAGATCGACATCGAGAGCAGTGCCGCGATGATCGGCCCGACCCAGACCAGCGGCACGAGGTTGCCGTTGAGTCCGGCGTAGAAGAACACCAGCAGCGGCACGAGCGGGATGCTGATGAGCGACTGCGAGTAGCGGGGATCGCGCATCCAGTAGGTGAGCGACCGCGCGGCGACCGCTCCGGCCGGCGTGCCGGGGAATCGGCCGAACAGCCCGAGGCCGCGGCGCGAGACCTTCGCGGCGGCGGGCTGTGCTGGGCGCTCGAGCGCCCGGGTCAGCGCCCACCGCCAGACCACGATGATGACGCCGAGGGTCGCGAGACCGATCAGGAACTCGAGACCGGCACGCAGCGGCTCGCCCGCCGCGAGGTCGGCCGGCACCGCCCAGATCGCGCCGAACGGCGTGAACCCCACCACGTCGGAGACGATCGGAAGGGAGGCCGAGGCGTTCCGCAGGAACCCGCTCACCAGGATGATGATCGGTCCGAGCAGCACGAGCGGGATGATGACGAGGGCCGTCTTCGCCTCGCGTGCACGCCGGCCTGCGCCGATGCGCGAGGCGACCGCGATGAGCATCCGCGATCCCGCGACCGCCGTGAGCACACCGATGACCGCGCAGAGCACGGCCGCGACCGCCGCGAGGGGCGAACGGATCCAGGTGCCGACGGTCGCGAGCGCGGCGATCAGGGTCACGATGCCGGGCACGCCGAGCACACCGCTGACGAGCATCCCGCGCAGCAGCGTGTCGACCGGGATCGGGAACGGTGCGAGCCTCGCCGGGTCCACGGTCTGGTCGATGCCGGAGGTGAGCGGTGGGATGACGATCCAGCCGAGCACCACGACGGCTCCGGCGAGCACGACGATCGTGCGCGCGGACTCGAGGGGCACCCACGCGAGCGCGATCAGTCCTCCGACGGCCACCACGAGCATCCCGAGCCCGTAGAGCCCGCCGAGGATCGCGGCGATCAGCTGCCAGGTGCTGCGGGTCAGCTGGTTGCGCAGCAGCAGGAACCGGAGCCTTACGAGAGTCGCAACCACTCCGGGCCCTCTCCCCCGCGGCGTCCGCCCACGAGTTCGACGAAGCGGTCCTCGAGCGTCGAGCCGGCGCGCACCTCGTCGGTGGTGCCGGCGGCGAGCACTCGGCCCGCCGCGATCACGGCGACGTGGTCGCACATGCGCTGCACGAGGTCCATGACGTGACTCGACACGATCACCGTGCCGCCGGACTTCACGAAGCCCTCGAGGATGTCGCGGATGTTGGCCGCCGACACCGGGTCGACCGACTCGAACGGCTCGTCGAGCACGAGCAGCCGCGGCGCATGGATCATCGCGCACGCAAGTGCGATCTTCTTCGTCATGCCCGCCGAGTAGTCGACCACGAGCGTGCCGCCCGCCGACTCGAGATCGAGCAGCTGGAGCAGGTCGCTCGCGCGCGTGGCGACAACGTCGCGCTCGAGTCCATGCAGCAGCCCCGCGTAGGTCACGAGCTGCAGGCCGGTGAGCCGGTCGAACAGCCGCACGCCGTCGCTGAGGGTGCCGAGCTCGCGCTTGGCCGCGACCGGGTCAGCCCACACGTCGATCGCACCGAGCATCACGGTGCCGGAGTCCGGGCGCAGCAATCCGGTCGCCATCGACAGCGTCGTGGTCTTGCCGGCACCGTTCGGACCGACCAGCCCGAAGAACGAGCCGGCGGGCACCTCGAGATCGAGGTGATCCACGGCGACCGTGGCGCCGTAGGCCTTCACCAGGCCGGTGAGTCTCAGTGCCGATCCGCCGCTCGAGGGCGGGGTCGGCGCGGGCAGGGAGTCCAGGGTGGTGCGATCGTCAGCCATTCATCCCATTGTGTGCAGACATGCGCACGGGCCGCAAACCTCGATCGAGGACTGCGGCCCGTGCCTGGCGGAACGACTAGCGGCGACGCTCGCGCTGGCGGAACAGGAAGCCGGTGATGATCAGGGCCGCGGCGAAGACGATGGCGATGAGCAGCGAGATCGCACCGAGCGCCGAGATCCCCATCGTCGGGAGGAGGTAGATCAGCCCGACGATGCCCGTGATGACGAAGGCCAGGGCGGGCGTGTTGGTCACTTCCTTGCCGACGTAGACGACGATCGCGCCGATGAGCATGCCAAGCGAGGCGAGCACGGCCGCGATGAGCGGGACGGGTGCCGGGAGCGCCAGGCCGAGACCGAGGATCCCGAGGAGGAACCAACCGACGCCGCCGGCGAACAGGGCGATCTTCGCCACGGTGCTGTTCACCGCGCCGACCGCGAGGACGATGAGGGCCGCGGCGATCGCCAGGTGCGCGAGCGCACCCAGGTACGGGAATGCGACCGCGAGCAGCTGCAGGATGATCGCGAGGGCGAGCAGCGCGCCCGCGACGATGAAGATGATGCCTGCCAGCGAGCGGCGTGAGGTTGAGACGGCGGCCATGGACTCTCCTATGAGTGGGGGACGTGCGGGTGTCGCCAGTATGGCGTCACCACGCCCCCGATGACCAGAGGTACGCGCCGGGATGACCCGGCGTGTCAGGCGTTCGCGAGGCGCGACTTGACCGCCTCGAGCAGCTCCTCCGGTGCCTTCTCCTGGCACGCGCGGCGCACCTTCTCGGTCAGCGTGAGTCCGACGAGGTGCTCGCCCGAGCAGTCCTCGCAGTTGGCGAGGTGCTCGGTGATGTCGAGGAAGTCCTGCTCGGTCACCTCGCGGTGCAGGTACTCCTCGAGTTCGGCCTTGGCCTTGTCGCATCCGCAGTCGGTCATGTCGTGCTCCCAGAGGTGGTCGTGGCGGGAGCGGCGACGATGCCGCGCTCGCGTGCGTAGTCGGCGAGGCGTTCGCGCAGCATCCTGCGGCCCCGGTGCAGTCGGCTCATGACGGTGCCGACCGGCGTCTTCATGATGTCCGCGATCTCCTGGTAGGAGAATCCCTCGACGTCGGCGAAGTAGACCGCGAGGCGGAAGTCCTCGGGGATCGACTGCAGGGCATCCTTGACGGCGCTGTCGGGCAGGTGGTCGATCGCCTCGGCCTCCGCGGAGCGCGTGCTGCGGCCCTGGGTGATGGACTCCGCGCCGCCGAGCTGCCAGTCCTCGAGCTCGTCGATGGTGCCCTGGTAGGGATCGCGCTGCTTCTTGCGGTAGCTGTTGATGAAGGTGTTGGTCTGGATGCGGTACAGCCAGGCCTTCAGGTTCGTGCCCTGCTGGAACTGCCCGAACGCCTGGAACGCCTTCGCGTAGGTCTCCTGCACCAGGTCGCCCGCGTCGGCGGGGTTGCGCGTCATCCGCATCGCGGCCGCGTAGAGCTGGTCCATGAAGGGCAGCGCCTGCTCCTCGAAGAGCGCGCGCTTCGCGGCTGCAGCGACCTCGGCCTCTTCGGGCGTCGGTTCGAGCTGCTCGGTCTGCGGCGCGTCGTCTGTGGTCATCAGCATCAAGTGTAGGTCGCCCACCAATCGGTCGATGGAGTCGTCGACCGTCGGGTTCAGCTCGAGCGTGCTCATGCGGACCCCTTCCGTTCGATTCGGTCCCGATACGCTGTAACCGATGGAAGTGCAGCCGTATTCCGGGCCCGAGTTCAGTCCGTACGACGATGGGTTGAGCGCGCACGCGCCCGAACCCGGCCCGTGGGTCGCGCCGACCGCGACCGGGCCGCTCGCGGCATCCATCCGCCTGCCCGGCTCGAAGAGCCTCACCAACCGCGAGCTCGTGCTCGCCGCCCTCGCCGACGGGCCGTCGCTGCTGCGCGCACCGCTGCACTCGCGAGACTCCGCGCTCATGATCGAGGCGCTGCGCTCGCTCGGTGTGCGCATCGAGGAGGTGCCGGCGGACAGTCCGTTCGGCCCCGACCTGCTGGTGACCCCCGGCGAGCTCTCCGGCGGCACGTCGATCGACTGCGGACTCGCCGGCACCGTCATGCGCTTCATGCCGCCGGTCGCGGCCCTCGCCCTCGGCCCGGTGGCGTTCGACGGGGACGCCTCCGCGCGCCGGCGTCCGATGCGCACGACGATCGAGTCGCTGCGCTCCCTGGGGGTGGATGTCACGGACGACGGCCGCGGCACCCTCCCGTTCAGCCTCTACGGCACGGGCGACGTGCTCGGTGGCGATCTCGAGATCGACGCCTCGGCCTCGAGCCAGTTCGTGTCCGGACTGCTGCTCGCCGCCCCGCGGTTCACGAACGGGCTGCGGCTGCGGCACACCGGGGAGCGGCTGCCGAGCATCCCGCACATCGACATGACCATCGCGTGCCTCGTCGCGCGCGGCGTGCGCGCCTCCTCGCCCGAGCCCGGACTCTGGGTGGTCGAGCCCGGGCCGATCCACGCGCTCGACGTCGACGTCGAGCCCGACCTCTCGAATGCCGCGCCGTTCCTGGTCGCGGCCCTCGTCGCGGGCGGCACGGTGACGGTCCAGGGCTGGCCCGAGCACACGACGCAGGTCGGCGCCGACCTCGAGACGATCCTGCCGAAGTTCGGCGCGACCGTGACCCGTCACGACGGCGCGCTCACGGTCGACGGCGGCGCGGGCGTCATCGGCGGAACCCTGCCTCCCGGTCGTCGAGCTCGACCTGAGCCGCGGCGGCGAGCTCGCCCCGGCGATCGTGGCGCTCGCGGCCCTCGCGAGCGGCCCGAGCCTCATCGAGGGCATCGCCCACCTGCGTGGCCACGAGACCGACCGGCTCGCCGCGCTCACGACCGAGCTCAACGGCCTGGGCTCCGCGGTCACCGAGGTGGACGACGGTCTCGCGATCGTGCCCGGTCCGCTGCACGGCGGCGACTGGCACAGCTACGAGGACCACCGGATGGCCACCGCGGGCGCGATCATCGGGCTCGCCGTGGAGGGCGTCGCGATCGACGACATCGGCACGACGGCGAAGACGCTCCCCCAGTTCCCCGCGCTGTGGCACGACCTGCTGCGCGGTCCGCACGCGACCGTCGACACCGTGGGCATCCTGTGAGGGACTGCCGGTGAGCTGGCTCCCGCCCGACGAGGACGACGAGTTCGACGAGTACGACGAGTCGGATGCCAAGGTGCGCCCCAACCCGAAGGGCAACCGTCCACGCTCGAAGACCCGCCCCGAGCACGCGGATGCCGTGCTCGGCCGCGTCTTCAGCGTCGACCGCGGCCGCTTCGGGGTCTGGGTCGACGAGGGCACGCCCGAGGAGCGGCAGGTCATCGCCACCGGCGCCCGTGAGCTCGGCCGCGGCGCCGTGGTCACCGGTGACCGGGTGGATGTCGTCGGCGACCTCTCCGGCGAGGACGGCTCGCTCGCGCGCATCGTGCGGGTGCAACCGCGCGAGACCCTCCTGCGCCGCAGCGCCGACGACACCGACGCCGTCGAGCGCGTCATCGTCGCGAACGCCGACCAGATGCTCATCGTCGTCGCGGCCGCGAACCCGGAGCCGCGGCCGCGCCTCGTCGACCGCTACCTCGCGGCGGCGTACGACGCGCGGCATCGCCCCCATCCTCGTGATCACGAAGACCGACCTCGCCGATCCGAGCGAGTTCCTCGCGAACTTCGACGGACTCGACCTCGATGTGATCCTGAGCGCGTCGGACGACCCGCCGATCGCGGAGCTCGAGCGCCGGCTCGACGGTCACACCACGGTCGCAGTCGGGCACTCCGGCGTCGGCAAGTCCACGCTCGTGAACGCGCTCGTGCCCGACGCGAACCGGGCGATCGGCATCGTGAACTCGGTGACCGGCCGCGGGCGGCACACCTCGTCATCCACCATTTCGTACAAGTTGGGCTCCGGCTGGATCGTCGACACGCCCGGCGTTCGCTCGTTCGGTCTCGGCCACGTGAATCCGGACAACCTGCTCGCGTCGTTCACCGACCTCGCCGCGGTGGCCGAGCACTGCCCCCGCGGCTGCACACACCTTGCGGATGCCCCGGACTGCGCCCTCAACGAGGCCGTCGAGGCGGGCACGCTCAGCGCTTCGCGTGTCGACTCGCTCCAGCGCCTGCTGCTCACCCTGAAACCCGGGATCTAGCCATGACCGACCTCTCACTCGCCGACGACCTCGCGCTCGCCCTCGCCCTCGCGGCCGAGGCGGACCTCATCTCGCTCGACCGGTTCCGGGCGCTCGATCTCGTGGTGACGACGAAGCCGGACCGCACGCCGGTGACCGACGCCGACCAGACCGTCGAGCGCGCCATCCGGGCCGGGATCGAGGCATCCCGCCCAGGGGACTCGATCCTCGGCGAGGAGTACGGCACCGAGGGCACCTCGGCGCGGCAGTGGATCATCGACCCGATCGACGGAACGGCGAACTTCCTGCGCGGCGTGCCGATCTGGGGCACGCTCATCGCCCTCGCCATCGACGGCGTGCCCGTGGTGGGTGTGGTGAGCGCTCCGGCGCTCGGCAAGCGGTGGTGGGGTGCGAAGGGGCACGGCGCGTTCGTGAGCGCGGATGGCGGGCCGGCCACACCGCTGCAGGGTGAGCTCGGTCGCGGACTATGCCGACGCATCCATCAGCTACAACAGCCTCAAGGGGTGGGACGGCGTCGGCCGGGTGGACGAGGTGATCGAACTCTCCCGACGCGCGTGGCGCAGCCGCGCGATCGGCGACATGTGGTCGTACATGCTGCTGGCGGAGGGCGCGCTGGATGTCGTCGCCGAGTTCGACCTGCAGCCGTACGACCTCGCCGCGCTGATCCCGGTGATCGAGGAGGCCGGCGGCCGGTTCACGTCGGTCGAAGGACAGCCCGGACCGTGGCACGGCAGCGCGCTGGCCACGAACGGCGTGCTGCACGACGACGTGCTGTCGTTGCTCGACCAGTTGCATAACAACAGTTGAACAATCCTGAATTCATGGCGCGTTGTACCCCATCTGCGGGTACGGATCATCGGTATGGTGGAGCAGAACCACGCATCACCACAGCACTTCGTCCACCTCACGAAAGAAGAGAACCCAATGAAGATCAACCCTGACAAGATCTGGGCTCGCAGCCTCACGGCCCTCGCGATCGGCGCCGCAACGGTCGCCCTCGCCGGCTGTAGCCTGCTCGGTCAGGTCACCGGCGGCGGCGACACCGGCACCGACGGTGGCGGTGAGGGCACCGACACCGACGCCTTCAGCATCAAGGTCGGCGACTGCCTCAACGACGCGACCGTCTCGGACGAGGTCAGCAGCGTGCCGGTCATCGCCTGCACCGAGCCGCACGACAGCGAGGCCTACGCGTCGATCATCATGCCCGACGGCGACTTCCCGGGTGAGGACGCCGTGACGTCCGCCGCCGAGGACGGCTGCCTGGCCGAGTTCGAGGGCTACGTCGGCATCCCCTACGACGACTCCGCGTTCGAGGTCTCGTTCTACTTCCCGACCGAGGCGAGCTGGGGCAGCGGCGACCGCGAGATCCTCTGCACGGTCTACGACCCCAACGGCCAGACCACCGGTTCTGCCAAGGGCTCGAACAAGTAGTCCAGCACCACCAACGAACGGCCCCCTTTCCCGACTGGGCGGGAGGGGGCCGTTTCGTGTTGCTGCCGGAGACAGCCGGCGGCAGTGGTTCAAGCAGTGCGATAGCGACCGATGGTGGAGATGGGGGGAATTGAACCCCCGTCCATCGCTGTAATCCTGCGCCTTCTACGGGCGTAGCTCGTTAGGCGTTCTGCTCGGCCCCGACCATTGCTACGAGCATCTTGGTCGACAGGCCCAGCCTCAGTGCAAGTCCCGCGTGTCCCTGAGACTCAGGCACGCAGCAATCTCTCTGGATGACGCCAGAGTCCGGGTAGAGAGCATTCCCGGCCTGACGGTCTCGTGTTAGCTAGGGACGACTACGCCGCGAGGGCGAGGTCAGCCTTGGCTGAGACAGTGCTGTTGGAATCGGCACTTATGTTTTGCAGGGAGCGTTGACGAGATAACCCTGCATCCTCGACCCGCTTCTCGCAGTGTTGCAGGCAATGTCGAAACCGATCATCCCCATGCGCACACCCTCGGCGTTCGCCGCAGGAGTGGGTCGCTATCGCACTGTTGAGTTGTCAAGCCTCCCGTGGGAGGCAGCCTTCCATTGTAGGGCAATATTGCTGCATGACGACCGGTTCGCGCCATGTCCGCTCCCTGCTCACCGCCGATCGCGCCGTTGACGGCGAGCTCGGATCGCTCACGCGGCTGACCGCCGACACCTTTCCGATCCTGCAGCGGATGTCGATCAAGCGGCTCGTGCTCGAGCCCGGCGTCATCCGGGAGCCGCACTGGCACGCGAACGCGAACGAGCTCACCTACTGCCTGAGCGGCAGCCTGCTCGTCACGATCTTCGACAACGCCGACGAGTTCTCGTCGTTCACGATCTCCGCGGGCCAGATGTTCCACGTCGACTCGGGTGCCCTGCACCACATCGAGAACGTCGGCGACACGACGGCCGAGCTCATCGTCGTGTTCGGCCACGAGCGGCCGGAGGACTTCTCGCTGCGGTCCGCGTTCGGCTTCCAGACGCCGGCCGTGCTCGGCAACACCTACGACCTGCCCGCGTCCGCGTTCGACGCGTTCCCGCGCAGCACCGAGTCGCCGCTGCTCGTGCGCCGCGAGGGCTCCGCCACGATCCCCGACACGGCAGGGTGGGCGAACCGCCACAAGTTCGACGTCGAGGGCCAGCAGGCGCCGCTCAAGGCCGCCACGGGGTCGGCGCACCTCGCCCGCTCGCAGTACTGGCCCATCCTGAAGAACCTCTCGATGTACTCGCTGCGCATCGAGGACGACGGCATGCGCGAGCCGCACTGGCACCCCGAGACCGCCGAACTCGGCTACGTGCACGCCGGTCGCGCTCGCATGTCGATCCTCGACCCGGATGGCACCGTCGACACCTACCTGCTCGGCCCCGGCGACGTGTACTTCATCCCGCGGGCGTACCCGCACCAGATCGAGGTGATCTCGGAGGAGGAGATCCACTTCCTGGTCTTCTTCGACCAGCCGATCCCCGGCGACATCGGCTACCGGGCCTCCGCCTCCGCCTTCTCGCGCGAGGTGCTCGCGGCGAGTTTCGGGGTTGCGGTTGATACGCTCCCCGAGTTCCCGTTCACGCCGATCGATCCCCTGATCGTCGGGCGGCCGAACCCACTCGACCCGATCGACTGAAGGAGACCTCCATGACCGACACGATCATCACGGTGCAGGGCGAGCACTCCGCGTGGTACCCCGCAGAGCGCGCGACGGTGCGCGCCGCCGTGCACGCCTTCGGCGCGAAGCGCGAGCCGGTCTTCGCCCGCGCGCTCGCGGCCGCCGAGACCCTGCGCAGCCAGATCGAACCGATGGTCGACAAGGATGCCGGACCGGTCACCTGGTGGTCCTCCGACCGGGTGAGCGTGTGGTCGGAGCGCCCGTGGAACAACGAGGGCAAGCAACTCCCCCTCGTCTACCACGCGAGCCTCGATGTCACCGCGAAGTTCAAGGACTTCGACGCGCTCTCCCGCTGGGTCGAGGGCGCCGCCGTCATCGAGGATGTCACGATCGCCTACGTCACCTGGGACCTCACCGAGGCCACCAAGACCTCCGCCAACACCGAGGTCCGCTCCCGCGCCGTGAAGGATGCCGTCGCCAAGGCGAGCGTCTTCGCGCAGGCCGTGGGCCTCGGCCAAGGTCACCGCGATCGCGATCGCCGACCCCGGCATGCTCGGCGACCAGTCCAGCGGCGGCGGCGGATACCCACAGCCCGCGATGATGAAGTCCGCGATGCGCGGCGGCTCGTTCGACGCGCAGTCCGCGGCACCGCAACTGCAGCTCAAGCCTGAGGAGATCGCGATCTCCTCCGTCGTGGACGCGCGGTTCACCGCCAGTTGATCGTTCGGTCCCGTTCATCCCCCAACGGGGGCCACGGGATTACGATGGTGCCGTGATCCCGGCGGCGCGCACCACCCCCCAGCAGGAGCTCGGCTTCTGCCGCTCCGCCGACGGCACGCGCATCGCCTGGGCCCGCAGCGGCACCGGCCCGCCCGCTCATCGTCACGACCTGCTGGCTGAGCCACCTCCAGTTCGACTGGGAGAGCCCGGTCTGGCAGCACTTCCTGCGCGACATCGGCGAGTTCGCCACCATCGTGCGGTACGACGAGCGCGGGCACGGGCTGTCCGACCCCGGCGCGACCGACCACAGCCTCGAGGCACGGGTCGCCGACTTCGAGGCCGTCGTGGAGGCTGCGGGATACGAGCGCTTCGCCGTCATGGGGATGGCGCAGGGCGGGCCGGTCGCGATCGAGTATGCCGCGCGGCATCCCGAGCGTGTCACCAAGCTCGTGTTCTACAACAGCTATGCCGTGGCGCAGCCGGACAAGTCGCCGGAGGCCCAGGCCATGTCGGACGCGTTCGAGCAGATGATCAGGGTCGGCTGGGCGCGACCGGAATCCGAGTTCCGCCGGGTCTTCACCTCGATGATGATCCCGGATGCGACCGAGGAGCAGATGCGCTGGCTCGACGAGCTGCAGCGCGTCTCGGTGAGCGCGGAGACCGCCGTGCTGGCACGGCAGCAGCGCAACCAGTCCGATGTCGTGGAGACCGCCGCCACGCTCGACGTCGAGACGGTGGTCATGCACTCGCGCGGCGACCGGATGAACGACTTCGAGGAGGGCGTGCACCTCGCGACGCTCATCCCGGGAGCCCGACTCGTGCCCCTCGAGAGCAACAACCACATCGTGCTCGCCGACGAGCCCGCGTGGCGCAGCATCGTCGAGGAGTGCGCCGCGCTGCTCGCCGAGGAGCAGGTGTCGGTGCTCGACGGCCCGGGCGTGACGTCCCTCTCGGCCCGCGAACTCGACGTGCTGCGACTGGTGGCCGAGGGTCTCGACAACGACGAGGTCGCGCGGCGCCTCACCCTGAGCCCGCGGACCGTCGAGCGCCACCTGCAGAACGTGTACACGAAGCTCGAGGTGCAGGGCCGGTCGGCCCGCACCGCCGCGGTCGCGCGGTTGCTCACGTCCCGCTGATGCGGACTACGCGCGGGCCGCCACGCGCGCACGCCTGCCGAGCCCGGAAGATGCGTGGGCGCGCGGATGCGGCGTCCCTCGCCCGATCCGTACCGTCGGAGCATCAACGACGGGAGACCCCACATGACCAAGTCCATGACCATGGATGCCGACCTGAAGCCGGCGTCCGAGTTCGAGGCCGAGCTCGTCGCTCGCGCCGCCGCGGCCGGCCCCGTGCTCGCCGAGCACGCCGAGCGCCACGACCGCGAGGGATCGTGGGTGAGCGAGTCCTTCGAGCACCTGCGCGACGAGGGGCTGCTCTCGATCGCGGTCCCGCGCGAACTCGGCGGTGACGGCGCCACCATCCGCCAGGTCGCGATGGTGCAGCGCGAACTCGCCAAGTACTGCGCCTCGACGGCGCTCGCGACCGCGATGCACCAGCACGTGACCGCCTTCACCGCGTGGCGCTACCGCCGCGGGCTGCCCGGCGCCGAGGCCACCCTGCGCCGGATCGCCGACGAGCGCATCGTGCTCGTCTCCACCGGCGGTGCCGACTTCACCAACCCGCGCGGCACCGCGACCAAGGTCGACGGCGGCTACCGCGTCTCCGGCCGGAAGGTGTTCGCGAGCCAGTCGGTCGCGGGCACAGTGCTCTCGACGATGTTCGCGTACGACGATCCGAAGCAGGGCCTGCGCGTGCTCAACATGGCCGTGCCGGTCGCGAGCGAGGGTGTGACCGTGCTCGACAACTGGGACACGCTCGGCATGCGCGGCACCGCGAGCAACGACATCCTGCTCGAGGACGTCTTCGTGCCCGACGAGCGCGTGCTGGCCGACCGCCCGCACGGCGTGCTCGACCCCGCACTCCAGGTGATCTCGACGATCGGCTTCTCGATCGTGGCTGCGGTCTACCTCGGGATCGCCGAGGGCGCGCGGGACCACGCGATCGCCGCGGTGCTGGCCAAGGCCGATGACCCCGCGGTGCATCCGTCAGGTCGGCCTCATGGAGACCAGGTTGCGCGTCGCGAGCTGGGCACTGGATGGCGCGTTCGCGATCGCCGGGGACGACCCCGCGCCCTCCGTGGAGACCGTCGCCGCCGTCATGGCCGCGAAGCGCGAGATCGCGCTCGGCGGACTCGAGGTCGTCGACACCGCGATGGAGCTCGGCGGCGGCGCCGCGTTCTTCAAGGGATCGCCGATCGAGCGCGCCTGGCGCGACATGCGCGCCGTCAAGTTCCACCCCTTCACCCCCGAGGCCACGCTCACGCAGGCCGGGGAGGTCGCGCTGGCGCGCGCCCGCTGAAGGGACAAGCTCCGAGCGGTCGGGTGCTGAACGCGCCCCCGCGCTGGAGCTCGGAGCGGAGGCCATTTCTGGCCTCCGCCGCGACGCCAGCGCCGACGGCCGTCCCGGCCGTCGGATCAACAGGTGTCCGCTGGGACTGGGCGCAGAATGCGCCCCTTCGCCTGGTCCCGGCGGTCAGTCCCCGAGGTTCTTCCGCGCCGAGATCGCCCGGTCTGCTTCGCGCTTGTCCTGTCGCTCGCGCAGGGTCTGGCGCTTGTCGTACTCGCGCTTGCCCTTCGCGACCGCGATCTCCACCTTGGCGTTGCCGTCGAGGAAGTAGATCGAGAGCGGAACGAGGGTGTACCCGCCATCCTTGATCTTGTTCGCGATCTTGAGGATCTGCT
Organism: uncultured Actinomycetota bacterium; assembly: GCA_963740815.1. Lineage (GTDB taxonomy): Bacteria > Actinomycetota > Actinomycetes > Actinomycetales > Microbacteriaceae > Rhodoglobus. Next base: position 100,914 of record CAVUFG010000007.1, read on the forward strand.
CCTTGTGCAGCAGCATCTTCCGCTTGCGGCGGGTGGCGTGATTGGTCCACGAGCCCTGGCTGAACTCCGGGATGTGCACGGCATCCAGCCACGCCTCGCCGCTCTCGATGAAGCCGTAGCCGTCGACGAGGCTCGCACGACCGGCGCGCAGCGACTTCACCTCGGTGCCGGTGAGCACGAGGCCCGCTTCGTAGGTGTCCTCGATCGTGTAGTCGTGACGGGCCTTGCGATTGCTCGCGACGACCTTCTGGCCCTTCTCCCGTGGCATGTGCTCACCTCCTCGAACGTTGTTGGGGCTGCCGCGGCCGATGCCGAGGCAGCCGATCAGTCTATCGGGCGCCCGAGCGATGTACAGCGCTGCCGAGCACGACCGCGAGCGCGACCGTGCCGCACACGCCGCCGGCGACCAGCACGGGAACGAGCGCGTTCGGCACCTGCACGACTACGAGCGCGGCGGAGAGGGCGAGTCCGAGGATGACGCCGGGCACCGCGCTCACCGCGAGCTCGGCCAGGTGCGCGCGCACCACATCCCGGTTGGTCCACCCCATGGCGCGGATCGCGGTCCACTGCTCGGCGCGACGGTCGATGCCCATGCGACGGGACAGCACGGCGAGCGCGACGCCGGAACCGAGGCTCACCGCCACGAGCAGCCCCTGGGGCACCCAGGCCCGCGCGGCGGCGAGGGCCGCGAGTTCGCTCGGCCCGGCGATCGCCCGCGCCTGGACGATCAGGGTGACCGCGACCGAGACGCCGATCACGATGAAGAGCATCGCGAGCGCGAGCGAGGCCGAGTTCGCGGAGTTCACTCGCGCCTGACGCAGCCCGAACGCGAACGTGCCGCCAACCCGGGGCGCCGACGCCGCGGGTCGCACGCGCTGCCGACGCGGCGTGTGGCGCGGAGCGCGGGCGCCCAGCCCGACTGCGACCAGCGAAGTCACGACGACGAAGAGCAGCGAGAGTCCCACGGCGGTGGCCGCGACCTCCCGCACCGACGCGATCGCGACCGCGATACCGCCGACGACGGCCGCGAGGAGCAGCGCGATCGCCTCCTCGGCCAGGTGCCAGCGCGCGATCCTGCCGCGCCGCCAGCCGAGCTGGCGCAGCACTCCGGCCTGGGCGCGCCGCGCGGGCACCGAGCCGAGCTGCACGACCGCGAGCAGCACGCCGACCGAGACGACCGAGATCGCGAGCAGCGCGACGCCCGTCGCCGAGATGCCGACCTCGGCCTCGGCGACGGCGCCGAGCCTCGACCAGGACTGCTCGACGATGCCGAGGGTGCCGACCAGCTGGCGGCCGTCGTCATCCACCGCGGCGAGCGCGTAGTCCTCGATCGTCACCGGCACGCGCTGCGGGGATGACCCGGCGACGATCGTCGCCGTGTACCCCATGCCATTCAGCGCCGAGGCCGCCTGCAGCAGCAACTGCTGCGCCTCCGGACCGTAGCCCGCCGTGCCCTCGACCCGGATCCGGATCGCCGAGATCGGCCGCTCGACGTCCCAGCCGTCGAGCAGGTCGAAGCTGCCGATCGCGAGCGGGTTCGTGCCCGGGATGCCGAATCCGGTCGTCGAAGTCGCGAGCTCGTGGCCGCCGACGAGTGACGGGCTCGTCACGTCGTACGAGCCGAGGGGTTCGAAGTTCGCTTCGCCGAGGCTCGAGTGCAGGGCATCCACGTCGTACCCGCCGACTACGTCGAACACGAACGGTCCGCCCTGGAGTCGCTGCTCGCCCACCGACCCGAACAGCTTGCTGTACATCGTGACCGAACCGGCCGGGGCGTCCCCGGAGATCGGCGCCTCGGTGTACTGCGCGAAGGTCGCGTAGCCGCGGGGCTGGAGTGCGAAGCCGACGCCGGTGGAGGTGCCGTCCTCCGGCACGATGTAGCGCCCGGCGACGATCGAGCGCGGTGACGGCGCCGTGGGCGGACGGCCGTCGGTGCTCGCCTCGCGCACGCGTTCGGCGCTCAGGTCGCCGAGCAACTCAGGTCCGGAGACGAACGGCGCGTAGAGGTCAGCTGGGTCGACCTGGTACGACGACACCACGTGGGTCGCCGAATCGTCGATGATCTCGGGCGCGAGTTGGCCGTTCTGCAGGAACCCGGTGCCCTGGGCCTGCTCCACCGCCTCGGCTCCGGCGGCGCCCGGCTGCACCGCGTCGTACTCCTCGACCGTCACCGACATCGTCACGATCGGGTCGGGTCGCTCGAGCTGCACGATCGGATTCGAGTCGCCGTCGTAGCTGATCAGTGGATCGAGGAACGCCCCGGCCTCGCCCAGCAGCTCGCGCTCCGCGACCGGGTCCACGAGCGCGATCCTCGCGACCGGACGCGGGGCCACCACGAGGCCGAGCGCGATCGTGCCGGTGTCGGGATCCCACGCGCCCGCGACGAACGGGAGCCGGGCATCCGCGGTGAGCAGCCGCGGGCTGTCGGCGAGCTCGGTGGTCGCGTAGACGATCGCGCCGTTCTCGTCGAGCAGCGGCGCACCGGTCGCGTCGAACACGATCTGCGAGAAGCTCGGCTGGTAGGCGAAGGCGAACACCGACTCGACCGCGAGGGCGCGGTCGGCCACCCCGTCGTTGGTCGTGCCCGACACCGTGATGCGGAACGCCTGCGGGTTCTCGAGGCTCGCGTCCTCCCGCACCGGCACGGGCAGCCAGAGCACCGGGTCGCCGGTCGTGCTCGCGTCGGCGAACGCGACCTCGGCGATCGGCGCTGCGACATCCACCCCCGGCAGGGCGCGGATGCGCTCGAGGTCGGCGAAGCTCAGCCGGCCGGTGGTCGCGTCGGTGAGCGCATCGGAGCGCAGGTAGCCGTTCGCTGTCCGGCGGGCGTCCGGCCTGCGTGACCAGGATGTCGTACGCGCCGCGCCAGTTCTCGTCCAGGGTCTGCTGCAGCACGGTCGCCGCGGTCGACTGCAGCACGGATGCCGCCACCGCCGTCACCGCGAGCAGTGCGACCGCGACGAGTCGCGGCCGGTTGCGCAGCAGCCGCCGTGCCGGCCCCGGCACCCCGCTCACGCGCAGCCCCCGCTGATCATCGACTGGCCGTGCTCACGACAGGTCCGTGCGACTGTCGGCCGCAGCCACGAGGTGCTCGTCGTGCGCCGCGACGAGCACCGCGATGCCCTCGTCACGAAGTTGGGAGAGCACGGCGATCACGCCGTCGGCGGTGACGCGGTCGAGGCTCGCGGTCGGCTCGTCCACCATGAGCACCTGCGGCTCGAGCAGCAGGGCGCGCGCGAGTGCGACGCGCTGCCGCTCCCCCACGCTCAGCTGGTCCGGTCGGTGCGAGGCACGGTGGCCGACCTCGAGCCGCTCGAGCAGCTCGCGTCCGCGCGCCGCGAGCGCTCCGGTGCGGTGCGACGGCACGGCCGGCATGAGCACGTTCTCGAGGGCCGTGAGGCCCGCGAGCAGCACGCCGCCCTGGTCGAGGTAGCCGATCAGGTCGCGGCGGCGCGCGGTGATCGCGTCATCCCGCAGCGTTGCGAGTCGCTGGCCGGCCCAGAGCACGTCGCCCGACGTCGGGCGCACGAGTCCAGCGGCGACGCGCAGGATGCTCGTCTTGCCGGAGCCGCTGCGCCCGGCGAGGCAGTGCATGTGGCCGGGGTCGAGGGCGAGGTCGTAGTCGGTGACGATCGTGACCGGGCTGGCCGTCGCATCCGCCCGCTCGTACCGGATCGACACAGCGCTCGAGTTCGACGACGGACATCGATTCAGACTACGTGCGAGTCAGACCTTGAGGTAGCGCGAGATCGCAACACCTGCGGAGGCCGCGGCGAGCACGGCACCGACGATGATCAGCACGGGCACGACGATCGCGGCATCCTGCAGTCCGACCAGGGTGGTCGTCGTGGAGGTCGTGCTGAGCAGGCTGTTCGCGAGGTAGCCCTGCACGAAGAACTGCACGAGCGCGACGATCGCCGCCCCCGCCAGGATCGAGCCGATGAACGCCGCGAACACGCCCTCGAGGATGAAGGGGGTCTGGATGAAGCGGTTCGACGCCCCCACGAGCCGCATGATGCCCAGCTCCCGCCGTCGGGAGAACGCACTCAACCGGATCGTGGTCGCGATGAGCAGCACCGCCGCGATGAGCATGAGCGCCGCGACGCCGACCGCGGTGAAGCTCGCGGAGTTCAGGATGCTGAAGATGCTGTCGAGGTACCCGCGCTGGTCGCGCACCTCCTGCACACCCGCCGAGTTCGAGAGGCTGTCGATGAGGATCTCGGCGTCGTCGGGGTTCACGAGCTTCACCCGGAAGCTCTCGTTGAGCGTCTCGGGCGTGACGAACCCGGCGAGCGGGCTGTCGGCGAACTGGGTCTGGAAGATGTCGTAGGCCTGCTGGTGGGTCTCGAACTCGTAGGTCTCGACGTACGGCTTGAGCGCGGCGGAGTTCAGCTGGTCCTCGACCGCGCCGATCTGGTCCTCGGTGGCCGCCGCCTGGGTGCAGGTGCCCGTGGTGTCGACCGCCGTGCACAGGTACACCGCCACCTGCGCGCGGTCGTACCAGTAGTCCTTCATCTGGCCGATCTGCATCTGCAGCAGGATCGCGGCACCGACGAACGTGAGCGAGATGAAGGTGACGAGGATGACCGAGATCACCATCGAGACGTTGCGGCGCAGGCCGTTGGCCACCTCGCCGAGGATCAGACCCAGCCTCATCGAAGACCCCGCCTCATTGGACTCTCGCGGGTGCGGCATCCGCTGCGGCGAACGCCTGACGCTGCTGAACAGAAGAGCCCTGCACCGGGATCGCCTGCGTCTGGTAGCCGCCCTTGCGCTCGTCGCGCACGATCTGGCCGTTGATGAGCTCGATCACGCGGCGCTTCATCTGGTCGACGATGCCCGCGTCGTGGGTCGCCATGAGCACGGTCGTGCCGCCGAGGTTGATGCGCTCGAGCAGGGTCATGATGCCCGCGCTCGTCGCGGGGTCGAGGTTTCCGGTCGGCTCGTCGGCGAGCAGGATGGCCGGCTTGTTCACCACGGCACGCGCGATCGCGACGCGCTGCTGCTCACCACCGGACAGCTCGTGCGGGAAGCGGTTCGACTTGCCCGCGAGCCCCACCATCTTGAGCGTGTCGGGCACCGCCTCCTGGATGTAGCCGCGACTCTTGCCGATCACCTGGAGGGTGAACGCGACGTTGTCGAACACGTTCTTGTTCGGCAGCAGGCGGAAGTCCTGGAACACGACGCCGAGGTTGCGGCGGAAGTACGGCACCTTGCGGTTGGAGAGCGTGTTGAGGTGCTGGCCGAGCACGTGGATCTGCCCGCGGGTCGGGTTCTCCTCCTTGAGCACCAGGCGCAGGAACGACGATTTGCCGGAGCCAGAGGCACCGACCAGGAAGACGAACTCGCCCTTGAGGATCTCGAGGCTGACCGCGTTGAGCGCGGGCCTCGTGTTCCCCGGGTACGACTTCGTGACAGCATCGAAGCGAATCATCGGCGCCAGCCTAAGGAGACAGGTCGTTCTTCCCGCGACGCACGTGGCGTGTCGCGCAGACTCTCAGGTTCGGTGCGTCAGGCGTCGGTGTCGCGTTTGCGCCACTTGATGCCGGCGTTGATGAACCCGTCGAGGTCGCCGTCGAACACCTTGGAGGGGTTGCCCTCCTCGTACTCGGTGCGGAGGTCCTTGACCATCTGGTACGGCGCGAGCACGTAGCTGCGCATCTGGTCGCCCCAGCTCGCGGTGATGTTGCCCGCGAGTTCCTTCTTGGCCGCGGCCTCCTGCTCGCGCTGCAGGATGAGCAGCCGGGACTGCAGCACGCGCATCGCGGCCGCGCGGTTCTGGATCTGGCTCTTCTCGTTCTGCATCGACACGACGATCCCCGTCGGGAGGTGGGTGAGTCGCACCGCCGAGTCGGTGGTGTTGACCGACTGGCCGCCCGGGCCGCTCGAGCGGAAGACATCCACCCGGATGTCGCTGTCCGGCACCTCGATCGCGCCCGCCTCCTCGATGAGCGGGATCACCTCGACGGCGGCGAAGCTGGTCTGGCGCTTGCCCGCGGAGTTGAACGGGCTCATGCGCACGAGCCGGTGGGTGCCGGCCTCGACGCTCAGGGTGCCGAAGGCGTACGGGGCATCCACTTCGAACGTCGTGGACTTGATGCCCGCCTCCTCGGCGTAGCTCGTGTCCATGACGGTCGTGGGATGCCCGTGCTGCTCGGCCCACCGCAGGTACATGCGCTGCAGCATCTCGGCGAAGTCCGCGGCGTCGACGCCGCCGGCGCCGGCACGGATCGTGATGACGGCAGGGTGCGCATCCCACTCCCCGTTGAGCAGGGTCTGCACCTCGAGCTCGCCGAGGAGCTTCTGGATGCTCGTGAGCTCGGTGCGCGCGTCATCCGCCGCCGACTGGTCGGACTCCTCGTTCGCGAGCTCGACCATGATCTCGAGATCGTCGAGACGGCTCGCGATCGACGTGATCTTCGCGAGGTCCGCCTGCCGGTGGCTGAGCGCGCTCGTGACCCTCTGCGCCTTCTCGGTGTCGTCCCAGAGGTCGGGTGCGCCGGCCTGCTCCGAGAGGTCCGCGATCTCCGCCTCGAGGCGCTCGACGCCGACGACCGAACGGATGTCCGCGAACGTCGAACGGAGATCGGCAATGGCCTCGGAGAAATCCAGCTCGTCCATATCGCCCGCAAGCCTACCGGCCCCTGCTGGGCGGCCCGCGGTCGCTGGCCCATGGCACCGGCGGAGTACCGTTGGACCGGTGTCCACCGCCGAGCTGCCGTTCCGGTGGCGCTCGATCGCCCTTCCCGCGCTGCTGCCGACCCTGCTGTTCGCGATCGGTGAGGGCGCGATCGTTCCGGTCATCCCGACCATCGCCGGCGGCGTCGGCGCGACGCTCGCGGTCGCGGGCCTGGTTGCAGCGCTGCTGATGCTCGGCGAACTCGCGGGAAACATCCCGAGCGGATGGCTCATCGCCCGCATCGGCGAACGCCCCGCGATGATCGGCGCGTGCGGGCTCGCCATCATCGCGCTCGTCATCGCCCTGCTCGCGTCCGAACCCGGTCGCGCTCGGATTCGGGATGTTCCTGCATCGGCCTCGCGGCGCCGTGTTCTCGCTCGCCCGGCATGCGTTCATGACGAGCTTCGTGCCGATCGAGTACCGCGCCCGGGCACTCTCGACGATCGGCGGGGTGTTCCGTCTCGGGTCGCTGCTCGGGCCGCTCATCACGGCGGCGGTCATCCATCTCACGGGGCTGGTGGGCTCGGCGCTGTGGATCACGATGGTGGGCTGCTCGGCGCGGCCGTGGTGCTCATCGCACTGCCCGATCCCACCGCGAGCTTCGGGTCGGTGCGCACCGAGTGGGTCGAGGGCCGGCGGATGCGGGAGGGCGAGGCACTGGTCGCGAAGGAGTCCAGCGGGCTGTTCCGCACGATCGCGGCGAATCGCGGGGTGCTCTCGCGACTCGGCTTCGGAGCGGCGCTGGTGAGCGCTGCGCGATCGAGTCGGCAGGTCATCCTGCCGCTCTGGGCGGTGAGCATCGGGGTGGGCGATGTGCCAGACGGCGCTCATCATCGGCATCGCCGGAGCCCTCGACTTCGCGCTGTTCTACACGAGCGGCCAGGTGATGGACCGATTCGGTCGGCTCGCGGCCGCGGTGCCCTCGCTCATCGGGCTCGGGCTCGGCCACGTCATGCTCGCCGTCACGCACGACCTGCCCGGAGCGGTGACCTGGTTCATCGCCGCAGCGATGCTGCTCGCGCTGTCGAACGGGTTCGGCAGCGGACTGCTGATGACGCTCGGCGCAGACCTCGCCGACCGGTCGAACCCCGCACCGTTCCTCGGCGCGTGGCGATTCACGACCAACCTCGGCGGGGCGTCCTCGCCGCTGCTCATCGCGGGGATCACGGCCGTCGCGTCCTTGTCGCTCGCCGCGGGCGTCGTCGGCGGGGTCGCGCTTGCCGGTGTCCTCGTGCTCATCCGCTACATCCCGCGATACGTGCCGAAGCCGGAGCGTCCGCCGAGGACTACCCTCTGAGCATGGTTCCCGCACCCAACCTGCTCGCGTTCGCGCTCGTCGCGATCCCGATCGTCATCATGCCGGGGCCGACCGTGCTGTTCGTGATCGGACGCTCGCTCGCGCTCGGCAAGGTTCGGCGGGACTGATCAGCGTGCTGGGCAACTCGCTCGGCGGTCTGATCAGCGTCGTGGCCGTCTCGCTCGGCGTGGGCTACATCATCGCCGAGTCCGCCGTCGCCTTCACGGTGATCAAGATCGCGGGCGCGGCGTACCTGATCTTCCTCGGCGTGCAGGCGATCCGCCATCGCAAGGCGTCGGCGGCGGCGAGCCGTGGGTGCTCGACCCGGTGAAGCGATCCGTCTTCCGCCTGCTACTGCAGGGCTTCCTCGTCGGGGTCTCGAACCCGAAGACGATCGTGTTCTTCATCGCCGTGCTGCCGCAGTTCGTGGACACGGGGCGCGGGCAACGTCGCCGCTCCAACTCGCCGAACTCGGGGTGTTCTTCATGGCGATGGCGCTCGTCACCGACAGTGGCTGGGCCCTCGCTGCCGGGTTCGCCCGCGACTGGTTCGGTCGTTCGCCGAAGCGGATCGAGACGCTCAGCGCGACCGGCGGAGTCATGATGATCGGCCTCGGCACGGCGAGCCTGTTCGTGGGGCACGGCAAGGACTGACCAATCGTCGGCATCTGGTTGACTTGACCGGTGACCGACCCGAAACCATCCCGCCGTCGGCGGCGGCTTCCGTGGTGGTCCTGGGTGCTCATCGCAGCGGCTGCCGTCACCGGGCTCGTCGCGGCTCTCGGCGGGTTCAACGAGGTCCCCGTCGAGCGTCTCCCGAAGATCGCAGCTCGGAGTCCCGTTCGTCGGCAACGAGGTCTCGCTCCAGGTGAACGACATCTACCTATCGAGCACGACCCCGGTGACGGGGTACGACGCCGACGAGGGCGAGGTCTACCTCGTCGTCGAGGCCACGGCCGAGAACGTCACCACGACTCCGAACATCTTCCTGAGTCGCACCCTGCGGGTGATCGTGGATGGTGCGATCGAGGCCGAAACGGCCCCGGACACCGTGGTCTCGCTTCGCGACGGCGACAACGTGGCGTTCCTCCAGGCCGGGCTGCCGGCGCAGGTCGCGTTCCTCTGGCCGGTCGACGAGCGGTTCATCGACCCGGGCGACGAGATCTTCCTCGGCATCTTCGAGCGGTACGACCTCGAGGATGACCCGCGGTTCGACGACTCCAAGAGCGATCCGGTGCCCGTGGTGCGACTGGCCGAGACGATCGGGGACCTGCGATGACGCGGGAGGGACGGGGACGGCGTGTGCTGGGCTGGGCGGCGGCGCTCGGGCTCGTGGTCGTCGCATCCATCGCCGTCGCCACGGCACCGCAGACCGGCACGATCGCCGACCCGTTCGTGCGCACCGGCCAGGTCGGCGACGTCGTGCACGCCCGCAAGTTCGACGTGCAGGTCACCGACGTGGCGCTCGCCGAGCAGCTCGACCTCGCGTACGACGATTCCGGCCTCGGCACCGACGGAGTCTGGGTCGATCGTGGAGCTCGTCGCGACGGCGAACCTCGACACGGTGCGCCTCGACTACACCGAACTGCGGATCGACGGCGTCACCTACCGGATGCACGAGCTCCCGTACCCCGCGATGGACTTCCTGAGCTTCGGTGCCGGGGTGCCGGTGCGCGGCTCGATCGCGTTCGAGGTGCCGGTGAGCGCGCTCGAGGGTCCCGGACTGGATGACGTGCGGCTGCTGTTCCCGTACACGATCAACGTGCAGCTCGACGACATCCCCGAGGTCATCGTCGATCTGCGCGACCTCGACGTCGCGTCATCCGCGATCATCGACGAGCCCGTCGTGCTGGCGGTGGACTGATGCGCGAGTGGTTCACGCCGGAACGCGGTCGCCCTTGCCGTGGTCGCGGTCGCGGCGCCCGCCCTGGTCGCCGTGCTGCTCGGCCTGCCGCTCTACGAGAACGCGCAGTACGACGACACCCCGGTCGAGGTGGCCAAGGACGAGCCGATCGAGGTGGACGGCTACACCTGGACCCTCGTGGCGAGCGGTGAGTTCCCGCACTCGGCCGACAACGAGGAGGTTCCGGAGGGACTCGCGGTCACCGCGGCGATCATCCAGGTGCGACCCGGTGACGATCCCGCCGTCGAGGGCACCTGCGACGCCAAGCTCACGGTGGGCGAGGGTCTGTCCGCGCGCCGGTGGCTCACGCTCAGCGCCTATGAGGACTACAACTACGCCGTGCTCGACGAGTCGACCACCGTGTGCGTGCTGCAGGGCGAGCCGTTCGACTTCGAGGTGGTCTACCTGGCGCCGGAGGGCACGATCTCGGACGCGGTCGTCGAGGTCTCGATCGGCGGGCTCGAGAGCGAGGTCGTCAGGTTCGCCCTGACCGACTGAGCGCTCCAGCGCCGCAGGTAGAAGTCGAACGCCGCCGCGATCAGCACGACCCGCAGCGGCTCGGTGATCACGCTGATCCCGGTGGACACCACGGCGTCGATGTCCCACCAGATCGCGCCGTCGAGCGGGCCGATCAGCAGGTAGACGCCGCGGTAGAGCCACTGGCTCGCAGCCCAGAGCAGTCCGTAGGCGCTCACGAAGATCGCGAGGTCGAGGATGCGGCCGCGCAGGATCATCCGGCCCGAGAGCACGACGGGGCCGGCGACATCCTCCCAACCACCCACGATGATGTGGCGCCACCGCCGCAGGAACCCGGGCATCCTGGCCGCGGACTCCGCGAATCGCACCGGCAGCTTCGGCACCGCGCCGGTCTCGATGTTGCCGATCGCCCGCACGTAGATGATGCCCGCGACGAGCAACCACGCCATCGGCAGCAGGATCACCTGCGCCGCGGCCGGCACCAGCCAGCCGACGCTCTCGATCGCCACCCGGATCGGGTCCCACAGCGAGGTGAGCCAGGCCTGGGCGTCGGCGACCCAGTGCGCGACCTGCCGGGCCTGCATCCAGGCGAGCACGTCGCCGAACAGGTTCTGGATCGCGGTGAGGGCGAGGAAGACCCAGGTCGCATCGAGGTAGATGCCGATCACGCTCGTCCAGGTCGGGAGGCGTGGGCCGAAGACGCGGAGCACCATCCGCAGCGCGAACGCTGTCACCACGACGACGAGCACGATCGGGCTGTCACCGACGTTCAGCGGCTGCGGGTTCTCGCTGCCGAACGCGTAGCGCATCGTCGCGCGCGCGTAGTCGGACAGGTCCTCGAACAGCAGGCCGATGATCGCGTACAGGGTGAAGAACGGACCGATGGATGCCGTGAGCACCGACAGGAACTCGGTGGCCGCATCCCGGAACGACGTGAACGACACATCGCCGCCGGACACCGCCTGGTAGCCGGTCATCGCGCGCCGCAGCACGAGGAACATGCCCACGTACGACACGAGCCGCGCGAGCACCGCGATCGGCACGAGCAGCATCGCGCCGATCGGCGACTCCGGTCCGATCGGAGCGGCGAGGGCGAGGATGCCGGCCCGCACGACCTGGCCGACGAGGTACCACGCGAGCAGCGCCGGCCAGGTCGCGGCGAGGATGCGCGGGATCCTCGCGAGACTGGCCAGCATGCCTGCCATGCTACCGAGGGATGCTCGACCCCTCCGACCGCCCGATCACGACGGTCGCGTCCGCCTCCTCGTCGCGCTCGATCCGTGCGACCAGCCCGGCGGACCGCATGATCGCGAGCGTGACGGGAGCCTGCCGCTCGCTCGTCTCGATGAGCAACTGCCCGCCCGGCGCGAGCCAGTGCGGCGCGTCGGCGGCGATCCGGCGATGCAGGTCGAGCCCGTCCGCTCCCCCGTCGAGGGTCGCGGGCAGCTCGTACAGTCGCGCTTCGCGCGGCATGAGCTCGATCTCCTCGGTCGGCACGTACGGTGCGTTGGCGACCAGCACGTCGACCCGCCCGGCCAGCGTGCTCGGGAGCGGCGCGAACAGGTCGCCGACCACGACGTGACCGCCCGGCAGGTTCTCGGCGGCGCAGGCCGCGGCGACCGGGTCGAGCTCGGCGGCGTGCACCTCGAGCCCGGACACCCGAGCGGACACGGCCGCCGCGATCGCGCCGACGCCGCAGCACAGGTCGAGCAGCACCGAACCCGACGGCGCGATCCGTTCGCGAAGCGCGAGGACCGCGTGCTCGACGAGGAACGCACTGCGAGGGCGCGGGACGAAGACACCCGGCGCGACCACGAGCCGGAGCCCGCAGAACTCCGCCCAGCCGACGATGGTCTCGAGCGGTTCGCCGGTGATCCTGCGCTGCACGGCGTGCTCGAGCGCAGCGGCATCCATCGCGTACTCCCCGACCAGGAGCGCGGCCTCCTCCTCGGCGAACACGCTGCCGGCGGCGCGCAGGCGCAGCACGATCGCCGCCTCGTCGGGCGGCGGTGCCCCGCCGGTCACGACGAGAGCACCGAGGGATTGAGCCAGTGCGGCTGCCCGCGTGGCCCCCACTCGACCCCGTACGGGCGTCCGGCGATGTCGCCGATGATCGTGACGCCCTCGGCCGCGAACTCCTCCGCAGTCGCGCACTCCGACGTTCCGCCGACGTTCGGCTCGACGATCGCGACGCACACGTCGCCGCCACTGCCCAGCACGCCGTACAGGTTGTAGCGCGAGTTCGTGCCGAGCCAGCGCACCGCGACCGTCTCGTCGGCCGCGAGCACGGTGCCGAACACCCAGCCCGGCGCCGATTCGTCGCGCGACGACATCGGCCGGTCGAACACCTCGAGCGAACCGCGCAGCTGGGTCGCGTAGCCCCACGCGGCGATCGCGACGAACGCGACCACGACAGCCCCGGCGAGCACGCTCATGGCGGGCCGGGACTCCCGGGTGCGGAGTGCGCGCCGCAGCAGCCAGCTGTCGACCTCTGGATGCCACTGCGCCAGCCGCGCCTCCCGCTCGACCTCCTCGAGCGCGAGCCGCTCCTCCTCCGCCCGCGCCGCCTCGGCCTCCTGCAGCACCCGGAGACGTCGCTCGGCATCCGCGCGCACCTCCGCGTCGGACCCGCGCCCGTAGGCGAGCTGCTCCAGGTCGGTCGGCATGGTCCAATGGTCCGTCCAGCGCCGCGGGGGCGCAAGCGGGCCGCATGGGCACGTGCACGATACTTGAGCGCATGGACGGCGTGACCTGGGTCATCGGCGGCGGCAGCGGCATCGGCCGCGCGGCCGCGATCTCGGCGGCGAGCGCGGGCGCGCGCGTCGTCGTGAGTGGGCGACGCGCCGACGCGCTGGACGAGACCGCGCGACTGAGCACCGGCGACGTGCTCGCCCTGCCCTTCGATGCGACCGACCCTGGCGCACTCGTCGCCGCTCACGCCGAACTGGTCGCCGAGCTCGGGCCGGTGACCGACCTCGTGCTGGCCGCGGGACTCAACACGCCGCAGCGCCAGTGGCGCGACCAGTCCATGACCGAGTTCCAGCGGATCCTCGACACCAACCTCACGGCGGTCGTGCGCACGATCGACGCGGTGCTGCCTGCGATGCGCGACGCGCGCCGAGGCACGATCGTCGTCGTCTCGTCCTACGCCGGTTGGCTGCCCAACCCGATCGCCGGCGTCGCGTACAGCGCGAGCAAGACCGCGCTCGGTGCGATCTGCTTCCAACTGAACGCGCAGGAGGGGGCCAGCGGCATCCGTGCGACGCACCTGTGCCCCGGCGACGTGGACTCCGACTTCCTCGGGATGCGGCCCGTCGTGCCCGACGCGGCGGCACGCGAGCGGATGCTGCGGCCGGAGGATGTCGCGCGCGTCATCCAGTTCGTGCTCGACAGCCCGCCGCACGTGCGGATCGACGAGCTCGTGGTCACGCCGACCGGAGTCTGACCAGCTCGACGATCGCGAGGTTGAGCACCCAGCTGCCGCCGAGCAGGATGGCGCGCTGCGTCTCGTCCGGCGGCCCGAACGGGATCGACCAGGCGGTGCTCACGACGGCCTGGGTGCCGGCGGCGATGCCGATGGCGTAGGCGCGCGTCATCCACGCCCGGTGGCGCACCACGTCGCGACGCAGGATCGCCCGGAGCCCCAGCCCGAGGCTCACGGCCATGATGGTGCCGAATCCGAGGCGCAGCACGAAGAGCGCCGGGCCGTCACCGGCCGGCCAGGGGTAGGTCAGGGTCATCCACAGCCCGCTACCGGCGGCGAGCGACCCCGCGACGAACAGCACCCGTCCGGCACGGCGATGCCACGACCGGCGGCGCAGCGACGGCACGAACTGGAACGCGCCGAGCACGCAGTACACGGTCGCGCCGACGATGTGGACCAGCACCGGCACCGGCGAGGCCATGAACCGCGCGTTCGCCTCGGTCACCGCGCCACCTGCGAGGTCACCCACCCGGATCGCCCCGCCGAGCACCGGGATGACGCTCAGCAGCACGAGCGCCCACGCGATCACCCACGCGCCGCGCTCGGACCGCACCGCGCGCTCGGCCGTGGCGGTCACGAGCGAGGCTCGAGCACGAGACCGCGGTCTCGACCCCGCCGCGCAGTGACGCCATGGCCTCGAGGTCGTCGCCCCAGCCGGCGACCGACTGCGCGAGCTGCCAGAGCCGCGTGCGCTCCTCCCCCACGGCCGCGCGCGCGAGCACGGATCGCGTGCCGCCGGCGACGTCCACGGACGCGAGCGGCTCCGCCTGGAGGTTGCGCCACCACGACGGCTCGGGCGCGTCCCAGCCGTTCATCGCGAGCGTGACGAGATCCGGGCCGTCGGCGACGTAGCAGACGATGACCGAGCGCCGCAGCCCCGTGGTGCGGCCCACGGTGTTCAGGCGCAGCATCCCCGCACGGCTCGGCGTCGGAGCGAACAGGCCGAGTCGGCCGCCGGTGACGCGCACGACGAAGCGGTGCGCTCGCCAGATGGTCCGGATGATCCAGCGCGGCGGCAGGCTCGGGGGTGCGGCGATCGCGGACTCGGGCATGCGCTCTCCTTGTTCGTCGGTTGTCACTCTACGGTGTAGGTCTACGCCGTAGAGTGTGACACCTACGCCGTAGGACGTCAAGGGCTTCGCGACTAGAATCACGGCATGCCCCGCCGACCGACTGCGCCGCCAGCGCGCCCGCGCGGGCTCGAAGGGCCTGAGCCGCGACGGCATCGTCGCGGCCGCGATCACGCTCGCGGACACCGAGGGCATCGACGCGCTGAGCATGCGCAGGCTCGCGCAGCACTTCTCGGTCGACCCGATGTCGCTGTACCACCACGTGCGCGACAAGGACGACCTGCTCGGCGCCATGGTCGACGCGGTGGTGTCGGGCATCGATGCGCAGCTGCCGGATGCCGCGTGGTCCGCCCGCATGCGCACCCTCATCCTCGCGGCGCGCGCGGCCGTGCTGCAGCACCCCTGGTCGGCGCGGCTGCTCGAGGACCGCGCGGAGCCGACGCCCGCCGGACTCCTCCACATGAACACCGTCGTCGGGATCATGCGCGAGGGCGGCTTCACGCTCGACCTCGCGCACCACGCGCTGCACGTGCTGGGCAGCCGGGTGCTCGGCTTCAGCCAGGACCTGTTCGACGACGCTCCCGACGTTCGTCCCGAACCCGCGGTGCGGCAGCGCAGGCGGCGATGTGGATGGAGTCGCTCCCCTACCTCGCCGAACTCGCGATGGCGGCCAGTCACGAGGGCGACCTCGGCGGGTGCGACGACGACGACGAGTTCGCGTTCTCGATCGACCTCATCCTCGACGGGCTCGAGCGGCAGCGCATCGAAGGCTGAGCGCCGTCCGACGTGGACGAATGGATGCCACGGCGAGCACACTGGTCGCATGCCGAAGCCACCTGATCCCTCCCCGGTGCCGCCGCCGAGCGTCCGCGCCCAACTGCTCGCCACGGAGCACTGGGGACTCCTCGCCGCCAGGGGCACCGCGCAGAGCGAGGTACTCACCCGGATCACGATCTTCCTCACGCTGTTCTCGGCCGGCCTCGTGAGCATCGCCCTGATCGGCCAGGCCACCGACTTCGCCGGCCTGTTCGGTCCGTCAGCGATCGCGGTGCTCGTGATCATCGCGATCGTGGGCCAGCTCACCCAGGTGCGAGTGCTCAGCGTGGGCATGGAGGACCTGATGTACGTGCTCGCGATGAACCGGATGCGCGCGGCATACCTCGCCCTCGACCCGGGCATCGAGCCCTACCTGATGGCCTCGGCGCATGACGACCTCGCGGGATCGCATCGCACCTACGACTTCTTCGGCAAGCGGACCGACGGCGTGCAGGTGATGGGCAGCACCATGGTGCTCATCATCATCGTCAACGCGATGCTGCTCGGCCTGCTCGGAGCGGCGATCTGCGTCACCCTCGGTGCGGCCGGCTGGGTGTTCCTCGTCGTGGGCGGCGTGATCGCCCTTGCGTACGTCGCGGTGTCGATCGCGCTCGGCGAGCGCACCTACCGCAGCACCTGGGTGGACTACCGCCCGGTGAATCCGAGCGGCTCGACGCCGGTCGCCTAGAAGGCTGTGCCCTAGAAAAACACCGTGCGACCGACCGCGGTCACCTCGATGCGGAACCCGTCCGGGCACGAGGATGGACAGCACCGGCGGACGCCAGTACGCGGACAGGGTGACCGTCGCGCTCGCGTCATCCAGCGCTGCCGCGTGCTCGATGGCGAGCGACTCGAAGCGGTCGGGGCTCGCGGCGAGGTAGGCGGAGACGGCGGCCGCGACATCCGCCGACTCCAGCGTGGGGTGCGGGCCGGTCGGACCCGTGAGCGATCGCGTCGAGGTCGTACGCCTCCGCGCCGGCGAGCGCCGCGCCATCCGCGACCGTGAACAGCCGCTTCCGCTCGAGGTAGAGCGAGGTGGCGGCGGCGACCATGAGCACGAGTGCGAGGCACAGGAAGCCGAAGAAGATCACGAGCGGCAGGGTCGAGCCGTCGTCGGCTAGTGCGCAGGCGGTGCATCATCCCGTGCCGAATCGCGAGACGCGCTGCACGGCGATGCCCTCGAGCGTCACCTCGAGCGGGAAGTCGCCCTGCAGCACCGGCGGCACGCGCGGGCAGGGGCACCGACACCGTGACCTGCACGGTCACGATCGCGCCCGGCTCGAGGCACGCGGCGGGAACGCACGTGACCGCGACGCTCGCGTCATCCCGGTCCACGCCGTAGTCGGCGAGGGCGAACTGGATGGCGCGGTCCGCCACCGCCTGCGCCGCCTCCACGCTCTCCGCCTGCACGAACAGGCGAGCAGCCTGCCGCGCGGCCGCCTCCGCGGCGAACGCACCGGCCTGCACCGAGGACAGCACGAGCACGAGGTACACCACCGGCAGCAGCAGGATGAGCCCGGCCGCGACGAACTCGAGCGACGCGGAGCCGTCGTCGCCACGGAGTCTCGCCGTCCACCGCGCAGGTTCAGTCCAGGACTTCGAGGGCAGCATGGCCGCTCACCTCGATCCCGTCGTCGAGGCCGATGAGTCCGATCAGCGGCAGCGGCGCACGCACCGTCACGACCGCGGATGGCACGCCGAGGAACTCCCCGACGGACGTCGAGACGTCGCCGGCGTACGACGGTCCGAGGGCGGTCGTGATGAGGTCGGCCGCGCGCTGCGCGCCGTCGGCCGGCGTGTTGCCGACGAGGGAGCCGAAGCGGGCTCCCTCGGAGGCGGCATCCAGCACGGTGTTGCGCACGAAGAGCGCGAGCCCGAGCTGCAGCACCGAGAGCGTCGTGACGGTCAGCAGCGCTCCGACCATGACGAACTCCGCGGCCGCCGATCCGCGCTCGCTGGGATGCATGCACCCAGCGTCGCCGGTGCGCGACGTGCGCGTCGGCCATCATCCACAGGCGCGGTGGAGCCGTGCGTCAGGGCCTGCCCTGCACCTCGAGGATGTAGTCGTTGATCGTGGGCATCGCGACCAGCCGGTCGTGGAAGAAGGTGTTCACGAGGTTCACGACCTGGCCCTGCGCTGCCTCGACCTCGGCGGAGCGCTGCTCACCGGTCTTCTGGCCGTCGAGCGTGTCGCGAAGTCGGAGCAGTGCCTTGACGATCTCGCTCTCCTCCGCGCCCTCGAGCGCGTCGGTGACGAGCACGATCAGGTCGTCGGCCTGCGCCTGCGCCGCCTCGATCGGGATCGGGCTGCGCGGGTCCGCCGCGTTGTCGATCGTGCCGATGAGCGACCACACCTGGTACAGGATCGTGGTGGGCTCGTCGAAGAGTTCGCGCAAGAACGCGGCATCCAGGTGTCGGCCGGAGAGGCGGAAGATGTTGTACATCCGCTTCGCGGCCTTGCCGTAGTTGAGGTGGTGCGTGAGGTACTTGTGCACCTCCTCCTCGAGCCGTTCGACGTAGTCGTCGAGGGCGTCCTCCGACACGAACTGCGCGACCTTCGCGAAGGTGGGCAGCGCGTCGGAGTCGAGGTAGACCTCCTGGAAGTACGCGTCGAGGTAGCCGTCGAGCGAGACGATGTTGCCGTCCGGTGCCTCCCACGTGACGTCGATCACGTTGCTCGCATTCGACAGCTGCTGCCGCTCCGGGTCGGCGACGACCCAGTCGAGCTTGACCCAGCCGGGGTCGAGTGCGGCCTGATCCCACTCGTAGCGTGGTCGTCGCCATGCTCCTCCGAGTCGCAGCATGACGTGTCCCGCCTCGATCTCCTCGAACTTCCACGGTGATCGGGCTGCCCTTCGAGTACCGCTTGCCGCGGTGGATGACATCGGTCGGGTAACTGCCGAGCTTCGCCTCGAGGAACTGGTAGGTCGCGATCCGCCCGCGTGCGCGAACACGTGGAACTTGAGCAGCTCGGCCATGATCTCGCTGGCCTCCTCGCGCGTGGGCGCCTTGATGTTCAGCCGCTCGAAGTAGTCGCAGTCGCCCGGGTAGCTCTGGATCTTGGACTGGGCGGCGCTGCCGGAGAGTGCGAGCGCGCTCTCCACGACACCCTCGGCACCGGTGACCTCGACGATCTCGCCGATGCGGCGGAAGCGCGCGAGGTCGCGCGGACTGAAGTCGAGCATGCTCACCCGATGTCCGAAGATGCCGGCCTCGGCATCGACCGTCACCTCAGCGGCACTCGTGTCGTCGAGCGCGGCCAGCCAGGCCTGCGTCTCGGCCTCGTCGAGCTCGATGCCCATGCGGCTGGCTGAAGCGACGATCTGCGAAACGTCCGTGTCGGTCATGACGACACTCCTCACGATCGGTCCGCGTTCTCCTTCCGGAGGGCGCGGAACAACTCCGCCTGGTCTTGGGCGTCGGCTAGAGCATTGTGCGCGAGGGGGCGGCCCGTCAAGTACTTCGGCGAGAGCACCCTCAGGCTCGTCTCGCCCCACGTCGTGTTCGACATGCCCATCGAGTACGACTTGATGTCCAGCGCGGTGTGCCCGAACGGATTGCGACCCAGGTAGCGCTGGAAGTAGTCGTCGACGAACATCCAGTCGAACACCGCGTTGAAGCCCACGAAGATCGGCACGTTGCCGCCCGGAACGACCTCGCCGACCCACTCCTCGAACTTGCGTCATGGCCGCCGCGGGCTCGATGCCCTCCTGCGCGAGCGTCGACATCGAGAGTCCGCTGATGGCGAGGGCGCGCTCGTCGACCTCGTCCTTGTCGGGCTGGAGTTCGACGTAGAAGGTGGTGGCCGGGTCATCCACGAGGCAGGCCCCGATCGAGATCATCGCGAACCGGGCGGGATTGGCCCCGGCGGTCTCGACGTCGACCGAGATGAAGGTCTCGGGGCGCATGGGCGGGGTCGGGTACTCGTCGGTCACTCTCGTAGCGTAGCGGCGAGGGCGGTTCAGAACCCGACGACGCGGTCGATCGCCTGCTGGAACACGCTGCTGAGGGCTGGGCCGGCGAGTCCCCAGATGATGATCACCAGGCCGGCGGTCATGAGCGTGATGAGCACCCAGCCGGGCACGTCACCGCGATCGTCGCGGAGCCTGCGGATGATTCGGTTCATGCGGGCCAGTGTGCTCCGGCGTTGGAGCCGGTCGCGCGCGTTCTCCACAGGCGCGGTCAGTCCGCGGTCGCTCCGAGCACGAGCACCCAGTCGAGGTCACCCGCGGCGTTCGGCCCAGGGGTGGTGAACGTTCCGTCCTCAGCAGCAGCGTTCTGCCAGGTGCCGTCGGTCGGATCGAACCAACGCGCCGTGGATGCCGCGGCCGCCCACCCCGCGTCGACCGAGAAGGTCCGCCGCTCGTCGCGATTCGGCACGTACGCCGCTGCCCAGGCGCCGTCGGGGGTTCCGGCCGCTCCGATGTGGCGGAGCCCGTCATCCTGGCCGGCGGTGATGAGTTCGGTGCCGAGGAATCCCGCGTCCGTGCCGGAGGGCGCGAAGGTCCACCAGGGCAGGTCGGCCCAGAAGGCGAACTGGTGGGCGGCGTCACGGGCACCCGCGGCATCCAGCCTCGTGCGCCAGTCCGGACCCCACGGTCCCGCAGTCCTCGCGAAGTTGTACACGCCGACGGCGCCGTAGACCTGCCCTGCCGTTCCACCGCCGAGCACGGACCACCACTCGGCCTCGCGCACGTCGGCGGTCGTACCGCTGCCGCCGATCTCCGCACCGTCGTACTGCGGTTCGCAGGTCCAGCACGGACGGGTCGGCGTCGCGCGCCACGCCTCGTCGGCAGTGCGCCAGACCTCGCCATTCGAGTCCGGGCCGAAGCCGTAGAAGCTGTTGACGCTCAGCAGCTCGTCGGCGTCGGCATTGTCGCCGATCACGTCGTCGGGCGAGCAGAGCTCGGCGGCGAAGATCGCGCCGGGACGGGCATCCCGGATCGCCTCGATCGTCGCGCGGATGCGGTCGGAGCCCTCACCGGGCTCGGGATTCATGTCGCCGTACGGGTACCAGATGATGTTCTTGCAATCGGCGAGCAGCTCCGCGAGCCAGGTGCCGAAGCCGCGCATGCCCTCGAGGGTGTTGGCCGGACCGCTGAGCTGCTTCCACCATCCCTCGTTCGTATTCGGATAACCGAGGTAGTTGTAGGCGAGGCAGACCGCGATGCCGTACTCACCCGCGCGCGCGACGATCGCGCGCAGGTTCTGCCAGTACTCCGGATTCGGGGTGGTGAAGTCATCCGGCACCAGCAGCGGCTGCACGCCGCTGATCCGGTTGGCCGGCAGGTGCGCGTACGCACCCTCCTCGATGTTGCGGTAGGAGTTGTACCCGGTCTGCACCATCCCCATCATCAGCATGCCGGTGAAGCCCTTGGCACGGCGGTTCTCGAGGTAGTGGTCGAAGGATGCCGCGCTCTCCGGGTCCGCGAGCCAGAACTCGGCCGGGGCGAACCACGCCGCATCGATGTTCGCGCGGAACGGGCGACCACTCGCGTCCTGCAGGTGCCGGTGGGACTCGGCGACGGACAGTGGCCACACGACATCAGGCATGGTGCGAGCCTAGCCAGCCGCACGCATTCATCAGAAGAAACAAGTTCCGCTTCACGGAGCTACGGAGTCGGGTGATCCCCGACCGCCCTGGCATACCGTTCCGACAGCGTTCGCAGCACCAGGATGAGCTCGGGCGGCGACTCGACCGTGAAGTCCATGCCCAGCATCCCGACGTAGGCGCCGAGGGTGTCGAGCGAGTCGGCGCCGGTGACGAGCACCGACGTTCCGTCGTTCGCCGCCTCGACGACGCCCACCGCGGGGTTGATCCGCGCGAGCACCGCATCCGGGGATGCCGCCACCCGCAGCCGCGCGTGCACGTTCCACCCGCTCGCCGCGATCGTGCGCATCGCGAACGCCGTGTAGTCGCCGCCCTCCGAGTCCTCCCCGGGAAGGGGCGACGGGATGAAGCGGCGTCGCGTCGGCATCCTCGGCTCGATCCAGTCCGCCCGGAACACGCCCCACTCGCCCGACTGCGGATCGCGCGCCACGAGGTACCAGCGCCGCTCCCAGCTCAGCAGCCGGTACGGCTCGACGAGCCTGGACGTGCCACGGTCGTCGAAGCGGAACCACTCCTCGTCGCGGATCGCAGCGGCGATCGCGGCGAGCACGGTCGGCGCGACCTCGGGATCCGGTGCGTCGGTGCCGGTGTTCTCGGGCGCGCGGTCGACGGAGCTGAGCGCGGCCACCATGGCCCGCAGGCGTGACGGCAGCACCTGCTCGAGCTTGCGGAGTGCCTGGGCGCTCGACTGCTCGACGCCCGCGATGCCGCTGACCGCGCGGAGTCCGATCACGACGGCGAGCGCCTCCTCGTCGTCCAGCATGAGCGGCGGGAGCTTGCCGCCCGCGCCGAGTCGGTACCCTCCGGCGGGGCCGCGCGTGGCATCCACCGGGTAGTCGAGTTCGCGGAGCCGGTCGATGTCCTTGCGGATGGTGCGCGGGCTCACGCCGAGTCGTTCGGCGAGATCGGGCCCGCTCCACTCGGGTCGGGATTCGAGCAGAACGAGGAGTGCGAGCAGTCGTGCAGCGGTGTCGGCCATAGCTGAAATCCTCCTTCGCAATTAGGAGCGTATCGGACCTATATGCCCCGTACCGTCGAAGACATGACGAAGAACACCACCTCCATCAGCCCCTTCCGGATCGACATCGCCCAGGCGGACGTCGATGACCTCCAGGACCGCCTCGCGCGCACCCGGCTCCCGCGGCCGGCGCCGGGCGATGACTGGACCTACGGCACGCCGAACTCCTACCTCTCCGAGGTCGTCGAGCGCTGGCGCACCGGGTTCGACTGGCGCGCCGAGGAGGCGCGGATCAACGCGGTTCCGCACTTCACGACCGAGATCGACGGGCAGCGCATCCACTTCATCCACGTCCGCTCAGCCGAGCAGGGCGCGACGCCGCTGCTGCTCGCGCACACCTACCCGGGCTCGTCGGTCGACTTCCTCGGCATGATCGACGCGCTCGTCGACCCGGTCGCGCACGGCGGGCAGGCGAGCGACGCGTTCGACGTCGTGATCCCGGATGCACCGGGCTACGGCTTCTCGAACCCGGTCACCGAAGCGGGGTGGGGCACCGCCCGCGTCGCGGCCGCGTACGACCAGCTCATGCGGCGCCTCGGGTACGCCGAGTACGGCATCCACGGCTCTGACAACGGCGCGATGGTCGCCCGCGAACTCGGACTGCTGAACCCGAAGGGATTCCTCGGACTGCACGTGCTGCAGCTGTTCTCGTTCCCGTCGGGCGACCCGGCCGAGTTCGAGAAGCTCGAACCGCAGGACTACGCCGGCCTCGAGCACATGCAGTGGTTCCAGTCGGTGGGCGGCTACAACACGATGAACGCGAGCCGCCCGCAGACCATCGCGGCCGGCCTGAGCGACTCGCCGGTCGGGCTGCTCGCCTACAGCGAGCTGTTCAACTCGTTCGGCAACGGCACCTCGCTCGTCCCCGTCGACGCGATCCTCACCGAGGTCACGGTCAACTGGTTCGCGAACGCCGCCGCCGGCATGAGCCGCAGCTACTTCGAGGATGCCCGCGCCGAAGCCGAGCCGCGGGTGAACGACGCCCCGACCGGAGTCGCCGTCTTCAAGGACGACTTCCAGACCATCCGCGTGTTCGCCGACCGCGACAACTCGAACATCGTGCACTGGACCCGCCACGAGCAGGGCGGCCACTTCGCGGCGCTCGAGGTGCCGGACGAGGTCGTGGGCGACATCCGGGAGTTCTTCGCGGGGTTGCGCGGCTAGGGAACGATCGTCGAACGGCTGTCGCGGGTGGATGCCGCAGCAGCCGTTTCGGCGTGCCTCGCACCCGACACCACGATCCGCGCGGTCGCCTCCGAGTTCCTCTGAGCGGCGCTGCGATCAGTCCGCGATGCGCTGCCGCCGCGCCGCGATGAGCGCTGCGGTTCCGAGAAGCAGGGCGAGAAGACCGGCCCCGATCAGCACGCTGCTGTCCGAACCCGTGGCAGCCAACGCTGCCGGAATGCAGGTGCTCCGCCCCTGCACGGTCTCGAACTCGCCTTCCTCGCCGTCGCTGACACTGTGCTGCCAGACGACGATGGTGCAGCCGTTCGCGGATGCGATCGCGGGGCGCTCACTGTCGTCCGGCTGATCGCCGATGAGCTGCGGGTTCGCCACCAGGGTCGTGCTGCCGGCCGGGAGCTCCCACAGCCACACCTGGCTACCGACCTCAGCGTTCGCGTGAGCGACCACGTAGAACATGCCGGTGCTGGTGTCGAGCGCAACTCGAGGGCGACGCACGTCGCGCTCGGTGTCACTGATGGGGAAGGACCCGCCCACGGTCTGGTTGGCGAGCACGTAGGCCCCGCGCAGCTCGGGTCCCGAGTCGCTGTCGTGGTACCAGGCGACGAGGAACTGGTTGTTGATGGAGTCGTAGGCGACGGATCCGGCACCGCCACCCTCGTTCGGGCCCAATTCGAACGCGTCGGACGCGGGCTCGGGCAACGTCGCCCCCGCCTCGATGAAGCGTCCCATGGTGAGGTCTTCGAATTCGTCGTACCAGTCCACGAGCCACTGGTTCGTGGACGGCGCCCACGCCAGACCGAGCCCGTTGTCGGCCTCGAGGTCGCACGCGCCCTCAGAACTGGCACTGCTGATCGGCGCGGCCGCGTCGGCGGAGAGCGAGACACCGGTGGCGTCGACCAGAACACCGAAGAGCTCCTGGCAGCCGCTCGTCACCGACTCGGCCTTGAACCCGACCAGGTAGACATCCGACGTCGTGCTCCACGCGGCTTCGGTCTGCTCGATGTCATCGAAGGACGACGAGCCCACACCGTCGATGGAGTCAGCGACGATCGCGGGTCCGGTGAGCACGCCGCTCGAGCCGAAGGTGGCAGCCCAGACCTCGGCGTCATTGTCCCAGACGACGAGCCAGTTGCCGGCATCGCTGTTCCACGCGGCGAACGGCTGGGACCAGTCGACCTCTTCGGAGGAGTCTGTGATCTGCACCGCGGGCAGCACGACCGAGAGGTCCGTGCTCACGATCTGACCCCAGATGGAGTCATCGACCGTCGACTGCCAGACGACGAGCGCGTTGCCGGTCGCGGGGTCGATGCTCGACTGTGGGAACTGCCCGTCCGGGGCCACCGGCACGATCGGGTCGAGGTCGACCGCGGCGGCCGGAAGTGCGGTGGCGAGAACCAGGGCGCCGCCGAGCATGACGGACGCGAGAACTGTAGGCATCTTCACAGGAACGAAGGTACCAGACGACCTGCAGCTCGATCGGGCGAGATGACGCGCCTCCGTGCAGGTCAGAGTCCAATCTGCAGCACGAAGATCCCCGGGAAGATCGCGAACGCGATCGTCACCGGCAGGATGAGGAAGACCAACGGAATGAGCATCCCCACCTCCTTCTTCCCGGCGAGTTCGAGCAGGTCCCGCTTCATGTCGTCGCGGGCATCCTGCGCCTGGGCGCGCAGCACCTCGGCGAGCGGGGTGCCCCGTTCGAGCGCGCCGACCATCTGGTCGACGCAGCGGGTGAACGCCGGCAGCTCGAGATCCGTTGCCAGAGCGTTGAGGGTGTCTGCGAGCGGCAGCCCGGTGTTCACCGCGGTCACGACGCCCGCGAGTTCGGCGGAGAGTTCGCCGCCGCTGATGCGGGCGATGCGCCGGATCGCATCCAGCACGCCCTCCCCCGCCGAAAGGCTCAGCGTGAGGAACTCGAGCACGACCGGCAGCTCCTCGACCATGCGCGCCTGCCTCCGCTTCGCGGTGCGAGTGAGCAGTGCTTCGCGCGCGACGATGCCGAGCACTCCGAAGACGACCACGACGGCGACGGGAACAACGACCGGGCACCGGCTGCGCTCGCACGACCGCGATCGCCGCGAGCACACCGACCGCGAGCCCGCCGACGCCCCACAGCAGCTGCTGCGACCGGAACGCCTCCACCGTGAGCGTCGAGCCTGCCTGACGCAGTCGACGCGCGATCGCCTCGCGGCCGCCGAGCAGGTCGGCGAAGGTGCGGCGGGCTCGGAGTCCGACCGGCGCGAACAGCAGGCCGACCACGGGGAGCGGGTCGGCGCTGCGCGGCGCGACGTGGGCGCGGGCTTCGGCCGAGACATCCACGAGATATGGGGCGATGCGATTCGCGAGCCGCGGCCCGCGCATGCGAGGGGCGAGGCTGAGCAGGGTCCAGATGCCGAAGCCGAGCAGGATGCCGACGGCGACCGCCCACGCGCCGACGCTCGTCACGAGAACCACCGCCGTTCCTCCGGCAGTCGCCCGATGCCGACCATGATCCGGTAGGCGAGGAACGAGACGATCAGCCCGCCGACGATGAGGCTCACGCCCGCGGCGGAGTTGTAGGCGAGCGCGGCCTCTGGACGGCTCGCGAGCAGGAGGAGCACGATCCACGGCGCGGCGACGCCGAGCCGCGCGGCGTTCATCACCCAGGACTGCCGCGCCTCGACCTCCGAGCGGATCGCCGACTCCTGCCGCAGGTACGCGCTCAGGTTGCGCAGCACGGTCGTGAGCTCGCCGCCGCCGACCTCGCGCGCCATCCGGAGGGTCTCGAGGATGCGGTCGGCCACCGGGTCGGCGAGCCGGTCCTTGAGCAGGTCCAGACTCACGCCGAAGTTGGCGGTGGACCGGTAGTCCGCCTCGAACTGCGCGAACGCGCCGCGGATGCCGACCGGTCCGGTCATCGCGAGCGTCGCGAGTCCGTCGGGCAGTGCGAGCCCGGAGCGCACGGCCGACACGAGCTGGTCGACCGCGTCGGGCCACACCACGCGGGTCGCCCGTCGGCGGGCCCGCGCGCGCCAGCCGACGGCGAGGAACGGCGCGACGAACGCGACCGCGGCGGCGGCCACCGCGAGCGCGAGCACCGTGCCGATCGCGAACACGATCGTGAGCGCGAGGATCGCGAGCACGAACGACACCGCGATGAGCATGCCGGGTGTCACGCGGGCGAGACCGGCCTGCACGAGGCGTTCGCGCAGGGGCGCGAGCAGCGGCGGGCGTGCCGACCGCGCGGGCTTGCGCGGCCACAGGAACGACGCGACGACGAGGAAGACGCCGCCCGCCGCGACCAAGGAGATGAGCACGTTGAGGGCGGTCACGCGCGCACTCGCCTGCCTTGCGCTGCGGTGGCCGGCAGCCCGAGGGCTGCGTCGAGGTCCACGCCGGTGTGCTCGAACTTCTGCGTGCGCGCGGGGCTGGCCCCGGTCGGGGTGAGGGTGCCTGATTCGAGGGTGAAGAGCGCGGCGGCATCCACGAGTCCATCGGTGACCGTGCCGGCGGGCGCGAGGATCTCGACGACGCGACGATGGCCGCCGCGCTCGAGCTCGCAGTGCACGACGACGTCGATGCAGCCCGCGACCGTCGGGACGACGAACCCGGAGTCGATGTTGCGTCCGGCGAGCAGTGGCAGCGTGCAGAGCTTCGCGAGCGCGTCGCGCGCGCTGTTCGCGTGGATCGACGAGAGCCCGGGCAGCCCGCTGTTCAGCGCGATGAGCAGGTCGAGCGACTCGGCCTCGCGCACCTCGCCGACGACGAGCCGGTCGGGTCGCATGCGCAGCGCCTCCTTGATCAGCCGTCGCAGGGTGATCTCGCCCGAGCCCTCCAGGCTCGGCTGCCGGCACTGCATCGCGACCGTGTCGCGGGTGCCGGCGACGAGCTCGAACGTCTCCTCGACCGTCACGATCGCGCTCGCTGGGTCTGGATGCCGCGAGCAGCGCGTTCAGCATCGTCGTCTTGCCGCTCTGCGTCGCGCCGCTCACGAGGATGTTCACGCCCGCGAGCCACGCACGCGCGCAGGAAGTCGCGCCGCGTGCGACGTGAGGCTGCCGAGCTCGACGAGCCGCTCGAGGGTGAGCACGCGCTGGTTGAACTTGCGCACGTTCACGGCCCAGTGCCGACGCGTCACGTCGGGGATCGCGACGTGCAGCCGCGATCCGTCGGGCAGGGACGCGTCGACGAACGGGGAGCTCAGGTCGACGCGGCGACCGCTGGACTGCAGCATCCGCTCGACGAGGTCGCGCACTTCGCCGTCCGTGAGCTGGATGCCGGTCTGCTCGGCCACCCCGTTGCGAGCGATGAACACCGCGTCGGGCGCGTTGATCCACACCTCCTCGATCTCGGGATCGTCGAACAGCGGCTGGAGCGGACCGAACCCGGTGAGCGTCGCCACGATCTGCGCGGAGGCCGCGAGCTCGTCCGCGAGCATCGGCACCGAGCCGCCGAGCGCGCGTTCGCTGTAGCGGCGCACCTCCTCGCGCACGTAGCGGCCGGCGAGGTCGCGGTCGGTGGCGAGGTCCACACCCTCGCGACGCACGCGCTCCCGCACCTGCTCGGTGATCAGGGCGACGGGGGTGGGCACCCGTGCAGTGTCGCGCGATCCGGGGGCTCAGCGGCGGGAGTCATCCACAGGGCTGGTTCGAACTGCGAGCGGAAGTCGTCCAAGCGCCGGCAGTCGTCGAATGCTCCACGCGATGAGACCGGTCACGGCGCCGAGCGCCGCACCCAGGACGAGACTGCTCACGAAGGCCGCACCGCGCAGCAGCACGGCCTCGACGATCGGCGGCAGCACGCCGTCGAGATTCCCACCGAGCGCCGGCTGGTCGGCTCCGGCCAGATTGACGTCCCAGAGCACGATGTGGGTCAGGCCGAGGATGGTTCCGTACATGAGGCCGGTCACGAGCAGCGAGACGAACGGGCGACTCGACCAGATGACGGCGACGGCCACCCAGACGACGAGCGGGCCGAACACGAGCAGCAGTGTCAGCGGATGGCCGCTCTCGACGACATGGAGATCGTGGAGGAGGCCGCGCACCGACGCGAGTGCGGCGAGGCCGACGAGGACGAGCAGCGGCAGACCCGCACGGAGCGACGGGGGGCGAGATGACATGGATGATGTGGTCATGCGACCAGATTTCCGCACCGAGTATCGACACTCCACGGGGCCAGCACCCGAGTCCATCGGGGGTTAACCCGCACCGCGGCGAGCCCTAGGCTCGAACCATGCCCGAGACCACCCTCGCGAAAGTCGGCCGCATCGCCGCTCGCATCGCGACGATCGTCGTCGTGATCGCGGCGGTCGCAGTCAAGCTCTCGGTCGACAAGGCCCTCGCCGAACTCGACGAGGCCCAGCGCGAGGCGCTGCTGCCGAAGCGCTAGGGCGCGACTTCGACGTCGGCTCGCTCGTCCGGGTTCGAGCTCGGTGTGCCCACTCCCGTGGCCAGGTAGTTGCGCAGGCTCGAGCCGAAGTAGAGGCCCCACGCGCCGTCGCAGATGTCGTAGCACTCGTGTTCGGGCACGAGGCCGACATGGGTGAATCGAACGCGCGTGCCGCCGTCATCCGGCGTCAACTCGAACGTGATGTCCGTACCCTCCCACTCCGCAGGGTCGGCGACGAACGTCATGTGGCTCTTCACGACGCGCCACACGATGCGCTCCCCCGGAACCAGCTCGGTCACCCGCATGGTCGCGGCATGCAAGCCCGTCACGTCGTACGAGAACTCGTCGCCGATGCTGCCGGTCGAGCCGGTCATCTGCGCCATCCACCACTCCGGAACCCGGTTGATCGCGTCGAAGGTCTCGAGCGGAGTGCGCTCGGTGTGGAACTCGCTGGTGTAGCTCGTGCTCATGGTGTCGCTCCTTGATAGGTGATGTGCAACACCATGGTTGCAGATTGCCTACCGTTGTGCAACTCTCTGGTTGCTCATCGTGGGCGCCGCATCCGGAAACGACCGATCCGCGAACAGGATGGCGCGCGCCGCCGCCCTCCCCATCGGAGTGCGCAGCGCCGCGAACCCCACCTGCGCGACGCCGCGCGTGCGCACGAGGGACAACCCGCGCCGAAGTCCCAAGCCGCCCCCGGAACCTCGCCCGCAGGCTCGCGCCGTCGTAGCTCGCGAGCGCGTCGGGCCGCCCGTCGCGCAGCGCGCGGTCGAGCACCTCGAACGCCTGCCGCGATTGCCGCAGGCACGGGTCGAGTCCGCCCGCGGTGAGCGGGGAGACCGCGCCGGCCGCGTCGCCGACGAGCAGGCCGTACTCGTTGCTGATGGTGCGCAGCAGTCCGCCGACCGGGATCGGTCCGGCGCGCCGCTCGATCTCGTCCGGTCGCTCGACGCCCTCGAGTCCGGGCGGGGCGGCCGCGAACGCGGCGAGCGCGTTGCGCATCCCCTCGGGGTAGCGGTGTGCGTAGCCCGCGACGCCCACGTGGGCGTGCTCGCCGTCGTTCACCGACCAGGCGAGGTAGCCGGGCGCGAGCGCTCGGGTCGAGCACGCAGTGGAACGTGGGTTCCTGTCCGGGCGCTGCAGCGACCCGCGCGGGCACCGCCCAGACCTCCTCGGCGCCGATGAGCAGGTGGCGGTTGCGGTCGAGGCCGAGGTCCTTCGCGACGGCGGAGCGCGCGCCATCCGCGCCCACGATGAAGCGCGGCGTGACGCGCAGCGAGTCCGTCCGGGCCGGAGAGGAGGTACGTGCTCGGCCCCTCGCGGAGGAGGTAGCGGGTGCCGAGCATGATGCGAACGCCGGCGGCCGCGGCATCCCGAGCCCCTGACTCGTACAGGCCGGCCATGTCGCCGACGCGGAACTCGTCGCGCTCGCTCACGAGCTCGACCGGACGCTGCAGGTTCGGCGGGTAGAGCACCATGCGGCGGATCGGCGGTCCGAGGTTCTCCTCCGGCAGGTCGAAGTCGTCGAGGGTCTTGCGCACGAAGATGCCCGTGGTGCGGATCGCGATGTCGAGCCCGGTGCGGCGGTCGATGAGCAGCACGTCGTGGCCGGCTCGCGCGAGCATGGTGGCGGTGTGGATGCCGGCGAGGCCCGGCCCCCACGACGAGCACATCGACGGTCTCGGCGCTCCTGCCGAACGCCGTCATTCGTCGACCCACTCGAGCAGGTCCCCCGGCTGGCACTCGAGCACCTTGCACATCGCGTCGAGCGTGCTGAAGCGCACCGCCTTCGCGCGGCCGTTCTTGAGCACGGCCACGTTCGCCGGGGTGAGCCCGACCTTGTCGGCGAACTCGCCGACACTCATCTTCCGCTTGGCGAGTTCGACGTCGATCCGCACGACGATCGGCATCAGATCACCTCGTCGAGGTCGCTGCGCAGCGCGGTGGCCTCGAGCAGCAGGCGTGCGCATGATGACGACGAGCATCACGAGCACGGCCCCGACCAGCAGGATGCCGAACAGCAGCATCGGCATGCCGGGGTCGCGGATGTCGGGGGTGAAGTAGATCACGGCGACCACGTAGGCCGAGAACGCGGCGAACACCAGCCAGCCCGTGAAGAACGTGCGCACGATCAGGTTGACCCAGAGGACGAGTCATCACTGAAGATGCGGTCCTTGCGGATGCATCGTGAGCAGCTGCCACGTGCACACGATGAGCACCTGGAAGCCGAGCAGTTCGAGCTCGGCGACGATGAAGAACGCCCAGTGCAGGTGGGCGAGGTCGGGGTTGCGGGTCAGGTTGTCGACGAGGTCGCCGGGAGCCGCGAGCGAACTCCATCACGATCGCGAACGCGAAGGCGAGCACGAGGGCGATGCGAAGCGGGATGATCAGGCGCTGGGTCGTCGTCATGCATCGAGTTTCGACTACTACCTATCGATTGTCAATCGTAATCGCTCGAACTTCGGGAATTAGAGGATGTGTCGCGAAGATCTGGTGGACACACGCCGTCGCAAGGTCCACACTGTGGGCACCTGCAACGGCGCAGGTTAGGAACGAGGTGCGCATCATGCGTGATCCACTCTCCATCTACACGGTGCTCCCGGTCTCCGACCTGGCTCGTGCACGCGGGTTCTACCGCGACAAGCTCGGCCTCGAGCCCACGGTCGAGAAGCCGGGGATGCTCGCGTACTCGGGGCCGTCCGGCTACATCTTCCAGCTCTACGAGACGTCGACCGTCGGCACCGCGCAGAACACGCAGATGGGCTGGTCGACCTCCGAGCTGGACGAGGATGTCGCCGAGTTCCGCGGCCGCGGCGTGGTCTTCGAGGAGTACGACTTCCCAGGCCTGAAGACCGAGAACGGCATCGCGCTGGTCGGCACCGAGCGCAGCGCCTGGTTCAAGGACACCGAGGGCAACACGATCTGCATCTCGCAGACGATCGGCTGAGCGTCGTCGCAACCGCTAGTTGAACGGCTTCCCGCCGGTCACCGGCACGACCGCGCCCGAGATGTACGACGCCTCCACCGAGGCGAGCATGACGTACGCGGGCGCGAGTTCGGCCGGCTGGCCGGCGCGCCCGATCGGGCGTGTCCTGCCCGAAGTCCGAGGTGTCGTCGAAGCCGGTGGCGGGGATGAGCGGCGTCCAGATCGGTCCGGGCGCGACCGCGTTCACCCGGATGCCCTTCTCCCCGAGCTCCTGCGCGAGCCCCTTCGTGAAGTTCACCTGCGCGGCCTTGGTCATCGCGTAGTCGAGCAGGTTCGGCGACGGCTGCACCGCCTGGATCGACGCGGTCGTGATGATGCGACGAGCCGGGCTTCATCTGCGGCACCGCGGCGCGTGCGAACCAGAACATCGAGTACAGGTTGGTGCGGAAGACCCGGTCGAACTCCTCCGTCACGAAGCTCTCGATGCCGTCGCGGTTCTTCTGGTACGCGGCGTTGAGCACGAGGATGTCGAGACCGCCGAGCCCGTCCACCGTGCGCGCGACCGCGTCGGCGCAGAAGTCCTCGTCCCGCACGTCGCCGGGCAGGAGCAGCGCGGTGCGCCCGGCCTGCTCGATGAGGGCGGCGGTGGATGCGGCATCCTCGGCCTCCTCGGGGAGGTGCACGATCGCGACATCCGCGCCCTCTCGCGCGAACGCGATCGCGACCGCACGACCGATGCCGCTGTCGCCGCCCGTGATGAGCGCGCGGCGCCCTTCGAGGCGCCCTGAGCCGACGTAGCTGTCCTCGCCGTGGTCGGGCTTCGGATCGGTCTCGCTCGTCAGTCCGGGCTGGGACTGCTCCTCGTCCTGGGTGCCGCCCTTGCGGTAGCGCGTTCTGGGGTCGTCGTCGAGATGCTTGGCCATACCTCCACGGTCGCTCGCACGCGGAGTGATCGGCAAGGGGGTGCGGAACTCCGGGCTACCTGCTACCGCCCAGCG
Organism: uncultured Actinomycetota bacterium; assembly: GCA_963740815.1. Taxonomy (GTDB): domain Bacteria; phylum Actinomycetota; class Actinomycetes; order Actinomycetales; family Microbacteriaceae; genus Rhodoglobus. The sequence goes on from CAVUFG010000007.1 coordinate 133,747, forward strand.
GACTCCCGCGCCGCTAGACTCCCGCCAGCGACGAAGGAGCACGCATGACGGCACCACTCCGGTCCAAGAGTCCCGTTCGTACCCGGTGGATGCGGCGTGCCGCATCCACGGTGCTCCTGACCCTCGGCCTCGCCGTGGCCGCGCCACTCGCGCTCGCCGCTCCCGCGTGGGCGGACTCCGACGACGACACCCGTGGACGCGGCAGTGCGAGCGACGACGACTCGCGTGCGTTCGCGAGCGCCGACATCCCGCCCGTGATCGGCGGACTGCCGCCGACGCAGGCGTTCGATCCGGCCGCGATCGGTGCGCCGTTCTCCGATCTCACGCTCACCTCGGCCGAAGCATCCGTGACCGCGACGGTCACCTGGGACGCCACCGCCCTCTCGATCTCCAACCTGCCGGACGGCAGCACCCAGGGCGACATCTCGATCACGCGACACCCCGGCAGCGGTGCAGACGAAGCTCCGTGAGCTCGACCTCGACCTCACGACGCCCGAGCCACCGACCACCTCCACGTCGTTCATGGTCGGAGTCGACGACCACAACGGCGGCACCGCCTCGGCGGCGACCACGGTGAGCGTGAACCCGCCGATCAGCGTCGGCGGCACGGTGACAGTCACGGCGGTCGTCTCGGGCGCCGTGTACGGGACCACGCCGACGGTCACGCCCGACTACGGCTCCAACGCGAGCAAGGTGGTGACCGACGCGACGTGCACCACGACGGTCACCGCGACCACCCCGGTGCAACACCATCGGCGCCACCGCGGTGTGCGAGGGCGGCACCTACGCTCCCGACTGGGCGCCGGCCTATCCGCAGACCCTGGTCTCGGTCGCTGCGGCGACGGCGACCGTCACGGCGAGCGGCGGCTCGTCGACCTACGGCAGTGCGACGCCCCTCAGCATCACGCCGAACTACGGCGGACTGGTCAACGGAGAGACGTCCATCGCGGGCGTCGCGTGCCAGAGCAACGTTACGGCGACGACGCCGGCCGGGATCGCGGCGTCGACGTGCGCCGGGGCATCCGACCCCAACTACACCGTGACCTACGTCAACGGCAGCGTCACGATCGCCAAGGCGGCGCTCACGATCACGGCGGGCAACGCGACCGGCCAGCGCGGGGCGACCCCCGCCGTCACCCCGTCGTTCAGCGGGTTCCTCAACGGGGACCAGCCGTCGTCGCTCAGCACGCAGCCGACCTGCACCTCGACCGCGGTGGCCGTGACGAACGTCGGGACGTATCCGAACTCGACCAGTTGCACGGGTGCTGCGGGCAACAACTACTCGTTCACCTACGCCAAGGGCTCGACGACGATCACGCCCGCACCGCTCACGATCACGGCAATCAGCTCGACCCGCCAGGTCGGCGCGGCGAACGCGGCCTGCGCGAGCCAACTACTCCGGATTCGTCGGTGGCGAGACCCAGAGCGTGCTGACCGGCACGCTCGCGTGCTCGACGTCGGCCAACGCGAGCAGCGGCGCCGGCAGCTATCCGGTGACCCCGGCCGGCCAGACGTCGCCGAACTACAACATCACGTTCCTGCCGGGCACGATCACCGTGACGACGGCACCGCCGCCCACGCCGACCCCGACGCCCACGGTGACGCCCACGAAGACCCCCACCCCGACACCCACCCCGACCCGGACGACCACGCCGACCCCGACGCCGACGCAGACCGGCACGCCGTCGAACGGCCCGGACCTCGGCTGGGTGCCGATCGTGCTCATCATCGTCGGCGGACTCGCGCTCGTGGGCCTCGTCATCGGGCTCATCATGTGGTCGCGGAGCCGCGGCATGTAGGTCGCGGTGACCGCCGCCCGCGACATCCACCGCAGAAATGAGGACTGCGCTGCTGGATGCCGCGGGGCTACCGTGACTCATGACTGGGATCCGGATCGCGTCGTTCAACGTCGAGAACCTGTTCGATCGCCCGCGGGTGATGAACAACTCCACGCTCGGTGAGCCCAACAAGCTGCTGGATGCCCATGCGCGGGTCAACGCGCTCATCCAGGAGGTCGAGTACACCGATGCGATCAAGGCGGGCATCCTCGAGGCGCTCGAGACGCTCGGGCTGAGGAAGAGCGACACCTCGGAGTGGGCGATCCTGCGCCAGAACCGCGGACGGCTGCTCAAGCGGTCGACCTCCACCGGCACCGTCGAGGTGGTCGCCGCCGGGCCGCTCGTCGTGGATCGGCTGGGTCGACCTCACCCGCGAGCGCGTCAACGAGCTCGCGATGCAGCACACGGCGCAGGTGATCCGCGACATCGGCGCGGACATCCTCGGGGTGATCGAGGCGGAGAACCGGATCGCCCTCAAGCACTTCACCGACGCCGCCCTCATCGACGCGGCGAAGAAGCCGCTCTACCCGCACGTGATGGTGATCGACGGCAACGACGACCGCGGCATCGACGTGGGCATCCTGACCAAGAAGAAGTTCCCGATCACCCACATCGTCAGCCACGTCGACGACCTGGATGGCACGTTGAGGGTGTTCGGCCGCGACTGCCCCGAGTACACCGTGACCCTGCCGTCGGGCCAGCGCATCGTCGTGCTCGTGAACCACCTCAAGTCGAAGGGCTACGGCAACCCGCGCGAGAACAACGCGACCCGCCTGCGCCAGGCCAAGCGGATCGCGAAGCTCTACAAGGCGATCCGCGCGGCCGGCGAGGACCTCGTGGTGGTCGTCGGCGACCTCAACGACACCCCGATCAGCCTGCCCCTCGCGCCGCTCATGAAGACGGACCTGAAGGATGTCTCCACCCACCCCAACTTCATGAGCGATGGCCGCGACGGCACCTACGCCAACGGCACCGCGAGCATGAAGATCGACTACGTGCTGCTCTCCCCCGCCCTCTACTCGAAGGTGACGGCCGGCGCGATCAACCGGATGGGCGTGTGGGGCGGCAAGAATGGAACGCTGTTCCCGCACTACCCGACCATGACCGAGGCCGTGCATGCGGCGAGCGACCATGCGGCGATCTGGGCTGAGGTGGAGCTGGACTGAGGGCTTGTAGGGCGCGAGTCGGCGGCGGTCCGGCGACCGCGATTCCCGCGCCGCGTCCTCTCCTCCACAGCTCTTTCGGCCCGACAAAATCTGTGGATAACTAGCCTCTGATCAGGGCTTTCATTTCACCTCGAATGTCGGTGGTTCGCGATCGACTGTGTCCATGGAAGCCCTCCTCCTCGACCTCGCCGACGCCGACACGCGCGTCGAGGTCGGCATGGCGGAGGCCGAGATCGCCCAGCGCTGGCAGTGGCGCGCGTCGGCGGAACTGTTCCGCGCGATCGATGCGACCCTCACCGAGGCGGCCGCGCATCCCGAGGTCTTCATCGACGCCAGGATGCTCCGCGGGGATGCCGTGGAGTTCGCCACTCGGGCGGCCGTCGCCGACCTCGCGGCGCGGCTGAGCCTCGCCGAGACCACTGTGCGAACGTACGGGATGCACGCGAGCGTTCTTCGGCACCATGTGCCGAACCTCTGGGCGTGGTTCACCGAGGGTGAGATCTCCACGCCGAATGCGCGAGAGGCAGCTGCGGTGGTCTCCGAATTGCCGCAGGAGTCATGGGCGGAGTTCGAGGATGCGATCCTGCCGGCGGCGCGCACGATGGCGCCCGCGAGGTTCCGAACGAAGGCGAAGGCCGTCGGTGAGCGTCTCCGAGCGGACACGATCACCGAGCGACACCGCGCGGCACGAGAGCGGCGAGGGCGTATGGTCCGAACTCGAGGCCGACGGCATGGGCTGGTTGAACGTGCTGGTGCCCGTCGATGACCTCGCGCGAGTTCGCGCGAATTTGGATGGCATCGCGTTCGGCAAGTACGGCGAGCCCGACGAGACCCGCACGATGGCACAGCTGCGCGCCGACGTCCTCGTCGGGCTGATCACGGGTGATGACACTCCGAACAAGGTCGGCGTCACCGTCGCGTTGACCGTGCCGATGATGAGCCTGCTCGGACAGTCGACGACCCGGCCGTGATGGAGGGGGTGGGTGCGATCGATCTCGACACGGCTCGTCGTCTGACGGCGGCGGCGCCATCCTTCACTCGACTGCTGACCGACCCGATGACCGGCGAGATCATGACGATGGACTCGAAGCAGTATCGCCCGACCGCTGCACTTCGACGGTGGCTCGCGCTGACGCAGCACACCTGCGACTTTCCCGGATGCGGGCGACGTGCCGCGCAGTGCGACCTCGACCACACGGTCGCCTGGGCTGACGGCGGGCTCACCTCCGCCGCGAACCTCGTGTATCGGTGCCGCAAGCACCACACGATGAAGCACGAGACGAAGTGGCGCGTGGCGAAACCGCCGGGTGCGGCGCGAGCGGTGTGGACGAGCCCGACGGGATATCGGAGTGAGGCGGATCCGCCGCCGTTCTAGATCTCGCAGGGTGTCGGTTGCACTGTTTCGTCGTTGCGAAGCCACGCATCGTCCGGGATGCCCGAATCCGGTACGTAGAATCCAGCACCAGCCTGACGCTCGTCGACGAGTAGAAATCGAACTTCGAGGTGCGACGTCTCGCTCAAGTCGCGCGGGTCGAACTCAGCGGCGAGGGCGGTCGCTGTCGCCTGGTCCAGCCGCAATGGATCCTCCGGACCGATGTTGATCTGCGCCGAGCTGTCCCATGTCACGTGCCACCCATCGGGCATTCGTTGTTCCACGTACGAGCTGATCGCAGTGGACGCGTCGCACACCACGATTTCCAACTGTCCGTCGACGACCCCAACCGCCATCGCATCCTCGTCGGGGTGCTCGCATCCGGCCAAAACAACGACCGGCGACGTCAACACCAGAAGCGCTACGAGCCTGCCTAACCGCATCCCTAGGCTCCTCTCGGAAACGACGGAGCGGCGAGCGCCACCATTGGCTCCACCTCGTGCGGAAGGCGGGACTCGAACCCGCACGCCTTTCGGCACAGGAACCTAAATCCTGCGTGGCTACCAGTTACACCACTCCCGCGTGCCGCCCGTCAGTCTACGGCTGAGTGGCCCATCGATCGCCTGAAGTCCTACGCTGAAGCCGTGACCGAACCCACTCCTCCCCCGCGAATCCGCGTGCGCTGGGGCTGGTTCGTCGGCTGCATCATCCTCGGCCTCGCCGCCATCATCGCCGGCTGGGTCATCGCGGCACCGGCCGCTCGAGGGGACTACTTCGCCGGCGTCCTCGCGGGTGTCGGAACCACCCTGCTGCTCGTCGGGGTTGTCGTGCTGCTCGAGCGACGGATCATCGACAGTGCGGTCTCGGTGGTGCGCAGCGCGGCCAAGGAGGCGCGATTGCGGTCCAACGAGGAGCTTCGCGCGCAGATCCGAGACCTCGAGGATCGCCTAGCCGTCGTGTGGGCGAACGCCAGCGCGGAGAACACAGCGGAGAAGAGCGAGCAGACGGCGCGGCTGACCGAGGAGTTCGCCAAGCGGGTGGTCGACGAATCCTCTGACGAGCCAGCCTGAACTCCTCGCGAGGCCACCGCGCGAACCCGGGGGTTCACCCGAAGTCGCGCCCAGCATCCACCGAGTACCCTTGTGCCTAGCCGATTCCGGCTGCGACGACTTGGAGCCGAACCGTGACACCAGCCGCCCTGCTCACCCTGATCGCGCCGGCCGCGCTCATCCCGTGGCTCGACCCCGAGAACCTGATCCGTGGATTCGGCGCATTCGCCCTCCTCGGCATCTGCTTCATCGTGTTCGCCGAGACCGGTCTGCTCGTCGGGTTCCTGCTGCCGGGTGACACGCTGCTCATCATCTCCGGCGTGCTCACGTTCGCGGGCGTCATCGAGTTCCCGATCTGGGTGGTGTGCCTCGCGATCTCGGTGGCCGCGTTCCTCGGCGGGGAGGTCGGCTACCTGATCGGCCATCGGGTCGGTCCACGCATCTTCGAGCGCAAGGAGTCCGGCGTGTTCTCGATGGAGAACGTGCGCCGCACCAACGCGTTCTTCGAGCGGTTCGGCGGCCTGGCCGTCATCCTCGCCCGCTTCGTTCCGATCGTGCGCACCTTCGCTCCGGTCGCCGCGGGCGTCGGCCACATGAACCCCAGGAAGTACACGCTGTACAACGCGATCGGCGCCCTCATCTGGGGCTCAGGGCTCACGTTCGCGGGCTGGGTGCTCGGGCTCATCCCGCCGTTCAAGATCGGCGACCTCACTGTCGACCTGCGTGCGTTCGTCGTCGAGTACATCGACGTGATCCTGCTCGGCGGCGGTCGTGCTCACGCTCAGCGTGACCGGCTACCACTACATCCAGTCGATGATCAAGGCCCGCATCGCGCGCAAAGCGCGGTGACGGCGAGGTCAGCGACGCCGAGGCCGAGGCACTCGCGCTCGCCCCCAAGGACTTCGACCAGAAGCTCGGCGACTAGCCCAGCTTCTCGAACCAGCAGAGTGCTGGGCGACTAGCCCGCTTCCGACTAGCGACCCTCGAGCGGCCCGTTCTCCGGGTCGCTCGGAATCGGCACATCCTCGAGCGTCACGAGCTGCAGCAGCCACGCGACGATCAGCAGCGCCACGAACACGCCCGCGACGATCAGGATGACGCGCCCGCGCCACAACCCGCGAGCGAACAGCACCGCGACGACGAGGCCGACCAGGCCCAGCCCGAGGATGACCGACCCCACGATCGCATTCGACGAGAACACCCCGTCGGCGCAGTAGCCGAAGTCGAGTCCGTCGATGCAGTAGCCCCACTGCGGGCGGTTCAGCCAGAAGAACACCGTGGATGCCACGGCCGCCACCACCGCGACCCCCACGACGGCCCACGGCCACCACGGGTGGCGCACCGGCCGCTCGACCTCGGGCCCCACAGTCTCGTTCACTGACTGTCTCGTCCACGACTGCCTCGCTCATCGCTGCCTCGCTCAACGCCGCCCTGCCTCTCAGTAGTAGATGATCGGCGGCACGGTGGCCGCCGTCGCGAAGGTCGCAATGGCACCGATGACGCCGACGAGCAGCATCGCGGCCGAGATGAGCAGCAGCACGGGCATCCTGCGCAGCTCGCGACGGTGAACGCGACGACGAACGCGACTGCGAGCAGGATCGCGGTGATCCAGATCGTGACCAGGGCGGGAGTCGTGGCATCCGGCGCACACTGCTGCGGTCCGGGCAGGATGCCCTCCGGCGGGATCACGTCGAGGAAGCTGCAGCCGCTCTGCGTCTGGGCGATCGCCCACACGATGCCAGCGGCGAGCAGGGTGTACACCGACATGAGCGTCAGCGCGAGCCACCGCGGGAAGCGCGGCGTCCGTACAGGTGCTGGCGCTGGTCGTTGGTGCTGGTGCGGGTGCTGCAGCGTTCATTGGTGCCTCCTGTGCGGAAATCCGTCCTTACCCACTAAGACGCACGACGCTCACGGAACGTTGCCCGAAGGATCAGAATCCGAACAGGTAGTCGTCGATCGGGCGATCGAGGCGCTCGTGCGAAGTCCTCGAGCGCCTGCTCGGCCGTGGCGGCGACCTTCGGGTGCGGGTCCTGCAGCAGTTCGCGCACGGCGGCGGCGTGCTCGTGCTCGCCGACGCGGCCGAGGGCCCACGCCGCGGCATCCCGCACCCGCCAGTTCTCGTCGGACAGCAGCGGCACGAGATCGTCCGGCACGCCGAGCTCGCGGATCGCGCACACCCGCGCGCACACCATCCGCACCCGCCAGGCATCGGTCGCGCAGGCCCAGCACGATGGATGCCGCAGCGCCATCCACCCACACCGTCTCCAGTGCCCGCGCTCCCCACGACCGCGGCCACGGATCCGCGCAGCCTCGCGCCGCATCGCCGCCCAGGTACTCGAGGAACTCGGGCTCCTCCGTGCCGCTCAGGATGAGCGCAGCGGAACGTTCGGCGACCTCCCGCTCGCCCCATCGGTCCACCGCCGCGGCGAGCCGAGCGGTGAGCGACGCCGAGCGGTCGGCGCTCACGCCTTGGGTGCCCTCGCCCGCACGCCGTCCATGCCCTGCTGCGCCGCTCGTCGCACGTCGATCTCCGGGTCCTTGAGCAGCGGGCGGATGACGTCCACATCGTCGCCGAGCGCCCCGAGCGCCCGCGCGGCGGCGGCCCGCACCCGCGGCGTCTCGTCCGCGAGCAGCCCGACCAGCACGTCGGCGACCGGAAGCCCGCGCGTCGCCGCGACCCGCGCGGCCATCTCGCGCACCCGCCAGGCCTGGTTGTGCAGGGCGGCGGTGCACCGCGTCCTCCGCGGAGTCGTCCCAGACGTAGAGCAGGGCGCGCACGCCCCACAGCTCCGGCCAGTACAGCACGGGCGCGCCTTCGAGGATGCCCTGCGCGTGATCGCCGCCCACGACGAGCAGGTACTCCTCGGCGACGTGCACTCCCCCGGCGAGCTGCACCGCCTTCGCGACCACGTCGGCCTCGCCCCAGCGCTCTACCGCGAGGGCGATGCGCCGCTCGATCGGCGCGTCGGTGGGAATGGGGGCGCCGGAATGGGCGCGGCGTCGGTCATGCAGTCGAGCCTACGGCGTGGCGGCACTCACCCAGATGGAGGCGAGCGCGTCGGTGCCGAGCTCGTGCGCGCGGCCGTCCACCGTGACGGTGGCCCCGAAGGCCGTCGGCTGCGGCGGGTGCACGAGCACGCCGAGTCCGATGCCCTCCGCGGCCAGGTGGCGCAGCAGCAGCGGATCGCGGTCGCTGATGCGCACGACGTGGCCGGGGGCCGTGGCATCCAGCGAGCGGATCGCGTTCGGACGCACGACCGAGCCGTCCGCCCGCGGGATCGGGTCGCCGTGCGGGTCGTGCTCGGGGAACCCGAGCTGCTCGTCGATCGCATCGAGCAACCGGTCGCTCATGGCGTGCTCGAGCACCTCGGCCTCGTCGTGCACCTCGTCCCAGCCGTAGCCGTAGTGCTGCACGAGCCAGGTCTCGATCAGGCGGTGCCGGCGCACCATGCGTCAGGGCGAGCGCCGCGCCGGTCGGGTGAGCTCGACCGCGCCGTACGGTTCGTGCGCGACGAGCCCCTGCGCGACGAGCTTCTTGACCATCTCGGTGACCGAGGATGCCGCGAGCCCCAGCCGCGCCGCGAGCCCGCTGCTCGAGATCGGGTCGGGCTGCCACTCGGTGTGCGCGTAGATGACCTTGACGTAGTCCTCGACGACGGTGGGAACGGCGGCCATGCTCAGGTGCCCGTCGCGACGAGGACGAGCAGCAGCACGTTGATCGCCGTGATCGCGACCGCGGCGACCCAGCCCGCGACCTTGCAGCCAGGTCGCGTTGACGAACTCCCCCATCCGCTTCCTCGAGCTCGCGATCGCCACGAGCGGGATGAGCGCGAACGGGATGCCGAAGCTCAGCACGACCTGGCTGAGCACGAGCGCGCGGGTCGGGTCGAACCCGACGCCGAGGATGATGAGCGCCGGGATGAGCGTGACCAGCCGCCGCACGACGAGCGGCACGTGGATCTTGAGCAGGCCGGCCATGATCGAGGATCCCGCGTAGGTGCCGACGCTCGTCGACGCGAGCCCGGACGCGAGCAGGCCGATCGCGAACACCACACCGACGGCGGGGCCGAGCGCGGCAACGATCGCGGCGTGCGCCCCCTCGATCGTGTCGGTTCCGTCCACTCCGCGGAGTGCTGCCGCGGCGAGCAGCAGCATCGAGATGTTCACGGCTCCGGCGACGACGAGGGCGGCGCCGACGTCCCAGCGGGTGGCGCGCAGCAGCTCGCGGATGCGGCTGGGCTCCGTGACGATGCCGTGCCGGTCGCGCGCGAGCGCCGAGTGCAGGTAGATCACGTGCGGCATCACGGTCGCGCCGAGCATGCTCGTGGCGAGCAGCACCGAGTCCGAGCCCTCGAACCGCGGCACGATGCCGCCGATCGCCTGGTTCCAGTCGAGGCCGTTGACCACCAGACCGGTCACGAAGCCGACCACGATGATCGCGAGCAGGCCGATGATCACGAACTCGAACGGACGCTGCCCGCGGGTCGACTGCAGCAGCAAGCAGGCCCATCGAGATGACGCCGACGATCACACCGCCGAGCAGCATCGGCACGCCGAACAGCAGGTACAGCGCGATCGCTCCGCCGATCACCTCGGCGATGTCGGTCGCCGCTGCGACGAGTTCGGCCTGCACCCAGTACAACCGGCGCGGCCAGGTCGAGAGCCGGTCGCCCATGAGCTCGGGCAGGCTGCGCCCGGTGACGATGCCCACCTTCGCGGACTGGTACTGCACGATCACCGCGATCAGGTTCGCCACGATGAGCACCCAGAGCAGCAGGTAGCCGTAGCGGGCGCCCGCCGTGAGGTTGGCGGCGACGTTGCCGGGGTCGACGTACGCGATGGCCGCGACGAAGGCGGGTCCGAGGAGCAGGAGTGTGGCGCGCGCCTTGGGCTTCTGTGGCTCGACGTCGAGCGCAGTTTTCGGCATGCCGAAACCCTAGCGAAGTTTCGGTGCGCCGAAAAGGTTCCGCGCTGTTGGCACCGGGCCTACGCGAGCTCGCGATCGATCACGGTCGCGAGCGCACGGAACGCGAGCGCGCGGTGGCTGATGGCATCCTTCTCGTCCGGCCGCAGCTCCGCGGAGCTGACGGACAGGCCCGTCGGCTTGAACACCGGGTCGTAGCCGAAGCCGTTCGGCCCGACCGGTTCGCGCAGCACGCTGCCGGTCCACGTGCCGCGCTCGACGAACTCGCGCCCATCGGGCAGCACGAGAGCTGCGGCGCAGACGAACTGGGCGCGCCGGTCATCCACACCCCGCAGCTCCTCGAGCAGCTTCTGCACGTTGTCGGTGTCGACCCGAGTGCCGGCGTACCTGGCCGAGTGGATGCCGGGCGCACCGTCGAGCGCATCGACCGAGATGCCCGAGTCGTCCGCGATCGCGGCCTCACCGGTGTGGGCGGCCGCAGCTCGCGCCTTGATCAGCGCGTTCGCCTCGAACGTGTCGCCGTCCTCGATCGGGTCGGGTCCGTCGTAGGCCACGAGTTCCACCGTCGGCAGCAGCGGACCGAGGATGCGACGCAGCTCGCCCACCTTGTGCAGGTTGTGCGTGCCGACGACGATGCGCACTGAGCCGTTGGGGCTCAGTCGGAGACCTCGTCCACGCGACGCCGACGCAGCACGCCGGCAGCGACACCGAGCGAGAGGAAGAGGGCCGCGATGCCCATCGGCACGGCCGGCTGGAACTCGGAGCCGGTCGCCGGCAGCACGGGCGGTGCGACATAGCGCGTCACGTCGGGGAGGTTCTTGCCGCTGCCGTAGTTGGCCTGCAGGGTGTTCTCGGTCGCCGTGACGACGGACTCGACCTCGTCCCACACCGGCGACGTGCTGTCGTTCGCGAAGTTGACGATGTCCTTGCTCGACACGCATTGGTTCGCCGTGGGGTCGAGCACTCCCGTGTTCAGGATGTTGAGTCCGATGACCAGCGGTTCGGGGGTGGTCTCCACGTCATAGCGCCACTCGACGCCGTCGACGACCTGCGTGAACGACACCGCTGCCGAACCGTAGGTCACGCGGTAGGCCGTGTCGTAGTCCGTGCCGCAGATGAACGGGAGCTCGGTCGCCGGGATCGCGGAGACCGACGCCACGGGCACGATCAGGTTGCCGTTGTAGTACTGGCTCGTGTCGGTGGCCTCCGACTGGATCTCCTCGAGGTACGTGAAGCCCGGCTGCGTTGCCGCGAAGTAGGTGTCGGCGGCGGCACCGGTCGAGGTCGTGCGCGTCACCGCCGGGTCTTCGAGCGAGAGGAACGATGCCGGAAAGCCGCTCCCGCTCAGGATGTTGAACCCCACCTCGGCCACGGCATAGCGCGGGATGCAGTCCATGAACCAGTTGTCTCCGAGCGCACCGACCGTGATCTCGTGGTCGGCGGCGGTCTCGCACAGGTCGGTCACCGGAGCGGCGGTGGCTGGGGCCGCACCGAACGCAGCCACGGCGCCGATGCCCAGCAGTGACGCACCGCCTGCGGCGATAGTCTTCTTCACGGTGGAACCTCCCCAGTACCGGCGTGATCAACGCCTGATCGCAGAGTAGCAAACATCGTGACCGATCCTGAGTCCCCCGGGCTGCCGACCTGGTACGCACGTCGCGGGTCACTGCCGACTGGGCTCCACCTCGTCAGTGCCTTCCGCGGTGACGAGGTGCCCGACGGCGAGACCCTGCACGATGGCAAGCCCGCGCTGTGGAGCACCGAACCTGCCGACAACGCCCTGATCCGGGTGAGCATCGACGCCGAGGCGATCCCGAAGGCCCCCGCCGCATGGTTCGTGAGCGTCGGCGAACCGCGTGCCGACCCGCCGGCGACGAACCTCGTGGCCTACGTCACCGACGACTTCGCTCCGGGCACGATCATCAACCGGTTCCAGTTCGGGAGCCTCGGGCTCCCGAGTGACGAGCAGGCCGGCGCGATCCGCTGGCTGTGGCAGTACGCGCTCGTGCACCAGGTGTTCGTCGCGCCGGCCTGGCGTCGCTCCGGACTCGCCACCGCGCTCGTGTACACGGCCTCGGCCTTCCACCAGGCCAATGGATGGCCCGGCCGCCTGCACGGCAACGGCCAGCGCACCGAGCTCGGCGAGCGCTTCGCCACGACCCTCGATCACCCCGGACGGATCGCGCCGCTCGAGGAGACCATGCCGCCGATGGATCCAGCCGGTGGTTGAGGAGCGCCCGCGCAGCGGACGCGTCTCGAAACCAGCTAGCGGCCGAGCGCCTGCGCCTGCAGCTTGGTGAGGTCGGCCGCGCCGCCGACGGCGAGGTCGAGCAGGGCATCCAGTTCTGCGCGGTCGAACGGCGCGCCCTCCGCGGTGCCCTGCACCTCGACGAACGAGCCCTTGCCGGTGACGACGACGTTCATGTCGGTCTCGGCGCGGACGTCCTCGACGTACGCGAGGTCGAGCAGCGGCGTCGCCGTCGATGATCCCGACGCTGACCGCGGCCACCGAGTCGGTGAGCGCGACGGCCTTCTTGCCGATGAAGCCCTTCTCGCGGCCCCACTCGACGGCATCCACCAGCGCCACGTAGGCGCCGGTGATCGCCGCGGTGCGCGTGCCGCCGTCGGCCTGCAGCACGTCGCAGTCGATCACGATCGTGTTCTCGCCGAGCGCCTTGGTGTCGATCGACGGCGCGCAGCGAGCGGCCGATCAGGCGCGAGATCTCGTGCGTGCGGCCGCCGATGCGGCCCTTGACCGATCTCGCGGTCCATGCGGTCGTTGGTCGAGCGCGGGAGCATCGCGTACTCGGCGGTGACCCAGCCCTTGCCCTTGCCGGTGAGCCAGCGCGGCACGCCGTTCGTGAAGGATGCCGTGCACAGCACCTTGGTGCGCCCGAACGAGATGAGCGCGGAGCCCTCGGCCTGGTCGCTCCAGCCGCGCTCGATCGTGACCGGTCGCAGCTGGTCGGCCGCGCGTCCGTCTTCACGTGCCATGGAGTGCTCCTTGCTCGGTGCTACTGGTTGCCGAGCGCGATCGCGCCGGTGTCGGCTGTGCTTCTCAAAGACGCAGTGTCCACGCGCACGACCTCGGGTCCGAGGAAGCGGTGCGCGAGGCGCATGAAGTCCGCGGTGTCCGGGCCGGTCGCCTCGAACGTGTAGGTCGGCGGCTCCGGGTCGTGGCGCTCGAGGTCGTGCGCGACGAGCGTGCGGTACACGTCGAACGGCGGTCTCCTCGGCGCTCGAGACCAGGGTGACCTCCGGCGCCCATGACGTACTGGATCGCGCGCCGACATGAGCGGGTAGTGCGTGCAGCCGAGCACGAGGGTGTCGATGTCGGCGGCCTTGAGCGGGGCGAGGTACTCCTCGGCCACGGCGAACAGCTCGGGGCCGCTCGTGATCCCGGCCTCGACGAACTCGACGAACCGCGGGCACGCCGCGCGTGAACAGTTCGAGATCGGATGCCGCGGCGAACGCATCCTCGTACGCCCGCGACTTGATCGTGCCGACCGTGCCGATCACGCCGACCCGTCCGATTGCGGGTCTGGCGCACCGCGGCGCGCACCGCGGGCTGGATGACCTCGACCACGGGGATGCCGTAGCCCTCGGTGAAGCGCTCGCGGGCATCCCGCAGCATGGCGGCGCGATGCCGTGTTGCACGCGATCACGAGCAGCTTCACGCCCTGCGCGACGAGGTCGTCCATCACCTCGAGCGCATAGCCGCGCACCTCGGCGATCGGCTTCGGGCCGTACGGGCGAGTGCGCGGTGTCGCCGACGTAGAGGATGGACTCCCGCGGCAGCTGGTCGATGATCGCGCGGGCCACGGTGAGTCCGCCGACACCGCTGTCGAAGACTCCGATCGGCGCGTTGGTCACCGGCGAAAGCCTACGTCAACGAACGAAGACCCGCGGGCTAGGGTCGGAGCATGACCTCGGCCCTCCTCACCGACCGGTACGAACTCACGATGCTCGACGCCGCGATCGGCAGCGGCACGCCACGATCGCGAGTGCGTGTTCGAGCTGTTCGCGCGCCGCCTGCCCGAGGGCCGTCGCTACGGCGTCGTGGCCGGCACCGGGCGCCTGCTCGAGCTGCATCCGCGACTTCCGGTTCGGCGACGCCGAGCTCGCCTGGCTGCGCGACGACGAACGTCGTGAGCGAGGCGGCCATCGACTGGCTCGCGGACTACCGCTTCCGCGGCACGATCCACGGCTACCGCGAGGGCGAGCTGTACTTCCCCGGCTCGCCCATCCTCGTCGTCGACGGCACGTTCGCCGAGGCGGTCATCCTCGAGACGCTCGCCCTGAGCGTGCTGAACTACGACTCGGCCGTCGCGTCGGCCGCGGCCCGCATGGTGTCCGCGGCCGAGGGGCGACCGCTCGCCGAGATGGGCTCGCGCCGCACCGGCGAGCGCAGCGCCGTCGCCGCGGCGCGCGCCGCCTACATCGCCGGGTTCGGCGCGACCAGCAACCTCGAGGCCGGGCGCAGCGTGGGGCATCCCGACCATGGGCACCGCCGCGCACTCGTTCACCCTGCTGCACGACAGCGAGGAGGAGGCGTTCCGCGCGCAGGTCGACGCGCTCGGTGCCGGGCACGACGCTGCTCGTCGACACCTACGACATCGACGGAGGCGGTCGCGACTCGCGGTGCAGGTCGCCGGCACCGGAGCTCGGCGCCGTGCGCATCGACTCCGGCGACCTGCCGTCGCTCGTCGCCGACGTGCGCGCGCAGCTCGACTCGCTCGGCGCCACCCGCACCCGCATCACGGTCACCAACGACCTCGACGAGTACACGATCGCCGCCCTCCGCGGCGCGCCGGTCGACTCCTACGGCGTCGGCACGTCGCGTCGTCACCGGGTCCGGGTACCCCGCGTCCGGCATGGTCTACAAGCTCGTGGCGCACAAGGATGACGCCGGCGACTGGGTCTCCGTCGCCAAGGCCTCCGCGGCCAAGGCCACGGTCGGCGGCCGCAAGCGGCCGGTGCGACGCCTGCAGCGGCGGACGTCGCCGTCGAGGAGACGATCTACGTCGAAGAGGCCCCGACCAGCGGATGCCGGACGCGAGCTGCTCGTCGCCCTGGTCGCCGACGGCGAGCCGCGACCCGAAGTACCTCGGTGCCGCAGGGCGTCGCGCTCGCACGCGAGCACCACGCCGCCGCGATCGCGCGAACTCGCGCCGGACGCGATGCGCCTCGGCCGCGGCGACCCGGCGATCCCGACCGTCTACGCGTAGCGAACGCTGGGACCTAGTCCTTCAGCTTCTCGTAGATCTCCTTGCAGGTCGGGCAGATCGGGAACTTCTCCGGGTCGCGGCCCGGGCACCCACATCTTGCCGCACAGCGCGCGCACGGGCTTGCCGGTCAGCGCGGACTCCATGATCTTGTTCTTGGGCGCGTAGTGCGAGAACCGCTCGTGGTCGCCCTCCTCCACCTGCTCGCGGTTGAGGAGCTCCTCCAGTTCGCGCTCGAGCGTGTCGGTGCCGCCGCCCAGTGTGATCGGTGTCCGCCATGCGATCCAGCCTAGGCCGGGCAAGACTCAGTTGCGGAGGGCGAAGGACGAGCAGCTCTGGGGCTGCCCGGTCGACGATGCGACCGCCGAAGAACACCCCGCCGAACAAGGCCCCGAACCCGACGACGAGCCCGACCGCGAGCGCGGCCCAGAAGTACGTCGGGTCGAGCACGACGCCGAGGTAGGCGAGGAACCCGGCGGGAGCGACGGAGAGCGCCGTGCCGAGGAACGAGAAGGACTGCACGACCGAGCCGGCCGTGCTCGAGGACTGCGGCTGGGCGAACGGGTTGTCCCCCGGGCGCACCGCCGGATACGGGAAGCGCGCCGAGATCACGCTCGAGATGCCGAGGCCGGCGAGCAGCACGCACGCGCTCACCCCGAGCAGGGCGGGCAGCGACACCCAGTAGCCCGAGATCGCGACGGTGATGATCGAACCCGCGATGACGACGAGGGCGCCCAGTGCGAGCGGCGGCGCGATCCGGCCCCAGCGGTCGGCCCGGCCGTCGGTGCTCGTCGCGACGTGCAGCCAGAACGCGGTGTTGTCGTAGGCGACGTCGTTGTGGATGGTCCAGCCCGAGGAACAGGCACATCACCGGCACCGGCAACCACGCGATGATCTCGCCCGGGATGCCCGCGATCGCCAGCGCGACGCACATCACGATCGGCACGATGGGGATGACCGCGACCGCGATCCCGTATCGCGCGTCCCGCGCCCAGTAGCTCAGGCTCCGCGCCGCGACCACCCAGCCCGGACGCGCGGGCAGCACATCGAACCAGCCGAGGCCCTCGTACACCTTCGCGACCGACTCGCGGTGCTGGCGGGTGAGCATCGCCCGCACGACCGCTCGCCAGGCGAGCCACAGCAGGCCGAGGAACGCGACCGCGATCGCGAGCTTGATGAAGGCGGTGCCGAGGTGATCGAGCGCGGCATCCCCCGGCATGCTCCAGACCGCGCCGAACGGGGTCCACTGCGCGATGTCGGCGACCGTGCGCACGATCGGCAGCAGGTAACGGTCCCAGTCGATGGTGGCGACGATCGCGAGCGGCGGGTGCCGCGATGGCGAGCGCGGCGATGGTGAGGATGCCCGTGACATCCCGTGCCCGTCGCGAGGAGAGGAAGAACGACGCGATCCCGGTGGACACCCGCGCCGCGAGCACGCAGGTCGGAACGATGAGCACCGCGCCGACCAGGGCGAGCAGCACGGGAGCCGGGCCGCGCGTCCAGGTGAAGACCTGGGTGAACGCGACGACCGTGAGCACGATCGTCGGCACGCTCACGAACGCGATCACCGCGAGCCCGAAGGTCAGCCGGTCGATCGGGATGCCGAACAGCGCGAAGCGACGAGGGTCGACCGTGTCATCCACGCCGAACGCGAGCGGCAGCAGCAGGAACCCGAGCACGATGCCCGTGCCGAGCACGGTGAGCGTGACGTTCGCGACCTCCGCCGGAGCGAGCCGCAGCGCGACCAGCCCGACGATCGCCACGACGGCGATCCCGAGCCCGTAGACGATGCCGACCAGCATGCCGACGAGCTGCCACGTGCTGCGCCGGAAGGTGTTGGCGAGCAGCCGGAGCTTCAGTCCGAGAAGGTGTGCAACCACTCGAGACCTCCAACGACCTTGCGACCGCCGGCGAGGTCGACGAAGCGCTCCTCGAGGCTGAGGCCGTCGCGCACCTCGTCCATCGTGCCCTTGGCGAGGATCTGGCCGCCGACGATCACCGCGACGTGGTCGCAGACCCGCTGCACGAGGTCCATGCTGTGGCTCGAGAGCACGACCGTGCCGCCTGCGGCGACGTACCGCTCGAGGATCTCGATGACCGTCGACGCCGACACCGGGTCGACCGATTCGAACGGCTCGTCGAGCACGAGGATGCGCGGAGTGTGGATCATCGCGGCCGCGAGCGCGATCTTCTTCGTCATGCCCGCCGAGTAGTCGGTCACGAGGCGGCCGAGCGCGTCCTCGAGTCCGAACGCGACGGACAGGTCGGCGATGCGCTCGCGCACCGTGCGGGCGTCGAGTCCGCGCAGCACGCCCGCGTAGAACAGCAGCTGGTTGCCGGTGAGGCGGTCGAACAGGCGCAGTCGGTCGGGCAGCACGCCCATCTGGCGCTTCGCGGCATCCGGGTCGGCCCAGACGTCGGTGCCGTGCACGAGGATCGTGCCCTCGTCCGGACGCATGAGTCCGGTGACCATCGAGAGGGTCGTGGTCTTGCCCGCGCCGTTGGGGCCGACGATGCCGTAGAACCAGCCGGCGCGCACATCCAGGTCGATGCCGCTCACGGCCGTGGTGTCGTCGAAGCGCTTGACGAGGCCCGAGATCGAGAGCACGAGCTCGGGCTGCGACTGGCGCACGGGCTTCGCCTTCGCGGCGGGGCGCTTGGCGGGCGGCTTGCGCGCCGGCGTCTTGCGGGCGACGGCAGCGGGCTTCGCGCCCGGCGAACCCGGCTTGCGCACCGTCGAGGGCTTCGCATTCGGCGAAACGCGGGCCGGACGCAGACCCTCATCGCCGGAGGCTTGCGCGCCAGTACCCGGCTCAGGTGAGGAATCCACCAGCAAACCCTACCAATCGGGGCTGCCAGCGGACTCCCGCATCACACGGTGCATCACAAATCGGCAACATCAGCGTATTTCCAGCCTGTCCCCCAGACTCGATCACTAACCTTGGGGAAGCACAAAGGTGTGTCTGTACAGAAATCCCCCGGTGAACGTTCGGTTAACTCCCGAACGTGACCGAACAACCCGGCTGGGACAACAGCAAACCTGAGGAGATACTCCGTGACCACCCAGATCGTCATCCTGGCCGCCGGCATGGGCAGCCGCCTCGGCCGCCCCTGCCGAAGCCGCTGACCGAGCTCAGCGACGGCCGCACCATCATGCAGCAGCAGTTCGACAACATCCACCACGCGTTCGGCAACGAGCGCGAAGGTCACGATCGTCGTCGGCTACAAGCTCGAGCACATCATCGAGGCGTTCCCCGAGGCATCCTTCGTCTACAACGAGCAGTACGACCAGACCAACACCTCCAAGAGCCTCATGCGCGCCCTGCAGGCGTCGGCTCCCGGCGGCGTGCTCTGGATGAACGGCGACGTCGTCTTCGACCCCGAGGCGCTCGAGCGCGCCGCCGAGATGGTCGCCCGCGACCAGTCGCTTCGTCACGCGTCAACACCGCCAAGGTGTCGCGACGAAGAGGTCAAGTACACGACCGACGCCGAGGGCTTCATCAAGGAGCTGTCGAAGACCGTCAAGGGCGGTCTCGGCGAGGCCGTCGGCATCAACTACATCTCGCGCGACGACAAGGCGGCGCTGCTGCGCCAGCTCGCGCCGCGTCGACGACCAGGACTACTTCGAGCGCGGCATCGAGCTCGCGATCGAGCAGGACAGGCTGCGCATCGAGCCGGTCGACATCTCCGACCTGTACGCGGTCGAGATCGACTTCGCCGAAGACCTCGAGCGGGCGAACCTCTTCGTCTGAGCTCGCTTTCGTCGGCGCGAGCGTCGTCGAGCCTCGCGCCGACGATCTTCGTGCGCGCCCGACTAGATTGGCCGCGTGACCTGCCCCGCGCTGACCGCTCGCGCAGTGGTCGCCGTTCGCGCGGTACCGCCACTCGCTCTGGCTGCTGACCACGCGCGACCTGCAGGTGCGCTACTCGACGTCGGCGCTCGGCTACCTGTGGTCGATCCTCGACCCGCTGGTGATGGCGGGCATCTACTGGTTCGTCTTCACGCAGGTCTTCAACCGCGGCGACTCGATCGGCGAGGAGCCGTACATCGTGTTCCTGCTCGCGCGGGCTGCTGCCGTGGATGTGGTTCAACGGGGCGGTGTCGGACGCGACGCGCGCGTTCCTGCGCGAGGCGAAGCTCATCCGCTCGACCAAGATCCCGCGCACGATCTGGGTCGCGCGGCTCGTGCTGTCGAAGGGCATCGAGTTCGTGCGCAGCCATCCCGGTGCTCGTCGCGTTCGCGATCGTCACCGGGCGCGACGCTGCACTGGGAGTCGGTGTACTTCCTGCTCGGCATCGTGCTGCAGGCGGTCCTCACGATGGGCATCGGGCTGATCGTCGCCCCGCTCGTGGTGTTCTTCCGCGACCTCGAGCGCGCGATCGAAGCTCGTGCTGCGGTTCCTGTTCTACGCGATCGCCGATCATCTACGGCCTCTCCGACCTGCCCGGTCGCGCTGCAGTTCTGGGCGGCGTTCAACCCGCTCAGCGGCATCTTCGGCCTCTACCGGGCGGCGTTCTTCCCCGAGCAGCTCGACTGGTTCGCCGTCGCCGTCGCGCGCGGCATGAGCGTCGTCATCCTCGGCATCGGCATCCTCGTCTTCCGCCGCACCGAGCGCGCCGTGCTGAAGGAGATCTGATGGCCGACCACGCAGCGGCGCGATCGGCTCGATCGAGGTGCGCGACGCCGGCATCCGGTTCCGGCGCAACCGGCGCTCGCGCCGCAACTTCAAGGACCTGTTCGCCGGCAAGAACCGGCGCGCGCGCGCGGGCGAGTTCTGGGCGCTGCGCAACGTCGACCTTCACCGTGCAGCCGGGCGAGGCGATCGGCGTCGTCGGCCGCAACGGCCAGGGCAAGTCGACGCTGCTCAAGCTCGTCGCCGAGGTGATCCTGCCCGACGAGGGCACGGTCGAGGTGCACGGCGGCGTCGCCCCGCTCATCGAGATCACCGGCGGCTTCGTCGACGACCTCACGCGTGCGCGACAACGTGTACCTCACCGCCGGACTGCACGGGATGACGCGGCGCGAGATCGAGGAGCGCTTCGACGAGATCATCGACTTCGCCGAGATCGCCGACTTCCTCGACACCCCCTACAAGCACCTCTCGAGCGGCATGAAGGTGCGGCATCGCGTTCGCGGTCATCTCGCGGCTCGAGGAGCCGATCATCCTCGTCGACGAGGTGCTCGCGGTCGGCGACAAGGCGTTCCGCGAGAAGTGCTACCGCCGCATCGAGGAGCTGCTCGCCGGCGGCCGCACGCTGTTCTTCGTCTCGCACAACGAGAAGGACCTGCGCCGGTTCTGCACGCGCGGCCTCTACCTCGACAAGGGCGAGCTCGTGCTGGACGCCCCGATCGACGAGGTGCTCGCGCTGTACAACGAGCGAGTACGGCGTGAACTAGCCCCAGCGGAGACTCACCGCGCCCGCCTACGCTTGACCCATGGCCCGCAAGGATGTCGCGACCCGCACGAGCAACAGCCCGACGATGCAGCGCGCGATCGACCGGGTGCTCTCGGTGCAGCGCCCGGTCGTGCTCGCGCACATCCGCGGATCTGCGCAAGCGGCGCCCGGATGCGACGCCCGACGAGATCATCCGCATCCTCGAGCGGCGCTACCTCGCCGCGGTGACCACGGGCGGGGCCGCGGTCGGTGCGAGCGCCGCCATCCCGGCGGTCGGCGTCGGCACCTCGCTCGCGCTCTCCGGCGTCGAGACCGTGGGCTTCCTCGAGGCGAGCGCGCTGTTCGCGCAGTCGGTCACCGAGATCCACGGCATCCCGGTCGACGACCCCGAGCGCGCCCGCGCCCTCGTCATGACGATGGTGCTCGGCTCGGCCGGCACCGACCTCGTCAAGCAGTTCGCCGCGCAGGCGGCCGGCGGCAAGGGGCGCAACGCGTACTGGGGCGAGATGGTCACCAGGAGCCTGCCGAAGGCGGTGTTCAGCCAGATCGCCGACCGCGTGCAGCAACGCAGTTCGTCAAGCGGTTCGCGGTGACGCAGGGCACGTGCGGTCGTCGGCCGCGCCATCCCGTTCGGCATCGGCGCCGTCGTCGGCGGCGCCGGCAACCACCTGCTCGGGCCGCACGATCGTCAAGAGCTCCCGCGAGGCGTTCGGCGCCCCGCCGGCCGCGTTCCCGCAGGAGCTGGACCCGATCTACAAGCAGCCGAAGGATCCCAGGGCGCCCGAAGGAGCCGCGGGCCAAGAAGGAGCGCACGCCGCAAGCTCGACCGCGGGTGGAAGACGCTCGACGAGCTCGAGCCGGCGCCCAGCAAGGACGAGCCGGAGAGCTAGTCCCCGCTGCGGCACCGACTCCTCGTCGTCGCTGTCGTCGAGCGGGTCGGACTCGCTCTCCTCGCGGTCGCCCGCGTGGATGGCCGCGTGCCGCTCCCACTCCGCCATGAGCTGCTCCATCGCGTCGTGGAACCGCGTGCGTCGCCGCGCCGGGCGTCGTGTCGCCGAAGTGGCGCTCCGACCAGAACTGCAGGGTCGCGAGCGCGTCCGGGTCGGCGAGCGCCCGGTCGACGGTCGCGAGCACGTCGGCGGCCTCGGCGGCGGTCGAGCCACTCCGCGGCGCCGAGGAATCCGCTCTCGTCGACGTCGGCATCCGGGTGACAGCGGGCGGGCGACGATGATCGGGCGGCCCGTCGCGAGCCGGTCGTAGACCATCGCGGAGATGTCGGTGATCGCGACATCCGCCGCCGCCAGCTGCCAGCCGAGGGTCGGGCCGTCGTCGAAGACGTGGTGCGCCGACGGGTCCGTCGGCGTTCGCCGCGGCGATCGCGGCGATGATCTGCTGGTTCGCCGCGCGGTACTCGGGGTCGAGCACGCCGCTGCGCGGGTGCGGGCGGTAGACCAGGCGGTGCTGCGGCGAGGCGAGCATGGCGCGGCTCAACGCCACGCCGTGCGAGCGATCGACCCGTACGCCGCCGCCGCCCGGTCGCCCTCCCAGGTGGGCGCGTAGAGCACGACCGTGCGGTCGTCGGGCGGGTACGGCAGCTCCCCCGCGAAGTGGTCGGCCTGCGGACGCCCGATCGGGATCGCCTTGCGGTCGAGGTCGAAGTCCCACAGCTTGCGGCGGAGCCGGTCGAGCGCGGCATCCCCGGCGACGAGGGCGTAGTCGTACGCCTTGAACTGGTTCGTGGTCATGTACATCTTGTCGGACTCGCCGTGGTTGATGAACACGTGCCACATGCGGCCGTAGCGGAACATCTGGAAGTTCTTGGCGTTCTGGTTCACGTACAGCACGACCTTGATCGGCTGCTCGTGCACGAACTGCTCGAGGTGCGACGACCCGGCGCAGGTAGACCGCCGGCACCGGGCGCCTCGTCCCAGAGCGCGAGCGTCGCGCTCGGGCTGCGCGAGATGATCGCGACCGGCCAGGTCTTCGCGAGCTCGGCGAGCGGCGCGTACCACTGGCGCATCTGGTAGAGGTTGACCTTCGTGTCGGCGAAGTAGACGGCGACCTCGATCGTGCCCGGGCGCGGGCGGCCGGTGCGGTCTGCTCGAGCTGCGGCGACCGCACGGCGGTTGCGCACGCGAGCGCAGGATGTTGCGGAACACGTTGCGCGCGGACCTGATGTCATTCAGCAGCGGCATGTCGGCGTCCCTCCCCTTGGCAGTCACTGTCCATCAAACCAGCGGTGGACGGCCGGCGAGCGTCATCCGCCACACCGTTACCCACTTGATGCCCCGGCGGCCGCCGGGCTTCTCGCGCCAGCCCGCCGCCCAGCCGCCGAACCACGCGCGCAGTCCCGCCGGTCGGCGGATCGACCGCAGCAGCTGGATCGCCGGTCCACGACCCCACGTAGATCGGCACGAGCACCCACGGCAGGTTGCGCTTCGCGAGCCACACCCGGTTGCGGGCGTTGAGCCGGTAGTAGAAGTCGTGGCGCGCCGGATCGATCGCGGGATGATTCGCGACCAGGTCGCCCGCGTACCAGGTGCGCTTGCCCTGGTCCCACACCCGCCAGGCGAGCTCGATGCCCTCGTGCGCGTAGAAGTACGGGTCGCCCCAGCCGCCGATCGCGTCGAACACCGAACGCGGCAGCAGCGTCGCGCCCTCCCACACCGAGAACACGTTCGCTCGAGTGCGCGGGGTCGCCCTTGCGGATGCGCGGGATCCACCGCCGCGGATTCGCGACTCCGGCGGGGTCGACGACGCGCGGCTGCAGCAGCCCGATGCGTCGGATCGGCGACGAGCTTCGCGATCGCATCGGCGAGGAAGGTCGTGGATGGGATGCTCGCGTCATCATCCAGGAAGAAGATCCAGTCCCCGGTCACCGCCTCCGCCCCGCGGTTGCGGCCGGCCGGAATGCCGACGTTCTCCGGCAGGGCCAGGGCGCGCACGCCGGACGGCAGGCCGCTCGGTTCCCAGCCGTTGCCGACGACCACGATGTCGAGGTCGACGCCCTCCTGGGCGAGCAGCGATGCCGAGGCCGCGCGCGAGGTCGTCCGGGCGGGTGCCCTGGCTGAGCGACACGACGCCGACGGTCGGTCGCGCCGCCTGCACGGGAGTCAGGCGCGCACCCGCTTGGACGCCATGATCGCCACGAAGTGCCCGATGAGCGCGAGCACGGCAAGCGGCAGCAGGGCGAGCACGAGGATCCGGTCGGCCAGCAGCGCGGGCAGGAACAGGCCGACGATCGACGCCACGAACGCGAGGATGGTCAGCTCGACCGAGTGGTACAGCCGGTGGAACGGCAGGAACTTCGCCGCGCGGCGCAGCTTCGCAACGAACGCCTGGCTGGGCTCGGCCTCACCGCGCTTGTCGGCGAGCTTCTCGAGCCCGGCGTTGGCCCGGGCGACGTGCACCATGTCGTTGAGCGCCTTGTTGAGCACGATCACGAGGGCGAGCGCGAAGCCGACGGTCGTCCAGGCGTAAGTCGTCCGGGAACTCGAGCGGCCATCCGGCGGCGCGGATGCCGAGCACGATCGGGATGAGCGCCTCGGTCGTGTAGTGCCCGACCTTGTCGAGGAACACCCCGGCCGGCGAGCGCGAGTTGCGCCACCGCGCGACCTCGCCGTCGCAGCAGTCCACGAGCATCTGCAGCTGGCCGAGCACGAGGGCGAGCGCCGCTCCCCCGACGCCGGGGATGAGCAGCGCGGCGGCCGTGGACCAGCCGACGAGGATCATGAGGCCGGTCACGCCGTTCGCCGAGATGCTCGTCTTGAGCAGCAGCCAGGTGAGGTAGGGCGAGAGGTCGCGCAGGTAGAGCGAGGCCGTCCAGTGCTCGGCGTTGGCGCGCATCCGCACCTCGGGCGGTTGGGTGACCGAACGGAGTTCGGCGATCGAGGTGGGGCGCGCCGCGTGGTGACTGTAGCGACGTCATCGTCACCTTCCCGTGTGCTCCGTGATGTTGCGGGTGAGCCCGAGGAATCCGAGCAGGAATCCGGCGCCCCATCCGAAATGGATGCACGGCAAGACTATGAGATACCAGAGCCCGGCGGCGGCGCCGTTCCGGGTCGCGCACCGCACCGCCGCGGCGAGGATGAGCAGCAGGTAGACCGCGGGGATCGCGAAGGCGAGCGTCGAGCCACGGCAGCCCGGCGATCAGCCCGACCAGGCCGAGCGATGAGCCCGAGCGTCGACGCCGAGCACCGTGAGCGGCGGCACGAAGTAGCGCAGCCCGTTGGAGGCCCGGAACCGCCGCGCGAGTTCGCCGCGCCAGATGCCGGTCGAGACGAACTGGCGGATGAGCTTGCGCAGGCTCGATCGCGGCCGGTAGATCACCTTGAGCTCCGGCGTGAACCACACCGTGCCGCCGCTGGCGCGGAACCGGCGGTTGAGCTCCCAGTCCTGCCCGCGCTTGATCTCCTCGTCGAACAGGCCGACGTCGACCAGGCGCTGGCGCTGGAACACACCGAGGTACACGGTCTCGGCCGGTCCCGCCTTGCCGCCCACGTGCAGCGGAGTGCCGCCGAGGCCCTCCGGCGATCCGTACGCGTGTGCGACGGCCTTCTCGAACGACGTGCGGCCCTCGGCGAGCATGATGCCGCCGACGTTGTCGGCGCCGGTCGCCTCGAGCACCCGCACGGCGATGCTCGTGTAGTCCGTCGGCAGCACGCTGTGCGCGTCCACGCGGATCACGATCGGGAACCGCGATGCCCGGATCGCGACGTTGAGGCCGGCCGGCGTCGAGCCCAGCTCGTTCGGGATGCTGCGCAGGTGCGCGTCCTTCGCCGCCATCGCGTCGATGACCGCGTTCGTGCCGTCGACGCTCGGACCGACCGCGAGGATGATCTCGTAGTCGCCGTCGTAGTCCTGCGCGGTGATGCCGTCGATGGCCGCTTCGATGTGCTCGACCTCATTGAGCACCGGCATCACATAGGAGACGCCGGTGCTCATGAGGTCGAGCCTAGCTGGCCGGATCGGCCAGCATCGGGGTGACTACTGGAGGGTTCCGAGGGTCACCGTCGACGGTCGCGGCCTTGCCGTCGCGCACGTAGACGACCTCGGCCGTCGAGCCGGCGGCGAGCGCAGCGCACCTGTGCGGTGAGGTCGGTCGAACCGGTGATCGGCAGGCCGTTGAACTTCGTGATGATGTCGCCGACCTTCAGCCCTGCGGCCTCGGCGGCTCCACCGGCGCGCGAGCTCCTTGATGCTCGCGCCGACGACCGTGCTGTCGGCCTGGGTCTCGTCGCCCTGCACGTCGACGACCGAGGCGCCGAGCAGGCCGTGGGTGGCCGATGCCGTTCGGCGATGAGCTCGTCGGCGATGCGCTTGGCGAGGTTCGACGGGATCGCGAAGCCGACGCCGATGCTGCCGGCGGCGGCAGGAGTCGCCCGCGGTCGCGATCGCGACGTTGATGCCGATCACCTCGCCGTCGGAGTTCAGCAGCGCGCCGCCCGAGTTGCCGGGGTTGATCGCCGCGTCGGTCTGGATGACCGAGCAGCGAGATCGTCGACGAGCGGCGTCGAGGTGCTCGGTGCCTCGGAGCCCGGCAGGTCGAAGTTCCAGAAGTCGAACGGACCCTGTCGTGCCGTCGCCCTCGTCCGGCGTCGTGTCCTCGCCCTCGGTCTGCTCCGGGCAGTCGCCGACGAGGCGACCGTGATGCTGCGGTTGAGCGCGCTGACGATGCCGCTCGAGACGGTGCCGGCGAGGCCGAGCGGAGCGCCGATGGCGATCGCGGTGTCGCCGACGTTGAGCTCGGACGAGTCGGCGAAGGTCGCGGCATCCAGTCCCTTGGCCTCGCTGAGCTTGATGACGGCGAGGTCGGCGATCGGGTCGATGCCGACGACGGTCGCGTCGTAGAGACGGCCCTCGTTGGTGGTGACCGAGATGGTCGGGTCGGAGACCGAGCCGTCGAGGGTGACGACGTGCGCGTTCGTGAGCACGTAGCCGTCGTCGGTGAGGATGACGCCGGAGCCCGTGCCGCCGGCCTGGCTGCCCGCGACGTTGATGGTCACGACCGACGGGGAGGCCTGCGCGGCGACCGCGGTGATGATCGTCGCGTCCGCGGCGTCGTTGACGGTCACGGTGGTCGGGGTCGAGTCGCTCGTGACCGGCGGCTCCGGTGTTGTTGGTGACGGCCCAGATGCCGACACCGGCGCCCGAGACGCCGCCGACGAGCGCACCGATCGCGAGGGCCGCGATCACGCCGACCGGAGCGGTGCGGCGCTTGAACGAGTCACCCTGGGCGGCGGGAGCGTGGGTGCCGGCTCGCGAGTCGGGCCTGGGTCTGCTCGGGGGTCTCAGCGTCGGGAGTCGGGTTGGATGGTGCATCGGTCATCGGGGGTTGCTCCTTTCAAGCACGGGCAAGCCTCTCCCCCGAACCTGTGCGTTGGATAAGGGCGCGCTGTGCACCAGCCGCTTCGTTGTTGTGACGGCGCTGGGCGGAATTCCAAGGGTACGCTCACGGAGTGACGGTGGACGGATCGTGGCAGCGCGCGGCCCGTGGAGCGATGCTCCTCGGCGCCGACGGCACGGTGCAGCAGAGCATCTTCGCGGAGATGAGCGCGCTCGCCGTCGCGACCGGCGCGATCAACCTCGGCCAGGGCTTCCCCGATGAGGACGGGCCCGCCGAGGTGCTCGAGGCCGCGCGGCAGGCCATCGCGGACGGGCTGAACCAGTACCCTCCCGGCCGCGGGATGCCGGTGCTCCGGGAGGCGATCGCGGCGCACCAGGCCCGCTGGTACGGCATCCACGTCGACCCGGAGCGCGAGGTGCTCGTCACCGCCGGGGCGACCGAGGCGCTCACGGCGACCATCCTCGCGCTCACCGAACCGGGCGACGAGATCGTCGTGTTCGAGCCGTTCTACGACCTCTACGGCGCGGTCGCCGAGCTCGCCGGTGTGCGGCTCGTCACCGTGCCGCTGGTCGCGCCGGCGTTCGGCCGCGAGGCCGACCATGGGCACGTCGACGGCGGCCGCGGGTTCGAGCCCGACCTCGACGCGCTCGGGGCTGCGATCTCCGAGCGCACCCGGCTCATCCTCGTGAACTCGCCGCACAACCCGACCGGCAGCGTCTTCGGCCGCGAGACGCTCGAGCTGATCGTCGCGCTCGCCGAGCGGTTCGACGCGATCATCGTGACCGACGAGGTCTACGAGCACCTGACCTTCGGCGTCGACCACATCCCGATCGCGTCGCTGCCGGGCGCGGCCGAGCGCACGGTCACGATCTCGAGCGGCGGCAAGACCTTCAGCACCACCGGCTGGAAGGTCGGCTGGGCGATCGCGCGGCCGGCCCTGATCGACGCGATCCTCGCCGGTGAAGCAGTTCCTGACCTACGTGAACGGCGCGCCGTTCCAACCCGCGATCGCGGCGGGACTCGCGCCTGCCGGATTCCTTCTTCGTGGATGCCGCCGCCACCCTCCAGGCCAAGCGCGACCTGCTCGGCGCCGGCCTGACCGCCGCAGGCTTCGCGACATCCAGCCCATCGGCCGGCTACTTCATCGTCGCGGACGCCGCACCGCTCGGCGCGGTGTTCGAGCGCAGCGGGACGCCGCAGCGTTCTGCCGCGAGCTCCCGCAGCTCGCCGGAGTCGTCGCGGTGCCGGTCACCGCGTTCGTGCGTGCTGAGCACCGCGAGCGCTACGCGTCGCTCGTGCGGTTCGCGTTCTGCAAGCGGGTCGAGCGTGCTCGAGGATGCCGTGGCGCGGCTCAGCGCGCTGCGGGCACCCTAGGCGGGCAGCACCCTCGGGAGCACGAGCCGGAACGCGGTACCGACGCCCACCTCGGATTCCACGTCGATCCGCCCGCCGTGGGCGAGCACGATCGCCTTCGTGATCGTGAGGCCGAGCCCCACGCCGGGCACGGCGTTCCGAGTGGCGGTCGAGGCACGGAAGAAGCGGCCGAAGAGCAGTTCGAGCTCGTCGGCCGGGATGCCCACACCGGTGTCGCGCACGGTGACGGTGGCCTCGTCATCCGTCGCCGAGAGGGTGACCGAGACGCTCCCGTCGCGCGGCGTGAACTTCACCGCGTTCGAGACCAGGTTGTCGATGGCCTGGCCGAGCCGCACCGGGTCGCCGCGCACGACGATGGCCGACAGCGCGACATCCTGCGCCGAGTCATCCACTTCGGTGATCGCGACGCCGCCGGTGGATGCCGCGGGCCGCGCCGTCTCGACCGACGCGAGCACGATCGGGGCGAGGTCGACCTCGAGGTGCTCCATCGGGAACCGGCCCGGACTCCACCTGCGCCGTGAACAGCAGGTCACCCACGAGCCGCAGCAGCCGGTTCGCGTTGCGTTCGGCGACCGCGAGGTACTGGAGCTGCTCCTCGGAGAGCGGGTGCTCGGCGTCATCCCGGATCAGTTCGAGGTAGCCGAGCACCGAGCTCAGCGGGCGTGCGCAGCTCGTGCGAGATGAGTCCGACGAACTCGTCCTTGAGCCGCGCCACCTCCTTGGCCTGGGTCTGGTCGGTCGCGATGAACAGGTAGCCGCGCACCCCACCCTGGTCGTCGCGGCGGGCGGTCACCGACAGCAGCACCGGGATCGTCGTGCCGTCCGGCCGCCGGTAGGTCCACTCGAGACTCTCCCCCTGGCCGAGCCGCGCGGTCTCGACGAGCGCCGAGAAGCCGGGGTTGAGCACGGTCGCGCCCGGCGGGTAGTTCAGTTCGCGTGCCCGGCGCTCGAGCTCGTCCGGCACGTGGAAGTCGAAGATGTGCAGCTTGTCGATCGCGTCGTCGTCGGTCGGGCCGAGCAGTTTGGTGGCTCCGGGGTTCCAGGCGTCGATGAGCCCCTCGGCGTCGGTGCCGATCACGGACTGCTCGGTGACGGCCGACCACAGTCCACGGAACATCCGATCGGCGGCGCGGTACTGCGCCTCGCTCTCCTGGAGTTCGGCGGCGTAGCGAACCGTGCGGTCGAGCATCGCCTCCTTCTCCTCCGCCATCCGCCGGATGTCGGCGAGCTGGGCCCGCGACTGGCGGGCCAGCTCGTTGATGATGAAGGCGGCAAGGGCGAAGACGAACGGTGTGAAGATCGCGCGGACGATCTCGGTCTGGGTCGGCGGCCCGTCGAGGGTCAGCAGCGCGGGCATGAGCAGCGCGATCGACGTTCCGACGGCGGCGTACACGACGTAGCGCCGCCCGTTGGATGCCGCGAGCCACACCACCGGCAGGATGATGAGCGCCGCGAACAACGACGCCGTACCACCCGTGCCGACGCGGAACGCGCCGACGCCGAACAGATCGATCGCCGGGATGATCAGCGCGAATCGGGTGAGCGAGGGCACGGCGGTGAAGATCACCGCGAGTGCGGTCGCGATCGCGATGATGACCAGGCCGGAGACGGCGGCGGCCACGTCGCTGATGCCGAGGCTCGGCACGGCGAGCGCGATGATCACCGCGACGAGCACGCCGCCGGTGGTCGCGCTCTGCTTCGCCAGAGGTGAGGGGTGGTCGCGCTGGGCGAGCAGCCAGGTGCGCAGGGTCACCTGGGTTGCTTGCCGATCGCGAGCCACGCGGTGAGTTCCCGCGGACTGAAGGGCTTGGCCATGAAGTAGTCCGCACCCGAGGTCATGCCCAGTTCGACCGCGGACTCCTCGACCGAGGCGGAGAGCAGCAGGATGCGGAGGTCGGCGAAGGCGGGGTCGGCGCGCACCTGTCGGACGACCTCGATTCCGGTGAGCTCGGGCATCGCGACATCCAGGATCGCCAGATCGGGTCGGTGCTGCTCGATCGCGGCGAGCGCCGCTGCGCCGTCGGACTCCTTCGCGAGCAGCCGCAGGCCGGCGCGCTCGACCGCGATCGCCACGAGCACGAGGATGTCGGGGTCGTCGTCGGCGATGACGACCGTGGCGGCATCGCCGCTCATGGGGCCGTGCTCACGGGAACCACAGCACCTTGACGACGATGATGATCGCGGGGATGAGGAGGGCGACCGCCGCGCGCGCCCAGAGCCAGCGCTCGGCCCTGCGGTCGCGGTCGATGTCCCGCTCGAGCGCGCGGTCGGTCAGGTGGAAACCGGGGTCGCTCATCCCATCGCCCTTCCGACCTTCTCGGTCTTGTCCCAGCTCTGCTCGACGCCGCGCCACTCCTTGACGTACGAGTCGAACGTGATCGCGCACAGGATCGGCCCGTACCCGACGAGGTAGACCAGTAGGGGCGTGATGAGCCGCCCGATCCCGGTCTTCTCGACCTGCTTGGCGAGCCAAGCGAAGAACATCGCGGCCGACTGCCAGACGTAGGCGAACAGGATGAAGCCGGTGACAGCGCCCTCGGTGAGTGTCCAGCCGAACACCCCGAACACCCACGAGACGAGCCCCGGGAACACCGCGACGATCATGATCACGACGGAGATGAGCCCCGGGAACAGCAGCACCTCGCGCCACGACCGCCGCCCGACCTTCGGATCGAGCTGCGTCGAGAGCGTGAGTCCGTAGGCGTAGCCGAGCGCCGCGATGATCCACAGCGCGCGGAACACGATCGTGGCGAGGTCGGAGTGCAGGAAGTACAGGCCCGACCAGCCCGATCGTCGACAGGATGATGAACACCGGCTGCAGGAAGATGCTGAACCAGAAGATGCCGAACGCAGAAGCGACCGAGACCGTGCTGGCGACTCGGGCGGAAGAACACGTCGCGGTAGCGGCGCGTGACCTGCACGTTGCCGCGCGCCCAGCGCAGGCGCTGCTTCCAGAGCGCGTTGATGCGGTCGGGCTCCTCGGCGAGCACGACGGCATACGGCTCGAAGATCGCCTTCCGGCCGTGCAGCTGGGTCTCGAAGGTCGTGACGGTGTCCTCGGCGTAGCGTCGTGGTGTCGATCCGGCCGCCGATCGCCTCGAGGTTCTCGCGCGAGTGCAGCTGCGCTCCCCCGGCGAGCACAGGCAGGGCGCCGAGCACGTTCTGGGCGCGCCGGGCGCCGACCTGCGCGATCGCGTACTCGAGCCCGACGAAGCGGGTGAGGTAGTTCGGCTTCGAGGTGCCCTCGGCGACGTACGCGGTGACCGCGCCGACCTTCGGGTCGGCGAGGTGGCGGGTGAGCTTGCGCAGCGAGTCCGGCAGGTAGATGACGTCGGCGTCCATGATGAGGAGGGCCTGCATCCAGTCGTCCTGCAGCACGTGCGCGATGCCGAAGTTGAGCGTGTGCGACTTGCCCTCGCCGCCGACCTCGCGGCGGAGGTGGAACACGCGAGCCCGGGTACTCGGCCGCCTTGGCGAGCACGACGTCGGGGGTGTCGTCGGTGCTCGCGTCATCCACGACGTAGACGCGCAGTCGGTCCTGTGGGTAGTCGAGCGCCATCAGCCGGTCGATGGATGCCGCGATCACCGCCCCCTCGTTCCAGGCCGGCACGACGACCGCGACGTTCGGCAGGTACGGCGCCCGCCTTGCGGTAGTGGTTGATCGAGGCGTGGAACGGGATCACCAGGAACTGGTACAGCGTCGCGAGCACGGGGATCGCCCCCGCCGCGACGAAGACCAGCAGGATGCCCGAGAGCACGGTGAGGCCGATCTCGCCCCAGTTCATCCGCGGGCCTCCTCGAAGCAGCTCGACGACGCGGTCGTAGCGGCCGACGTCGCGGGCGTGGTGGGCATCCGAGCCGGCGACGAGGATGGCGCCGGCCGAGACCGCGGCACGGAGGGCTCGAGGACCGGGGCATCCCCACTTCTCGTTGACCTCGATGAACGTGCCGGTGCGCGCGGCGACCGTCGCCCAGGAGTCGAGCTGCGGTCTCGGAGAGGTCGTCCTCGGTCAGCCCGAGCTTGGGCAGGATCGAGAAGCAGTGCGCGAGCTGGCCGCGCTCGACGGCGCCCATCGCGCCGATGAGGCCCGCGACGAGCAGGTCCATCGCGTCGGACACCGACAGCCCGCTCGCGAGCTGGGCACGCGCCTGCTCGGGATGCCACGGCCCGTCCGGCCCCGGGAACTGGTGGTCGGCGATCACGATCCGGTCCACGCCGAGGTCGCCGCCATTCAGGAGCCCCGGCGGCAGGTCGAGCGCACCGTTCGCGTCGAGGATCTTGGTCTCGACACCGGTGAGCACCGTGAGGCCCGTCCGGCACGGGCTCGGCGGCGACGGCGGCCACGAAGTCGGGCACCCACTCGGTGGCCGTGCGCACGTGGTCGATGAGCCGCAGCTCGGTGAGCCCGGCCGCGCTCGCCGCGGCGATGTTCTCGGCGAGGGTGCTCTCGGCGTCGTCGGAGAACGTCGAGTGCACGTGGTGGTCGCCGCGGAGTTCGGGGATGGCGGTGCTCATGCGTCGTGCTCCGCCGCGTGGTCGGACACGAGCACCTCGGCCGGATCGAGGAACACGTCCTCGAGGAACCGCACGTTCGCGACTCCCGGAACGGGATGCTCGTCGGCACCGGACGCCCGAGTGCGAGGTCGAGCGCGAGGCTCGGCATGTCGACCCCCGCCGCGATCGTGAGCGGCATCGCCCCCGGGAACCGCGGATTCACCTCGAGCAGGGCCGGGACGCCGTCGCGGTCGCGCCGCAGCTGCACGTTCGCGACGCCCTCGAGCCGGATGGCGCGCGCGACGTCCGCCGCGGTCGACTCGAGCAGCGCGTCGTGCACCGTGCGGCCGGCGATCGAGACACCGGAGTCGACGCGGGTCGCGGGTCCGCGGCACCGCCGCGATGACGCCGATGCGGGCCGGCGAGCACGTCCACCGAGTACTCGTCGCCCGGCAGGAACTCCTGCACGATCAGGCCGTCGAACTTGTCGCCGTAGGTGGCGTCGTTCTCGCGCGCGCCCTCGGCGAGCTTCGAGCGCGTCGAGTTCGGCGCGGCTGCGGACGATGCGCACCCCGCGCGATCCGGCGCCGCGGCGGGGCTTCGCGATCACCGGGAAGTCCCAGTCCTCTGCGGCAGCCCTGGAGGTGCTGGCCGCCGAGTCCGAGCCGGGGTACGGACGGCCGAGGAGGGCGGTCGCGGGCACGCGCGCCGTGCCGCGCACGGCGGTCGCGAGTGCGAGCTTGTCGAGCGCGGTCTCGAGGGTGCGCAGGCTCGGCGCCGCGAGGGTCGCACCGAGCTCGTCGCGGCGGCGGGCGAGGGGCGGGAGTTCGACATCCACGGTGGAGAACACGACGTCGATCTCGTCGTCGGCGACGAGGGTCGCGATGCCGTCCACGAAGGCGGGGTCCTTGCCGGGGAGCACGATACGGCGCTGGTCGGGCGGGACGAGGTAGAGGCCGCTGGCCCAGCCGTCCATGTCGGCGGCGAGGACCGTGACATCCTCGCGCCGCAGCAGGGAGCGGATGACCGCGACGCCCGCCGGGCCGCCCGCCCCGGTGACGAGCACGCGAACGTGGCCCTGGTTCGTCACGATGCCTCGCGCTTCGCGGCGTTCGCGGCTCGCGTCGCGCGGGAGTTCACCGACATGTCCGAGGTCTCGCGGATGATCTCGAGCGGCTCGCAGGTCTGCCCGCCGCCGTACCGCGACCAGTAGCGCGCGGTGGCGACCACGAAGTCCGGTTCGAGGTACTTGCGGATGTCGGCCTGCGACGCGAAGCACGCGATGAGCTCGAGCTTGCGGTCGACGTACCCGTCGATCGACACGAACCGCGTCGGCCGGAAGTCGACCGTCGAGGACGGACTCTGGAAGCACGCGATCGTGTCGACGGCGCGGGTCGCGACGAGGGTGGCCTCGTGCACCGCCCGGTGGTCCTGGTGGCGGTCGTGGGCGCTGTGCGTGTAGACGATGGTCGGGTTGACCTCGCGCACGACGCGCTCGATGATCGCGACCGTCGGTCCGGTGTTCGTGATCTCGGTGTCGACGAGGTCCTCGAGGAACAGTCGCGCGCCGAGCAGGTCGGCGCTGTGCAGCGACTCGGCCTGCCGGTCGGCGGCCTCGCCGCCCCGAGCGCCACGGCTCAGGGTCAGGATGGTGACCTGGTCGCCCGCGGCGCGGTGGGCCGCGAGGATGCCGCCGACGCCGATCTCGACGTCGTCGGGGTGCGCGCCGACCGCGAGCACGTACTCGCGCGGCTGGCTGGCCTCGCGGTTGGCGCGGCCCTGCTCGGCCAGGCGCTCGACGACGGCGACGAGCTGGGCGGAGTTGACGGGCTTGGTGAGGAATTCGTCGGCCTGCGCGCGGAGCGCGCCCACCGCGTAGTCCACCGAGACGTGCGCGGTCATGATCACCACCGGCAGGCCGGGCTGGTCGATGCGGAGCTGTTCGAGCAGCTCGAGTCCGGTCATCCCGGGCATCTCGATGTCGGTGACCACCACATCGGGGCGGAACGTGTCGACGGTCAGTCGTGCGATGTGCGGGTCGATGATCGAGCGCACCTCGAAGCCGCCGCGGCGTTCGAGCACGGTCCGCGTGTAGAGCGCGACGTCGGGATCGTCGTCGATGACGAGCACGCGAAATGCCGCCTCTGAGCGTGGTTCTGATGGCACGACGGATCCCCCCTTCCCGCGAGTCTACGGGCGCTGTACCCCGATGCGACAGACAGGGCGTACCCCGTCTTCGCGTGTCAGGGCGCTACGAGCGGGGCTCGACGCGATAGCGCCGCAGACTCAGCGCGGGGTTGATTCGGCGCACCTCGGCGATCCGCTCGGTGGAGACGTGCGCGACCGCGACATCCACCGCCTCGCCGATCGTGACGAGCTCGACCCCCATCGGGTCGACCACCATGCTGTTGCCGGCGCCGATCGGCGGGGCGTGGTCGGCCGCGGCGACGTAGATCGTGTTCTCGATCGCGCGCGCGGTGACGAGGGTGCGCCAGTGGTGCTCCTTGAGCGGGCCGCGCACCCACTCCGCCGGCACGAGCACGAGGTCGGCGCCCGCGTCGACCAGCCGGCGGGTCACCTCGGGGAAGCGGATGTCGTAGCAGGTCTGCATCCCGACCGTGAAGCCCTGCCACGCGAAGGTCTCAGGGGCCTCGATCGACCCGGCGAGGATGCGGTCGGACTCCCGGTCGCCGAACGCGTCGTACAGGTGCTGCTTGCGGTACACCGCGAGTCGCTCGAGCTGCGGCGAGACCGCGACGAGCGTGTTCGCGACCTTCGTCGGATCCTCGGTCGACTCCAGCATCCCCGCCACCGCGACGATGCCGAGCTCGGCCGCGATCGACATGAGCCCGCCGACGAACGCACCGTCGAGGGTCTCCCCCGCCGCGACCAGCGACGCCTTCGGGTCCGCATCGAAGTACGACGAGTACTCGGGGAACACCACGAGCCCGGCGCCCCGCTCGACCGCGATGGTCGCGAGCCGGCGCATCTCCGCGAGGTTCGCCGCCTGGTCGGTGCCGGGGACGAACTGCGCGACCGCGACGGCGGGCGTCACGCTGCGTCGTTCATACGCTGCGCCACCAGGAATCGAAGGGGGTGACCGGCACGGTGCGCTTGTGGCGCGTCTGCAGGTAGCGCGCCTCGATCCGGTCGGCCACGGACGACTCGACGTCGTTGCCCTCGAGGAACGCGTCGATGTCCTGGTAGGTCAGCCCGAGGTTCGCTTCGTCGGTCTGGCCCGGGTCGTCGTCGAGCAGGTCGGCGGTGGGCAGCTTCGTGTACAGCCGCTCCGGCGCGTCGAGCAGCTTCATCATCGAGCTTGCCCTGCCGCTTCGTGAGCCCGGTGAGCGGCGTGATGTCGGCACCGCCGTCGCCGAACTTGGTGAAGAACCCCGTGACGGCCTCGGCGGCGTGGTCGGTGCCGATCACGAGCAGGTTGGACTGGCCGGCGAGCGCGTACTGCGCCACCATCCGGGCGCGCGCCTTGACGTTGCCCTTGGTGAAGTCGAGCATCTCGATGCCGGTCGCGTCCGCGTACTCCGCCTCGAAGCCGTCGACCGCGCGCATGATGTTGAAGGTGACGGTGTGGTCGGGCTGGATGAAGCCGAGCGCGAGCTGCGCGTCATCCTCGTCCTTCTGCACGTTGTAGGGCAGGCGAACGGCCGTGAACTCGGCCGCAGATGCCCTCGGCCCGCAGCTCCTCGACGGCGAGCTGGCACAGCCGGCCGGTGAGCGACGAGTCCTGGCCGCCGCTGATGCCGAGCACGTAGCCCTTCGTGCCCGTGATGCGGGTGTAGTCCTTCAGGAAGTCGATGCGGCGGCGCACCTCCTCGGCGGGATCGATGGTCGGCCGAACCTCGAGCTCGGCGATGATCTGTGCCTGCAGCGGTCTCATAGAACGAATGTACTCAGGATTCGTCGACGTCGATGCCGAGCTCCTCGGCCAGCAGCGGGCCGAACATC
The DNA here is from genome assembly GCA_963740815.1 of uncultured Actinomycetota bacterium. Taxonomy (GTDB): domain Bacteria; phylum Actinomycetota; class Actinomycetes; order Actinomycetales; family Microbacteriaceae; genus Rhodoglobus. The sequence goes on from CAVUFG010000007.1 coordinate 170,897, forward strand.
GCGAGCTGCAGGCCGTCGATCGTCGCGCCCCTCAGGCCCGAGATGCCGTTCACCGTCGAGAACTCCGGCGCCGCGCAGGTCCACGTCGGTGAGGGTCGCACCCCGCACGTCGAGGGTGCCGATCGCAGCAGTCCCGCAGTGACACCCGGGACGCGGTGGCGCGCGCCAGGTCGAGCTCGTCGATCGTGCAGGCTTCGAACGCGACATCCGTGATGGATGCCGCCCGCAGGTTCACATACCCGAGCTTGCTGCCCGAGATGCGCACGCTCGTGAACTCGCCGTCATGCAGCTCGGCGGACCCGATCCTCGACCGCTCGATGCTCACCTCGCGCCACTGCGAGTGCGGCGCCGCGAGGATCGGTGCGTTGAGCGACGCGATCACGGTCTCCGAGATGCGGATGCCGCGCAGGATGCACTCCTCGATGCTGACCCCGTCCAGCTCGCACTCGTCGAGCACCGCATCGGTCAGGTCGAGCCCGGACCACTCCCCGGTGAACCGCAGCCCCTCCGCGAGTTCGCGCGGACCGAGGTCGCCCGGGTAACCCTCGGCGCGGTCGATACTCTGCCATCGGGCGGAGTCGGCGGGGTGAGGCGCGGCGCGTCGGGCATGGGTCCTGTCTAGCAGGGCTGGCCGAGCGTCGGCGCGCCGGTGCGCACACTGGCGGCATGCCCAGTGGATCGAAGGATGCCGCCGCCGTCGACCGCGGAGACGCGCGTACTTGCCGAGCTCGCCGAGCCCTACCTCGCCACTCCCGACGTCGACTGGGGCCGCATGTTCTCCACCGTGGGACTGCGCGTGCGCGGCAAGATCTTCGGGCTCGTGAACCACCAGGGCAACCTCATGGTGAAGATCCCGGAGGCGCGCGCCGACGAACTCGTCGCCGCCGGCACCCTGCAGAAGGTCACGATGCGCGGCCGCGAGATGCGCGAGTGGGTCGCGCTGGACTACGACGCCGGGGATGCCGCGTGGGCCGACCTGCTCGCCGAGGCGTACGGGTATCTCGACGAGATCACGCCGCGCTAGCCCAACGAAACGGCCCGAACGCACGCTTCGAGTCGGGTTCGCGTGCGTTCGAGCCGTTTCGCGCTACCGCTTCAGCAGCTTCGACACCCGAGGCAGCACCTCCCTCGCCGGACCGCTCAGCGTGCACTCCATCGCGAGCCAGCCGTCGTAGCCGATCTCCTCGAGTGCCGTGAGCGTCTCGTCCCAGTCGTAGTGGCCGGCGCCGGGCTCGAGGCGGTTGCTGTCGCCGAGCTGCACGTGGTGGATGCGGTCGCCGGCGGCACGGATCGCGGCGCCGATGTCCGACTCCTCGATGTTCATGTGCCAGGTGTCCGCCACCACCGAGACGCCACGACCGCCGAGCTGGTCGACGTACCAGGACGAGTCCGCGAGCGTGTTGACGACGAAGTCCTCGAAGCGATTCAGCGGCTCGAGGAACACCTCGACCCCGACCGTCTCGGCGTGCTCGCCGACCTCGCGCAGGGCCTCGAGCAGCAGCGAGCGCGACTCGTCGTCGGAGCGCGGCGGCTCGAACGGAGGCAGCTTCTTGCTGAACAGGCCGAACGCGTGCGGCGCGACGATGCCGAGTCCGCCGGCGGCGCCGAGCGTCGTGAGCATCGCCTTGAGCTCGTCGATCGCGGCGCGGCGAAGGGCGAGGTCGAAGTCGCCCATGAAGTGCGAGACGTGCGAGACCGCGCTCGGCATCTCGACCCCGGCCTCGCGGGCCGCGACGAGTTCGTCGAGGCGGCCGGCGAAGATGCCGTCACCGCGACCGGACAGCTCGATGCCGTCGAACCCCACCGACTGGGCGAAGGCGAACTTCTCGATGAGAGTGTCGCCCTCGCACGTGGACTCCTGGGCGGCGAGACGGAAGGTCACGAGACGCCCGCCCCTGCCGTCGCGCCCGCTCGCTCGGCCTTGAGCACGACCTGCAGCACATCCGTGGTCGCGGTGTCGACGAGCTGGAACGCCTCGCCGCCCTGCTCGAGCGCGAACTCGTGCGACACGAGCGCGTCGACGTTCACCTTGCCGGTCTCGGCGAGCTTCATGAACGTGGTCTGCAGGCGGTGCTCGTTCCAGCGGTGGTCGAGCGACGGGTTCACGCCCGAGATCTGGGCGCAGACCAGCTGGATGCGGTTGTGGTGGAACTCCTCGCCGAGGCGCAGGCCCTGGCCGTCCCCCTGCATGAATCCCGCGACGCACACGCGTGAGTTGTAGGCCACCGAGCGGATCGCCTCGTGCAGCGCGTGGTAGTTGCCGGAGACCTCGAGCGCGACATCCGCCCCACGGCCGTCGGTGAGCTCGCGGATCTGCTCGGCGACGTTGCCCTTGCTGGCGTCGATCGCGACATCGGCGCCGAGCTCGAGGGCGAGCTTGCGGCGCGACTCGACGCCATCCACCGCGATCACCCGCGCGCCGTTGAGTCGGGCGAGCTGCGCGACGAGCTGGCCGGGCACGCCCAGGCCGAACACCGCGACGGTCTCGCCGACGTGGATGTCGGCGTCGAGGATCACGTTGAGGGCGATCGCGCCGATCTGGCTGAAGATGCCGATCCGCGGGTCGGCGCCCTTCGCGAGCTTGCGCTTCGCGGCGCGCTCGCCCTTCTGCACGGTCTCGGAGCGGTGACCCCACGTGCCCCAGATGACGTCGCCGACCGTGACATCCTCGACGGCGGCGCCCACCTCGGTGACCTCGCCCACCTCCTCGTAGCCCCAGCCGTTGACCGGGTACTCGAAGCTCGTCGAGCCGTCCACGAACAGGCGCCGCGACTCGTCCCACTTCTTGGTGAGGTACGGGTTCGTGCCGCGGTAGGCGGTCAGCTCGGTGCCTGCGGAGATGCCCGAGTAGAGGGTCGCGATGCGCACCTCGTCGGCGCCGAGTGGCTTCGACTCCTCGTCGACGGTCTCAGCGACGCGCGGCGAGATGAAGCTCACCATTCTTGCCATGAGGTTGTTCTCTTTCGTTCTGGTGATGGATTGGTGGT
>CAVUFG010000008.1:0-525371 GCA_963740815.1 uncultured Actinomycetota bacterium
CGTGCCGACCGCCGGCAATTGGGCGCTGTTCCAGCAGGCGGCGACGCTCCAGCAGGCCGCCGGAACCGTGCCCACGTACCGCACGTTCATCACGTGGCCGGGCAGCGAGGAGTTCCCCGGAGCCGAGACGTTCGAGGTGGTGCCGAACATCGCCGGGCTCGACGCGTCGAATGGCGTCGCCGAACTCGACGGCAACGACGTCGAGGACGCGATCATCGACTGGTGGGCCCCGCTCGCTCTGCAGCGCGCCGTGTACACGCTCACCGTGACGATCACGTTCGACTACAAGGATGACTGCGGCAAGCCGCTGCAGACCGTCTTCACCTACACCGGCGAGTACAACAACCGATCGCCGACTGACTTATAGCGCATGCCCCGAACTCGGTCAAGGAATTAGTTGCGCGAGTCGTGGGTTTAGTCCTATAGTTGATCCTTGCGCTCCCGAGCAACTTCGCCGTCATATTGTGGATGGTTGACGCGCCCCGCGTATAGCGGCGGGGAGGAACCCTTCTGAGGTTCCCGGAGAGCGAATCACACCACATGTAACGACCCCGTTCGGGTCCACGGAGGGTATTTCCTTGGCTGCTGCGCCCAAGTCCAACAAGAAGTCTCCCAAGAACGGAAGGTCGGCAAGCCGGCTCTCGTTCGCCAAGATCACTGACACGCTGACGGTCCCAGACCTGCTCGCGCTTCAGACCGAGAGCTTCGATTGGCTCGTCGGCAACGAAGCGTGGCAGGAGCGCGTCGACGGAGGGCACGGCCGCCGGCCGCACCGACCTCCCGACCCGCAGCGGCCTCGACGAGATCTTCGAGGAGATCTCCCCGATCGAAGACCTCGGAGAGACCATGCAGCTCTCCTTCACGGGTCCTGAGCTCGAGGAGCCGAAGTACTCGATCGACGAGTGCAAGGAGCGCGGCAAGACGTTCGCCGCGCCGCTCTACGTCAACGCCGAGTTCATGAACCACCTCACCGGTGAGATCAAGACCCAGACGGTCTTCATGGGCGACTTCCCGCTCATGACCGAGAAGGGCACGTTCATCATCAACGGCACCGAGCGTGTCGTCGTGTCCCAGCTCGTCCGCTCGCCGGGCGTCTACTTCTCGCGTGAGCCGGAGAAGCTGTCCGACAAGGACATCTACTCGGCACGCATCATCCCGAGCCGTGGTGCCTGGCTCGAGTTCGAGATCGACAAGCGCGACCAGGTCGGCGTTCGCATCGACCGCAAGCGCAAGCAGTCCGTGACCGTGTTCCTCAAGGCCCTCGGCCTCACGAGCGAGCAGATCCTCGAGGAGTTCAAGGGCTACCCGTCGATCGAGCTCACGCTCGAGAAGGATGCCATCCTCACCAAGGAGGAGGCCCTCAAGGACATCTACCGCAAGCTCCGCCCGGGCGAGCAGGTCGCCGCCGAGGCCGCGCGTGCGCTGCTCGACAACTTCTACTTCAACCCGAAGCGCTACGACCTCGCGAAGGTGGGTCGCTACAAGATCAACCGCAAGCTCGGTCTCGACGGCGACATGAAGCAGTCGGTGCTCACGATCGAAGACATCATCGCGACGATCAAGTACCTCGTCTCGCTGCACGACTCGACGTCGCCCAACGTCGTCGACCTCCGACAACGGCATCCAGTCCATCAAGGGTCTGCGTGACGGCAAGAAGGTCGACGTGCGCCTCGACGTGGACGACATCGACCACTTCGGCAACCGCCGCATCCGCGCGGTCGGCGAGCTCATCCAGAACCAGGTGCGCACCGGTCTGTCCCGCATGGAGCGCGTCGTTCGCGAGCGCATGACCACGCAGGACATCGAGGCGATCACGCCGCAGACGCTCATCAACGTGCGTCCGGTCGTCGCCGCGATCAAGGAGTTCTTCGGAACCTCGCAGCTCTCGCAGTTCATGGACCAGAACAACCCGCTCGCGGGTCTCACCCACAAGCGCCGCCTCTCGGCGCTCGGCCCGGGTGGTCTGTCCCGTGAGCGCGCCGGCGTCGAGGTGCGTGACGTTCACTCGTCGCACTACGGCCGCATGTGCCCGATCGAGACCCCGGAAGGCCCGAACATCGGCCTGATCGGCTCGCTCGCGTCGTTCGCGCGCATCAACGCGTTCGGGTTCATCGAGACCCCGTACCGTCGCGTCGTCAACGGCAAGGTCACCGACAAGATCGACTACCTCACCGCATCCGAGGAGGACGACTACATCGTCGCCCAGGCCAACGCGCCGCTCACCTCGGACTCGCACTTCGCCGACCCGCGCGTCCTCGCGCGGAAGAAGGGTGGCGAGGTCGACCTGATCCCGACCGAGCAGATCGGCTACATGGATGTCTCGCCGCGCCAGATGGTGTCGGTCGCGACCTCGCTCATCCCGTTCCTCGAGCACGACGACGCGAACCGCGCCCTCATGGGTGCGAACATGCAGCGCCAGGCCGTTCCGCTGCTGCGCTCGGAGTCGCCGCTGGTCGGCACCGGCATGGAGGGCTTCGCGGCCATCGACGCCGGCGACGTGATCACCGCCGACAAGGCCGGTGTCGTCGCCGAGGTCTCGGCCGACGTCGTCGTCATCCAGCTCGACGAGGGTGGAACGCAGGAGTACTTCCTGCGCAAGTTCGACCGCTCGAACCAGGGCACCTCGTACAACAACCGGGTCATCGTGAGCGCGGGCGACCGCGTCGAGCAGGGCCAGGTGCTGGCGGACGGACCGGCGACGGAGAACGGCGAGCTCGCGCTCGGCAAGAACCTCCTCGTCGCGTTCATGCCGTGGGAGGGTCACAACTTCGAGGACGCCATCATCCTGAGCCAGAACCTGGTGAAGGACGACATCCTCTCCTCGATCCACATCGAGGAGTACGAGGTGGATGCCCGTGACACGAAGCTCGGCAAGGAGGAGATCACCCGTGACCTCCCCAACGTCAGCCCGGAGCTGCTCGCCGACCTCGACGAGCGCGGGATCATCCGCATCGGCGCCGAGGTTCGGCCCGGCGACATCCTCGTCGGCAAGGTCACCCCGAAGGGCGAGACCGAGCTGTAGCGCCGAGGAGCGCCTGCTGCGCGCGATCTTCAACGAGAAGAGCCGCGAGGTGCGCGACACCTCGCTCAAGGTTCCCCACGGTGAAGAGGGCACGATCATCGCGGTCAAGGAGTTCAACGCCGACAACGACGACGAGCTCGGCTCCGGTGTGAACCAGCGCGTCGTGGTGTACATCGCCCAGAAGCGCAAGATCACCGAGGGCGACAAGCTCGCCGGTCGTCACGGCAACAAGGGCGTCATCGCGAAGATCCTGCCGGTCGAGGACATGCCGTTCATGGAGGACGGCACCCCGGTCGACGTGATCCTCAACCCGCTCGGCATCCCCGGCCGCATGAACTTCGGCCAGGTGCTCGAGACCCACCTCGGGTGGATCGCGAAGCAGGGCTGGGAGGTCAAGGGCAACCCGAAGTGGTCGGCCGGGATCCCCGAGGCAGCGATGTCGGCTCCGGCCGGCACCAAGGTCGCGACCCCGGTGTTCGACGGTGCGCTCGAGCAGGAGATCGAAGGTCTCCTCGACTCGACGATCCCGACGCGCGACGGCGACCGCCTGATCGACTCGACCGGAAAGGCCCGTCTGTTCGACGGCCGCTCCGGTGAGCCGTTCCCGCAGCCGGTCTCGGTGGGCTACATGTACATCCTGAAGCTGCACCACCTCGTGGACGACAAGATCCACGCTCGCTCGACGGGCCCGTACTCGATGATCACCCAGCAGCCGCTCGGTGGTAAGGCGCAGTTCGGTGGCCAGCGGTTCGGCGAGATGGAGGTGTGGGCGCTCGAGGCATACGGTGCCGCGTACGCCCTCCAGGAGCTGCTCACGATCAAGTCGGACGACATCCTCGGACGCGTCAAGGTGTACGAGGCCATCGTCAAGGGCGAGAACATCCAGGAGCCCGGTATCCCCGAGAGCTTCAAGGTGCTCATCAAGGAGATGCAGTCGCTGTGCCTGAACGTCGAGGTGCTCTCGGCCGACGGCACCGCGGTCAACCTGCGCGACACGGATGACGAGGTCTTCCGCGCTGCGGAGGAGCTGGGCATCAACATCTCCACGCGGTTCGAGTCCTCGTCGATCGACGAGATCTAGACCTCACTCACCCACATCACACCTAGACTCTCTTAGACTACGAAAACGAGAGAGAAGCAGACATTGCTCGACGTTCACGCATTTGACGAGATCCGCATCGGACTCGCGACCGCCGACGACATCCGTCGTTGGTCCCACGGTGAGGTCAAGAAGCCCGAGACCATCAACTACCGCACCCTGAAGCCGGAGAAGGACGGTCTCTTCGGAGAGCAGATCTTCGGACCGAGCCGCGACTGGGAGTGCTCGTGCGGCAAGTACAAGCGCGTGCGCTTCAAGGGCATCGTGTGCGAGCGCTGCGGCGTCGAGGTCACCAAGTCCTCGGTGCGCCGCGAGCGCATGGGCCACATCGAGCTCGCCGCGCCGGTCACGCACATCTGGTACTTCAAGGGTGTGCCGAGCCGCCTCGGCTACCTGCTCGACATGGCGCCGAAGGACCTCGAGAAGGTCATCTACTTCGCCGCGTACATGATCATCTCGGTCGACGAGGAGGGCCGTCACCAGGACATGCCCGGTCTCGAGAACGAGATCCGCCTCGAGATCAAGACGCTCGAGGGCCAGCGCGACGCTCGCATCGCCGACCGCATGACCAAGCTCGAAGAGGACCTCAAGGCCCTCGAGGACGAGGGTGCCAAGAGCGACCAGAAGCGCCGCGTCAAGGATGGCGCCGAGAAGGAGATGGGTCAGGCACGCAAGTCGTTCGACGACCAGATCGCCCAGCTCGAGCGCGTCTGGGAGGACTTCCGCAACCTGAAGATCGGTGACCTCAAGCCCGAGGACGCCGTGTTCCAGGAGCTGCAGGACCGCTTCGGCACGTACTTCGAGGCCTACATGGGCGCCGAGGCCATCCAGAAGCGCCTGCAGGCGTTCGACCTGGATGCCGAGAGCGTCGAGCTGCACGACCAGATCGCCAACGGCAAGGGCCAGAAGAAGATCCGCGCCATCAAGCGCCTCCGGGTCGTCAACTCGTTCCTGCAGACCGGCAACTCGCCGGCCGCGATGGTGCTCGAGGTCGTCCCGGTCATCCCGCCGGAGCTGCGCCCGATGGTGCAGCTCGACGGTGGCCGCTTCGCGACCTCCGACCTCAACGACCTCTACCGTCGTGTGATCAACCGCAACAACCGTCTCCGCCGCCTGCTCGACCTCGGTGCTCCCGAGATCATCGTGAACAACGAGAAGCGCATGCTGCAGGAGGCCGTTGACGCCCTGTTCGACAACGGTCGTCGTGGTCGCCCCGTCACCGGTACCGGCAACCGCGCCCTCAAGTCCCTGAGCGACATGCTCAAGGGCAAGCAGGGTCGCTTCCGCCAGAACCTGCTCGGCAAGCGCGTCGACTACTCCGGTCGTTCGGTGATCATCGTCGGCCCGCAGCTCAAGCTCCACCAGTGCGGTCTGCCCAAGCAGATGGCCCTCGAGCTGTTCAAGCCGTTCGTGATCAAGCGCCTGATCGACCTGTCGCACGCGCAGAACATCAAGAGCGCCAAGCGCATGGTCGAGCGTTCGCGCCCGCAGGTGTGGGACGTGCTCGAGGAGATCATCCGCGAGCGCCCCGTGCTGCTCAACCGCGCGCCCACGCTCCACCGTCTGGGCATCCAGGCGTTCGAGCCGCAGCTCGTGGAGGGCAAGGCCATCCAGCTGCACCCGCTCGTGTGCGCGGCGTTCAACGCCGACTTCGACGGTGACCAGATGGCAGTCCACCTGCCGCTGTCGGTCGAGGCGCAGGCCGAGGCCCGCGTGCTCATGCTCGCGAGCAACAACATCCTGAAGCCGTCCGACGGTCGCCCGGTGACCCTGCCCACGCAGGACATGATCATCGGTCTGCACCACCTGACCACGCTCAAGGAGGGTGTCGCCGGTGAGGGCCGCGCGTTCTCGTCGGTCGCCGAGGCGATCCTCGCGCACGACCAGCACTCGCTCGACCTGAACGCCAAGGTGCGCATCCGTCTCGAGAACATCCACTTCGCCGAGGGCGAGGGCCCGGAGGGCTTCGATCAACGGCGGCAAGCTGCTGCTCGAGACGACCCTCGGTCGCGCGCTCTTCAACGAGGCGCTGCCGGCGGACTACCCGTACATCGAGGCCGTGGCCGACAAGGGCCAGATCTCGGCGATCGTCAACGACCTCGCCGAGCGCTACCCGAAGGTCGAGGTCGCTGCGGCGCTCGACCGGATCAAGGATGCCGGGTTCCACTGGGCAACCCGTTCCGGTGTGACCGTCGCGCTCAGCGACATCCTCACGCCTCCGAACAAGCGCGAGATCGTTCAGGGCTACGAGAAGCAGGCCGCCAAGGTGCAGGACCAGTTCGAGAAGGGACTCACGACCGACGCCGAGCGTCGCCAGGAGCTCATCGAGATCTGGAACAAGGCCACCGCCGAGGTCGCGAAGGCGATGGAGGACAACCTCCCCGTCGACAACACGATCAACCGCATGGTCTCGTCCGGTGCCCGTGGTAACTGGATGCAGGTTCGCCAGATCGCCGGTATGCGCGGCCTGGTGTCGAACCCGAAGGGTGAGATCATCCCGCGTCCGATCATCGCGTCGTACCGTGAGGGTCTGTCCGTGGCCGAGTACTTCATCTCGACCCACGGTGCCCGCAAGGGTCTGGCCGACACCGCGCTGCGCACCGCCGACTCGGGCTACCTGACGCGTCGTCTCGTGGATGTCTCGCAGGATGTCATCATCCGCGAGAGCGACTGCGGCACCTCCAAGGGCCTCGAGATGGTCATCGCGTCGAAGGGCGCGGACGGCGTGCTCGTGCGCGACTCCAACGTCGAGAACTCGGTCTACGCGCGCAGCCTCGCCGAGGACGCGACGGACGCCAAGGGCAAGGTCGTGGCCGAGGCCGGCGCCGACGTCGGTGACGTGCTCATCGAGCAGCTCATCGCCGCGGGTGTCGAGACCATCAAGGTGCGCTCGGTGCTCACGTGCGAGTCCGCCGTCGGTGTGTGTGCGGCCTGCTACGGCCGCTCGCTCGCGACCGGCCTGCTCGTCGACATCGGCGAGGCCGTCGGCATCATCGCGGCCCAGTCGATCGGCGAGCCCGGAACGCAGCTCACCATGCGCACGTTCCACACCGGTGGTGTGGCTTCGGCGGATGACATCACCCAGGGTCTGCCCCGTGTGACCGAGCTCTTCGAGGCGCGCACCCCCAAGGGTGCGTCGCCCGATCGCGGAGGCGGCCGGCCGCATCACCATCGAGGACACGGATCGCGCTCGCCGCATCATCCTGACCCCCGACAGTGGCGAGGAGCCGATCGCGTACCCGGTGCTGCGTCGTGCGACCCTGCTCGTCGAGGACGGCCAGCACGTCGAGCTCGGCCAGCAGTTCCACGTCGGAAACCTCGACCCGAAGGAAGTTCTCCGGGTCAAGGGTGTCCGTGCGGTGCAGCAGCACCTCGTGGACGGCGTGCAGGGCGTGTACCGCTCGCAGGGTGTGCCGATCCACGACAAGCACATCGAGGTCATCGTCCGCCAGATGCTCCGCAAGGTGACCGTGGTCGACCACGGCGACACCGGGCTCCTGCCCGGCGAGCTCGTCGACCGGCTCAAGTACAACGAGCTCAACCGCGCGGCGCTCACCGAGGGCCAGAAGACCGCGTCGGCTCGCCAGGAGGTCATGGGTATCACCAAGGCATCCCTCGCGACCGAGTCGTGGCTGTCGGCCGCGTCGTTCCAGGAGACCACGCGTGTGCTCACGCAGGCCGCCATGGAGGGCAAGTCCGACCCGCTGATGGGCCTCAAGGAGAACGTCATCATCGGAAAGCTCATCCCGGCCGGCACGGGTCTCCCGCGCTACCGCGATGTGTCGCGTCGAGGCGACCGACGAGGCGAAGGCCGAGCGCTACCCGAACCGCATCTTCACGGATGAGTCGGTGTTCTCCGAGTCCGACCTGAGCTTCGTCGACTTCGACAGCTTCAGCTCGGACGACTACACGCCGGGTACGTACAACTAGTACGTCACCGCATACGACAACGGCCCCTGCCTCGCGGCGGGGGCCGTTCTCATTGCAGTGCCAGGCGCAGCGCACCCGAACGCGTCAGTTGCGACTCGAGCAGTGCGGGCAGATGACGGTCACGGCGTTCCAACTCGGCTTCGCCCAGAACGCCTTGCCGCACGAACGGCAGCGGTGGGCGCTCGTGTAGTCGCCGCTACGGCTGACGGATGCGGTCTCAGTCATGGTGCTTCCCTTCGGTGGTGGTACTCGTGGTGGAACTGTCGGCGCCCCCGTCGGGCGCGCGCACCGCGCGCGCGGCGACGACCATGCGCGCGTTGACCCGTCGGAGGCGGAAGAAGTAGAGCGATCGGAACGGCAGCGTCTCACCCTTCTCGAGCGGGAACCGGTCGAGGTGCGCGGCGAGCGCGCGATCGAAGCGGTGGATGGGCTCGTGCCCGATCCAGGCGGGCAGGCCGACGGCATCCACGACCCAGCTCGTCATGCAGGTGGAGCAGTCCTCGAGGTGCGACTCGGTCTCACGCGCTGCCGGGTCGGCGATCCAGGATGAGACCACGTCGTCGAAGCCGAGGAAACGGGGTGCGGGGAACTGCTCGAGGATGCCGCCGGCCCAGCCGTCGAGCTCGTCGACCTGGCTGTTGAGCCAAGCCCAGAATCCTTTGAGGTGCTCGAGCACCACCTCGCGCGCCACCGGCGACCGGTCCGTGACGACCGCGCCCTCGAAGTGCTCGCCGTAGGTGTGCTCACCGTCGAACGGCTCCGCTGCGACCAGGCGGTACTCCTGCACCTCCACGTGCTCGATCGCCACGAGCACGACATGGGTGAGCCAGTGCGGCCAGTCGTCGAACTTGGGGTGTGGTCCGATGTTCGCCTCGTCGCGGCAGTTGCAGCCGCCGTCGATGCTCCAGTCGTGCGCGGCGTACTGCACGGTCTCCTCCACCCACGCGGTGGCATCCCGCAGGCGACGCTGCCAGCGGATCGGTGTCTCGGTCGGGATCATGTCGCCAGTGTGCGCGCTGCGTCACGGCGCTGCGCGGCGTCATGCTTCGGGGCTGCTCGGATTCCGCCGGTGATCGGCTCGCGCCGGAAATCGGTCAGCCGTGGTCAGGGTGGCAAGCAGCACGGGCCGGTGCCGCGCAACCATGTGGTCAGCAGGTTCCACCCGACGAGCACGAGGAGCGATCATGACCATCATCGACACCACCAGGAACAGCACGAACACCGTGGGCGGCCGCCCGCGGACCGTGCACATCATCGACATCGAGAACGAGCTTGGCGGGTCGATCGTCACCGCCGACCAGGTCAGCACCTGGTGGCGCGTGTACCGCGACCACGCGGTGGGCGTCCGCAGCGACGACCAGGTCATCGTCGCGACGGGGCATCGCGCCGCAGCGACCGTGTGGTTCGCGCTGCCGCAGACGGGCATCCAGCGCCGAGTACGCGGTGGTATCGACGGTGCCGACCACGCGCTCATCGAGTCGGTCGACATCCCGCACCTCGCGAGCCGCTACGAGCGGCTGGTGATCGCGAGCGGCGACAACATCTTCACCGACCTGGCCCTGCGTGCGCGCGCACGGGGCATGCGCGTGCACCAGGTGGTCGGCAAGGGCACCTCGTCTCGCACGCTCACCGCAGCGTGCCCGACTCGCACCCGCATCCGCACGCAGGACTGAGCGCGGTCAGCGGATGTCACCGAGGGTGCGGGGAGAGCAATCGCTCGTCCGGCACGAGCTCCCCGTCGGCGAGCAGACCCTGCTCGCGCAGGTGGGTAGCCTCCGGCAGCAGGTCGACTGGCCACTTCGTCGCCATCAGGAGCCCGTAGTCGTCCGGATGCGACGCGAGACGATCCCGCACGGTGACGAGCCCGGCGAAGTAGGCCTGGTCCTTCCCGAACCCGCCAGGCGCGTTCGGATCCAGCAGCCCACGCTTCGCCCGCACCGCGATCGCCACCGCGTCAGAGCGGCCGACATGCTGCTCGAGCATCGCCGCGAGCGGCACGACGCCGAGTCGCTGTGCAGCGTCCGCCGCGATCAATCGCGCCGCATAGCGTCGACCGACCACGGGCCGGGCGACACCGAATCGCTCCTCGTGCCACGCCGCGAATCCCTCCTCGGTCGCGGTGCTCGCCCGAAGTCCGATGGACGCCGCCGCGAGCGGCTGACGATGTGCGTTCTCCGCCCGCAGCACGTGGCTGCCGATCTCGTGCACCATGAGTCGGTCGAGGTCGGCATCCTCGAACTTCGCATCGGCGCGCACTCGTACCAGGCGTTTTCGGGAGTTGACCCCCATGGTGGCGACGAGCGAGGGCGCGAGTTCGACGCTCCAGTTGTCCAAGCCGTAGTCGTCGAGTGCCTTCCGCGAGAGGTCGGCGAGCACCGTGGCGTCGTGCGGTCCGGGTTCGGCGCGGCCGGCGGTCTGCTCCAGTACGGCCAACGCGGCCGCTATGGAATCGTCGGAGGGGATGCCGTACCGACCTCGCGCCCACGCCGTGAAGGTGTCATCGTCGCGCGCCGCAATGACATCCACCGACTCGCTCGCGGCGGCGAGCTCGACCGCGAGCAACTCCCGCACCGGATCGGTGGATGCGTCGACGAGCCGCGCGGCCTCGTCGAGCTGCGCGTGCACACCGGCCGCATCGAAGTCCGGGTACTCCCAGCGGGCCACCGTCGCGTCCCCGCGCTCGAGGGCCTCGACCACTGTGGTGGCGACTCGTTCGGTGGGAGCGATCCAGTTGAGGATGGTGAGCGCGCCGAGCGCGGACTGCAGCGTTTCGTACATCGTCGCCATCATCCACCCTGTGCCGTCTTCGAGGGTAATGACGGTGCAGGCCCGCAACACCAGACTGGTACCCTCGGATACCCCTGAGCCCTCGACCCCGTGAGAAGAGCCGCGTGACGATCCCCGACCCGTCGATCGAGGACCTCGACGTCGAGCCCGAGAAGGCGGGCGTCGGAGTGCATCTGCCGACCCTGGCGACGGTGGGACGCGACATTCCCGCCTTCGTCGTGAAGGCCAAGCGCGACGGCTACGAGGCCGTGTTCATCGAGACCACACTGATGATGCGAGACGACCCGAAGATCTCGGCGAGTGCCGTGATGGAGAAGGTCGAGGCCGACGCCGATCGGCGCCCGGCCATGCGATCGGCGATGGCCGACTGGCTCAGTGCGCGGGCGATCACGCTCGGGCTCGTCGGCGTCGACGGCAAGGTGTGGGAGTCCACTCGGCGACTGCGCGCGATGGCGCGGCTGTACACGTTCTGGCACTACCGGGACGGTCTGACGAAGGCTCTGGACCACGTGCCGTACACCTCGGAACAGGCCGTCCACGCCTACGTTCGCGTCGTGCTGCTCTGGGCGCGGCAATGGGATCCCCTCACGCACGCGGCGCCCCAGGAGATCGAGTTCGCATCCCCAACGCGGCCGGAGCCGTTCGGATCGACGAGCGCGGTCGCTGGCCGTGCCGCCGAACTCGACAAGATCGCGCTGCCGATCATCGTCGAGTCCGACCTGGGGGAGTTGCTCTTCGCGCATCGTCGTGAGGACGGCCGTGCCGCGATCGAGCGGTCGACCAAGGAGGAACGCGAGTCCACGGCGCTGGCCGCGAAGATGATGGTGGGACTCATCCAGGAGGCCGTGCACGCGCTGCGGCTCGATCCGACGCTCAGTGTGCTCTCCGCGTACAACCGGATGCGCGCGTACGCGAACAGCTACCTGGGCGGTGCCCTCGCACGCATCGACGTCGCCCCGCAGACCATGACGGCAGCGGTGCAACGGGTGGTCGCGGTCGTCGGGCGGTGGGACGAGCTGTCGCGGGACGAGCGTGCGACGTTCCTCGCGAAGCATCCCGAATTCCGCGCCCTGCTCGCGCCGATGAAGGACTCCGATGTTTGACCCGCCCGCCGACCACGAGGAGTACCGCCACGAGCTCGACGTGCTGGCCAGGATCCGCGCGCAGCACGCGGCGTCGATCGTGCTCCTGCCCATGGGTCAGCACCGGGCAAGGATGCTCGAATTGCTGCACGAGTTGATCAGCGAGCTGCACGGCGACGACTGGTCGAGCAACCCGGACCCGCAGGGCGACGAGGCACCACTCACGCCGGCCGACGTCATCCACGTCACGGACCTGCTGCGCTCGATCGCCGACAACGACCGTGAGGCACGACCTGCGGCGCTCAACGTGACGCGCTCCTTCAACCGCTACTACGCCGCGGCGGAGCGCGGAGCGCCTCAGCAGTCGCAGGCCCTCCTCACCCTCTGGGAGAAGCACCTCGAAGCGCTCGCGAAGATACCAGAGTCCCGCGACGAGGCGATCGATGGACCGCGCGGCCTGCGCGCGTCGATCGCGACGCGGCGTGCACGGCACGACCTGGTGGTCGCGCGGCTGCAGCAGCAGGTGGACGAGGAGAACGCCGCCCGCGAACGCGCTCATGCCGACGCTGTGGAGCGTGCGCGGGCGCGGCGCGCGGCGGCGAGTGCCGATGGTGCGCCGCTGCGGGCCCGCGCGATCCGCCCTCCGGCGCCCGCGACGCTGCCCGTCGCGGTGGACCGCAACTTCGCGATCTCGCTCCGCGACCTCGTGCTCACCGAGGCGCTGCTCGACCGTGGCGGCGAGGGCGACGCGGATGAAGCGCTCGCGCTGATCGACGAGACCCTCGAGTGGCGCACGCGGTACTACGGTGCGCGGCATCCCTTCACGCTGGTGGCGGTGTCACATCGAATCCGAGCCATCCTCCGGCAGACGGAAGCGACATCGGCCTGGCCGTCCATCTCCGCAGAGGATCGGTCTCGCCTGATCGAACTCCAGCCAGAGCTTGACGATTTCATCGCCACGCGCATCGACGTGCTCGGCGAGCGTCACTCGGCGATGGTCTCGGCGTACACGCTCAAAGCGCGGCTGCTCATCCAGCTCGGCGATCGAGCCGGGACGGTTCACGCTGCCCGGGCGGCCCTCGCCGTCGAGGGCAAGCAGTCCGGTACGTTCAACCACATCGCCATGGTGCAGGTGGTGCTCGCCGCCGTACTGGCAGCGTCGCCGGCTCATGTGGACGAGGCTGAGGGGCTGCTGCAACTGGCCGAGAAGCGCATCATCCACACGCCGGTGCTCGCGCCGTGGGCCCCCCGTGCCCAGCTGGCCAGGCGGGTGGCCGATGCGACCCGGCTGCGCGGCTAGTCCCGCTCGCCCGCGATGAGTTCCGCGAGTGCCATCCCGAATCGATGATCCGGCGCCGGCACTCGACCGTCCGGGGGCCCGCAGACGACGCAGTCGGGATTGCGCTCGACGCTGAGCCACACGCTCTGCGGTGCGAGCTGATGGCCCAGGCCCTCGAAGAGCTGGGGGAAGAAGTCCCAATCGGGGTGGGTCGCGATCACGGCGAGCGTTCGCGAGGTCGCCACGGAGGCGGCGATGGTCGCCGCGAGCGATGATCCGGGGCCGGCCAGCACACCGAGCGCGAGCATTCCGGCCATGGATGCGACCAGCTGAATGGATGTCCCGAGGCCGGGCTCGGCGACGAGTCTGCCCTTCATCCCGTAGTCGCTGCTCGGCCGGAACCGGTTGATGGTGCGCCCGTCACCCAGGCTGCACGCCACACACGGCGATGCTGCCTCGGGCAGCGCGATGATCAGTTCACCGGCTCGTGCGCCCGCGTACATCGAGCAGCACACCATGGGGGTGCCGAGCGCATAGGCGTGGTGGGCGAGCAGCAGTTGCTCCTGCATGTCATCGGTGGCTCCGACGACCAGGTCCGCGCCGTCGAGCACCTCGGCGAGCGGGAGTCGCCCCAGTGTGGCGGCATGCTCGACGAGGTGCACGGCGGGAGCAATGGCACGCAGGCGCCTCGCCAGTGCTCGGGTCTTGCGCTCGCCGAGGTCGTCACTGCTGTAGACCGAGCGCGCGAGGTTCGGGCTCTCGACCCGCTCCGGATCGATGAGTACGAGCGTGCCGACTCCGGCACGCACCAGGTCCTCCGCGATGCGACTGCCGACCGAGCCGAGCCCTGCGACGACCACGCGCCGTGTGCGCAGGTCACCGAGCAGCGGCGCGGTGCGATCCTGGGCGCCCGGAACCGCTCGGGCGGCCGCCCGTCGAGCCAGCGTGCGCAATTGCCGCTTCGGCGAGCGACTCGGGTCCCACGGTGCCGACAGCACCTCGTGCCCGTCGGCGGTGACCTCGATGAGCAGGGGCCCGGCGAACGGATAGTCGTCGGGTATCGCGAGCAGCAGGTTGCCCGCGAGCGGCACGAACAGGCGGTCCTGATCATGGATGCGACCGACCCGCGGCAACTGCGCTCCCGCTCGCCCGGCGTCGCGCCGCCATTCCTTCACGCTCACGGAGCTGGGGCGATCGAAGCCGGCGTCCGACAGGGGACCGGTCACCGGCAGCTCGCGCGCGGTGACCGGCTCGACCACCCGACGGTCGTCGACGAGGCGGATGACGTGCACCGACATGCGGTGCCCTCGCCCGATCGGCAGCTGCTCGGGCCTCGCCGGCCGCCCCTTCGTGACGACGGCGATGACGAGCCGCTCGAGGTGCGGATTCAGCCGCAGGGTCTTCTCCATGGACTCGAGGTCGGTGGACGACGGGTTCGGCACGCCGTCGGGATGGCTGTGCACCGTGCCGATCAACGTGCCGACACCCGCGGCCTCGAGGCCCGCGACGGCTTCGCCGAGTTCGCGGCTGATGTCCCACGACACCGTCGTGTAGTCGCCGTAGCTGTCGAGCACCGCGACCGTGACGAGGTCGCCGAATCCGAGCAGGGCGGCACCTCGCTCCGGTGCGACGAGGGCGAGGTGGCGTTCGATCTCCTCGATGACGCCATCGGTGAAGGCGACCATCAGAGCGAGAAGCCGGGATTGCGCCCGGCGATTCGGGCGGCGGTGTACGCCATCCACTTCGCCGCCACGCCGCGCACGGCGGACAGGTTGTCGGAGGGCTCGCCACCGGGACCGCACAGGATCGCGATGTCCCGCCCGCCCATGCGCGTGCCGATGACGTGCTCGGTGTGCCCCGAACCTCGTCGAGGTTCGGATTGAGCGGGGAGATGTCCCAGAGATTGCGTCGGGCCGGGTTCCGGAAGGTCAAGAACTTGAACTGGCCGTTCACGAACGGGGGAGTGAGGTAGAACGTCCAGCCGTCGATCTCGCCACCGGAGGACTGCACGCGCGTCCACCGTTCCTGGTTGTGCGGGTCGAGCTGCGCGAGCTCGCGCGCGTCATCCATCGCGGCGGCCATCCGGGTCTCGGGCAGCTTGCTGAGCGGGCGCCCGTCGGTCTTGCCGTCCTGGGCGAGTTCGAGGCCGCCGCCAGGTTTCACAACGACCGTGCTGCCGTTGTTCGCGCCCTGCTCCTGCTCGCGGATCTGCTGGAAGATCTCGTCCCACGGGGTTCCCGCCGCCATCCGCTCGGCAGGAAGGTGGAGAGCGTCTTGGCCAGGGCCCCGGGTTCGCGCAGCTGGAGCGACCCATCCGCGCTGAGTGCCACGGTGGTGGCGGAGTCGCCGGCCGGTGGTTCGTCGAGAGCAGCCCAGCGTCCGGCCGGGGTGCTTTCGAGCACGATGAAGTCGTCGGTTCGACGCTCGTTCACGAGGTGAGCCTTTCCTAGAGGATCCATCGGGCGATTTCGAACATCGCCAGAGTCTGGGTGTGCTGGTCGTCGCCGATGCGGATGGCGCCCATCAGGACGGGGTCGGAGGCCACTGCGAAGAGGCTGCCCAGCGCGCTCGGGCCAACGTCGGCGGCGGACCTGCCTGCTCGGCCGAGCTTGTCGAGTGCGGTGTCGAGGCGCTGCGCCGCGCGTTCGACACCGGAGCGAGCGGTGCGCAGGACGAGCTCGTGCTCCCAGCCCTTCACGTCGATGGTGCCGGGCGGCAGCAGTGCGATCTTCGGCACCTCGTGGGCCAGGTACAACCGGTCGAAGTCGACTCCGGCCTCGGCGACGGCGGCGATCCGCTTGCGCGCATGCCGGGGGATGCCGAGCGTCGCCGCCGCGAACACCGGATCCGTCTCGAGTTCGAGCACGATCCAATCCCATCGCTCCGCACTGGGACGCTCGACGACCACGGGTCCGCCGTCGACGCACGATCCCCATCGGATGCACGAGGTGCCCGGCGTGCCGGTACAGCGTCTGGGTTCGCTCGGACGCGCTCATCGCGGTGCTGCCCATCAGGAACTCATCGCGCTGATCAAGAGCCACACCAGGAACGCGACCACGGCCATGGCGAGGGCGGCGATGACCAGGAACGCGAGCACGACCAGCACGAGCGGCACACTGGCCGCTGCGCCGACCACGAGGGAGTCGTCGCCGCGCGGATCGGCGTTCGGCTCGCGGCTCGGAATCCACGCGTGACGAACGCGAGCGCGATCACGGCCAGGGCGGCAGCTGCGACGAGCACGGGCTGCACGAGCGCCCCCGGCCAGGCGAGCAGGCCCGCGGCGAACGAGAACGGATCGGAGCCGTTGCCGGTGCCGGACATCAGGGCGAGGAGGAAGGGATGCGCGACCGCGACGATCGGCAGCGTGGCGAGGGCCAGCCACAGCATCCGTCGCGTGCGAGACGACAGGGTCGCGGTCGGAGCGCCGGCGGCCGCGAGCACGTCGCGCAGGGCGGCGCCGCCGTTCGAGGACGGGCGGATTGCCGCGCCAGCGCCGGAACGGTCGCGGAACTCGTCGAGCAGATTCACGAGACCTCCTTCACGATCGCCCGTTGGGCACGCTGGCACGGTAATCCCCGGAACCGGAGCTGCCGGAGGAATTTCGTGGGAACGTGCCGGATTCCGGCGCGGAGCCCACCGGGGCGGAATCCGTGCGAACGATCAGCGGATCGGGGTGCGCACCCGGGCTGTGCACGACGGCGACCTGGCCCACGAACGGCGGAGCGCCGATCTCGCGCGCGCCGAGCGTCTTGCCGCCGACGCGATCGCTGAGCGTGCGCGCCGAGATCGGGCTCGACCCGCCGTGCACGATCACGGTGCCGACCCGGTCGAGAAGACGAGCGCGATCGTGCTCGTCCAGCAGGTCGGCGACGTCGCCCAGCCCGAGCCCGTACGAGATGCTGCCGGCTCGGGCGATCTCCAGGGTGCCGGCGAAATCGAGTCGGCCGAACAGGCGACGCGAGCCGGGAACCAGCACGAGCACGCCAGGTCCGACTCGGTTGCGACTCCGCTCCGCACGCTCGACCAGAAGACCGAGCAGCACGGCTGCCGTCGCACGCCCCGCCGCGGTCCTGGTCTCTACGACGAGGTGTCCTGGGCTGCTGAGCACCTCGTCGAGGTCGATCGAGCCAGCCGGCGATGATCCACGGCCCCCCGCGGAGCGCGTCGACCCGATGGATGCCGCAGCGCCATTGCGAAGGAACGGCGCGAGCGTGCCCACGAGCGTCTCGGTAGCCGCACGCCGCCTCGCGGGAGTGCTCCGCGCAAGGGCGTGCAGGCGGTCCGCGCCGACGGTACGGCCCCCTGCGCTGACGGCACGCCGCAGGAGGTCCGGATCCGACAGCACCGTGTGCATCGCCCGGACGCTCGGCTCGATCGCGCCCGAGCGGACGAGTTCGAGGATGGCGCGCAGGATCGTGCGATCGTGCGCCTGCGTGACGCGGCCTCGACCGGGGCGGCCGACGAGGGCATCCGTGATGGCGTCGATCGCGCCATCGGAGATGGCCTCGGCCACCCAGTCGAAGGATGCCGAGGCGGCATCCGACGGGTCGAGCACGTCGAGTGCGCCGGAGGCCAGGTGCCGCTGCCACCCGAACCGGTCGATCGTCACCACCCGGTATCCGGCGTCGAGCGCGGCGTCGGCCCATCGCGCGAACGTCGCTGCCCGTCGCCACCACGGTGCGACCACCGCGACGTGCCGCTCGACGAGGTCGAACGGAATGCTCAGCGACGCTGCTTGGCGGCGCTCGGGAGATCCGGGGTCCACGAGCTGGCCGATCGGCAGGCCGGGACCGAGGAGGGCGGGTGTGGGAGCGGACGCGACCCACCGGTAGTCGTACGAGCCGCGGAGTCGCCGCGGTGTGACATCCGCCGACAGGATCGTGCCTCGTGCACGGAGGGCGCGCGCGGTCTCGGCCACCCGATCCAGGCGGGCGACGGCGCGGAGCACGCGAGAGCGCCACCGCGGATCGAGCGGCGGATGCTCCGCCCCGGAGGTGGGCGCTGGGTCGCTCATCATGCAGCCGAGTGTGCCGCCTCGGTGCCACGGCCCGGCGCTTCGCGCTCTGCGTACGGACTCGATTCCGGCTCGATGCGGGGTTCGACCGGACAACGGGTCATGTCCTCCGTTCTGCGGACACGGATGAGGCGCTCATCCCTAACTTGAGATTCCACACCTGCCCGTACCGATGAAAGGAACACCCATGGGTGAGCACCAGCAGGACCGGCCCGAGTACATGACCCTCCCGTTCTACTGGGTGGTCGACGTCTCCGGCTCGATGAACGATCGCGGCGCCGATGGCCAGTGCGGCATCGATGGCCTCAACCGCGCCGTGCCGGCGATGCGCGATGTGCTGCGCCGCCGCTACGACGTGGCCGATGTCGTCAAGACGTCGATCATCACCTTCGCGAGCTCCGCGCAGGTTGTGCTCCCGCTCTCCGACCTCACCGAGGCGTCGCTGCCGACGTTCGTCGGCAGCGGTGGCACGAGCTACCGCGCGGCCCTCGAACTGCTCGGCCGCACGATCGACGCCGACATCGCGACCCTGTCGGGACCCAACCGCGGGTTCTACCGACCGGTCGTGTTCTTCCTGAGCGACGGCGCTCCGAACTCCGGCGAGGACTGGGAGCGAGCCATCCCGTCGGGCCGCTACCAGCCGCTCATCGTGCCGATGGGCATCGGGCAGGTGACCGAGGGTGCGCTGCGCAAGCTCTGCACACCGCCCGACCGCAGCAAGCTCTACATCGTTCCCGACGGCAACGGAGTCGCCGACGCGATCACCGAGATGTCGGAGTACTTCATGCGCACGGTGGTGACGTCGGCGGGCGGCGGCGGCTTCGTGCTGCCGGACCCCAAGGCGCTGCCGAGTGCGAACAACGTCGTGATGTACGACTACGACGGCCGCGAGATCCTCTGATGCGGTCGATCGGAGACCCAGGGTCGGCCGGCCGCAACATCCGGCCGACCCTGACCCGGGCGGACGCACCACCGGACACCGTCGCCGATGGCGGCGACCTCGCCGGCGCGATCGTGCGCGGTGCCAGTGTCCGTGGCCTGACCCACCGGATCGAGGAGGGAGTTCGTCAGGACTCGTTCGCGGTCACGGCATCGGCGGATCGCCGCTGGGTGCTGGTCGCGGTGGCCGACGGCGTCGGATCCGCGAGGCGCAGCGACGTCGGCTCGGCGACCGCGGTCGCGACAGCGCTGCTGCAGATCGCTGCCGATCCGCGCGAGACCGACTGGGTCGCCGCGTTCTCGGCGGTCGAGCGCGACCTGCTGTCGATCGCGCAGGATGCCGGTGCCGCCGACGTCCACACCACCCTGACGGTCGTCGCGGCCGAGGTGGCCCCCACATCCGCCTCGTCCAGCGCACCGGCTGATGTTCCCCACGGACCCGACACCACGCGCGAGGTTCTGGTCGCCTGGATCGGGGACAGCCCGGTCTGGCTGTTGCGCGACGGGGCGTGGCATCCGCTCACCGGATCGACCGTCGCCCCCGACGGCCTCTACGACACCGCTGTCTCGGCCATGCCGTCCGGGCGACCGCCGCGGCTCGTGCGCCTCGCGGCCGAGACCGGGGACCTGATCGTCGCGATGAGCGACGGCGTCGGCACTCCGCTCGCGTTCGCCGTGGATGAGGTCGGCGATCAGCTCGCGCGCTGGTGGGAGCGGCCGCCCACACTGGCCCAGTTCGCAGACCAGGTGGGGTTCGCCAGGCGCGGGTTCACCGACGACCGCACCGCGGTCGCGATCTGGATGCTGCGGTGAGCCGCCCCGATCTCACGGAGTCGCAACTGGGTGCGCTCACCGAGATCAGCCGGGGTGGCTATGGCACGGTCTTCCGTGCGCCGCAGCTTCGACTGCCCGAGACGCCGGCAGAGCAGGCCGTCAAGCAGTATCACGCCGTGCCCCTGACAGCGCACCGCGTCTCGGCGCTGCGCGGCGCGGTCCAATGGCGGCTCGGTCTCATCGAGTCCGAGCGAGCACGACTGGACCACCTCTCGGCCTGGCCGACCCGAATCGTCGTCGCCGACGGATCCGGCGAGGTTTCGGGGGTGACCATGCCGCTGATCGACGAGCCGGGCCACTACTACGACTTCGTGCCGGAGGCGGCGGGCGCACCGAGCCGTCGCGAGTCCCTCGACCTGCAGGTGCTGTGCTCGCCCGCGCGCGACTGGCATGACCGCGGAATCGGTTGCCCGGACGACGACGACGTCGCGGCACGCCTCGGGTTCGTGACCCAGCTCGCCGAGTTCCTCGCGCTGCTTCACGATCACGGGTACGTCTACGGCGATCTGAACGCCCTGAACGTGCTGGTGGCCTTCGATCCGGAGCCGAGGGTGCGGTTCATCGATTGCGACGCCGTGCATCCGGTGGCCTCCACCACCCCCAACGACCAGGGCGGCGCCCTCGGATGGAAGTCGCCGGAAGAGGCCGCCGGTCAGCCGCTCACCATGGCCAGCGACGTCTACAAGTTGAGCCTCGCGATCGTGCGCATCATCGCCTTCGGGCCGCGGAACACGCAGTTCGCCAAGGCGGAACGGGTGCGGGATGCGCTGGGCGACTCCGCGGTCGACCTCCTGGCACGCGGGCTGGCCCGCGATCCCGCCGCACGCCCCTCGGCGCGCGAGCTCTTCGACTACGCACACGCCGAGTTCACGATGCGCGCGGTGCCGCCGACGATCGCCTCGGTCGACGTCGACCGACGCTATGTCGTCGAAGCCGGTGACGTGACGGTCACCGTGGTCGCCGAGCACGCGTCCAGCCTCACCGTGACGACACCCGACGGACGGGAGGTGGATGCCGCGGGCGGCTCGATCGCGATTCCCGTCACGGTCTCGGGCGAATACCGGGTGATCGCGCGCAACCGATTCGGCACCGCGACGGCCCTGTCCCCGGCGGTCGCGCTCATCCAGGCGCCTCGTCTGGTGTCGGTGCCGCTCGTCGAGCCCGTGGTCGTGGGTCTGGACGGGAGCGACTTCGCGATCCTGCGCCGGGGACTCGAGGCGGCCAACCTCACGGCGGCGGGGCTCACCTCCCCGCTCGACCAGGTGCAGCGTTTCATGGCCGACTCGTTCGCGTTCGAGCGGGCAACCGAGCTCGTGGGCGGACTTGGCGACATCCTGACTCCTCCGCTGCTGTTCACCGACCTGCTGAACGAGGCGTTCGCTGTCGCCGACGCTGCGCTACTCGACCCGACTGCACATCCGACGAAGGGAACCCGACCATGACGATCACCGACCACCTTGCGCGGCTGGGCGGAGCACGCCCGGACCTGATCGATCAGGCTCCGGGCGATCGCCCGAAGTTCGTGACGCTGGCGGGGGTCATGCTCGCGACGTCGGCGGTCGCCGCGCTGTCCATGGTCGCGGCGCTCATCATCGCGCTCGACCTTCCGGTGTGGCTGGCGATCCCGATCGCGATCGGCTGGGGCGGGCTCATCCTGCTGTTCGATCGCATGATGGTGCTGAGCATGCCCTACGAGGAGGGGCGCTCGGTGCGCCGCGCGCTGGCCCTCGCCGCTCCGCGCATCACCATCGCGATCGTCATCGGCACCATCGTCTCGACACCGCTGACGATCTTCATGTTCCATTCCGAGATCGACGCTGAGATCGAGGTCATGCAGGCCGAGGAAAACGCCGACTTCGAAGCCGCGCTGGATGCCGACCCACGCTTCGCCGGCGAGGCCGAACTGCGCGAGACCATCCGTGACGCTCAGGCCGCGATCGC
This sequence comes from uncultured Actinomycetota bacterium, assembly GCA_963740815.1. Taxonomy (GTDB): domain Bacteria; phylum Actinomycetota; class Actinomycetes; order Actinomycetales; family Microbacteriaceae; genus Rhodoglobus. The sequence continues at coordinate 21,928 of CAVUFG010000008.1, forward strand.
GTCGGTCGACGTGATCGACCCGTCGAGCGACCCCGCCTACATCGCAGCGAAGCACGAGGCCGACGTTCGCCATCAGGTGTACCTCGACACCCAGTTGCGGGTCGAGGCGGATCCTGAATCGTCGGACAAGGCTGCGGCGCTCGCGGTGGCCAAGGGGGCCTATGACGCGGCGCAAGCGCAGTTCCTGGCGATCGCGGCATCCACCACCGCGGCGCTGCAGGCGCAGTCGGAGTCGCAGGCCTCCGCGGCGCAGGACGAACTCGCGATGGCCCAGCCCGACCTCGAGGCGATGGTCGCCCTGCGCGATGCCGAGACGGCCGCGTACGCGGGTGCTGTGGCAGCAAGCGACGGCATGATCGCGCGCCTCGAGGCGCTCGAGCGCACGAGCGGACGCAGCGCGTGGGGCGCGATCTCGCACATCGCCCTCGCCGTGCTGTTCATCCTGATCGAGCTGCTGCCGGTGCTGGTGAAGGTGCTGGTCAATCTCGGCAAGCCGAGCTTCTACGACCGGCTCGCCGTCATCTCGGACGAATCGCGCGCATCCCAAGCGCGCGCCATCGCTGACAGCCGCGAGCGCGGCGCGCAAGCGCTCGCCGACGCGGATGTGGCCTCAGCGGAGCACCGCGCGACGCACCACCTCGAGCTGCAGAAGCTCATCAACGACAAGGTCGCCGAGGTGCAGACCAAGGCGATGCAGAGGGCGCTGAACGACTGGGCGCGCACGGCTGGGCGGGAGACCAGGCGTCGGATCGCGGAGGCGAACCCGACCACGCCCGGCACCGCACCGTGAGGTCAGCGCCCGGCGGCATCCCGGTCATCGTCGGTGAAGTCGGCCGCGACACCCGAACGTCGCGTGCTGATCAGATTGGTGAGCGCGTCCGTGGCTGCCGCCACCTGCGCGGGCGCCGCCGAGTAGGTGAGTGAGCTGCCCGGCGAGAAGCCGAGGGTCGCTCCGGTCAGCACGGCATCCTGGTTCGCGCCGAGGAAGACGAAGCCCCACGAGTAGGTCTGGGTCTGCTGCGTCACCAGCTGCTTCACGTCGGCGGCCGAGAACTCCTTGCTCGAGTTCTCCTCGCCGTCGGTGACGACGATCACCTGCACGGTGCCGGGACGGGCATCCTCGTGCATGGCCTCGAGCAGCTCGCCGAAGTGCACCACCGACTGGCCGACCGCGTCGTAGAGCGCGGTGCTGCCGCGCGGCACGAGCTTCACCTCGACCTCATCCGGCGAGGCCATCGTGTACTCGTTGCTCACGACGTCGTCGAAGCTCCACAGGTCGATCGTGAGGCGACCGGGCGCTGCGGCTTGGGTTGCGATGAGCTGCGAGAGGCCGCCCACCATGTCCTCGCGGATGCTGCTCATCGATCCGCTCCGGTCGACGACGACGAGCAGCGCGGTGTAGTTCGGGTCGGTCATAGGCGGAACACTACCTCCGCCGGGTGACTAGCGACCGCCGGGGTTGACCTTCAGCGTGGTGCGTCCGCCGCCGCCGGCCTTGCCGTGCGTGCCGCTGACCTTGCCGCCGCCGGCGACACTGCTGCCGGCTTCCGGCATCTCTCCGCCGCCGCCCTCCGTGGGCGTCGCCGCACCACTCTTGAGCGCCTCGATCCGGCGCTGCAGCACGAGCTGGATCGGCATCCGACGCGCGTGCTTCTTCTCGTAGTCGAGCAGCGCCTGCACGTCAGCCGCCGCGAGCGAGGAGATCCGCGAGGGCAGGTGCCCCACCAGGATGTGGTCGAAGTCCGGCAGTGGAAGTTCGTCATGGTCGCGTGACATCCCTCCACACTAGCGTTGGCCGCATGAGCGATATCGGTCCTCCCAGACTGTTCACCGATGAGCGCGAGACGCTCGTCACCTTCTATCGCTACCTGCGCGAGCGCCTCCTCGCGAAGCTCGATGGACTGGATGACGCGGCCGCCCGCCACCCCGGCGTCGACTCCGGCACCTCGCTGCTCGGACTCGCGAAGCACGTGCTCGGCGTCGAGTACTTCTGGTTCGGCATGACCATGGCGGGCCGCGCGGACGAGGAGCTCGCCGACGACGACCTCCGCGACACCGACACCATCGAGTCGGTGCGGGCCCTCGGCGAGCGCGTCGCCGCCGAGTCCGAGGGCATCCTCGCGACCATCGACCTGGATGCCGCAACCGCGACCCACCCCGGCAACCCCGACAGCATCCCGCCCAACAACCGGTGGGTGCTCGTGCACATGATCGAGGAGACCGCGCGGCACTGCGGGCACGCGGACATCATCCGCGAGCAGCTGGATGGGAGTGTGGGGCGGTAGCTCACCTGCATTTGTTCCCACGCACGGTGCCTGAGAGTACGTTCCCGCGACTGCGGTAGACCGACCTGTGTACCCCACTCGGGGCGCACCCCTTCGCGGGACTGTCGCCGTGGCATCCACGGGCCGTAGCGTGAGCTTCGCGGACCGGACGTGCATGAACCGGACCGCAGCGGTGTGGGAACCGCACATTCGAGCACTGGGGATCCTGCCGACGGCGGGAAATGCTCGAGAGCGCTGGGGGCGCTCGAACGCAACTGGGGTAGGTGACGGCATGGCGTCGATGACGGAGATCCTGATCCTGCACGGCCTGCTGCCCATCGAGCAGCTGGAGGCTGCCCACCGGTCCGCCGACGAGGAGGCCTCGGTGCGCGAACTGCTCGAGCGCGGCGTCGTCACCGATGCGCAGGTCGCGTCGGCCCGCGCCGCGCAGGCCGGGCTGCCGTTCGTCGAACTGGTCGACTTCCCGGTCGACCGCGCGGCCGTCGCGCTGGTGCCCGCCCACGTCTGCCGCCGCCACGACGTGCTGCCCATCGTCGGCGGGGGACACCTCATCCTCGCGATGGCCGACCCCGGCAACGTGTTCGCCATCGACGACGTGCGCGCGTCCCCGCATGCAGGTGCAGAGCGTCGTCGCCGAGAGCCGACCTCCGCGCGGCGATCGACCGCTACCTCCGCGCCGACGGCGAGCTCAACGACCTGACCACCGCGCTCGAGGAGGAGAGCCGGCACCGAGCCGGTCGGCGTCGGAGCCGTCGGAGCCCCGACGACGACGCGCCGATCGTGCGGTTCGTCAACCTGCTCATCAGCCAGGCCATCCAGGACCACGCCTCCGACATCCACATCGAGCCCGCCGAGAACGACGTGCGCGTCCGCTACCGCATCGACGGCGTGCTGCACGAGATGCAGCCGGCGCCGAAGACCATCCAGAACGGCGTCATCTCCCGCCTCAAGATCATGGGCGAGATCGACATCGCCGAGCGCCGCAAGCCGCAGGACGGCCGCATGTCGGTCAGCCACGGCGGCCGCCAGATCGACCTCCGCGTCGCGACCCTGCCCACGGTGTGGGGCGAGAAGGTCGTCATGCGCATCCTCGACAACTCGAACGTCGACCATGCGCATCGAGCGACCTCGGCCTGCTCAGCGCAACTTCGAGCGCTACGCACGAGTCGTACTCCAAGCCCTACGGCATGATCCTCGTCACCGGGCCGACCGGTTCGGGCAAGTCGACGACGCTCTACACGACGCTGAACGAGGTCGCGCGACCCGAGATCAACGTCATCACGGTCGAGGACCCGGTCGAGTACCGGATGGCCGGCATCAACCAGGTGCAGGTGAACCCGAAGGCCGGCCTCACGTTCGCGAGCGCGCTGCGCAGCATCCTGCGCTCCGACCCCGACGTCGTGCTCCTCGGCGAGATCCGCGACCACGAGACCGCGCAGATCGCCATCGAGGCGTCGCTCACCGGCCACCTCGTGCTCTCGACCCTGCACACCAACGACGCGCCGAGCGCCGTCACGCGGCTCACCGAGATGGACATCGAGCCGTTCCTCGTCGGCTCCGCGCTCGACTGCGTCGTCGCCCAGCGCCTCGCCCGTCGCCTCTGCGACCGGTGCAAGCGAGCCGTACCTGCCGAACCCGGACGAGCTGCGGCACTGGGCTTCCTCGGTCGACGACCCCGAGCCGCCCACGCTCTTCCGGCCCGCCGGCTGCACCACCTGCTCGCAACACCGGCTACCGCGGCCGAATGGCGCTGCACGAGGTGATGGCCGTGACCGAGGAGATCGAGCGCCTCGCCGTCGCACGCGCCTCGAGCGCGGAGATCGCGCGGCTCGCTAGGAGCAGGGCATGCTCACGCTGCGCCAGGACGGCTGGGAGAAGGCGCAGCACGGCTTCACCTCCGTCGAAGAGATCCTGCGCGTCGTCGCGTGACCGCTGACACCGCCCACGGAGAGCGAGACGCAGCGTGGCGAAGTGAACCAGCCGATCTACGACGAGCCCGGCTGAGCGGCGCGCTCAGCACGGGCTGCGCGGATCGACCCCGGCTCCCGCCCCCGGCAGGCGCTTCCGGCCAGCTCCGCACCCGGCCACCTTCGGCCGCAGCGCTCCCGAGCGCCCGAGTCCGTGCGCCAGCTCGCCGCGACCGCGACTCGTCTTCCCCGAGCGTCGCCCCGCTGCTGGCCGCCGCCGGTCGTTCGAGTCGGGCCCGCCCCCGGCGCCGCGCGGCAGCGGTCCGCCGCCGTGACCGCGCCGCGCGATCCTCCGCATGCCCGTCGAAGCCTCCGCGGGCCGCGCGCCGAGCCACGAGTCTGCTGGCGGCGTCTGCACGAGGTCGTGCGGCCGGGGCATCCGACCTGCACGTCTCGGCGACGCGCCGCCGATGATCCGCGTCGACGGCGGGCTGCGCCCGGCCGGCAACGCGAGCCGTGGGAGCGCCACAAGGTCGACGAGCGCGCTGTACAGCATCATGAGCGACCAGCAGCGCGAGCAGTTCGACAAGGAGCTCGAGCTCGACTTCGCCTACACGCTGCCGCCGAGTCCCGCTTCCGCGTGAACATCTACCAGCAGCGCGGCGTCATCGGCGGCGGCGTTCCGGCTCATCCCGACCGAGATCAAGCAGCTCGCCGAGCTCGGCGTGCCCGAGTCGGTCGGCGAGTTCGCGAAGCTGCCGCGCGGTCTCGTGCTCGTCACCGGCCCCACCGGTTCGGGCAAGTCGACGACCCTCGCCGCGCTGATCGACCTCGTCAACGCGACCCGCGCCGACCACATCGTGACGGTCGAGGACCCGATCGAGTTCATGCACAGCACAAGAAGTCGCTCGTCAACCAGCGCGAGGTCGGCGACGACACCCACAGCTTCGCGAACGCGCTCAAGCACGTGCTGCGGCAGGACCCCGACGTCATCCTCATCGGCGAGCTCCGCGACCTCGAGACCATCTCGGTCGCGCTGACCGCCGCCGAGACCGGCCACCTCGTCTTCGCGACCCTGCACACGCAGAGCGCCGCGCAGACGATCGACCGCGTCATCGACGTGTTCCCGCCGCACCAGCAGGACCAGGTGCGCGCGCAGCTCGCCGCGACCCTGCAGGGCGTCGTCTGCCAGACGCTCGTGAAGCGGGCGAGCGGGGCGGCCGCGTCGTCGCGACCGAGATCATGATGATGACGCCGGCCATCGCCAACCTCATCCGCGAGGGCAAGACCTACCAGATCCCCTCGGCGATGCAGGCGGGCCGCGACCTCGGCATGCACACGATGGACCAGCACCTCGCCGACCTCGTCAACGCGGGCGCATCACGCACAAGGCCGCGCTGGAGAAGGTGCACGACCCGATGGAATTCCAGAAGCTCGTGCACCGCACCGAGTCGCCGCCGCGGGCGCCGGCTCGGGCGGCATCGACTTCGGCGACCCGTTCTCGGCCCGGAGGACTCAGGATGCCTGCACAGACGTTCGCCTACAAGGGGCGCGACGCCGCCGGCAAGGTCGTCAAGGGCCGGGTCGACGCCTCCAGCGAGGGAGCCGTCGTGGCCGCCTCCGCACGATGGGCGTGTCGCCCGTCGCGATCGCGACCGCAGGCGGCGGCACCGGCCTGAAGCGCGAGATCTCGATCGGCGGTCTCGGCGGCAACGTCAAGCTCAAGGACCTCGCGGTGATGGCCGGCAGATGGCGACCATGATCGCGTCCGGGCTGTCGCTGCTGCGAACGCTGACGATCCTCTCCGAGCAGACCGAGAACAAGAAGCTGCCGAGACGCTGGATGCGGTGCGCAAGGACGTCGAGCGGGGCTCGGCCTCTCGCTGGCCTTCTCGCGGCAACCACGATCTTCCCGCCGCTCATGATCCACCTCGTCCGCGCCGGTGAGACCGGCGGATTCCTCGAGAAGTCGCTCGAGTCCGCGGCGAAGAACTTCGAGAAGGAGGTCAAGCTGCGGAACACGATCAAGTCGGCGATGACCTACCCGGTCGTCGTGCTCATCATGGCGCTGCTCTCGGTCGTGGCATGCTGATCTTCATCGTGCCGGTGTTCGAGAAGATGTTCCAGGACCTCGGGGGCGAGCTGCCGCTGCCGACCCAGATGCTCGTCATCCTGTCGAAGAACATGGTCTGGATCACGCCCGTGCTCGTCGTGGGCATCATCGTGTTCTCGGTCTGGTGGCGCAACAACAAGAACACGGAGCGGTGCGCTCGCTCGTCGACCCGCTCAAGCTCAGGCTGCCCGTGTTCGGGCAGCTCATGCGCAAGATCGCCGTCGCCCGCTTCGCCCGCAACTTCGCGACCATGATGGGGTCCGGCGTGCCGATCCTGCAGGCCCTCGACATCGTCGGCGAGACCTCGGGCAACTGGGTGATCGAGCAGGCGCTGCACAAGGTGCAGGACTCCGTGCGGATCGGCAAGACGATCGCGGGGCCCCTGAGCCAGGAGAAGGTGTTCCCGTCGATGGTCGTGCAGATGATCGCCGTCGGCGAGGATGCCGGCTCGCTCGAGACCATGCTCGACAAGATCGCGGACTTCTACGAGGACGAGGTCGAGTCCACTACCGAGCAGCTCACGTCGCTCATCGAGCCGCTCATGATCGCCTTCATCGGCATCGTCATCGGCGGCATGATCGTCGCGCTGTACCTGCCGGTGTTCTCCATCTTCCAGACCATCTCGGGGAGCTGAGCGTACCCCCCTCCAACATTTTCATACGCACCACCACCCCGCACCCACTGGGAGGGTCGCGGGGCATTCGCGCGCGCGGTATCCGCTAAAAATGCTGGTCGTGACCCCTTTTGGAGCGACCCCCGGAGTGGGGTGGGCCGGCGGGCGAACTTCACCACTTCGGGGGTCGCAGGGGGTAGACAGCTTGGTCCAAAGTCTCAAGTGGGGGTTCGAAACACTGGGGGAACCTCCTGTCCAACTACTGAACAGGAACAGCAATCATGACTACGTATGTTTCCAAGTCGCTTGCTCGCAAGCGCGAGATGCTCGAGAACAACGAGAAGGGCTTCACCCTGATCGAACTGCTCGTCGTCGTGCTCATCATCGGCGTCCTCGCCGCGATCGCCATTCCGGTGTACCTGGTCACCCAGGACACCGCGAAGACGAACTCGGTGAAGACGTCCGTCACCGAGGCAAAGACGGCGCTCGTCGCCGACTACACGCAGAGCGGCAGCTGGCACGCGCTCAGCGCCATCCCGGGCTTCTCGACCAGCACCAACATCGACGTCGAGGCCACGTTCGGCACCGCGGGCAGCAACGCCTTCTGCATCGTTGGCAACTGGAAGGACGGCACCGCGGTGTCGAAGTTCTTCTGGGCGTCTGAGGACAAGGGTGTTACGGCCGCTGCGGCGACCGTCACGACCGCCGCTGGTGCGCTCGCTGAGTGCACGGCGCCGTAACTCCGAGCTGACACTCACTCGACCCTCCGGTCGGGCATCCCTCACCTGATGCCCGACCGGATGGGTCATCCACCGTTCTTCTCTCGCAACTGGGACTTCGCAGAGGAAGGCACACGCCATGCGTGCAGCAGCATCGTCGACGCCGGCAGCAGCCGGGTCGCTCGACGGCGCCCGCGACACCGAATCGGGCATCGGCCTGATCGAGATCGTGGTGTCGATGTTCCTCATCGCGCTGCTGGCGATGGCCTTCCTGCCGCTGCTCATCCAGTCGCTCAGGGCGACGACCACCAACACGTCGGCCTCGATCGCCACGCAGCTGGTCAGCCAGCAGCTCGAGCAGCTCCGCACCGTCGCCACGACGTGCACGGCGGTCAGCACGTTCCTCGCAACCGACCCGGCGCCGGTCACCGACGATCGCGGCGTCATCCTGACGATCGACCGCCAGCTCGTCGGAGCGTGCCCGAGCACCTATCCGGGAACGGTGAAGGTGCGGATGGCGGTCACCAACAGCGGGTCCACGCTCAGCGAGGCCACGACGCTCGTGATGGTGGTGACGGCGTCATGAGCGGTGGCGGCGCCCGCGGCATCCGTGCGTTCGGCACCGGCTGCGCGATGACAGCTCGGGCTTCACGCTGGTCGAGCTGATCGTCGCATCCTCGCTCACCGTCATGATCCGGTCGTGATCGGCAACGTCCTGATCACGACGCTCGGCTCCGAGAAGACCGTGCGCACCACGACGCAGGCGACGTCGTCGGGGCAGCTGGTCGCGCAGTCCATCGACAAGGGGGTGCGCAATGCGAACTGGATCAGCTCGCCGCCGTACCTCGCAGGCGGGGAGTACTTCCTGGCCGTGCGCACCGCGAGCGGAACCGCGGTCGTGAGCTACAGCTGCACGGCGTGGTTCATCTCCTCGACCGGTTCGGCGTACGTGCGCACGTCGCCCACAGCCATCGCCAAGCCGACCGGCGGCAACGTCACCGGTTGGACGCTCCTCGCCTACGGGATCGAGCGGGCCGGCACTGCGGACATCCTGTCCGTCAGCGGCAAGCAGGTCACCATCACCTTCGAGGTCGACGCGGGCGATGCCCCGAACGTCCTGATCAGCACGTCGGCGCTCAGCCGGCAGACAGGCGCGCATCGTGCGGTTGACCGAAAGCCCGTCCAAGTCACTGTTCTCCAGCATCGGCTCGATGGCCCGTGCCATGAAACACGGCCAACGCGGCACAGCCTCATGGCCGTGATCGGCATCGGCGCCGTCACGGCGATCGTCGGCATCTCGGTAGGAGCCATGACCATCGGCGCCCTGACCTACACGAACTCGAACCGCTCGTCGGTGCAGGCCCGCGCGGCCGCCGAGGCCGGAGTGAACGCCGCCCTGGCGGGGCTCCAACCTCAGGCGACTGCGCCCTGAAGGCGGGCACGTACGCGAGCACGACCGACCCGGTGTTCACCGCAAAGATCCAGTACCGCACGACGGTCGCGGGCGCTTGGGCGAATGGATGCCCCGTGGCGACGGCTGTCGGCGTGCGCATCGAGTCCACCGGCTCGGCCAAGTCGCCCGCTGGCGCGAGCGACACGCACACCCTCGAGGCGCTGTACGACTGGATCCCGGCGACCGCCGGCACTCCCGGAACCCCGGGCACCCCGGCCTCCGGCGGCATCACCGCCACCGGATCGGCGATCTACACCTACGCGCGACGGGCCAGACGACGCTGAACAACCGCACCTCTGGACGAACGTCACGGGCAAGACCGCGGACATCATCATCCGCACCGGCGGCAAGCTCACCTGCCAGACCGGCACGAACATCGACGGCAACGTGGTGATCCAGAACGGATCGCTCGAGCTCAACGTGTGCCTGATCAACGGCGTCGTGAAGGCGTCCGGCTTCGTGGCCGTCAACGCGGCGGCGCCGAGGTGAAGGGCGACGTGATCGCCTCGGGTCTCGGTGGCGCCCTGTTCGGCGGCAACGGCACCGGCAACACCAGAACATCGCTGCGCAGGTGGGTGCGGGCGCCAAGGTCGGCGGCAACATCGTCACGAACGGCAAGGTCTACATCGATGGTGCCGTGAAGGGGAACATCTCGGTTGCGGGCCTGATCGGCCTCCTGTCGCCGCCCTCGACGATCACGCCGAGCGCGCGCATCGACGGCAACGTCACCACCTGCGGCACGATCACCACGTGGCAGCAGCCGTGCGGCGGACTGTGGCTGCTCGACAATCTCGTCTGCGGGCTCATCCAGGGCGGCATCGTGAAGGGGGTCATCAGGACCCTGTCGCTCCTCACCGTTCCGCCGCCCGCTCCGACCGTGCCGGACTGGACGAACTTCTCGTACACGAAGACCGACTGGACCAACATCGGCTTCACCGAGGTGGTCATCCCGGCGAGCCAGTGCACGATCGACAACAACACCAACAACCAGGTGTGGATCAACCAGGTGATGGCCTCCACGACCCCCGTGGTCGTGAACGCCATGGCGTGCGCGGAGCTGCTGTTCTCGAGCTCGGCCAACCTGCAGCTCAAGACCCGCGCCGACGTCGCGTTCTTCGCGAGGTCGTTCGGGCTGGAGAACCTGACGATCGACTCCGCGACGAGCGCCGCCCACAAGATGTGGTTCATCGTGCCGGGCCTCAAGCCGCTCGTGCCGATCATCTGCCTGTCGGTGAACGGCGAGATCGACATCAACAGCGGGGTCAAGGTCAAGGCGAACATCGCCGCGATGCTCTTCACGCCGAACTGCATCCAGAACTCGGCGACCGCGTGGCGCGGACAGCTCTACTCCGGTGCGACGAACTTCGGCCAGAACGTGAGCATCGAGTACGTGCCGATCGGCCTGCCGGGCGTGAACCTCGAGACCGGCACCGTGCAGGTCACTCCCGGAACGCCGGGAACGCCCGCGACGCCCGGCACGCCCGGAACGCCGGGCGGCATCGGCCCGTTCGCCTCGCTCCGAGACCTGGAGGGATGACCGTGGCCGCCGTCGCGCTCGGAGTGTTCGGCTCCATGATCGGGTCGTTCCTCAACGTGGTCGTGTACCGCGTGCCCGCAGGCCGCTCGGTGGTCTCGCCGCCGAGCGCGTGCGGGTCGTGCGGCAACCAGCTCCGCGCGGTGGACAACGTGCCCGTGCTGTCCTGGCTCGCCCTGCGCGGTCGGTGCCGCACCTGCGGCTCGGTGATCTCGGTGCGCTACCCGCTCGTCGAGCTGGGCACCGCGCTGCTGTTCACGGGGGTGAGCTTCCGCTTCGTGCCGGGCGTCTTCGACGGCGCCGTCGTCGGCACGCTGCCGCTCATCTCGGGCGTGCTCGTGCTCGCGGCGTTTCTCTACTTCGCGGCGATCAGCATCGCGCTCGCCCTCATCGATCTCGACACCCAGACCCTGCCGACGCGATCGTGCTGCCGGCGTACCTCGTCGGCGCAGGGCTGCTCGGCGCCGCCGGACTGCTCAACGGCGAGCCGAGCCGACTCGTCGGCGCCGGCCTCGGCGCGGTCGCGCTCTTCGGCCTCTACCTGATCGCCGCACTCGTGAAGCCCGGCGGCATGGGGCTCGGCGACGTGAAGCTCGCCGGGGTCATCGGCCTCTTCCTCGGCTTCCTCGGGCTGCCGCAGCTGCTCGTCGGCGCGTTCGCGGCGTTCCTGCTCGGCGGACTGTTCAGCATCGGGCTGCTCGTGGCGCGGCGAGCCGGCCGGGGGGCCGGCATCCCGTTCGGGCCATGGATGCTCGGGGCGCCTGGGTGGGCATCCTCGCGGGCGAGCCGATCGCATCCTTCTACCTCGGACTCTTCGGTGGGTAGGCACCGACACACGCACTCCGCACACGCACGTCCAGTACTGGGGGGAATCATGAGCAACACCGTCGTCGGGGTCGACATCGGCAGCAGCACGCTGCGCGCGGTCGAACTCCAGGATGCGAGCAAGTCGCGTCCGACCATCGTGCGCTTCGGCGAGATCGCGCTGCCACCGGGCTCGGTGCGCGGCGGGGAGGTGCTCGAGCCGCACACCGTCGCGAGCGCGCTCAAGCGCCTGTGGTCGTCGAGCGGGTTCCGCAGCCGCAACGTGATCCTGGGCATGGGCAACCAGCGGGTGCTCGTGCGCGACCTGAGCGTGCCGCGGATGTCGGCGGAGCGCATCCGCGAGTCGCTGCCGTTCCTCGTGCAGGACATGCTCCCCGTGCCGGTCGTCGACGCCGTGCTCGACTTCTACCCCGTCGCGGAGACGTCGGGGGGTGAAGGCACAGGCGAGCAGGGACCGATGGTCGCCGGCCTGCTCGTCGCCGCGGTGAAGGAGGCGGTGATGGCCAACGTCAAGGCCGTCCAGCTCGCCGGGCTCAACCCGGTCGAGGTGGACCTGCTCCCGTTCGCGCTCAGCCGTGCGCTCGGCTCGGGCGCGCGCAGTCGCGGCGTCGTCGCGATCGTGGATGTCGGGGCCGCGACCACCAACGTGCTCATCACGATCGACGGGGTGCCGCAGTTCGCCCGCATCATCCCCGCCGGTGGCGAGGATCTCACGCAGGCACTCGCTGCCAAGCTCGACATCACCACGGAAGAGGCGGAGCGCTACAAGCGCACGCTCGGCCTCGCGAGCGGCAAGGTGCCCGACGACCACCGCGTCGCGGTCGAGACGATCTACGAGGTGACGAGCGAACTGCTCGGCAGCCTTCGGAACACGATCGGGTACTTCGTCAACCAGCGCGGCCTGCCCGGCGTCGGGCAGATCGTGCTCTCCGGCGGCGGCGCGCAGCTGCCCGGCTTCGCCCGCGCCCTCTCCGAACTCACGGTCACGCCCGTGGTCGGCGGTGATCCGTTCGAGGGGATCGCCCAAGCGCGCACCGCCAGGTCCACGGGCCGAGCCGGCACCGCATCGGAAGGAGCGCCCGCGCAGAACATGGCCGTCGCGCTCGGACTCGCGCTCGGGAGTGTCTCGTGAGCCGCCGTGAGGGCGGCAGCGCCGCCACGAAGACGGCCGGACTCGTGGTCGGTGGCATCCCGCGCATCGACCTGCTGCCGCCGGAGGTGCGCGCGCGACTGCGTTCCCGCACGATGCGCCGCGGACTCGGCGTGCTCGTGGTCGCGGTCGTGGTCGCGACCGGTGCGGGGACCGCGCTCGCCATGCTGAACGCGGGCGTGAGTGCGAACGCGCTCGCGGCCGAGCAAGCGCGCACCCAGGAGCTGCTCGCCCAGCAGCTCGAGTACGTCGAGGTGACGAAGCTCGCGAACGCGAAGACCGGTATCGAGCAGGCGCTGCTCGTCGGGTCATCCACCGAGATCCTGTGGCCGGCCTACATGGAGGCCGTCGGCGCCACGCTGCCGCCCGGCACGGCGATCTCGACGCTCACGGTGACCGGCTCGTCGCCGATCGCGCTCGTCGCCCAGCCGGCGCTGCCGCTGCAGGTGCCGCGCGTCGCGACTGTTGTGATCTCGGTGAACGCGCCGGACCTCGCCACCGTCTCGGCCTGGATCTCGCGCCTGCCCGACCTGCCCGGCTTCGCCGACGCGACGCTCAACAGCATCACGCCGGGCGAGGGCGGCGTGCTCGCGAACGTGACGCTCAACATCACCGTCGCGGCATTCGCCAACCGTTTCGTCGAGGCTCCGGACGACGTGGATGCCGACGCCGAGACCGAAGAGGGGGAGTCATGAACAACCGCTACTGGGTCTTCGGCACGGTCGTGATCGTCGGAGCCGTTGCAGCCCTCGGCTGGTTCGCGGGCATCCAGCCGGCATTGCAGGCGGCCGCGGGCACCGACGCATCGCGCGTCGACGTCGAGGCGCAGAACGCGTTCTACGAAGCGCAGCTCGTGCAGCTGCGCGAGGACTTCGAGAACATCGACGTGCTGCGCGCCGAGGTGGCGAAGCTGCGCATCGCGATCCCGAACCACGCGGACTACGCGGGCTTCGTCGCCGAGCTCAACGCGCTCGCGGGAGGCACGGCCACCACGGTGACGAACGTGACGATCGGGGATGCCACGTGGTACACCGCCGTTCCCACGCAAACCACCCCGGCTCCGACCGAGGGCGAGGTGCCCGCCGAGGGCGCCACTGCGGCGGGGGATGGCGCGGCAGCCGCCCCGACGGAGGGCGAGCAGGTCATCCCGCTGCCGACCGCCGACGGCACCGTCAACGGATCGAACTTCATCGCGATCCCGGTGCAGATGCAGGTGACCGGCGACTACCTCCAGTTCATCAGGGCGCTGCAGGGCAACCAGCGCCTGTTCCTCGTGACCGGGTTCAGTTCGACCGCGGGCGCCCCGCCGACCATCGACGGGCTGCTCTACGTGCTGCTGGGCGACCCGTTGTCGGAGGTCGTCACCGAGTAGCCGCGTGCCGTGTTGCGGAAGGAGACAAGCCCTCCCGCGAGCGCGATTCGCGTCAGTAGACTTCGGGCATGAGCGACGAGAGCACGACGCCGGCCAAGAAGCCGCGCACTGTCAAGTCCGAGACCACGCCGGTGGAGACCGTCGAGACCGTGGAGGCGGTCGACGTCGTCGAGACCGCCGACGGCACACCCGTCGAGGTCACGGAAGTCGAGGTCACCGAGACCGAGCCGGTCGTGCCGACCACCGCTCCGGATGACGTCGTCACCTCCGTTCCGAAGCCGCAGATCATCTACGTCATGGCCCCAGCCGCACCGCGCCCCAAGGGCAACCGCGGGTTCGGCGCGCTCATCGCCCTGCTCGCGACGCTGCTCTACGCCGTGCTGCTCGCGCTCACGAGCGCACTGCTCGGCTTCATCGCCGAAGGTGAGCTCAGCTTCGCCTTCCTCGGCCGCGGCTTCTTCTACGCCCCGGTGGTCGCGTTCCTCATCGGTTTCGTGCTGCTGGTGCTCATCGTGAACCGGGCCGCATGGTGGACCTACATCGTCGGCAGCATCCTGGTCGGCCTGTTCGTCTACTTCGGCACGATCGGCTTCGGGTTGCTCGGGGCCGGCGTCATCCTCGAACCGGAGCGTGCGGGCGAGTTCTTCCGCGAGCAGCTCGCGGTGCCGTTCGTCATCGTCTCGGCACTCCTGGCCCGCGAGGTCTCGATGTGGGTCGGCGCCGGCATCGCCGCTCGCGGCCGCCGCCTCAAGGCGCAGAACATCCTCGCCCGCGAGAGCTACGACCGCGAGCTCGCCGAGAAGAGAGCCGAGCATGAGCGAGGCGCCGCGACCGCGGTCTGAGCCTCCGGAGCGGCCGCGGGGCAATCCAGCACTGGCCCCGACCCTCGCGACGGCCGGCTACCTCGCCGGACTCGTCGCGCTCTGGGGCTTCACGAGCCTGATCATCGACCGCGACGTGATCGACTACGCGGATGCCGGACCGCTCGTCGGACCCGCGATGGCGGTCACGATGTGCATCGTGGTGTTCCTCTTCTCCCTGCGCGCCAAGCGCACCCAACCCGCGCTGCTGGCACTCATCACCGGAGCGGTCGCGTATCTCGGGGCGCTCCTCGTCGGCGCGGTGGGGTACTCGCTTCGCGTCGACACGTTCTCGGTGCTCTGGCCGGCCGTCGTGCACTTCGGCATCGGGCCGTTCATGATCGGCGGCGCCATCCTCGCCGGCCTCGTCGTCGGCGCGACCGCCTGGCTGGTGCGTCCGCGCTACGTGACGGACGAGCGTTGACCGACACCTGCGCCCCTGGGCTCGCCGCATGAGCGGCGGGACGAACCTCGCCGCGCTGCTCGCCGGCATGCGACCGGTGCTGCAACCGGGCGTGTTCGTGTTCGCGACCGTGGCGGCCGTGCCCGAGGGCGTCGATCCGGTCATGGTCTTCCGCGAGGCCGAGGGTCACACCCTCATCCTCCGGGCCGAGGATGCGGCGGCCGCCGGCATCCCGTCCGAGTTCCCCAGCCGCATGATCACCCTCGAGGTGCACAGCTCACTCGAGGCCGTCGGATTCCTCGCCGCGATCACCACCGCGCTCGCCGCCGCGGGGATGGGCGTGAACCCGGTCTCGGGCTACTTCCACGACCACCTGTTCGTGCCCGAGGCGCGCGCGGATGACGCGGTCGCGATCCTCACGGGACTCGCAGCGGGCGGGCCTACGCTGGCGGCACCATGAACGCCGATCTGCAGCACATCGCGGTGCCACCGCCCCCGACCCTGGCCCCGCGCAGCGCCCGCCTGTTCTGGGCGTCGATGGTCGCGCTTCCGGCGATCGTGATCGGCGTGATCCTCGCGAACCTCCCTGACGCGGCTCCCGCGGTCCGGATCGTCGGCATCGTCATCGTGATCGCGGCGATCGTCCTGAACGTGGTCGGTGCCGTTCTCCTCGTGCGGAAGCCGCCGCCGTTGCCCGCTCGCGGTCCGTACGTACTCGTACCCACCGAGTCGACGTGGCACCAGCTCGGGTACCCGGATCCTCGAATGCGCTCCGTGCTCGCTCTGAACGCGTACGTCAACGAGACGCTGCTCGACCTCGTCGGCCGGAGCCACACCGAAGGAGTCACCGCGACCGTCGTCCGGTCGCAGCTCGTCGCCATCCACCCGCGCAGCGTCGTGATCGACGGCGTCGCCTGGTGGGGCATCGCCATCGAGCGCGTCGACCGCAACAACGACCTCGAGTTCGGCATCAACGACGACCAGCAGGATGTCGCCGCTGCCGAGCAGCGCGCGATCGCGGTGGCCGCGCAGCTGACGCGGGCCATGCGCGTCGGCTCCGCACCATGATCTTCGGTCACTTCGGCGAAGCGAATATCTCCGCGGTGGCCGCCGGGCTGAGCGGGGTCATCGTCGGCGTCGGTCTTCTCTTGGGCCGTCATGCCTTCGAGCGGATGATCGTTTCGGGTTGGTCGAGGGCCGGCTCAAATGGTCGCACCGTTGGCCGTGTACCGCACAAGCAGCGCTACATCGTTGCCGTCTCGATCTTCTTCATCGGTATCGGGGTGGGGATGCTGCTCCTCGGACTCCTGACCCACTTGGAGATGATGAAGCCGAGCGAGTGAACGCTTCGCGTCGCCTGATCCGGGCCAATTCGGCGCGCACTGCTCGTAGGCGTCCGAAATCCGGGCCGAAACGCCCACCAATTCGAGCCCGGAACGTGAAATCCGGGCCGTTGCGACCAGTTCCGGGCCGGCGCGCCAGCCCGTTTCCGCCGTATTGGCCCGCATTTGCACGCACGTCCGTTCCCGCGTGACCGGCAACGGGCACGGGCCCGATCAGGAACCGCGCTACCCCGACGGACGGAACGTGCCCGCCGGACGGAACTGCCCGCCGGACGGAACTGCCCGCCGGGCGGAACGTGCTCACGGAAGGTACGTGCCCATCGGATGGAACGTGGCCTGCCCCACCTCGACGAGCGGGCGGCCCAGGAGCTCCCCGAACACGGCGAGATGCGCCTCCTCGTCGTACTGGTGCTCAGCGAGCCGATCCTCGGCGGGCAGTGGAGCGCCCTCGTCCGCGAGGAGATCCCCGTTGGACACCGCGCGCACGCGGTGCACGGCGCCCTCGGCCTCGATCGCGTAGGTGCTCGCCGTGCTGCCGAGGCTCACGACATAGATCTGTCGGCCGAGTCGGCTTGCGACCGGTTTGGCTGACACGCCGTAGAACGGATCGACCAGCACGACGTGCGGTCCGACCTGGGAAGCCGCGACTCCGGCGCTCGCGACCGAGGTCGCTTCCTCGAACGTCAGGCTGGTCCCGGGGTCGGCGCCGAGTTCGTCCAGTGTGGTGTCATGGATGACGGCGAAGCTCGTGTTGTATCCCATCCCTCCACCGTACCGACGCGGCAGAGCCGCCGCCCTTCGCCCCCAGTTGAGCCCCGCCGTCATCCCGTACTATGCTTGTTCGGGTGTGCGCTCCGGCGCGCCCATCTCGCATGTCGCTTTTGACATAGCAAGGGATTCGGCCAGGAACTGGTCGGCCCCCACGGCATACCCCACACCAAGCACGACGGCAGCCCCTGAAAAGGTCCGACGCCATGTGTGGAGTGCGATGAAATCATCAACGCTGTCACCGTGCAGCACCTACAAGGAGTAATCAGTGCCCACCATTCAGCAGTTGGTGCGGAAGGGCCGTAGCCCCAAGGTCGTCAAGACCAAGGCTCCCGCCCTGAAGGCCAACCCCCAGCAGCGCGGCGTTTGCACCCGCGTCTACACCACGACCCCGAAGAAGCCGAACTCGGCGCTTCGCAAGGTCGCCCGCGTCAAGCTCTCCAACGGTACCGAGGTCACGGCCTACATCCCGGGTGAGGGTCACAACCTGCAGGAGCACTCGATGGTGCTCGTGCGCGGTGGACGTGTGAAGGACCTCCCGGGCGTGCGCTACAAGATCGTGCGCGGCGCCCTCGACACCCAGGCGGTCAAGAACCGCAAGCAAGCGCGCAGCCGCTACGGAGCGAAGATGGACAAGAAGTAATGCCTCGTAAAGGACCAGCACCGAAGCGTCCCGTTGTCGCGGACCCGGTCTACGGCGCTCCCATCGTGAGCCAGCTCGTCAACAAGATCCTGCTCGACGGCAAGAAGGGCCTCGCCGAGCGCATCGTCTACGGCGCCCTCGAGAACGTCGCGACCAAGACCGGCTCGGACGCGGTCGTCACCCTCAAGAAGGCGCTCGACAACGTGCGCCCGACCATCGAGGTCAAGAGCCGCCGCGTCGGTGGCTCGACCTACCAGGTTCCGGTCGAGGTCAAGCCGCACCGTGCCAACACCCTCGCCCTGCGCTGGCTCACCAGCTACGCCAAGGGTCGTCGCGAGAAGACGATGACCGAGCGTCTCACCAACGAGATCCTCGACGCGTCGAACGGCCTCGGTGCCGCGGTCAAGCGCCGCGAGGACACCCACAAGATGGCCGAGTCGAACCGGGCCTTCGCGCACTACCGCTGGTAACCCACTTCCACGGATCGAGCGGGGTGGATGCCACAGAGCCTCGCACCACCCGCTCGACCGTGATCCACATCCGAAAGTAAGGAAACCCCACCGTGGCACAGGACGTGCTCACCGACCTGAACAAGGTCCGCAACATCGGCATCATGGCGCACATCGATGCCGGCAAGACGACGACCACCGAGCGCATCCTGTTCTACACGGGCATCACCCACAAGATCGGTGAGGTGCACGACGGTGCGGCGACGATGGACTGGATGGCGCAGGAGCAGGAGCGCGGCATCACGATCACGTCCGCTGCGACCACGTGCTTCTGGGACAACCACCAGATCAACATCATCGACACCCCCGGTCACGTCGACTTCACGGTCGAGGTGGAGCGCTCGCTCCGCGTGCTCGACGGTGCCGTCGCGGTGTTCGACGGCAAGGAGGGCGTCGAGCCCCAGTCCGAGACCGTCTGGCGCCAGGCCGACAAGTACGACGTGCCGCGCATCTGCTTCGTCAACAAGATGGACAAGCTCGGCGCCGACTTCTACTTCACCGTCGACACGATCATCAAGCGCCTCGGCGCCAAGCCGCTCGTCATCCAGCTCCCGATCGGGTTCGAGAACACCTTCGAGGGTGTCGTCGACCTGGTCGAGATGCGCGCGCTGACCTGGCGCGGTGACTCGCAAGGGTGACGTCGAGATGGGCGCCAAGTACGCCATCGAGGAGATCCCGGCCGACCTGGTCGAGAAGGCCAACGAGTACCGGCACGCGCTCATCGAGACGGTCGCGGAGGCGGACGACGCCCTCCTCGAGCGCTACCTCGAGGGCGACACCGACTTCTCGGTCGCCGAGATCAAGGCTGCGATCCGCAAGCTCACGGTCTCGAGCCAGATCTACCCGGTGCTCTGCGGTTCCGCGTTCAAGAACCGCGGTGTGCAGCCGATGCTGGATGCCGTCATCGACTACCTGCCGAGCCCGCTCGACGTGCCCGCCATCGAGGGCCACGACGCGCGCGACGCCGAGAAGATCGTCGAGCGCCACCCGGACTCGAAGGACCCGTTCGCGGCCCTCGCGTTCAAGGTCGCGGTGCACCCGTTCTTCGGTCGCCTCACCTACGTGCGCGTGTACTCGGGCCAGGTGGACTCCGGTGCCCAGGTCATCAACGCCACGAAGGACAAGAAGGAGCGCATCGGGAAGATCTTCCAGATGCACGCCAACAAGGAGAACCCCGTGGAGTCGATGGCCGCCGGCCACATCTACGCGGTGATCGGCCTGAAGGACACCACGACCGGTGACACGCTCTCCGACCCCAACCAGCGGGTCGTGCTCGAGTCGATGACGTTCCCGGAGCCCGTGATCGAGGTCGCGATCGAGCCGAAGACGAAGGCCGACCAGGAGAAGCTGGGTGTCGCCATCCAGAAGCTCGCTGAGGAGGACCCGACCTTCCGCACGGAGCAGAACCAGGACACCGGCCAGACCGTCATCAAGGGCATGGGCGAGCTCCACCTCGACATCCTCGTCGACCGCATGAAGCGCGAGTTCAACGTCGAGGCCAACGTGGGCAAGCCGCAGGTCGCCTACCGCGAGACGATCCGTCGCATCGTGGACAAGCACGACTACACCCACAAGAAGCAGACCGGTGGATCCGGCCAGTTCGCGAAGGTGCAGATCTCGCTCGAGCCGATGGAAGTCACGGCCGAGAAGATCTACGAGTTCGAGAACAAGGTCACCGGTGGTCGCATCCCGCGCGAGTACATCGGCTCGATCGACCAGGGCTTCCAGGCATCGATGGCGGTCGGCGTGCTCGCCGGCTACCCGATGGTGGGCGTCAAGGGCATCATCCTCGATGGCGCGGCGCACGACGTCGACTCCTCGGAGATGGCGTTCAAGATCGCCGGCTCGATGGCCTTCAAGGAGGCCGCGCGCAAGGCGAACCCCGTGCTCCTCGAGCCGCTCATGGCGGTCGAGGTCCGTACTCCGGAGGAGTACATGGGTGACGTCATCGGCGACCTCAACTCGCGCCGCGGACAGATCCAGTCCATGGAGGATGCGACCGGCGTCAAGGTCGTTCGCGCACTCGTGCCGCTGAGCGAGATGTTCGGCTACGTGGGTGACCTGAGGTCGAAGACCTCGGGCCGCGCCGTGTACTCGATGCAGTTCGACAGCTACTCCGAGGTCCCGAAGGCCGTGGCCGACGAGATCATCCAGAAGAACAAGGGCGACTAGCTCTCACTGGAGATCAGACCTCAGGCCTTTCCAGTACCATCTCCATCCGTACCAATCAACAAACAGTCCTAGGAGGACACAGTGGCTAAGGCCAAGTTCGAGCGGACCAAGCCGCACGTCAATGTCGGGACCATCGGTCACGTTGACCACGGCAAGACCACGCTCACCGCAGCGATCACCAAGGTCCTGCACGACAAGTACCCGACTCTCAACGCGGCGTTCGCATTCGACCAGATCGACAACGCGCCCGAAGAGAAGCAGCGCGGTATCACGATCAACATCTCGCACGTCGAGTACCAGACGGAGAAGCGCCACTACGCGCACGTCGACGCTCCTGGTCACGCCGACTACATCAAGAACATGATCACCGGTGCCGCCCAGATGGACGGCGCGATCCTCGTGGTCGCCGCCACCGACGGCCCGATGCCCCAGACGCGTGAGCACGTGCTGCTCGCCCGCCAGGTCGGCGTGCCGTACATCGTGGTCGCGCTCAACAAGGCCGACATGGTCGACGACGAGGAGATCCTCGAGCTCGTCGAGATCGAGGTCCGCGAGCTGCTCTCGAGCCAGGAGTTCGACGGCGACAACGCGCCCGTCGTGCGCGTCTCCGCGCTCAAGGCCCTCGAGGGTGACGAGAAGTGGGCGGCCACCGTTGCCGACCTCATGGACAAGGTCGACGAGTTCGTGCCGGAGCCCCTCCGCGAGACCGACAAGCCGTTCCTCATGCCCGTCGAGGACGTGTTCACGATCACCGGTCGTGGCACCGTCATCACCGGCCGTGTCGAGCGCGGCATCCTCCTCCCCAACGAGGAGGTCGAGATCGTCGGCATCAAGGAGAAGTCGCAGAAGACCACGGTCACCGCGATCGAGATGTTCCGCAAGACCCTCGAGGATGCCCGCGCCGGAGAGAACGTCGGTCTCCTGCTCCGTGGCACCAAGCGCGAAGAGGTCGAGCGCGGCCAGGTCGTCGTCAAGCCCGGTTCGGTCACGCCGCACACCGAGTTCGAGGCGAACGCCTACATCCTGGGCAAGGATGAGGGTGGCCGTCACAACCCGTTCTACGCGAACTACCGTCCGCAGTTCTACATCCGCACCACCGACGTCACGGGCATCATCTCGCTGCCCGAGGGCACGGAGATGGTCATGCCCGGTGACACCACCAACATGACCGTCAACCTCATCCAGCCGATCGCGCTGGAAGAGGGACAGCGGTTCGCGATCCGTGAGGGTGGCCGCACCGTCGGCGCCGGCACGGTGACGAAGATCATCAAGTAACTTTCGGTTACTGCCGAAACGGGTCGGGCCTTCGGGCTCGGCCCGTTTCGTCGTTCCGGTCGGGCCTCGCCTCGGACGGGGCCTGATCGGGTCTCGGGTGGGGAAGCGGCACTGGGCGTTCTCTCAGGAATGAGCGAGACTCTGCTACGTTGCTGAGGTGATGATGCGCCGCTCTGCTGCCCTTGCCCTCGTGACCGCGCTGGCTGCGGCATCCACGTTCCTCGTCGGGGTCGGTGCCGCGAATGCGCTGCCGTCCGGCATCACGAACCCGATCGGCACGGTCACGCCGACGATCTCCGGGTCCACCCTGACGCTCACGCAGACCACCGACGTCGCCGTGCTGAACGTGACCGACCTGACCCTGATGGCCGGCGAGACCCTCGACATCGTGCAGGACGAGGGCGACCTGCTGCTGATCCGCAACACCGGACTCACGGCGGCCAGCATCGCCGGCCTGATCACCACCGATGCCAATGTCATCATCTCGAGCCCGCTCGGACTCGGCGTGCCGGACTCCGGCGTGATCGACGCCGGTGGTGACATCATCCTCACCTCGGGTGTGATCACCGACGCAAGTGTGCAGCTCGACGCGATCCCGATCGACCCGTCCTCGGCGGACGGCATCGTCGGCACGGCACCCGGTTCGCTCATCTCCTCCGCGACCGCCGTGGGCATCGTCGGCGACTACGTGCTGCTCCAGGGCACGATCAGCGTGGATGACGGCGCCGCGATGCTGTACTCGGCGGAGCTGGCGAGCTACGCGCCCGGCACCGCCGGCGCCGATCACGAGCTCCGCCGCGGGCTTCTCGAGCGGCGGCGTCATCCTGACCGGGTACGTCTATGCCAACGGCGTCGTCGCCACCTACGCGCCCGCTCCCGGGGGCATGCTGATCTCCGGCACGATCGTCGCGAACGGGCAGGGTGACGACCGTCGAGGTCGCGCAGAACCTGCTGCTCGGCCCCGGTCGTGCGGACACCGGACTCAACGCCGAGGCGTACGGCAACGTCGATGACCCGGTGGGTGCCGCGTATCCCGCGAGCGCGATGATCGGATCCGACGCGACCCTGGAATGGGGATCGATGTTCATCCTCGCCGACGGCGAGACCGCGCCCACTGGCGCGATCTTCCTGGCCAGCGCGCTGACGCTCGGCGACGGGGGCGCCTACGACTTCGGCGCGGTCGAGGCATCGTGCCTCGTGGAGGGAGGACCACGCTCGGCGAATGTCTCCGTCTCCACGGCGACGCTCGGCGGCACCCCGATCCTTCCGCCCGGCTACGACGTGTCGGTGCCCAACCAGGCGCCGGTGCCGATCGGCGCAGCGGGCGTCATCTCGTTCAACGAGCAGGTGCACACGACGGTCGGCCGATGGGACGTGCTCACGGTCACGGCCATCCACCTCGTGGGTGAGGGTCTCGACATCCGGCTCGGCGTGGTGAGCTGCGCAGTCCCGGCCGGTTCGGTGCTCGCGTCGACCGGTACCTCGATGGATGTCGCACCCGCGCTCGTGGGCGCTGCGGCCGTCATGCTCGGTGGGGTCCTGCTCGTGCTGCGCCGCCGCCGCGCTGTTCGTTGAGCCCCACCTCGCGTTAGCGTCCCGCAAGTCGTGCCGTGAGCGCGCTCGCGCTCTCGACGACGAGTGCCGCGAGTGCCATGACGGCCGCCTCATCCGCCACGGCCGAGCGGTACGTGAGTCCGATCGCGGCGGCGGGGTACCCGTTGCGGTCGAGGGCGGCGGCCGCGACCGAGGCGTAGCCGTCGGTGATCTCGCCGTCCTCGGCTGCCCATCCGGCATCCCGCGCCGTTCTCAGGATGCCGTCGAGCTCGCCCAGCGTCGCGGGCCCGAGTCCGCGGCGGGTGATGAGATCCTCGCGGTGCGGGAACAGCGCGCGCACCTGGTCGGATGACACCGCCGACAGCATCGCCCGCCCGGTCGCCGTGAGGTGCGCCGGCAGCCGCACCCCCACCCGCGCGACGGTGGTCGGAGCCCGGTCCACCGTCGCGGTGCCGAGGTACTCCACGTCGGAGCCGGCGAGCACGGCAAGCTGCGCGACGGCCGGGACGGGGGTTCGCGTCACGAGCCGATCGACGAGCGGCTGTGCGAGCCCGGACAGCCGGCTCGCCCGGAGCACGGACGTGCCGAGCTCGCTCACGAGCGGTCCGAGCCCGTAGGTGTGCGCCTCGGGGTAGTGCACGACGAAGCCCTCGTCCTGCAGTACGCGTAGCAGCTGGTAGACGGATGAGCGCGGCAGCTCGAGCGCGCGCGCCATCGATGAGGCGTGGGTCTGGCCGCCGGCCGCGGCGAGGTGGGTGAGGATGCGGAGCGCAGAGCGCGCTGCGGGGACGTCAGGCACGGTCATCCGATCTGTCTGGTATCCCAGACAGAGTATCGCGACGCGACCTGTCGGCGATCGGGTCACCGGTGTTCCATGAAGCCATGAGCGTGACGATGCAGGTGCATTGACCCAGGCAGTGCACACCGTGACCGTCGGCGTCGGCCCGCTGTCCGTCGACGAGGTGGTCGCCGTTGCTCGGCACGGCGCGCGCGTCGAGCTCGCGCGCCGACGCGGTCGCGGCGATGGCGGCATCCCGCAGCATCATCGAGGCGCTCGCGGATGACCCGGCTCCGCACTACGGCGTCTCGACCGGCTTCGGCGCGCTCGCGACGAAGCACATCCCGCTCGAGCAGCGCCAGCAGCTGCAGCGCTCGCTCGTGCGCAGCCACGCGGCATCCTCGGGTCCTGAGGTCGAGCGCGAGGTGGTGCGCGGCACGATGCTGCTGCGCCTCTCGACGCTCGCGACCGGGCGCACGGCGTGCGGCCGCTCGTCGCGCAGGCCTACGCCGACGTGCTCAACGCCGGCATCACGCCGGTCATCGGCGAGTACGGCAGCCTCGGCTGCTCGGGCGACCTCGCGCCGCTCGCGCACTGCGCGCTCGCGCGCATGGGCGAGGGCGACGTGCGCGACGCCGCCGGCGCGGCGATGGATGGCGCGAGCCGCCCTCACCGCCGCCGGCCTCGAGCCGGTCATCCTGCAGGAGAAGGAGGGGCTCGCCCTCATCAACGGCACCGACGGCATGCTCGGGATGCTGTCGCTCGCGCTCGCACGACCTCGACGCGCTGCTCACCACCGCCGACCTCGCCGCCGCGATGAGCGTCGAGGGGCTCGCGGGCACCGACCGCGTGTTCGCGGCCGACCTGCAGGCGCTGCGGCCGCATCCCGGCCAGGCGGTGAGCGCCGCGAACATGCGCGCCGTGCTCGAGGGCTCGGGCGCGATCGCGAGCCACGCGACCACGGGGTTCACGCGCGTGCAGGATGCGTACTCGCTGCGCTGCGCGCCGCAGGTGCACGGCGCCGCGCGCGACACCCTCGACCACGCGCGCACGGTCGCGGAGCGCGAGCTCGCGAGCGCGATCGACAACCCCGTCATCACCCTCGACGGGCGCGTCGAGTCGAACGGCAACTTCCACGGCGCGCCGATCGGCTACGTGCTCGACTTCCTCGCCATCGCGGTCGCGGATGTCGCGAGCATGAGCGAGCGCCGCACCGACCGCTTCCTCGACAAGAGCCGCAACGGCGGGCTGCAACGCCGTTCCTCGCGGCGGACCCCGGTGTCGACTCGGGGCACATGATCGCGCAGTACACGCAGGCCGGGATCGTGAGCGAGCTCAAGCGGCTGGCGGCACCGGCATCCGTCGACTCGATCCCGACCTCCGCGATGCAGGAGGACCACGTGTCGATGGGCTGGAGCGCCGCGCGCAAGCTGCGCCGCGGCGATCGACGGGCTGCAGCGCGTGCTCGCGATCGAGCTCATGACCGCGGCGCGCGGCATCGAGATGCGCGGCGAGCCGCCGCGCCCGGTGAGCGCCCGCGTGATCGCGGCGCTGCGCGAGCGCGTGCCGGGCGTCGGGCCTGACCGCTACCTCGCCCCCGACATCGCGGCGGCGGTCGAACTCGTGCGTCGACGGAACCCTGCTGCCGCGCACGTCCGAAGGAGCGTCACGGCGATGACCTCAGGACCGACGCCACGATCACCGCACACCGCGGCACCGAGCTGCACACCCTCGGCTGGCCGCAGGAGGCCGCCCTGCGCATGCTGCAGAACAACCTCGACCCCGAGGTCGCCGAGCACCCGGAGGATCTCGTCGTCTACGGCGGCACCGGCAAGGCCGCGCGCGACTGGCCGAGCTTCCACGCGATCGTGCGCTCGCTGCACACCCTCAAGGGCGACGAGACGCTGCTCGTGCAGTCGGGCAAGCCGGTCGGCATCATGCAGACGCACGAGTGGGCGCCGCGCGTGCTGCTCGCGAACTCGAACCTCGTCGGCGACTGGGCGAACTGGGACGAGTTCCGCCGCCTCGAGCAGCTCGGCCTCACGATGTACGGCCAGATGACCGCGGGCTCGTGGATCTACATCGGCACCCAGGGCATCCTGCAGGGCACCTACGAGACGTTCTCGGCGGTCGCGCGGCGCCAATCAGGAGCGTCGTCGGCGGGGACGCTCGCCGGCACGATCACCCTCACCGGCGGACTCGGCGGCATGGGCGGCGCGCAGCCGCTCGCGGTCACCATGAACGACGGCGTCGCGATCTGCGTGGATGTCGACCCCTCCCGCATCGCCCGCCGGCTCGAGCACGGCTACCTCGACGTGGAGGCGAAGGACCTGCAGCACGCGCTCGAGCTCGCGGTACGCAGCGCGGGATGCGACGCAAGCCGCTGTCGATCGGGGTGCTCGGCAACGCGGCATCCGTGTTCCCTGAGCTGCTCGCGATGGGCGCCCCGATCGACATCGTCACCGACCAGACCAGCGCGCACGACCCGCTCGCCTACCTGCCGCTCGAGGTCGCCTTCGACGACTGGGATGCCGCGCGCCAGGCCGACCCGTCGGGATTCGCCGAAGCGCGCCCGCGAGTCGATGGCGCGTGCAGGTCGAGGCGATGGTCGGATTCCAGCGCGCCGGTGCCGAGGTGTTCGACTACGGCAACAACATCCGCACGGAGGCGAAGGCCGCGGGGTACGCGGACGCGTTCGCGTTCCCCGGGTTCGTGCCCGCGTACATCCGCCCGCTGTTCGCCGAGGGCAAGGGACCGTTCCGCTGGGCGGCGCTCAGCGGCGACGCGTCCGACATCGCGAAGACCGACCGGGCCGTGCTCGAGCTGTTCCCCGAGAACGAGTCGCTCGCGCGGTGGATCAAGCTCGCGGGGGAGCGCGTGCACTTCCAGGGACTGCCCGCGCGCATCTGCTGGCTGGGCTACGGCGAGCGGGAAGTCGCCGGGGCCCGGTTCAACGACATGGTCGCGTCGGGCGAGCTCGCGGCGCCGATCGTGATCGGCCGCGACCACCTCGACTCGGGGTCGGTCGCGAGCCCGTACCGCGAGACCGAGGCGATGAAGGACGGGTCCGATGCGATCGCGGACTGGCCGCTGCTCAACGCGCTCGTCAACACGGCGAGTGGGGCGACGTGGGTGTCGATCCACCATGGTGGCGGCGTGGGCATCGGGCGCAGCATCCATGCCGGTCAGGTGACGGTCGCCGATGGCACCGCGCTCGCGGGGGAGAAGATCGCAGCGCGTGCTCACGAACGACCCGGGCATGGGCGTGATCCGGCATGTGGATGCCGGCTACGACGAGGCGATCGAGGTGGCTGAGCGACTCGACGTTCGCATCCCGATGCGAGAGGGTGAGGCGTGACCCTCACGCATGATCCCTCTGGCCGCGCGCCGGTGACTGGCCGGTGCAGGACGGCACGCTCGCCGACCTCATCCTCGTCGGCCAGCCCTCGTCGGAGCTGTCGCTGTCTCCGTCCCAGGCGCACCTGACGCCCCATGCCGTGCGGGAGGCCCTGCGCCGCTACTCGTTCGAGACGACGCTGAAGATCATGGACGCGGGCCAGCGACTGCACGTGCTCTGCCGACTGCTCGTCGCCGTCGGCGGCGACAACTCCGTCACGGTGCCCGTGGCGCGCGCACGTTGGGCCGGCCGCATCCTGTCGGCCGGACTCGTGACGCTCGATGCGCACCACGACCTGCGCGACGGCCACAGCAACGGCTCGCCGGTGCGCGAGCTGATCGAGGCAGGGCTCGACGGGCGACGCGTCGTGCAGGTGGGCATCGAGCCGTTCGCGAATTCGGATGCGTACCGCGCTCGCGCTCGCGACCTCGGCATCACGATCATCACGCGCGCCGAGGTCGCGCGGCGCGGCATCGACGATGCCATGGCGGAGGCGCTGGAGATCGCGGGAGGCGCGGGTGGTCCGGTGCACGTCGATCTCGACGTCGATGTGTGCGATCGATCGGTGGCGCCGGCCTGCCCGGCGAGCGTGCCCGGCGGGCTCTCGGCGCTGGAGCTGCGCACTGCGGCGCGGATGGCGGGTGCGCATCCCCTCGTCGAATCGATCGACCTGGTCGAGGTGGATGCCGCGGCCGACACCCCCGACGGCCGCACCGTGCGCCTCGTGGCCCTGTGCGTGCTCGAGGCCGCGCGAGGCCTGGAGGATCGCCCATGAGCGGATCGAGCCCGTCGAGATCTCACCCGCGAGATCCCGTCGGTGAGGTCTCGACGAGCTCGACCCTCGTCACGAACATCGCTCTCCTCGTCACCCACGACGAGGAGCGCCCTGAGCGCACCGACGCCGCGCTCGTCATCGACGACGGCCGCATCGCGTGGGTAGGCGACGCCGCCGACGCGCCCGCGGCCGACGAGCGCATCGACGCGGGTGGTGGCTGCGTCATCCCCGGCTTCGTCGACAGCCACGCGCACCTCATGTTCGCGGGCGATCGTGCCGACGAGTTCGAGGCGAGGATGGCCGGACGCAGGTACGAGGCCGGCGGCATCCGCCGCACCGTCGCCGCAACGCGCGCCGCAACCGACGAGCAGCTGCTCGCGAACGCGACCCGGCTGGTCGCGGGAGCTCAAGCCAGGGCTCGACGACCATCGAGATCAAGTCCGGCTACGGCCTCTCGGTCGCGGACGAGGAGCGCTCGGTGCGCCTCGCCGCGACGCTCACGCCCGAGGTCACGTTCCTCGGGGCGCACGTCGTGCCCGTGGAGTTCCTCAACGGCACCGTCGCGGAGGACCGCGATGCCTACGTCGATCTCGTCGTGGGGGAGATGCTCGACGCATGCGCGCCGTACGCGCGCTGGATCGACGTGTTCTGCGAGGCCGGGGCATTCACGGTGGACGAGAGCCGTCGCATCCTCGAAGCCGGACTCGCGAAGGGGCTCGGCGCGCGAGTGCACGCCGCGCAACTGGCGAGTCAGACGGGGTGCGGCTCGCCGTCGAGCTCGGGGCCGCGAGCGTCGACCACGGCACGTTTCTGAGCGACGCCGACGTCGACGCGCTCGCCGGTCGCGACACCGTTGCGACCCTGCTGCCCGGCGTCGAGTTCTCCACCCGCCAGCCGTACCCGGATGCCCGCCGCCTGCTCGAGGCCGGCGTGACCGTTGCGCTCGCGACCGACTGCAACCCCGGCTCGAGCTACACGAGGTCGATGCCGTTCTGCCTCGCGCTCGCCGTGCGCGACATGGGGTTCACGCCGGCGGAAGCCCTTCGCGCCGCGACCCTCGGCGGGGCGGCGGCCTTGCGTCGCAAGGATGTCGGCCACCTCCGTCTCGGCGCCCGAGCCGACCTGCTCGTGCTCGACGCACCCACCTACACGCACTTCGCGTACCGGCCGGGGGTGCCGATGATCCGCGACGTGCTCATCGCCGGGTCCAGACTGGAATGATGGCCTTCACCACGCGGCCCGACCTGCTCGGCACCTTCGGCATGGCGGCATCCACCCACCCGATCGCCACGGCGGCCGGCATGGCGATCCTCGAGGAGGGCGGCAACGCGTTCGACGCGGCCGTCGCCATGGGGCTCGCACTGCAGGTCGTGCAGCCGCACCTCTGCGGGCCGGGCGGGGACGTTCCGATCATCGGGTTCGACGTCGCATCCAACTCGTCCTGGGTGCTGTGCGGGCAGGGCGTCGCGCCCGCCGTGGCCACGCCGCAGCACTTCGCGGAGCTCGGGCTCGACCTCGTCCCGGGCACCGGACAGCTGCCGGCGGTCGTGCCCGGCGCGTTCGGCGCGTGGATGACCCTGCTCGCCACCCACGGCACCCTCCCGCTGCGCAGCATCCTGCGCTTCGCCATCTCCGCCGCCCGCGACGGGTACCCGCTGCCGGTGCGCGCCGCCGCGACGATCGCGACCATGGAACCGGTCTTCCGCGAGCACTGGACCTCGTCGGCGCAGGTGTACCTGCCCGGTGGCCGCCCGCCGAATGCTGGGGAGCGCTTCGCGAACCCGACGCTCGCGGCGACCTTCCAGCGGATCCTCGATGAGGCCGAGGCGGTCGCGATCGAGCCATCGGCGCAGGCCGACGCCGCCCGCAGGGTGTTCTACGAGGGCTTCGTCGCGGAAGCGATCGACGCGTTCGCCTCCGTTCCGGTGCACGACTCATCGGGACGTGAGCATCGCGGCCTGCTGTCGGGCGACGATCTCGCCGAGTGGCACGCGACGTTCGAGCAGCCGGCGCGCGTGATGTTCCGCGGCCACGAGGTGCTCAAGACCGGACCGTGGGGACAGGGGCCGGTGCTGCTGCAGCAGCTCGCGATCCTCGACGGACTCGACCTCGAGAGTGCGGGGCCGGCGTCGGCCGACCTCATCCATGTCGTCGTCGAGTCCGCGAAGCTCGCGTTCGCCGACCGGGAGGCGTACTACGGCGATCCGGGCGTCTTCGACGGGCACAGTGCCGACGTGCCGATGGAGGCCCTGCTCTCGCCCGCGTACGCCGCCGAACGTCGCGCGCTCATCACCGCCACCGCCGCCACCGGACTCCACCCCGGATCGCCGGACGGTCGCACCCCGCGCCTCCCGCAGCCGGTGACCGCGGCCGCGCGTCCGACTGCAGCAGCCGCCGGAGCCGGCGAGCCGACCATCACGAAGGGCGACACGGTCCACCTCGACGTCGTCGACCGCTGGGGCAACGTGGTCTCCGCGACTCCCAGCGGGGCGTGGCTGCAGAGCTCGCCGATCATCCCGACGCTCGGCTTCTGCCTCCCGACCCGTGGGCAGATGTTCTGGCTCGAGCAGGGACTGCCCAACTCGCTCGCGCCACGCAAGCGCCCGCGCACGACACTGAGCCCCGGGATGCTGCTGCGCGACGGTCGCCCGGCGCTGTCGTTCGGCACGCCCGGCGGTGACGGGCAGGACCAGTGGCCCGTGCAGTTCCTGATCAATCACCTCGTGCACGGGCTGGGACTGCAGGCCGCGATCGAGGTGCCGCAGTGGAGCACGAACCACTTCCCGTCGTCGTTCTACCCCCGCGAGTCGCACGACCGCGAGGTCGAGCTCGAGGTGCGGGCCGGTGCGGACGTGAAGCGGGAACTCGAGCGGCGTGGGCACATCGTGCGCGATGTGCCGGCGTGGCACCTCGGGCGGATCACGGCGGCGGGCATCCGCGCCGACGGGATGCTCGTGGCCGCCGCCGACCCGCGCGGCATGGAGTGCTACGCCGCCGGCCGCTGAGGTCCCGACACGCTGCGATCCGCAGCGACTACGGGATGCGGTAGAACGGGTTCGGCAGCTGGAACGTGCGCTCGGCGTGCCCGCCCGCGAGATCGGACGGCTGGTCGCCGACGTTCGCGACGATCGTGTAGCCCATCGCCTCGATGGCTTCGCGGTGCGGGGTCTTGTAGTCCGCCGCCGAGTCGTAGTGCGTGCCGGGCACCGTCATGATCAGGGCAGCCCAGCCGGCGTAGCCGATCGCCTCGAGGTTGCGCTGCGTGGCATCCCGCTGGCCCTCGTCCCGCCCGGTGATCAGGAAGATCGTCGCGCCGAGCTCCTGCGCGCGCTCGTACAGCTCGAGCGACGGCGGCAGCGCGGGGGCGCGCGCCTGCAGGTCCCACTCGCGCCAGCCGCACGGGCCGGCGGGCAGGTTGACGCAGTCGCCGGGGATGACACGGCCGAAGTCATCCGCCCGGATCACCTCCCACGTCGAGAGCAGGGTGTCGTCGACGTCGAAGACGACGACGGGCTTCTCCACTTCGGGGATCCGCTGCTCGAGGAACGCGATCGCCTCCTCGGTCACCGTGCCCAGGTCGACGAAGTACGCGCCCGACTCGTAGTACTCGATCGCGGCGAGCTTGGCCTCGCCGACGTTCGACGGCTGGCTCGACTCGACGGGTGGGTCGATGACGGGAGTCGGCGACGGCACGGCGGTGATCGACGGCTGAGGGCCGACCGTGCCGAAGCATCCCGAGAGCAGAACGGCGATGGCGGCGGCACCGAGCAGCGGACGGATTCTCACAGGGGAAGGGTAGCGGCTGGGTACGCTGGCCGGTATGGCAGTAGCGCGTACCGACGGACCGTCGAAGCCGTTCGGCATCGAGTTCGGACTCGGGGCCGGGATCACGATCGTGCTGACCGTCATCATCGGCGTCGTGACCATCGGCTCGGTCGGGCTCGCCGGGCTGATCTACTTCGTCTTCGGATTCCTGGTCGGGCTCCTGGTGTGGATCCCGCTGCTGATCGTCGCCCGCCGCGTCACCCGCGAGCGGCCGGCTCCCGCACGGGTGTTCGCGAGCGCTCTCGCGGCGCTCGCGGCGATCGGGATCAACTTGCTCGTCGTGTTGCTCGTCATCGTCCCGCTGGGCGGCTACTACGGGCTGTACCTGGTCTTCGCGATCGTGGAGTCGATCATCTTCCTCGTCGCGGCGCTCGCCGCCGCTCTCGTGTTGCACCTGGCCGCGGGCGCACCCCGTGTCCGTTAGGGGCTGTGCCCGCTAGGATCGCCGCCATGGGTCGCAAGGTCGCGTGGATCGTGGTCGAAATGCTCCTGAGCATCCTGTTCGCCCTGGTCATCCTCACCGCCTGGCAGGGCTTGCTCAGCGGTTCGATCGTCGAGGGGTTCGCCGACGGCGCCCATTCGCTCTTCCTCTTCATGGATGTCGGACTGGTCGCCTTCCTGCTCTGGATCATCGTGCGCGCGGTGCGCGGCGGCCGCCCGTACGCCGCCCTGGGCGCCGGTGTCGCCGTGGTCATCAACCTGGTCGTCGTGGTGATCGTCGGCTTCGTGCAGGGCGGCGCTGCGCCGCTCGGCTTCATGCTGTTCGCGACCACCGCGGGGATCGCCTTCGTGCTCGCGGTGCTCGTCGCGACGCCGATCGCGCACGGTCTCACGCGGGAGCGGGAGTGAACACCGCGAAGCTCGTCGCGATCGAGGTGGTGATCGGTCTCGTGCTCTCGATCGCGGCATCCGTCGGCGTGCTCTACGCGATCGGCAATGACGGCACCGGGCCGCTCATCGAGGGCTCGTCGGTCTTCCTGCTCGCGATGGGCATCGGCATCGTGCTGTGGATCGTCGGCCTGATCATCGCCCGGCGGATCACGGCCGCTCGCGGTCCGGGTGCTCGCGTCCTCGCGAGCGTGCTCGTGGCGGTGATCGCGATCGTGGCGAACGGGATCCTGCTCGGCATCGTGCTCGCGTTCATGGGCGAGGAGCAGCTGCTCTTCCTCTTCTTCCTCCTGCCCGCGTCGCTCGCGTTCGGCATCGGGGCGCTCATCGCCAACCTCCTCACGCACCTCGTGATCGCGCGCGCAACCCCTCGCACGGCGGCGGCGACTCCGTAGGCTCTGAAGGGTGCCGAGACTCCGCCGCAGCGAACCGAGCGGGCCGGGCATCCAGCGGGTGAAGTCCGGCAAGGGCTTCGTCTACCGCGGCGTCGACGGCAGGCCCGTGGATGCCGCGACGCGCGCCCGCATCCACGACCTCGTCATCCCGCCCGCGTGGACCGAGGTGTGGATCTCCCCTTCCCCAACGGTCACATCCAGGCCACCGGACGCGACGCCGCCGGCCGCACCCAGTACCTGTACCACGAGGCGTGGCGGCGCCAGAAGGACCGGGTGAAGTTCGACCGGGCACTCGAGCTCGCGGCATCCCTGCCGTCGGCTCGCAAGCGGGTCACCCGCGACCTGCGCGGTGACGACCCGAAGGCGCGCACGCTCGCCGCCGCGTTCCGCATGCTCGACGCCGGCTCGCTGCGGGTCGGCTCCGAGCGCTACGCCGAACTGCACGGCAGCCACGGTCTCTCGACGCTGCTGTGCTCGCACGTCGTCGTGTCCGGCGACACCGTGCGACTCGAGTTCCCCGGCAAGAGCGGCCAGGAGTGGGAGTCCGAGCTGGATGACGCGGACCTCGCCGCCGCCCTCCGCCCCCTCAAGCGCCGCGGGCCGACCGCGCGCCTGCTCGCGTTCAAGACGGTGTCATCCGAAGGCCGCGCGGCTGGCACCCCGTCGACGCCGAGGACATCAACGCTACGTGCGCGACCGCACCGGCGGGGAGTTCACGGCGAAGGACTTCCGCACCCTCACCGGCACCGTGGCGGCCGCGCGCAGCCTCGCCCGCTCGGGCCCGCAGCCGACGAAGACCGCGCGGGCGCGCGCCGTGCGCGACGCGGTGAAGGCGACCGCCGAACTGCTCGGCAACACGCTCGCCGTCGCGCGCTCGAGCTACATCGACCCGCGCCTCGTCGACCGCTACGACCGCGGCCAGACCATCTCGCGCGACCGCCTGGACTCGGCGGAGACCGAGCTGCGCACGCTCTTGGCGCCGTAGCGGCCGCTCGCCGCCAACCCCGCTCGGCCCGATCGATCCAAAGGTCGCAGAGTGTCGTCGGGCTGCTCGAGAGCGACCATGTGCGACATCTCGGAGCCATTCGGGCAGTCGCGACACATCTCGTGGCGCAGCTGCCGCGTCGGTGGTCCCATCGGCGGCGCCGCAGCAGCGGCCGCGCGACACGCCCGGGTTGCAGCAAATGCCGGGGTGTGGCAAACTCTTCTAGTTCAACATTCCGCGCCCACGGCGTGGATCACTCCCAGGCAGTGCATAGCCCAGGTCTACGACTTGGTGGCTAGGCCGCAGGGAGCAGGACTCCAGCTCAATCCTCTCTCGTTCTGCATGCGCATGCGTGCGCGCGGCGGATGAGGGTGGAGGCCGGGCAACACACGCCGGCATTGACAGATAAACAGTGGTGCGAACGCAGAGGTGCTGCCGCGCGGATCCGAGAGGATCCACCGCAGTCCGATGTACACAGTGCTCATTGAGAAGCAACAAGGAAGAGAGCCAGTCATGGCGGGACAGAAGATCCGCATCCGACTCAAGTCGTATGACCACGAGGTCATCGACTCGTCGGCGCGCAAGATCGTCGACACGGTGACGCGAGCAGGGGCGACGGTCGTCGGCCCGGTGCCGCTGCCGACCGAGAAGAACGTGGTCGCGGTCATCCGCTCTCCCCACAAGTACAAGGACAGCCGCGAGCACTTCGAGATGCGCACCCACAAGCGGCTCATCGACATCATCGACCCGACCCCCAAGGCCGTCGACTCGCTCATGCGACTCGACCTGCCGGCGGACGTCAACATCGAGATCAAGCTCTAGCCGAGCGCCCGAGAGCCAGGAACAAGACCATGACTTCAACCAAGACCACTCGCGGTCTGCTGGGCACCAAGCTCGGCATGACGCAGGTCTGGGACGCGAACAACAAGCTCGTGCCCGTGACCGTCGTCGAGATCGCGCCCAACGTCGTGACGCAGCTGCGCACCCAGGAGAAGGACGGCTACGACGCCGTCCAGCTCGCCTACGGCCAGATCGACCCCCGCAAGGTCACCAAGCCGCTCACCGGCCACTTCGACGCCGCCGGGGTCACCCCGCGCCGTCACGTCACCGAGATCCGCACCGAGGATGCCGCCGAGCTACACGCTCGGCCAGGAGATCGCGGTCGACATCTTCGAAGCCGGCAAGAAGGTGGATGTGATGGGCACCTCCAAGGGCAAGGGCTTCGCCGGCGTCATGAAGCGCCACAACTTCAAGGGCGTGTCATCCAGCCACGGTTCGCACCGCAACCACCGCAAGCCCGGCTCGATCGGCGCATCCTCGACCCCCAGCCGTGTCTTCAAGGGCATGCGCATGGCGGGCCGCATGGGTGGCGACCGCGTCACCGTGCTCGGCCTCACCGTCCACTCGGTCGACCTCGAGAAGGGTCTGCTGCTCGTCAAGGGCGCGGTGCCCGGTGCTCGTGGCCGCATCGTGTTCGTCCGCGATTCCGTGAAGGGGGCCTGACCATGGCTGCTTCGCTCGATGTGATCGACGCCAAGGGCAAGAAGGTCGGCTCGGTCGACCTCCCCGCCGAGACGTTCGATGTGCAGACCAACGTGCCGCTCATCCACCAGGTCGTCGTCGCCCAGCGCGCCGCCGCCCGCCAGGGTACGCACAAGACCAAGGGCCGCGGCGAGGTGTCCGGTTCCGGCATCAAGCCGTTCAAGCAGAAGGGCACCGGCCGCGCCCGCCAGGGCTCGGTCCGCATGCCGCAGCACCGCGGCGGTGGCATCGTCCACGGTCCAGTGCCCCGCGACTACTCGCAGCGCACCCCCAAGAAGATGATCGCCGCCGCCCTGCGCGGAGCGCTCTCCGACCGGGCTCGTGGCGAGCGCCTGCACATCGTCGACACGCTGTCGGTCGGTGACGCGCCATCCACCAAGGCCGTGTCCGCCCTCATCGCCGACATCACGACGAGCAAGAACGTGCTCATCGTGCTGGAGCGCGAGGACGACCTCAGCTACCTGAGCGTGCGCAACCTCAAGACCGTGCACGTGCTCCCGTGGGACCAGCTCAACGCGTACGACGTGCTGATCAGCGACGACATCATCTTCACGAAGGGCGCCTACGACGCCTTCGTGGGTGCTGGTGTCAGCAAGACAAGGAAGAGGCCAGCGCATGACGCTCACCTACAAGGACCCGCGCGACATCATCATCTCGCCGGTCGTCTCCGAGAAGAGCTACAGCCTGATCGACGACGGCAAGTACACCTTCGTGGTGGACCCGAAGGCGAACAAGACCGAGATCAAGCTCGCGATCGAGAAGATCTTCAACGTCAAGGTCGACTCGGTCAACACGCTGAACCGCACGGGCAAGACCCGCCGCACGCGGTTCGGCACCGGCAAGCGCAAGGACACCAAGCGCGCAATCGTGACCCTCAAGTCCGGTTCCATCGACATCTTCACGGCTGTCGGCTAAGGGAACAGGGAAAGAAACCATGGCCATTCGCAAGTACAAGCCCACGACTCCCGGTCGTCGCGGTTCCTCGGTTGCAGACTTCGCCGAGATCACCCGCTCGACCCCGGAGAAGTCCCTGCTGCGCCCGCTGCCGAAGACCGGTGGCCGCAACAACGCAGGTCGCATCACGACGCGTCACATCGGTGGTGGCCACAAGCGCCAGTACCGCGTGATCGACTTCAAGCGCAACGACAAGGACGGCGTGAACGCTCGCGTCGCCGAGATCGAGTACGACCCGAACCGCACGGCGCGCATCGCGCTCCTGCACTTCGTGGACGGCACCAAGCGCTACATCATCGCGCCGAACAAGCTCAACCAGGGCGACATCATCGAGTCGGGTCCCGGGGCTGACATCAAGCCCGGCAACAACCTGCCGCTGAAGAACATCCCGGTCGGTACCGTCATCCACATGATCGAGCTCCGCCCCGGTGGCGGCGCGAAGATGGCCCGGTCCGCCGGCGCCTCGGTGCGACTCGTCGCCAAGGACGGCCCGTACGCCCAGCTCCGTCTGCCCTCGGGCGAGATCCGGAACGTGGATGTCCGCTGCCGCGCCACCATCGGCGAGGTCGGCAACGCCGAGCAGTCCAACATCAACTGGGGCAAGGCCGGCCGCATGCGCTGGAAGGGCGTCCGCCCGACCGTGCGTGGTGTCGCCATGAACCCGGTCGACCACCCGCACGGTGGTGGTGAGGGCAAGACGTCCGGTGGACGTCACCCGGTCTCCCCGTGGGGCCAGAAGGAAGGCCGCACTCGCAAGCGCGACCTGCCCAGTGACAAGTTGATCGTCCGTCGCCGCAACGTCGGCAAGAAGCGCAAGTAGTAGGAGACGCAGAGATGCCACGCAGTCTGAAGAAGGGCCCCTTCGTCGACGACCACCTGCTTCGCAAGGTCGTGACGGCGAACGAGGCCGGCAACAAGAACGTGATCAAGACCTGGTCGCGCCGCTCGATGATCATCCCGGCGATGCTGGGTCACACCATCGCGGTGCACGACGGTCGCAAGCACATCCCGGTGTTCGTCACCGAGACCATGGTCGGGCACAAGCTCGGCGAGTTCTCGCCCACCCGCACGTTCCGCGGGCACGAGAAGGACGACAAGAAGGGTCGTCGCCGCTAACGCGGTGGCGTAGGAGGTAGAGCAATGGTGGAAGCGATCGCACGCGTGCGGCACATCCGCGTGACCCCCACGAAGGCCCGTCGCGTCGTCAACATGATCCGCGGGAAGCAGGCCGTCGAGGCCCTCGCGATCCTCAAGTTCGCGCCCCAGGGTGCGAGCGAGCCGGTCTACAAGCTCGTCGCGTCGGCCATGGCCAACGCGAAGGTCAAGGCGGACGCCGAGAACAGCTACCTGGACGAGCAGGACCTGTTCGTGCAGACCGCGTTCGTCGACGAGGGCACGACGCTCAAGCGGTTCCAGCCGCGAGCGCAGGGCCGCGCATTCAAGATCCTCAAGCGCACGAGCCACATCACCGTGGTCGTCGCGACGCCCGACGGAGGCTGACGCCACCGCCAAGGCACCCAAGGCGAAGGCAGGGAAGAAGTAATGGGACAGAAGGTAAACCCCTACGGGTTCCGTCTGGGCATCACCACCGACCACGTGTCGCGGTGGTTCTCCGACAGCACGAAGCCCGGCCAGCGCTACAGCGACTACGTCGCTGAGGATGTCAAGATCCGCAACCTGCTGAAGACCAGCCTCGACCGTGCGGGTGTTGCCCGCATCGAGATCGAGCGCACCCGTGACCGCGTTCGCGTCGACATCCACACCGCCCGTCCGGGCATCGTGATCGGTCGCCGTGGCGCCGAGGCCGAGCGCATCCGCGCCGACCTCGAGAAGCTCTCGGGCAAGCAGATCCAGCTCAACATCCTCGAGGTCAAGAACCCCGAGGCCGAGGCACAGCTCGTCGCGCAGGGCATCGCCGAGCAGCTCTCCGCTCGTGTGGCGTTCCGCCGCGCGATGCGCAAGGGCCTGCAGGGTGCGCAGCGCGCCGGCGCCAAGGGTGTCCGCATCCAGGTGTCCGGTCGTCTGGGCGGCGCCGAGATGAGCCGTTCCGAGTTCTACCGCGAGGGCCGCGTGCCGCTGCACACGCTCCGCGCGAACATCGACTACGGCTTCTACGAGGCGAAGACCACCTTCGGCCGCATCGGCGTGAAGGTCTGGATCTACAAGGGCGACATCACCAACCGCGAGCTCGCCCGCGAGCAGGCCAACCAGAAGTCCACCCGGCCGGAGCGCCGTGACGACCGTGGCGGCGACCGCCGCGACAGCCGTCCGCCGCGCAGCGGTGCGGGTGCCAACACCGGAGCTGCCGCCCCCGCGGCCGCCGCGCCGGTCGCAGCAGGAGTTGAGGCGTAACCATGTTGATTCCCCGCAAGGTCAAGCACCGCAAGCAGCACCACCCCACCCGCAGTGGCCAGGCCACTGGTGGCACCAAGGTGTCGTTCGGCGAGTTCGGCATCCAGGCGATGAGCCCGGCGTATGTCACGAACCGCCAGATCGAGGCTGCTCGTATCGCGATGACCCGTCACATCAAGCGTGGTGGAAAGGTGTGGATCAACATCTACCCCGACCGCCCGCTCACCAAGAAGCCGGCCGAAACCCGCATGGGTTCCGGTAAGGGTTCGCCCGAGTGGTGGATCGCGAACATCAAGCCGGGTCGCGTGCTCTTCGAGCTCGCCGGCGTGAACGAGACCATCGCCCGCGAGGCGCTCACCCGTGCCATCCACAAGCTGCCCCTCAAGGCACGCATCATCAAGCGCGAGGAAGGCGACGCGTAATGGCCGTCGGATCCAAGGAGCTCGCACCAGTCGAGCTGGACACTTTCGAGGACGAGCGACTCGTCGACGAACTGAAGAAGGCGAAGGAAGAACTCTTCAACCTTCGCTTCCAGTCCGCGACCGGCCAGCTCGAGAGCCACGGACGCCTGCGCGCCGTCAAGCGCGACATCGCTCGCATCTACACGGTCATCCGTGAGCGCGAGCTGGGCCTCCGTGCCACCCCCGTTGCAGTCGAGGCCCCGGCCAAGGCTGCCAAGAAGACCAAGAAGGTGGATGCCGCTGCTGACGCAGAGGCGACCACCGACGAGACGAAGGAGGCGTAGTCATGGCGAAGGTCGAGACGAACGCAGCCGCAACCGAGCCTCACGTGCACAACGCTGAGACCGACCGCGGCTACCGCAAGACGCGCCGTGGTCTCGTGACCAGCGACAAGATGGAGAAGACCATCGTCGTCGAGGTCGAGGACCGCGTGAAGCACCCCCTGTACGGCAAGGTCATCCGCCGCACATCGAAGGTCAAGGTGCACGATGAGGCCAACACGGCCGGCATCGGCGACCTCGTGATCATCAGCGAGACCCGACCGCTCAGCGCCACCAAGCGCTGGCGCCTGGTCGAGGTCCTCGAGAAGGCGAAGTAGCTCATGCTGCAGCAGGAATCCCGCGTCAAGGTCGCGGACAACACCGGAGCCAAGGAGCTCCTCACCATCCGCGTGCTCGGTGGCTCCGGCCGTCGCTACGCCGGACTCGGTGACGTCATCGTCGCGACCGTCAAGGACGCGATCCCCGGTGGCAACGTGAAGAAGGGTGACGTCGTCAAGGCCGTCATCGTTCGCGTCATCAAGCAGACCCGTCGTCCCGACGGCTCGTACATCAAGTTCGACGAGAACGCCGCCGTCATCCTCAAGGCCGACGGCGACCCCCGTGGAACCCGCATCTTCGGACCGGTCGGTCGCGAACTCCGCGACAAGAAGTTCATGAAGATCATCTCGCTGGCACCGGAGGTGCTCTAATGGCAAACATTCGCAAGGGTGACCTCGTGCAGGTCATCAGCGGCCCGACGCAGGACCGCGGCGGCGACCGTGGCAAGCAGGGTCGCGTCATCGAGGTCTTCGCCGAGAAGAACCGCGTGCTCGTCGAGGGCATCAACTACGTGACGAAGCACTCGCGCGTCGGCCAGACCCAGCGCGGCACCAAGACCGGTGGCATCGAGACCATGGAGTCGCCGATCCACATCTCCAACGTCGCGCTGGTGAACCCCGACACGAAGCTGCCCGCCCGGGTGGGCTTCAAGGTCGAGACCGACGACCGCGGCAAGACCGTGCGCACGCGCTACTTCAAGGACTCGCGCCGCGCCG
Source organism: uncultured Actinomycetota bacterium (assembly GCA_963740815.1). GTDB lineage: Bacteria > Actinomycetota > Actinomycetes > Actinomycetales > Microbacteriaceae > Rhodoglobus. Next base: position 63,092 of record CAVUFG010000008.1, read on the forward strand.
ACAGCAAGAAGGCGAAGGCGCTCCGCGGAGACGACAAGCCGAAGGCTGAAGTCCAAGACCGACGACAAGGCTTCGAAGCCGGCCAAGGCCGCGCCGAAGGCCGCCAAGAAGGATGCCGACACGGCACCCGAGAAGGACGCTGAGTAACCATGGCAACCACGACTGCCGCGAAGGCTGGTTCCCCTGTCGCAGACAAGGCCCAGCCGCGCCTGAAGCAGAAGTACCGCAGCGAGATCGCGGCGCAGCTGAAGAAGGACTTCAACTTCACGAACGTGCACCAGGTGCCCGGCATCGTGAAGGTCGTCGTCAACACCGGTGTCGGTGAGGCTGCCCGCGACGGCAAGATCATCGATGGGGCCGTCAAGGACCTCACCGCGATCACCGGCCAGAAGCCGCAGGTCACCGCCGCCCGCAAGTCCATCGCGCAGTTCAAGCTGCGCGAGGGCCAGCCGATCGGCGCCCACGTGACGCTGCGCGGCGACCGGGCCTGGGAGTTCCTCGACCGGCTCGTCACGCTCGCCCTGCCCCGCATCCGCGACTTCCGCGGCCTGTCGGACAAGCAGTTCGACGGCCACGGCAACTACACGTTCGGTCTCACGGAGCAGTCCGTGTTCCACGAGATCGACCAGGACAAGATCGATCGCGTCCGCGGCTTCGACATCACCGTCGTCACCACGGCCAAGAACGACGACGAGGGCCGGGCACTGCTCAAGGCGCTCGGCTTCCCCTTCCGCACCGCGGAAGCTGCTTCATCCAACTAGCTCCACCCAAGCAACACCGACGCTGCAGGTCGTCATCCATGCACTGGATGCCGATACCGGGCGAGAACAGGAAACAACCGCAATGACCATGACAGATCCGGTCGCAGACCTGCTGACCAGACTGCGGAACGCCAACTCGGCGTTCCACGACACGGTGTCGCTGCCGAACAGCAAGCTCAAGGCCCACATCGCCGAGATCCTCAAGAAAGAGGGCTACATCACGGCGTGGAAGGTCGAGGACGCTCGCGTCGGCCAGACCCTGACCATCGACCTCAAGTACGGCCCCAACCGCGAGCGCTCCTTCGTGGGCATCAAGCGCGTGTCCAAGCCGGGCCTGCGCGTGTACGCGAAGTCCACCGAGATCCCCAAGGTGCTCGGCGGACTCGGCGTCGCCATCCTGTCCACCTCGTCCGGTCTGCTGACCGACCGCGAAGCGACTTCGAAGGGCGTGGGTGGGGAAGTCCTCGCCTACGTGTGGTGATCACTGATGTCACGTATCGGCAGGCTCCCCATCGACGTCCCAGCGGGCGTCGAGGTGAAGATCGACGGCCAGGCCGTCGCAGTCAAGGGTCCGAAGGGTGAGCTCGCGCTCACCGTCAAGGAGCCCATCGAGGTCAAGCTCGAGGACGGCCAGGTGCTCGTCACCCGTCCGGACGACGAGCGCGGCTCGCGGTCGCTCCACGGACTGACCCGCACGCTCATCGCGAACCAGATCATCGGCGTCACCGAGGGCTACTCCAAGGGCCTCGAGGTCGTCGGTACCGGGTACCGCGTCCAGTCGAAGGGCAACTCGATCGAGTTCGCCCTCGGCTACTCGCACTCGATCACGGTTGACCCGCCCGCGGGCATCAGCTTCGCGGTCGAGGGCAACAACAAGCTGACCGTCAGCGGCATCGACAAGCAGGCCGTCGGCGAGGTCGCAGCGAACATCCGCAAGCTCCGCAAGCCCGAGCCCTACAAGGGCAAGGGCGTGCGGTACGCGGGCGAGGTCGTTCGCCGCAAGGCCGGAAAGAGTGGTAAGTAATGGCCATCGGAACCAGAGGCAAGAGCAAGTCGGCGGCCAAGGGCCGTCGTCACGCGAGGCTCCGCAAGAAGGTCGTGGGCACCGAGGTGCGTCCGCGTCTCGTCGTCACGCGCTCCGCGCGTCACGTCTTCGTGCAGGTCGTCGACGACTCGAAGGGTCGCACGGTCGCTTCGGCCTCGACGCTCGAGACCGACTTCCGCGCATCCAAGGACGACAAGACCGCCAAGGCCCGCAAGGTCGGCGAACTGATCGCCGAGCGCGCGAAGAAGGCCGGCATCGAGGATGTCGTCTTCGACCGTGGAGGCAACCGGTACGCCGGTCGTGTCGCCGCGATCGCCGAGGGCGCACGTGAGGGTGGGTTGAACCTGTGACCGACGCTACTGACAACAAGGAAGAGACCGTGGCCACTGAAGTCCGCAACGCCCGAGGTCGCGACGGCTGACGCCGCCGCGACGACGACCGACGCTCCCACGGAGACCGCGGTCGACCTCTCGAACGAGCCCCGCGAGGCCCGCCGTGGCGGTCGCGAGCGCAACCCGAACCGTGACCGCGGTGCATCCCGTGACGCCGACAAGAGCCAGTTCCTGGAGCGCGTCGTGACGATCAACCGGGTGTCCAAGGTCGTCAAGGGTGGTCGTCGCTTCAGCTTCACCGCGCTCGTCGTCGTCGGAGACGGCAACGGCATGGTCGGTGTCGGCTACGGCAAGGCCCGCGAGGTGCCCACCGCGATCTCGAAGGGTGTCGAGGAGGCCAAGAAGAACTTCTTCAAGGTTCCGCGCGTCGCCCAGACGATCCCGCACCCCGTCCAGGGTGAGGCCGCGGCCGGTGTGGTGCTCCTGCGCCCGGCGTCCGCCGGTACCGGCGTCATCGCCGGTGGTCCGGTGCGCGCGGTGCTCGAGTGCGCCGGCATCCACGACGTGCTGAGCAAGTCGCTCGGCTCGTCGAACACGATCAACATCGTGCACGCGACGGTCGCTGCCCTCAAGCAGCTCGAGGAGCCTCGCGCGGTCGCCGCGCGTCGCGGCCTCGACGTCGAGCACGTCGTCCCTGCGCGCCTGCTGCGTGCAGAGGCAGATGCAAAGGCAGGTGTCTGATGGCCGCCCGACTCAAGGTGACCCAGATCAAGTCCAAGATCAGTGAGAAGCAGAACCAGCGCGACACCCTGCGGAGCCTCGGGCTCAAGCGCATCGGTGACGTCGTGGTGCGCGAGGACAACTCGCAGAACCGCGGCTACGTTCGCACGGTCGCTCACCTGGTCAAGGTCGAGGAGATTGACTAATGGCTGAAGAGAAGAAGGCGCCGGCCAAGGCCGCTGCCCCCAAGAAGGACGCTGCCGCGAAGCCGGCCGCTGAGAAGAAGGCGCCCGCCAAGGCGCCGCGCCAAGGCTGCGCGACAAGGCGCCCGCTGCCAAGGCTCCGGCCAAGGCCGCTGCCGAGAAGGCTCCTGCCGCCAAGGCTCCGGCCAAGGCTGCCGCTGCCAAGTCCGACGACACCAAGGCCGCTCCTGCGAAGAAGGCCGCGACATCCAAGGATGTCGCTTCCCGCCCGCAGGTGCTCAAGGTGCACCACCTCCGCCCGGCTGCCGGCGCGAAGAAGGAACGCACCCGCGTCGGTCGCGGTGAGGGCTCGAAGGGTAAGACCTCGGGTCGCGGTACCAAGGGCACCAAGGCCCGCTACCAGGTGCGTGTCGGCCTCGAGGGCGGCAACCTGAACCAGATCATGCGTGCGCCGAAGCTGCGCGGGTTCAAGAACCCGTTCCGCGTCGAGTACCAGGTCGTGAACCTCGAGAAGCTCGCCGAGCTGTACCCGAAGGGCGGGGACGTGACCATCACGGACCTCGTCGCCAAGGGCGCCGTCCGCAAGAACGAGAAGGTCAAGGTTCTGGGCAGTGGCGATATTGCGGTTAAGCTGAACGTTGCGGTTGACAAGGTCTCCGGCTCAGCTGAGCAGAAGATCGTCGCAGCAGGCGGTTCGATCAAGTAGCAGTACTCACTCGATCCGCTGACGCGGACACCGAAGTGACTTGGGGTGGAGTTCCCGACACACGTTGGGGGCTCCACCCACTCGCAGTAGTACGGGATGTACGGAGGCAACATGTTCAGAGCTGTCGCGCGGATCTTCCGCACGCCCGACCTCCGCAGGAAGATCGGCTTCACCCTGGGCATCATCGCCCTGTTCCGGCTCGGGCTCCTTCGTGCCCTCGCCGTTCGTCGACTTCGGCAACGTGCAGATCTGTCTCGCGAACAACGCGAACGCGGGCAGCCTCTACGACCTCGTCAACCTGTTCAGCGGCGGCGCCCTGCTGCAACTGTCGGTCTTCGCGCTCGGCATCATGCCGTACATCACCGCGTCGATCATCGTGCAGCTGCTGCGCGTGGTCATCCCGCACTTCGAGACCCTCTACAAGGAGGGCCAGTCCGGCCAGTCGCGCCTGACGCAGTACACCCGCTACCTCACCATCGCGCTCGGTGTGCTCCAGTCGACCACCCTCATCACGGTCGCCCGCAGCGGCGCGCTGTTCTCGCAGTCCTCCGGCGTGCCGGAGTGCAGCCAGCTCATCACCAACGACACCCCCGCCGCCATCCTGCTCATGGTCATCACCATGACCGCCGGCACCGGCCTCATCATGTGGATGGGCGAGCTCATCACCGAGCGCGGCATCGGCAACGGGATGTCGCTGCTCATCTTCACCTCGATCGCCTCGACCTTCCCGAGCGCCATCTGGGGCATCGGCCAGACCAAGAACATCGAGACGATGATCTTCGTGATCGCGGTCGGTGTGGTGATCATGGCGCGCCGTCGTGTTCGTCGAGCAGTCGCAACGGCGCATCCCGGTGCAGTACGCGAAACGGATGGTCGGCCGGCGCACGTACGGCGGCAACAACACCTACATCCCGATCAAGGTCAACATGGCCGGTGTCGTGCCCGTGATCTTCGCGTCATCCCTGCTGTACCTGCCTGCGCTCATCGCGCAGTTCAGCCAGCCGGCGCCCGGCGAGGAGCCCGCGCTCTGGGTCACCTGGATCCAGAACTACCTCACGCGCGGTGACCACCCGCTCTACATGGCGCTGTACTTCCTGCTCATCGTCGGGTTCACCTACTTCTACGTCGCGATCACCTTCAACCCGGAGGAGGTCGCGGACAACATGAAGAAGTACGGCGGCTTCATCCCGGGCATCCGGGCCGGTCGTCCGACGGCGGAGTACCTCGACTACGTGCTCACGCGCGTCACGCTGCCCGGCTCGATCTACCTCGGCCTGATCGCGCTCATCCCGCTCATCGCGTTCGTGCTGGTCGGCGCCAACCAGAACTTCCCGTTCGGTGGTGCGTCGATCCTGATCATCGTCGGCGTCGGTCTCGAGACCGTCAAGCAGATCGACTCGCAGCTGCAGCAGCGTCACTACGAGGGCCTGCTTCGTTGAGCGGTTCTGGAAGACGGCGTCCGCCTCCTCCTGATCGGACCCCCCGGTGCCGGCAAGGGCACCCAGGCGGCCCGGCTGGCGGAGGGCTACGGAATCCCGGCGATCTCGACGGGCGACATCTTCCGCAGCAACGTGCGCGACGAGACCCCGCTGGGCAAGCAGGCGAAGGCCTACATGGATGCCGGCGACAACGTGCCGGACTCGCTGACGAACGACCTCATCCGCCACCGCCTCGAGGAGCAGGATGCCGAAGGCGGCTTCCTGCTCGACGGCTACCCGCGCACGACGGACCAGGTGCGCGAACTCGACGAGTTCCTCGCCGGTCACGGCGCAGCGCTCGACGCGGTGCATCGAGCTCGTCGCCGACCCGGATGTCGTGGTCGAGCGCCTGCGCAAGCGCGCCGATCGACCAGGGCCGCAGCGACGACGACGAGTCGGTCGTGCGGCACCGCATGGACGTCTACCGCGAGCAGACCGCCCCGCTCATCGACATCTACGACGGCCGTGGCGTGCTCGTGAAGATCGACGCGATCGGCGCCGTCGACCGAGGTCACCGACCGCATCACGGCAGCGCTCGCCGAGCGCGGCATCGCAGCTCCGGACATCGCCGCTCGCTGAGCGCGCGTTCGAACGGAACCGCGGTGCGCATCGGCAAGTCGATCTACAAGATCGCAGGCCGAACTGCACCACATGGTGCTGCCCGGCCACATGACCGCGGCCTCCCTCGAGGCGGTGCGCGAGGCCATCCGTCCCGGCGTCACGACGCTCGAGCTCGACCGGATCGCGCAGGCCACGATCCGCGGGATGGGCGGGGCGCCGAACTTCGTGCTCGAGCCCGGCTACCACCACACGCTGTGCGTCTCGGTGAACGACCAGGTCGTGCACGGTGTGCCCGGTCCGCGGGTGCTGCAGGCGGGCGACATCGTGTCCGTCGACAGCGGCGCGGTCGCGGGCGGCTGGAATGGGGACGCGGCGATCACCGTGGTGCTCGACGATCCGGCGCGGCCGGAGCTCGTCGGCATCCCGTCGCGAACTCGCCGAGACGACCGAGCACGCGCTGTGGGCCGGGATCGCGGCGCTCGCGTCCGCGCCGCCACCTCAACGAGGTCGGCGCGGCGATCGAGGATGCGGTCGAGGCGCGCGCCGAGGCGCTCGGCCGGAGCTTCGGCATCCTCGAGGACTACGTCGGCCACGGCATCGGTCGTGCGATGCACGAGGAACCGCCGGTGTTCAACTACCGCGTGCGCGGCAACGGTCCTGCGGTGAAGCCCGGTCTCGTCGTCGCGATCGAGCCGATGGTCGTCGCGGGCTCGATCGAGACCCATGTGCTCGACGACGACTGGACGGTCGCAACGGACGACGGCAAGGATGCTGCGCACGTCGAGCACTCCGTGGCCGTGCACGCCGGCGGACTCTGGGTGCTCACCGCACCGGATGGCGGTGCGCGCGCGGCTCGCCCAGTTCGGCGTCACGCCGGTGCCGATCGCGTGAGCGCGGCATCCTAGGGCCTGTTTGGTGAATTGCCGGGAATGACCTAAGCTTGATCTTTGGTGTTCCGGCGGCGTTCTGCGCTGCCCGCTCTCTCGCATCGAGAAGAGCGATGACGCATGTCAGGCCCACCAACCCAACCGCACGACCAGTGCATCCCAACCTGTAACGACGTAGAGGCTATGGCCAAAAAAGACGGTGTCATCGAGATCGAAGGATCTGTTGTCGAGGCGCTTCCCAACGCGATGTTCCGCGTTGAGTTGACGAACGGCCACAGGGTGCTTGCTCACATCTCGGGGAAGATGCGCCAGAACTACATCCGGATCCTCCCTGAGGACCGTGTAGTCGTGGAGCTCAGCCCGTATGACCTGACTCGCGGCCGCATCACCTACCGCTACAAGTAGTTCAACCAGAACTGCAGGACTGCTGGAAAGTAACGGCCTCCCGGTCATCGGGAGCGCACGATGACAGCGAAAAGGAAACATCATGAAGGTCAACCCCAGCGTCAAGCCGATCTGCGATCACTGCAAGGTGATCCGCCGCAACGGCAACGTCATGGTCATCTGCAAGTCCAACCCGCGCCACAAGCAGCGCCAGGGCTAAGACAGCAGCACCACAACTGAATACGAAGCACCGCCAGGAACCCGGCAACGGGGGACACCATCGGTTTGGAGGCCGATGCACCGGCGGTGCCCATCACCTCCAACACGACTCCACAAGGAGCACGCACCATGGCACGTCTTGCAGGCGTCGACATCCCGCGCGACAAGCGCGTCGAAGTCGCACTCACGTACATCTACGGTGTCGGTCGCACTCGGTCGCTCAAGACCCTTGCTGACACCGGCATCGACCGCAACATCCGGGTCAAGGACCTCACGGATGACCAGCTGATCGCACTCCGCGACTACCTCGAGGGCAACTACAAGGTGGAGGGTGACCTCCGTCGCGAGGTCGCCGCCGACATCCGTCGCAAGGTCGAGATCGGCAGCTACCAGGGCATCCGCCACCGTCGTGGCCTCCCCGTGCACGGACAGCGCACGAAGACCAACGCTCGCACCCGCAAGGGACCGAAGCGCACCGTCGCCGGTAAGAAGAAGGCAGGACGCAAGTAATGGCTGCACCGAAGGCCGCGGCGCGCAAGCCCCGCAAGAAGGAAAAGAAGAACATCGCGCTGGGCCAGGCCCACATCAAGTCGACGTTCAACAACACGATCGTCACGATCACCGACCCGTCCGGTGCGGTCATCAGCTGGGCGTCCTCGGGCACCGTCGGCTTCAAGGGTTCGCGCAAGTCGACCCCGTTCGCCGCGCAGCTCTCCGCCGAGTCGGCCGCGCGCCAGGCGCAGGAGCACGGCATGAAGAAGGTCGACGTGTTCGTCAAGGGACCGGGCTCCGGCCGCGAGACCGCCATCCGCTCCCTGCAGGCCGCCGGCCTCGAGGTCGGACAGATCAACGACGTCACCCCGCAGGCGCACAACGGTTGCCGCCCGCCGAAGCGCCGTCGCGTCTGAATTCATTGGGCCGCGGCCACGCTTGACGCCTTCGGCGTCCGGCGCGGCCGCAGCCTCCTGGCTCAGGTTCGAGCAGCCGTACGCAACTCTCATAACTCCATAGACCGACGGGCCAGCCACTCGTCGTATTCAGGTGCCAAATAGCGGGCACCTCGCCGAAAGGAATCACCCGTGCTCATCGCACAGCGCCCCACTCTTGCCGAAGAGAACATCTCCGAGTTCCGTTCCCGTTTCGTGATCGAGCCCCTCGAGCCCGGCTTCGGCTACACGCTCGGCAACTCGCTTCGCCGCACCCTGCTCTCCTCCATCCCCGGCGCCGCCGTGACCAGCATCCGCATCGACGGTGTGCTGCACGAGTTCAGCACCGTGCCGGGTGTCAAGGAGGACGTCACCGAGATCATCCTCAACATCAAGAACCTCGTCGTCTCGAGCGAGCACGACGAGCCCATCACGGCCTACCTGCGCAAGCAGGGCGCCGGTGAGGTCACCGCCGCGGACATCTCCGCGCCGGCCGGTGTCGAGATCCACAACCCCGAGCTCGTGATCGCCACGCTCAACGACAAGGCGAAGTTCGAGCTCGAGCTCACGATCGAGCGTGGCCGCGGCTACGTGTCGGCGACCCAGAACCGCAGCGAGTTCAGCGAAGCCGGCCAGATCCCGGTCGACTCGATCTACTCGCCCGTGCTCAAGGTCACCTACCGCGTCGAGGCGACTCGTGCCGGTGAGCGCACCGACTTCGACCGCCTGGTCGTGGACGTCGAGACCAAGTCCGCGATCACCCCGCGTGACGCCGTCGCCTCGCGCCGGTCGCACCCTCACCGAGCTGTTCGGTCTCGCCCGCGAGCTCAACAGCGCGGCCGAGGGCATCGAGATCGGCCCGGCCCCGGTCGACGCCGTGCTCTCGAGCGAGCTCAGCATGCCGATCGAGGACCTCGACCTGTCGGTGCGCTCGTACAACTGCCTCAAGCGCGAGGGCATCAACACCGTGAGCGAGCTCGTGGCGCTGTCGGAGACGCAGCTCATGAACATCCGCAACTTCGGCCAGAAGTCGGTGGACGAGGTCAAGGACAAGCTCACCGAGATGGGCCTGTCGCTCAAGGACAGCGTGCCCGGATTCGACGGCGCCCACTTCTACGGTGGCTACGACGACGACGAGACCAACGCCTAGGCCCACGCCGAAGCGTCATTAGTACTGGAGAACTGACATGCCTACACCCACCAAGGGACCCCGCCTCGGCGGAGGACCGGCGCACGAGCGCCTGCTGCTCGCGAACCTCGCCGCGGCCCTGTTCACCCACAAGAGCATCAAGACCACCGAGACGAAGGCCAAGCGCCTGCGCCCGGTGGCCGAGCGGCTCATCACGTTCGCGAAGCGCGGCGACCTGCACGCGCGCCGTCGCGTGCTCGCCGTGATCGGCGACAAGTCCGTCGTGCACGAGCTCTTCACCGAGATCGCGCCGCTGGTCGAACTGCGTGAGGGCGGCTACACCCGCATCACGAAGCTCGGCTACCGCAAGGGCGACAACGCGCCGATGGTGCAGATCGAGCTCGTGCTCGAGCCGGTGAACCCGAAGCCGAAGTCGGCCAAGAAGACCGCTGCTGCCGAGGCCAAGGCTGCCGCTCCCGCCAAGAAGGCCGCTCCGGCAGCCGACGAGGCCGAGGTCGACGAGACCGACGCATCCGAGGCCGTGGCCGAGGATGTCGCGGCTGACGAGACGGCTGGCGGAGACGTCGACACCTCCGCCGTCGAGAACGCTGCCGACGAGGCCGTGACCGAGACCGTGGACGCCGCGGATGACGCCGAGCTGCCCGCCGCCGAGCCGGCCGAGGTGCTCGACGCCGAGGTTGCCGGTCCGACGAGGCCGAGCAGGTCTCAGAAGAGGCTGCGGAGAAGGACGAGAAGTAGTCCTCCCTCCCACGCATCACGAAGAAGGGCCCCGCCGAGTGCGGGGCCTTTCTCGTATCGTGGAGGACGTGAGCAGCCTCAGTCCTCTCTCGGAGCGCGTCGACCGCGCCCGCCGACCTGCGCCGGCCGGCGAGCGGCGACGGGATCACCTGGCGGGCCGCCACGATCGACGACGTGCCCGCGATCCACGACTGCGTTCGGGCGATGGCGGCGGTGGATCATCCGCACTACACGCCGACCGAGGACGAGATCCGCGAGGACTTCGAGGTAAGCCACATCGATCCGTCGGCGGACACCATCCTCGTGGTGGATGACGCGGACCAGGTCATCGCGTGGGGCATCTCGTTCGCGACGCCGACCGCGGAGACGCTCCGCCGCGTCATCACGGCGGGCGGGGTGCGTCCGTCCCACCGCGGGCGGGGGATCGGGCGGCAGCTGATGGCGTGGCTCGACGGGCGCGCGGATGCAGCACCTCGCGGCATCCAGCGATCGACTGCCCGGCTGGATCATGGGCTACATCGACCCGGACCGCCAGCAGGATGCCGCGCACCTGTTCGAGCGGCGTGGCTATCGGCTCGCGCGGTACTTCCTCGAGCTGCGTCGCGACCTGGACCGCGCCGATCGAGCCGCGGGAGCCGAAGGGCGAGCTGCGGATCGAGACCTACCGGCCCGAGTTCTCCGAGGCGACGCGACTCGCGAGCAACGACGCGTTCCGCGATCACTGGGGCAGCCAGTCGCAGAACGCGGAGGTGTGGGGCAAGCACCGCGAGGCGGAGGTCTCGCGGAACGACCTCTCGTTCGTCGCGTTCGGCACGAATGCGGCGGGCGAGGAGGAGGTCGCCGGCTACGTGATCACGGTCGTGAGCCCGGACGACTTCGAGGGGCAGGGCTTCACGTCGTCCTACGTCGAGCTCGTCGGCACCCGACGGGAGTGGCGCGGCCGTGGCATCGCGCCGGCGCTGCTCGTGCGCGTGCTCGAGGCGTCCAAGGCCGAGGGCTTCGACAAGGTCGTGCTCGACGTGGATGCCGAGAACCCGAGCGGCGCGCTCGGCCTGTACACCGCGCTCGGGTTCGAGGAGTCGAACCGCACCGTCGCGTACATCAGGGAGTTCTAGACCGGCCGGTTCAGGTGCAGGTAGTCGTCGTCGGTCAGCAGCGGCGGCAGCTCCGCCAGCCGCTGCAGCGCGTCGCGCACGGCGTCGCAGTAGATCCCGCCGGTGATCGGTCCTCCGGGATGGATCTCGTCGGGCGCGAGTTCGCCGATCGCCGGGGCGATCGCCGCCTGCCAGTTCGCGAGCTCGACGTTGCGGTAGCGTGCCGCGAACCCGGCGAGCACCTGGTTGACGCCCGCGGTCCAGTCCCGCGGTGCCTGCACGTTCACGAGCACGAGGTCGCGATCGGGTCCGACGATGGTCCGCACCTGCTCGAGGGTCTCCCAGTCGATCGGTCCGTTGGTGCCGAGGGCGAGCAGCACGACATCGCGCAGCTGGCCGGCCGCGAGGTACCCCTGCACGAGTTCGGGGGCGACGTACATCGAGCGTGACACCGTGGCATCGACGATGATGCCCGGGAACTGCTCGTAGAGCTGCGGGGATGCCGCGAGCATCACCGAGTCGCCGAGCGCCGTGATGCGGTCGCCGGTCGCGATCGGTGCGGGCTCGGCGGGCTTCGCCGCCGCTTCGGCTGCGGCCTCGGCTGCGCGCTCGTCGATCGCGATCCTGGCGGCGGCGAGCTGGAGCTCGAGCTCGCTCTGGCTCCGGATCGTTGAGCAGCGCGAGCGTGGTCGCGGTGCCGAGTCCGAGCAGCAGCGCGAGCGTCGCCGAGACGGTGACCACCGCGCGGCCACCGCGTCGCCAGGGAGTCGCCCAGCGCGCAAGCGTGGCGCGGAAGCCGCGCATCCGGATCGGCTGCTCGATGAAGCGGTACGAGATGGATGCCGCGGCGAACGTCACCACCGCCGCCACCGCCCCCACGACCCACGGCTCCGCCGGCCCGCTCAGGTACGGCGCGAGCGCATCCGTCAGCAGCACCCACACCGGCCAGTGCCAGAGGTAGAGCCCGTAGGAGCGCTCGCCGATCCAGCGCAGGGGGCGCAGCTCCAGCGAGGCTCCGAGTGACGAGCCCGGCGCGATCGCGCCCGCGATCGCGACGGCGGTCAGCAGCGACACCAGGGCGAGGCCGCCCTGGTAGGGGAAGGGCTCGGTGTCGGTCATCCCGAGTGAGAGGACGAGCAGGGCGACGAACGCGATCCAGCCGAGCGCGGGCGCCGCGAACCGTGCGAAGCGCGACCAGGACAGGATCGGCGCCGGCCAGGACTGCGTGAGGATCGCGAGCGCCGCGCCGAGCGCGAGCCCGAAGCTGTGGGTGTCGGTGCCGTAGTAGACCCGGGTCGGGTCGACGGTCGGGCGAGTACAGCACGCGCCATCGCGATCGCCGATGCCGCGGCGAGGGCGACGAGCAGCCAGAACCGCACGGCCTTCCAGCGGATCAGCGCGATGAGCAGCACGACGAGCGGCCACAGCAGGTAGAACTGCTCCTCGACCGCGAGCGACCACAGGTTGCGGAACAGCTCGGGCGCGCTCTCGCGAGAAGTAGCTCGAGCCGGCCGCGACCGAGAGCCAGTTGCTGCTGAAGGTCGCCGCACCCAGCACCTGCCGTCCGAGGTCGAGCAGGCGGTCGCCGCCGAGGGCGAGGGCGGCGGCGCAGCACGCGAGCAGGAGGAGGGCGAGGGCGGGCAGGAGGCGGCGGGCGCGGCGGCCCCAGAACGATCCGAGGTGGATGCGGCCCGTGGCATCCCGCTCCCGCAGCAGCAGTCCGGTGATCAGGAACCCGCTGATGACGAAGAACACGTCGACGCCGAGGTACCCGCCCGGCAGCGGCCCGGCAGCAGGTGGAACGCCATCACGAGCAGCACCGCGAGCGCCCGAAGACCGTCGAGACCGCGGTAGCGGGAGTCGGCGAGCAGCGCCGCGCCTGGAGCGGCGGCGGTGCCGGTGAGGGGGAGCTTCTTCTTCGTCATGATCGCGGTCGATTCGGTCGAAGACCGCAGTCAAGCCTAGGTCCAGGTTGGAGCTGCGCCTACATTGAAAGCATGGCGAGCGAAGCGACCACCCTGCAGGTCGGCGACCACGAGATGCGGGTGTCGAGCCCGAGCCGGCTGATCTATCCGGAGGCGGGCATCACCAAGCTGGATGTCGCGCAGTACCTCATCGACGTCAGCCGACGCGTTCCTCGCCGCCAACGGCGACCGTCCGGTCGCCCTCGAGCGGTACGGGGACGGCATCGAGGGCGAGAGCTTCTTCTCGAAGAATCCGCCGAAGGGGATGCCGGACTGGATCCGCACCGTGCCGGTCGTCTTCCCGAGCGCGCGCTCGCACCCGCTCGTCGTGTTCGACAACGCCGCCGGCCTGGTGTGGGCGGCGCAGATGAACACCGTCGTGTTCCACCCGTGGCCGTCGCGGGTCGGCAACACCGACAACCCGGACCAGCTGCGCATCGACCTCGATCCGCAGCCCGGCACGGACTTCGACGACGCGGTGCCGGCGGCGATCGAGCTGCGGAAGGTGCTCCGGGAGGCCGGGCTCGAGCCGTTCCTGAAGACGTCGGGCAACCGCGGCATCCACGTCTATGCGCCGATCGTGGCCGAGTGGGAGTTCCTCGACGTGCGGCACGCGGTGATCGCGGCAGCGCGCGAACTCGAACGCAGGATGCCCGACCAGGTGACCACGTCCTGGTGGAAGGAGGAGCGCGGCACCAAGGTGTTCGTCGACTTCAACCAGGCGAACCGGGATCGCACGATCGCCGGCGCCTACAGCCCGCGGGCCCTGCCGCACGCCTCGGTGTCGACGCCGATCACCTGGGACGAGCTCGAGCAGGTCGACCCGAAGCAGTTCACGATCCTGACCGTGCCGGATCGCCTCAGGGCGACCGGTGACCCGTGGGCGGACTTCGGCGCAGCACCCGGACGGATCGACGTGCTGCTCGAGTGGTGGCAGCGCGACCTCGACTCCGGGCTGGGCGAACTGCCGTTCCCGCCCGACTACCCGAAGATGCCGGGCGAGCCGCCGCGGGTGCAGCCGTCGCGGGCGAAGAAGGTGGACCCGGAGGACTAGTCGCCGGCGCTCGGCGGTCGGCGTCGCGACGTGCGCGGGTCTGCTCGGCTCGCGCCCCGAGCTCGTCATCCGGCGGGTACCCCACCTCGGTGAGGGTGAGCCCGTGCGCCGGCATCACCTTGAACTCGTTGGTGCGCTCGTGCGCGTCGCGGATGTCGGTGAGCCGCCCCTCGGCCAGCGACCCCTGCCCGATCGCGACGGTCGCCCCGACCAGCGCCCGCACCATGCTGTGGCAGAACGCGTCGGCCTGCAGTCGCGCCACGAGCACCCCGTCGGGCTCGCGATCCCAGCGGAACGCCTGCAGCGTGCGGATCGTGGTCGCACCCTCGCGCGGGCGGCAGTAGGCCGCCCAGTCGTGGAGGCCGAGGAGCTCGTCCGCGGCCGTGTTCATCGCGTGCTCGTCGAGCGCGGTGGGGTACCAGAGGGTGTGCAACCTGGTCAGGGGGTTACGTGGCGCCGTGGCATCCGCGATCCGGTACTCGTACCGCCGCCAGAGCGGCGAGAAGCGCGCGTCGAAGCCTGCTGGCGCGAAGCTCGAGCGGGTGACGATCACGTCGGACTTGAGTCCCGCGATGCCGTTCAGGCGGCGGGCGACGGCGTCCTCGGTGATCGGTCGTCCGCGCTGGTCGAGGGTGGCGAGCTGCTCGTCGGTCAGGTCGAGGTGCGCCACCTGGCCGGTGGCGTGGACGCCGGCATCCGTGCGACCCGCGACCACGAGGCCGACCGGCTCGCGGAACACCATCGCCAGCCGCTCCTCGAGCACACCCTGCACGGTGCGCTGCGTGGGCTGCTTCGCCCACCCGTTGAACGCCGTGCCGTCGTAGGCGAGGTCGAGGCGGACGCGGGGCATGGACCGATCGTACGGGCGCAGGGGATGATCGAGGGATGGACGTGCAACCGATGCTCGCGAAAGCGAGGCCACCGTGCCGGGACCCGACGCCAAGGGCGGCCCGTTCTCGTACGAACCGAAGTGGGACGGCTTCCGCGCGATCATCTCCTACGACGGCGAGGACCTCGAGATCGGCAGCCGCGGCGCGAAGCCGCTCACGCGCTACTTCCCCGAGCTCGTCGCGGTGCTCAAGGAGCAGCTGCCCGGCCCGTGCGTCGTCGACGGCGAGGTCGTCGTGCGCTCCGGCAAGCCCGGCGCGGAGAAGCTGGACTGGGAGGCGCTGTCGCAGCGCATCCATCCCGCGGATTCGCGCGTGCAGAAGCTCTCGGTCGAGACGCCCGCGTCGTTCATCGCGTTCGACCTGATCGAGGTCGACAACGATTCGCTGCTCGACGTGCCGTTCGTGCAGCGCCGGGAACGGCTCGAGTCGTTCCTCAAGGGGATCAAGGCTCCGCTGCATCTCACGCAGGTGACCCAGGATGTCGAGCTCGCCCGCCGCTGGCTCGTCGAGTTCGAGGGTGCGGGGCTCGACGGCGTCGTGTCCAAGCCGCTCGAGGCGCCGTACTCGCCGGGCAAGCGCACGATGATCAAGACCAAGCACCATCGCACCGCGGATGTCGTGCTCATGGCGTATCGCATCCACAAGTCCGGGCACGGCGTCGGGTCACTGCTCGTCGGGCCTCTACACCGAGGATGGCACGCTCATGGGCATCGGCGGCGTGAGCGCGTTCACCGACCAGAAGCGCCTCGAGCTCATCGACGAACTCGCGCCGCTCGTCGTGCGCGACGAGGACGGGAACGCGGTCAAGGGCGACAAGGACCGCAACCGCTTCGCGAGCGCCGACCGCGACACGTCGTTCGTGCAACTGCGCCCGGAGCGCGTGCTCGAGATCCGCTACGACCAGATGGAGGGCTGGCGGCTGCGGCACGCCGGCATCTTCGAGCGGTGGCGACCCGACCGGGATGCCGACGTCCTGCACCTACGACCAGCTCGAGGTGCCCGCCGCCTACGACTTCGGGGAGCTGGTCACGTAGGCGAAGTTGCCCGCCCTGCCGTTCTCGCGTACTGTGGACCCTTGGTGTCCGCACTGGACACCCGATCGGAAGCCCTCCACAGGCTGCGTTCCACGACATCGTCGGGGAACACGCCGCCGGAGCGGGATTCACGAACTCCTTCATCGATCAGAGAGCAGTACTCCTGTGACGCGCACGTATTCGCCCAAGCCGGGTGACATCACCCGTGAGTGGGTCATCATCGACGCCACCGACATCGTCCTCGGCCGTCTCGCCAGCCACGCAGCCACCCTGCTGCGCGGCAAGCACAAGGCCACATTCTCACCCCACATGGACGGTGGCGACTTCGTCATCATCATCAACGCCGAGAAGGTGGCCCTGACCGGCCAGAAGCTCGCGCAGAAGCTCGCCTACCGCCACTCGGGCTACCCGGGCGGGCTGTCGGCCCAGACCTACGCGGAGATGCTCGAGAAGCACCCGACGCGTGCGGTCGAGAAGGCCATCCGCGGCATGCTCCCGAAGAACTCGATCGGTCGCGCGCAGCTCACCAAGCTCAAGGTCTACGCCGGCCCCGAGCACCCCCACGCTGCGCAGCAGCCCAAGCCGTACCAGCTCAGCCAGGTCGCGCAGTAGCGCGCCGATAAGGACACATTCTCATGGCATCCATTTCTGAATCCATCAGCCCCGAGTCGGCGCGCAGTGCCGCCGACGAGCTCGTCGACGCCGAGTCGTACACGACCGAGACCCCGGCCGAGGCCGCGCCGCGCACGCCGCGCGCCGTGCTCAACGTTCCCGGTGCCGCCGTCGGCCGTCGCAAGCAGGCCATCGCCCGCGTGCGCATCACGCCCGGCAACGGCACGATCACGGTCAACGGCCGTGAGCTCGCGGACTACTTCCCGAACAAGCTGCACCAGCAGCTGATCAACGACCCGTTCAAGGTGCTCGACCTGCTCGGCAGCTACGACGTCATCGCGCGCATCACCGGTGGTGGCCCCTCGGGCCAGGCCGGCGCGCTGCGCCTCGGCATCGCTCGCTCGCTGAACCTGATCGACGAGGAGAACAACCGCCCGACGCTGAAGAAGGCGGGCTTCCTCAGCCGCGACGCGCGGGTCAAGGAGCGCAAGAAGGCCGGTCTCAAGAAGGCCCGCAAGGCTCCTCAGTTCTCGAAGCGCTAATCGAATCCTCGGCACCATGCCAAGGCTCTTCGGCACCGACGGTGTCCGCGGGCTCGCGAACACCGACCTGACGGTCGAGCTCGCGCTCGGACTGGCACAGTCCGCTGCCGTCGTGCTCGGCAAGGGACGCATGGCCGACGGGCGGCGCGCCTCCGGGCGTCGTCCGACCGCGGTCATCGGTCGCGATCCGCGGATCTCGGGCGAGTTCCTCTCCGCGGCGGTGGCGGCCGGGCTCGCGAGCTCCGGGCGTCGACGTGTTCGACGCGGGCGTGGTCCCGACGCCCGGGATGGCGTTCCTGGTCGGCGACCTGCGCGCCGATTTCGGCGTGATGATCTCGGCATCCCACAATCCGGCGCCCGACAACGGGATCAAGTTCTTCGCCGCCGGCGGCGTGAAGCTGCCGGACGAGGTCGAGGACCGCATCGAGGAGGCGCTCGAGGCGCCGAAGCTGGCGCCGACGGGTGGCGACGTCGGTCGCATCCGCCGGTTCTCCGACGCCGAGGACCGCTACCTCGTGCACCTGCTCTCGACGCTGCCGCACCGGCTCGACGGCATCCACGTCGTGCTGGACTGCGCGCACGGCGCCGCCGCCGGCGTCTCCCCGCAGGTGTTCACCGACGCCGGGGCCCGGGTCACCGTCATCGGCGCCGACCCGGACGGCCTCAACATCAACGACGGCGTCGGCTCGACGCACCTCGACAACCTCGCGGCGGCCGTGCTGCATCACCGCGCCGACCTCGGGATCGCCCACGACGGCGACGCCGACCGCTGCCTCGCGGTCGACCACCTCGGCCGCGTCGTCGACGGCGACCAGATCATGGCGATCCTCGCGCTCTCGATGGCGGAGCGCGGCGTGCTCGCCAAGCGCACGCTCGTCGCGACCGTGATGAGCAACCTCGGCCTCAAGCGCGCGATGGCCGAGCACGACATCGCAGGTGCTCGAGACGAAGGTCGGCGACCGGTACGTGCTCGAGGAGCTCAACGCGGGCGGGTACTCGCTCGGCGGGGAGCAGTCCGGGCACGTGATCATGACCAAGTTCGCGACCACCGGCGACGGGATCCTCACCGGCCTGCACCTCGTGGCCGAGATGGCGCGCACGCGGCGCTCGTTGGCGGAGCTCGCGGCATCCATGACGGTGTATCCGCAGGTGCTCGTGAACGTGCGCGATGTCGACCACCACGCGATGGACGACGACGAGCACATCGCCGCCGCCGTGCGCGAGGCCGAGGAGACCCTCGGCGACTCGGGCCGCGTGCTGCTGCGCGCGTCGGGCACCGAGGCGATGGTGCGCGTGATGGTCGAGGCCGAGTACCAGGATGTCGCCCAGCGCATCGCCGACGGACTCGCCGACGTCGTGCGAGAGAGACTCAGCACCGCGGTCGAGTAGCGCGATACGCTGGCGCGGTGCTGATCGCCATCCTGGTCCTGGCCGCCATCGGAGCCACCATCGGCGGCATCGTCGGGCGCGATCGTCACCGGTGACTGGATCTACACGATCGTCTGGGCGGCCGGGCTGCCGGCCGTCATCATGATCGGACTGTTCGCCGGTCTGCGTGGACGCCGTTCACGCGGCACGCTCGGCGTCTCGATCGCCAGGGTCGAGACCGTGCAGCGCGCCGGAGCGAACGTCGACGGCACCCAGCTCGTCGATGTGCGCCTGACCGTCGTCGGCGACATCACCTACACGACCACCTCGCGCAACAGTCTCAGCGACGATGAGCTGCGCATCATCAAGCCGGGTGCCATCGTCGCGGTCGATCTCGCCGGCGCCAACCGCCCGGATGTCAGCATCATCACCACGCCGACCGCGGTGGTCGAGGCCGAGCTCGCGAAGGCGCGGCTCGATCCGTCGCTGATCCCGGTCGCGTCGTCCGTTCCCGCGTGGGAGACGGCGACCACGACGACGCCCGGGCACGGCCAAGCCGGGGAGTCCGGCGGCGGGCAGCGCCGCGAGTCGGGTGGGGCGGCGCGTGCTCGCGTTCGTGATCATCGTCGGGGTGGCGGCGGCCGTGCTCATCCCGGCCTACCAGTCCATCCAGCGCGGCGTGAACAACATCGTGACCGGCAACTGGGACGGCTCCGACATGGTCACCGGGCTGTACCAGCAGGAGTCCGTCGAGCAGATGATCGAGGCCGCGGGCACGAGCCAGTTCACCAACATCGGCTTCTACCCGACCTACATCCTCGGCGACGCGATCAGCCGCACCAACGACCAGCGCACCGACGGCATCACCTGGCGATACGGACGAGCGACGGTGGATGGCCCGAGCTTCAGCCAGTCCGACGAGCTCGAGGCCGAACTCTTCGATGCCGCCGAGCTCGACTGGTCCATGGTGAGCGAGCTCGCCAACCAGACCATCGCCGACACCCGGATCGAGAACATCGACACCGTCTACGCCTTCGTGCGCAACGACTCCGAGTCGCGCACGCCCGAGATCACCATCTCGATCAACGGGCAGTACGACGACGCGTCGGTCACCTACACGTTCGACGGCGAGGTCGTGCGGCAGAGCGGGTCGGTGTTCGACGAGTGAGTGTGCAGCTCGCCATGGTCGGCGTCGTCGTGAGCGACATGGCGCGCTCGCTGGAGTTCTACCGGCGGCTCGGCCTGCCGATCCCGCCGGATGAGGACGGCAAGCGCTTCGTCATGCACCGAATGCCCAGCGGCGTGACGATCTTCTTCGACGAGGTGTTCTTCCCCGTCGCCGATCCCGCACGCATCCCCTCGCCGAAGGGCGCGTACAACATCGCGCTCGAGTTCTACCTCGGCACCCGCGAGGCCGTGGATGCGACGACCGCCGCCCTCGCCGGCTTCGGCTACACCGTGCGCAAGGCCCCGTGGAAGAGCTCCGGCCCGTACGCGTCCATCGTGGAGGACCCGGACGGCAACGCGATCCTGCTCACCGCGGAGGATGCGGCGGCGGAGCTGCCCGGCTGAGGTCGAAACGGCAGTAGTGCATCCCTCGGACCGGCTGAAGCATGCGAAAACGCCGTCTCGATGACAAGTCGGGGGTTACCCCGATGGAGCACCCGCCGCGGTCGGAGCACGCTGGAGCCATGACAACCACACCAACGCTCCAGCGTCCGCGCAGCGGACGGGTCATCGCCGGCGTCTGCGCCGCCCTCGCCAACCGGTTCGGTTGGAACGCCAACGTCGTCCGGCTGATCTTCGTACTGTCGATCTTCCTGCCCGGTCCGCAGGTGCTCGCGTACATCATCATGTGGATCGTGATTCCGCAGGCGCCCGAGGTGGCGGTCGCGCCCGCGTCATCTACCACCGCAACCGCGTAGCGCCCGCGTGCTGGGACGATTGCCGTCATGACCGCTGCAAACCCAGCACTCCTCGCACTTGGGCGACCCGCGACCTCGTCGGTCGCCCGGGCACACGGTCTGGTGGTCGACGAGTCGATCCTGCCGGGAGGGGCAGGCGTCTGCTACCGGCTCTTTCGTGCAGAGGACCGCGTGTCGTCGATCTGGTTGTACCTCAACTTCGATGCCTCCGTGCATCTCCAGTTCGTCAACGGTCGGGTTCGGATGGACGATGATCCCCTGACGACTGAGAACCCGGCGAAGATGCTGGCTGAACTAGGCGACCTGCTCGAAGAAGCCGCGGTCGCGGCGGGTTGGTGATCGCGCCGACCGAGCGCGCCGTGGCGCGCGCGCGTCACACCTTCCGCAGCAGCACCGTCTCGACGGTGTGATCCGCCGCCTTGCGCAGCACGAGGTCGGCGCGGGCCCGCGTCGGCAGGATGTTCTGCTCGAGGTTGGGCACGTTGATGCGAGTCCAGAAGTCGATGGCTCTCGCGGTCGCTTCATCCTCGGTCAGCGCCGCGTAGCGGTGGAAGTACGAGTCGGGGTGGCTGAACGCCCCGCGCTGCAGCGACAGGAAGCGGTCGACGTACCAGCGCTCGATGTCGCTCGTCCTCGCGTCCACGTAGATCGTGAAGTCGAACAGGTCGCTCACCGCGAGCTTCGCGCCCTGGGCGGGCGGCTGCAGCACGTTGAGACCCTCGATGATGAGCACGTCGGGCCGCTCGACCGTCACGACCTGGTCGGGGACGATGTCGTAGGTCAGGTGCGAGTACACCGGCGCGGTCACCGGCGACTTGCCCGCCTTGACCTCGCTCACGAAGCGCAGCAGCGCCCGGCGGTCGTAGCTCTCGGGGAATCCCTTGCGATCGAGGATGCCGCGACGCTCGAGCTCCGCGTTCGGCCGCAGGAACCCGTCCGTCGTCACGAGCTCGACCCGAGGCGTGTCCTCCCACCGCGACAGCAGTTCCTGCAGCAGCCGGGACACGGTCGACTTGCCGACCGCCACCGACCCGGCCACCGCGATCACGAATGGCGTGCGCTCGGTCTGCGTTCCGAGGAACTCGTCGGTCGCGCCGTGCAGGTACTGCGAGCTCTCGGCGTAGATCGCGAGCAGGCGGCTCAGCGGCAGGTAGACCTGCTCGACCTCGAGCAGGTCGAGCGGTTCGCCGAGTCCGCTGAGCTCGGTGATCTCGGCCTCGGTGAGCGGCGCGGCCATCGACGGCGCCAGGGCGGCCCACTCGCCCCGGTCGATCTCCTGGAACGGCGAGACGTGGCCGTTGGGGGCTGCGGGGTCGGACATCGGCCCCAGCCTAGCCCCGGGCGGCACAGCCTAGAATCGAGCCCATGTGCGGAATCGTGGGGTACGTGGGCAGCGACCAGAGTGTCGAGGTGCTGCTCGGCGGCCTGAAGCGGCTCGAGTACCGCGGCTACGACTCCGCGGGCGTCGCGGTGCTCGGCCCCGACGGCACGATGGCCACCCGCAAGCGCGCCGGCAAGCTGCAGGTGCTGCTGGATGAACTCGAGTCCAACCCGATCCCCAATGGGCGCACCGGGATCGGTCACACCCGCTGGGCGACGCACGGTGGGCCGACGGATCGGAACGCGCATCCGCACCTCGGCGACGACGGCAAGCTCGCCCTGATCCACAACGGGATCCTCGAGAACTTCGCTGAGCTCAAGGCCGAGCTCGTCGCCGACGGCGCGACGTTCACGAGCGAGACCGACACCGAGGTCGCGGCGCTGCTCGTCGGCAAGGCGTACCGCGAGACCGGCGACCTCACCGAGGCCATGCGCCTCGTCGTGAACCGCCTGCACGGCGCGTTCACCCTGCTGATCATGCACGAGGACGCCCCGGGCGTCGTCGTCGGCGCTCGCCGCAACTCGCCGCTCGTGATCGGGCTCGGCGACGGCGAGAACTTCCTCGGCTCGGATGTCGCCGCCTTCATCGAGTTCACCCACCGCGCCGTGGCGATCGGGCAGGACCAGATCGTCACGATCCGGCCCGACTTCCGTCGAGGTGATCGACTTCGACGGCAACGACGTCGAGACCGAGCCGTTCGACGTCACCTGGGATGCCTCCGCCAGCGAGAAGGGCGGCTGGTCGAGCTTCATGGCCAAGGAGATCTCCGAGGAGCCGGACGCGGTCGCGAACACGCTGCTCGGGCGGGTTCCGGACGGGATCGTGCAGCTCGACGAGTTGGCGCCGCTCGAGGCATCCCTCGACCGAGATCGACCGCGTGATCGTCATCGCCTGCGGCACGGCTGCGTACGCGGGCATGCTCGGCAAGTACGCGATCGAGCAGTGGGCGCGCGTGCCGGTCGAGGTCGAGCTGTCGCACGAGTTCCGCTACCGCAACCCGATCCTCAACGAGCGCACGCTCGTGGTGTCGATCAGCCAGTCCGGCGAGACCATGGACACGCTCATGGCGGTGCGGTTCGCGAAGGAGTCCGGCGCGAAGGTGCTGAGCGTGTGCAACACGCAGGGCGCCTCCATCCCGCGCGAGTCCGACGCGGTGATCTACACGCACGCCGGGCCCGAGGTCGCGGTCGCGTCGACGAAGGCGTTCGTCGCGCAGGCGGTCGCGCTCTACCTGCTCGGCCTGCACCTCGCGAAGGTGCGCGGGGCACTGGATGACGCGGCCATCCGCCACAACGTCGCCCAGCTGCTGGCCCTCCCCGACCAGATCGCCGAGGCGCTGCTCGCCTCGCAGGACCTCGTGCAGATCGCGCACTGGATGACGGACGTGCAGTCCGTGATCTACCTCGGCCGCAACGTCGGCTACCCGATCGCGCTCGAGGGTGCGCTCAAGCTCAAGGAGCTCGCCTACATCCACGCCGAGGGCTTCGCCGCGGGCGAGCTCAAGCACGGGCCGATCGCGCTCATCGAGCCCGGCCAGGTGGTGTTCGTGATCGTGCCGTCGCCGCGTGACCCGAACTCGCTGCATCCCAAGGTCATCTCGTCGATCGAGGAGATCCGCGCTCGCGGTGCCCGCGTGATCGCGATCGCCGAGAAGGGGGATGCCGCCGTGCTGCCGTTCGCCGACGAGGTCATCCCGATCCCGCTCGCCGACTCGCTGTTCGAGCCGATCCTCGCGGTCGTGCCGCTGCACATCTTCGGCATGGAGCTCGCGGCCGCGAAGGGCCTCGACGTGGACCAGCCGCGCAACCTCGCGAAGTCCGTCACGGTGGAGTGACGCTGCTCGTGGAGACGCAGTGATCGTCGGCATCGGCGTGGACGTCGTGGATCTCGCCCGATTCCAGAGCGCGCTCCAGCGCACGCCACTGCTCAAGGACCGCTTGTTCGCCCAGAGCGAACAGGTCGATCGACGGCTACGAACTGCCGCTGCGCTCGCTCGCCGGGCGGTTCGCCGCCAAGGAGGCGCTCATCAAGGCGCTCGGCGACTCGACCGGCGTGCAGTGGCACGACATGCGCATCGTCAACAACGAGCTCGGCAACCCCGACTTCGAGCTGCAGGACTCCACCCGCCGGATCGCCGAGGGTCGCGGCATCACGAACTTCCACCTCTCGATGTCGCACGACGCGGGCATCGCGATCGCGTACGTGATCGCGGAGTCCGTTGGGCGCGCCGCTCAGGAGCCGGCACCCGTGATGCGCGAGGCGGTGATCTCGACCGGCGCGATCACCGAGAACGTCCAGACCCTGCGTGCAGCGATCGGTCCGGTGGATGCGCTCGCCGTCGTCAAGGCGAACGGCTACGGCCACGGCGCCATCCAGTCCGCCCGCGCCGCCATCGAGGGCGGTGCGACCTGGCTCGGCGTCGTCGACCTCGGCGAGGCCCTGGAACTGCGGCAGGCGGGCCTCACCGTTCCGATCCTCACGTGGTTGCACGATCCCGGGGAGGACTTCGCCGCCGCGGTGGAGCACACCATCGACGTGGGCGTCTCGTCGATCGAGCAGGTGGATGCCGCGGCATCCGCCGGCGCGACCGTGCACCTCAAGGTCGACACCGGCCTGAGCCGCAACGGCGCCGTCGAGACCGAGTGGCCGGAGTTCTTCGCCGCGGCCGCGCGACACCAGGCCGCCGGACGACTCGTCGTGCGCGGCCTCTGGAGCCACCTCGCGAACACCGACCAGGATGCCGCGCAGGTCGCCACCTTCCACCGCGCCCACGGGATGGCCCGCGACGCCGGCCTCGACCCCGAAGTGCTGCACATCGCCGCCACCGGGGGAGCGCTGCAGCTGCCCGAGTCCCGGCTGACCCTCGTGCGGCTGGGGATCAGCATGTACGGGCTGGGGGTGGAGCGCTCGGTGCACGACGCCCTCACGCGTCGACTGCGACCCGCGATGGAACTCGCTGCCAGCGTCGCGTCGGTGAAGCGCGTTCCGGCGGGGTCCGGCGTCTCGTACGGCCACGACTACGTGACGTCGGCGGAGACCTCGCTGGCCCTGATCCCGCTCGGGTACGGCGACGGCATCCCGCGCCACGCGTCGAGTTCCGGCCCGATCTCGATCAACGGCACGCGCTACGTGATCGCGGGTCGCGTCGCGATGGACCAGGTGATCGTCGACGTCGGCGACGACCCGGTGCTCGGTCGGCGACCGAGCCGTGCTGTTCGGCGACCCGGCGACCGGGGTGCCGAGCGCCGAGGACTGGGCCGACGCGGCCGGCACCATCGACTACGAGATCGTCACCCGCATCGGCCCGCGAGTCCCGCGCAGGTACGTGCCGTGACCGGGGACCTCGTCGAGACCCGCTTGATCGTCGAGACTCCCGACGCGATGGAGGCCCTCGGTGCCACGATCGCGCGCCAGGTCGACGCCGGCGACCTCATCCTGCTCAACGGCGAGCTCGGGGCGGGCAAGACGACGCTCACCCGAGGGCTCGGGCGCCGCGCTCGGCGTGCGGGGCGCGGTGACGAGCCCCACGTTCGTGCTCGCGCGCACGCATCCACGTGCGGAGGGGTTGCCTCCGCTCGTTCACGTCGACGCCTATCGGCTCGGGTCGGCGGCCGAGCTCGATGACCTGGGTCTCGACTTCGCGGCATCCATCGTCGTGGTCGAGTGGGGCGCCGGGATGCTGGATGCCGACGAATTCCTGCAGGTCGACATCGAGCGTCCGCACGGCGGAGACCCGCTGGCCGACGCCGAGCCGCGCACGGTGACGATCACCGGCCACGGACCGCGATGGACCTCCGGGCCGAATGACACAGTGGACTGGCTCGATGCTGCTCGCGATTGACACGTCGGCGGGCACGAGCGTCGCGCTCGTCGACCTCGACGCGGGCGTGATCGCCGAGCATGCGTCGGAGGACACCCGAGGCCACGCCGAGCTCATCGGCGTACTGATCGAGCGGTGCCTCGCGGGCGTCGATCCCGCGTCGCTGTCCGGTGTGGTGGCCGGGATGGGTCCGGGCCCGTTCACCGGGCTGCGGGTCGGCATCGCAGCGGCGCGAGCGTTCGCCTTCGGCATCGGCAAGCCGGTCGTGCCGCTCGCGAGCCACGACGCGGTCGCGTTCGACCTCGGGCACGCCGCCATCGTCGTCACGGATGCCCGCCGCAACGAGATCGCCTTCAGCGAGTACACCGAGCCCGACGCCGACGGGTTCCCGCAGCGCGTCCGCGGCCCGGAGCTCCTGCGCCGCGCCGAGCTCGACTCCCTGCAGCCCCTCAGTCCCGGCACGCCGATCGTCGAGACCGCGACCATCCCCGCGGGCGCCCTCGGGATGCTCGCCGAGCGCGCGTTCGCCGCCGGCCGGCTGTTCGGCCCGAACGGTCTCGCCGCGTCGGACCAGCCGCTCTACCTCCGCCAGCCCGACGTGACGATCTCGTCCGGCCCGAAGCGGGTGACCGGATGACCGAGACGGAAGCCCCGACCGGCGCGGGCACCACGTGGCAGCTCCGCCGCGCCACCCCCGACGACCTCGATGCGATCATGCTCATCGAGGATGCGGTGTTCACCCCCGACGCGTGGAGCCGCGACTCGATGCGCACCGAGCTCTCGTTGCGTGACGGCTACTACCTGGTCGCCTTCCCGGTGGGTGAGCCGGATCGCGTCGACGGCTACGCCGGGCTGTTCGCGCCGCACCGCGCGCCTTCGGCCGACGTGCAGACGATCGCGGTCGCCGAGACCGCCCGCCGTGGCGGTCTCGGACGAGTGCTCATGCAGCAGCTCATCGCCGAGGCGCGGCAGCGCGGAGCGCAGGAGGTGTTCCTCGAGGTGCGCGCGGACAACGACGGCGCGCAGAACCTGTACCGCTCGCTCGGCTTCGAGCACCTGGCCGTGCGCAAGGGCTACTACAAGGGCGGGATCGACGCGATCGTGATGCGGCTCGCCCTGGTCGAGCCGGAGGTGTCGCTGGCATGACGGGTCCGCTGGTCTTGGGCATCGAGACATCCTGCGACGAAACCGGCGTCGGCATCGTGCGCGGCACCGAGCTGCTCGCGAACGTGATCGCATCGTCCATGGAGGAGCACGCGCGCTACGGCGGGGTCGTCCCGGAGGTCGCGGCGCGCGCCCACCTCGAGGCCCTGGTCCCGACCCTGAGGGCCGCGCTCGCCGACGCCGACGTGCGCCTGGACGAGCTGGATGCCATCGCCGTCACCTCCGGCCCCGGCCTGGCTGGCGCCCTCATGGTCGGTGTCGGAGCGGCGAAGGCCCTCGCCCTCTCCCTCGGCAAGCCGCTGTACGCCGTGAACCACCTCGTGGGGCACGTCGGAGCGGACCTACTGGACCACGAGCCCCTCGAGACCCCCACGGTCGCGCTGCTCGTCTCGGGCGGCCACACGTCGCTGCTGCTCGTGCGCGATCTCGTCTCCGACGTCGAGCTGCTCGGCGAGACCATCGACGATGCGGCGGGGGAGGCGTTCGACAAGGTCGCACGCCTGCTCGGGCTGCCGTACCCGGGCGGTCCGGAGATCGATCGGGCCGCGGCATCCGGCGATCCGAAGGCGATCGCGTTCCCGCGCGGGCTCAGCCTGCCGAAGGACCTCGAGCGGCACCGCTACGACTTCTCCTTCTCCGGGCTCAAGACCGCAGTGGCCCGCTACGTCGAGCGCGAGCAGGACGAGGGACGCGAGGTGCCGGTCGCGGATGTCGCCGCGAGCTTCCGCGAGGCCGTCGTCGACGTCCTCGTCACCAAGGCGATCGCCGCGTGCACCGACCTCGGGGTGCCTCGCCTGCTGCTCGGCGGCGGCGTGGTCGCGAATGCCCGACTGCGCGCGGTGGCGGAGGAGCGGGCATCCCGTGCCGGCATCACGCTCCGCATCCCTCCGCTGAGCCTGTGCACGGACAACGGCGCGATGATCGCCGCACTCGGCGCGCAGCTCGTGAGCGCGGGATACCCGCCGTCGGATCTCGGGTTCGGGGCGGATTCGACGTTGCCGGTGACGGCCATCCACGTGCGCCTGAGACCGCGGCTACTCTGATCGCATGAGCGAAGGAACCCCGCCCTCCTCGGTGAACGTGCAGCCGATCGCGTACCCCCGCGCCGAGGCCGCCCTGCGCACGCCGTGGAATGGGCTCGCGATCGCGTCGCTCGTGCTCTCGGTCATCGCGCTCGGGCTGCTCGGCGTCATCCTCGGCCACATCGCCCTGCACCAGATCAAGCGCACGGGCGAACAGGGCTGGATCCTCGCCGTGATCGGTGTGGTGCTCGGCTACCTCGGCATCGTCGCGGCGATCGTCTTCGGAATCGTGTCGATCGTGCTGCTGTCGTCCGGCATCCCGGTGTGGACGAACTACCAATAGCCAGTCGCGCCATTGCTACGCTGAATCGCATGCCCGACAACGACGCACCCCCGCCTCCGCCTCCACCGCCGCCCGGCATGGAGCGCACCCCGAGCGCGGTCCCGCCGGTCGAGACGCCGCCCGTCGCGCCCGCCGCTCCGGCCGCGCCGGCGGCCCGCCGCACCCGGCGTACGCGGCCCCCGGCACCGGCTACCAGCCGCCGGCAAACCCGCCGAGCTCGCCGTACGCCCAGCCGGGACAGCCCGGCTACGGCACGCAGCCCACCTACGCCGCTCCCGGCTACGGCCAGCCGTATGCCTACCAGCCCGGTCCGCCGAAGGGACTCAGCATCACCTCGATGGTGCTCGGGATCATCGGCGTGCTCGCCTTCGGGTTCTTCGCGATCTCCTCGATCGCGGCGATCATCACCGGGCACATGGCGCAGCGCAGCCAGCCCCACGCGAAGGGCTTCTGGCTCACCGGGCTCATCACGGGCTACGCCGGCCTCGGCATCTTCGTGATCGGCCTGCTGCTCATCTTCGGGCTGATGGCGGTCTACCCGAACGCCTGCGTAGTTCCTACACGCGTTCCGCCAGGATGGCGCGGCGCTTGCCCGCCACCCGCGTGAGCACGAGCGTGGCCGAGCCGTCCCCCTTCGGGTTCAACGCCGTGCGGAACGCCGCCGGATCGATGTCCACCCCGCGCTTCTTGATCTCGATCGTGCCGATGCCGCGTGCTGCGAGCTCGCGCTTGAGCAGTCGCTGGTCGAGCGGGAAGTCCTCGATCACGCGGAAGCAGCTCGCGAACGGCGTGGTCGCGGGTTCATCAGCGGTGAGGTACGCGATCGTGGGGTCGAGCATCCCGGCCCCGAGGCTCCTGGCCAGGTCGCCGATCAGTCGCGCGCGGATGACGGCGCCATCGGGCTCGAACAGGTACTCGCCCAGAGGGCGCGGCTCGGCATCCGCGCTGTCCTCCGGCAGCGGTCAGCTCGCTCACGCCGCCGGAGCGCGATCACGAGCGCCGCCCGCCGGATGCCCGGCCGCGCGACCGCGCCGAACCAGAGTCCGACCTCCACGACGTCGTGGTCGACCGACACCCACTGCGCCTCGGCCTCCGCCGGGATGAGGTCCCGGTCGATGCCGGGCGCGAGCTTGACTCCCACGGGCAGTCGCTCCGCGAGCCCGAACGCGAAGTCGAGCGACGGCGTCCAGTCCTTCGGATCGGTCAGCCGCTTGCCGCCCGATCGCCGCGCGGGGTCGAGGTAGACGCCGTCCACGCCGGCGAGGTCGGCGTCCTCGGCGGTGCCGTGCTCGACGCGCGCGTTGGACCAGGGCGCGAGGTTGTAGGCGGCGAGGGCGGCGGTCACCTCGTCGCGCTCGACCGCGGTGACCTCGAGTTCGAGCGCGGCGATGGCGAGGGCATCCGCCCCGATGCCGCAGCCGAGGTCGGCGATCCAGCCGAGGCCCGCGCGCTGGAACCGTCCGGCGTGCTGGGCGGCGACCGACAGCCGGGTTGACTGCTCGAGCCCGGCCTCGGTGAACAGCATCCGGTCGGCGAACGGTCCGAACTTGGCTGCGCGCTCGAGCCCGCAGCTTCGACTGGCTCAGCACGGCGGCGACGAGGCCGGGGGAGTGGCCGGCGCGACGGAGGTCGGCGACGGTGCGCACGACATCCGCGGCGCTCTCGTACGGCGGCAGGTCGTCGAGCAGTCGGAGGCCCTCGACGGAGAGCAGCTCGCGCAGCTCGCTTGCATCCATACGTTGAGCGTAGGTGAGGTCTCGACACGGTCGACCCGCATCCGCGGCGCTGGCACTCGCGTTGAACGAGTGCCAGCGATGCTCTAGAGTTGGTCTGGCACTCTCACGCTGAGTGTGCCAACCAGTCTTAGTAAGCAGAGAAAGAAGAGGTCAACCGTGTCGGTCTCCATCAAGCCGCTCGAGGATCGCATCGTCATCAAGCAGGTCGAGGCAGAGCAGACCACCGCGTCCGGGCTCGTCATCCCCGACACCGCCAAGGAGAAGCCCCAGGAGGGCGAGGTCGTGGCGGTCGGACCGGGTCGCATCGACGACAACGGCAACCGCATCCCGCTCGACATCTCGGTCGGCGACAAGGTCATCTACAGCAAGTACGGCGGCACCGAGGTGAAGTACGGCGGCGAGGACCTGCTCGTCCTGTCGGCTCGCGACGTGCTCGCGGTGGTCGTTCACTAAGTTCCACCCGCACCTTTCAGACAAAGGTCCGATGGCTTCCTGCCATCGGACCTTCGTCGTTCCCGGGCGCGCCTAGGCTTGGCGACGTGGCATCCCCCGGAACCAGCGAGCGCGGCAGGGGATTCGCCTTCGCGATCGCGTCGTACGTCTGGTGGGGCTTCCTGCCGCTGTTCTTCGTCGCCCTCGTGCCCTCGGGCGCGGTCGAGATCGTGGCGTGGCGGATCGTGCTGTCGCTCGTGTTCTGCGTCGCGCTCATCCTGGTCACGAGGGCGTGGGCGCCGTTCGTCGCGATCACCCGCGACCGCCGGTCGATGCTGCTGCTCGCGGCGGCGAGCGTCTTCATCCTCGTCAACTGGCTGGTGTACGTCTTCGCGGCGGTGACCGGACACGTGGTCGAGGCGTCGCTCGGCTACTTCATCAATCCGATCGTGACGGTGCTGCTCGGCGTGATCGTGCTGCGCGAGCGGCTTCGCGTGCTGCAGTGGGTCGCGGTCGGCGTGAGCGCGGTCGCGGTCATCGTGCTCGCGATCAACTACGGCCAGCCGCCCTGGATCTCGCTCGTGCTCGCCTTCAGCTTCGGGCTCTACGGTCTCGTGAAGAAGCAGGTGGGACCGAAGGTGGATGCGGTGAGCGGCCTCACGATCGAGACGGCGTACCTCGCGCCCGCGGCATCCATCGCGCTCATCGTGATCGCGCTGCAGGGCGACCTCACCATGGGGTCGATCTCGGTGTGGCACACGGTGCTCCTGCTGCTCGCCGGCGTGATCACGGCGGTTCCGCTGCTGCTGTTCGCGTCGGGCGCCCGTCGCCTGCCGCTGGTCTACATGGGACTCGTGCAGTACTTCGCGCCCGTGCTGCAGCTCATCATCGGGGCGGTCATCATGCACGAGGCGATGCCGCCCGCGCGGTGGGCCGGATTCGCGATCGTGTGGGTCGCGCTCGCCATCCTGAGCTTCGACGGCCTCCGCAACGGCACTCGGCAGCGGGCGGCGGCGCTCGCGACGACGCCGGAGGGTGCTCCCTAGCACGCGAGCCGCCGACTCCGGCGACCGCGCCACGAGTATCGTTCGAGCATGCACCCGAGCATGCTCCCGACGCCGCGCCCGAAGCTCGTGCGGGCGTGCGTCGTCGCCCTCGCCTCGACCGCACTCCTGGCGGCGTGCACCGCACCACCGCCTGCCGAGCCCACGGTGACGCCCGAGCCGACCATGACCATCCAGCCGACCGGCGACGGCGTGCTGAGGATCGGCGACCTCGTGCCCACGAGCGGCACGTTCGCGTTCCTCGGCGGCGCCCAGGCCGCGGGGGTCAACCTCGCGATCGCCGAGATCAACGAGGCCGGCGGGGTGAACGGCGCACCCGTCGAGGTGTTCCACGCCGACTCCGCGGATGCCGGCACCCAGACCGCCGAGGCGTCGTTCGCCGATCTGCTCACGAAGCCCGTCGATGTGGTCATCGGCCCGAACTCGTCGGTGCTCGTGGAGCGGCTCGCTCCGCTGGTCGTGGCGGCGGGCATCCCGCTCATCTCACCCGCCGCGACCTCGACCGTGCTCACCGGCCTCGATGACGACGGGCTCATCTTCCGCACCGTGCCCGCCTACGGGCTGCAGGGCGCCGCGCTCGCCGAGGTCATCTCCGAGACAGGGGCCGGTGGATGTCGCGCTCATCGCCTACGACGACGACGGCAGCGCCGCGCTGCGCGACACGCTCACCGCAGGGTCTCGACGCCGCCGGCAGCACGCTCGTCGCTGACGAGACCTTCGACGGCGCCACGACCGACTACGCCCCGCTGGTCCAGGCGATCGTCGACGCCGCCCCGGATGCCGTCGTGCTCGCGAACCCGGGTGTGGCGCAGGACCAGGCCAAGCCGATCATCCTCGCGCTCATCGCCGCGGGATACGGCGGAGCCAAGCTCTGGCTCACCACCCAGAACACCGCGGACTACTCGCAGGCGCTCCCCGCGGGCAGCATCACCGGCGTGAACGGCATCATCGACGGCTACGAACCCGACGACGCGTTCAAGAACCGCCTGAAGGGGGTGGATGGCGCGCTCGCGATGTTCCGCTACGCCGCCGAGTCCTACGACGCGACCATCCTCGCCGCCCTCGCGGCCACGATCGCCGGGGATGACGGCGGCCGATCGATCGCGGCCGCCCTGCACGACGTCTCGAGCGGCGGCATCAAGTGCACGAGCTTCGCGGAGTGCCTCGATGTGCTCGAGACCCAGGACGACATCGACTACGACGGCGTCTCCGGCCCACAGAACTTCGACAGCAACGGGGATATCTCCCCCGCGTACTATGGGGTGTTCACGTTCAACGGCGAGAACAAGTTCGTCTTCGCGCGCGGCGTGATCGTCGGCTAGGCGATGGTGCCCCGCCACCCGTAGGAGTCCGATGTCCGAGGTCACCCGAGACCGCGCCCGCGTCACGCTGTGGCCGGTCGCCGCCATCGCCGGGCTCGCCCTGGCACTCAGCGGCTGCACGCCCTCGCCCGAGCCGACCACAGCGCCGAGCCCGTCGAGCCGCGCAACCTCACCCTGCAGCTCGGGTCGCTGCTGCCCCAGACCGGATCGTTCGCGCAGTTCGGCCCCGCGACCCTCGCGGCCATCACCCTGGCCGTCGACGACGTCAACTCGGCGGATGTCGGCATCCAGATCGTGCACGAGAGCCGGGATGCCGGCGACGCGACCACCGACGTCGGCTTCACCTCGACCGAGGAACTCCTCGATCTCGGCACGACGGTCATCATCGGCCCGGTGTCCGACGGCGTCTCGAAGAAGGTCATCGGCGAGATCACCGGTGCGGGCGTGCTGCAGATCTCGCCCGGGAACACCTCGCCCGACTTCACCAGGTTCGCCGACGACGACCTGTACTGGCGCACGTCACCGTCGTGCGCGCTCGAGGGCGCCGCGATGGCCCAGCAGATCTTCGACGACGGTGCGACGACCCTCGGTGTGATTGCGCAGTCCGACTTCTGCGCGCCGATGCTGCAGCAGGCGCTCATCGCGCAGTTCGAGCGCGCCGGCGGCGAGGTCGTCGCCGAGGAGTCGTTCGAGGGCACGGCGGGCGCGCTCACCGACCAGAACGCCGCGATCGTCGAGGCCGACCCGGATGCGGTGGTCATGCTCACCGAGAGCAAGGCCGGGCTCGTCGGTGCCCGACCTCCTCACCGCGGGCTACGAGGGCCCTGACCTCTACTTCGTCGGCCTGGGCCTCGGCGACCACAGCCAGGACTCTCGGCGGCAGCATCGTCGGGGCGCACGCGAGCCAGCCCGGCCTCGACATCACCGAGCTCGAGGACTTCACCGACCGGCTCGTCGAGCTCGACCCTGCGCTGACCGACTTCAGCTTCGCGGCCGAGGCGTACGACGCGGTCGTGGTCGCGGCGCTCGGTGCACTCGCCGCGAACGACACGAGCGGGCCGGCGATCGCCGCCGAGCTGCGTGCGGTCTCCGGGGGCACCGGCGGCGGCGAGGTCGCGACGGACTTCGCGTCGGCGGCGCAGCTCATCCTCGACGGCGAGGCGGTCGACTACGACGGCTTCTCCGGCGCGATCACGTTCGACGAAGCCGGGGATCCGCTCGGCGCGATCATCGGCATCTACGAGTACGAGGACGACAACACCTGGACCAGGCTCGACTGAGCCGAGCTACCCCGTGCCGCAGTTCGCGATCACCACGTCGTAGAGTGCCGACCGAACCGGGCCGGCGGTCGTGACGTAGATGCGTCCGTTGCCGTCGGGCGTCTCGACCTCCATGGGGAAGATCGTGCCGCGCTTGTCCTCCTGGATCGCGTGCGGGTCGCACCGCCCGGGGGCGACGGTCAGCGTGATCACCGACGGCTCGTCGGTGCCCTTCACCGTGACATCGATCGGCAGCAGGTTCTCGAGGGTGCCCGTGGCCGGGTTCGCCATCATGAGCAGCGTCGTGCTGCCCGACTCGATGAACCGCACCGAGCCGTCCGCGCCGGTCGGCTCGACCGTGATGTCGACCCCGACCGCCTGGATGCCGCCGACCGTGACCGGGTACGGCAGCGTGTCAGCGGTGAGGACGGCGATGTCGGCCACCGCCTCGGTGAGGCAGTCCTCGAGTCGCACCGCCGGCAGGCGGTCGAGCCGGTCGCTGGGGGTCGCGATCGCGGTGCCCGGACGTTCCGTCGTCGAGCACGTAGTCGAACTCGACGGAGTGGATGATGTCGGTCGCGTCGCAGTCGGGCGGCGGCAGCAGCACGGGGAGGTCGACGGTCGCGCCATCCACGATGCGGGTCGAGTCCTTCTGCCACTCGGCCGTGCCGTCGAACTGCGTCGAGTCGAACACGAGCCGATCGATCTCGACCGGACCGCCCGTGCGGTTCGTGATCGCGATCTCGAGGCGCCGCGGTCCGGTATCGGTGCGGGTCTGGTACATCTCGACCGTGAAGCCCTCCGGAAGGCCGTCAGGGGCCGGGGATGCCGCGCCTGGCGCACCGGCGGATCCACTGCACCCCGCCACCGACGCGGCCACCACGAGGCCCGTGAGCGCGGCCAGAACGAGCGCGCCGCGGGGGTGTGGAGGGCGCGACATGACGTGATCGTACCTCTCGGGGAGGGCGCGGCATCCAGCGGCATTAGGTAACGATCGGGTCGCGTTACATGGCTGTAACACCCACGTATTGTGTCCGACGGATGGGCAGCATAGTTTTACGGGACAGTCCCACCGCTGGTGGGGTCTATTCGTCCTGAACACATTCGAAACGCAAGGAGCAACATGAGCGTATTCGCGAAGGCCTCTGGGTCGCGCTCGCGCAAGATCGTCGTCGGGGGCATTGCCCTCATCGGCGCGACTGTGCTGGCCCTCTCCGCCTGTGCCACGCCGACCCCGGAAGGCGGCGACACCGCCGGTCCGATCGACGACTACACCCTGAAGATCGGTACCCTGCTGCCGCAGACCGGTAACCTCGCGTTCCTCGGCCCGCCCGAGGAGGCCGGCGTCCTGATGGCTGCCGCCGAGGTCAACGCCGCCGCCGCCGACACCGGTCTCACGACCGAGATCACGCTCGGTGACTCCGGTAACACCGACAACAAGGCATACGAGACCGAGGCGCCCCGCGTGCTCGCCGAGGGCGTTTCCGCCATCATCGGTGCAGCGTCGTCCGGTACGTCGCTCCAGTTCATCGACCAGGTGGTCGGTGAGGGCGTCATCCAGTTCTCGCCCGCCAACACGTCTGACGCCTTCACCACCTACGACGACAACGGCCTGTACTTCCGTACGGCTCCGTCGGACGTGCTGCAGGGCGAGGTGCTCGGCAACCTGATCGCGGAGGACGGCAACGCCACCCTCGGCATGATCGTGCTGAACGACTCGTACGGCACCGGTCTCGCGAAGTACGTCACCGAGGCCTTCGAGGCCGCCGGTGGCGAGGTCGTGGCCGCGCCCACCTACAACACGGGTGACACGGTGTTCACCACGCAGATCAGCGAGGTGCTGGCTGCTGCTCCCGACGCGATCGCGCTGATCACGTTCGACGAGGTCACCACCATCCTGCCCGGCCTGCTCGGACAGTTCCCCGCCGACAAGCTCTACTTCGTCGACGGCAACCTGAAGAACTTCGGCGACGCGTTCGCTGCGGGTTCGCTCACGGGTGCCAAGGGAACGCTGCCGGGTCTGTCGATCGACACCCTGACGGACTTCACCGGCCAGCTCGACGACTTCGTCGCCGAGGAGGGCCTCCCGGCCCTCGAGGACTACAGCTACGCAGCTGAGTCCTACGACGCCGTGATCCTGCTCTCGCTCGCATCGCTCGCTGCCGGTGGTTCCACCGACGGTTCGGAGATCGCGGCGAAGCTGCAGGAGGTCTCGGGTGGTTCGGGTGACGGCGAGAAGTGCTCGACGTACGCTGACTGCGCGGCCATCATCCTCGGTGGCGGCACGGCCGACTACGACGGCATCTCCGGTCCGATCACGTTCGACGAGGTCGGCGACCCGACCGAGGCGAGCATCGGCATCTACGTGTACGGCGAGGACAACAACTACGTCGCGTACTGAGCGTCGTAGCAGCGTCTAGCTAGTTACTCGAAGGGCCCCGGTCCTTGCGGACCGGGGCTCTTTCGCGCTCAGTCGAGTGCCCATTGGCCCGCCGCCGCTCCTGCGGCGGGCGTCGTCCGCCGAATGCCACGAGCGCGGTCGCGGCATTCGTCGGGATCACCTGGGCAGGTACATCACGTTCGGTCGCGCTGCCGCAGAGGTACGAGCGGTCGCCATGCAAGGCGACGTGCGTTGTCTGGTTCGCACCGGCGGACGATGCGACGACGCTCGTATCGTCCGACGGACGACGCACGCCGCGAATGCGGCGTGCCAACAGAGCACCTACTGCCCGAGGGTGCCCAGATACAGTTCGGTCACCTTCGGGTCGTTCAGCAGCTCGCGGCCGGTGCCGGTGTAGGCGTCCTTGCCCTGGTCGAGCACGTAGCCGCGGTCGCAGATCTGGAGGCAGCGGCGGGCGTTCTGCTCGACCATGATGGTCGTGACGCCGGCCTTGTTGATCTCCGAGACGCGGATGAACGCTTCATCCTGCCGCACCGGCGAGAGCCCGGCGGAGGGCTCGTCGAGCAGCAGCACCTTCGGGTCCATCATGAGGGCGCGCGACATCGCGACCATCTGCCGCTCGCCGCCGGAGAGCGAGCCGGCGCGCTGCTTGAGGCGCTTGCCGAGCTCCGCGAAGATGCTCGTCACGAACTCGAGGCGCTCGTCGTACTGCGACGGGCGCTGGTACAGCCCCATCTGCAGGTTCTCCTCGATGGACAGGCTCGGGAACACGTTGTTGTTCTGCGGCACGAAGCCGACGCCGCGCGACACGAGCTTGTTCGCCCGCAGGCCGGTGATCGGCTCGCCCTCGAGCGAGATCACACCGCTGCGCACGTTGACCTGGCCGAAGATCGCCTTGAGCAGCGTCGACTTGCCGGCGCCGTTCGGGCCGATGATGCCGATGAGCTCGCCCTCGCGGGCCTGCAGGGAGCATCCGTTGAGGATGTTCACGCCCGGCAGGTAGCCGGCGACGATGTTGTCCACATCGATGACGAGTGGCGCGGTGGCGGTGGTGCGTGCTCATGACTCGTCCTCCCGGTCGGCCTCTGCGGTGCCCTCGGCCTCGATGGCGTCGGCGTCGGCCTGGGCGGAGGCCGAGGCATCCGTGGTCGGATCGGCGTCCGCGGCCGTGTACCGGCCGGTCACGACGCCGAGGTCGAGTTCCTGGTGCGCGCCGAGGTAGGCGTCGATCACCGCGGGGTCCTTCATGACCGAGACCGGGTCGCCCTCGGCGACCACGCGTCCCTCCGCCATGACGACCACCCAGTCGGCGATGTGCCGGACCATGTGCATGTCGTGCTCGACGAACAGCACCGTCATCCCCTCGTCCTTCAGGTCGAGGATGTGCTCGAGCAGCGACTGCGTGAGCGCGGGGTTCACGCCGGCCATCGGCTCGTCGAGCATGACGAGCTGCGGCTCGCTCATGAGGGCGCGGGCCATCTCGAGCAGCTTCCGCTGGCCGCCGGAGAGCGAGGCCGCGAAGTCCTCCATCTTGGCGTCGAGCTTGAACTTGCGCAGGAGCTTGATCGCGCGCTCCTCGATGACCTCGTCCTGCCGGCGCCAGAACGGGAACGGGAAGATGCCCGCCCAGAACCGCTCGCCGCGTCTGGCCCTTCGCACCGAGCTTCATGTTGTCGAGCACGGTGAGCAGGCCGAGCGCCTTGGTGAGCTGGAACGTGCGCACCTGGCCCATGCGGGCGACCTTGAACGCCGGGATGCCCGAGAGGGTCGTGCCGTCGAACGTCCACGTGCCGTTGTCCGGCTTGTCGAACCCGGTGAGCAGGTTGAACAGCGTGGTCTTGCCGGCGCCGTTCGGGCCGATGAGCGCGGTGATCGCACCGCGCGGGATCTCGAGGTGCTCGACATCGACGGCCGTGAGACCGCCGAAGGTGCGGCGCACGCCGTCGATGACGATGATCGGGTCGACCTTGGCGACGCCCGGCACGGCCTCGCCGGTGTGCAGCCCGGTGGTCTTGGCCGCTGGACACGGGAGGAACGACGCCCTGTGCCGATGAACTACTTGACAAAGGTCAGCTCCTTCTTGTTGCCGAGCATGCCCTGGGGTCTGAAGATCACCAACAGCATGAGCACGATGCCCGTGAGGATGAACCGCAGCGTCGCCGCCTGGATCGAGCTCATGAACGGCAGGAGCCCCGACGAGCGCGAGGGCCGGCAGCACGTTGCTGAGGAACGTCTGCACCACCCAGAAGATCGACGGACCCGATCACCGGGCCGAAGATCGTCGCCGCGCCGCCGAGCAGCAGCGCGGTGTAGATGAAGAAGGTCAGGGATGTCACGTACACACCCGAGTTCACATTGCGATCCATCGCGTAGACGATGCCGCCCGCCGCAGCGATCGCGCCTCCGAGCACGAGCGCCTGCAGCTTGTAGGAGAAGACGTTCTTGCCGAGCGCGCGCACGGCATCCTCGTCCTCGCGGATGCCCTTGAGCACCCGGCCCCACGGGCTGGACATGATGCGCCAGACCGCGAAGACCGCGATCGCGAGGGCGATGATGCCGAGGATGCGCACCCACCATCCGACCTCGTTGTAGACCCACGGGCCGAAGCCGTAGCTGCCCGGCGGGATCGGGTTCGCCGCGCGGAAGCTCGGTGTGGTAGCCGGTGAGACCGTCAGCCGATCCCGTCACCGGGTCGAACGCGCTGGTCAGGAACAGCAGGCGCACGACCTCGGCCGCGGCGATCGTCACGATCGCGAGGTAGTCGCCGCGCAGTCGCAGCGTCGGGATGCCGAGGATGAGCGCGAACACCATGCCCGCGCCGAGGCCGACGAGCACGCCGCCCCACCACGGGAACCCGAAGGTCAGGATGGAGATGGCGTAGCCGTACGCGCCCATCGCCATGAAGCCCGCGATGCCCATGTTGAGCAGGCCGGCGAAGCCGAAGTGCACCGAGAGGCCGATGGCGGCGAGCGCGTAGGCGATCGTCACCGGGCTGATGATCGACGAGGCGGTGTTGACGAGGATCTGGATCCAGTCCATGAGGGGTCCCTAACCGATTCTCTCTCGGCGTCCGAGGATGCCCTGCGGACGGAACAACAGGATGCCGATGAGCACGACGAGCGGCGCAGCGAACTTGAGGTCGGACGGGATCCACAGCGTGGACACCTCGACCACGAGGCCGATCACGAGCGAGCCGAGCAGCGCGCCGAACGCGGTGCCGAGACCACCGAGCGTGACGGCGGCGAACACGAGCAGCAGGATCTCCGCGCCCATGTCCCACTTGATGCCCGGGCGGTAGTAGGCCCAGAGCACGCCGGCGAGGCCGGCCATCGCGGCGGCGACGATCCAGACGATGCGCACCACGCGGTCCACGTCGATGCCGGATGCTGCGGCGAGCGACGGGTTGTCCGAGACCGCCCGGGTCGCCTTGCCGATCCGGGTGCGCTGCAGCCAGAACGCGAGGGCGAGGATCGCGACGATGCTGATGCCGATCGAGACCATGTCGATCACGCTCAGCGGCGACCGATCCGAACAGCTTGATCGGCACGGCATCCGCGCCCGGCAGCTGGCTCGTGTTGCCGCCGATGAAGAACTGGAAGGTGTAGCGGATCGCGAGCGAGAGCCCGATGCTCACGATCATGAGTTGCACGGTGCCCAGACCCGCGCCTTCGCAGCGGTCTCCAGAGACCGGCATCGAGGAGCGAATCCGAGGAACGCGCTCAGCACGAGCGCAATGAGGATCGCGGCCCAGATCGGCAGGCCCAGCGTCGTTGAGAAGAGCAGGGTCATCACGGCGCCGAAGGTCACCATCTCGGCGTGCGCGAAGTTCGAGATGCCCGTCGTGCCGAACACGAGCGAGAGGCCGATCGCGGCGAGCGCGAGCATCAGGCCGAAGTTGAGGCCGGTGATGATGCGCTGCACGAGCTGGTCGAAGAAGCTCGTGACGTTGCGCTCGCCCTGGCCGATGAAGAAGTTGACCGACACTCGGCCACCCGGACCGACGGTCACCTCCTTGACGTTCGGCGTGGAGTCAGCCCCGGTGTCGTCGACCACGGCGATGCCCTCGGGCAGCGTCGACTCGTCGAGGGTGACCGTGTAGTCGGCGTTCTTCTCCGGCACGCCGACCGCCCACTTGCCGTCGGCGTCGGTCTGCACGTCGGTGTCGACCCCGTTGCCGGAGACCGTGAGGGTCACGCCCTCGAGCGGTTCGCCCTCGAGCTGCACGTTGCCGCTGATCCGGAAGTCGTAGGTGTCGGTGTCCACCTCGTCGGCGGATGCGGCCCCGACGCCGGCGAGCATCGCGAAGGCCGCGAGCATGGCCGCGAAGACCACCGCCAGGCCGATCGGACGGCGCATCCGCGCGGTGACCGCCATTCGGGGACGTGTCACGGGACCTCCAAGATTTCGGGACGCCCCGTATCGATACGGGTGACGTCCCCATCGACGTTACCCGGCCCGTGTTGCTCGCATGTTTCGCGAGCCACGGGCCGTGCAGATAAGGATGACACGGAATTTCCGCCGCGCAACCGCGTTAAGATCGACTACCGGGAACCATCGTCGCTTCTTCGGCCATCCACACCTTCTCGCAACAGAGGAAACCATGGACCAGCCCGACCCCTTCGGCTTCATCGGCCTCACCTACGACGACGTCATGCTCCTGCCGGGGCACACCGACGTCATCCCGAGCGAGGCGGACACCTCATCCCGGCTCACCCGGCGCATCCGGGTCGCGTCCCCGCTGCTGTCCGCGGCCATGGACTCCGTCACCGAGAGCCGCATGGCGATCGCGATGGCGCGCAACGGCGGCCTGGGCATCCTGCACCGCAACCTCTCCATCGAGGACCAGGCGGCGCACGTCGACAAGGTCAAGCGCAGCGAGTCCGGGATGATCACCAACCCCGTGACGACGACGCCCGACGCGACCGTGGCCGAAGTCGATGCGCTGTGCGGCCAGTTCCGCGTCTCGGGCCTGCCCGTCGTGGAGGCGCGACGGCCGGCTCGTCGGCATCATCACCAACCGCGACATGCGGTTCGTCTCGCCGTTCGAGAAGTCCACGACGCTCGTGCGCGACGTGATGACCAAGGCCCCGCTGATCACCGCGCCCGAGGGCGTCGACCCCGACTCGGCGATCGCGATCTTCGCGCAGCACAAGATCGAGAAGCTGCCGCTCGTCGACCCCGAGGGTCGGCTGCGCGGGCTCATCACGGTCAAGGACTTCGACAAGAGCGAGAAGTACCCGAACGCCACGAAGGATGACGAGGGCCGCCTGCGCGTCGGCGCCGCGATCGGATTCTTCGGCGACGCCTGGGAGCGCGCGGGGGCGCTGCGCGACGCCGGAGTCGACGTCATCGTCGTCGACACCGCCAACGGCGACTCGGCCGGCGTGCTCGACATCATCCGCCGGCTCAAGTCCGACTCCGCGTTCTCCGCGATCGACGTGATCGGCGGCAACGTCGCGACCAGGTCCGGCGCGCAGTCCCTCGTGGATGCCGGTGCTGACGCCGTGAAGGTGGGCGTCGGTCCCGGCTCGATCTGCACCACCCGCGTCGTGGCGGGCGTCGGCGTGCCGCAGGTCACCGCGGTGTACGAGGCGTCGCTCGCGGCGCGCGAGTCCGGCATCCCGGTGATCGCGGACGGCGGCCTGCAGTACTCGGGCGACATCGCGAAGGCGCTCGTCGCCGGCGCCGAGACCGTGATGCTCGGCTCACTGCTCGCCGGAACCGACGAGAGCCCCGGCGACCTGATGTACGTCAACGGCAAGCAGTTCAAGGGCTACCGCGGCATGGGATCGCTCGGCGCCCTGCAGACCCGCGGCACGAAGACCTCGTACAGCCGCGACCGCTACTTCCAGGCGGATGTGCCGAGCGACGAGCAGCTCATCGCCGAGGGCATCGAGGGCCAGGTGCCCTACCGCGGCCCGGTCGGCTCGGTCGTGTACCAGCTGCTCGGCGGCCTGCGGCAGTCGATGTTCTACACCGGTGCCCGCACGATCGACGAGCTGCGGCAGAAGGGCAAGTTCGTGCGGATCACGGCGGCGGGGCTGAAGGAGTCGCACCCGCACGACATCCAAATGGTGGTGGAGGCGCCGAACTACCGTCGGTGAGTCGTTGCTCGTGGGGGTTGGGGGTCTGCTGGCCGGGCCTCCGCCCATAGAGGCCCGCCACACCCGACGGAGCCGACCGCCGGACCCTGCAGCGATCCGATCCGGCCCTCAGCTGGGGCACAGCGGGCCCGACGCGATCAGACCCTCAGCCCGAGGTGCGCTCGATGCTGTCGGCCGCGCATCGAGGACGCGCGTGCACCTCCGGAGCCGTAGGCGTTGTAGTCTGGTCGGCTGCCCAGCGTCGGGCGGCATCCATTCGAGGCAGGGTGCACGGTCATGGGCTTCATCGACGTCAACGGGGTGTCGTACTCGCTCGCCGACGGGCGACCGCTGCTCGACGAGGTGTCGTTCCGCGTGGGCGAGGGCACGACGTCGGCGCTCATCGGCGCGAACGGCGCGGGCAAGTCGACGCTGCTGCGGATCATCCGCGGCGCGGCCGGCTGGTCCGAGGAGGACGGCGGGCTCAAGGCCGACGAGGGCGCGATCTCGATCGACGGCGGCCTCGGCGTCATGGACCAGTTCGTCGGGCACGTGCAGCGACGACGAGCACCGTGCGCGACCTGCTGGTCTCGGTCGCTCCGAAGGCGGTGCGGGATGCGACGCGCGAGGTCGACCGCACCGAGCTCGCGCTCATCGAGCACGACACGACGGTGAACCAGCTGGCCTACGCGACCGCGCTCGCGGAGTACGCGGACGCGGGCGGCTACGACCAGGAGACCGTGTGGGACACGTGCACGGTCGCCGCCCTCGGCATCCCGTTCGAGCGTGCGAAGTACCGCGAGATCAACACGCTCTCCGGCGGCGAGCAGAAGCGGCTCGTGCTCGAGGCACTGCTGCGCGGCCCCGAGCAGGTGCTGCTGCTCGACGAGCCCGACAACTACCTCGACGTGCCCGGCAAGCGCTGGCTCGAGGATGCCCTGCGCGCGACCCACAAGACCGTGCTGCTCGTGAGCCACGACCGCGAGCTGCTCGCGCGCGCCGCCGACCGGATCATCACGGTCGAGGTGCAGGCGGCCGGCAACTCGACCTGGACGCACGGCGGCGGCTTCGCGACCTACCACCAGGCCCGCCTCGACCGAATGGACCGCCTCGACGAACTCCGCCGCCGCTGGGACGAGCAGCACGCCAAGCTCAAGACGCTCGTCGCCAACCTCAAGGTCAAGGCGACCGCGAGCGACGGCTTCGCCTCGCGCTACCAGGCCGCGCTCACCCGCCTGCGCAAGTTCGAGGAGGCGGGTCCGCCGCAGGAGCGTCCGCTCGACCAGGACCTCAGGATGCGCCTCAAGGGCGCCCGCACCGGCAACCGCGCCGTCGTGTGCGAGCAGCTCGAGCTCACCGGGCTCATGCAGCCGTTCGACCTCGAGGTGTGGTTCGGCGAGCGCATCGCGGTGCTCGGGTCGAACGGGTCGGGCAAGTCGCACTTCCTGCGGTTGCTCGCGCTCGGGGGCACCACCCCGGAGAAGGAGCACCGCACGTCCGTGGGGGAGACGCTCGATCCGGTGGCGCACAGCGGGAGGGCGAAGTTGGGCGCGCGGGTCGTTCCCGGGTGGTTTGCGCAGGCGCACCAGCATCCAGAGCTCATCGGGCGCACCCTGCTCGACATCCTCCACCGCGGCGACGACAACCGAGCCGGCCTGGCACGCGAGGCCGCGAGCCGCGCACTCGACCGCTATGGACTGGTGGATGGCGCGGAGCAGACCTTCGAGATCGCTGAGCGGTGGGCAGCAGGCGCGCCTGCAGATCCTGCTGCTCGAACTGAGCGGAGTCACCCTGCTGCTGCTCGACGAACCCACCGACAACCTCGACCTCGTCTCCGCGGAGGCGCTCGAGCTCGCCCTCGCCCAGTTCGAGGGCACCGTGCTGGCCGTGACGCACGACCGCTGGTTCGCGCGGTCGTTCGACCGGTTCCTGGTCTTCGGGGCGGATGGGCGCGTGTACGAGTCCAACGAGCCCGTGTGGGATGAGGCGCGGGTGGTGCGGGCGCGGTAGCGGTGGGAGGACTCGTCCTCCCCATCCATCGCCCGGTGTTCTCGACATCCGATCCGCGCGC
This sequence comes from uncultured Actinomycetota bacterium, assembly GCA_963740815.1. Classification (GTDB taxonomy): domain Bacteria; phylum Actinomycetota; class Actinomycetes; order Actinomycetales; family Microbacteriaceae; genus Rhodoglobus. Next base: position 107,783 of record CAVUFG010000008.1, read on the forward strand.
GCCGTGCGCAGGGTGTCACGCGACGGTCGACCATCGGACGGTGGAACCGATCGCGACCGCCAACGGCATCCTCCTCCTCGCCGACCTCCGTCGCGCTGACGGTGACGACCGGCAGGTGAGATACGCGGTCGATCGCGGGGAACTCGTTCGCGTCCATCGAGGGGCGTACGTCACTGCCGTCTCGTGGGCTGGAATGGACGAACGGGACCGCTACCGCCACCGAGTGCTCGCAGCCGGTCTCGCGTCGCGTTCGCGGCCTGTGCTCAGCCACCAGTCGGCCGCAGCGGTGTGGGGAATTCCGATCGTGCGGGTCGATACACGGGTCATCCACGTCCTCACGACGGTGGCGGCAGGAAGTCGAACGGAGCACGGCTTCCGCAAGCATGCCGCCCAATTGAATGACGATGACGTTGTCGAGCGGGACGGCGTGCGGGTCACCTCGCTCGCGCGAACCCTCATCGACCTCGCCCGCGACGACAGCTTCCCTGCTGCGGTTGCAGCGGTGGATTGGGGCCTCCGGCACGGTGCTGGCAGGCTCGGCTCTGCCCTCGACATTCACACTCTCCAGGCCTACTTCGATCAGGTCAGCGGCTCGCATCGCCGTCGGAAGGTGCACCGCGTGCTGGAATTCGCGTCGCCGCTTGCAGAGTCGCCTGGAGAGTCACTGAGCCGAGCTGTGATGCACGAGTTGCGGCTGCCGGCGCCCGCACTGCAGCATTCGGTGTCTGATCGTCGAGGCAAGATCGGCGTCACCGACTTCGCGTGGCCCGAGTTCCGCCTCCTTGGCGAGTTCGACGGAATGGTGAAGTACACGCGAAGCATGGCTCGACCGGGCGAGAACGTCGAGGACATCGTGGTGCGTGAGAAGGTCCGGGAGGATCGGATGCGTGCAACCGGTCAGGCGATGGTGCGGTGGGTGTGGAGTGATGCACTCAATCCCCCTCGACTTCGCGACAAGCTCGTTGCGGCAGGTCTCACCCTTCGAGATTCCGGGCGAGTTGGCCAAATGCGGTCCGCCACGGCGGCCCCGAAATGGCAGACTCGCCCGGATACCTGAAGTCGCGGCCGATCGTCGCGCCGAATGCGCCCGCTTTTCGCAACGCAGACGCATCGTGCGTGCGGCACTGTCGACCTCGGGCCCAGACGCCCAGACGCCCAGCCCGCAACCCCACACCCTCCCCCAAACCCACCCCCGGTAGACTCACCCAACGTGAGTGACATCGAGATCGGCCGCGCCAAGCGCGCCCGCCGCGTGTACGCGTTCGACGACATCGCGATCGTGCCGAGCCGCCGCACGCGCGACCCGCAGGACGTCAGCGTGAGCTGGACCATCGACGCGTTCACGTTCGACATCCCGGTGCTCGCAGCGCCGATGGACTCCGTCGTGTCGCCCGCGACCGCGATCGCGATCGGCCAGCTCGGCGGTCTCGGGGTGCTCGACCTCGAGGGCGTGTGGACGCGCTACGACGACCCCGAGAAGGTGCTCGGCGAGATCCGGGGGCTCAAGCCCGAGGCATCCACGAAGCGCATGCAGGAGCTGTACTCGGAGCCGATCAAGCCCGAGCTCGTGACGGCCAGCGCCTCGCCGAGATCCGGGCGGCGGGCGTGCCGGTGGCCGGGGCGCTCAGCCCGCAGCGCACGCAGGAGCTCTACAAGACCGTGGTGGATGCCGGGGTCGACCTGTTCGTCATCCGCGGCACGACCGTGAGCGCCGAGCACGTGTCGAAGACGGTCGAACCGCTCAACCTCAAGAAGTTCATCTACGAGCTCGACGTGCCGGTGATCGTCGGCGGCGCGGCGACGTACACCGCCGCGCTGCACCTCATGCGCACCGGGGCGGCGGGCGTGCTCGTCGGTTTCGGCGGGGGCGCCGCGTCGACGACGCGCGCGAGCCTCGGCATCCACGCTCCCATGGCGACCGCGGTCGCGGATGTCGCGGGCGCTCGCCGCGACTACCTCGACGAGTCCGGCGGCCGGTACGTGCACGTGATCGCCGACGGCGGGCTCGGCACCTCCGGCGACATCGTCAAGGCGATCTCGGTCGGTGCGGACGCCGTCATGCTCGGCTCCGCCCTCGCGCGAGCCTCCGAGGCGCCCGGCGGCGGCTTCCACTGGGGTGCGGAGGCGCACCACCGTGAGCTGCCGCGCGGCAGCCGCGTCGAGGTGGGCCAGCTCGGCTCGCTCGAGCAGATCCTGTTCGGGCCGTCCACGAGCGCCGACGGCCGATCGAACCTCATCGGTGCGCTGCGCCGCTCGATGGCGACCACGGGCTACTCCGACCTCAAGGAGTTCCAGCGCGTCGAGGTCGTGGTCGCGCCCTACCAGGCGAACTGAGCCCCCGAGCGAACTCTTTCACCCCGCGAACCGAACCGAACCAGCCGAACGCGTCCAGACAGAAACGAATCACCATGAACGCCGTCACGCGATCCAACAAGCTCGGCCCCGAGGAGCGTGAGGCCGCCGTCGAGGCCCTCCGCACCAAGGAACTCGACATCCTCGTCATCGGCGGCGGCATCGTCGGCACGGGCTCCGCGCTGGATGCCGCGACCCGCGGCCTGCGCGTCGGCCTCGTCGAGCAGCGCGACTGGGCCAGCGGCACCTCGAGCCGCTCGTCGAAGCTCGTGCACGGCGGCATCCGCTACCTCGAGCAGCTCGATTTCCGCCTCGTGCGCGAAGCGCTCATCGAGCGTGGACTCCTGCTGCAGCGCATCGCCCCGCACCTCGTGAAGCCCGTGCGGTTCCTCTACCCGCTGACCAAGCCCGTGATCGAGCGGCTCTACATCGGCGCGGGCATGCTGCTCTACGACCTGTTCAGCTACTCGGGCGGGCGGCCGCCCGGGGTGCCGCACCACCGCCACCTCACCAAGCGGCAGCTGCTGCGGGCATCCCCGAGCCTCGCGAACGACGCGTTCGTCGGCGGGCTCACCTACTACGACGCCCAGGTGGATGACGCGCGCTACGTCGCGAACCTCGCCCGCACGGCCTCGTTCTACGGCGCGCACGTCGCGAGCCGCACGCGGGTCGAGGGATTCCTCAAGGAGGGCCAGCGCGTCGTCGGAGTCGAAGGTGCACGACCTCGAGACCGGCGAGCACTACGAGATCCGTGCCCGCCAGGTGGTCAACGCGACCGGCGTCTGGACCGACGACACCCAGGCGATGGTGGGGGAGCGCGGGCAATTCAAGGTGCGCGCGAGCAAGGGCATCCACCTCGTCGTGCCGCGCGACCGGTTCCACTCCAAGCTCGGGCTGCTGCTGCGCACCGAGAAGAGCGTGCTGTTCGTCATCCCGTGGGGTCGGCACTGGCTCATCGGCACGACCGACACCGACTGGGATCTCGACAAGGCGCATCCAGCGGCGACCGCGGCCGACATCGACTACCTGCTCGAGCACGTGAACAAGGTGCTCGCCGTGCCGCTCACCCGCGACGACGTCGAGGGGGTCTACGCCGGGACTGCGGCCGCTGCTCGCGGGCGAGTCCGACCAGACCTCGAAGCTGAGCCGCGAGCACATCGTCGCGCACAGCGTGCCCGGGCTCGTCGTGGTCGCGGGCGGCAAGTGGACCACCTACCGCATCATGGCGAAGGACGCGATCGACGAGGCCGCGGCCGCGCTCGACGGCAAGGTGTCGAAGTCGATCACCGAGGACATCGCACTGCGTGGGCGCCGAGGGGTACCAGGCCGCGTGGAACAAGCGCAGCAAGATCGCGCGCGCGTTCGGCGTGCACAAGGTGCGCATCGAGCACCTGCTCAACCGGTACGGCGTGATGACCGACGAGCTGCTCGACCTGCTGCGTGCCCGTCCGGAACTGCAGGAGCCGCTGCCGGGGGCCGACGACTACCTGGGCGTCGAGGTCGTCTACGCGGCGACGCACGAGGGAGCCCTCCACCTCGACGACGTGCTCGCCCGTCGCACGCGCATCTCGATCGAGGCGTGGGACCGCGGCGTGAGTGCCGCGCCGGTCGCGGCGAAGCTCATGGCCGAGGTGCTCGGCTGGGATGCCGCGCGGACCGCGAGCGAGATCGAGCACTACCTCGATCGGGTGCGCGCCGAGCGCGAGAGCCAGACCATGCCGGATGACGCGTCGGCCGACCGCGTGCGGCTCGCGGTGCCCGACATCGACGAGTAAGAGGGCCGGATGCCGCGGCATCCGCCCCTCGCCGACTCCCCATCGGGGTGCCCATCCGAGGGATGAGGGCGGTTCGCGACCGCGGCCGAATGGTACCTTCTTGAGTGTTCATCAACGGCGGTCCCGCCGTTCTTCTTTGGGGAGTGCCGCCGTGATCGCAGCATCCATTCGTCCTTCCGGCAGCGCTCGATCGGCTCGCCTCGCCGTGCTCGCGGTGATCGCGCTCGTCGCGGGCCTGCTCGGGTTCAGCGCTCCCGCGCCGGCCGCTGCGGCGATCACGACGGGCATCTCGGGCGTCGTGAAGGACCAGGCGGCGAACAACCTGCCGAACGTCGGCGTCACGCCGTTCATGCACGTCGGGGACTTCTGGCACCAGCTGTCGACGGTCTACACCGACTCGAACGGCGCGTACGAACTCGCCGTCGGCGCCGGCGAGTACCGCGTGCAGTACCTCGTGAACAACTTCACGCACGCCTCCGAGTACTGGAACAACTCGCCGAGCTTCGCCGGCGCGACGAGCATCAACGTCACGACCAACTCCGTCTTCACCGCGAACGTCTCGGTCGAGGTCGGCGGCACCATCTCGGGCCACGTCGGCGGCTCAACGGCGGGCAACCATCTCGTGAACGCGCCGGTGAGCGTCTGGCGGCTCACTCCGCTCGGGTTCTGGCAGTCGATGGGCAGCACGTTCACGAACGCTTCGGGCAACTACTCGTTCGGCGGACTCGCCACCGGCAACTACCGCGTGCAGTTCCAGCCGGGCACGGGGCAGAACTTCGTGCCCGAGTTCTACGTGGACTCCCAGGGGGTGGATGCCGCGCAGAACGTCGCCGTCACCGTCGGGCAGAACGCGCCGAACATCAACGCGATCCTCACCGCGGGCGGCACGATCTCCGGCCAGGTGCTCGGCGACACCGGATCGGGCACCGTCCCGCTCGCCGGGATCAACGTGCAGGCGATCAAGGCCGTCAACGACGGATCCTTCTATGCGCCGGTCGTCACGAACGCCTCCGGCAACTACACATTCACGGGCCTCCCGGCCGGCGACTACGTCGTCGCGTTCAACCCCCAGGACGGCGCGTACCTCTACGAGTACTGGAACGACCACCGGGTCTTCGAGGAAGCGGACCTCGTCAACGTGACCGTCGGCGGCACCGACGTCGCGAATGCGACGCTCACGCGAGCCGCCCAGATCAACGGTGTCGTCACGGGTCCGGGTGGGCCGGTCGCGAACGTGACCGTGTACGCGTGGGATGCCTCGGGCAACTTCACCAGCACCGCCTCCGGCGACCAGACCGACTCGCTCGGCCAGTACTCCCTGACCGGTCTGCCGGCCGGCAGCTACAAGCTCGAGTTCCGCCCTGAGAGCGGTTCTCCGCTCGTTCGCGAGTGGTGGAACGATCAGTTCAGCTCCGCGGCGGCCACCCCGGTTGCCGTCACCACCGGCCAGGTGGTCAACGGGATCAACCCGACGCTCGCGACCGGGGCCACGGTCTCCGGCACGGTCACCGGCCAGGGCAGCGGCAACCTCGCCGGGGTCACGGTCGAGGCGCGCCGCTACAGCGCCGACTCCCAGCGCTGGGAGGTGTTCCGCTCGACGACCACCGCGGCGAACGGCACCTACACGCTGTCCGGCCTCGAGGTCGCCGACTACGCCATCCGGTTCTCCGACTTCGCCAACGGCTGGGCACAGCAGTACTGGCAGAACGACGCCGGTGTCACCGAGGCGAACCTCCTGAGCCTCACGCTGGGCCAGAACCAGACCGGGATCAACGCGACGCTCGTGCAGGGCGCGACGTTCTCGGGCACCGTGCTCGGCGCGACCAGCGGGTCACCCGTACCGGTCGCGGCCTTCGTCAGCGCCGAGCGCCAGGGCGCCGGCGGTGTGTGGGAGACGGTGACGTCGGTGACCGCGAATGCGTCCGGCGTGTACAGCGTCAAGGGTCTCGCGGCCGGCACCTACCGCTTCACCTACTCGGCGAGCACCTACGCGTGGACGTTCTGGGGCGACGCATACTTCGCCGATGAAGCGGACCTCGTGGCGCTCACCGGCGCGCAGGTCGACAGCGGCAACAACCTCACCCTCGCGCAGGGCGTCCAGCTGCACGGACAGGCCACGGCCGCGGGCGGCGTGCCGCTCGAGCGCTACCAGCTCACCGTCCTCTACGAGCGCTCCGAGGGTGTCTGGGACACCCCCGACCTGTTCGGCGGCAGCGGCGACGACGTCGTCTACAACCTCGGCGGACTCCCGCCCGGCACCTACAAGGTCAAGTTCGCCGATGTCTCGGGCGACCCTGACCCGTACCTGACCCAGTGGTGGAACAACAAGCCGACCGAGGAGACCGCCACCGAGATCGTGGCGGCGCCGGGTGCCAACATCCAGGGCATCTCCGCGGTGCTGACGAAGGACCCGTGGCAGTTCACGGCGGCGCCGGTGCCGACGATCACCGGGGTGGCCCAGGCGGGCGGCATCCTGACCGCGGTGCCCGGCACGTGGGCTCCCGGGCCGGTGGACCTCGCGTACCAGTGGTTCGTCGGCGGGGTCGCCCGCAGTGGCGAGACCGGGGCGACCTTCACTCCGGATGCGAGTGACGCGGGTGCGGTCGTGACCGTCGCGGTGACCGGGACGAAGACCGACTTCGCCCCCACGACGAAGACCTCGGCGGGAACCGCGCCACTGCTGACGGTGTTCAGCGATGTGCCGGTCGGTGCCCCGTTCTTCACCGAGATCACCTGGATGTTCGAGAGTGCCGTGTCGAGGGGCTACATCGATGAGAGCGGCGTGCGCACCTATCACACCACCGAGGACGTCTCGCGGCAGGCCATGGCGGCGTTCCTCTACCGCCTCGCCGGCAGCCCGGCGTTCACGCCGCCCGCGACGCCAACGTTCTCGGACGTGGGGACCAACCACGCGTTCTTCAAGGAGATCGAGTGGATGAAGGCGCAGGGCATCACGAACGGCAACGTCGACGGTACCTACGGTGCGGGCGACCCGGTGTCGCGGCAGGCGATGGCCGCGTTCCTGTATCGGTACTCGGGCAGCCCGGCGTTCACGCCGCCCGCGACGCCGACGTTCAGCGACGTGCCGACCACCCACCCGTTCTTCAAGGAGATCGAGTGGATGAAGGCGAACGGCATCACGAACGGCAACGTGGATGGCACCTACGGCGGCGTCGACCCGGTGTCACGGCAGGCGATGGCGGCGTTCCTGTACCGGATCATCCACTAGCGGACGGGGTCGGCCCGCGGTGACGCGGCGGTAAACTGGAGCCCCACCATCGGAAGGGTTCGCGTGACGTCTTTCGCCGCGCGCGTGCGCAGGGCCCTGCTGATCGTCGTCGGCGGCGAGCGACTTCGCAGCGACGCCCTGTTCGACGCCGACTGGTACCGCTGGGCGTACCCGGATTCCCCGCGCTCCGCCCGCGCCGCGGCCCGCCACTACGCCGTGGTGGGCGGCGCAGAGCGCATCCCGTCGGTGGACTTCTCCGGTGCGCGCTACGTCGAGCGGGAACCCGACGTGATCGCGTCCGGGCTCAACCCGCTCGTGCACTACGTGCGCTTCGGCCGGCGGGAGGGCCGGGACGTGCATCCGCACTTCGAGCGCTACTTCGCGGATGACGCGGGCCGCCTCGACCGCGTGGCGCTCGAGACGTTCCTGCGTTCGGGTGCACTCGAGGGCGGCCGCGCCTCGGTGCTGCGCGCACTGCCCCACCTGCTCCACGCCATGCCGCGGGCGGCCGCGCGTCGGTTCGGGAGCATCCTGATCGCGCTCGTCACGAACCGCGCCGAGGACCTGGGGCCGGCCGTGATCTCCGGGCCGCATCGCGGGAGCCTCCCCGGCGTCACGGTGTCGATCGTGGGCGAGCCGGGCGACATCCTCACGGTCGCCTCGCTCGCGGCGCTCATGGTGGGCGGCGAAGTGGGGCGGGAGCAGGTGGCGTTGCCGGGCGAGGATGTCGCGGCCGGCACCGTCCACGTCGAGGTCACCGCCGGCGCCCTCGTCGTCCCCGGCTCGCTCGCGCTGCTCGCCGAGCAGGCACGCCGCGCCGACGGCCTCGTGACCGGCGTCGCACTCGCACCGGACGGCACCCCGCTCGTGGACTGGGCGGATGCGGACCGGTCCGGTGCCGCCATCCTCACCGCCCGCGCCACCGACGGTGCACCAGCCGCCGACGCTGAACCCGCCGCCGACGGTGAACCCGCCACCGGCGCTCCGCCCCTCGCCGACCGGCCGCCCGTGGGCGGCGCGACCGCGGTGTGGTGGCCCGCCGACGACCTCGCGCGGCAGCGTGACCCACGGCCTCGCGCGCTCGTGATGGACGGCTCGATCCCCACGCCCGATCGCGATTCCGGATCGCTGTGCTCGGTCAGCTACGCTCGCACGCTCGTGACGCTCGGCTACCGCGTGACGTTCGCGCCACAGGACCTCGGCTTCCACCCGCGCTACACGCGCGAGCTCGAGTCGTGGGGCATCGAGGTGGTGGACGAGCGGTTCGTCGAGTCGCTCGATTCCGTGATCACCGCGGCCCGGTATTCGCTCGTGCTGCTCATTCGTCCGCCGGTGTTCGACTGGGCGCACGAGCGCGTCCGCGCTGCACAGCCCGGCGTTCCGCTGCTGTTCGCTCCGCTCGACCTGCACCACGTGCGCATCGGCGCGCAGGCCATCCTCTCCGGCGATCCGGTTCACGCCGCGGATGCGGTGCGGATGCGGGAAGCTCGAGCGAGCCGCGATCGAGTACGCCGACGCGACGCTCGTGCTCAGCTCGACCGAAGTCGACGGGGCGCACGACCTCGCGCCCGAAGCGCGGGTCGCCCACGTGCCGATGGCCAGGGACAGCGCGGTGGCCGCCGGGCTCGATCGGAGCGCGTGGGCCGACCGGCACGACATCGTGTTCGTCGGGTCGTACACCCATCCGCCGAACATCGACGCGGTCGGCTGGTTCCTCGACGAGGTGTGGCCGCTCGTCGAACCCCGGCTGCCCGATGCCCGCTTCGTCGCCTACGGTTCCGCTATGCCCACGTCGCTCGCCGCGCGCGGCACCGATCGCACGGTGATGCACGGGTACGTCGAGCAGCTCGCCGATGCGTTTGCGACCGCGAGGGTCGGGGTGGCACCGCTGCGCTTCGGGGCGGGCGTCAAGGGCAAGGTCACGTCGACGATGCTCGCGGGCATCCCGGTCGTCTCGACGGCGGTGGGGGTCGACGGCATGGACATCGATCCGGCGGCCGTGATCGTCGCGTCCGATGCGTCCGCGTTCGCCGACGCGATCGTCGAGCTGTGGGACGACCCCGCGCGGCTCTCGGCGCTCAGCGCGGCGGCGTTGCACGACGCATCCACCAGGTTCTCGTTCTCGGCCCAGCGCACGGCGATGGCCGCCCTCCTCGACTCGCTCGGCACCGACGTTCGCTGAGGGCGACGGCCCATCGCCCGGGCCGTGCTCCGGGCGGCGGTAAACTTGGATGACACCATCGGAAGGGTTCGCACATGGTCGACGTACGTCGGGTCAAACTCCCAGGGGTGGGGGTGCTGCACACCTTCGTCACGGATGACGGCGGCAAGGTCGGCGTGATCACCCACCGCTCGGGCCACAGCGACCTCATCTCCTTCTCCGACGCCGAGGACGGCGCCGACGTCAAGAAGGTCTCGCTCCGACTCGACGAGGACGAGGCGCACACGCTCGCCGAACTCCTCGGCGGCACGCGCATCACCGAGTCGCTCTCGCGACTGGACCAGATCCCCGGACTCTCGATCGACTGGTTCTCGGTCGACTACGACGACGCGATCGCGGGCCAGAAGCTCGGCAAGCTCGCGGGCAGCGGCGTGGTCGGGCTCACGGTGGTCGCAGTCGTGCGCGGCGAGCAGGCCAACCCTGCGCCCGCCGACGACTTCACGGTCTTCCCCGGCGACACCCTCGTCGTCGCGGGCTCCCCCGAGAAGGTGGCCAAGGCATTCGCCTGGTTGCGTACGGGGGAGATGAAGAAGGTGTCCGCCGAGTCTCCGCCGGGCGGCTGACCCATGCACCTCGGTGAAGAACTCGTCGTCCTGGGAATCCTGTTCCTCATCGCCTACGTGCTCGGACGGGCCGGCAAGCTCGTCGGGCTCCCGACCATCCCGATCTACATGCTCGTCGGACTGGTCGCGAGCCCGAACACCGAGTGGTTCCCGCTCGACTTCCTCGCCTCCGACGTCGAACTCATCGCGGTCTTCGGACTGATCTTCCTGCTGTTCAGCCTCGGCCTCGAGTTCGACCAGGACGAGTTCTACGGCAACATCGGCAAGCTGCTGCTCTCGGGCGGCACGCGCATCGCGATCAACCTCACGACCGGGTTCATCTTCGGGATGTTCGTGGGCTGGGGCACCCGCGAGGCGCTGATCATCGCCGGGATGACCGCGGTCTCGTCGAGCGCGATCATCACGAAGCTGCTCATCGAGACCCGCCGCCTGCCCAACCGCGAGACCCCGACCATCCTCGGCGTCATGGTGCTCGAGGATGTCTTCATCGCGATCTACCTCGCGATCGTGTCGGTCATCCTCGGCGGCCGCACCGACCTGTGGGGCATCGTGCTCCAGCTCGGCATCTCGTTCGGATTCCTCGTCGCGATGTTCGCGCTCGCGCGCTGGGGCGGGCGGCTCATCTCACGGCTCATCCAGACCAAGGACGACGAGCTGTTCACGATCCTGTTCTTCGGCCTCGCGGTCGCGTTCGGCGGGGTCGGCGAGCTGCTCGGGGTCTCGGATGCGATCGGCGCGTTCGTGATCGGGCTCGTGCTCGGCGCGACCCGGTTCCGGTCGCGCATCGAGCAGTTCGCGCTGCCGCTGCGGGACGTGTTCGGCGCGTTCTTCTTCCTCAACTTCGGCCTCGCCCTCGACATCTCGACGTTCGGCGACGTGATCGTGCCCGTGGTCGGAGCGGTCGTGATGACCCTCGTCGTCAACACCGCCGGCGGGCAGCTGATCGCCCGGCTCAACGGGTTCACTCCGGCCCAGGGCCTCTCGGTCGCGGGGATGCTGCAGAACCGCGGGGAGTTCGCGCTCATCCTCGCGACGCTCGCGGCGGCATCCGGGCTGGATCCGCGCATCGTGCCGTTCGCGGGTCTCTACGTGCTCATCATGGCGATCGTCGGGCCGATCCTCGCGGTCAACTCCGAGAAGATCGGCGCCGCGGTGTTCAAGCCGAAGCGGGTCACGAGCGCGGCCGAGCTCGAGGTGGAGCGGGAGCGCGCGCGAGAGCGGGACGAGGGCATCGCGCTGGTCGAGGCCGCGCTCTCCGGATCGGTGCCGTCCGAGCAGGAGACCGTGTCGCTCGAGCCGGTGCCCGACCTCGACTTCGACGAGGTGGATGAAGCGGCGCGGCAGGCCGCACACCAGTCCGACGAGCTGGGCGAGCGCCGCCGCGACCCGGAGTACTGATGACCGGCACCGCAGACCGCGAGGCGCCGCCCGTCGCCGGACCGAGCATGTTCGAGCATCGCCCGACGTCCGAAGTGGATCGCGGCGCTGCTCCTCGCCCTCGCGATCGCGGCCGGCTTCGCCGCGCTCGGCCAGTGGCAGCTCTCGCGCAGCGTCGAGGGCTCCGAGACCGCGCAGATCGAGACCGAGGTCGCGGTGCCGCTCGCGTCGGTCGCGACCCCCAACCAGCCGATGACCGCCGACGCGGTCGGCCAGGTGGTCGAGTTCGACGCGACCTTCGTGCCGGGTGACTCCATCGTGCTCGTGGACCGGCTCAGCGGGTCCGACCGCGGCGCGTGGGCGGTCGCGCACGCGGTGACCGGCGACGGCGCCAGCGTCGCCGTCGCCCTCGGGTGGGCTGTGGACGAGGATGCCGCGGCGGCGGCACTGGCTGAGTTCGAGTCATCCACACCCCCCTCGCACCTCGAGGGCCGCTACGTGCCGAGCGAGTCGCCGCAGGAGTCGGACTTCGAAGCCGGACAGCACTCCGCCCTGTCGGTCGCGGAGCTCATCAACCTCTGGGCCGAGGCCCCGGATGGCGTCTACACCGGCTACGTCGTGCTGGCACAGCCGACCGCGGGGCTCGAGGCCATCCCGGCGCCGCCGCCCAACCAGGAGGTGTCGCTCAACCTGCTCAACCTGTTCTACGCGGCCGAATGGGTGATCTTCGCCGGGTTCGCGGTGTTCCTCTGGTGGCGACTGGTGCGGGACGAGTGGGAGAAGGAGCATGCGAGCCAGCGGGCGCCCCGAACGGGGGAATTGAGCACTCTTCGATGACGTCGGGTTGAGCGATATGCTGCGCTAGCCGTCATCCCGACTCGGAAAGCTCACCATGCCCGAAGCCACTCGCCCCCGCCGCTCTCGGATCGCCGCGATCATCGCAGCGTTCGCCCTCGCCATCACGGGTCTCGTCGTCCCCGCCACCTCGGCCAGCGCCGCTGGCGCGTCGATCAGCGGCCTGATCTGGACCCAGACTCCGAGCGGGGTCAGTCCCCTCCTCGACGCCACTGTCGCACTGGTCGACAACACCGGCTCGATCGTGCAGACCGACAACACGAGCTTCGACGGCATCTACACCTTCGCTGCTCTCGCAGCCGGTACGTACACGGTGCGCGCCGACATGCTCAACAACATCACGTTCGGGCAGGTGGGGTTCGCCTGGCTCGGCGACGGGGCGTACTTCGAGACCGCCGAACTGGTGACCGTCGGCGCGATCGACGTCGTGACCGGAAAGGACATCGAGCTGGAGGCCGGCTCGATGGCGAGCGGGACGGTGACGACCGCCTCCGGCACTCCGATCAGCGGCATCACCGTGTATGCGATGCTCGCGCATCCCGACGGCACCTTCGAGAACGTGCGCAGCGCGACGACGAACGCGAGCGGCTTCTACCAACTCGTCGCACTCCACTCCGGGGACTACAGCGTGCAGGCCGATCCGGCGACTCGACGTACTTCAAGCGCTGGTGGCGCAACGGCGTCACCGAGGCGCAGGCGGAGACGTTCTTCATCGGCCCGCCGGGCTGACCGAGAACGACAAGGACCTCACGCTCGGCAAGAACGACTTCTCCGACTCGCTCAATACGACACCGCTCGTCATCCTCGGGTTCCCGCAGGTCGGCGAGACGGTGAGCGTGGACGTGAGCGGGTGGGGGCCGTCCGGCATCACCTTCGACTTCGCGTGGTACCTGGACGGCGTCGAGATCGTCGGCCCGGAGACGAACCAGTACACCGTGCAGCTCGAGGACATCGGCCACGAACTCAGTGCCGGAGTCACGGCGACCAAGTCGGGCTACCTCACGTCGATCGCGACCTCGCCGCCGCTGGTCGTCGCGTCGACATTCGCGGATGTGCCGGTCGGCCACCCGTTCAACCTCGAGATCGAATGGATGAGGGCGGCCGATCTCGCCAACGGCTACCTCGACAACGGGTACCGCACCTACCACCCGATCGAGGACGTGTCCCGCCAGGCGATGGCCGCGTTCCTGTATCGCCTCGCGGGTTCGCCGGCCATCATGCTCCCCGCGGAGCCGTCGTTCGCCGACGTGCCGTTCGACCACCCGTTCTCGACTCCGATCGAGTGGATGAAGGCCGAGGGGATCTCGAACGGCAACGTCGGCCCCGGCGGCACCATCGTGTACCTGCCGCTCGAGGCCGTGACGCGGCAGTCGATGGCGGCGTTCCTGTATCGCAACGCGGACAACCCGCCGTTCGACCCGCCCGCCACGGCGACGTTCAGCGATGTGCCGGTCGGGCACCCGTTCTTCAAGGAGATCGAGTGGATGAAGGCCGAGGGCATCACGAACGGCAACGTCGACGGCAGCTACGGCGCCATCGACCCGGTGTCCCGGCAGGCGATGGCGGCCTTCCTCTACCGGTACACGCATTGATCCCCCGGCGGCTGGGCGCTGCCCTCGTCGGCGCGATGACCATCGCGCTCATCGCGACGGGCGTCGTTCCGGCCGCCGCCACCCCGGTGTCGACCGCGGAAGCCGTGACGAGCGAGGTCATCCAGCTCGAGCTCGCACGCGGTGAGACGAGAGCGATCGCCCTCACGCCGCTGCTCGAGCCCGGATTCGGTGACGAGGTGTTCTGGCAGGTGCGTGCGGATGCCGGCTTCCCGGAGTCCATGTTCGCGACGCTTGGCCCGACCGGCACGCTCACGATCACGGCGGACACCGTGGGTTCGTTCACGATCCCGGTCGAGTTCCGAACCATCGAGAGCGACTGGACCTCGGCGACGCTGGCGATCGACGTCGTGACCAAGCGCCGGCCGATCTTCCAGGCGCGCGGCGACGCGCCAGCCACCCCGCCGCAACCGTCGAGCCTCGCGTCGAGCCAGGCCTGTGCCGACATCCTGTTCGTCGGTGCGCGAGGCTCCGGCCAGCCCACCACGCAGGGTGAGGGCTACGGGGCCGAGATCGCCGCCATCCGGGATGGCGTCGTCGCCTCGCTCGGCAGCTGGCTGTCGATGCGGCAGGTGTGGCTCGAGTACACCGCAGCCCCGGTGACGGACATCTCGTCCGACCCGTTCGGATACCTCGCGAGCATCAACGACGGCATCAGCAAGCTCACCGTGGTGCTGCAGGACTCGCGGGTGAACTGCCCGGACGAGCAGTGGGTCATCGGCGGATACTCCCAGGGCTCACTCGTCGTGCGCGACACCGCCTACGACGTCCGCAGCTTCGGTGCTCGGCTGGACCAGGTCATCCTGCTCGCCGACCCGGGGCGCATGATGGGCGGCGCGAACGGCGACTCCGATGCCGGTGTGCCGAACTGGGGAACGGGCGACACGATCGCGGCGGGCTCCGGCGTCGCCGCCGCCGGCTTCGTCGCCACGCTCGCCGGCACCGAGATCATCGCCGCGAGCTACCGCGCCGTCACGGTGCACCTGTGCGACGAGTACGACTCCGTCTGCGACAAGCGATCGGGGTCGATCCCGGTCGACGGCGATGCGATCCACGGCGGATACGGTCTGGATGTGCCCCGACTGCAGGGCTGGGGCACCCAGTTCGCGACGGCCATCAACGCGCGCGAGACCACCGGGGTGCTCGAGCCCGTCACGCCGACGATCGGCGGGGTCGCTCAGGTCGGTGCGACGCTGAGTGTCACGACCGGTACGTGGGGTCCGGGTGCAGTGGACCTCGCCATCCAGTGGTTCGCGGGAGCGACTGCCCTTGGCGGCGAGACCGGCCCGAGCCTCGTGGTGCCGCCGGGCGCGTACGGGCTCGCGATCACGGTGACGGTGTCAGGTACGCGGGGAGGCTACGTGCCGGCCGCGCGGACGAGTGTGCCGACCGGTCCGGTCGTCGCGCTGTTCGCGGATGCGCCGCCCGAGCATCCGTTCAACGAGTCGATCGAGTGGATGCGCACGGCCGGCATCTCCAACGGCTACCTCGACGAGCAGGGGGTGCGCACCTACCACCCGGTCGAGGACGTCTCGCGACAGGCGATGGCCGCCTTCCTGTACCGCCTGGCCGGCAGCCCCTCCTTCGTGCCACCCGCCACGGCGACCTTCGCCGACGTGCCGATCGGGAGTCCGTTCTTCGCCGAGATCGAGTGGATGAAGGCGGCCGGCATCACGAACGGCAACGTCGGCCCCGGCGGCACCCTGCTGTTCCTGCCGGCGGATTCGATCTCGCGGCAGGCGATGGCGGCGTTCCTGTACCGCCTGGCCGGCAGCCCCGACGTCACGCCGCCGGCGACGGCCACCTTCGCCGACGTGCCGGTCGGAGCACCCTTCTTCGCCGAGATCGAGTGGATGAACGCGGAGGGGATCACCAACGGCAACGTCGGTCCCGGTGACACGCTGGTCTACCTGCCGTTCGATCCGGTATCACGCCAGGCGATGGCGGCGTTCCTGTACCGTTACGCGCACTGAGCGCGCCCGCCGCACCGGGCGGGCGGAGACGAGGGGCAGTTGGCGCGACGTGACACGGCGATCGACTTCGGACCGGTCGCCATCGGGCTGCTGGTCGTGTCGGTGCTCGCCCTGTTGCCCGGAGCGCTCGACCGCTGGGTGTTCCCGAAGCTCCTCGTTGCCCTCGCAGGCGTGCTGCTCGCTGCCCTGAGCCCATCGGCCGGACGTCTGCCGCGCTGGGTGTGGATCCTGCTCGGAGCGGGCGCGATCGTCGCCGGGGTCGCGGCGCTCCTCGGTGCGGCACCCCTCGTGCAACTGCTCGGCCGGTGGCCGAGGTACGAAGGACTCGTCTCGGTCGGGGTCTACGTCGCCGTCGCCTGGGCGGCAGCGAGGCTGCTCGGCCCACGAGCCAGTCGCTCGCGATGGGATGCACTGCCGGTCACGCTCGCCCTGGCCGCGATCGCGCTCGGGGTGGTGTCGGTCGCGGAGGCCGTCGGCCTCCGGCCCATCCCGTCGGACCTGTTCCGACCGGGTGCGCTGCTCGGCAACGCCACCGAGCAGGGCATCGTCGGTGTCATGCTCTCTGCGGCACTCGCCGGACCGGTGCTGCTCGCGTGGCGTCGGCCATCCGGTTGGCGACGGTGGTGGCTCACCGCCGGCGTGCTGTTCGCACTTGCCACCGCCGCGACGTCCGCATCGCGGGCCGCGCTCGTGGCACTCATCGTCGCCTTCGCGGTTCTCGCGATCGGGATGCTGCTGCGCCCGCCCACCGGGCTCCGCCGCAGCAGGCTCGGCATCACGCTCGGTGGCGGTCTCGCCGTGGCCGGGGTCGCCTTCCTCGCCATCCCGCTCACGCGCGAGCGGCTCCTCGGCCTGAGTCCCGCGTCCGGTGCCTCGACCGAGACGAGACTGCTCTCGTGGGATGAGGCCCTGCGACTGATCGCAGGCCGACCCGTGCTGGGCGTCGGTCCGAACGGCTACCTCGACGCCATCCCGGCTGTGCACGGAACGACCTGGTTCGCACAGACCGGCACGGGGTCGACGATCGACTCCCCGCACAATCTGGTGCTGCAGCTTGGCGCCGCTGGGGGCATCGCGCTCGTGCTCGCGGGCATCGCGGCGCTCGTGCTCACGGTGCTCTCCGGGTTGTCGCTGCTCCGCGCGACGGTGTCCTCGACGGGTGCAGTCACGACCGCGGAAGCGCCGCGCGTTCCTCTCGACACGGCCCGCGGCACCGCCGCGCTCGGCGCGCTCGCGGCGCTCGCAGGCTGGAGTGCCGCGCTCCTGACCCACTTCACGAGCCCAGGGACGGCGCTGCTCGCGGCCGTGCTGTTCGGCATCGTGGTGTCGGTGGCGGCATCCGGTCCAGGGCCGTGGTGGGTCGAGCGCGGCCGGGTGCTGCTGCTCGCGGCCTGGCTCGTGCTCGTGGGGGTGTGGTGCGCGGGGGAGGTCGCAGTGGGGGATGGGGTGGCTGCGGCATCCCGCGGGGAGGTCGCGAGCGCGGGTTCCGCGTTCGGGACTGCGGATGCCCTGCGGCCCTGGGACGCGGACGTCGCGTCGATCGCGGCGCAGGCGCTGGCCGCGGCATCCAGCCAGGGATCACCTGCGGGCGCCGAGGCCGAGGCATGGGCCCGCATCGCCCTCGAGCGCGCACCGGATTCGGTGCTCGCGGCGAAGGCCCTTGCCGCCGCGCTGCTCAGCCAGGGCGACGCCACTGGGTCGCGTGACGTGCTGGTCGCGCTCGACGGGCGGGCACCGAACGACCCGCAGACGCTGCACCAGCTGGCGGGCGCCCTCGTGATCAGCGGCGATCTGGCGGAGGCGCGAACGGTGCTCGAGCGTGCTGCCGACCTCGATCCGACGTCGGCACCGATCCTCGAGACGCTGGTCTACGTGCTCGACCAGCTGGGTGACGAGGATGCCGCGGCCGACGCTCGGGAAGCGCTCGCGGCACTCGGCTAGGCCCGCCCCCCGAACGGGTGTAGTCGGAACCTGCGACGCGACGCCGCTGCGCGCCGCCGATACGGTGGCCGTAACTGCGAACACCGCTCACCTCGAGTGGTCGCATGCCAGGGAGTCCCATGAACAACGCCAGCCAGCCGCCGAGGTTGCTGCAGTCCAAGCCGTTCGCGGCGATCGTTGCGGTGCTGGCGTTGCTGGTGACGCTGCTCGTGCCGGTGTCGGCCGCCAATGCCGACCCCGAGTTCGCCGAGATCGGGGGTACCGTGCTCGGCGAACTGGAGGGTGGTGGAACCGCTCCCGTCCAGGGTGTCACCGTCACTCTCTACGACGACACCGGATTCTTCGATGCGCAGTCGACTGCCGCCGATGGCTCCTACTTCTTCGGCAGTTTGCCGCCGGGGTCGTACACCCTGCAGGCGAACATCTTCGGGCCGACCTACGCGCCTCAGTTCTGGCAGGAGAAGAGCACTCTGGCGTCGGCCGACTACTTCTGGGTCGCGCTCGGCGAGGTCGCTGATAAGGACTTCGTTCTCGAGCGAAAGGCCACGCTGTCCGGCACCGTTGTCGATGAGGATCAGGACGGACTTCAGAACATCAGTGCCTTGGTCTGGATCCTTCGCGACGGTACGTACCAGCTCGCGCACCTTCAGGCCACGAATGCGAGCGGCGGCTTCTCCATCCCCGGCCTCATCCCCGGCGCCTACAAGGTGGGCTTCACCGACTACCTGACCGGCAATGCGCTCGACGGCACCGGCGGGGTCAACTTCCACGACGAGTTCTATGACGACCAGCACAACCTGACCAATGCGACGGTGCTGCTCGTCGGCTCTGGCGATGCGGTCGCACTCGACGACGCCGAACTCGCCCCCGTCCTCCCGCTCGTCACGGGCACCAAACCCACCATCGACGGGGTGCCGCAGAACGAGGTCGGCGATCTCAACGCGATCGAGGGCGCCTGGGGACCGGGTGACGTCGCGTTCACCTACCAGTGGTTCGCCGACGGAGCGCCGATCGCGGGCGCGACGACCTCCAACTTCCCGCTCTTCGACGAGACGCTGGTCGGCACGTTGATCACCGTCGCGGTCACGGGCTCGGCAGACGATCACGACCCACTCACCCTCACGAGCGACCCGATCGGCCCGATCGCTGGCATCTTCGGGGATGTGCCGTCGAGTCATCCGTTCGTGCAGTACATCGAGTGGATGCGGTTGGAGAGCATCTCGAATGGGTACATCGAGGTGAACGGTGTGCGCACGTATCACCCGATCGAGGATGTGTCGCGCAAGGCGATGGCGGCGTTCCTGTTCCGGCTGTCGCATGACACGTACACGCCGCCGGCGACGGCGACGTTCGCGGATGTTCCGACGTCGCATCCGTTCTTCAAGGAGATCGAGTGGATGAAGGCCGAGGGCATCACCAACGGCAACGTCGGCCCAGGTGGCACCCTGGTGTTCCTTCCGGATGATCCGATCTCGCGTCAGGCGATGGCGGCGTTCCTGTACCGGATGGATGGCAGCCCGGCGTACACGCCGCCCGCGACGGCGACGTTCACCGATGTCGCGGTCGGGGCTCCGTTCTTCAAGGAAGTCGAGTGGATGAAGGCGCAGGGGATCACCAACGGCAACGTCGGTCCCGGTGGCACCCTGATCTACCTGCCGATCGACCCCGTGTCGCGGCAGGCGATGGCCGCATTCCTCTACCGCTTCGCGCACCGGCTTCCCGGAACGGGATGACCCGAACGGTCGCGCGAGGAGACGGTGACCGGGCGGCTTGCGGAAGTCGCCCGGTCTCCCACTCGCACGCGGCGTGAGAAACATCAGCCCCACTGGACACACCAGTCTCAATAGACTGTCTGCGACCGGTCCGCAGGCGGCTGGCATGACCGACTGGGGCAGGCGATGGCAGCAGGGCAGCGCGGCGCGTTCGCCGGCGTCGTCGCGTGCACGATCGTCGCCGCGAACTACGCCGCGCAGGCGAGCGTGCTGTGCGGTTCCTTCACGCGGGTTCATCCGGAGCACACCTTCGTGACCCTGATCGTCGACGGCACCGAGGAGGACCGCGCGCGTCCGGGGCTGGGCACCGTGCTCATCGGCGACGACCTCATCGACGTCGCAACCGACCTCGATCGGCCGCTCCTGCACTCGATGATGCTCATCTACGACGTCATCGAGTTCTCGACGGCGGTGAAGCCGTTCCTGTTGCGTGCGCTGCTCGCGCGCGGCGCTTCGGTCGCGGCGTACTTCGACCCGGACATCTACGTCTACGACCGGCTGGACCCGTTGTTCGAAGCGGCTCGCGAGTCGGGCATCTGTCTCACCCCGCACACGATCCATCCGTTCCCCGACGACGACAAGCTCGTGAGCGAGCGCATGGTGATGTGGGCGGGCATCTTCAACCTCGGCTTCATCGCGGTGTCGCCCGCCGCGGACGACATGCTCGCGTGGTGGGGCCGCAAGCTCGAGCAGGACGCGATCTCCGATACCGCGAACGCCCTGTTCACCGACCAGCGCTGGATCGACTGGGTGCCCGCCATCGCGACGCCGCACGTCGAGCGTGATCCGGGCTACAACGTCGCGCACTGGAACCTGCACGAGCGGCCCATCCGCCGCGTCGGCGACGCGTGGACCGCGGACGGGCATCCGCTGCGCTTCCTGCACTTCTCCGGCTACGACCCTGCAACGCCCTGGCTGCTCTCCAAACACGCGATCGAGGCGCCGCGGGTGCTGCTCAGCGAGCACCCGGAGCTCCGCGAGCTCACCGACGCGTACGGCACGCTGCTGGTCGCCGCGGGTCATCCCGAACTGCGACGGCTCCCGTACGGCTGGGGCCGCCTGGCCACCGGTGCCGCGCTGCCCGAGGAGATCCGCAAGCTGTGCCGGCGCGTGCTCATCGGCGAGCTCGGCTCCGCCGCTCCGCCGCCGGACGCGTTCGACGAGCCGGCAGCGTTCGAGCAGTGGCTGCAGCAGCCGCAGTTCGGCCCGGCGGTGCGGCCGCTCACGCCGCTGCAGTTGGCGTTCTGGATGTCGCGGCCCGACATCCAGCCGATCTTCCCCGACCCGCTCGGAGCCGACGCCGGACGCTACCTGACCTGGTTCGCCGCGGACGATTCCACGAGCGCCTGGGTCGAGTCCGTCGGCCTGCCGGAGCTGCCCGCGCTCGTCACGAACAGCGGACTCTCACCGTGGGTCGTCGTCACCGGCGATCGTGTCGGCACGGGCGACCGGGCCGCCGCCGAGCGCATCGCCGCCGTGCTCGAGTCGCTTGGCCGCGAGGTCGAACTCGTGGATGCCGCCCAGCTCGTCGAGGGCGACGCGCCCGCGAGCGCGGCGTCGTGGGCGGACTGCACCGTGGTGTTCTGCGTGTCCGCCTCGCAAGCGACGCCGCTCGGCATCCGATTCGGCATGGAGCGACTCGGCGAGCACCGCATCGCGCTCGTGCTCGGCGACCCCGACCTCCTGCCGCCGCAGGTCGTCGGGTTCGTGGCCGACGCCGACGCCGTGTGGGCTCCGACCGCGTGGATCGCCGAGGGCCTCGAACGCCACGGCATCGAGGATGTCACCCGCGTGCGCATCCCGGTGCCCGAGCGCACCCACGACCGCACCCGCTCCCGCGCCTCGTTCGGCATCCCCGCGCGCGGCTACCTGTTCCTGTGCGAGCCGCACGCCACCCCCGGCACGCCCGGGACGGTCGCGCTCGTCGCCACCTACCTGGACTCGTTCGATGCGGATGCCGGCACCGTGCTCGCCGTGCTCACCGACGACCTCGCACCCGCTGAGGTGGAGTGGCTGCGCTCCGAGCGGCGCACCCGGTCGGATCTCGTCCTCGTCGAAGGGCCGATCGGTGCGGGAGAGCGGGCGGCGCTCCGCGACCTCGCCGACTGCTGGACCTCGTTCGAGGCGCCGGGCGGCTACTCGACGACCCTCGCGGATGTCGTGGGTGCCGGCACGCCGATCGTGGCGCCCGCGCATCCATCCACCCTCGAGCACGTCTCGGTCGAGCACGCGGCGCTGCTGCCGCTGCGAGCCGACGACGGGCGGATGCTCGTGGACACCGGCCACGCGGTCCGCACCCTGCGCTCGATGGTTGAGTACCCTACAAAGGGCCTCAGGCTCGCGGCAGGAGCATCTGCGGCGCTGCGTGCGAGCCACTCGATGACCACGGCTGGGCGCACCCTCGCGCCCATCGTCGCCCGGATGTCCGGCTAGAGGAGCACTGATGAAGGTCCTACTGATGGGTGATGTCGGCGGCGACGCCGACTTCCACGTCGGTGACGAGGCCATGCTCGAAGCCGCGCTGCTCGAGCTGCGGAGTCGCCTCACCGCGGACTTCACCGTGATCTCCGCCGATCCGGCCGCGAGCGCGACCCGATACGGCGCCCGGTCGATCGCCCGCATGGGCTTCGCCGCCCTGCCCGATCGTGCGGCTCGTGACGAACGTCTCGACCGCATCGTCGCGGCCGCACGAGGACACGCTGCGCTGCTCGACTCGGATGACCCGGCCTGGCCGGTCATCGAGACCGTCGCCGACAGCGATGCGGTCGTCGTCACGGGCGGCGGCAACCTCACGTCGTCGTTCGTCGAGCACGTCTACGAGCGCGCTGCGCTCGCGGCGCTGTGCGACGTGTTCGGCACGAGGCTCATCGTGTCGAGCCAGTCCCTCGGACCGGTGCTCACGAGCCGGGACGCCGAGCTCGTCGGCGGCATCCTCGCGAGCGCGTCCCTCGTCGGGCTGCGCGAAGCGGAGTCCCTCGCCCTCGCGCTCGACCTCGGCGCCCGCGCCGACACCGTCTTCCACACGATCGACGACGCGAGCTTCCTCGCCGCGGGGTCGGATGAGGTCATCCAGCGCCTGGGCCTCACCAAGGGCAAGTACGCGGTGCTGAGCTTCCCGGACTACGGCGGCGTCGAGCAGCCCGCCGAACTCGCGGCGGCGCTCAAGCAGCTCATCCGCGACGTGAAGTCGGTCACGAAGCTCACGATCGTGCTCGTGCCGCACCAGGGCGCCCTCGACGGCGTCGGCACGAGCCACGACGATGCGATGACGGCGCGGCTGCAGGGCGACAAGATCGTGGTCGCGCCACTGCTCGTGCCCGCCGAAGTCGCGACCCTCACTGCCGGCGCCGGGCTGTCGATCTCGGCGCGCTACCACCCCGCCGTGTTCGCGGTCGCGGCCGGCGTCCCCGCGATCGGGGTCTGGCTGGACGACTACACGCGCCGCAAGCTCACGGGAGCACTCGAGAACTTCGGCGCCGGCGCGTACGCGGTGCCGGTGAGCGCGGTGCACACCGGGCTGCTGCGCCGGCTGGTCGAGTCGACGTGGGCGGAGCGCGCGGGCATCCGCGCCGCGCTGGTCACGGCGAGTGCGTCCCGGCGCGACGATGCGAGCGCATGGTGGGATGCCGTCGCGAGCGTCGCGAGCGGGGTTCAGGCCAACCCGCGGTCGGTGCTCGCGATCCCGGCGATCCCGAGCCCGGTGGCGGACGTGGCCGCCGAGATCGAGGAGCTCGCCCGCTGGACCACGCGGGCATTCCAGGCCAACAGCGCGCTGACCGTCGACCTGATCGAGGCGAACGAGCGGCTCGCGCGAGCGGAGTCCGCCCTCACGCTGCTCGACGCCGACCTGACGGTGCTGCGCGACGCCGCCGGCGACTCCGTCGAGCTGGTCGCGATCGCCGAGGCCGCCGCCGAGATCGTGGCGAACGACACCAGCCAGGCGCAGGTCGAGGCGCTCGAGCAGCGGCTGTGGGAGCGCGAGCGTCTCGCGGCAGCACGCGGACGCGAGCTGACCGACCTGCGCATCGCCATGACGCTGGCCGAGCGATCCAGCCGGGAGCAGATCGAGAGCTTCATGTCGAGCGCGTCGTGGCGGCTCACGCTGCCGTTGCGGGCGGCGCGGCATCCTCGTTACTACCTCCGCACCCTGCGCGACCGCCGGACCACATGACCGAGGAGCTGCGCGGGATCTGCGTCATCGGCAGGTCGGACTTCCACACCGGCATCGGCACCGTCACCGCGGCGGCCGCCGAACTGCTCGCGCGCCGGTACCACGTGACGCTCTGCACGCCGCGGATGCCCGGCGAGGGCGCGGTGCTGCTCCCGTCGGGCCGGTACGTGCCCTTGACCAACCGGCCAGAGGGATTCGCGGCGTACGTCTTCACCGACGTGCTGTGGAACGGGGCGCTCGACTTCAACTACCTCAGCGTGCCCGACCACGGCATCCGGATCGCGCACATGGCGTACGACTCGGACCGGCTGCCGGAGGAGTGGGTGCGGATCCTCAACGAGCGGTTCGAACTCGCGCTGTTCTCGAGCGAGTACCTGGTCGGCGTCGCAGAGGCGTCGGGCGTCACCATCCCGGTCGGCTCGCTCCCGATCGGGCTCGAGCTCGAGCCGCTGCTGGCCACCCGGTACCGCCGTCCGCTGCCGCAGGTGACCCGCTTCGGCGCCGTGTCGGCGTTCCACGCTCGCAAGAACCAGGACCTGCTCGTGGAGGGGTTCATCCGGGCGTTCGGCAACGATCCGTCGGTTGACCTGACCATCCACTCGAACCTCGCGTTCGGCGACGCCTACGACCGGGTGCAGGCCATGGTGGCGAGTGCTGCGGTGACCAACATCCACCTCGTGCACGACGACCTCAGCACTGCCGAGAAGGACCGGCTGATCGCTGGCTTCGACGTCTACGTCAACGTCTCGGCGGGCGAGGGCTACTCGATCGGGCCGCGGGAGGCGCTCGCGCTCGGCAAGCCGCTCGTGCTGAGCCGTATCCCCGCGCACGACGAGCTGCAGGGTGTGGCCGGCGTGTTCCCGGTCGAGCCGATCGGCTACCAGCCCGCCGCCTACCCCGAGATCGACAACCGGATCATGGGCCGGCAGGCGCTGCTCGACGCGGACTCCGTGGCCGCCGCGCTCGTGCAGGCGCGCGAGTTCGCCGTGAGCCCCGAGGCCGCAGCCACTGCCGGCGACCGCCGCCGCAGCGCCGGCCGCTTCTCGTACACCGCGCTTGCCGCGAGCTACGCAGCGGTCGTCGACCCAGACTCGCGGATCGAGTCGGCGGATCCGGTCAGCGAGTACTTCGCCGTGCCCGAGGCCGCAGCAGCCACGGCGCGGGCCGCCGGTGGATCGCACGGCTCACGCCTCGGCGGACGGAAGCTCGTCATCCCGGCCCACGACGGCGGATTCTTCTCGATCTTCAACACCTTCATGACCCACCTCGTCTGGGGCACGATCGACGGCGAATACACCATGGTGCTGCCGGACTGGCGGGTCGACAGCCTCATCGAGCGGTCGAAGAGCGACCCGATCGTGAGCTTCTGCTACGGCCAGCCGGAGGACGGCAACGTCTGGACGTCGCTGTTCGAGCCGCTCTACGGGCTCTCTCGCGAGCAGCTGGATGACCCGGACTACCTGTTCGAGCACGCAGACCTGCCGCGCCTGCTGCACAACGAGCGCAACGAACCGAACCTCACCTACACGAACGCCCACAAGCTGTACATCGATCCGGACTTCATCCGCTTCCGCCGCCAATACAACGGCGTGCTCGAGCGGCACGTGCGTCTGCTGCCGCACTACCGCGCGGAGATCGACGCCTATGTCGCCGACCAGGTGGCCGGGCGGTTCACGATCGGGGTGCACGTCAAGCATCCGAGCCACGCGATCGAGCAGGCCGGCGGATCGATGGCCGACCGGTTCGAATACGTCGACCGCGTGCGGCGCGAGCTTCGCACGCACGGGCTGTCCGCGGCATCCAGCGACTGGGCCGTGTTCGTGGCGACCGACCAGGAGCGGGTGCGCAACCTGTTCGTCGAGGAGTTCGGGGAGCACGTCATCGGGTTCGACGACGTGGCGCGCTCGCCGGAGGAGAAGGACCTCGAGTTCGATCAGCTGCCCGAGGAGGACCGGCTGCGCAACGGCCACCAGCTGCAGCACCAGATGGCCGCCGACCGCTCGAACTGGTCGACGCGCCTCGCGTGGGAGGTCTGGCGGGATGCCGAGGCGCTCGCCGCATCGGATGTGGTCGTGCACGCGGTCAGCAACGTCGCCACCGCGGTCTCGTACCTGAACCCCGACAACGTCATGCGCTCCTACGACGGGTAGCCCGTTCGGACCGCCGTAGACTTGGGGCATGCGGACGGCGGACATCTCGAGAGTCCGCCCCGTGCTGAGGTTCTACAAGGTCTCCGCGATCGTCACCGGCGTGCTGCTGATCGGCGTCGTCGTGATGATGGTCACCCGGTACGGCTTCGGCGTCGACATCGCCTGGTCGCCCGCGCAGGGGTTCGAGCTGCTGCCCAAGGAGATCATCGCGGTGCAGGGCGCCACGAACATCTCGCTCATCCTGCTCACGCTGCACGGCTGGCTGTACGTCGTCTACCTCGGGCTCGACTTCCTGCTCTGGCGACTCGTGCGCTGGTCGTTCACGAAGTTCGTGTTCATCGCGCTCGGCGGCGTCATCCCCGGCCTGTCGTTCTACTTCGAGCGGAAGGTGCCACGCGACGTCGAGGCGGCGATCGCCGCCACGGAACCGAGCCATGAAGGAGCCAGTGCGTGACCGACCGTGCAGTGACCGGTAGCGGAGAGCACCCCGTCCTCGTCGTCGACTTCGGTGCGCAGTACGCGCAGCTCATCGCCCGTCGTGTGCGCGAGGCGAACGTGTACAGCGAGATCGTGCCGCACACGATCACCGCGGCCGAGGTCGCCGCGAAGCAGCCGGCCGGCATCGTGCTGAGCGGCGGACCGTCGAGCGTGTACGAGGAGGGCTCCCCGTCGCTCGACCCCGGCATCCTCGAGCTCGGGGTGCCCGTGCTCGGCATCTGCTACGGCTTCCAGGTGATGGCGCAGCAGCTCGGCGGCGAGGTCGCGAACACCGGGCTGCGCGAGTACGGCTCCACCGCCGTCACGGTGTCCGACGGCGGCACGCTCCTGGCCGGGCAGCCCGACGACCAGACGGCGTGGATGTCGCACGGCGACTCGGTCTCGAAGGCACCTTCAGGATTCGCGGTGCTCGCGAGCAGTGCATCCACCCCGGTCGCCGCGTTCGAGAACAAGGAACGCAGGATGTTCGGACTGCAGTGGCACCCCGAGGTGAAGCACTCCGAGTTCGGGCAGCGGGTCATCGAGAACTTCCTGCACGTCGGTGCGGGCATCCCTGCCGACTGGAACTCGGGCAACGTGATCGCGGAGCAGGTCGAGCGCATCCGTGCGCAGGTCGGCACGGCGCGCGTGATCTGCGGTCTGTCGGGCGGCGTCGACTCCGCGGTCGCCGCCGCGATCGTGCACAAGGCGGTCGGCGACCAGCTCACCTGCATCTTCGTCGACCACGGGCTGCTGCGGCAGGATGAGCGCCGCCAGGTCGAGGAGGACTACGTCGCGTCCACGGGCGTGCGCCTGGTCACGGTCGACGCGGTGGACCAGTTCCTCGACGCACTCGCCGGCGTCACCGACCCCGAGCAGAAGCGCAAGATCATCGGCCGCGAGTTCATCCGCATCGTTCGAGAACGCCGCCGAGGCCCTCGTGCTCGAAGCGCACGGCGACGGCGAGGAGATCAAGTTCCTCGTGCAGGGCACGCTCTACCCCGACGTCGTCGAGTCCGGCGGCGGCACCGGCACCGCGAACATCAAGAGCGCACCACAACGTCGGCGGGCTGCCCGAAGACCTCACGTTCGACCTCGTCGAGCCGCTGCGCACCCTGTTCAAGGACGAGGTGCGCGCGATCGGCCGCGAGCTCGGCCTGCCCGAGGTGATCGTCGGCCGGCAGCCGTTTCCGGGGCCGGGCCTTGGCATCCGCATCGTGGGTGAGGTCACCCGTGATCGTCTCGAGCTGCTCCGCAAGGCGGATGCGATCGCCCGCGCCGAACTGACCGCGGCCGGTCTCGACGGCGAGATCTGGCAGTGCCCGGTCGTGCTGCTCGCGGACGTGCGCTCGGTGGGTGTGCAGGGGGACGGGCGCACCTACGGGCATCCGATCGTGCTGCGGCCGGTGTCATCCGAGGATGCGATGACCGCCGACTGGACGCGCCTGCCCTACGACGTGCTCGCCCGCATCTCGAATCGCATCACCAACGAGGTGCCCGGCGTGAACCGCGTGGTGCTCGACGTGACGTCGAAGCCGCCGGGAACCATCGAGTGGGAGATGAAGCGTTCAGAGCCGGGCCGACGTGACCGTGACTGATCGGTAGCCCCGGGCCGAACAGCACGTGAGTGCTGATGCGTCGTGCTGGCGAGGCTCATCGCCGCTAACCCGGCCGTGCCTCGTCCCGCGTCTCGCCGAGCGCGATTGCTCGCGGACGAGCTGCGCAGCGGCGGCCGTGCAGGAGTCTCGCGGCGCAGAGAGGAGGTGTTGACTGATTCGCGAGGTTTTTGAGAATCGAGGAGATGGGCGGCGCGAAGAGGACTCGCCCCAGTCGCGTTCTAAATGTCTGAGCTGGAAGCCGATGCCCCGGGCGTCAGCGCACCGCGTGACAGCGGGACGAGCTACTGCCGGAAGATCGAGATCATCCGGAGGATCTCGAGTACAGCCACACGATGGTCAGCACGAGCCCGAAGACCGCGCGCCAGGCGTAGTTGCGGGGGGCACCGGCATCCACACCGCGCTTGATGTCCGTGAAGTCCATCACGAGCGAGTAGGCCGCGAGCAGGATCACGAGCGGGCCGATGATGAGTCCGAGCGGGATGCCGAAGATCTCCTGGCTGCGCAGGCCCCACGGGTCGGTCGTTCGCGCCGGTGAGCATGAGCACGAGGTTCACGAGCGAGAACGCCGCGTAGGCGATGCCGGCGATGATGAACACCTTCGTCGCACGCTTGGACTCGCGCACCTTGCCGGTGCGGAACAGGATGAGCGTGACGCCGAACACGAGCGCGGTGCCGAGCAGCGCCTGCAGCACGATCCCCGGCTGCCGCATCGTGATCTCGACGATCGACGAGAGCGCACCGACGAACAGTCCCTCGAAGAACGCGAAGGCGAGCACGAGCGGCGCGGACGGCGTGCGCTTGAAGATGTTGACGAACGTGAGCACGAGCGCGATCACCGCGCCGATCATGCCGAGGATCGGGTTGAACCATCCGATGACGGCGCCGACCAGCACGATGCCGAGCGTGATCGCGGTCTTCATGATCACGTCGTCGTAGCTCATGCGCTCGGTCTCGACCGGACCGGCGGACGCGCGCGAGTACAGGTCCTGCAGCTGCTGCGCGGTCATGGTCTGCTGCTGCTCGGCGGTGGGCGCGGGCGGCGGCTCAGGGGCGAAGGCGTTCTTGCCGAACGCGGGGTTGAAGGCCATTGCAGTCTCCGTTTCGGCCACCCGTGTCGATCTGACTGCGATGGCCATCTGTGGGCTCCAGATTACCGGAAGTGTTCCTCGGTTTCGCTGGGTATCGGCCCGTCCGACCCGGTGTTCGCCGGGAGCGCAGTCCGCGCGATGAGGCTCGCGACCCACGCCGAGCCGACCACGACCGCGAGCGCGATCGGCAGTGCGATCGGAAGGAACTGGTACTCCGTCACCAACTGCGGCACGAGGATGCCCGTCGCGAGCGGGAACAGCACCGTGACGTACGAGCGCAGCGGCCGATGCCGCACGACGAGCCACGCGACGTACGGCAGCACGAGCGTCCAGATCGCAGTGGGGCCGATGAGCAGGAGCCAGATCTGCGCGGTGCCGACGAGGGCACCGAGGATGCGACGCCATCCAGCAGCCGGCAGGATCGCCCAACCGGTCGCGTGCATGACCGTGCCGGCGAGCAGCAGCGGCAGGATGCGCGGGTTGGCACCCTGCAGCCCGATGCCGCCGCCGAGGATGAGGGCGAGGCCCAGCACGACGCGATCCAGGTAGCCGCCCCACCGCAGCGGCAGCAGCCGCGTGGGTTCGGGCAGGCGCATGGAGGAATCGTATTGCGCCGGCGGCGGCCACGGTCGCCCTGTTCGCGCGCTCTACGCTGGTGGCGTGGAACGCCCCCTCGTCATCGGCCACCGCGGTGCCAGCGGCTACCGTCCGGAGCACACCCGTGCGGCCTACGAGCTCGCGTTCGCGCTCGGCGCCGACGCGGTCGAGCCCGACATCGTCGCGACGAAGGACGGCGTGCTCGTGCTGCGCCACGAGAACGAGATCTCGGGAACGACGGATGTCGCATCCCGCCCCGAATTCGCCGCCCTCCGCACCACGAAGGTCATCGACGGTGAGACCCTGACCGGCTGGTTCACCGAGGACTTCACGTGGGACGAGCTGTCCACGCTGCGGGCGATCGAGCGGCTGCCGAGCGTGCGGCCGAACAGCGTGACCTTCGATGGGATGCAGCCGGTGCTGCGGCTGCGCGATCTGATGGGGATCATCGACGCGGCATCCATCGCGCAGGGCCGCCAGCTGGTGATGGTTGCCGAGATCAAGCACGCGACGTACTTCGCGTCGATCGGCCTGCCGCTCGACGAGCTGTTCGCGGCCGAGATCGCGGACTGGGCGACCGATGCCAACCTCATCACCGAGGCGTTCGAGCAGACCGTGCTCATGCAGATCCGCGAGCGCGGCGTGCCGGGGCGGATCGTGTTCCTCGCCGAGTCGTCGGGGTCGCCGGCGGATCTCGTCGCGCGGTTGGGGCGCCGCGCCATCCCGTACTCGGCACACCTCACGAACGCCGGGCTCGCGCGCCTGGCCGACGACGGCGTGGACGGCGTCTCGGTCGACAAGACACTCCTGCTTCGCACGGATGCCGCGGGCCGCGTCATCGGCACGACCGACCTCGTCGAGCGGGCGCACGCCGCCGGGCTCGAGATCTTCACGTGGACCCTGCGGGCGGAGAACCGGTTCCTCGCCTCGAACCTGCATCGCGGCCGCTCGCCCCGCGACTACGGCGAGTGGGCCAACGAGTTCGACCTCGTGCTGGGCACCGGGCTCGACGGAGTGTTCGCGGATCAGCCGGATCTGGTGTTCGCGGCGCTGGCGCAGCGCGGGCTCGGCTCGCGGTGACGCGCCGGCCGCGCCGGCGGGTCAGGCAAGTCGGCGGCGCTCCGCGGCGCGATGCGCCCCGCGGCGCTCGGTACCAAATGACGGAGATCGTGAACCTGGCCTTGCCTCGCGCCGCATCCGGCGCGCTCGCGCGAGCGATCTCCGTCATTTCGTACCGGACCGGCGCTCGCCAGCCCTTCGCAGCGATCACCCTTCGCAGCGATCAGAGGTGATCACCGCGCGCGATGGCGCCGAACACTGCAGCTGCAACCTCGGACCATCGCCGGAGCACCTGCTCGTAGCTGAAGCGCAGCACCCGGAATCCGAGTCCGCTGAGCAGGGCATCGCGCCGCCGATCGTTCTCGAATCGCTCGACGTCCACGTGGTACTCGCGGCCGTCCACCTCGATCACCAGCCGTTCACCTACCAGGAAGTCGACTCGGCCCACGCCGCGGATTTCGACCTGCCGCGTCATCCTCGGACGAATTCGACTCCGCAGCCTGAGCCATGTGATGGTCTCGGTGCCGGATTCGCAGACGCCATCGATGAGACCGAGCCGCGCGACAAGTCGGGATGGAGCGGCATCCGCGAACGCACGAATCTGGGCGCGGCTGACGATGCGCTCGTGCAGCAGCGAGTCGGCTGCCGCGATGAGAAACTCATCGTCAAGACAGCCGATGGCGTCGCGAAGGCAGTCGAGAGGGTTCAGCAGCAGACGAGTGGAGGCCGGACCTCTCGAAGATCCCGCGCCCGTCCAGTGTGCAACGCCCCCGGAGCGCAGACGCCGCCGAGCGTTCTTGGGATCACGCAGGCGCACAGCGTGCGAATCGACACGCACGTGCGGCCGCGGATCGCGGACCACCCAGCAGCCGTGCAGCTCGAGTCCCGTCGCACACGTGGCCGGTCCACCGATCCGCGCGCACTGCCTGAGGCGCACATGCGTCTGGGGTGAGGCGTACCAGCCCTGACGCACGCGCACCAGGATTCGGTCGGTGAGGGCACTGGCCAACTGCTTGCGTGTCACTCCAGTGCTCGCGAGAGCTCGTGGGTCGCGGCCAGGCCGCCCAGGTGATGGACGAGGGCGCGGAGATCGGTCATGCGATGACTATGCGTCGGGTCGCAGCGTCGTCGGGGGTGCTCGATTCATCCGCGGAGAAGCCCGACCGCGGTACCGAATGACGGAGAAGAGCGCGCCGAGGGCATGGATGTCGCGTCGGATGCCCGTCGGCCCGCCGATCTCCGTCATTTCGTACTTGGACGCGGCCGTGCCCGCGCGGCCGGGACGCGGCTGCGCTCGCGCGCGAGCTCCCCACCCCGCACCGTCACCGGCCGCCCGTAGAATCGGGAGGCGATGACCTCCAGCCCGATCGAACGCCAGCAGCCGCGCATCGTGTCGTCCGATTCAGGACCGGGCACGAGGCCGCGCGGCAGCGACGGCGGCGCCGAGGGCCGCGTCGATCCCGAGCTGCTCGCTGGCCTCAATCCGCAGCAGCGCGAGGCCGTCTTGTGGCGCGGGCAGTCCCTGCTCATCGTCGCGGGCGCCGGCTCCGGCAAGACGAGCGTGCTCACCCGCCGCATCGCCGGGCTGCTGCAGGCGCGGGATGCCTGGCCGAGCCAGATCCTCGCGATCACGTTCACGAACAAGGCCGCGGGCGAGATGCGCGAGCGGGTGCAGCACCTGGTCGGGGACGCGACCGACGGCATGTGGATCTCGACGTTCCACTCGGCGTGCGTGCGCATCCTGCGGCGCGAGGCGGAGCACTTCGGGTTCACGAAGAGCTTCACGATCTACGACAGCGCCGACAGCCGGGCGCTCATCAAGCGCATCATCAAGGACCTGGATGCCGACGCGTACGGCTTCACCGTGTCATCCACCATGGGCCGCATCTCGAAGGCCAAGAACGAGCTGCAGGACCTCGACGCCTACGCGCGCAACGCGGACTTCAACGATCCGAAGGAGGCCGTGTTCGTCGAGATCTTCCGCCAGTACACGCGCGGCCTCAGCCAAGCGAACGCGTTCGACTTCGACGACCTCATCGGGCAGACCGTGTACCTGTTCCGCGCGTTCCCGAAGGTCGCGGCGCTGTACCAGCGGCGGTTCCGCCACATCCTCGTCGACGAGTACCAGGACACCAACCACGCGCAGTACGCGCTGATCCGCGAGCTGACCCGGCCGGTGCCGGTCGAGCTCGCGGAGGATCTCGAGGCCGACAACGCGCTCGGGCGTGCGCTGCGAGGTGCGGACGGCGGCATCCCCGGCGCCAGTCTCACGGTCGTTGGTGACTCCGACCAGTCGATCTACGCGTTCCGCGGCGCCGACATCCGCAACATCGTCGAGTTCGAGCGCGACTTCCCGAACTCGAAGGTGATCCTGCTCGAGCAGAACTACCGGTCGACCCAGAACATCCTGGATGCCGCGAACTCGGTCATCTCGAACAACTTCGACCGCAAGGACAAGAAGCTGTTCACCACGATCGGCTCCGGCGAGAAGATCCTGGGATACACCGGCTACTCCGGCCACGACGAGGCGCAGTTCATCGCCGACGAGATCACGAAGCTGCGCGACTCGGGCGTCGCGTACAGCGACATCGCGGTGTTCTACCGCACGAACTCGCAGACCCGGCCGATCGAGGACATCTTCATCCGCTCGGCGCTCCCCTACAAGGTGCTCGGCGGCACCAAGTTCTACGAGCGGGCCGAGATCAAGGATGCGATGGCGTACCTGATCACGGTCGCCAACCCTGCCGATCCGATGGCTCTCCGTCGCATCATGAACGTGCCACGTCGGGGCATCGGCCCCGCGACCGAGGCCGCGATGCAGGGCTTCGCGGACGACCACGGCATCACGCTGCGCGAGGCGATGCGGCACGTTGACGAGCTCGGGACTCGGTCCGAAGCTCACGGCCGCGATCACGCAGCTCACGACGGATCTCGATGAGGTGCTCGAGATGTCGAATCCGGAGCGGCCGGGGGGAGCGGCGTCGGCAGCCGACATCCTGATCGAGCTCATGAAGCGCACCGGGTATGTCGATGCGCTGCGCGCGTCCCGCGACCCGCAGGACGAAGCGCGCGCCGAGAACGTGGACGAGCTCATCGCGGTGACGAAGGAGTTCCAGCGCAACAACCCCGGCGGCACGCTGCTCGACTTCCTCACCGAGGTCGCGCTCGTCGCGGCGACGGACGAGATCGAGGACTCGAGCGGCACCGTCTCGCTCATGACCCTGCACACCGCGAAGGGGCTCGAGTACGACTCGGTGTTCCTGGCCGGCGTCGAGGAGGACCTGCTGCCGCACCGGATGTCGGCGAACGAGCCCGGCGGCCCGGCCGAGGAGCGCCGCCTGTTCTACGTCGGCATCACGCGCGCGAAGCGGCGCCTGTTCATCTCGCTCGCGATGACGCGCGCGGCGTTCGGCGAGCTCACGGTCGCGGCGCCCAGCCGCTACCTCTCGGAGATCCCCGAGGGTCTCATCGAATGGCGGCAGTCGCAGGGCGGCCGCGGCGGGTTCACCCGTCCGCGCCAGCTCAACACCCGCGGCGACGGCGGCTGGGCGAAGTCGATGCGGGATGTCGCGGCGCTGCCGGCCGCCCCGCCCCGCACCAAGACCGAGTGGACGAGCCAGGTGACCGCGGTCGTGCGCGACAACGGCGACCTCACGCTCGAGGCGGGGCAGCGCATCCGGCACACCGACTTCGGCGAGGGCCGGGTCACCGCGGTGACCGGCGAGGGCGCCAAGCGCGTCGCCGAGGTGCAGTTCGACACCGCAGGACGCAAGCGGCTGCTGATCAAGATCGCACCCATTGAAGTCATCTGAGCCGCCAGAGGCCCGAAGCCGCAGCCGGCCGAGGGCCGGGACGGCTACGTCGTGCCGAAGGCGCAAGCTCCCCGACCCCGAGTACGACCTGCTCGCGGCGACGCTGCAGCAGATCCGCCGGCAGCTGAAGCTGCCCGAGGCGTTCCCGCCCGAGGTCGAAGCCGAGGCGGCCGCGGCGGTCGCCGCCCACGTCCTGCCCGATCGCGACCTCACGCACGTGCCGTTCGTGACGATCGACCCGGAGGGCGCGACCGACCTCGACCAGGCGCTGTACCTCGAGCGAGACGACACCGACACCGCGACGGCCTACAAGGTGTACTACGCGATCGCGGACCTGCCGTCCCTGGTCGCACCCGGCGGTGCGATCGACGCCGAGGCGCGCAAGCGCGGGCAGACGATGTACGCGCCCGACGGGCGCATCCCGCTGCATCCAACGATCATCAGCGAGGGCGTCGGCAGCCTGCTGCCGGATGAGCTGCGCAGCGCGTTCGTGTGGGAGTTCGAGCTGGATGCCGCGGCCACCGTCACCCACGTGCACGTCGAGCGCGCGCAGGTCCGCAGCCGCCGCCAGTGCTCCTACGTCGAGGTGCAGGCCGAGCTGGAGAATGCGGAGCGGGACGGCGGCGAGGCGCCGGAGTGGCTCGAACTCCTCCAGGAGGTCGGCCTGAAGCGGATCGCGCTCGAGCGCGTGCGCGGCGGGGCATCCCTGAATCGTCCCGGACGAGGAGGTGCGTGTCGAGGACGGCAAGTACACCCTGTCCCGCCGCCAGAACCTCCCCGTCGAGGACTGGAACGCCCAGCTCTCGCTCATGACCGGCATGGCCGCCGCGCAGTTCATGCTCGACGCGCAGGGTCGGCATCCTGCGCACGATGCCCGCACCCGACGAGGAGACGCTCGAGCGGTTCCGCCGCCAGGTCGCGGCGCTCGGCATGCCATGGGATCCCGACCTGCAGTACGGCGAGTACCTCCGAACGCTGGATGCCACGAAGCCGCAGCACCTCGCGATCATCCACGCCGCGGCATCCCTGTTCCGGGGCGCCGGCTACACCGCCTTCGACGGGGACATCCCGGAGGACACCACGCAGGCCGCCGTCGCCGCGCCGTACGCGCACGCGACCGCGCCGCTGCGCCGGCTGGTGGACCGCTTCGTGCTCGTCACGTGCGAGGCACTGTGCCTCGGGCGCGAGGTGCCCGACTGGGTGCGCGAGGCGCTGCCCGACCTGCCGCACCTCATGGCGTCATCCGACGGGCGGGCGAACCAGCTCGAGGCGCAGTCGCTCAATGCGATCGAGGCGGCGCTGCTGAGCTCGCGCATCGGCGAGGAGTTCGACGCGGTGGTCGTGCAGACCAAGGAGGGCGGCGGGGTCATCCAACTCACCGACCCGGTCGTGACCGCGTTCATGGAGGGGTCGGCGCCTCCCGGCAAGCGGGTGCTCGCCGAGCTCGTCACCGCGGACATCGCGACGGGCGAGGTGCTGTTCCGCCGGTCGACGACCTAGGACTGCTTCTTCGTCAGGTCCTGCGCGAGCATCACGAGGATCCCGCTCGGACCCCGCAGGTAGGTGAGCCGGTAGACGTCCTGGTAGTTCGCGACGCCACGCAGCGGAACGCAGCCGTGCTTCGCCGCGATGGCGAGCGCCGCGTCGAGGTCGTCGACCGAGAACGCGACCCGGTGCATCCCGATCTCGTTCGGCAGCGTGGGCTCGGTCTCGATCGCGTCGGGGTGGAGGTACTCGAACAGCTCGAGCTGTCCGTGCCCGTCGGGCGTCTGCAGCACGGCGATCTTCGCGTGGTTGCCGTCGAGGCCGACGGCGGTGTCCGCCCACTCCCCGCTGACCTCGTCGCGACCGAGCACGGTGAGGCCGAGGTCGGTGAAGAAGGCGATGGTTTCCTCGAGGTCGCGCACGGCGATCCCGACGTTCTCCAGCTTGATGGCCATGCGTTCGATGCTATCGATGCGTGGTTTCAGACGCGGCGCCTCGCGGCGCTCCTCAACCACCGGCAGCGCGGCGGTACGCCTTGAGGTACCGCCGCATCGGCGCGTGTCGCAGGGCTCTGGGCAACCGCGGATACACCGCGCGCGCGAAGCGCAGCAGCCTCGACCAGCGCTTCGCGTCCAACTCGAGGCCGTAGGCGTCCCGGAGCGCGGGCGGCAGGAGTGCCGTGGTGACGAGCCGGACGGTGGGCATGAGCCGCCGCATCCACCACGGTCCGGCCGATGGATGCAGCAGGTCCCACGCCACCCGCCGTGCATCCTCCCCGACCTCGAGCCGCTCCACCCGCGCCGCCCAGTATCGCGGCGAACGCCGCCGGGTCCGAGGGCCAGAGCGACCGCGGCATCCCGAGCGCGGTGCCCACGGTCGCGAACTCGCGGAGCAACTGCTCGTCGGAGCGCAGATCTCGTCATGGTCGCCCACGTCGCCGAGCACGAGCGCGTGCACCTCGACCGCAGTCTGGTACAGCGTCGCCGCCACCCACAACTGCAGCTGCTCGTCTGCGCGCCTCGGCACCGGACGATGCGCGGCGCCGACCTGCCGGGCGATCGCCGCCGCCTCCTCCGGCGTGCCGAACTCCGTGACGTAGAGGTAGGTGAGCGTGCCGTGCAGCCGGTCGAGCGGTCGCGCGGCGAAGTCGCTGTGGTGCGCGACCCCGGCGGCGATCGCGGGATCGGCGGCCTGCAGCAGGATCGCAGCGCCCCCGCCGCCGAGCAGCAGCGCCTCGGCGGAGAACGCGCGCAGAGTGGTCACGCGGAGCCTAGAACATCGCGATGCGCATCAGCACGTAGGCACCCGCGGTCAGCGCGGTCAGTCCGAGTGCGACCGCCACCCGAGCGATCGAACCACCGGTCGAGCGCCTCGCGAGCCGCAACTCGATCACCTCCCACACGATGAAGACGGCGCAGATGACGAGCGCGAGCTCCGCCCACGCGCGGGACTGCGCGGCGCCCTCGTGGGTGGACATCCCGAACAGCAGCAGGAACCCGGCGGGCGTGATTCCGCAGACCCCGACGATCGACACCACGAGCAGCAGCACCTGTCGAACGCGCATGACCGGAGTCTAGAGTCGGTCGGAAGGAACATGCCTTCTTAACCGGGCCGGAACGGCCATCGGAGAAGACGCCCAGCCACGAGCGGGTAGAGTTCTTCGTGGCCCGGATGTCTTGATGTCGAGACTGTTTGCCTGACAGGCAGGTCGCATCGACGGTGGCCACTCCGACTTCGATACGCGATTGAGAGCGCCACGTGGACCTCTTCGAATACCAGGCCAGGGACCTCTTCGAGTCCTACGGCGTCCCCGTCCTCAAGGGCATCGTCGCCGATACGCCCGAGGAGGCCAAGGCCGCGGCCGAGGCCATCGGCGGCACCGTCGTCGTCAAGGCGCAGGTGAAGACCGGCGGACGCGGCAAGGCCGGCGGCGTCAAGGTCGTGCACAACCCCGAGGATGCCGCGACCGCCGCCGAGGCGATCCTCGGCCTCGACATCAAGGGCCACATCGTCAAGCGCGTCATGGTCGCGCAGGGTGCGGCGATCGACAAGGAGTACTACTTCTCGGTGCTGCTCGACCGGGCCAACCGCTCCTACCTCTCGCTGTGCAGCGTCGAGGGCGGCATGGAGATCGAGGAGCTCGCGGTCGAGCGCCCAGAGGCGCTCGCCAAGATCGAGGTCGACCCGATCAAGGGCATCGACCTCGCGAAGGCCACCGAGATCGCGCTCGCCGGCGGATTCGACCGAGGATGTCGCGGCCAAGGTCGCCCCCGTGCTCGTCAAGCTCTACGAGGTCTACGACGGCGAGGACGCGACGCTCGTCGAGGTCAACCCGCTCGTGCTCACCAAGGACGGCGACGTGCTCGCCCTCGACGGCAAGGTCACGCTCGACGAGAACGCCGAGTTCCGTCACCCGGAGCACGCAGCGCTCGAGGATGCCGCGGCCGCCGACCCCCTCGAGGCGAAGGCCAAGGCGCACGACCTCAACTACGTGAAGCTCGACGGCGAGGTGGGGATCATCGGCAACGGCGCCGGTCTCGTGATGTCCACCCTCGACGTGGTGAGCTACGCGGGGGAGCGGTTCGGCGGCGTGAAGCCCGCCAACTTCCTCGACATCGGCGGTGGGGCATCCGCCGAGGTGATGGCGGCCGGGCCTCGACGTGATCCTCGGCGACCCGCAGGTCAAGAGCGTGTTCGTGAACGTGTTCGGCGGCATCACGGCGTGCGACGCGGTGGCCAACGGGATCGTTGCGGCACTCGGCATCCTCGGCGACACGGCGACGAAGCCGCTCGTCGTGCGGCTCGACGGCAACAAGGTCGAGGAGGGCCGAGCCATCCTGCGCGAGGCGAACAACCCGCTCGTCACGCTGGCCGACTCCATGGATGATGGCGCCGCCAAGGCCGCCGAGCTGGCTTCGAAGTAAGGGACAGCGGAACATGTCGATCTTCCTCAACAAGGACTCCAAGGTCATCGTCCAGGGCATCACCGGCGGCGAGGGCACCAAGCACACCGCGCTCATGCTCAAGGCCGGCACCAAGGTCGTCGGCGGCGTGAACGCACGCAAGGCCGGCACGACGGTCGAGCACGACGGCGGCGTGTCGCTGCCGGTGTTCGGCACGGTCGCCGAGGCCGTGGCCGAGACCGGCGCGGACGTCTCGATCGTGTTCGTTCCGCCGGCCTTCGCGAAGGATGCCGTGGTCGAGGCCATCGAGGCCGAGGTGCCGCTGGTCGTCGTGATCACCGAGGGCATCCCGGTGCAGGACACCGCGGAGTTCTGGACCCTCGCCAAGGACAAGGGCAACAAGACCCGGATCATCGGTCCGAACTGCCCGGGCATCATCACGCCGGGCGAGTCGCTCGTCGGCATCACGCCCGCCACGATCACCGGCAAGGGCCCGATCGGCCTCGTGTCGAAGTCGGGCACCCTGACCTACCAGATGATGTTCGAGCTGCGCGATCTCGGCTTCTCGACCGCGATCGGCATCGGCGGCGACCCCATCGTCGGCACGACGCACATCGACTCGCTCGAGGCGTTCCAGGCCGACCCCGAGACCAAGGCGATCGTCATGATCGGCGAGATCGGCGGCGACGCCGAGGAGCGCGCCGCGGACTTCATCAAGGCCAACGTGACCAAGCCGGTCGTCGCCTACGTCGCGGGCTTCACCGCGCCCGAGGGCAAGACCATGGGCCACGCGGGCGCGATCGTCTCCGCCGGTGCGGGCACCGCGCAGGGCAAGAAGGAGGCCCTCGAGGCCGCCGGGGTCAAGGTCGGCAAGACGCCGAGCGAGACCGCCGCCCTCATGCGCGAGGTGCTGGCCGCGCTGTAGCGCGCTCTACCCTCCGCGCTTCGCCCTGATCCACCCGACGAGAGCCCTGAAGGCGCCCGTCGACCACAGCGCCCACGCGACGAGCAGCGGCTGGCCGAACAGGCGCGCGATCACGCAGGTGGATACTGTTCGTCGATCCCCCGTCTGAACGACAGTCACGAGCTGCGAGATGTTGCCGGGGAAGATCGCGATGAAGAACGCGGCCGCCACCCAGCCGACGATGATGCGTGCCGGCAGTCCGAGCATGCGCTGCGGCACGAGCAGCACCGCGAGCCCGAGCAGGATCTCGACCGCACCGGAGGCGAGCACGACGAAGTCCTTGTCGAACGGGAGCCACGGCGGCACCTGGGCCTGGAAGCCCTCGCGCGCGATCGTCCAGTGCCCGATGCCGGCGCCGATGAGGAAGAGGCCGAGCAGGATGCGGCCGATGGTGCGGATGCGGTCGCGGACCACGCGAGGCTCCGTGCTGGAGCTCACGCGTCCTCGCCCGGGCGCTTCGCGGTCACCGGAGGCGGCCACGCCGTCGCCCCGCTCCCGGGAGATGTTGCGCGCGGTCTCGCGCAGGTCGTTGAGCACGTTGTCCTCCGGGGGCCACTCGGAGCTGCGGCAGCACGATCGCGACCGCCGCGATCACGGCGCCGCTGCGGTCCACGACCGGTGCCGCGATGGATGACTCGCCGAGCACGGCCTCGTCCTCCTCGGTCGCGACGCCCCGCTCGGCGATCTGGGCCAGCGCGAGGGTGAGCCTCGCGACATCCGTCATCGTGTCGCCGGTGAGGCTGCGCAGCGGCTTCGAGAAGACGCCGGCCGCGTAGTCGGCGTCGTAGGCGAGCAGCACCTTGCCCATCGCCGACGCGTGCGCCGGGATCGAGAGCCCGGTCTCCGGCATCTGCTGGCTGCCGTCCGGCCGGCGGTTGTGGTGGATGATGATGACCTCGTCGAACAGCTCGGCACCGAGTCGCACGGCGAGGCCGGTGCGCCGCGCGAGCTCACGCGTCCAGCGCATCGCTCGCGCACGCACGTCGAGGGTGTCGAGGTAGACGTTCGACAGCTTGAGCAGGGCCGGCCCGAGCATGTACCGGCTGCCGTTGGGCTCCTTGGCCACGAGGCCGTGCTGGGCGAGCGACTTCACGATGCCGTGCACGGTCGACGGCGGCAGCTCCAGCGCGGCCGCGAGTTCGGTGATCCCGAGGTGGCGGGCGCCCTGCAACGACGACAGCACCTTCGCTGCACGATCGATCGCCTGGATCACGCTCTTCCTCTCGGTGCTCCCATTATGACCTGCGCGAAAGTCATTCGATCACACTCTTGACACCCGACCGGTTTACGCACCATATTCGACATTATCGAATGACGTTCCAGAAACGGCGCGTATCGACCCCCACCTGTTCAAAGGAGAACTCATGGATGAGAACAAGCAGTGGCAGAAGCTCGCTGCGGAATTCATCGGCACCGCCTTCCTCGTGTTCATCGGCGTGGGCTCCGTGCCCGCGACCCTGATCGTCAACGGGGATGCACCCTTCACGATGGCCAGCCTCGGGTTCATCTCGCTGGCCTTCGGCACGATCGTCATCGCGACGGTCTACATCTTCGGCTACATCTCGGGCAACCACATCAACCCCGCGGTGACCATCGGCCTCGCGATCTCGGGCAAGTTCCCGTGGCGCGACGTGCCCGGCTACCTCATCGCCCAGGTGCTCGGGGCGATCCTCGGTGCATTCGCGATCGTCGGGGTCCTCGGCCCGAAGGCGAGTGAGGTCGGACTCGGTGTCGCGAGCTACGGCGAGGCCACGCCGATCTACACGGCGTTCATCGCCGAGTTCGTCGGCACCTTCATCCTCGTGTTCACGGTGTTCGGCGTCATCCACCGCAAGGCGGCGCCCGGATTCGCGGGCCTCGTGATCGGCTTCGTGGTGTTCGCCGCGATCATCCCGGTCGCGCCCACCACCGGCGCCTCGATCAACCCGGCCCGCACCGTCGGTCCGATGCTCGTGCAGCAGCTGCTCGGCGGCCAGGTGCACTGGGAGCAGCTCTGGGTGTACCTCGTGGCCGAACTCGCCGCGGGCATCGCTGCCGCGCTCCTCTTCGGCGTGATCTCCCGCACCGCGCACGACAAGACCAGCCTCCGTGAGGCGCTGACCGAGACCGAGGCCTCCAAGTGAAGAAGCTCATCAACGACCCGGATGCCGTGCTGGCCGAAGCCCTCGTGGGCGTCGCCGCGGCGCATCCAGAGCTCAAGGTCGATCACGTCAACCGGATCATCTACCGCGGCACGCCGACCAAGGCCGGCAAGGTCGCGCTGATCTCCGGCGGCGGTTCTGGCCACGAGCCCCTGCACGGCGGCTTCGTCGGACTGGGGATGCTGGATGCCGCGTGCGCCGGCGAGGTCTTCACCTCACCCACCCCCGACCAGATGCAGGAGGCCACCAAGGTGGCGGACTCCGGCGCGGGCGTGCTGCACATCGTGAAGAACTACACGGGCGACGTGATGAACTTCGAGATGGCGGCCGAGATGGCCGAGGCCGAGTCGGGCATCAAGGTCGGCACGATCGTCACGAACGACGACGTCGCGGTGGAGGACTCCACCTGGACCGCCGGCCGTCGTGGCGTCGGTGTCACCGTGCTGCTCGAGAAGA
This sequence comes from uncultured Actinomycetota bacterium, assembly GCA_963740815.1. Taxonomy (GTDB): domain Bacteria; phylum Actinomycetota; class Actinomycetes; order Actinomycetales; family Microbacteriaceae; genus Rhodoglobus. Next base: position 150,373 of record CAVUFG010000008.1, read on the forward strand.
TCGTGGGAGCGGCGGCGGAGGAGGGCCGCGACCTCGACGCGCTCGTCGCGCTGTCGAAGAAGGTCAACGACTCCGGCCGCTCGATGGGCATGGCGCTCACGAGCTGCACGGTGCCGGCGGCGGGCAAGCCGACCTTCGACCTGCCCGACGACATGATGGAGATCGGCGTGGGCATCCACGGCGAGCCCGGACGGCACCGGGTGCCGCTCGCGGGCGCTCGCGAGATCGCCGAGATGCTCGTCGAGCCGATCCTCGCGGACCTCTCGGTCGGCAGCGCACCGTCCATCGTTATGCTCAACGGCATGGGCGGCACCCCGCTCATCGAGCTGTACCTCATGTACGGCGAAGTGGCGAAGCTGCTCGAGAAGGCCGGCATGACGATCGCCCGCAACCTGGTCGGCAACTACATCACCTCGCTCGACATGGCGGGCTGCTCCGTCACCGTGCTGAAGGCCGATGACGAGCTGCTGAAGCTCTGGGACGCGCCGGTGAACACCTCCGGCCTTCGCTGGGGAGCATAGGGATGACCGACGGCACCGTGAACCTCGATGGGATCGTGAGCTGGCTCGCCCGCTTCCGGGACCTCGTGACCGAGCAGCGCGCCGAACTGACCGAGCTCGACTCGGCCATCGGTGACGCCGACCACGGCGCGAACATGACCCGCGGGATGACCGCGGTCATGGAGAAGATCGGTGCCGCTCCACCCGCAGGCGCCGCCGACGAGCTGTTCAAGTCGGTCGGGATGACGCTCGTGACTTCGGTCGGCGGCGCCAGCGGTCCCCTGTACGGCACGTTCTTCCTCAGGATGGGGATGAGCGCGGGCGCCGTGCAGCAACTCGACGCGTCCACCCTCGGGGCGGCACTGCGTGCCGGGCTCGACGGCGTAGTCGCCCGCGGCAAGGCCGAGGCGGGGGACAAGACGATGTACGACGCGATGGCGCCGGCGCTGGACGCGTGGGATGCCGCGGCGGGGAGTGGGCTCGCCGCGGCATCCACCGCAGCCTTCGCCGCAGCGCAGGCCGGACGCGACGCCACCGAACCGCTCGTCGCCCGCAAGGGTCGCGCGAGCTACCTCGGTGAGCGCAGCGCCGGGCACCTCGATCCGGGAGCGACCTCGACGGCACTGCTGTTCGAGGCGCTCGCGGACACGCTCGGGAGCTAGTCGTGATCGGGATCGTCGTCGTGTCGCACAGCCCACGACTGGCCGAGGCTGCCGTCGAGCTCGCGCTCGAGATGGTCGGCGGCGCGCCACCGCCCATCGCGATCGCCGCGGGCGCCGGCGAGGGGGTAATCGGCACCGACGCCACGAAGGTGGCGGCCGCGATCGACGAGGTCGACTCGTCCGACGGCGTGCTCGTGCTCATGGACCTCGGGTCGGCCGTGCTGAGTGCGACGATGGCACTCGAGTTCATCGCGCACCGGCCGAACGTCAGGCTGTCGGATGCACCGTTCGTCGAGGGCATCATCGCAGCGGTCGTGCTCGCGGCGGCGGGCGCTGGAATCGAGGAGGTCGAGCGCGAGGCGCGGTCGGCGCTCGAGTCCAAGCGCAGCCAGCTCGGGCTCGAACCGAGCGTCGTCGCCCAGACGGCTGCGGGAGGTCCCGACGGATCCGACACGCTCGAGGTCACCCTGATCAACCCCGACGGACTGCACTCCCGCCCGGCGGCGGCGATCGTGAAGGCCGTGTCCGGATTCGACGCCGACGTGACGATCGCCAATGTCGGCAACGGCAAGGGTCCGGTGTCCGCGCGCAGCCTGATGGGCATCATGTCGCTCGGCGCGAAGGAGGGCGACACCGTGCGGTTCGCGGCATCCGGCTCCGACGCCGCGCGTGCGATCGCCGACCTCGGCGCGATGGCCGCCGAGGGGTTCGGCGAGCTCGCCTGACCGATCGCGTGGCGTGCGCGTGCTCGCCCCGCCCGCGTGTGCGCGGTCGGGTACGGTAGCGGCATGACCGCCGAGCCCGCCCCCAAGAAGGCCGCTCCCCACGAGCCGCCGATCGAGCACGCCGTGTCCAGGCTGCCGGGGATGCTGCGGCGGTTCGTGACGCCGGAGGCCGTCTACGGGCTCGTGCTCTACGCCGCGATCGTGGCGGCCGCATCCGACGAGGCGGAGAACGCCACGGATCACGACGGCGCCGCGCTGGTCTGGAACGACGCCACCATCACCATCTCCGACGCGGCCGGCGTGCTCATCTGGGTCGTGCTCTCGATGATCGTGTTCTGGGGTGCCCACGTGTTCGCGCACGCGGTGGCCGGCCACGGCGTGCGGGACGGCAAGCCGGTGACCGTCGCGCATGCGACCAAGCTCGCGTTCCATCGCTCGTCGGGCATGCTCTACGCGCCGATCCTGCCGACGATCGCCCTGCTCGCGGGTGCCCTGGCGATCATCCCGGACGCTATCGCGATCGAGGCGACCCTCTGGATCTCGGTGGGTGTGCTCGGTGTGCTCGGCTTCCTCGCGTTCGTCGCGAAGCGCTCCTCCTGGATCGTCAGCGTGCTCGGCGGCCTCGCGACCGCGGTGCTCGGGCTGCTCATCATCCTGATCAATGCCGTGATGCACTGAGCCCCACCGGATGAACCGCTCGCTCACCGTTCTCTTCGCCGCCGCCGAGGCCCTGCTCGTCGCCGCGATCGGGATCGGGATCACGCTCGTGCCGCTCACCCTGCTGTGGGGGGTGCAGTTCGGATTCGCCCCGGACTGGGCGATCTTCTGGCGGGCCTCCGTCGACGTCTGGCTCGTCGGTCACGGCGTGGACATCCTGTTCGTGCTCGACCCGACCATCGCCTCGGCGCTCGGCCTGCCGGGGGCGGAGGCGCCCGTGGAGATCGGGATCGCCCTGCTCGGCTTCGCCCTGCTGACCGTGCTGCTCGCTGCGCGGGCGGGCCGGCGGATCGCTGAGACCAAGTACCGCGTGCTCGGCGAGCTCGTCTCGGTCGGCGTCTTCGCCGCGATCTCGCTCGCGCTCACGCTGTCGACGTACCACCCGTCCGCGCAGCCCTCGATCCTGCAGGGTGCGCTCCTGCCGACCGCCGCCTTCACGCTCGGCCTGCTGATCGGCGTGCGACGGACCAGGGACGCGCTGGATGACCCGGCAGGCCTCATCCGCGACCGCTTCGCCACCTGGCCGTCGAGTGCCCGGACCGTCGTGTTCACCGCCGCGCGCGGCGGTGCGGCAGCCGCGGCCGGAGTCATCGCCCTCGCCTCGATCGTGACCGCGCTCGCCCTCGTCTTCGGCTTCGCCCGGATCATCACGCTCTACGAGAGCCTGCACACCGAGCTGCTCGGCGGCATCGCCGTGACCCTCGGGCAGCTCGCGCTGCTGCCCAACGTCGTGATCTGGAGCATGTCGTGGCTCGTCGGCCCGGGCTTCGCGATCGGCACCGGGTCGGCGGTCAGTCCGCTCGGCACGCACCTCGGTCCGCTGCCATCGATCCCGATGCTCGGCGCGCTGCCCGAGGGCGACCTGCCGTTCGGGTTCGTCGGACTCGTCGTTCCGGTCGCGACCGGATTCCTGGTCGCGGCCCTGTTCGGTCCGCGGCTGCGGCGGTCGCTGTCCGGCGACTCGTCGGTGCTCGCGTTCGTCACCGGCCTCGGCATGGGCCTGGTGGGGGGCGTGCTGCTCGGGCTCCTCGCGTGGTGGTCGGGTGGGGCGGCCGGCCCAGGGCGACTCGCGGATGTCGGTCCTGACCCGGTGGCGGTGGGGGCGCTTGCGGCGCTCGAACTCGCGATCGGCGCGGTGGCGGGGCTCGCGGCATCCGGTCGAACCGCCCGCCGGTAGGCTCGATCCGTGCTCTCACTCGTCGTGCTCATCTCGGGCGGCGGCACGGGCCTGCGGGCACTGCTCGAGGCCTCGGAGGACGCCGAGTTCCCCGCCAGGGTGATCGCAGTCGGCTCCGATCGCCAGGCCGACGGCTTCGACCACGCCGAGGAGTACGGCATTCCGACCTTCTCGGCGGCGCTCTCGAGCTTCCCGGATCGCGACGCGTGGGGCGATGAGATGCTCGCCCAGATCCAGCAGTGGCAGCCCGACCTCGTCGTGCTCTCCGGGTTCATGAAGCTGTTCCCGCCGCGCGTGGTCGCTGCGCTGTCGCCGAACCTGATCAACACGCATCCCGCGTACCTGCCCGAGTTCCCGGGGGCGCACGCGGTGCGCGACGCGATCGCCGCCGGTGTCACCGAGACCGGTGCGAGCGTGATCGTCGTCGACAACGGCATCGACTCCGGGCCGATCATCGCGCAGGAGCGCGTGCCCGTGCTCGCCCGGCGACACCGAGGCGAGCCTGCACGAGCGCATCAAGCCGGTCGAGCGCCGGCTGCTCGAGCGGGTCATCCTCGACGTCGCCAACGGCGTCATCGACCTCAAGGAGCTGGCCACGACGCTGAAGGAAGAACTGTGAGCGGGCCTGAAGTCGATCCATCCCTCTACCGCGAACGCGACGCCATCCCGATCCGGCGGGCGCTCATCTCGGTGAGCGACAAGACCGGACTCGTCGAGCTCGCGGCGGCGCTCGCGAAGGCCGGCGTCGAGATCGTGTCGACCGGCTCGACCGCGAAGACCATCGCGGATGCCGGACTCGCCGGTCACCGAGGTCGCCGCCGTCACCGGCTTCGCCGAGGCGCTCGACGGGCGGGTGCGAACGCTGCATCCCGCCATCCACGCCGGAATCCTCGCCGACCTCAGGCTCGAGTCCCACGAGCGCGAGCTCGCCGAGCTCGGCATCGCGCCGTTCGAGCTCGTCGTCTCGAACCTGTACCCGTTCGCCGAGACGGTCGCCTCCGGCGCCGCGGATGACGCGGTCGTCGAGCAGATCGACATCGGCGGCCCCGCGCTCGTGCGCGCGTCCGCGAAGAACCACGCCAACGTCGCGATCGTCACGAGTCCGGCCGGATACCAGCAGATCCACAAGTGCCTCGCGATCGGCGGCACGACGCTGGCCCAGCGGCGGCGGCTCGCGGCCGAGGCGTTCGCGCACACCGCGGCGTACGACACGGCCGTCGCATCCTGGTTCTCGAAGTGGACCCCGCACGGGCCAGCAGGAGCACAGCGAGGTGACCGACACCTTCACGTCGAGGCGCAGCTCAAGCAGTCGCTGCGCTACGGCGAGAACGCCCACCAGCCGGCCGCGCTCTACGTCGTGCCGGACGGCCACGGCATCGCCCAGGCGACGCAGCTGCACGGCAAGGAGATGTCGTACAACAACTACGTCGATGCCGACGCCGCCGTGCGCGCCGCCTACGACTTCGACGAGCCCGCCGTCGCGATCATCAAGCACGCGAACCCGTGCGGCATCGCCGTCGCGCGCGGCGCCGGCGACCCGATCGCGTCGGCGCACGCGCGGGCGCACGCGTGCGACCCGGTCTCGGCGTTCGGCGGCGTGATCGCGGCGAACCGTCCGATCACGCTCGCCGCGGCCGAGTCGATGCAGGAGATCTTCACCGAGGTGATCGTCGCCCCCGACTTCGACGAGGACGCGCTCGCCCTGCTCGCCACGAAGAAGAACGTGCGGCTGCTCAAGCTGCCGGCCGGGTACCGCCCGGCCACCGAGGAGTTCAAGCAGGTCTCGGGCGGCGTGCTCGTGCAGCAGGCGGACTCGTTCGTCGGGCTTCAGCTCCGAGGGCTGGGCGCTCGTGTCGGGCGATGAAGCGGACCCGCCCACCCGCGCCGATCTCGAGTTCGCGTGGCGGGCCTGCCGCGCGGTGAAGTCGAACGCGATCCTGCTCGCCGAGGACGGCGCATCCGTCGGTGTCGGCATGGGCCAGGTCAACCGCGTCGACTCGTGCGAGCTCGCGGTCAAGCGCGCGGGGGAGCGGGCCAAGGGCAGTGTCGCGGCGAGCGACGCGTTCTTCCCGTTCGCCGACGGCGCCGAGATCCTGTTCGCCGCCGGCGTCCGGGCGATCGTGCAGCCGGGCGGCTCGGTGCGCGACGAGGAGGTCATCGCCGCGGCGCAGAAGGCCGGGGTCACGATGTACTTCACGGGTGAGAGGCACTTCTATCACTAGGCCGGTCGCGCTGGTCAGGCGCACGTCGTCCCGTCTCGCCGACGGCGAACTGACCCACCTCGACCGGGTGCCGGTCGACCTCGACCTCGCGCGCCGGCAGTGGGACGACTACGTGGCGGCGCTCGGGGCGAACGGATTCCCGGTGGTGGAGGTCGAACCCTCCGACGACCATCCGGACTCGGTCTTCATCGAGGATGCCGTGGTCGTGTTCGGCGATCTCGCCGTGCTCACGAGCCCCGGCGCCGAATCCCGTCGTGGCGAGACGGATGCCGTGCGCAGGATCGTCGAGGGTCTCGGCCTCGAGGTGGCGGAGCTCGCCCTCCCCGGCACGCTCGACGGCGGCGACGTGCTCAAAGTCGGCTCGCGCGTGTACGTGGGCCTCGGCTCGCGCACGAATGCCGAGGGGATCGAGCAGTTGCGTGCGCTCGTGGCATCCCGCGGCTACGACGTGATCGCGGTGCCGGTGACGCGCGCGCTGCACCTCAAGAGCGCGGTGACCGCACTGCCGGATGGCACGGTGATCGGCCACCCCGACCTCGTCGACCACCCGGAGGTGTTCGACCGCTACCTCGCGGTGCCCGAACACGAGGGCGTCGCGGTCGTCGTGCTCGACGACCACTCCGTGCTCATGTCGTCGGCAGCACCGGAGTCCACGCCGCATCTTCGAGGGTCTCGGATACCGCGTCGTGACGGTGGGCATCTCCGAGTTCGAGAAGCTCGAGGGTTGCGTTACCTGCCTGTCGGTTCGAGTGCGCTAGCGCACTCGAACGTGTTTGTCGGTGCGGGTGCGGGGCTGATTTCGACGATCGCTTGATCGCACGCGAGGAGCGGGTCTAGTCTGGAAGGCTGTCCCAAGCGCCAAGACAGCCCACCGCATTCACCACCACACCACGGGAAACAGGCATGTCCGCCGCCACCGAGACCGATTCTCCTCGCCCTTCGACCTTCCGCGCGATCGGGCGGATCTACGCGTACGCCAAGCCGGCGATGCCGCGGATCTACCTCGGCATGGTCGCCGCGCTGCTCTCCGGGCGTCGTCGCGCTGCTCATCCCGCAGGTGCTCCGCATCCTCGTCGACGGTCCGCTGAGCACCGGCGACACCGCGCAGATCTGGCCTGCGGTGCTCGTCGTGCTCGTGCTCGGCATCCTCGAGGCGGTGATGATCGCGCTGCGCCGCTGGTTCGTGCTCGTGCCCGGCACCCAGATCGAGTCGCGCATGCGCAACGCGATCTACAAGCAGCTGCAGGAGCTGCCGGTGAGCTTCCACGACCGCTGGCCGAGCGGCCAGCTGCTCTCGCGCATGCTGAGCGACCTCAACCTGATCCGCCGCTGGATCTCGTTCGGGCTCGTGCTGTTCGTGGTGAACATCATCACGATCCTGATCGGGTTCGTGTTCCTGCTCCAGATCAACTGGGTGCTCGGCGTGCTCTTCATGGTGCTCTCGATCCCGCTCTGGATCATGGGCTACCTGTTCGAGAAGAAGTACTCGGTGGTCGCCCGCCGCAGCCAGGACCAGGCCGGCGACCTCGCGACCACCGTCGAGGAGTCGGTGCACGGCATCCGCGTGCTCAAGGCCTTCGGGCGCGGCAAGCACGCGCTGCAGAACTTCGCGAACCAGGCCGAGGAGCTGCGCGGCACCGAGATCGAGAAGGCCCGCGCGATCGCCGGGCTCTGGCTGTGGCTGCTGCTCGTGCCCGACGTGATCTTCGCGCTGAGCCTGCTCGGGCGGTGTGCTGCTCGCGGTGAACGGCCAGATCTCGGTCGGCGACCTCGCCGCGTACTTCGCGACCGCGACCGTGCTGCGCTTCCCGGTCGAGTCGATCGGCTTCCTGCTCGCGATGACCTTCGACACCAGGACGGCCGCCGACCGCTTCTTCGAGGTCATGGATGAGACGAACACCATCGTCGACCCCGCGGCACCCAGGACCGTGGTCGACGCCAAGGGGCGCCTGGTGTTCGACGACGTGCACTTCCGCTACCAGGATTCGCCGGAGCACGTTCCCGACCTCGTCGACGGCGTCGACCTCGCGATCGAGCCCGGCGAGACCATGGCGCTCGTCGGCCTCACCGGCTCGGGCAAGTCCACGATCACCGCGCTCACCACCCGCCTCTACGACGTGACCGGCGGTCGCATCACCGTGGACGGCGTGGATGTGCGCGACCTCAGGCTCAGCGAGCTGCGCACGCACCTCGCGATGGCGTTCGAGGATGCGACGCTGTTCTCCGACACCGTGCGCGACAACGTGCTGCTCGGCCGGCCGGATGCGCACGGAGGAGGACCTCGCGGAGGCCCTCGAGATCGCGCAGGCCGGATTCGTGTACGAGCTGCCAGAGGGACTCGACACCAAGGTCGGCGAGGAGGGGCTCAGCCTCTCGGGCGGGCAGCGCCAGCGACTCGCGCTCGCCCGCGCCGTCGCGGCCCGCCCCGAGGTGCTCGTGCTCGACGATCCGCTGTCGGCACTCGATGTCGACACCGAGGCACTCGTGGAGGCTGCGTTGCGGAAGGTGCTGGCCACGCACGACCGCGCTGATCGTCGCGCACCGGCCATCCACGGTCATGCTCGCCGACCGGGTCGCGCTGCTCGAGGGCGGCCGGGTGACCGCGGTCGGCAAGCACTCCGAGCTGCTCGCCTCGAGCGAGCACTACCGGTTCGTCATCTCCTCGCTCGAGGACGAGGAACTCCGGGAACGCAGAGACCGAGAGGAGGGGGACCGATGAGCGTCGCAGGCGTCGAGGGCGAGGAGCGCAACGACTACACGAAGGCGGAGAGCCGCCAGATCCGGCAGCGCTCGCTCAAGCTGCTCGGGTCGCTCGCGCGACCGGTGCGCACGCGGATCATCCTGACGATGGTCGTCGTCGTGATCAGCACGGTGCTCCAGGTCGCCGGGCCCGCGCTCATCGCGTACGGCATCGACCGCGGACTGCCCGCGCTCGCGAATGACAACGACTGGCTGCCGCTCGGCGGCGCCGTGACCGCGTACCTCATCGCGGGCGTCGGCGGCGCGCTGCTGATCGCCTGGTACACCGTGCTGACCGCGCGGGTGACGCCAGGCGATCCTGTTCGACCTGCGCAAGCGGGTGTTCCTGCACACGCAGCGGCTGAGCCTCGAGTTCCACGAGCAGTACACGTCGGGCCGCATCATCGCGCGGCAGACCAGCGACCTCGACTCGATCCGCGAGTTCCTGGACTCCGGCATCAACCAGCTCGTGCAGGGTGTGCTCTACATGGGCTTCATCGGCATCGCGCTCGTGACGCTCGACTGGCAGTCCGGCCTCATCCTGTTCGCGTTCCTGATCCCGCTCGGGGTGCTCACCCGCTGGTTCCAGGTGAAGTCGCAGTACTACTTCCGCGAGACCCGCACGGCGTCCGCGAAGCTCATCGTGCACTTCGTCGAGACCATGACGGGCATCCGCGCGGTCAAGGCGTTCCGCAAGGAGCCGCGCAACGAGGTGGAGTTCGCCGGGCACGTCGAGCGGTACCGGGATGCGAACAGCCGCGTCATCCAGCTGTTCGGAACGTTCGACCCCGGGCTCGTGCTCATCGGCAACATCGCGCTCGCGGTCGTGCTGCTCTCGCTCGGGTTCCGGATCGCGGGCGGGACGGCCGAGGTCGGCATCCTGATCGGCGCGCTGCTCTACACGCGGCAGTTCTTCGCGCCCGCGCAGGAGCTCGCGATGTTCTACAACTCCTACCAGTCGGCGGCGGCCGCGCTCGAGAAGATCTCGGGCGTGCTCGAGGAGAAGCCGAGCGTGCCGGACCCGACGCGTCCGATCGACCTGCGTCGCGCCCTGGGCGAGGTGACGTTCGACGGGGTCGAGTTCGCGTACAAGGCCGACCGCGTCATCCTGCCCGAGTTCACGCTCGAGATCCCGGCCGGGCAGACCATCGCCCTCGTCGGCTCGACCGGTGCCGGCAAGTCGACGCTCGCGAAGCTCATCTCGCGGTTCTACGACCCGTCGAAGGGCACGGTCTCGCTCGACGGCGTCGACCTGCGCAAGCTGCACCCGAAGGACCTGCGCCGCGCGATCGTCATGGTCACGCAGGAGGCGTACCTGTTCTCGGGCACGGTCGCCGACAACATCGCGCTCGGCAAGCCGGAGGCGACGCGCGACGAGATCGTGCGGGCCGCGAAGGCCGTCGGCGCCGACACGTTCATCGAGTCGCTGCCGAACGGCTACGACACCGACGTGAACAAGCGCGGCGGGCGGGTCTCGGCGGGGCAGCGGCAGCTGCTGTCGTTCGCGCGCGCGTTCATCGCCGACCCGGTGGTGCTCATCCTGGATGAGGCGACCGCGTCGCTCGACATCCCGAGCGAGCGCCTCGTGCAGGAGGGGCTGCAGACGCTGCTCGCCGACCGCACCGCGGTGATCATCGCGCACCGGCTGTCGACCGTGGCGATCGCCGACCGCGTGCTCGTGATGGAGCACGGGCGCATCGTCGAGGATGGCACGCCGCGCGACCTCATCGCGGGCACCGGCCGATTCGCGCAGCTGCACGCAGCTTGGCGCGACAGCCTCGTCTAGCCACTGAATGGATCCCGGGCCAGTCATTACGGATGGCAATGGCTGGCATCGGGGTTTGTTCTATCCGATAGAACGCGGATAGCGTTGTCCGCGCCATGAGCACCGATCTCCGCGAGCTGGGCACGACACGGACGCTGCTGCGACTCCAACCCTTCGCGGGACGCTCGATCTGGCGGATCGCCGCAGGTGCGGCATCCCAGCTCCTCGGCGCGGTGATGGCGCTGCTCATCCCACTCGAACTGCGGAACCTCGTGAACGGCCCCCTGATGGCGGGCGACGTCGGCGCGGTGCTGCCCATCGCGCTGCTCGTGCTCGCGCTCGGCGCGATCGAGGCCGCGATGATCGTCGTGCGACGGCTGTTCGCGGTCGGCCCGTCGACCCGCATCGAGACGAACATGCGGGACGCGTTCTACAACAAGCTGCAGGACCTGCCGGTCGCGTTCCACGACCAGTGGCCGAGCGGTCAGCTGCTGTCGCGGATGTACAGCGACCTCAGCCTCATCCGCCGCTTCCTCGCGTTCGGGCTCATGCAGCTCACGGTCAACGTCTTCATGATCGCCGGCGGGTTCGTCGTGCTCGTGTCGATCAACTGGATCCTCGGGCTGATCTTCATCGTCGCGTCGATCCCGGTGTGGATCGTGGGGTTCCGGTTCCACACCAAGTACCAAGCCGTCGCGCGGCTGAGCCAGGACCAGGCCGGGGATCTCGCCACCTCGGTCGAGGAGTCGGTGCACGGCATCCGCGTGCTCAAGGCGTTCGGCCGGGGAGCCCACGCGCTCGAGGGATTCGCCGCGAAGGCCGAGGAGCTCCAGGACACCGAGCTGCGCAAGGCGCGCTCGGTCGGGCGGGTCGACGTCTGGCTGCACCTCGTTCCCGACACCGTGTTCGCGCTCTGCCTGCTCGCAGGCGTCGTGCTCGCGGCGCTCGGCCAGATCACGGTCGGCGATGTCGTGGCGTTCTTCGCGACCGCCGCCGTGCTGCGCTACCCGGTCGAGTCCGTCGGCGCCCTGCTCGCGATGGTGTTCGACACCCGCACCGCCGTCGACCGCTACTACGAGGTGCTCGACGCCGAGAACACGATCACCGACCCCGACCCCGCGAAGACCATTCCCGATCCGAAGGGCCGCCTCGCGTTCGAGGACGTGCACTTCGCCTTCGACGACTCGCCCGCCGGGTATCCGGAGGTGCTCCGCGGCGTCGACCTCGTGCTCGAGCCGGGCGAGACCATGGCGCTCGTCGGCCTCACCGGCTCCGGCAAGACCACGATGACCGCGCTCGCGTCGCGGCTGTACGACGTGACCGGCGGCCGCGTCACGCTCGACGGCGTCGACATCCGCGACCTCACCCGCGACGAGCTGCGCACGCACGTCGCGATGGCCTTCGAGGATGCCACGCTGTTCTCCTCGAGCGTGCGCGAGAACGTCCTGCTGGGCCGCCCCGAGGGCACCGACGACGACCTCGCGGAGGCCCTCAGGATCGCGCAGGCCGAGTTCGCCTACAACCTCCCGGAGGGCGTGAGCACGCTCGTCGGCGAGGAGGGGCTGAGCCTCTCCGGCGGCCAGCGCCAGCGCCTCGCGCTCGCCCGCGCGGTCGCCGCCAAGCCCGACGTGCTCGTGCTCGACGATCCGCTCTCGGCGCTCGACGTCGACACCGAGGCACTCGTGGAGGCTGCGTTGCGGCGCGTACTGGCGAGCACGACCGCGCTGGTGGTCGCGCACCGGCCATCCACCGTCCAGCTCGCGGACCGCGTCGCGCTGCTCGAGAACGGCCGGATCACTGCGGTCGGCACCCACTCGCACCTGCTCGCGACCAACGACCACTACCGCTTCGTGATCTCATCCCTGGAGGAGTCGTGAGCGTCGCCGGCGTGCAGGGCGAGGAGCGCGACGACTTCTCGAAGGTCGAGAGCAAGGCGATCCGGCAGCGCTCGATGCGGCTGCTCGGGTCGCTGCTCGCGCCGCTGCGCACGATGGTGATCGTGACGGGCATCGTGATCGTCGTGAGCATGATCTGCCGCGCCGGCCTTCCGTCGCTGATCGCGTTCGGCATCGACAACGGACTGCCGGCCCTGCTGAAGGGGGACTGGACGCCGATAATCGCGATCGCCGGGCTCTACATCGCGATCGGCACGATCGGCGCGCTCACCCTGCAGCGCTACACGGTGCTCACGGCGCAGATCGGCCAGTCGGTGCTGCTCGACCTGCGCAAGCGGATGTTCCAGCACACGCAGCGGCTCAGCCTCGAGTTCCACGAGAGCTACACCTCTGGGCGGATCATCGCGCGGCAGACCAGTGACCTCGACACGATCAAGGAGCTGCTGGCCGGGGGCCTCACGCAGCTCGTGCGCGGCGGCCTGTACATGGTGTTCACGATGATCGCGATCTTCCTGACCGACTGGGTCAGCGGGCTCATCCTGGTTGCGGCGCTCGTACCGCTCGTCGTGCTCACCCGCTGGTTCCAGGTGCGCTCGCAGAAGCTGTTCCGCGGCACGCGGGTGGCGAGCGCGCGGATGATCGTGCACTTCGTCGAGACCATGACCGGCATCCGCGCGGTGCAGGCGTTCCGCAAGGAGCAGCGCAACGAGCGTGATTTCTCCAAGCTCACCGAGGCGTACCGCGTGCTCAACCTCAAGGTGATCCAGCTGTTCGGGGTGTTCGACCCCGGGGTGAAGTTCATCGGCAATGCGACGCTCGCGGTCGTGCTGCTGGTCGGCGGCATCCGGGTGGTCGAGGGTGACCTCGCGGTCGGCGCGCTGCTCGCGGCACTGCTGTTCGCGCGCCAGTTCTTCAGCCCGACGCAGGATGTCGCGGCGTTCTACAACGCGTACCAGTCCGCGGCCGCGGCGCTCGAGAAGATCTCGGGCGTGCTCGAGGAGCGGCCGACCGTGGCCGACCCGACCACGCCCATCCAGATCATCAAGCCCGGCGGCGCGGTGGCGTTCGACGGCGTCGAGTTCGCCTACAAGAGCGACCGGATGGTGCTGCCGCACTTCGACCTGTCCATCCCGGCCGGCCAGGTGGTCGCGCTCGTCGGCTCGACCGGTGCCGGCAAGTCGACGCTCGCGAAGCTCATCTCCCGGTTCTACGACCCGAGCGCAGGCGCGGTCACCCTCGACGGCGTGAACCTGCGCAAGCTCTCGCCGAAGGACCTCCGCCGCAACGTCGTCATGGTGACGCAGGAGGCGTACCTGTTCTCGGGCACGGTCGCCGACAACATCGCGCTCGGCCGGCCGGACGCGAGCGGCGAGCAGATCGAGGGCGCGGCCCGCGCGGTCGGCGCGCACGAGTTCATCGTGTCGCTGCCCGAGGGGTACGACACCGACGTGAACAAGCGCGGCGGTCGGGTTTCGGCGGGGCAGCGGCAGCTCATCTCGTTCGCGCGCGCGTTCCTCGCCGACCCGGCCGTGCTCATCCTGGATGAGGCGACCGCGTCGCTCGACATCCCGAGCGAGCGCCTCGTGCAGCAGGCGCTGCAGACGCTGCTCTCGGACCGCACCGCCGTGATCATCGCCCACCGCCTCTCGACGGTCGCCATCGCGGACCGGGTGCTCGTGATGGAGCACGGCCGCATCGTGGAGGACGGTACGCCCGCCGATCTGATCGCCGGCACGGGGCGGTTCGCGCAGCTGCACGCGGCGTGGCGGGACTCGCTGGTCTAGCCGGGGATTCGGACGCTGCTCCATACTGGGCCGATGGATGGCGGCGACCGCACGCTCGAGCGCCTGTCCGCGTGGGAGCGACCGTACGCGCCCAGCTGGCTGGACCGGTTGACGGATGCGGTCCGTCGCATCCCGGTACCGTTCCCACTGGTCTACCTCGTGCTCGGCATCCTGCTCGCCCTCGTCAGGACCGCGATCGGGTGGGCCGACGGCAGCTACCCGTTCGGCACGTTCTTCGGCATCCACGTGCTCGACGGACTCAACCCGGTGTACTTCCTGTTCGCGATCCACTTCATCGACAACACGGCAGCGCGCGCAATCACCGAGTTCCGGCCGAAGCTCACCGACGACGCGGACTTCGCCATGCTTCGCTACCGACTGACGACGATGCCGGCGGTGCCCGCGCTGGTCTTCGGCCTGCTCGGTCTGGCGGGGGGCGCCATCTACCTGCCGCTGCTGCTCTCGCCGGTGGACCTCGACCTCTCGCACTACTTCACCTCACCCGCGGCCGTCGTCGTCGACACCTTCCTGTCTGCACTGCTCGGTCTCGCGCAGGTGACGTTCGCGTATCACGCCCTCCGGCAGCTGCGCCTGGTCTCACGCATCTCCACGCAGCATACCGATTTCAACATCTTCGACATCGGACCGTTGCACGCCCTCTCCCGGGTGGCCGCCGTGACGGCGGTCGCGCTCGTGGTGTTCAGCTACGTGTACCTCGCGTTCTACGCGAACTGGCAGATCAATTCGGTGAGCAACGCGATCCTGCTCGGCGGCATCCTGCTGCTCGCCGTGCTGACGTTCGTCGTGCCGCTGTACGGATCCCACCGGCTGCTGAAGCAGGCGAAGGATCGCCGGCTCAGCGAGATCGGTCGTGCGATCGAGGCTGCCGCCGACACGCTCCACGCGACGGCCCGGGACGGCTCGTACTCGGCGGACTCCGGCAACGTGCAGAGCGTGCTCGACGGCCTGCTCAACGAACGCACCCTCGTCGCCAGGGCACCGACCTGGCCATGGGACCCGGAGACGGTGCGCGCCGTCGCCACCGCGATCCTGCTCCCGATCCTGCTCTGGTTCGCCACGCGGTTGCTGGAGCGATTCATCGGGTAGGAAACCGAGGACCGGGGGATGTCGAGAACGGCACGCCCGTTCCGACTCACGGTTGAAGCTGCCAGAGTGGCAGTGACGGAAGGACATCATCATGGGCAAGATCACGCCGTTCCTCTGGTTCGACTCCCAGCTCGAGGAGGCGATCGCGCTGTACACGAGCCTGTTCCCCGACACCAGGATCATCAGCCGCCACGACGGCCCCGACGGCGGCGCTGTTCTGGGGCGAGTTCGAGGTGGCCGGCACGCGATTCATGGGCATGAACGCCGGTCCGCACCACGCGTTCAACGAGGCCGTGTCGTTCTGGATCGACTGCGACGGCCAGGAGGAGGTCGACCACTACTGGAACGGCCTGACCGCAGACGGCGGTCAGGAGTCGCAGTGCGGCTGGCTCAAGGACAGGTTCGGCATCTCGTGGCAGGTCGTGCCGAAGCAGCTGAACGAGACCGTGTACGGATCCGACCCCGAGGGCGCCCAGCGGGCGATGGCCGTGATGCTCAAGTCGCAGAAGCTCGTGGTCGCCGAGCTCGAGGCCGCCTACCGCGGCGAGTAGCGGTTCCGGCGCGCTCGGCTCCTAACCGGTGCGCGCTGCCACCGAGATCGCCAGTGCGGTCATGCCGGGGACGGTCGCCGTGAAGGTGCCGTCCCCGGCCACCACCACGTCATCGCCGGAGATCGCGTCGACGTACGTGCCCGGAGCGAGGCTGGTCTCGAACGTGCGCTCGAGCGGGTCGGAGCCCGCGTTGAGCACGATGAAGCCGTAGTCGCTGCGCCCGAAGGCGTAGGAGTACGCGTCGCTCCACTCGTCGGTGACGGGAGCGTTGCCGACGGCGGAGCGCCACGCGAGCAGCCCGCGCACCTCCGGCCAGCGGTCCGTGCAGGTCCACTCGGTGGGGGCGAAGGGTGGCGCCGCCGTCCGCGCACTGGACCTCGAGAACGCGGCCGTCGGCATCCTGCTTCGGACCGGCGTCGGTCGACTCGAAACCGTAGCCGGAGTACAGCACGGGCGTGCCGTAGGGCTGGGCCAGCAGGAAGGCGTTCGCGAGCAGGTACGCGTCACCGTCAGCCTGCGACAGCGTTTCGCCATTGCGCTCGGTGTCGTGATTGTCGACGAACACGATCGCGTCGGCGCTCGCTAGGTAGCCGAACTCCTCGCCGAAGGTCATGCCCTGATTCAGCGTCGCCGACTGGACCATCGACTTCAGGTCGCGCGCGAAGCCGAACTCGAAGACCTGTCCGCTGTCGAGGTACTGCTCGGGCGTGATGGGCTCTCCCGCGCCGCGGATCACCTCCTGCAGGATGCGGGTGCCCTCGGGCAGCGCGGAGACGATGGCCGCGACATCCTCGAGCCGGCATGTGCTTGGCCGCGTCGATGCGGAACCCCGCGACGCCGAGCGACAGCAGGTCGGACAGGTACGCGACGATCGTCTCGCGCACGCGCGGGCTCGCGGTGTCGAGATCGGCGAGGTTCACGAGTTCGCAGGTCTGCACCTCTGCGGCATCGTCGTAGTCCTGGATGTCGCCGGTGACACTCACGGTGCAGTGGTGGAAGTCCTCCGGCCCGTAGAGGCCGGGGTAGGCGTAGTGCTCGTAGCTGGACCCGGCGACGCCGACCCCCGGCGTCTCCTGCCCGGTCATGTGGTTGATCACCGCGTCCGCGATGATCTCGACGCCGGCGTCGGCACACGTCGACACCATCGCGGCGAACTCGTCGCGGGTGCCGAGCTTCGACTCGACCAGGTAGCTCACCGGCTGGTAGCTGGTCCACCACTGCTTGCCCGCGATGTGCTCGTTCGGCGGGCTCGTGAGCACCCAGCCGATCCCGGCCGGGCCGAGCTCGTCCGTGCACTCGGTCGCGATCGAGGTCCACGGCCACTGGAACAGCTGGATGCCGACGTCGTGCGACTCCATCGGCGCCGGGGCGACCCGCGGGGGCGTGCATCCCGGGAGCAGCAGCACCGCGAGCGCGGCAGCGGCGACCAGCGCGCGCTTCACGGCGTGTGCCTCGCCACCGCGAGATCCACGCGGAACACGTCGTTCGCCGCCCACTTCAGCGGAGTCCCCTCGGCGCGGTAGTGCTCGAGCGCGCGCGCCTCGTGATCGACCGCGGGATGCCCCGACGCCCGCACGACGCGCCACCACGGCACATCCGACCCGTAGTACGCCATCACCATGCCCACGGCGCGCGGGGCGCGGGAGCCGATCGCCGCCGCGACGTCGCCGTACGCCATCGCACGGCCCTCGGGGATGGCCGCGACCACGTCGAGCACGCGCGACACGAAGTCCTCGCCTCCCGGTACCGCGGGCGCCGCATCGCGCTGGGCCATCTCGCTACAGCTCGAGCACGCCGAGGTTCTCGCCGTACTGGGTCTGGCCGTCGATGACGAAGCCGACCCTGAGGAAGAACTCCTCCGGACCCTCCTCGCCCGGCTCCCAGAGCGCGGTGAGCCGCGTGAAGCCACGGCTCTTCGCCTCGGCCGCGAGCGCGAGCACCGCGAACCGTCCGACGCCGGTGCCCTGGCGGTCCGAGGCGACCGTCACGCGCCAGACGCAGCTCTTGAACTCCTCCTGCGTCGCCTCAGGGTCGAAGTTGCCGCGGATGAAGCCCGACGACCGTGTCGCCGTCGAGCACGACCCGCGGCCACGACGTCGCCGGGTCGATGGATGCGTCGGCGATCGCGTACGACGGCGGAGTCACGAACTGCTCCTGGCCGCGCCGCAGGGTGAGGTTGTTCGCCGCGACGACGGTCTTGGCGGACAGTTCTTCCAGTCTGAGCTCGGCCATGCTGACAGGCTAACCCGGTCAGCGAGGACGGCGTGCAGAGAGTGCGACGGAATCCGGGAAGGCGTTCGAGGTGAGCCGCACGTCCTGGAAGCCGGCCTCGAACAGCTGGGTCCAGGCATCCGCGCCGTACTCGGTGTGGACGAGCCAGTCGCCGAGGTCGTCGCCCGGGGTGCCGTGGAAGCTCGGCTCGAGACCGTCGCGGCGACGCGTGAGTCGCCCGGTCACGGCGGGCACGGTGTAGCAGACGAAGCCGCCGGGCTTGAGCACCCGCAGGCACTCCCTGAGACCCTGCACCGGGTCGGGGACGTGCTCGAGGGTGTCCGAGTGCAACACGACGTCAAAGGTGCCGTCCCGGTAGGGCATCGCGGTCATGTCGACCTCGGGATACTCGGCGAGCGTGCGCCGCCGCAGGTTCGCGAGCTGCCCGGTGAGCGTCCCGCACTCGTTGAGCTCGAGCACGCTGCCGCGGAACTTGCGCACGAAGTCCACGAACAGGCCGCGGAAGTCCTGCGTGGTCATGAAGGCGAGGGCGAGCATGCGGCAGCGCAGGGTCACGCCGCAGCGCTCGCAGCGCTGCATCTGCTGGCGTTCGACCGAGGCGCGCTCCTCGGGGGTGAGCTCCCACTGGCGCACGAGTTCGTCCCAGAGCACTTCGCCCGGCACCACGAACTGGGTGGCCCCGCAGACGACGCAGGTTTCGGGATCGGTCATGGATCGCAGCCTACCGAGCACCCGCCCGCCAGCCCGGAAAGTATCTTGACGTCGAGATAGTTTCCGGCCGCGATGTGTAGGATTGTCGAGGCCCGACGCGCGGCCTGCATTCTTCGAGAGGTACACCCCATGGACAAGATCAAGGTCGAAGGCACCGTCGTCGAACTCGACGGCGACGAGATGACGCGCATCATCTGGCAGAAGATCAAGGACACCCTGATCCACCCGTACCTCGACGTGAACCTCGAGTACTACGACCTCGGCATCGAGCACCGCGACGCGACCGACGACCAGGTCACGATCGACGCGGCCCACGCCATCCAGAAGCACGGCGTCGGCGTGAAGTGCGCCACGATCACGCCCGACGAGGCGCGCGTCGAGGAGTTCGGCCTCAAGTCGATGTGGAAGAGCCCGAACGGCACGATCCGCAACATCCTCGGCGGCGTCATCTTCCGCGAGCCGATCATCATCAGCAACATCCCGCGCCTGGTGCCCGGCTGGAACAAGCCGATCATCATCGGCCGCCACGCGTTCGGCGACCAGTACCGCGCCACCGACTTCGTGTTCAAGGGCAAGGGCAAGCTCACCGTGCAGTTCACGCCCGACGACGGCTCGGAGCCGATGAAGTTCGACGTCTACGACGCCCCCGACGACGGCATCGCCCAGGTGCAGTACAACCAGGATGCCTCGATCCGCGACTTCGCCCGCGCGAGCCTGAACTACGGACTCACCCGCAACTACCCGGTGTACCTCTCGACGAAGAACACGATCCTCAAGGCCTACGACGGCCGGTTCAAGGACATCTTCCAGGAGATCTTCGACGCCGAGTTCAAGGCCGAGTTCGACAAGCGCGGCCTCACCTACGAGCACCGCCTCATCGACGACATGGTCGCCTCGGCCATGAAGTGGGAGGGCGGCTACGTCTGGGCCTGCAAGAACTACGACGGCGACGTGCAGTCCGACACGGTCGCGCAGGGCTTCGGCTCGCTCGGCCTGATGACCTCGGTGCTCTCGACCCCCGACGGCAAGATCGTCGAGGCCGAGGCCGCGCACGGCACGGTCACGCGCCACTACCGCCAGCACCAGGCCGGCAAGCCCACCTCGACCAACCCGATCGCCTCGATCTACGCCTGGACGCGCGGCCTCGCGCACCGCGGCAAGCTCGACGGCAACCAGGCGCTCATCGACTTCAGCGAGACCCTCGAGGACGTCGTGGTCACCTCGGTCGAGCAGGGCCACATGACGAAGGACCTCGCGGTGCTCGTCGGCCCCGACCAGGAGTGGGAGACCACCGAGGAGTTCCTCGACACCCTGGACAAGGCGCTCGCAGAGCGACTTGCATAGGCACAGCAGGCGCTCGCAGAGCGCCTTGCCTAGGGCACAGCAGGCGCTCGCCGCGCGACTCGGCTAGCGGCTACCAGCCGAAGTCCTGCGTCCACATCGTGCCGTAGGAGCCGCCGTGGGCGACTCCGATGCCGACGCTCGTGAGTGAGCAGTTCAGGATGTTGCCGCGGTGCCCTTCGCTCGACATCCATCCGGCCATCACCTCGGCGGCGGTGGAGTAGCCGGCCGCGATGTTCTCGGCGGCGACGGTCGCGCCCGCGGCCTCGCCGCGAGCCTCCGGACTGACCCCCTCGGGCGTCATGTGCTCGAAGTAGTCGCGTGACACCATGTCGGCGCTGTGCAGCCGGGCGACCTGGGCGAGCGTCTCATCCCAGGCGACCGGGGCGCATCCGTTCGCGGTGCGCTCGGCGTTCATCAGCGCGAACACCTCGGCCTCCGCGGGATCCGACGTCGGCGGTGCGGGGTCGGCCGCTTGGACCTCCTCGACCGGTGGCGGGGGCGGCGATGGCGATCGGTGTGGGCGTCGGCGTCGCGCTGACCCGCGGTTGATCGAAGCCGCCCTCGCGCCCGGACGACGTCGAGCTGGTCACGGGAGTCCGCGGCTGCAGCGCCACGATGACGCCCACGATCGCCGAGGCGCCCAGGAGGGCAGCCGCGAGCACGGCGATGAGTCTGCGGGTCCTCACCCGGCGAGTGTACTCAGTAGCCCGAGAAGTAGTCCGAGTGCACGTGCTTCGCGCCGCCCTTGCGCAGGGCGCGCTTGAGGTCGTTCACGAGGCCGGGAGGGCCCGAGATGAAGGTGTGGCGCTGCGCGACATCCGGCACCTGTCTCCGCGACGCGCTCAGGGGTGATGCGGCCCGTGCCGCCGTACACGAAGTTGGCGGGCAGGGGGGACGGCGCATCCGGGCCGTACAGGATGACGCGGGCACCGGACTCGGCGAGCAGCGTGCTGTAGGGCAGGTCGCCCTTCGTGCTCGAGGAGTACACGACCACGACGTCCCGCTGGTCGCCGGTCTTCGTGGCGTGCTCGAGCTGGCTCGCGAACGGCGTGATGCCGATGCCGCCGGCGACGAGCAGCAGCTTCTCCGCCGGGTTGTCCGGCAGCTTGAAGTCGCCGCCGACGAGCGTGCCGTGCACGGTCGATCCGGGTTCGAGGGCGAGGAGCGCGTGCTTGAAACTGGATGACTTGGTCGGCACCGTCAGCGCGAAGGCGATCGGCCCATCGGCCGTCGGGGCCGACGAGATGCTGAAGTACCGCCGCTTGCCGCGGAGGTCGGCCTTGATGTGCGGGATCGTGAGCTCCATGTACTGGCCGGGGAAGAACCGCACCGCGCGCTTCGGCTGGAACGAGAGCTCCCAGGTGTCGTCCGACAGCTGCCGCTTGCCGAGGTACTCCATGCGGATGCCGCGCCGCTGTCCGAAGAAGAACGCGACCAGGTTGCCGATGATGCAGGGCGAGCGCCGGGGTCATCCGCAGGTTGCCGATGCCCGGCAGCAGGTTGCTCGGAATCGCGAAGAGCAGTGCGATCAGCCCCGCGTAGCCGAACTGCTGCCAGCGGCGCGGCGGCAGCGTGAGCGGCTCGCTGAGCATGAAGCCGGCGAAGAACAGGATGGGCGAGGAGAGCAGCGTGAAGGATGCCGCCTCGCTGAGGGTCGCGCCGTTGACCATCGCGAACCCCATCCGGGTCGCGACCGCGATCACGACGAAGATGATGCCCATCCGCAGGTGCTGCGTGCGGTAGAGCACGAGGAACGCGCCGATCAGCGTCGGGATCTGGAGGAACGGCGTGCCGACCCACCACGACTGGAAGCCGAGCCCGGCGAGCGCGACCACGAACACGCCGACCGCGGCCGGGTTGAAGATGTGGCGCCCGCGCACGGCGAGCAGGTACTTCGACACCGTCGCGATCACGGCGGCGAGCGCGATGCCGAGCAGGCGCAGCGGCTCGAGGCTCGGCGGCAGGATCATGAAGATCAGCAGGCCCGTGATGATCGAGGACTCGAAGTGCGACGGCGCCTTCATGATGCGCGCGGCAAGCAGTCCGGTGCCGATTGCGACCACGAGGCTGATCGCCCAGCAGACCAGGAGTTCGAGCGGACCGTACGACAGCTGCCCGAACACCGACAGCGCGAGCGCGATGACGAAGATCCCGCCGAGCGAGAAGATCACGAGCATGTACATCGTGACCGCACCGGTCACCCTGTCGAGCCATTGCTTCATCTGAACAACTCCCCGTCGAGATCTGGCGAGAACTCTACCGTTCGGTCTTGGTTCATTCGCACGTAGGTGTATTCGAACTCATCCGCAATTCTGGCGGGTTCTGCGAAGAAGAGTGCGGTCGCGATCCCGTCGGCTTCGAGCGCCGAATCGGCCATCGCCCAGGTCGCGATCACCCGCCGGGTGGGCAGGCCGGTGATCGCGTCGACGACGTGGTGCAGGCCGTCTCCCCACGCTCGACGGTTGGAGGCCGAGCCGCAGATCGACCCGGTGCCGACATTGACCACGCCGATCGCGAGCGAGGTGTCGAGCGGATGCTCGAGCCCGACCCTGATCGCCTCGCCACCCCGGTGCAGGATGTCACCGCTCGCGTCGATCGTGAACTCATCCACCCCGTGCTCGACCAGGATCGCCCCGAGGATGTCGACGAGGTATCCCTTGCCCGCAGCGCCGACGTCGAGCACCACCGGACGCACGGTGGACAGCACCTCGCCGTCCCACGCGAGCACGTCATCCCATGCGGGGATCGGGGAGGTCACGCCGCTCGGGCGGAGCGAGTACGCGCGGTCGTACCCGAGGTCCACGAGCCGCTGTCCGACGAGGGGGCTGAGCCGTCCGTCGGTGGCGGCGTAGAGGCGGCGGTAGGTGTCGAACAGCGGTCCGGCATCCTGCGGCAGGGTCCAGTTGCCGGGGCGTCGCGCGATCTCCGAGACCACCGAATCGTCGCGGAAGCGGCTCCAGGTGCGGTCGAACGTCTCGATCCGCACCTGGAGTGCCTGCTGGAGCTCCGGGCCGATCGGTTCCGCGGTGTCGATCTGCCACGCGGTGCCGATGGCCTCGAAGGAGTGACTAGGCGGCAGCTTCGACCTTGATCTCCTCGATGGCCTTGTTGAAGCCACCGCTGGTGAGCGACGATCCGGAGATCTTGCTCACCTGGATCTCGTCGATCGGCTTGCCGACGACCTCGCCGGCGATGCCGCCGATGAACTCGCCCTGGTGCTGCTGGGCCTCGGGGTCGGTCGCGTTGCCCTCGACCTGCACGTCGGTGATGACACCGTCCGCGAGGGTGACCGTGACGTTGACGGTCTCGGTGCCGCTGGGCGCCTGGTACGACCCGCTCGCCTCGTAGGTGCCATCGGTGTACGCGCCGGTGCCGCCACCGGTGTCGCCGCCCGTGTCGCCCCCGGTGTCGGTGTCGGTGCCGTGTCGGAGCCGGTGTCGGTGGTCGCCGGGCTGCTGCATGCCGCGAGCGAACCAGCGAGTGCGAGACCTGCGATGAGTGCTGCTGCGGACTTGCTGGGATGGATCGTGCGCATGGATTCTCCCTGGGATCGATGAATCGGTATGGGTCCAGCATGGCGGTTCTTCTGGCTGATTGCTTGGAGAAGACTGAGCGAACGCCGCATCCGGTGGACACCGCCCAGAAAAAGTTCTACCCCCCTTCGGGGGTCATGTGGTTATGGTGGATGGAGCGGGGCAACGCTGCCCCGCTTTCTTCAGGCCCTTTCACGAGAAGGAAGCACATGCGCACTCGCCGCAGCATCAGATCCGCAATCGCGGTCATCGCCACCGGAGCACTCGCCGTCGCGGGACTCACGGTCGGCGCCGCAGGAGCCTCAGCAGCCGACCTCAAGCCGGCAGGGAACACCACCGAGCAGAGCTTCGAATCCGGACGCTACATCGTCACCCTCGTCGGTGACGGCCAGGCGAAGTGGGAGAACGCTCCCGGCGCCGATTCGCGTCGCGGTGTGTCGCCCGGCGACTACGCCGCGCAGCTCGCGGCGACGCAGGAGGAGGTCGCGGCATCCGTGGGCGTGGACATCGACGTCTCGTACACGGTCGCGCTCAACGCCTTCGCGGCGGACCTGACCGGCGAGCAGGCGGCGCTGCTCGCGGCAGACAAGAACGTGCTGGCGGTCACCCCCGACGAGGTGCTCCACATGACGGCGACCCCGTCGACGGAGTTCCTCGGGCTCACCGGTGACGACGGGGTCTGGGCCTCCATCGGCGGCCCCGAGAACGCGGGCGAGGGCATCGTCGTCGGCGTGCTCGACAGCGGCATCGCGGCCGGCAACGCGGCCTTCGCGGGCGACGCGCTCGGTACCACGCCCGGCGCCGAGCCCTACCTCGACGGCTCGACGATCACCTTCGAGAAGGCCGACGGCGAACTCTTCACCGGCATCTGCGAGGAGGGCGAGGCGTTCAGCGCTTCCGACTGCAACACGAAGCTGATCGGTGCGCGCTACTACCTCGACGGCTTCGGCGCCGAGAACATCGGCGACGCGACCACCGGACCGGGCGAGTTCGTCTCGCCGCGTGACGGCGACGGCCACGGCTCGCACACCGCGAGCACGGCGGCCGGCAACTACGCCAACCCCGCGAGCATCGAGGGCATCGAGTTCGGCGACATCTCGGGTGTCGCCCCCGCCGCCAAGATCGCTGCCTACAAGGTGTGCTGGTCGGGACCCGACCCCACCGTGATCACGGATGACGGCTGCACGACCTCCGACATCCTCGCGGCCATCGACGACGCCATCACCGACGGCGTCGACGTGATCAACTTCTCGATCGGTGGCGGCGCAGCCACCACGACGTACGATGCGACCGACGACGCCTTCCTCGGCGCGGCGGCAGCGGGCATCTTCGTCGCGGTCTCAGCGGGCAACGACGGGCCGGATGCCTCGACCGCGGACCATGGAGCACCGTGGTACACCTCGGTCGCGGCATCCACGATCCCGAGCTATGAGGCGACCGCGACGCTCGGCGATGGCACGGCGTACGCCGGTGCCTCGATCACGGTGCCGTTCGACGGCACCCCGATCACCGGCCCGCTCGTCTACGCCGCGGACATCGCGCTCGCGGCCCCCGAGAACGATCCGGCACTCTGCGGACCGAACTCGCTCGACCCGGCGCTCATCACCCCCGACACGATCGTGGTCTGCGACCGCGGCACGTACGACCGGGTGGCGAAGTCGGCCGAGGTCGCGCGCATCGGCGGGCAGGCCATGATCCTGGTCAACCCGACGCCGAACACCGTGGACACGGACTTCCACTCGGTGCCGACGGTGCACCTCAACTCGGACGCCCGCGCGGCCGTGGTCGCCTACGCCCAGACCGAGGGCGCGACCGCGACCCTCACGACCGGCAACGCACTCGGCACGACGCCGCCGACCCCCCAGGTCGCCGGATTCTCGTCGCGCGGCCCGATCCTCGCCGACGGCAGCCAGCTGCTGAAGCCGGACATCTCGGCGCCCGGTGTGTCCATCCTCGCTGCTGGTCCGAACGACCAGGGCGCTGAGGGCACCTACGAGTTCCTGAGCGGAACGTCGATGGCGAGCCCGCACATCGCTGGTCTCGCAGCGCTCTACCTCGGGGTGCACCCGCTGGCGGCGCCGTCGGAGATCAAGTCCGCGATGATGACCACCGCGTATGACACCGTGGATGCCGCGGGCAACGCAGTCACGGACCCCTTCGCACAGGGCGCCGGCCACGTCGACCCGACGCGGTTCTTCGACGCCGGCCTGCTGTACCTCAACGACGTGCCGGACTGGGTCGGCTACATCGACTGGCTCGGGTACGACACGCCGTTCGACCCGATCTCGGGCAGCAACCTCAACCTCGCCTCGTTCCAGGTGTCCGACCTCACGGCCCCGGTGACCGTCACCCGCACGGTGACCTCGACCGGTGCTGGTGAGTGGACCTCCTCGGTGCAGGGTGTGGATGGGGTCGACGTGACCGTCGAGCCCTCGACGCTGAGCTTCGGCGCAGCGGGGGAGACCGGCACCTTCACGGTGACCTTCGCCCGCACGGATGCTGCGCTCGACGCCTACGCGGTCGGCTCGCTCACCTGGAGCGACGGCTCGAACTCGGTGCGCAGCCCGATCGCGGTGCAGCCCGTGACGATCGTCGCCCCGTTCGACGCAGAGGGAACCGGCGTGACCGGCTCGGTCGACGTCGAGGTGACCCCCGGTGGCGACGGGCCGATCCCGCTGACCACGACCGGACTCTCGCTCGGAACCCTGCTCGAGGACCCCACGGGCGTCGAGGAGGACCACTCGGGCTCCGGCGACAACACGAGCCCGGACTTCGAGTACTCCGCGTCGGTGCCGGAGGGAGCGGTGTTCGCACGCTTCGACCTCGACGCCCTCGACGACGAGCTGGAGAACCCGGTCGACCTCGACCTGTTCGTCTACCGACTGAACGCCGAGGGCACTCCGGTCGCGCTGTACCAGTCCGCGACCGGTGCCGCCGATGAGCGCGTCAACATCGAGGCACCCATTGCGGGCGACTACCTCGTGATCGCCGACGTGTTCGACGCTCCCGACGGCATCGTGTTCGACCTCACCGTGACCTCCGTGGTCCCGGGCACCGGGGCCGCGCTCACGACGACGCCGGCCACGCTCGAGGGTGTGCAGGGTGTGCCGGTCGGGTACGCGGCATCCTGGACCGGCCTGCAGCCGTTCTCGACCTATGTGGGTCTCGTGTACTACGCCGAGACCGGCGTGTACACGGTCGTGCAGGTCGCGACCGGTGAGGGTCCGATCCCTGGAGCGCCGGTCAACCTGACGCTGCCGACGATCAGCGGCAAGGCCGAGGTGGGCAAGAACCTCAAGGCCGACCCTGGCACGTGGGACATGGACGGGCTGCACTTCGCCTACCAGTGGCAGGCGGACGGCGTCGACATCCCGGGCGCGACCAGCAAGAACTACAAGGTCAAGCCGGCCGACGAGGGCAAGGTCATCACGGTCGTGGTCACCGCGACCAAGGGCGACCTGCCTCCGGGCTCCGCGACCAGCGAGGGCGTGACGATCAAGTACAAGTCGACCACGTCGGTGTCGCTGAGCCGGACCATCCAGTTCTCGTGGCAGAGCAACACCGCCACGGTGAAGGTGGACAGTGCGGACGACGTCGCGCCGACCGGCAACGTCACGATCAGCATCAACGGTCGCTCGACCACGGTGCCGCTCGTGAACGGCGTCGCGACCTACCAGATCCCGCGCCTGGGCAGTGGCGTGTACCTCGTGAAGGCGACGTACGGCGGTGACGACCTGAACAACGGATCGTCCAGCTCGGTGCGCGTGTTCTGGGTGATCTTCTAGATCCGTTGCATGACGGGCCCGACCCGGCTGCGCTCCGCGAAGGCGCAGCCGGGTCGGGTTTTCTCTGCCCGGAAATCTGCCCGCAACAGTTGACAGGAGTTTGTTCGTAAGGTGTACTAACAAACATGACGACGGGGTTCGCAGCCGGACGGGCACTTCGCCCGACCACGAAGGTGCTGCCTGAGCATGCGCGGGGACACAACCGCTCCCTCGTGCTGCAGACCCTCTATCGCGACCAGGTCAGCCGCGCCGACATCGCCCGCGAGACCGGCCTCACCCGCGTCACGGTCTCCGATCTGGTCGCCGAGCTGATCGCCGAGGGACTCGTGGTCGAGGCCGGCCAGCGCGAGGACTCGCGTCCGGGCAAGCCGGCCACGCTGCTCGACCTCAACCGCAACGCGTACCAGATCCTCGGCGTCGACCTGAGCGAGGCCGGAACGTTCCGCGGCGCGGTGCTCGATCTCGACGGCGCCATTCTGCATCGTGAGCAGCTGCCCACCGAAGCCGCAATCGGCGAGGATGCCACGGCCCTCGTCATCACCCTGACCGAGCGTCTCGTGGCCGCCGCCACCCTCCCGATCCTCGGGCTGGGCGTCGGATCCCCCGGTGTCGTCGACCTCGCAGGCGTCGTGCTCACCGCGCCGAACCTGGGCTGGGCCGGGGTGGAGCTGCAGGGCATCCTCGAGTCCCGCTTCGGCATCCCCGTGGTCGTCGCCAACGACGCCAACGCAGCAGCACTCGCCGAGCACAGCTTCGGGGACGCCGACAGCGACATGATGCTCATCAAGGTGGGTGCCGGTGTCGGCGCCGGACTGCTGCTCGACGGCGTGCCGCTGTTCGGCAGCCGCTTCGCCGCCGGCGAGATCGGCCACGTCGTGGTCGGCACGGATGGCGGCGCCGAGTGCGTCTGCGGCAAGCACGGCTGCCTCGAGACCTGGCTCGCGACGCCGCGACTGGATCGCGCGCTCGCCGAGCCCGGCGCGGACCGCTTTGCCGTCCTGACCGAGGCCGGACAGCGCCTCGGCATCGCCCTCGCCCCGGTCGTTGGCGCGCTCAACCTCGCCGAGGTCGTGCTCGCCGGTCCGACCCACCTGCTTGATGGCACGCTCGCGAGCGCGACCATCGACACGCTCCGCAAGCGCACGATGGCCGAGTTCCACGGCGATCTGACCCTGCGGATGACCACGCTCGGAGAGGACATCGTCATGCGCGGCGCTGCCGTCATGGTGCTCTCCGCGCAACTCGGGGTCTCCTGACCCATCCATGCAGTATCCACTCATGTCACATCCCGCACACACAAGTAAGGAAGACACACAATGAAGCGAAAGATCGGACTGGTCGCCGCTGCGACCGCCGCGCTCATCGTTCTCGCAGGGTGCTCCACCGGAACACCTGCCGTCGAGGACGAGGGCAGCAAGGACATCACGCTGTGGCTGATGGGTGGTGACACCCCGGATGCGCTGCGCGAATTCCTTAAGACAGAGTACGCAGACGCAACCGGGGGCACCCTCACTATCGAGGAGCAGGACTGGGCTGACGCTCTTTCGAAGCTCACCACATCCCTGCCTGACGCCGAGAATACTCCGGACGTGACCGAGATCGGGAACACCTGGTCGCCCACGTTCACGACGGTCGGCGCGTTCAGCGACATCAGCGACATGTACGACGAGCTCGGCGGCGACAACCTGCTGCAGGGCTTCGTCGAGGTCGGCGAAGTGGATGGCGCGAACTACGCGCTGCCCTACTACTTCGGTTCGCGCTACATCTTCTACCGCAAGGACATCTGGAACGCGGCCGGCCTCGCCGTGCCGACCACGCTCGAGGAGTTCAACGAGGGTGTCGCGAAGCTGAAGACCGCCGGACAGTCGGGCTTCTACATCGGCGGCCAGGACTGGCGCAACGGCGTCTCGTGGATCTTCGCCAACGGCGGGGACCTCGCGGCGAAGGACGGCGACACCTGGACGTCGACGCTCTCCGACCCGAACACCATCAAGGGTCTCGAGCAGCTGCAGACGCTGTTCACGGATGCCTCGCTCGCCCCGGTCACCGAGGCGGACAGCACCCCGTGGGTCAACATCAACAACAACGACGCCACCGGGGCGCCCGAGGCCGCGACGATCATCGCTCCCGGATG
This sequence comes from uncultured Actinomycetota bacterium, assembly GCA_963740815.1. Taxonomy (GTDB): domain Bacteria; phylum Actinomycetota; class Actinomycetes; order Actinomycetales; family Microbacteriaceae; genus Rhodoglobus. The sequence continues at coordinate 179,956 of CAVUFG010000008.1, forward strand.
GGCGCACTGGTCGATCGGTGACCTCGCTCCGGACCCGGCGGACTCCACCAAGACGATCGCCACCTGGAACCCGGAGACGTTCGGCGTCTTCGTGCTCCCCGGTGTCGACGGTGGCCCCGCTCCGGTGTTCGCCGGTGGCTCGAACATCGCGATCTCGGCCGCGAGCAAGAACCAGGCCGCGGCGCGCGAGCTGATGAAGATCATCTTCTCGCCGGAGTACCAGCAGCTGCTGGGCGAGAACGGTCTCGGTCCCGCGAACCTCGAGTACGCGTCGGCGCTCGGCGACGACGAGTTCGCCACCGCGCTCGCGGAGTCCGCGGCCGGATCGAAGCTCACCCCCGCGGCGCCCGGCTGGGCCGCGGTCGAGGGCTCCGGCCTGCTCGAGGAGTTCTTCGGCAAGGTGAACGCCGGTGGTGACATCGAGGCGCTCGCCGCGGAGTACGACGAGAAGATCAACGAACTGATCAACGGCTAATTGCACCACCGCGCCGGTCGGGCAGTTCTGCCGGACCGCCCGACCGGCGCACCCATCGACTTCGCATCACCCATCACAGGGGAGGAGGCTCCGCCATGTCCGCCAGCGCTGTAGCAACACCGCCAACGCTCCGACCGCGACGACGCGGACTCCGCACCCCGTACCTGCTGGTGATCCCTGCGGTGCTCGCGCTGCTGCTCGGCATGGGCTATCCGCTCGTGTGGCAGGTCGTGACATCCATGCAGGAATTCGGACTGCAGCAGCAGTTCGGCAAGCCGGCGCCGTTCGTCGGCTTCGACAACTTCATCGAGCTCGCCACCGACCCGCAGCTGTGGGCGGTCGTGGCACGGTCCCTCGCGTTCTGCGTCGTGACCGCGGCCCTCACCCTCGCGATCGGCACGCTGCTCGCCATGCTCATGGCGGCGGTGGGCAGGGTGCCCAAGCTCATCCTGCAGATCGCGCTGCTGCTGGCCTGGGCGATGCCCGTGGTCGCGGCAATGACCGTCTGGATCTGGCTGTTCGACCGCCGCCGCGGCGCGATCAACTACCTGCTCGACATGATCCCGGGCGTCGAGATGAACCGCTTCGACTGGCTCTCGACTCCGCTCACCTTCTTCATCGTCGCGTGCATCATCGTGGTCTGGATGTCGGTGCCGTTCGTCTCCTTCTCGGTGTACGCCGGCCTCACCCAGGTCTCCGAGGAGGTGCTCGAGGCCGCCCAGCTGGACGGCGCGAGTGGATGGCAGCGGTTCCGCGACGTCATCCTGCCGATGATCCGCCCGGTGATCGCGATCGTGCTGCTGCTGCAACTCATCTGGGACCTGCGCGTGTTCACGCAGTTCAAGATGCTGCAGGAGGCCGGATCGCGCGCGAGCGACTTCGACGTGCTCGGCACCTACGTGTACAAGCTCGGCACGAGCGCGCAGGACTTCGGGATGGCGTCGGCGGTCTCGATCCTCATCCTCGCGATCACGATCGCCCTCAGCTGGTTCTACGTACGCCGGCTCATCCGAGAGGATGAGGCAGCGTGACGGCCCGCAGGCTGTCCCGCCGCTCGGGCAGGCGCATCCTCCTCGGGGTCGTCGCGATCGTCGTCGCGCTCATCTGGGTGTTCCCGGTCTACTGGATGGTGAACTCGGCCTTCCTGCCCACGATCATCCTGCAGTCCTTCACCCCGACCTTCTTCCCGGTGAAGGGCACGCTGAGCAACTTCACCGGCGCGCTTGCCGACGGCTCGTTCTTCTCCGCGCTCGGCATGAGCATCTCGATCACCCTGCTCGTGGTCGTGGTGTGCATCATGTTCGCGTTCCTAGCGGCGGTGGCGATCAGCCGGTTCAAGTTCCGGGGGCGCAAGAGCTTCGTCGTCGCCGTACTGCTCGTGCAGATGCTGCCCGCCGAGGGCCTGTTCATCGCCCAGTACAAGATGGTCGCGAGCGTGCACCTGCTCGACACCGTGATCGGCGTGAGCGTCATCTACATCGCGGCCGTCGTGCCGTTCACGATCTGGATGCTGCGGGGCTTCGTCGCCGGCATCCCCGCCGATCTCGAGGAGGCGGCGATGGTCGACGGCCTCAGCCGGTTCGGGGCGTTCATGCGCATCACATTCCCGCTGCTGGCCCCTGGACTGGTCGCCTCCGGTGTCTACGCGTTCCTGCAGGCGTGGAACGAGTTCACCGTCGCGTTGGTGCTGCTTCCCTCAGAGGCGGCCCAGACCCTGCCACTCTGGTTGCGTGGGTTCGTGCAGGCGAGCGCGACGCGCGAGACGGACTGGGGGCAGGTGATGGCGGCATCCACGCTCGTCGCGGTGCCGGTGATCATCTTCTTCCTCATCGTGCAGGGCCGGCTCACCTCCGGTCTCGTGGCGGGGGCGGTGAAGGGATGACGCAGCTCGACCCGAACCCGAAGGAGACCGGCACCGAGACCCCAATCGCGCCGCCTGGCACCCTGCGCGTCGGCATCGACATCGGCGGGACCAAGACGGACGCCGTCGCCGTGCTGCCCGACGGCAGCGTCGGCCGCCAGCTGCGGCTGCCCACCGGGTTCGGCCCCGACGCCGTCGTCGAGACCGCCGTCGCGGCCGTCACGCAACTCGCCGAGCTCGCGGGCACGACCATCGACGACTTCCGCTCGATCGGCATCGGGATCCCAGGTGCGGTGGATGGCTCGGGCCGCGTCTCCCACGCGGTGAACCTCGGTCTCGAGGGACTCGACCTCGGCCGCGAGCTCACCGCTCGGCTCGGACGCGACGTGCGCATCGACAACGACGTGAATGCCGCAGCGCTCGGTGCGTTCCACGTGCACGGTGCTTCTGAAGTGCGCGGTGGGTCGTCATCCAACTCGATGGCGTACCTGAACCTCGGCACGGGCCTCGCGGCCGGCTTCGTGCTCGACGGCGTGCTGTGGCGCGGCTCGCGCGGCACGGCGGGCGAGATCGGGCACATCCCGGTCGACCCGGCCGGACCCGAGTGCCCGTGCGGCCAGCGCGGCTGCCTCGAGATGGTCGCATCGGGCTCGGCGATCGCACGGCTCTGGCCGACGGATGACCCGAAGCCCGCCCGCGCGCTGTTCTCGGCCGCCGCCGCCGGCGACGCCGACGCGATCGCGGTGCGTGACCGGTTCGTGGAGAACGTCGCCGCGGCGGTGCGGATACTCGTGCTCACGGTCGACGTCGACACCGTGGTCATCGGCGGCGGCCTCAGCTCTCTCGGAGCTCCGCTGCTCGACGCGGTCTGCGGTGTGCTCGAGGCCTGGGAGGCGGCGTCGCCGTTCCTCGCCTCCGCCGGGCTCTCGAGCCGCGTGACGATCGTGCCGCAGGACTTCCCGGCGGCCGCCGTCGGCGCCGCGCTGGTCGGGCTGGGCTGATGGCCGAGGCATCCCCGAAGGGGTTCTGATGGCAGAAGTGGTGATCGTCGGCTCCGCGGAGGAGGCCGGCGAGCTCGCGGCAGGTGCGATCGCGGCCCTGGTCGCGGAGAAGCCGGATGCGGTGCTGGGGCTCGCGACCGGATCCACTCCGCTCACGACGTGGTCCGCCCTCGCGGCGCGGAACCTCGACCTCACGCGCGTGCGGGGGTTCGCGCTCGACGAGTACGTGGGGCTGCCGCCCGGGCATCACGAGTCCTATCGCGCGGTCATCACGCGCGAGGTGGTCGAGCCGCTCGGACTCACTCCGGCGCTGGTGAGAGTGCCCGACGGACCGGTCGAGACGGTCGGCTCCGAGTACGAGGCGGCGATCGCGGCGGCGGGCGGGGTCGACCTGCAGATCCTCGGGATCGGCCGCACTGGCCACATCGGATTCAACGAACCCGGCTCGTCGTTCGCCTCGCGCACGCGGGTCAAGACCCTGACCGAGCAGACCCGGCTCGACAACGCGCGGTTCTTCGACACGGCTGACGAGGTTCCGATGCACTGCGTGACGCAGGGGCTCGGCACGATCCTCGACGCGCGGCACCTCGTGCTGCTGGCGTTCGGGGAGTCCAAGGCGGCGGCGATCGCGGGGGCGGTCGAGGGGCCGCTCACGGCGAGCCTGCCGGGGTCGGCGGTGCAGTTGCATCCACACGTCTCGGTGATCATGGATGAGGCGGCGGCGTCGCAGCTGCAGCACGCTGACTACTACACGGTACGCGTGGGCCCATCGGTTTCCGTGGGAGCGACTCTAGGTTCACCGTCGGTGACGGCCTCCGCGCGAGCTTCGCGCCCGGAGGCGGAGCTGCCTCATCGCTGCGCGATGCTCCGCAAGCCTCCGGGAGCGAAGCTCCCGCTCCGCCTCCACGCCCCCGCCCGCCCGCGAGGACGGTGATCGTCCTTCGCCTGGGGTGCTGCTGCAGGCCGCCTTGGGAGACTCAGGACTTGGCGGGTCGAAACGGGGCTGGGTGGGGCCGTCGGTTCGCAAGTCCTGAGTCTCCGAAGGGTCCGGGCCGGTGCGGCGGATCGAGCGGGCGCGTTGACCCGACCCGTCGCACTGGCCCGGAGTGGTGGGCGTTCGAGCGCCGGGCAGTTCCTCGGTCCGTTCTGGCAATGGCAAAACCGAGGAACCGCCCCGCGTTCGATCGCGGAGGCCCGAGGCCGTCGCGGCAATCACGCGCGACGGACTCGGGAGTCGGGACTATGCCGTGACCCCGGACAGCACCTTGCGGCTGCGCTTGAGCATCGACTGCACCACGAACGGGTGCAGGAGTCGCACGGGCAGGAAGTAGAGGTGTCCGCGTGCGTTCTTGAGGCGCACGGTCGTGGTGACGCGCACGGTGTTCGTCGACTCGCTCACCCCGACACCCACCGCGAAGTCGAGATGGGTGTCCTCGAACGCGATGAGCGCCTCGTCGCCGACCGTGTCGAGCACGTGGAAGACGTTCTTCGGCGCGCGCTTGATGCCCATGAGCGGGGCGAACGCCTGGCGGAGTGCGAGCGCGACGACGATCCACTTGGGCATCGACGACAGCGAGAAGAGGTTACGGGCCCAAGCTGCCGGGTCGGAGGTGGCGTGCGCAGGCAGCACGCAGATCGACATGTCCGCGTAGTCCGGATCCGGGATCACGGCGAGCGCGAGCGAGCTGTAGGCGGGGTAGGTCAGGGTCATCAGGATTCTCTCCGTACGGGTGCGTATGGAGGACTGTACGCCCCCGTATGGTCACCGCGCAAGAGGCAGGCTCAACTTTCTGTACGGTAGCGTATGGTCCATGCAGCCGCACACCCGGGAGACCTGGATCGACGCCGCCTACACGCGCTTCAACCTCGGTGGGCTCGGCGCGATCAAGGTCGAATCGCTCAGCCGCGACCTGTACGCGAGCAAGGGTTCGTTCTACTGGCACTTCAAGGACCGCCAGGACCTCATCAACGCGGTCATGGAGCGCTGGGAGGAGGAGGCAACCGGCTCGATCATCTGGTCCGTCGAGCGCGAGGGCGACCCGTTCGATCGCCTGGTCACGCTCTACTCCGAGGTCGGGCGAGCGCATCTACGAGCGCGGCGGTGAGCGGACGCTCTATTCCGAGGCTGAGGCCGAGGGCGTGATGGAGACCGTCGCGCGTGTCACCGATCGCCGCATCGCGTACGTCACCGGCATCCTCACCGAGCTCGGGGTCGACCAGCCCGAGGAGCGCGCCGCCATGGCGGTGGGCTCGGTGATCGGGCTGCAGCAGCTCGTCACGGGCGGGTGGGAGCCCCTGACGGGCGAGGGTCTGACGCGGGCGATGATCGCCATGTCGATGGCGCCCGCACTGCCCTCACGCGATCAGTGAGCCATCCGCCCACACGCTCGTGACGCGCCACTCGCGATCGAGCAGCACGGCGTCGGCGACGTAGCCCGGGGCGAGCATGCCGAGTCGGTCGTCGAGTCCGATCGCCTTCGCGGGGGTGCAGGTGAGGGCGGCGATGGCGTCGCGCGGCTCGACGAATTCGAGGGCGCGGCGCAGCGCGTCATCCTGCGTGAGGGTCGATCCTGCGATGGTTCCGGTGCCGCTCAGCATCGCGAGGCCCTCGCGCACCGACACGTTCAAGGCGCCGAGCCGGTAGTCGCCGTCGCCGACGCCCGCGGCGGCCATCGCATCGGTGACGAGGGCGACGCGGCCGGGGGCTCCCTCGAACGCGAGCTTCGCGACGGCGGGGTGCACGTGCATCCCGTCCAGGATGAGCTCGAGCGTCACGCGGTCGTCCTCGAGCGCGGCGACCACGGGTCCGGGAGCTCGGTGGTGGATGCCCGGCATCGCGTTGAACGCATGCGTGAGCACCCGCGCGCCGCGGTCGAAGGCCTCGCCGGCCTCCTCGAAGGATGCCTCGGTGTGCCCCACCGCGACCGTGACCCGGTTCTCGACCAGCACGTCAACCGCCTCGAGTGCATTCGGCAGCTCGGGAGCGATGGTCAGCATCCGCAGCGTGCCGTGGGCGGCCTCGAGCAGCTGCTCGACGACGCCGGGCTGCGGTTCGAGGAGATGGCCGGGGTGGTGGGCACCACGGCGCTCCTGCGCGAGGAACGGGCCCTCGAGGTGGGAACCGAGCACGAGCGGGTCGGTGGCGGCGAGGCCGGCGATCGCGGCGAGGGAGTCGAGGAGGGCATCCAGCGGATTGGCGACGAGGCTGATGACCGACCGGGTGGTGCCGTGGGCGCGGTGCGCGGCGACTCCGGCCGAGATCGCCTCGATGCCGTCGTCGTACTGGTGGCCGCCGCCGCCGTGGCCGTGGAGGTCGATGAACCCCGGGACGAGCCAGTGCCCGCGCGCGTCGATTTCGGTGTCGGCGCTCGGATGCTGCCCGGTACCGGTGGCCGTGATCGAGCCGCCGTCGAACAGCATCCAGAAGGAATCCTGCTCGCCGCTCGCATCGAGCTTGCGGGCGCTGTGGATGACGGTGGTCACGCCACCAGCGTACCGAGCCGGATCAGCCCCTGGCCGAGATCCGACGCGTCACGATGAGCGCGGCACCCGCGAGCAGCAGCAGGACGGCACCGAGCGGCAGCATCGGGTCGAGGCCCGAGCCGGTCGCGGCCAGCAGGCGCGGCGTCTCGGTCGAGCCCATGTCGAGCCGCACGATGATTCGCGCCTCGCCTCGCTGGTCGTTGTCGGGGAAGTCGCCGAACGCGGGGTCACCCGCGTCCCAGATCGGGCTGCCGACGAGCGGGATGTGGGTCTCGGTCGTTCCGCCGTTGTTCTGCAGCGGTCCGAGTTTCGGATCCACGCCGACCTGGTTACCCGGGCCCGACTGGATGGCGGCGAGCAGGGTGGCCTCGGGCGCGTACAGGTTCGAGTACGAGACATCCAGGAGTGGAATCATCGCGTCGTCGAGGGTGAGGTCGACCGCACCGTTCTTCGAGATGATCGAGTTGCTCACGTCGACGTCGATCTCGCCGTCGTCGATGAACAACCCGCTCGAGTTGTTGACGAACGTGCTGATCTCGATAGCGAACGAGATGTCATCCACGCCGACGTTGCCCAGCAGGTAGCCCGCGCCGCCGAGGTCGGCGTCGTTGCCCGAGACCGTCGAGTTCACGAACAGGATCTCGCTGGTGTTCTCGCTCGAGAAGCCGTTCTTGTCGAAGTAGAAGGCGCCCCCGAATCCGTTCGTGGCGGTGTTGCGGGAGATGGTGGAGCGCAGGAATCCGATGAACGCGTTGTCATCGAAGGCGGCGTTCGAGAACTCGCCCACGTAGATCCCGCCGCCGTCGCCCTCGGTCGCGTGGTTGTCATCGATCGTCGTCTCCTGCAGCACGAGGCCACCGTCGAACTCGACACCGTTGCCGAGGTGGTCGATGTAGATGCCGCCGCCGCTGCGCTGCGCCGTGTTGTGGGCAACGCTGCTGTCGTTCAGCGAGAGGCCCCCGGACGTGTCCAGCGTGCCGCCGATGGTACCGATGAAGATACCGCCGCCGTGTCCGAGCGCAGGGTTCGGTGAGGAGACCGTGTTGTTCTCGACGACGGAATCGTCGATGTTGAGGCCGGCCGGGCCCGCGAGGAAGCCGACGTAGATGCCGCCACCGGCGGTGGCCTGGTTGTCGGAGACGGTCGTGCCGCTGATGAGCAGACCCGCCGAATCGCCCGTGAACCGGATGCCGCCACCCACGTTCGGCGAGATCAGCCCGTTGCCCGTGATCACGGCGTCGCGCAGGTGCAGCCCGCCCGTCGAATCGACGTCCGCGACGAGTCCCGTGGAGTCGTTGTCGCTGATCTGGGTGCCGTTCTGGAACGTGACGAGTTCGGTGGCCGAGGTGCTGGTGAAGTCGAGCACGATGCCGTTGGTGTTCTCGTTGTACTGGCCGCCGTCGAAGAGGAAGGGACCGAAGTCCGTTCCGACCGTCTGCACGCCGGCGAACAGGTTGCGGCTGGCCTCGACCTCGGCGAACGTGATGCCCCCCGTGCTGCCCACCGTCGTGACATCCGCACCGTAGGTGTTGTTGGTCAGGTCGACGCGCAGCAGCGAAAGGCCCTCGAGCTCGGCATCGGTGAAGTCGCCGTTCCAGTCGATGCCGGCGCCGCCGTTGTCGGTGAAGAAGCCGTCGGTGACGACGACGTTGGCGTCGTTGGCGAGAAGCCCGCTGCTCGGGTAGCCCCGGAAGCGAATGTCATTGGCGACCAGGTTCGCCTGGTCGAGGAAGAGTCCGGCCTCCGCGCCGACCGCCGCGGTCTCGAAGGTCAGGCCGCTGATCGTGAGCTGCACCGCGTCGCCGGTCACCATCAGGCCGGGCGCTCCGGCCGCGGTGTTGACGGTGAGGGCGTCACGCCCAGGTCCGGTGATCTGCACCGTCGCCGTGATCGTGGGCAGCGCTTCGGTGAGGTTCAGCTCGGTGGTCGGAACCGCGAAGTCGAAGACGATCTGGTCGGGACCGGCGAAGCCGTTGGCGTCGATGATCGCCTGCTTGAACGACCCGGCGCCCGAACTCGCGCCGTTGCTGACCGTGAAGTTGATCGCGAAGGCCGGGGCGGCGACCAGCAGCGCGCCGATCATCCCGCCGACGGTGGCGAGTGCGGCCATCGCCGTCATCCGGCGCGCAGAAGTCGTCGTCATTCCAGAGTCCCCTCGATGCAGAGTTGCCTTCACAGGTTATCGGCTGTGAGGACGTCTCGCCAACGCGATCAGCGGAAGATGATCGTGCGCGCGCCATCCAGCAGCACCCGGTGCTCCGAGAACCAGCCGACGGCCTGCGTGAGCGTGCGCGACTCCTCGTCCTGCCCGATGCGCATGAGCTCTGCGGGGTTCTTGGAGTGGTCGACGCGCACCACGTTCTGCTCGATGATCGGACCCTCGTCGAGGTCGCTCGTCACGAAGTGCGCCGTCGCACCGATGAGCTTGACGCCGCGGGCGTGCGCCTGGCGATAGGGGTTGGCGCCCTTGAATCCGGGCAGGAACGAGTGGTGGATGTTGATGGCCCGCCCCGCGAGCGCGTCGCAGAGTTCCGGGGACAGGATCTGCATGTACCGCGCGAGCACCACGAGCTCGATGTCGTGCTGCTCGACCACCTCGAGGATGCGGTCCTCGAACGCGAGCTTCTGCCCGGGGGTCGTCATCGGGTGTGACTCGAACGGCACGCCGTAGAACTCGGCGAGGTCGCCGAGGTCGGGATGGTTGCTGAGCACGAGTGGGACGTCGATCGCGAGCTGTCCCGCCCGCCGCCGGTACAGGAGGTCACCGAGGCAGTGGGCGGCCGTGGAGACGAGCGCGAGGGTGCGGGTGGGGCGGCCGACGAGGTCGAGCACCCACGTCATCCCGAAGCGCTCGACCACCGGTGAGATCGCGGCGACGAACTCGTCGCGGCTCACCGCGGACTCGACCTGCAGTCGCATGAAGAAGCGACCCGTGTCCTCACTGGAGAACTGGTGCGACTCGGTGATGTTTCCCTTGGCCTCGACCACCGCGCCACTGACCGCGTGCACGATGCCGGGACCGTCCTCGCACACGAGGGTGAGGATCCAGTGGGTGGGCGCTTCGGTCACGAGGCCAAGGGTAGTAGCCGGTCGGAGGGCGTCCGTACAGTGGAGGAATGGCCAGACCGTCGTACCCGGACGACCACGAACCGGTGATCGACGTGCGTCCAGCGGTCGGACGGTTCGACGACTTCCGCACGGTGCTCGGACTGCGCAGCGAGCAGGCGAATGGATGCTGGTGCATGTCGTACCGCGACAGCAGCAAGACCGTTCCGGAGCGCGTGCAGCACATGAAGGCCGAGTGCGCGTCCGACCCCGGACCGGGAGTGCTCGTGTACGTGGACGACGAGGTGGCGGGGTGGTGCTCGATCGCTCCGCGCGACACCTACGCGCGGCTGGGCCGCACTCGCAAGCTCGTCGTGCTCGAGGACGAGCTCGACGCGTGGGTGGCGGTGTGCTTCGTCGTACGCGCCGGATTCCGCGGTCACGGGCTCATGAAGCACCTGATCCACGGCGCGGTCGAGCACGCCAGGTCGCATGGCGCCGACGTGGTCGAGGGCTATCCGGTGCTCACCGGCGGAGATCGTGTGGACGTCATCAGCGGCTACGTCGGCACGTCGGACCTGTTCGAGCGCGAGGGATTCGAGATCGCCGCGGAGACCACCGCGGTCAGCGGCGGACGTCCGCGCGTGCTCATGCGGCTCTCGCTGAAATAGGCTGGTGACCGAGGACGGGGCGACCGTCCTCCCGCGGGCGGCGCCACGCCTCACTCTTCTGCATGAACGGAGCAGCTCCGTGGCTGCGCGCACCAAGACCGACTTCCCCTGGGTTGCACTCCTCGTGATCGCCGCGGCGATCTTCACCTCGGTGACGAGCGAGTTCCTGCCGACCGGCCTCCTGCCCGACATCGCCGAGGAGCTCGGCGTCAGCGAGTCGCGGGTCGGGCTGCTCGTCACGCTGTTCGCGGGCACGGTAGTGGTGTCCACGGCGCCGCTGTCGGCGCTCACCCGCCGGTTCCAGCGGAAGGGGCTCGTCGTCTTCGTGCTGCTCGTCTTCGTGGCATCCAATGTGCTTGCGGGGTTGGCGCCGACGTACGAGGTGCTCGCCGGCGCGCGCATCCTCGGCGGACTCGCGCACGGGCTGTTCTGGGCGACCGTGGGTGCGTACTCGGCGCACCTGGTGCCGAAGAAGCAGCTGGGCCGTGCGGTCGCGATCACGTCGGCGGGGGCGACCGCGGCCTTCGTGTTCGGTGTGCCGTTCGGCACCGCGCTCGGGCACGCGCTCGGCTGGCGGCTCGCGTTCATCGTGATCGGCGGCATCGTGCTCGGGCTCGTGCTGCTCGTGATCCGCTACCTGCCGGCCGTGGAGCGCGTGAAGCTCGCGACCGCCGAGATCGCCGTGCCGGCCCGGCACGACAAGACCATCCCGGCCGTCGTGCTGACCTGCGTGGTGGTGCTCGTGCTGCTCACCGGCCAGAACATCTTCTCGACCTACATCGCGCCGTGGCTCATCGACGTCGGCGGCATCGAGCCGAGCCAGGTCGCCGCCGTGCTGTTCCTCTACGGTGGCGCCGGCGCGCTCGGCCTGTTCGCGACCGGGCTGGTCACCGACCGGGCGCCGCGGCTCGGCTTCCTGATCGCGGTCGTGCTCGTCGCGCTGTCGATCACGATCCTCGCCCTCGGCTCCGGGCTGCCCTGGCTGCTGCTCGTCGGCATCGGACTGTGGGGTGCGTCGTTCGGGGCGCTGCCGTCGATGCTGCAGGCGCGCCTGCTGCACTCGGCCTCGCCGCGCATCCGCGACCTGTCGTCGGCGTTCCTCACCACGTCGTTCAACGTCGGCATCGGCGGCGGTGCGCTCATCGGCGCGCTGCTGCTCGATCGCACGGACATCACCGTGCTGCCGTGGGTCTATCTCGGACTGCTCGTGCTCGGCCTGCTCGTCGCGGTCGTCGGCGACACGTTCGTCCGTCGGCGCTGGGGCGTGCCGGTGATCACGAAGTCGATCGACCTGCCGCCCGCGTCGCACTGAGCGGGGGCGTTCGACGGGCTCAGTCGGGCCAGTCGACGCCGTCGGCTCGGGTGTAGTGGATGCCCGCGGCATCCATGGTCCTCGCGAAGGTCGCGAGCCGCGCGCGGAAGTGCTCCCAGTCGGAGCTGCCCTTCGGCGACCACGCGAGCTCGGCGATCGACGCGATGCGCGGGAACGCCATCGCCTCGAGGTGCTCGCTCGTCGCGAGGGTCTCGGTCCAGAGCGGCGCCTCGAGCCCGAGGATGTCCGACTCCGCCGAGCCCCGGGATGACGTCGGCCGGCTCCCACTGGTATGACGCCTGCACCGACGTCGGACCGTCGGCCCACACGAGTCCGAGCGGGCTGGCCTCGTCGTACTTGATGTCGAGGTAGCTCACGTCGGCCGGCGACAGGATGACGCGCCCACCCTGCTCCACGAACGACAGTGTGTGCGCGCCGGCGTGCTCCCGCGGCACGGCGTAATCCCAGTACTGGCCGACCGTCCCGGCGGGCAGCTCACGGCTCCGGCCCATCTCGTGCCAGCCGATGATCGTCTTGCCGGTGGCGGCGCCGATGGCGGATGCGCGGGCGACGAACGCGAGGAAGTCCTCGTCGGTCGTCGAGAGCGACTCGTCTCCGCCCAGGTGCAGGTACGGACCGGGCGTGATCGCCGCGAGCTCGGTGACGACGTCCTCGACGAACTCGTAGGTGCGTTCGCTGCCGATCGCGAGGGTCGAGAATCCGACCTCGGTGCCCTCGTACGGCGCGGCCGGAGCATCGTTGCCGTTCAGCTCGGGATACGCGACGCTCGCGGCGTTGGTGTGGCCGGGGAGATCGACCTCGGGCACGATCGTGATGAAGCGCTCGGCGGCGTACTCGACGATGCGGCGGTAGTCGTCCTGCGTGTAGTAGCCGCCGGAGCCGCCGCCGACCTGCGTGGCCGCACCGGCCTGGGTGAGTTCCGGCCACCCCGAGATCTCGATGCGCCAGCCCTGGTCGTCGGTGAGGTGCAGGTGCAGGTGGTTGAACTTGAGCAGCGTGAGCTGGTCGAGGTAGCGCTGCACCTGCTCGACGGTGAAGAAGTGGCGCGCGACATCCAGCATCGCTCCGCGGTAGGCGAAGCGCGGGTGATCCGTGACGGTGACGAACGGGACTCCGTCGTCGGTGCGCAGTTGCTCGAGGCTCACGTTCGCGTAGAACGCGCCGGCGGGGTCGGCCGCGGTGATGCGGATGCCCGCCGCATCCACCTCGAGCTCGTACCCCTCGTGCGGCAGCGACGCATCGATCGTGACCGTGGGAGCGTCGTCGGCGGCGTACCAGCCATCACGCAGGTGCATCGCGACGGGGTGCGGAATGAGGCTCGGAGTCGTCACCCGAAGCAATCTACGCGACCGGCACCACGACCACATCGACCCCGGCCTCGCGCAGCAGCTCGAGCTCGGCCGGGTCGGCGCTCGGGTCGGTCACGAGCAGGTCGATGTCACTCGCGTCGGCGACCTTCGCGAGCGTGAGCCGGCCCACCTTCGAACCGTCGGCGACCACGATCACCCGCTGCGCGACCGAGACCATCGCGGTGTTGGTGCGCGCCTCGGTCTCGTCGTGCGTCGTGATGCCGCCCTCGGCGCTGATGCCGTCGGTGCCGAGGATGGCGGTGCCGACGTTGATCGCCTTGAACGTGTTCTCCGCGAGCACGCCGACCAACTCGAGCGACTGCGGGCGCAGCAGCCCGCCGGTCATGATCACCTTGAGCTGCGGGTAGGCCGTGACGAGCCCCGCGATCGTGAGCGAGTTGGTGATGATCGTCAGGTCGCGGTGCGTCGTGAGCGCGCGAGCGACATAGGACGTGGTCGAGCCGCCGCTCAGGGCCACCGCGTGGCGTTCGGTGGTGATGAGGCTCGCGACGTGCGCGGCGATCGCGCGCTTGGCATCCGGGGACTGGGTGTCGCGCAGCGCGACCGGCAGCTCGGTGCGCGCGTCGATGACCGTCGCGCCGCCGTGGGTGCGCAGCAGCAGGCGCTGGTACTCGAGGTCGGAGAGGTCGCGGCGCACGGTGGCGGGGGAGATGCCGAGCTCGTCGGAGAACTCGGCGAGCGAGACCGAACCGCGGGCGCTCAGGAGGTCGAGGATGGCGATCATGCGCTTCGAGCGCTTGCCGGAGGTGGCGTGCCGCTCATCCAACTCGGTCGTCGCCACGGTGCTCCTTCGTTCCATCGCAGGGCGAGCACTCAGTCGATCTGAGCACTTCGCTCACAATGTTGCGCGATTCGCGCATTCACCGCAAGATCGACCCATGGCCACAGTGGTGTTCCTCGGTGCGGGCAGTGTCGTCTTCTCCCGGCAGCTGACCGCAGACCTGCTCTCGTTCGACGACCTCCCGGCCATCCGGCTCGTGCTGCACGACATCGATCCGGAGCGGTTGCGGGTGTCGGCCGCGACGGCTGAGCACGTGGCATCCCGCCTCGGAAAGACGATCGAGGTCATCACGACGGCGGATCGCCGCGAGGCGCTCACCGGTGCCGACTTCGTCATCAACATGGTGCAGGTCGGCGGGATCGACGGCACTCGCAAGGACCTCGAGATCCCGGCGAAGCACGGCCTGCGGCAGACCATCGGCGATACGACCGGGGTCGGCGGGGTGTTCCGCGCGCTGCGCACGTTCCCGTTCCTCGCGGGCGTCGCGAAGGACATGCTCGAACTCTGCCCCGACGCGTGGCTACTGAACTACACGAACCCGATGGCGATGAACGTCTGGTGGCTCTCGGTGATCGCGCCGCAGCTCAAGGTGGTCGGACTTTGCCACAGCGTGTACTGGACCGCGAACGACCTGTGCGAACTCATCGGCGTGCCGTTCGAGGGCACCCGGTTCCGCGCCGCCGGCGTCAACCACCAGGCCTGGCTCACCGAGTGGTCGCGCGACGGCGAGGACCTGTACCCGCGGCTGCGCGCCGCGATCGAGGCCGACCCCGAACTGCTGCGCCGCGTGCGCGTCGAGATCTTCCGCCGCATCGGGTACTACCCGACCGAGACGAGCGAGCACTCCGCCGAGTACCTGCCGTGGTTCATGCGCTCCGATGAGCAGATCGCGAAGTTCCGTCTCGAGCCGCTCGTGTACCTGAAGATCAGCGAGGAGAACGTCGGCGAGTTCGAGGCGGCACGCGCCGCACTCGAAGCGGGCGGTGACCTCGAGATCGAGAGCGGGGCGGCGGAGTACGCGCCGCAGATCATCCACTCGATCCTCACCGGCACGCAGCGCGAGATCCACGTCAACGTCGCGAACCGCGGCTACATCGACAACCTGCCGCAGGGTGCTGCGATCGAGGTGCCGGCGATCGTGGATGCCGACGGCGTGCACCCCATGGCCGTGGGCTCGATCCCGTCCCAGGGGGCCGCGCTGAACCGGGTCTACCTCTCGGTGGCGGAGCTGGCCGTCGAGGCCGCGTTCACCGGCAACCCCGATCGCATCCGCCAGGCCGTGCTCGCCGACGGCAACGCGAACTCGACGCTCACGCCGGAACAGATCTGGGCGATGGTCGACGAGCTCGTCGAAGCGCACGCCGACCTGCTGCCGACCACGCTCGGCGGACGGGTCGATATGGTGCTGCCGTGACCCTTGCCCGCACCGCGGACCTGGTCGCCGCGGCGACGGCGGCCGGCAGCGCGGTGCCCGCTTTCAACGTGATCACGCTCGAGTCGGCCGAGGGGATCGTCGCGGGAGCGGAACTCGCGGGCACGGGAGTGCTCCTGCAGCTGAGCGAGAACGCCGTGCGGTTCCACGGAGCGCCGGAGCCGGTCCTCGCGGCGTGCCGCGAACTCGCGGTGGCGGCGTCGGTGCCGGTGGGCATCCACCTCGACCACGTGACCGATCCCGCGCTCATCGACCGCATGCTCGCGTCGGCCGAGCGCCTCGGCGTGAGCTCGATCATGGTGGATGCCGCCGCGCTCCCCTGGTCCGACAACGTCGCCCTCACCGCGGCCACCGCCGCCCGCGCGCACGCCCTCGACCTCTGGGTCGAGGCCGAGCTGGGCGAGATCGGCGGCAAGGACGGCGCGCACGCGCCGGGCGTGCGCACGGATCCCGACGAGGCGCAGGCGTTCGTCCAGCAGACCGCAGTCGACGGGCTCGCGGTCGCGGTCGGCAGTTCGCACGCGATGACCGAGCAGACCGCGAGCGTCGACGTGGACCTGATCCGGCGGCTCGCGGACTCGGTGCCGGTGCCGCTGGTGCTGCACGGGTCGAGCGGGCTCGCGGACGACGAGCTGCGCGCGGCGGTGGCGGCGGGCATCCGCAAGGTGAACATCGGCACCGCGCTCAACGTCGCCGCCACGGCTTCGCTGCGCGCCGCGCTCGACGCGCAGCCTTCGGCGACCGACCCGCGCAGGTACACCGACCGCGAGGCGGTCGCCCGCCTGGTCGCGCACCTCTGCGAGGTCGTCCGGGGCTAGAGCCCGAGGATCCGCCGCGCGTTGCCGCCGTACACCGCCTCGAGCTGCTCGGGCGGGAGCGCGAGCCCCGACACCGCCCAGCGGCCCTGCGGCGGGATCGGCTCGCCGGGCGCGTACTCGAAGCTCTCGTCGGCGGTCTCGAGCCAGCGGAAGTGCAGTTCGTACTGCTCGGCCGTCGCCGGGTAGATGTCGGTGCCGAACAGCACGCGGTCGGGGTGACGCGCCACGAGCGCGGCCACGCGCCGCGGCTGCCGGCCGAGCTCCGCCATGCGGCCCGCGATGTCCACGGCGAAGTTGGGTGCCGCATCCATCAGGGCTTCCACCCGGTCGAGGTCCTCGGCGGCGCAGCCGAAGTGCGCTCCGATGAAGCTCGTCCCCGGGCACGCGAGCACGAGGGTCGCCAGCGTGTCGAGCAGCCGGTCGAAGCTCGGATGCACGTCCCGATCGCCGAACCACCAGTCCGGCTGCCCCATGAGCTCGTCCAGGCGTTCGTTGTGCAGGTCGAGCGGCTCGAAGAACGCGATCGGGTCCGCGATGTGGATGAGCACGGGCAGACCGAGCTTCTCCCGCGCGTTGCAGCACCGCGATGACGCGCGCGTCGTCGGGCAGGATGAGCGCGCCATCCGCATCGCGGAAGGTCAGGCCGAGCGTCTTCCAGACCTTCACTCCGCGGGCGCCGGCCGTCGCGGCATCCTCGAGCTGCCGGACGACCCGTGCCTGGCCGTCCGGCTCGGCGAGCAGTGCCCAGTCCAGTTGGCAGAACGTGACGAAGCGACCGGGGTGCGCGCGGTCGTACCGGGCGAGGTTGGCTTCGAGCTCGTCGCCGAGCATCCCGTCGAGGTTGACGATCGTGGCGACGTCGTGGTCGTCCATGAGCTGCACGAGCGCGGGCACGTCGTGGATGATCCAGTCGCCGTCCTCGCTCAGCCAGCGACCGAGGTGGTTGTGCACGTCCACCGCCGGGAAGGCCGCGCGCGGCACGGGTGTCACGGCCGCACGCAGCTGGGATTTCGGCGTCCAGTCGCGAAGGCGCGTGTCGGCGAGGGCATCCCAGTCGGGCCGGCTCATGCGGAACTCCTCAGAGTGATCATCAAGAGTGAGCGATATCTGCAGTTTTCTTGTCAAACGATCACTCTCGGGAGACTATGACACAACTCGATCGCCGGCGAAAGCCGCACGTCGAGCCCAGCAGCCAACGCCGACCAGAGGTTCGAATGTCCATCACTGCATCCGAGATCCAGAGCCAGCCGGCGGTGTGGCGCGAGGCGCTGGAGCTGCTGCCCGTGGCCACCGAGCTGCTTGCCGCCCCCGGGGAGCGGGTACTCGTGATCGGCTGCGGCACGTCGGCGTTCGTCGCCGAGTCGCTCGCCGCGCTGCGCGAGAGTGCCGGCCTCGGCGTCACCGATGCCCGCTACGCGTCGGAGCTCGGCCCGTGGCGCGACTACGACCGTGTGGTCGCGATCTGCCGCTCCGGCACGACCACCGAGGTCATCGCCGCGCTCGAGGGCGTGCCGGCCGGCGTTCGCCGCATCGCGATCACCGGCGTCACCGAGGGCCCGATCTACGACGTCGTCGACGACACGCTCGTGCTCGACTTCGCCGACGAGCGCTCCGTCGTGCAGACCCGGTTCCCCACCACCTTCCTGCTGCTCGCGCGCGCTGCCTTCGGTGAGGATGTCGCGGGCATCCCCGCCGAGGCCGAAGCCGTGCTCGCCGACCCGCTCCCGCTCGAGGCCGCCGGCCTCGACCACTTCGTGTACCTCGGCACCGGGTGGACCTACGGACTCGCGCAGGAGGCCGCGCTCAAGATCCGCGAGGCGGCGCAGGCCTGGTCGGAGTCGTACCCGCTGCTGGACTACCGGCACGGGCCGCTTGCGGTCGCGCATGCGACATCCATCGTCTGGATGCTCGGCAAAGCCGACGCCGCGATGGTCGGCGAGATCGAGGCCACCGGCGCCACCGTCGTCACGAGTTCGCACGATCCGCTCGTCGAACTCGTGCAGGCGCAGCGCCTCGCGCTCGCGGTCGCGGAGCTCCGCGGACTCGATCCCGACCACCCGCGTCACCTCACCAGGTCGGTCATCCTCGGCTGATCGACTGCACGTCACCCCACTGAAGCACTGCATACTCGAGACAGGAGCACGTGATGATCCAGCACAGCAAGTACCGCACCTCCCTCCGCAGGTTCGCGATCGGCGCGGCCGCGGCCCTCACGATCGGCGCGCTCGCCGCCTGCGGCTCGCCGAAGGGCGCCACCACGCTGGATCCGGATGCCGACGTCACCCTCACTTGGTGGACCGGCCAGGAGTCCGAGGCCAACGCCGTGCTCGAGGGGCTCGCCGAGGAGTTCACCGCCGAGCATCCGAACGTGAAGATCGAGGTCTCGCCGGGCGCGTCATCCACCGACCAGCTGCTCCAGAAGCTCTCGGCCGGGTTCGCCGGAGGCAGCTACCCCGACATCTCCTACGCCTACGGATCGTGGGCCAGCGAGCTCGAAGCTCCGGCCGCACGCTCGACATCACCGAGCAGGTCGCCGACCCCGCGGTCGCGTGGGACGAGTTCCCGGAGTCCGCGCGCCTCACCGTGCAGCCCACCGGCCAGAAGACCATCGGGTTCCCTGCGATCGTCGACAACATCTCGCTCATCTTCAACACGGACCTGTTCGACGCCGCCGGCCTCGAGTACCCGAACGAGGACTGGAGCTGGGATGACTTCCGCGAGGCGGCCGCCGCGCTGACCGATCCCGCCATCAACCAGTACGGCTACGCGTACTCCGTCGCCGGCTCCGAGGACACCACGTGGCAGTTCTGGCCGCACCTGTGGCAGAACGGCGGCGAGATCCTCAACGCCGACGGCACCGAGGCGACGTTCAACTCGGACGCGGGCGTCGACGCGCTCACCTTCCTGCGCGACATGGCGATCGACGACCAGAGCATCTACCTCGACCAGACCGACACGAAGTACGGCGAGCTCTTCGCCGCCGGGAGCATCGCGATGATCACCTCAGGACCGTGGCAGCTGTACGACCTCAACACCGCGGGAACGCCGTACGGGGTCACGATCCTGCCGGGCACCGACGGCAACCACGAGACCGTGTCGGGTCCCGACATCTGGGCGCTGTTCGACCACCAGGACAAGAACCGCGAGTACTGGGCGTTCGAGTTCACGAAGTTCCTCACCGACGCCGCGCAGGATGAGCGCTGGAACGTGGAGATCGGCAACCTGCCGCTGCGCAGCTCGTCGATCGAGTCCGACGCGTTCGCCACGCAGGTCGCGAACTTCCCCGGCCTCGACATCATGGCCGCCAACGGCGTCAACGCCGTGCACGCCCGTCCCACGGTGGCCGGGTACGTCGGCCTCTCCGAAGCGATCGGCAGCGCGATCTCGCACGTGCTGCAGGGCGACGGCGATCCGAAGGAAGCACTCGACGCGGCCGCGGCCGAGGCGAACGAAGCGCTGAGCGACAACTAGTCCCGCGTCGACCAGCCAGAAGGGACGCCAGCGAAGATGACCGTGCAGAGCGAGCGTCGCAAGGTGGAGCCGGGGGCGGACGGTGCTCGTCAGAGGCCGATCGCCAACACCCGAACCGGAACCGCCGCGCGACGCCGCTCTGCACGGGCAACCCTCGAGGGCTGGGCGTTCGTCGGGCCGGCCGCCGTGATCGTGCTCGGCCTGTCGATCTTCCCCGCGGGCTGGGCGTTCCTGCTCTCGCTCCAGGACTGGAACGGGTTCGCCGAACCGAGGAACGTCGGCTTCGCCAACTATGTGAAGCTCGCGAGCGACAACGACCTCGGCGACGCGATGATCCACACCGGGTTCTACACACTGCTGTTCGTTCCGATGTCCGTGCTCGTGGGGCTGTTCCTCGCGGTGGCGCTGAACCGCAAGATCCGGTTCATCGGGTTCTACCGCACCGCGATCTTCGTGCCGTTCGTCGCGTCGGCGGCGGCCACCGGCATCCTGTCGACCTACCTGTTCAACCCGCAGTTCGGACTCGTGAACAATGTGCTGCGAGTGCTCAACCTGCCGCAGCAGGGCTGGCTCGAGGACCGCGGGCAGGCGATGGTCGTGATCGCGATCATGTCGCTGTGGGGGCAGGCCGCCTTCACGACGGTGATCTACCTCGCCGCGCTGCAGGACGTGCCGTCAGACCTGCTCGAGCAGGCGCGCATCGACGGGGCGAACCGCTGGCAGGCGTTCTGGAGCGTCACCTGGCCGCAGATCGCGCCCGTGACGGTGTTCGTCACGATCTGGCAGACCATCGGCGCCATCCAACTGTTCGACCTCGTGTACACGACCACGCGCGGTGGACCGCTGGATGCCACGAAGACGATCGTCTACTACCTGTGGGAGCAGGCCTTCCGCAGCCTGAACTTCGGCTACGGATCCGCGGTGGCGTACGTGCTGTTCGCGATCACGCTGGTCATCACGATCGGCGTCGTCATCTACTCCCGCCGCAACAAGATCGAGGCGTTCTGATGACCGCCGCCTCGACGACGACAACGGGTCGGCCGGCTCCCAAGCGCCGCGGCCTCCCCTTCAGCGGGTGGCACTTCTTCCTGGCTCCGGTGGCGCTGCTGTTCGTCATCCCGTTCGTGCAGATGTTCATGGCCTCCGTCTCGCCGGCCGCCGAGCTCGTGACCTTCCCGCCGCCGTTCATCCCGTCGCGGATCGACTTCGGTGCTCCGGCGACCATCGACGGCGCGCCGGCCTCGGGGTTCGTCGGCCTGTTCACCGACTCCGAGATCCTGCGCTGGCTCGCGAACACGGTGATCGTGTCGCTGGCCGCGATCGCATCGCACATCGTGCTGTGCTCGCTCGCGGGGTACGGGTTCGCGCGGCTGAAGTTCCGCGGGCGCACGTTCGGGTTCTTCGCGATCGTCGCGACGATCATGATCCCGATCCAGCTGCTCATGATCCCCACCTACGTGATGTTCGCCAGGCTCGGGCTCATCGACACCCTCGGTGCGGCGATCGTGCCGTGGCTCGCGAGTGCGTTCGGCATCTTCCTCATGCGGCAGTTCTTCCTCTCCCTGCCGGCCGAACTCGAGGAAGCCGCGATGCTCGATGGCGCGACCCGCCTGCAGACCTTCTTCCGGGTCGTGCTCCCGCTCGCGAGGCCCGCGATCGCGACGCTCGCGATCTTCACGCTGCTCGGCAGCTGGAACGATCTGGTGTGGCCGCTCATCGCCATCAACAATGAGAACGTGTTCACGCTCCAGCTCGGCATCGCCAACTTCCAGGGCACCCGGCGCACCCAGTGGTCGCTGCTGATGGCGGCCAACGTGGTGGCGACGCTGCCGCTCATCCTGTTCTTCCTGTTCGCGCAGAAGCAGTTCATCGCGACGATGTCGTTCACGGGACTCAAGGGATGAGCCCAGCCCGTCCGGTGCTCGTGGTCGGCGACGCCAACGTCGACCTCGTGCTGAGCGGCGACGTCGTGCCGCGCTTCGGGCAGGCGGAGCAGCTGCTGGATGCCGCATCCCTCGTGCTCGGCGGCAGCGCCTCGATCGCGGCGAGCGGCCTCGCGAAGCTCGGGGTGCCGACCAGCCTCGTCGCGGTGATCGGGGACGACGACTTCGGGCGGTTCCAGCTCGCCGCGCTCGCCCAGGCTGGGGTGGACACCGCGAGCGTGCGGGTCGACCCGACGGCGCCGACCGGGATCTCGGTGCACCTCGCCACCCAGAGCGATCGCGCGATCCTGACCCTGCTCGGCACCGTCCCGCTCCTCCTGGTCAGGGATGTGCTCGACGCGGTCGATCGCTCGGGTGCCGCGCACGTGCACTTCGCCTCGTTCTTCCTGATGCCGACGCTCGCGAGTGCGATGCCCGTCGTGCTCCGCGAGCTTCGCGCGCGCGGCATCACGACCAGCCTCGACACCAATTGGGATCCGGCGGAGCGCTGGGACGGAGTCGTGGAGGTACTGCCGCTCGTCGACCTGCTGCTGCCCAACGAGTCGGAGCTCATCGCGCTCGGCGCGGCCGGGCGGGTCAGCGGGGGTGCCGTTGATGCGGCCGCGATCGCCGAGGCGATCGCGGGACTCGGTCCGCGCGTGGTCGTCAAGGCGGGGGCGATGGGGGCGTGGTCGGTCGGCCCGGACGGACCCGTGGTGGACGCGGCGAGCATCCCGATGGACGTCGTCGACACGGCCGGCGCGGGCGACAGCTTCGACGCCGGCTACCTCGCCGCGCTCGCGCACGGCGTCGACGACGAGCCGACGCGACTGCGCTGGGCGACCGTCGCCGGCTCGCTCTCGGTGCGTGCCGCCGGTGGTACTGCGGGGCAGGCGACGCTCGACGAGCTGCTGGCCGCGCTGTGATCCGCTGCCTCGCGCTCAGTCCGGCGCTCGATGTGACGTACGTCGTCGACGGGTTCCGGGTCGGCGACATCCACCGGCCGACGTCCGTGCTGCACACCGCGGGCGGCAAGGCGCTCAACGTCGCGCGCGTGCTCGAGCGGATCGGCAGCCCGGTGTCGGTTCTCGCCGTCCTCGGTGGCCACACCGGCCGTCGCGTGCGCGACCTGCTCACGGTGCCGACCGAGGTGATCGAGGTCGACGCCGAGACGCGCACGTGCGTGACGGTCGCGAGCGACGGCGCCCTCACCGAGCTGTACGAACCGCCGGTGCCCGTGGATGACGCGACCTGGGCACGCCTCGCCGCTGCAACGCTCGACTCCGCGCACGAGGGCGACTGGATCGCGATCTCGGGCAGCCAGCCCGACGGCCTCGGGCCGGACCTCGCGGCGCTCGTCGTGCGGCTCCGGGAGCGCGGCGTGCACGTCGCGATCGACGTGCACGGCCCAGCGCTCGCCGCGGTCATCGAGACGAAGCCCGACCTCGTGAAGGTGAACCGCGCCGAGGCCGCGGCCGTGCTCGGCGGTCGGCCGGAGGCCGCGGGCCTCGCGCTGCGGCTCGCGGTGCTCACCGGCGGCATCGCCGTCGTGACCGACGGGGAGCACGGCTCGTACGCCGTGCAGGGGGCGACCGCCGTGCATGTGGCCGCGGACCCGGTGCGCGGCAACTACCCGGTCGGCAGCGGCGACGCCTACCTCGGTGGGCTGCTGCACGGACTCTCCGGTGACGTGTCGCTGCCGCAGGCGCTGCGGTTCGCCGCGGCCTGCGCGAGTGCGAACGCCGCGATCCCGAGGGCGGGCGAGTTCTCGCTCGACGACGTCGAGGCGGCGTTCGAGCGGATCGTGGTGACGTGAGTCGCGCGCTCGCGGTCGCCGCGCTCGCCGCGACGATCGCGCTCGTCGGCTGCACGGCCCCGGCCGGCATCACGATCCCGGATGCGGCTCCGCCGGCGGACACGTCCGGCCCCGCGTTCCCGCTCGTCGACGCGGGGGCGAGCGGTATGTTCGTCGCGGACGGGGACGACTGGTCGATGCCGGAGTGGGCACGCCCGGCATCCAACTCCGGATTCTTCTCCGAGGAGGCGACGCCCGCCGACCACGTGGACGTCCGCTCGATCGACGTGTCGTGGCGCCAGCTGCAGCCGACCGACGGCGACCTCGACCTGGATGCCGCGGGCGAGGCGCAGGGCATGACCTTCGAGTCGCTGCGCACCCAGCTCGCCGACCCGTCGTCCTACTGGATGCGCATCTTCGCGAGCGGCGAGGATTGGGCGCCCGAGTGGATCGCCGAGGAGTGCGGGGTCAGCACATACGGTCCGGATTACGACGGCGAACGCCACCTGCCGATCTGGAACGAGTGCGTCTGGGACCACCTCATGGACACCTACCGCAGGCTGTTCGTGGATGCCGGGCTCGCCGCCGACCCGCGCCTGCGGTTCGTCTACGTGCCCGGCGCGTTCACGTGGGCCGAGTTCGACTACGAGATGATCACCGCCGCCGTCGACACCGGCGACCTCGACTTCGAGACCTACGCGGCCTGGTACTCGCACGCCTGGACCGATCTCGCCGACCTGTTCGGCGAGCACGCGAACAAGCTCGTGTTCACCGGCGAGGACTATCCGTTCGGTCCGTTCGGCGCCGACGACGACCTGCTCGCAGCCGACGCGGTGGCGGCGGGGCTCGGCATCCGCACCGGGATCACCGAGCTCGCGAACTTCCACCTGAGCGAGGCGCCGGCGTACGGGTCATCCATCCAGCCGAACGGGCACCTGGTCGTCGACGAGTCGTTGCCCGTGCACGACGGCACCCGCGTGCTCGCGACCGAGAACGAGTGCTACAACGACTGCGACTACACCACCGACGACGCGTACTACTCGGTGCGCCAGTCCAACCTCAAGGCGCTGCAACTGCGGATGAACTGGATCTACGTCGTGCCCGGCCCGTCGTTCCTGGCCGAGTATCCCGAGCACTGGGACTGGGTGCGCCTCTCGATGGGCCAGACCGCGGAGACCTCGCCCGACGCGTGGGCCGCCCTGCGCGACGCGGAGGACCGGTACTGGGTCGACAACGATCTCGGCCGGTTCGAGGATCCGGCCGCGTGGCCGGGCATCCCGTTCGTGCGCAACCTCGAGCGCTGGCTGGTGCAGGTGGATGTCGCGGGCTCGATCGCCCACCGCACCGACGTCGACCCGCACCTCGAGGACATCGAACCCGACAACGGGGACGCATTCGAGGGCCTCTCCACGAGCATCGCGGACGGCGACACCGGCCTCGCCTTCGAGCTCGACCCGACGTTCGGCGGGCTCGGTGCTTCCGCGCTCATCAAGGTCACGTTCCTCGACGTCGGCACCGAGCCGTTCGATGTCGCGGGGACGAGCGTGCCGCGCGCCGACACGGGGGCGTGGCGCACGGCGACCGTGGCGGTGGATGCCCTGCCGGCCGAGTTCCGGATCGGCGTCGCGTCGCAGGATCTCGTCGTGCGGTTCGTGCGGGTGGTGCGGCTCTCGCCGTAGACTGGGGCGGTCGCGACTGGCGTTGAGATGGGCAACCATCGGGGAGCGACCGACACGGTTTCGCGGCCGTACGCCTGGGCCGCGAGCATCCATCCGATTCTGAGGAGAACCGCCCGTGTCCACTTTCACCGACCCGCTGTCCGTCGTCGATCCGGAGATCGCGGGATGGCTCGACAAGGAACTCGACCGCCAGCGCAACACCCTCGAGATGATCGCGAGCGAGAACTTCGTGCCGCGAGCGGTGCTCGAGGCACAGGGCTCCGTGCTCACCAACAAGTACGCCGAGGGCTATCCCGGTCGCCGCTACTACGGCGGCTGCGAATTCGTGGATGAGGTCGAGAAGCTCGCCATCGACCGCGCCAAGTCGCTGTTCGGCTCGGCCTACGCCAACGTCCAACCGCACTCGGGCGCGCAGGCCAACGCAGCGGTGCTCGGCGCGATCGCGAACCCCGGCGACCGCATCCTCGGGCTCGCGCTCGACCAGGGCGGCCACCTCACGCACGGCATGAAGCTCAACTTCTCGGGCAAGCTCTACGACGCGCACGCGTACAAGGTCGACCCCGACACATCCCGCATCGACATGGACATCGTGCGCGAGCGTGCGCTCGAGGTGCAGCCGCACGTGCTCATCGCCGGCTGGTCGGCCTACCCGCGACAGCTCGACTTCGAGGCGTTCCGCGCGATCGCCGACGAGGTCGGCGCCGTGCTGTGGGTGGACATGGCGCACTTCGCGGGGCTCGTCGCGGCGGGACTCCACCCCTCGCCCGTGCCGCACGCGCACGTCACGTCGAGCACGGTGCACAAGACGATCGGTGGGCCGCGGTCGGGCTTCATCCTGACCAACGACCTCGAGACGCAGAAGAAGCTGAACTCGAACGTGTTCCCGGGCCAGCAGGGCGGACCGCTCATGCACGTGATCGCCGCGAAGGCCACTGCGTTCAAGCTCGCGGCCGAGCCGGACTTCAAGGACCGGCAGGAGCGCACCATCCGCGGCGCGAAGATCCTCGCCGAGCGGCTCATGGCCGACGACGCGAAGGCGGCGAACATCGACCTGCTCACCGGCGGCACCGACGTGCACCTCGTGCTGGTCGACCTGCGCAACGCGGCGATCCACGGCCAGGACGCCGAGGACATCCTGCACTCGGTCGGCATCACCGTGAACCGCAACTCCGTGCCGAACGACCCGCGACCGCCGATGACCCCGTCGGGCGTGCGCATCGGAACCCCGGCGCTCGCGACCCGCGGCTTCGGCGACGCCGAGTTCACCGAGGTCGCGGACGTCATCGCGCTCGCCCTGCAGCCGGACCCCGACATCGAGGCGCTGCGGGCCCGCACCGCGAAGCTCGCCGAGGAGTTCCCGCTCTACGACGGGCTCACCAGCCCTGGCAGCTGGAAGTAGCCGCGATGACGGCGATCACCCTGGATGGAACGCTCGTCGCCGGTCAGCTGAAGGTCGAGGTCGCGTCGCGCGTGCAGCAGTTGCGCGAGCGCGGCATCTCCGCCGGACTCGGCACGCTGCTGGTCGGGGATGACCCCGGCTCGAAGTCCTACGTGGCCGGCAAGCACCGCGACTGCGCCGAGGTCGGCATCGAGTCCATCCGCATCGACCTGCCGGCCACCGCCCCCGCGCCCGAGATCATCGCGGCGATCGCGGAGCTCAACTCGCGTCCCGAGGTGACCGGATACATCGTGCAGCTGCCGCTGCCCGACGGCATCGACGAGAACGCGATGCTCGAGCTCATCGACCCCGACAAGGACGCCGACGGCCTGCACCCGATGAACCTCGGCCGGCTCGTGCTCGGCGTCTCGGGTCCGATCACGTCACCGCTGCCCTGCACTCCCGCCGGCATCGTCGAGCTGCTCGACCGCTACGACGTGCCCATCTCGGGCAAGCACGTGGTGGTCCTCGGCCGCGGGCTCACCGTCGGCCGCCCGCTCGGCCTGCTGCTCACCCGCAAGGGCATCGACGCGACCGTGACGCTCACGCACTCGCGCACGACCGATGTCGAGCAGTACGTGCGCGACGCCGACATCGTGATCGCCGCGGTCGGCGTGCCCGCGCTCGTGAAGCCCGACTGGGTGAAGCCCGGGTGCCGCGGTGCTCGACGTGGGCATCACGCGGGTCGTGAATCCCGACACCGGCAAGGCGAAGCTCGTCGGCGACGTCGATCCTGGTGTGGCCGAGGTCGCAGGCTGGCTGTCACCCGTACCGGGTGGCGTCGGCCCGATGACCCGGGCGCTGCTGCTGAAGAACGTGGTGGATGCGGCGGGGCGCTAGTGACATTCGAGGTGGACATGAGTATGACTACGGGGGCACCAACTAGGACCGGCATCCGTCTCGGCACCTTGTCGCTCATTGTCGCGGGATTCGTCGTCGTCTTTCTTGTGGTGACCGTCGGACTATTTGTGATCGGCTACGAGAGTCGCTGGACCAACGGTGCAATCGACGTGTCCATGGCTACCCTTGCCGCGAGCTACGCGGTCGTTCCGCTGGGGTTTGTCGCCTCGCTGGTGCTCGGGATCCTGGCGATCACGATGAACCGCACGCGCGGAAGAGTGCTCGGGGGTATCGGGATAGCTGTCGTGGTGCTCGCGAGCGGGTTCCACTTTTTCTTTCTCTTGAGTCTGTTGTTCTTGAACAACTGAACTTCCCGGCCAACCAAGGTCCTGCGTCAACCGGTGAGCGCTCGAGTTTTGCCTACGGCAGCGCGTTCGCCCTCGCGACCGACCCCAACCACGCCAGGCTCGGCTTCGGCGTGCGCACGAACGTCTCGCGGTCGACTGCGATGAGTCCGAACGTCGGACGGTAGCCGCTGGCCCACTCGTAGTTGTCGAGGGCGCTCCAGTGCAGATAGCCGCGCACATCGATGCCGTCGGCGATCGTGCGGGCGACGCCCTCAAGGGCGCCCTGCGTGTACGCGATGCGGCGGGTGTCGTCATCCGTCGCGATGCCGTTCTCGCACACGAGCACCGGCACGCCGGGCGCGAGCTCGGCGGCGGCGCGGATGCCGCGCTCGAGCGCCTCCGGGAAGTACTCCCACCCCGTGAGCGTGCGCTCCACCCCGTCCGGGATCGGCAGCGGACCCTCCGGCCCGATGATCGTGCGCGTGTAGGCCTGCACCCCGACGAAGTCGTCGTCGCGCGCGGCTTCGAGGTACCAGTCATCCCGGGGCGTGCCGTACTCGACGAGGCGCTCCTCACTGCCGGGGTCACCGGAGGCCTCGAAGGCCTGGGTCGCGACGGTCCAGCCGCCCTGCACCCCGGCCAGCGCTCCCAGGCGGGCGGTTGCCTCTCGGTGTGAGGCGAGCAGCGCGTCGGCGACGTGGAGGTCGGGGAACGGGAGGCCGCCGGCGGTGAGGTTGGCCGGGTCATCCGTGCCGGCGAGCATGGCGGCGATGTTGGGCTCGTTGATGGTGCAGACGTAGCGCACGCCGCTCGAGACGATCGGCATCGCGGCATCCACGAATCGTCCGAAGCGCTCGGCGGCGTCGGGGGCGAGCCAGAAGCCCGAGTCGTGGAACCAGCGCGGCACCGTGAAGTGCATGAGAGTCACGACGGGCTCGAGACCGACCTCGAGGCAGGTGTCGACCATGCGGCGGTAGTGGTCGATCTCGGCACGTGAGATGAATCCCCGCTCGGGCTCGATGCGCGCCCACTCGATCGAGAAGCGGTAGGCGTTGAGGCCGGAGTCGGCGAGCAGCTGCATGTCCTCCCGGTAGCGGTGGTAGCTGTCGGCGGCGTCTCCGCTCGGCTCGACGATGCTCGTGCCGGGCGTGTGCTCCTTGACCCACCAGTCGTTGTTGACGTTGTTGCCCTCGACCTGGTGCGCCGCCGTCGCGGCACCCCAGAGGAAGCCCTGCGGGAAGGAACTCATCGCGCGAGCCTGGTCCACGGGTCGGGAGTCGCGGCCAGCAGCTCGCGAGTGTAGTCGTGCTCCGGGTGCTGCATGACCTCGGCGGTCGCCCCGCGCTCGACGACGCGGCCGTGTTCGAGCACGAGGATGTCGTCGGTCACCACCCGCGCGCTCAGCAAGTCGTGCGTGATGTAGAGCATGCTCACCCCCCAGGTGCGCCGCAGGTCCTGGAGCAGCTTGAGCACGCCGGCGCGCAGCGAGACATCCAGCATCGACACCGGCTCGTCGGCCACGATCACCTGCGGTTCGCACGCGAGCGCCCGCGCGATGACCACGCGCTGCCGCTGGCCGCCGGACAGCTCATGCGGCAGCCGGTCGATGAAGTCCTCACCGGGCGTGAGTTCGACGGTCTCGAGCAACTCGATGACCCGGTCGCGCACGGCGCTGCCACGCAGCCCGCCGAAGTTGATGAGCGGGCGGCCGAGCACATAGCCCACAGGATGCAACGGGTTCAAGGCCGCGTACGGATCCTGGAACACCATCTGCACCTCCCGGTGCAACCGCCGCCGCGCGCCGCCGCGGATCCGGTCCACGTCCAGCTCGCCGAACCGGATGCTGCCGCCGCTCGGCCGCTCGATGCCCGTGATGAGGCGGGCGATCGTCGACTTGCCGCTGCCGCTCGCGCCGACCAGCGCGAGCGCGGCACCGGGCTCGAGCGTGAACGTCACGTCGTCGACCGCCGTCACCGGCTGCTCGCCGCGCCGCGACGGACGGTAGACCTTGCTCAAGCCCTCCACGACGATCGCCTCGTTCGCGGAGCGTCCGGCCCGTTTGCCCGCGACCGTGCTCGCGTCGCTGTCGAGTCCTGGCAGCGAGACGTGTTCGGCGCGCGGGTCGGCGTAGTGGCTCAGCAGCATCCTCGTGTAGTCGTCCTTGGGGTCGTGCAGGATCTCGTTGGCCGGGGCATCCTCGACGATGCGGCCCTCGTGCATGACGAGCACGCGCGAGACGTTCTCGAGCACGAGACCGAGGTCGTGGCTGATGAGCACGGCCGTGAAGCCCTCACTCGCCTGGAGTTCGCGGATCGTGCGCATCACCTGCGCCTGCACGAGCACGTCGAGGGCCGTCGTGGGCTCGTCGAACACCATGAGTCGCGGCTCGAGCGAGAGGGCGATCGCGATCGACGCGCGCTGGCGCATCCCGCCGGACAGCTCGCCGGGGTAGCGGTCGAGCACCTCGTCGCCGAGCTGGACCTTGGTGAGCAGTTCCTTCGACCGTGCGGTGAAGTGCTCACGGGTCACGTGACCGTGCGCTCGGAAGACGTCGTCGAAATGGTGGCGGATGGTGCGCACCGGGTTGAGCGCGTTCATGCCGGACTGCAGCACCATCGCGAAGCCGCCCTGCCGCTGCCGGCGGACCTCCTCGGGGTCGAGGGATGCGATGTCGACGCCGTCGAAGTCGATCACGCCGTGCTCGATGCGGCCAGGCGCCTTGAGCAGGCGGGTGATCGCGAAGCCGAGCGTCGACTTGCCGGAGCCGGACTCGCCCACCAGCCCCACGAACTCGCCCGCACCGATGCTGAGGGTCACGTCGCGCACCGCGGGCGCGAAGGTTCCGTTCTCCAGGTCATAGCCGGCCGTGAGGTCACGCAGTTCGAGGAACGTCATGCGCTCGCCTCCGTCCGCTGGGCGTCCTTGGCGACCCGGGGGGCCTTGGGCACCTTGATGCGGCGCAGGCGCGGGTTGCCGACCGCGTCGATGCCGAAGTTGATGAAGATGAGCGAGACCGCGAGCAAGGCGATGCACAGGCCCGGGGCGAACACCTGGATCCACTGGCCGGTGAGCAGCACCGATCCGTTCTGCGCCCAGTAGATCATCGTGCCCCAGCTCACCGTGCGCGGGTCGCCGAACCCGAGGAACGCAAGACCCGCCTCGCCGACGATCGCGGCGACCGCGGCGGCGATGAAGCTCGACACGATGAGCGACGTCATGTTCGGCATGATCTCGCGGAACACGATGCGCGGTGCGCGGTCGCCGCTGAACTGGGCAGCGGTCACGAAGTCGCGCGAGCGCAGGCTCTGGGTCTGCGCCCTGAGCACTCGTGCACCCCAGGCCCACCCGGTGACCACGACCACGAAGATGATCACGCCGAGGCCGCCGTTCTGCAGGTAGGCAGCGAGCACGATCATGAGCGGAAGGCCGGGAACGACCAGGAACAGATTGACCAGGAACGCGACGACATCGCCCGCGACCGAGCGCAGATAGCCCCAGCTCAGGCCGACCACGACCGCGATGAGCGTTGCGAGTCCGCCGGCGAGCAGGCCGACGATCACCGAGACGCGGGATCCGACGATGAGCTGGCTCAGGACGTCCTCACCGGCGGCGGTCGTACCGAGTGGATGCGCGAGGCTTCCGTCCTCGCGGGAGGGGAAGCTCCGATCGGTCGCGCTGTACGGCGCGAGCAGCGGCGCGAAGATCGCGACGAGCACGATCAAGCCCAGCACGATGATGCCGAACCGCGCCTTGGGATCGGACCAGACGACACGCAGTGCGCTGAACAGCCGGCGTCGCCGGGTGCGTCCGGCCAGGCCATCGGTCTGGCGCGTCGCCTCCGGGGTGATGGCTGAGGGATCTGGGATGGTCATCGGCGCGTCCTCGGGTCCAGGAATCCGTAGATCACGTCGACGACGACGTTCGCGACCAGCACGCTCACCGTGATCATCAGGAAGAGGGCCTGCATGAGCGGATAGTCCTGGTTGACCGTGGCCGTCCAGAGCAGGTAGCCCATGCCCGGGTACTTGAACACCGTCTCGACCAGCAGCGAACCGCCGACCACCGTACCGAGTGCGAGCCCGAAGGCGGTGAGGCTCGGCAGGAGCGCGTTGCGGGCCGCGTAGCGCAGTGCGACGGTGCGGGGCTTGAGGCCGTTCGCCTCGGCGAAGGTCACGTAGTCGTCGCCGAGCGTCGTGATCACGGTGTTGCGCATGCCGAGCAGCCAGCCGCCGATCGAGGTCACGAGGATCGTGACCGCCGGCAGCACGGAGTGGTAGAGCACCTCGAGCAGGAACGGCCCGCTGAACGCGGGCACGGTCGTGGCACCGTACGCGCCGCCGGTCGGGAAGACGCGGCCGACGTAGCCGAGGAAGAAGAGCAGGAGCAGGGCGATCCAGAAGTACGGGAATGCGGAGAAGAAGCTGCCGGTCACGGTGGGCAGCGAGTCGAGGATGGTGCCGCGCTTCCAGGCAGCGAGGGTGCCGAGCAGCGTGCCGCCGAGGAACGAGACGATCGTCACGACGCCGACCAGCACGATCGTGTACGGCAGCGCGCCGAGCACCACGTCGCCGACGGCTTGCGGGAAGTAGGCGTACGAGACGCCGAAGTCGAGCCGGAGGATGCGCCCGAGATAGTCCACGTACTGGTCCCAGAGCGAGCCGCCGGGCACTCCGAGCAGGGACTCGATGGCGGCCTTGGTGTTGGGGTCGACCTGGCCGGTGCGCGAGATGCGGGCGATCGCGGCATCCGCCGGCGAACCCGGCATGAGACGGGGGAGCAGGAAGTTGATCGTGACCGCGGCCCACAGGGTGAGCACGAAGAATCCGATGCGACGAAGTACGTAGCCCATGGGCTCACCTCCTCGTGTCGTGGTCGTTCGATGGAATGGAACGGCCCGGCGCCGCCAGCTGGCAGCGCCGGGCCGTCATGATCAGGATGCCGCGGTGAGGTGCGTCACCACCAGCAGCACCGTCGGGTCCCACATCTTCGGGCTCGCGTACGGGTCGGCCTCCGACGGCCATCCCGTGAACTTCGAGTCGTTGTAGATGCCCCAGAGGCCGCCGTAGTACATCGCGATCGTCGGCACCTGCGAGTACATGACGTTCTGCAGCTGGTACGACAGGTCGACCTTCTGGGCGTCGTCGGTCGTGACCTTGAGCTGATTCAGCACATCGTCGATCGCCGGGTCGGTGAACCGTTCGAAGTTCGCTGAGGCCGCCTCGCCCACGGGAACCGAGAACGCGCTGTTGAGCAGCTTGTCGTAGTCCTCGTAGATCGAGCCGGTGCCGCCGAACGCGCCCATCGCCAGCTGGTACTGGCCGTTGGCCAGGGCCTCCTGGTAGGCGGCGGGCTGCGGCTGCTCGATCGTGATCTCGATGCCCACGGCGCCGAGCTGGCTCTGCACCGCCTGCACGGCGCGCAGCCAGTCGGTGTATCCGTTGGCGGTCGTGATCGAGAGCGTCAGCTGGGCACCCGAGGCATCGACGAGCTTGTCGCCGTCGAGGGTGTAGCCCGCGTCCGCGAAGTGCGCGAGTGCGGCGTCGGTGTCCTGCGTCAGGTAACCCTGGTCGGGGATGCTCGGGTCGACGAACGCGTCGAAGCCGGGCAGCAGCAGGCCGGTCTGGGGCGCGCCGGTGACGTATCCCTCGACCGCGTCATCCGCGATCGCATCGCGATCGAGTGCCGCCGAGATGCCGAGACGCACGTTGACGTCCTGCAGCGGACCGTCCGCGACGAGGTTCGGGAACAGCGTGATGACACCGCCGGCCGGGAACCAGTAGCTGTTGTGCTCCGGGTCGAGGTCGACCCAGGTCTTGTCGACGTCGCTCAGGTACGCGTAGCCCCAGTCGTAGCCGTTGCTCACGATGTCGAGCTGCGTGTTGGACGCCGGGAAGACCAGGCCGCCCGCTGCGACCTTGTCGGCCTGCCAGTAGTCCGGGTACTTCTTCAGCGAGTACTGGTTCGGTGCGAACTGGTCGAGCTGGTACGGGCCGGTGCCGACCGGGGTCTCGTCCGCGAACGTGGTCGGGTCATCGACATCGGCCCAGATGTGCTCGGGCACAATGATGGTCTGCTCGATCGCGCGCACCGCGTTCGCGTTCGGCGCCTGCAGGGTGAACTCGACCGTGTTGCCGTCGACGGTCACGGTGTCGATCTGCTGCCAGGCGCCGAGGATGTCGAGTGCCGGGTTGTCCTTGATGAGCTGGAACGTGAACGCGACGTCGTCGGGCGTGAACGCCTCGCCGTCGTTCCAGGTCACGCCCTCGCGGATGGTGAAGTCGATCGTCGAGGCATCCACGAACTCGTAGCTCTCGGCGAGGAACGGGGTCTCGGCGCCGTCGATGCTGTTGACGACCACGAGAGGCTCGTAGATGAAGTTCGAGCCGATGCGCTTCGAGCCCGCGAACGGGTTGAAGTTCTGCTCGAACGTGGGGGAGCCGTCATCAGCGGCGACCTTCAGGACGGTCGCGCCGAGATCGTTGGCGGTGCCGCCCGGCTGGATGGTGCAGGCGGTGAGGGCGAGCACGCCGACTGCAGCGACGATCGCGGCAGCGCGTGGCAGGAAACGGATGGTGCGGACGGGCATCTTCGCCTCTTTCGTCAGTGGCCGTGCCGGCAGGACCGGTGTCCTTCGACTGTATGCGCATACATTCTGAAAGATCAAGGGACAAGTGCGGGGTTGCACCAAACGCTCAGTTGTGTTGCGCGCGTCGCGGCGAGGAGGGGCGCACACCCGTCGCGCGTCAGCGCCGTTCGGTCGGCGCCGTGCATCCGCAGCTGCCGCGCAACACGACGTCGACGGCGAGCTTGACGGCGGTCGTCTCGGTGCGTGCGCCCGACAGGCGTTCCATCACGAGCCGGATCGCGGCGACGCCGAGCCCGAACATCGGCTGCTGCACCGTGGTGAGGTCCGCCGCGCTTGCGGCGTCGATACCGTCGAAACCAGTCACGATCGTGTCGGCGGGTGTGCGCAGGCCCCGCCGCGACAGCACATCGAGCGCGCCGAGCGCCGTCTGGTCGTTCGCGCACACGATGGCATCCGGCAGTCCGTCTCGCTCGAGCAGCTGCTCGGCGGCACGTCGGCCTGATCGCCGCGTGAAGTCGCCCGCTTCGACGTGCAGCGCTGCGCGGCCGGACGCGGCTGCGTCCTGGGCTCCCAGCTGGCGCTCGGCGCTGTCGGGCGACCCCTCTGGCCCAGCGACGAACGTCATCGATCGCACGCCGTGGACCTCGATCAGGTGCTCGACGAGCGCCCGCATGCCTTCCCGGTTGCTCGCCGAGACGTGGTCGAACAGCGTCGGATCGTGCTGCTCGGCGATGAGCGCGACCGGGATGCGACGCGCGGCATGCGCCAGCACCTCGACCGGTACCGCATTCGCGACCGCGACCAGGCCATCCACCCTCCCCGCGATGTCGGGCAGCTCGAGCGCGCGCCGCGCGCCGCCCGCGGCGACCATGAGCGCGAAGCCATCCGACCATGACTCGCTCTCGGCGCCGAGCAGCACCTCGTCGTAGTACAGGTTGTGGGGCGCGCGGTCCTCGGTGTGCTCGTCGAGCACGAACTCGATGCGGCCGTCGGCCGGCAGCGGGCGTCCTCGATCGGAGCGCGGCTGGTCGTGGCTGGGCAGCAGGAGCCCGAGCACGCCGGTGCGCCGATCGGCGAGGCCGCGGGCGTTGCCGCTCGGCACGTAGCCGAGGTGGAGCACGGCATCCATCACCTGCCGGCGGGTCGCCTCGCGCACCACCTCGGGCTTGCGGAGCACCCGCGATACCGTCGCGATCGAGACGCCGGCGCGCTCGGCGACGTCGTACACGGTCGGTGTGCGATCCATGCCTGCCTCCCGTCTGCGCCGTCCGAGTAGACCCTACGTCCCGTGCCGCCGAGCACGCATCCCGGCTGCACGTTTCTTGCAGAACGTCGGGTTGGGCGCTCCAATGGTCTCCGTGACAGAGCACCAGCACGCACCCGACGGCTTCACGCTCATGGCGTCGACCGAAGCCTTCGAGGTCTGGGAGGACTTCCGCACGGTGACCGGCTCGGTCCTCGTGCTCGGTGCCGACGGCTCACGCCGCGAGTTCACGAAGACCGCTGAGCCGACCTGGGCCGAGGGCGAGCTGTACCGTGGACATCCACTCGACGAGGTGCAGGCGAGTCACGTCGACCTCCTCGGCCGCGAGTTCCTCGCGGAGGACGCGGACCCGGAGTACGCGGCCGTCGCTGCGGCGCTCGCGCCGATCACGCTCAATGGCACGGGCACGTACACGTTCGTCGCGACCGGCCACTCGCCCGACAAGGTCGGCATCGAGTATGGCGGCAAGACGGCCTACTTCGATCCGGCGGCGCATCTACCGCAGATCGCCGAACTGCGTGCTGCAGGGCGCGTCATGGACGGCCTGATCGGCGGGTATCCTGCCGGTGCTGCAGGTTCGTATACCCGGAGGGGCATGGACCGGCGGGCGCCGCGAGCGTGGTGCGAGTTCGTCGTCTTCGCGTCACTCCGGCCACCCGAGAACCGGCAGGTGCAGCCCACGTGGTACCGCGTGCTGCGAGTGGTCGACGGGGTGCCGACCGAGATCGGGTACTTCGACACCTACGAGCCGTATCCGCCCCGGGATGGCTCGGCCGACCCGGCCGCGTTCTACCGCGAGCTGCTCGACCTCGCCGACCAGACCGCCGCGAGTCTCGAGGCGGCCATGCAGGTGACGCTGCCCGACGCCCGGCTCGCCGACCT
The DNA here is from genome assembly GCA_963740815.1 of uncultured Actinomycetota bacterium. GTDB lineage: Bacteria > Actinomycetota > Actinomycetes > Actinomycetales > Microbacteriaceae > Rhodoglobus. The sequence continues at coordinate 216,450 of CAVUFG010000008.1, forward strand.
CGCGCGGCACAGCCTCGTGCGAGCCGCGATCACCCGGATCGACGGGTACCCGAAGTACGGCGTGATGGACCGCCTGTACGGCGGCACGGAGCACGACGGGTTCCAGGACACGCTCAACGCCGACCTGATCGCTGCGGTCGAGTGGGGGCTGTTGGACCGGGCCCGCGACATCCTCGACAACTATCTCGGCGAGTTCGTGCGTGACGACGGCTCGATCCTGTACCGCGGGGTCGAGCTCGGCCAGTACGGCCGCATGCTCACGTCGATCGCCCAGTACCTGCGCTCCTCCGGCGACCACGACCTCGCGGTGCGGCACCGCAGTAAGCTCGACGGTCTGGTCGCGTTCCTGTCCGGGCTGCAGGATGACGCGGGCGGCCTGCCCGACGCCGACCCCGCGCACGGCATGATCGTCGGCTGGTGCGAGGCCGACTCGTGCCTCGAACTGCACCCCGACCGCTACCGCCTGCCGTACACCTCGAACAGCGCGGAGATCGCGCGCGGCTTCCTCGATCTCGGCGCTGCCCTCGGTGACGCCGAACTCGTCGAGCGCGGGCGGCTGCTGTCCGCCGACCTGCAGGTCGCGCTCGAGCGCGGCATCATGCGCGAGTTCGATCCGCCGTACCTGCCGGTGATCGCCGGACTCACCGAGCCGTTCCACGTCGCCGTTGCCAGGGACGACCACGATCCGCAGTTCCGCGCCTACCGCGCCAACATGGAGCTGCTGTTCTCCGGCATGCTCACCGCCGAGCAGGTGGACCTCATCGTCACGTATCGCGGCGCGCACCGCGACCTCGTGCTCGGCACGCCGCTCGCCTACGGCTACACCCTCGGACCCGACCGCAGCACGCCCGAATTCGCGACCTTCCTCTCCTACGGCCACGCCTACGGACTCCTGCAGCACGATCGGCGGCGCGAGTTCCTGCTCGAGCTGTGGACGCTCGCCGCCCACGCCTACACGCGCGGCTCCTGGACCGCGCCCGAGACCCGACGCATCGATCCCGCGCTGCCGACGGCGGGCTACGCGGTGCCGGCGCAGCTCTCCGTGCCGATGCTCGTGAAGTGGATGCTCGTGCTCGAGCACCCCTTCGACGACGTGCTCTGGCTCGGCCGAGGGGTGCCCGACGCATGGCTCGACGAGGGCTTCGAGGTTCGGAACGCGCCGACGCGGTGGGGACCGGTGTCCTACCGGGTCGAGGGTGGTACGTTCACGGTCGAGGCGCCCCAGGGGGTCGAGGTCATCACCCGGTGATTGAGGAGCGCGCCGCGCAGTGGCTCGCGTCTCGAAATCACCATCCCGTGTCGCGCGGTTTCGAGACGCGTCGCTTCGCGGCGCTCCTCAACCACCGCTAGCGGTCGCGGCCGGCCCCGTCCGCGGCCGTCACGGTGAACATCACCGGCTGCGCGAAGCCGTGCTCGGCGAACGCGCCGTCGACGGCGACCTGGATGCGCGACACGGCATCCGAGGGAACGAGGGCGATCGCGGCGCCGCCGAACCCGCCGCCGGTCATGCGGGCGCCGATGGCTCCATTGGCCTGCGCGGTCTCGACGGCGAGGTCGAGTTCGGGCACGGAGATCTCGAAGTCGTCGCGCATGGAGGCGTGCGAGGCATCCAGCAGGTCACCGATCGCGAGCGGGCCCGACTCGCGCAGCGTGCGCACGGTGTCGAGCACGCGCTGGTTCTCGGTCACGACGTGGCGCACGCGGCGGAAGGTCACGTCGTCGAGCACGGTGCGAGCGCGGTCCAGATCGTCGACGGAGAGGTCGCGCAGCGACTCGACCCCCATGAGCTTCGCGCCCAGTTCGCAGGATGCGCGGCGCTCGCCGTAGCCGCCGGTGGCATGCTCGTGCTTCACCGTCGTGTCGATGATGAGCAGCTCGAGGCCGGCCTCGGCGAAGCCGAGCGGGATGATCTCGGAGTCGAGCGTGCGGCAGTCCAGGAACACCGCGTGGTCGGCCCGGCCGAGCAGCGACGCCGACTGGTCCATGATGCCGGTCGGTGCGCCGACGGCCTCGTTCTCGGCGAGACGTCCGACGCGGGCGAGGGTCGGACGGTCGAGACCGAGCCGCCACACGTCGTCGAGGGCGACGGCGACCGCGCACTCGATCGCCGCGGAGGACGAGAGCCCCGCCCCGGTCGGGACCGTCGAGACGATGGTCGCGTCGAATCCCGGCACGCCGGCCAGGTCGGCGGCGGTGTCCCCGAGCAGGGATCTTTGGCCGAGCGCCCACGCGACCCCGAGCGGGTAGGCGGACCAGCCGCCCACAGTCGTCGGCGCGAGCGCGTTCGAGTTCGATGGTCACGACCTCATCGGTGAAGTCGCTCGACACCGATGCCACGCGGTCGTCGCGAAGGCCGAGGGCGACCACGGTGCGGCGGTTGATCGCGAACGGCAGCACGAAGCCGTCGTTGTAGTCGGTGTGCTCGCCGATGAGGTTCACCCGGCCGGGCGCCGACCAGATGCCGTCGGGGGCGCGGCCGAACAGCTCCTCGAAGTCGGCGGCGACGTCGTCACGGATGTCGGAGCTGAACTTCGACGCAGTCAACATCTCGCCGCGCTCCAGCGGGTCCTGCTCAGGCACGCTCGATCGCCTCCCGGATGTTCTTCGCCGCGACCTCGGGCACGATGTCGCCGACCCACGCGCCCATCGCGGCCTCCGAGCCGGCGAGGTACTTGAGCCGGTTCGCCGCGCGGCGCGGCGAGGTGACCTGCAGCATGAGCCGGATCTCGTCGCGGAACTCGTTCACCGGCGCCTGGTGCCACGCCGCGATGTACGGCGTCGGGGTGTCGTACATCGCGTCGATGCCGCGGAGCAGGCGGCGGTAGAGCACCGCGAGTTCGGCGCGCTCCGCTTCATCCAGTGCCGCCAAGTCCGGCACCTGCCGGTGCGGCAGCAGGTGCACCTCGATCGGCCAGCGCGCGGCGTACGGCACGAACGCGGTCCAGTGCTCGCCGGAGAGCACCACGCGCTCGCCGGCCTGTTCGAAGGCGAGGATGTCGGCGAAGAGCGTCGGCACCGCAGCCACCGACTCCACGAGCGCGACCGTGCGCGGCGTCACGAACGGGTAGGCGTAGATCTGCCCGTGCGGGTGGTGGAGGGTCACCCCGATCTGCTCGCCGCGGTTCTCGAACGGGAACACCTGCTCGATGCCCGGCAACGCGGACAGCGCCGCGGTGCGGTCCGCCCACGCCTCGATCACGGTGCGGATGCGGGACTCCGGCAGCTCGGCGATCGAGCCCTCCGTGCGCGGGTCGAAGCACACCACCTCGCAGCGTCCGTTCGACGGGAGACTGCGGCCGAGTTCGAGCCCCGAGGTGTCGAGCACGCCGACCGCTGGGCCGAACGACGGCGAGCGGTTCTCGAACACCGCGACGTCGTAGTTGCCGGGCACCTCAGAGGGGTTGTCCGCGGATTGCGGCGCGAGCGGGTCCTGGTCGGCCGGCGGCAGGAACACCCGGTTCTGGCGGGTTGCCGCGATCGACACCCAGTCGCCGGTGAGCACGTCCTGGCGCATCGATGCGGTCTCCGGGCGGGGGTCGAGGTGACGTTCGTCGACTTCGTGGTGTCCGTCGAGCGCACTGTCCTCATCATCGAAGTAGAGGAGTTCGCGGCCGTCGGCGAGCGTGGTGGTGGTCTTGCTCACGGGCATCCACCAAGGGTATCGGCCACGCGCGGATAGGCTTGCCCGGTGACATCCACCACCTTCCCCACCGGCACGCAGCACACGATCACGCGGGGCGAGGCGACCGCGACGATCGCGTCGGTGGCCGCGTCCCTGCGCACCTTCAGCATCGGCGGCGTGGATGTCACGACCCCCTACCCCGAAGACACGGTGCCGCCCTTCGGCGACGGCATCGTGCTCGTGCCCTGGCCGAACCGGGTGGATCACGGCCGCTGGACCCTGGACGGCGTCGAGCAGCAGCTCGACCTGACCGAACCCGCGCGCGACAACGCGATCCACGGGTTGCTGCGCACCACCGCCTACGAGCTCGTCGAGCGCACCGACAGCTCGGTGACCCTCGGGGCGACGGTGTGGCCGCAGCACGGGTATCCGTTCCTGCTCGAGACGACGGTGACCTACGCCCTCACGGACGGTCCGGACGGCACCGCGCTCGACGTCACCCACACGATGACCAACCGCTCCGCCGCGAAGGCCCCGGCGGCCGTGGGCACGCACCCGTTCTTCACGATCGGCGACGTCGCGCCGGAGGAGCTCGTGCTCACCCTGCACGCGGCGACCCGAATCGAAGTGGATGACCGGCTCATCCCCACCGGAACGACCGACGTCGACGGCACCGGCTACGACCTGCGCCAGGGCCGCCTGCTCGCCGATCTCGACCTCGACCATGCGTTCGCGGACCTGTCGCCCGTGGACGGCGTCGTCGCGAGCCTGCGCGCGATGGATGGCCGTGAGGTGCGCCTCGTGCAGGACGAGCAGCACCACTGGGTGCAGATCTTCACCACGCGCCTGTTCCCCGGCACGTCGCTCGCCGTTGCGATCGAGCCGATGACCGCGCCGCCGAATGCACTCGTCACCGGCGAGGGCCTGCGCTGGATCGAGCCGGGCGAGACGTGGACCGCGCGCTGGGGCATCCAGGCGTCGTTCTGATCCGGCGCCGCTCACGACCATGACCGCCCCGACCGCGAAGCAGGTCCGCCGCTGGCGGAAGTACCTGGCGGCCGAGCGTGCGGAGGCGTCGGTGTACCGGGATCTCGCGTCGCGGCGCAAGGGTGAGGAGCGCGACATCCTGCTCGCCCTCGCCGATGCCGAGGGCCGTCACGAGCAGCACTGGGTCGACCTGCTCGGCGACCAGGCCGGTCGGCCGTACCCGGGCGACGTGCGCACGCGGCTGCTCGGCTGGCTCGCGCGGCGGTTCGGTGGGGTGTTCGTGCTCGCCCTCGCCCAGCGCGCCGAGGCGCGGTCGCCGTACGAGGATGACGACGACGCAACGGATGCGATGGTCGCCGACGAGCGCATCCACGAGGAGGTCGTGCGAGCGCTCGCCGCGCGCGGCCGCCAGCGCCTGTCCGGCACGTTCCGCGCGGCGGTGTTCGGCGCGAACGACGGCCTCGTCTCGAATCTCGCCCTCGTGCTCGGCATCTCGGCTGCGGGGGTGCCGAACCACGTCGTACTGCTGACCGGTGTGGCGGGACTCCTCGCCGGCGCCCTCTCGATGGGCGCGGGCGAGTACGTCTCCGTCCGTTCGCAACGCGAACTCCTCGACGCGTCGACCCCGGATCCCGCGGCACGCGCCTCGCTGCCCGACCTCGACGTCGACGCGAACGAGCTCGCCCTCGTCTACCGCGCGCGAGGCATGCCGCCGGCCGAGGCGCAGGTGCACGCCGACGAGGTGCTCGCGGCGCAGGCCGCGCTCGGCAAGGTCTCGACCTCGGCGCTGTCGACCGTGCCCGTCGGTGCGGCACCCGGCTCGGCGTCGGGAGTGACCCCGCCCGACACGGTCGGCTCGGCGCTCGGCGCGGCGGTGTCGAGCTTCCTGTTCTTCGCGTCGGGGGCGGTCGTGCCGGTCATCCCGTACCTGTTCGGGCTGCAGGGGATCGCCGCCGTCATCGTCTCGGCCGCGCTCGTCGGCATCGCGTTGCTCGGCACGGGCGCGGTCGTCGGGCTGCTCTCGGGTGCTTCCCCGCTCAAGCGGGCGGTGCGGCAGCTCGCGATCGGGTACGGCGCCGCGACGGCGACCTACCTGCTCGGGCTGCTGTTCGGGGTCAGCGCGGGCTGAGGTCTGGCTCGGGGCAGACCACTCGTCAGAGCGTGAGAGCCTAGAAGCCATGATCTCCACCGAGCTGGCCCGCGCACTGCGCGATTCGGGGCTCGCGTGGCTGCCGAAGGCCGGCGACGCGTTCCGCATCGACCGCGTCGAAGCGGACGAGGAGATCTACGTGCTGAGCGACATGACGGTCGAGGCGCACGAGTTCTCGACCGGAACGGTGATCGGCTTCAACGGCACCACCGAATGGGCGCTCGACTCGGTCGACCTCGGCGACACGCTCTGGCTCCCGCACGAGCACCAGCTGCGCGAAGCGCTCGGCGCACGGTTCCGCAGCCTGACGCACGAAGGTGCCGAGTACTCCGTCGAGGCGTTCGTCGACGGTGCTCTCCGGTCCTACGCGGCGGATGACGCTGCCAACGCCTACGCCCGCGCGCTGCTCATGACGCTCGACGAGACCGCGCCCGCGTCATCCGACCCGGTCGAGGACGACCTCGGCGGACTGCCGCCGCTCGACGAGGACTAGCCGCCCGCTTGTACTGCACCGATTCGAGCACGATCGCCTAGGTTCGTCGCATGCGACGGCTGCGCGGCGGGGTGATCGGCTGCGGCATGGTTGCGGAGTTCCACCTGCAGGGCTGGGTCTCACTCGACGACGTCGAGATCGTGGCGCTCGTCGACCCGGATCGCGCGCTTGCCGATGCCCTCCGCCAACGGTTCGTCCCCGACGCGCAGGTCTTCGAGACGGTCGAAGCGATGTTGGATGCGACGAGGCTCGAGCTCGACTTCGTCGACATCCTCTCGCCGCCCGCACTCCACGCAGAGCACGCCGTGCTCGCCCGGGACGGCGGCCTGCACGTGAGCGTCCAGAAGCCCCTGACCGACGATCTGACAAGCGCGGCCGGGGTGGTCACCGCCTTCGAGGGTTACGAGCAGCTGCTCGTCGTCCACGAGAACCACGTGCTGCGACCCTGGTTCGCGCGCACCCTCGAGCTCGCTCGGGCCGGATCGCTCGGCGCGATCTCCTCCGTGCGGCTCGAGCAGCGCGATCCGGCCAGCCCGCCACAGCGCAGCAACCGCGAGGCCGAGCACGGGGTGCTGCTGCAGTACGGCATCCACCTGATCGACATGGTTCGCGAGTTGCTGGGCGTGCCCGACAGCGTGCGGGCGACCCTGCGAACGGCGAACCCCGAGGTGCGCGGCGAGAGCTTCGCGGAGGTCGTGCTCGGTTACGGCGCCGACTCGGAGCATCCCGGGTGCGAGGCGACGGTGATCGTGTCGTGGGGGGATGACGCGGCGTCGGCCGCGTCCGCGGGCGACGGCATGCGCGTCGTGGGTTCCGCCGCGGAGGTGCGGTACGAGGGGACCATGACCCGCTCGTCGGAACCCTCCAGCTTCAGTGTCTCGGTGGACGGCGTGCCGCTCGTGGATGAGGTGCGGGAGCCGACCGCGGACTACCTCGGCTCCTTCCGGGAGTTCGAGCGCCGGTTCGTCGACGCCGTCCGGTCCGGCTCGGGGATGCGCGGCCAGGCCGCCGCGAACCTCGTCACCCTGGCGATCACGTTCGCCGCGATCGAAGCGGCACGACTCGGGCAAGCCGTGGACTTCGCAGGGTTCGCGGCAGGGGCATCCATTCCTCTTCCCGCGAAGGAGACGGCAGGATGACGCTGCGCCCGCACCCCGACAACCCGCGCTACTTCGCCGACGAGACGGGCGCGCCCGTGCTGCTCGTCGGGTCGCACACCTGGGCGAACTTCGCGACGGACCAGGGCGGCACGCGCTTCGACTACGAGGGATACCTCGACTTCCTGGTCGCGCACGGCCACAACTTCTTCCGCGGCTGGAACTGGGACCCGCCGTTCGCCGAGCAGGGCTTCAACGGCGGGCCGTTCGAGTTCACGCCGTCGCCGTGGTTGCGCACCGGCCCGGGTCTCGCGACCGACGGCAAGCCGAAGTTCGACCTGACGCAGTGGAACGAGGAGTACTTCGCCCGGGTTCGCGCGCGGGTGCTCCTCGCCGCCGAGCGCGGGATCTACGTGGCCGTGATGTTGTTCCAGGGCTTCGCATGGCAGTTCAACCGCACGGATGTCGACGGCTTCGCCTACGACGGGCGCAACAACGTCAACGACGTGGACGGCGGCCCGGGCTGGGGCGCGTCGACGCTGGATCACCCGGCCGTGATCGCCGCGCAGGAGGCGTACGTGCGCAAGCTCGTCGACACCGTCGGCGATCTGGACACGGTGCTGTGGGAGATCGCCAACGAAGCCGGGCCGTACTCGACGGCGTGGCACGAGCACTTCATCGCGCTGCTCCACTCCCTCACCGACGGCCCGGTCGGCTTCACGTTCCAGTTCGACGGCGGGTCGAACGACACGCTCGCGGCGAGCAGCGCCGACTGGATCTCACCGGACTGCGAGCCGGAGCTGCGTGCTGCGCCACCCGTCGCCGACGGCTCGAAGGTCGTCGTCTTCGACACCGACCACGGCTACGACTGGCGCTCGCTGCGCGCCGACGGCCCGGACGGGTGGCGAGCCTGGGCCTGGAAGTGCGCCCTGCAGGGCAACAACCTGCTGTTCATGGACCCGTACCTGGCTCGCATCACGATCGCGGGCGAAGTGCGCAATGCGCCGGTCGGCGAGGATCCGGCCGAGCCGTACTTCGGGCTCGAACCCGACCCGTTCTGGGATCCCCTGCGCGACGCGCTCGGCGCGGTTCGGCGCGTGCTCTCCGACATCGACCTCTCGGAGGCGGTGCCGCATCCGGAACTCTCCACGACCCGCTACTGCCTCGCGTCGCCGGGCTGGGAGTACGTCGCGTGGGGCACCGAGCCCTTCGAGGTCGATCTCGAGGCGGCCTCCTACGACGCGTCATGGCACGACCCGGCCGACGGCTCCATCACCTGGACGTTCTCGCTCATCGCCCCCGGCGGCCCGTTCGCGTTCACCCCGATGGATGCCGCGGTGCTCGTCCTCCGTCGCCGTTGAGGTCGCCCCGGTCTGAGAGAATGACGGCGTAGGGCCTGTAGCTCAGTTGGCAGAGCGTCGGACTTTTAATCCGCTGGTCGTGGGTTCGAGCCCCACCGGGCCCACCTCGTCTAGCCGCTTATTTGCTGGGATCGCGACGTGATCGGACTGACCAATCCGTCGGCCTGACCACCGTTTGCCCACATTTTGCCCACAACTGTCGGATCGCCAGCGATGCTGAGGGCGTCGCCAACGGCATCGAGGTCGTCGTCGAACAGGTCGGCGTAGACGTCGAGCGTCATCGCTGCGGAGGCGTGGCCGAGCATGCGCTGCACCGCCTTGACGTTCGCGCCGGCCGAGATCGCAAGACTGGCGGCAGTGTGCCGGAGATCGTGCGGCGTGAGTCGAGTCAGGTCTGGGTAGATCTCGAGCAGCTGCGTCATCGCGGGCTCGAAGTTGCGGCGAGTCCAGTTGCGATTGTTGAGCGCGCCGCCCGCCGGAGCGGTGAAGACGAGATCGTCGGGGCGCTTGCCTTCGCATCGTCGAGCGAGCATCTCGGTGAGGAACGTCGGCGCACGGCACGCTCCGACGTCCGTGGTTCTTCGGGGTGCCGTAGATCAGGTCACCCTTGACCTCCGTGACGGCGCGTTCGACGTTCACGCGGCGCCGGAGCAGGTCGAGATCCTTGACGCGCAGCGCGGCCATCTCGCCCCAGCGAAGCCGGTGTACGCGAGGAACAGGATGATGTCGCCGTCCCTGTCAGCGAGGCTCGCGAGGTGCTGCACCTGGGCGTGCGTGAGGTAGCCGTGCTTGCCCTTCACGATCCGCGGCAGCTTGACGCCGTCGGCCGGGTTGCGACTGAGCCGGCCGTCGCGCACGGCGTACTTCAGCATCATGCTCATGACGCGGTGGTAGCTACGGGTGGTCGACGGCGCGGCCGTGGCTGCGACTTCGGTGAGCCAGTTCTGGATGCCAGCGTGCGTGATGCTCGCGAGCGAGACCTGTCCCCACTTCGGCAGGATCGCGGAGCGAACGATCGCCTCGTAGCCGACTCGCGTCGACGGCTTCAGCTGCAGCTGGTTGGCGAGCCAGAGCTCGGCCCACTCTCCCAGCGAGATCTTCGACTGGTTGGCGGAGATGAACTCGCCGCGTGCCTTCGAGACCTCGACTGACGCAAGGAAGAGCTCGGCGTCGCGCTTCGTCTTGAATCCGCGCTTGTCGGTCTGCGTGCGATCGGGCAGCCGATAGCGAACTCGGTAGCGTTTGCCGGATCCGGTCTCATAGGGTGTGACACTTCCCATGCAGGCCGCCTAACGGACGATCACGGGTTGGTGATCCCTCGCAACACAGACGTTGCCCTTCACGATGAAAACCTCCACATAGTGCGAGCCCTTGTACGCAGTCGGTTCTACACGCGTTCGCGATCCGCCATCGCGCTCCACCTGGCCGCGCATCATGTCTGCATCGAGAGCTTCCTCGCCGCTGTTGCGCACCTTCCAGTAGACGTCGAATGGCTCCGGAACGTTGACTGCGGCCAAACGAAAATCGATGGTGGTCCGTTTCGGGACGACGTTCCCGCGAGTCGGGAGGTCGTAGTGGCGCCATCCAGCGCGGCGTCGCACGCGACCTACAAGGCGGACGTGATATCGCGAGTCGATCAAGATCGGAATACCCCAGCGACCCTCGAGCGTTTCCTCAGTGTCTCGGACGCCGCTCAGCGAGAGATGGGCCGCGGATGCCTTGATGACATCGCCGTAGGTCCCGAAGTCCATCCCAAAGACCCTTCGCCACTTGCGGTAGCTCTCGTCGCGATCTTCTTCGTCGTACGCGTCGCGGATCCAGCCCGCGTAGATTGCGATCCAATTCCGGAAGTTCGCATACTGTTCTTCGTTCCACCGGTGGTTGAAGTTCTCGGTGGGACAGCTGGGATCGTCAATGCTCGGCATGTGCACGTTCGCCTGCAGGTATTCGTTTAGATCTTCAATGAGGCTCAGGAGCGTCGTCGGAACATCCTTGTAGCGATCGGGATTCTCCCAGAGCGCTGCGTCACTAATCCGCTCTCCCAGCAGAATCGTCAGGATCACCGACTTCACACTGAAATTGTTCTTGAGATCGCGTATGAACTTCACGAGCCGAATCACCTTGCCCAGTCGGCCGGACGCGATCCTGTTCTGCTCGTCGAGCCACGCGTTGAAACCTTCAGGGTTAGTTCGCTCGTACTGATTCGTGATGCGATTTGTGATGAATCGCTCGTCGTGTCTCTCGAGATATGGAACGACGTCCATATGGAACTCGTTGGCGTAATTGATCAATACGCATCGACTCCGCCGGCTAACCATCTCCCGGTATGTCGTGCTCGCGCGAAAGACCTCGTAAAGGCGTTGCACGTAGTCGTCCGCGTCCCAACCGTCGACCTCGTTCATCTCGAGCAGTACGTCTGCGTCAAATTCATCGTTTGCAGCCACGGGATTGATGATCGTTCGCTGAGCGTAAGAGCCCTGCGCAATGAGTTCTATGAAGTTCTCAGCGATTACGTCATCACCCTTCGAGAGAAATGTGCTCACTGCTGCCACCCGCGAGTCGAGTTGGTCGATCCGCGAGTCTCTCAAGTTGACGCGGTGCTTCAAGAACGCGTCGAAGCTCTTCACTAGTTTCACGGCCACCTCGAGTCGATCACGGTCCACGCGGGATTGTGAATCCGGCGCAGACTCTACTCACTACCCCCGACGCAGTGAGGGAATCATGCCCGAGGAAAGACCTAGTGATGCGGTTCGTAACTCGCGGATGACCCGGGCCAGAACGAGCGAGTCAGCTCGCATTGAGGTCTGGGCAAAATCGGCGGGGCGATGCGTACTCTGTTCGCGCTATCTAGTCGGTCAAACCGGGTACTTCCACACCACTCTTGTGGGTCAGTTGGCGCACATCACCGGTGCAACGGACGGCACAGGTTCACCGCGAGGCCAGTCCGTCTTGAGGGCCGGAGAGCGAGCGACGGCGGCGAACCTGATGCTGCTCTGTTACGACTGCCATCGGCGAGTGGACTCGCGTGGCATGTCTAGCTACTACGACGAAGCGTCCCTAATCCAACTCAAGGAAATCCACGAGCGACGAGTCCGCGATGCCACGGACTTTGCCATGCTTGCCCCAACGATGGTGCTTTCGGTGGCGGCGCGAATCCGAGGTTCGTTCGCCCCGGCCACTGACCGTCAAATCTCGGAAGCTCTCCGAGCGGCGAACTTGGCTCCAGGGATGGACGATCCCCGCGACGCTCGAGTGGACGTCTCGCTGCCGGACTCAGAGGAAGCGGACTGGTCCTGGGACCGTGCGAGAGATCAGATACGGCGGTCGGTAGAGATGATGCGCGAACGTGCGGCGAATCACTCGATTGGCACGGCAGCCGTTTTTGCAATCGCGCCGATAGCGGTGCTCGCGCTCCTTGGTTTCTATCTCGACGACAAGACAGATGTCCGCGTCATGCCCGCGAATCGTCGCGACGACGACGCCAGATGGTTGTGGCCGATCAGCCAGCAGCGCGAAGTTGCATTTGACCATGATCCACTTCAACCGGATCCTGTCTCGGAAGACGTGCTCGTCATCGTCAGTGTCTCTGGTTCGGTGGACCGCGCCCTGATGCCTTCGGAGTTCGCCGACGTGCCAAGTGTCCTGCTCACAACCGCCGAGCTCGGCCCGGAGGTCGTCGATTCACCCGCGACTGTCGCGGCATTCGGATCGCGTTGGCGATCTCTGATGGCCGCGATTGAACTGGCGTACCCCGCCGCCGAGCGGGTCCACGTGGTGGCGGCGATTCCAGCAACACTCGCTGTAGAGATTGGCCGCGCTTACATGAAGGATTCGCAGCCGGACCTGATCATCTACCAGCGACGCGACGATTCTTACTATTCCGCGGTCACCCTCAAGTAGAACCTCCCACGTCATCTGCCCTGCAACTACCGCCCGTGCGCACTTTCCAACCTCCCTCAGACACGTCGGTGGGTGTGGGAGGTTGGAAAGCGACCTCGGTCGGCACGGGCGGTAGTTGCAGGGCAGAACGGTCGTAGACCGTTCGCTTGCCTATTCGCTCCCAGCGAATACCCAAACGCACACTCTGCCGCGGGAGCTGACGCTCCCTTGCCGTCGCATTCAAAGGCAAGGGAGTCGCTCCCGCGGCAGCCCAGTGGATTGCCGTTGTACGGCAATCTGCCGTACACTGGATGCATGGCTACCGCGACGAAATCCGACCGACTAGAACTGCGACTCACGAGCGACCAGAAATCCGAGATCGAGCAGGCAGCCGCACTCTCCGGTCGTTCAGTCACCGACTTCTCCGTGAGCGTGCTCGTTCGCGAGGCCGAAGAAGTGATCCGTTTCGAGCGCGAACTTCACCTGTCGAAGAAGTCGTGGGATGCGTTCAACGAGATCCTCGACCGGCCAGCGAAGCCTGTGGCCGGCCTCGCGGACCTCCTCAAGCGATCGAGCGTGTTCTCGGATTGAGCACCTTTCGCTCGCCTCGAGCTCTCCGTCGCGGCCGACCGATTCTCAACGTTTGATTGCGGCGAGCCTTCGCTGAACGATTGGCTGCGCTCCCGAGCGCTCAAGAACGAAACCACCGGTGCATCCAGGACCTTCGTCACCGTCGACGCCGACTCGGGCGACGTCGCGGGCTACTACTGCCTCTCGGCGAGTTCGCTGGCGCCCGAAGACGCACCTGGCCGCATGAAGCGCAACATGCCTTCACCCATCCCGATCATCCTCATCGGGAGGCTAGCGGTCGACGAGCGCTTCAAAGGGCACGGTCTCGGCGCCTCTCTCCTCCAGGACGCCGTACTAAAGGGCGTTGAGGCGTCGCGCAGCCTCGGCGCTCGTGCCTTCGTGGTCGACGCCCTGAACGAGGACGCCGAGCGCTTCTATGGGAAGTTCGGATTTGACCTGATGCCCTCGGCTGGGAGGCGGGCCATGTTCCTTCTTGTCGCAGATGCTGAAGCGACAATCGCCGAATTCACATAGTTCGACGGGCGACGCTACAGATCATTCAGAGCGTTTGTGCGCGTCTGCTGCTCTTCTAACGGAGCGAACTCCGCACTGCTGTACTCCACCTGAAGGTTGACGACATAGTTGTCGCCCGTCAGGGCAAGGACGATGGTGATGTCCGGCAGGTTCCACTGGTGGTAGCGCGCAAGGTGGCCCAAAGATACCGCGAAACCCCACTCGGTCGGGTCGTCCTGATAGAGGTCATCGACCCAGTAGTCATTTCGCGTGTGCGCGCCACCATACTTCTGGCTCAACAGATCGTCCAGTCGCGCAAAGTCCTGGAGGAAGAGCTCGGGACTCGAGTGCTCTTCTGTAACTATGTACTTCGCTCGCACGAGCCGATCGCTGACGAAGATGTAGTGCGCCAGGGCGTTGAGCTGGGCGATGATGACCGCATATGTGACCGAGACATCCGTTTCCTGTGCGGCTTGGCCGACTTCGGACGCTTTGACCTGCGCTAGCGAGTCCCCCCAGGACGCGCGGCGAAAGCCTGCTTCGGACGATCGACTCTGAGAGTCGACGGCACTCCACGTCCCGTCGTCGTGGAGGCTAAACCGCCTTCCATCGGCCGCAACAGCTTCGATCATGTGTAGCTCCCTCGCCCTTGATTAGATGATCCGGTCAACCGCCGCTTGTGCCTCCCGAAGACGGCGAACAATCTTGGCTCCACGACGCTCGAACCCGAGCTCGTTCATGGTGACCGAGAGTTCGTCGTCCAGGCTTCGGACGACGTCGTCGCTTCTGATCCACAGGATCACCTCACGCAGAAGCGCATCGCTGTATTCGTCTATCGGTGACCATCGCCAGAAGCGTGGCTGCGGGACTCGACGCAGACCAACAGGGGAGCTCCCATCCCCCTGATTGCTCGTCGCCTCCCTCCGTTGATTTGCTGCGTCCGTCCAGTTGCACAGCTTCATTGAACGCTGCGATGGTTGCTGCGACCTCGCCGTCGGCGTCGTTGAACCAGTCCGTGCTCCAGATGCGGTGAAAGATCCACCCTCGTCGCTCCAGAAGTTGTTGACGCAGACGGTCTCGTTCACGCGCCGTATGTCCAGAGTGGTACGCGGCGCCGTCGGCCTCAATGGCCAGGACGTGCCTACCCGGCTTGTTTGGGTGGCAAGCGGCAAAGTCGATGCGATACGAGCCGACGCCGACCTGTGGATCGAGTCTTAGCCCCGCTGCTTCCAGTCGATCGCGCACATCGATTTCGAATGCGTTCAGCGGAATGCCGCGGTTCGGCCCGTCACCCAGAGTTTGTCCTCGTGAGGCGACAAATCGCACGAACTGATACATCAGCCGGTACCCGCGGCTGTCGTGGCCGTCCTCCGCTAGATCATCGGCGGAGAAACTTGTCACCAGAGTCAAGCGAAGCCGTGCTCGACTGATCGCGACGTTCAGCCGTCTTTCGCCGCCGACCTGGAGCAATGGGCCCCAGAACAATCGCAACTGCGAATCTTGGCCTTTACCGTAGCCGACCGTGAGGATGATGGCGTCTCGCTCATCCCCCTGCACTCGTTCGATCGATTTCACGAAGAACGGTTCGACCGAGTTGAGGGATTCGAACAACTTCGGGTCGTCGGCGAAAGCGCGCTCGAGAGCGGCCTCCAAGCGGTGCTGGTGTTTTATTCCGAACGCAATCACTCCAAGGGATTCGTCGGGTCGGAGTTCCACGTGCTGTTTGACGGCGGCTACGACTGCGGCTACCTCGGCCTCTGGACTATTCGTTCCCCCGCCGATGCCTGGGCTGTATGGAACTTCGACGTGGGCAATCGACTCGGCGGAATCGGCAGCCGGGAAGGTCGTAAGCGAATTGTCGTAGACATGGCGATTTGAGACCGCGATGAGACGTTCGTCTCGCGAGCGATAGTGCCAGAGCAACCTTCGAGACTGGCCCGCCAGCAGGCGGTCCATGGCGAACAGGATGCTTTCCGCATCTCGGGTGAGAGAGCCGAGACGTCGCGGCGGCGGTGAATCGACAATGTCGGAATCCAACGCTATGTCTTCATCCTCGTTGTCTTCCTCGTCAGGATCGTCAAGGGTCTTCGTGAAAAACTCCGTCGGCGGCAGTTGTCTGCTGTCGCCCGCGACAATGAGTTGCCTCCCGCGGGAGATCGCGGGAATCGCGTCCGCCGGCTTGACCTGACTAGCCTCATCGAAGATCACCACATCAAACAGCTGACGCCTTGGCAGCAACTTGGACACCTGCAGGGGGCTCATCGCCCAGACCGGCTTGGCGGCCAGCATGACATCTGCAACGTCGGCCAGGAGTCGTCTTACCGGCGTGAATGAGCGCTTCCTTGTGACTTCCTTCTTCAGGATGAGGTGCTGCTCGGGATTGGCGTCCAGCGCCCGCTTCAGTCGCTCCGCCCCCAGTCGCCGAATACGGACGGCGTTCGCCTCGAGATGCCCCAGGTCTTTTCGTTGAAACGTGGCCGTGGCGCCCGTCAACTCGCGGCCGGATGTGCCCGCGAGGTCTGGATCGAAAAGTAGGGCATCGTCAAGAAGTGAGTCGCTGAAGATCCGATCGACGACAAGTGCGGCACGCTGGGGATTCGCATGGCCGACGTCATCACGCGACTTCAGTTCGAGGAGGAGTTCGTCAAGTTGCAAATCCCGCAGCGTCTTGTCCAGTTGAGCGGCGCGCGGCATGACGCCGCGCCGGCGGTCTGACGCGAGGTCACGAAACAGCGCCGGAATCTCGTTGAGATCGAGCACATTGATGTTCACGCCCTGAAGGACAGGTCCGAGCATTGCCAAGTCGGCACGGTACTGCGCGACGTCCTGCGCGACGAGCCGCAGTCAGGCGGTCCGGTCAGAGTGCCGTTGCCCTGCCACCGGCCCCTAGGGACATTGCCGCCAGGAGAGCGTCTACTCTTTTCGCTCGTGGCAGGTGACCGACCGCAGTCTTAGCGAGACGGCGCGCATCGCGTCGGACGCTCCCCGCCAACTTCAGGTGGTGCGTCTTGCGGAAGGGGCGACTGATCAGAGCAAGAACGTCGCGGAAGCTGTCGTTGGCGATGGAGGGATCGACGAGTGTCGGAGCATATGCGCGAAGCCGTTCGGCTTCGTCGAACAACGCTACGACATCCTCGACACGCTGCCAGTCCAGCGGCTCTGGCAGCTGTATCGCGTCGAAGATGGCGACCACCCGTGCACGGAGCGGCGCGAGTCTCGCCTGTAGGTCACCTAAGCGTTCGTTCGACGACCTCAATACATCTTCGCTGATCACGGCGGATGGTGACCATCCCGACCTCGTGGACCAGCCGGAGTCCAAGGCGCCGAGCTCGCTGAGGTCCGTAACTGCCGATCGAATCCGGGCGAGGTCTACCTCCGAGAGCTTGGCCAATATCGCCACGGGCAGTCGAACCTCGGAACTGATTTCGCGGGGGATCCCGAAAGAAGTTGCCATCAGTTCAGAGACACTGACTCCCCAGCCACGGGTCGGTCCATGCATCGCATTCCGATGGCGCACGAGTCTGTCGCGGGACTCTGTCAATGTGAAATGAAGGTCGGCTGTCTGTGCAACGCCTGCAGACGCTTGTCGATCAAGTGCCTCCTGCAGTTGGTCAGCCACAAACCTGCGAGAGCTTGCGGCCGCGAAGACGTCGAGCACGAGATGATTGAGGTCAATGCCTTGGAGCCGATCAAGCACGGCCGAGACCGCGGCTCTCTTCTGCGCGACGAAGAGGACGGTGCGGCCGGCCGCCACCGAGGTAGCGATAATGTTCGCGATCGTTTGACTCTTCCCTGTTCCTGGCGGGCCCTCAACGACGAGATTTCGGCCAGCGAGCGCGGCGTTCACGACGTAGCTCTGGCTTGCGTCTGCGTCGAGAACAAGGAAATCGGCTTCCACAGGCTGATAGTCCGGAGTCGCCTCAGTGACCCCATCGCTGAATGAGCGCACGCGCTCGGCTGCGGCGGCGTCGCCGGCGAGTGCTGCGACGATGTCGGACTCCTCGAGGGCGTCGATGTCGTCGACATCGTCGACCATCGCCTGCTTCGCGTAGGTGAACGCACCAATCAGGATCGTGCGCTCCGCGGAGAAGTCAGCGATGTCTGCGCACGCCTCAGTCACCTCGTCCAGCATGATCCCGACATCGGACGGATCGCCCGTGTCCGACGCTAGGACCTGCTCGTCGTCAATTCGCATTCGGTCGGCATTGAGTACATGAGTCAGCACGCCGCTCACCTGGAAATCGTCTAGCACCTTCAGGTCCCAGGATTGCTGGGCACCGCGGCGCACTTCGATCTCGATCGGCCGCATGAGGATCGCGGCGCGCGGTCGCGTGTACTTCGGCCTGCGCAAGGGCTTTTCCGCCGCTTCTGACATGTCATCCACGACGACCTTCGCAACGCCTGTCTCCTCCGCCTGAGCGGCAGCGATTTCGGGATTGCCTTCGGGATCCCACGACGCCATGCCGGCTACCAGATAGGTGATCGAGATCCCGTATTCCTCGACTGCCTCCTTCTGCCGGCGGGCAAGAGCCGTGCACGCGCGCTGTGCTCGCTTCAGTTCGTCCTCGCCGCTGAAGAGGTCGGTGAGTTTGACGCTGTCGCCCGCGAGAAGTCTCCGTAGCGCGGGTTGAGGTGCTTGGTCGAGAACCAGAGTGGACACACCATTGCGATAGAAGAGGAGCCTGTTGTTTCCACCAACGTCGATCAGGCCGTTGCGCCACTCACGAGACGCTGACTCTATCGCTGTAGGCATCGGCTTGGCTCCCCAATAATCACGAACCTGGCGACACTGCCGTGTTCCGAATCCCTGAGGGACGTTGATGAATCCTATTTCGTCACGGCGACATGCGTGCGGTCCGGCTCGAAGAGATCGCGCGCAAGACGTCAGTTAGAACCTTGCAACTAGAAGTTGCACACGACGCGATACAGAAGAGGCACCTGTCGCTGTCCCGTGCCCACATTTTGCCCACACTCTGCGCGAATCCACCTGATCCAGGGCTACTCACCTGATCCAAACAGGCCAGTAAATTACTGGAGTTTCGTGAGCGAAGGTGCCATGCGAAGATTCTCTGGGCGGGCTTTTAATCCGCTGGTCGTGGGTTCGAGCCCCACCGGGCCCACCGAGCCGAGTCCCCAACGCCCTCGGCCTACCGGTCCAGCTGCAGCCGCCGCCACGATAGGGCGATCAGCACCACGAAGATCGCGCCGAACGGCAGCAACAGCGAGAGCTGGAGCACGCTGACGTTCGCGCCGAGCGAGATCGCCCAGAGCGCCGGGGCGGCAAGCGGCATCCACCCACCGAGTCCCGCGAGCACTGACACCTGGGCGATGACGACCAGGCCGATCGCGACGCTCACGCCACCGAGCACGGATCGACTGAGGGTTGCCGCCCACGCAACGGGCAGGGTGATCGCGGCGGACATCAGACCGAGCGCCGCCTGGCGAGCGAGCATCGCCGGCGTCTCTCCGTCGATGGGCCCGAGTCCAGCAACTGTGCCGACCACGGCGAGAACGACCGCCAGCAACGCGCTCATGGCCGTCACCCAGATCACGTAGACGATCAGCTTCGCGAGGGCGATCGTCGTACGACGGACCGGCAGGGCGAACAGGCCGGCGATGGTGCCGTCACCGAACTCGCGTCCGAACATCCACGCGAGTACGACGGCGAATCCGCCGAGCCCGCCCGCGCCGGTGATCTGCGCCGCGCCGAGCAGGAAGCCCTGCCAGTCACCGGTCGCCACCGGGCCGAGCTTGGCCAGCAGCTGCGGGTCGGTCGTGGTGGCCGCGGCGAGCAGCATCGAGCCGCTCAGCACGGAGATGCCGATCACGATGGCAGCCGATCCGACCCGGCCGACGGTCGAGCCGGCGAGTTTCACGATCTCGGCCCAGATCGCCGCCCTCATCGTCCGGCCTGCTCGTCGTCGGCCCGGACGGCTTCGAAGAACGCACGCTCGATCTCGGGCGTATCCGGGGCGAGATCGCCGATCAGGCGCCCGGCGTTCATGACCACGATCCGGTCGGCGATGCGGGCGACCTCGTCGAGGTGGTGACTGCTCACGAGGATCGCGGCGCCCTCCGCGGCTCGGCGCAGCAGGCTCTCACGGAGGCGGATGACACCAGCCGGGTCGAGCGCATTGGTCGGCTCGTCGAGCACGATCGCCGACGGATCGTGCTGGAGCGCCGCCGCGACGCCGACACGTTGCCGGTTGCCGAGGGACAGCGCGCGCACGCGACGGTTCGTGTACTGCTCGAGCGCGAACTCGGCGAGCACCGCATCGACCGCCCGTGCCACGTCGGGCACGCCCCGAAGACGCGCACTGAGCTCGAGATTGCGCCGAGTGGTCAACTCGGGATAGGCGAGTGGATATTCGACGAGATGCCCGACCGCGGCCCACCCCGCCGCCGGCGCGGATGCGATGTCGCGCCCGTTCAGCCGAACGAGCCCCTTCTGCGGCCGCAGCATGCCGAGCAGCACGCGCATCAGGGTGGACTTGCCGGCGCCGTTCAACCCGATGAGCGCGACGATCTGACCGTGCGGCAATTCCAGGTCGATGTCGAAGATGCCGGCGCCGTTCGCGAAGCTGCGCGAAGCGCCCTCGACGGCGAATGCCGCGGTCATGCCGCGCCACCGGCGAGCACGCGCAGCGCGGCGTCGATCGCGGAGCCCAGGTCGGGGTCATCGCCGTCAGCCCAGTCGAGCAGGGCGGCGGTCAGGGCACCCATCGTCGCCGCTGCGGCGATGCGGGCATCCGACGGCGACTCCCCTCGAGCGACCAGGGCTTCCGAGATCGCCGACTCGGTCGCGGCGTTGTTCCGCGCGATCGCACCGCGGAGCGAGGGCGTGCGCGAGACGACGCGCAGCCGATCGCGCACATCCGCGCTGGCGGGAGGCGGGACCGACCTCCAACCTTCGGCGATAGCGCCGATGGCAGCCGCGATCGGCGGGACGTTCGCCGGCTGGCGGGTGATCGCGTCCGCAATCAGGGGATCGTAGGGATCGGCGACCAGCACGGAGTCCTTCGAGGGGAAGTGCCGGAAGAAGGTCATCTCGGTCACCCCGGCGCGCTCCGCGATCGCCGCCGCGGTGGTGGAGTCGTAGCCCCGCTCGTCGAAGAGTTCGAGCGCGGCACGCAGGAGCGCGGCACGCGTTCGCTCGGTCTTGGTCATCCCACTATGTTAGTGGCTAACATTTTGCTCGCGCTACTCCGCGGTCGCGAGCTCCATCGTCCCGTCATCCCGCAGTTCGAACTCACCGCGCAGTTGGGCGATGCGCGTGGATGCCGCGTCCGCAGTGTCGAACGGCGCCTCATAGGCCGCGTGCCGCACCGACTTCTCCACGCCGCCCAGTCGCACGTAGGCGCGAGCCTGCGCACGCCGCACCGCGTCGACCTCGTCCTCGGGAAGGTCGATCGCCGGAGCCCGCGACTCCGACGAGGTCGGCAGCAGGTCGAGCAGCTGGAAGACGTCGCTGCCCTCCTGCTGCCCCCACATCCGGTGCACGAGTTCGGTGCTGGCCCGGTGGGCGTCGGCGGCCGAGGAGAGGGCGTCGAGCATGTCGTCGGCGAGGGGGAGGTCGGGCGTCGCGCGGACTGCGGCGGCCGTCGCATCCAGCAGGGCAAGGAACGCCGCGGGCTCGTCCGGCACGGGATCGGCCGGGTGCCGTCGCCCCAGCGAGCGCAGGATGCTGCGGGTCGTGACTTCGAGCAGCAGGTCGTTCCGCACGAGCGCGCCGGTCAGGTAGGTGGCGTGCTGCTGCGCGGTGAGGGCGCTCAGGTCGGGTTCGTGCATGCCGTTCAGCGTAGGGGGATCAGGCGACCGGCAGCCGGAACCGCTCGGCCGGGCGCCGGTCTTCGAGTAGGTCGGCGAGCACACGTCCGATCACGGGCGTGAACTTGAACCCGTGGCCCGAGAAGCCCGCGCCGATCACGAGCGGTCCCACCCGGTCGAGTACGAAGTCCTCGGTCGGCGTGGTCGTGTACGTGCAGCTGATCGCCGCGAAGCGATCGGGGTCGGCGCCCGGGATCCAGTCGCGCACGTAGCGGCGCAGCGCGTCCATCTGCTCTGGCACGTACTCGAACGTGCGCTCATCCGGATCGGTGACCGGGCCGGTGCCGTGCCAGCCGACCTTGACGCCCTCGGCCGCGGTGCGCATCCCGTAGATCGTGCCCGGCCAGTAGGCGTCGCGCTCGCCGGGCTCGGGGGTGTGCATGAATCCCGGCCAGGTGTGGTCGCCGAGTTCGGCGAAGTGCGCGGGCTGCTCCTGCGTGACCCGAAGGGTCGGGAGCGGCACCGAACCCGGCACGAGCTTGCTCGTCCAAGCGCCTGCAGTGACCACGACCCGGCCGGCGTGGATCGAACCGCCGTCGTGGTGCACGGTCGCGGAATCCGCTCCGACCTCGACCTCGCGCACGGGCGTCGAGTAGCGGAAGTCGGCCCCGGCCGCCGCCGCCAGCTGCTGGATGACGCGCAGGCCATCCGCCGCCCGGATCCGCCCGGCCTCCACGGTGTGCAGCACGTCCCCCGAGAACCGGAACCCGGACCAGCGTCGTGCAGCTTCTTCGGCCCCGACGAACTCGCTGTGGATCCCGTGCCGCGCGTGCGTCTCGTGGAGCACCCGCAGCGGATCCTGCTGGCCGTGCTGCACGAGCCCGACCCAGTCGATGAGGGTCTCGCCGGACTCCTGGTCGAGCTCACGCCACAGCGCTCGGGTCTCGGTGAGCAGCACCTGGTAGTCGTCGTCTGGATAGGCGGCGCTGATGTTGCGCGTCGATCCGTGCGAGGCGCCCACGACATGCCCGCGCTCGAACTGCTCGAGCACCACGACGGACTTGCCCGCTCGTGCGAGGTGCCACGCGGTCGATGAGCCCATCGCGCCGGCGCCGATCACGACGACGTCCACGTGCTCGGTCATCCGGCCACCCTACCGATCAAGGCGGCCGCCGGAGCTACCGGTACTCCGGGTTGAATCCGAACCGCTCGCCCGCGTTCCACTCCTTGCGCAGGTTGCCGTAGGCGGGGATCCCGCCGGCATCCTTGAGCATTCGGGCGAGGTGGAGCAGGTTCCACGTCATGAACGTCGTGTTCCGATTGGTGAAGTCGTTCTCGGGCCCGCCCGATCCCGGGTCCAGATAGCTCGGGCCGGGGCCGACCTCGCCGATCCAGCCGGCATCCGCGGCGGGCGGGATGACGTACCCGATGTGCTGGAGGCTGTACAGGATCGACATCGCTGCGTGCTTCACGCCGTCCTCGTTGCCCGTGATGATCGCGCCTGCGGTCTTGCCGTAGAAGACGTACTGGCCCCGCTCGTTGAACAGCCCGCTCATCGCATACAGGCGTTCGATGAACTGCCGGGTGACCGAGGCGTTGTCGCCGAGCCAGAGCGGGCCGCCGACCACGAGGATGTCCGCCGCGTCGATGAGCGGCCAGATCACGTCTGGCCAGTCGTCCTGCGCCCAGCCGTGCTCGCGCATGTCGGGGTAGACGCCGGTCGCCACGGCGTGGTCGCTGAGGCGGAGCGTGTCGACGGTCACATCCTGCTCGCGCATGAGGGCGATGCTGCGATCCATGAGGCCCTGGGTGTGACTGAGTTCGGGCGAGCGCTTGAGCGTGCAGTTGACGTAGACGGCTTTGAGATCGCTGTAGTCGGTCTTCGGTGATTCCACCTCACGACTGTGACACAGCGGCGGTGGCACTGTCCTTACCATTCCGTGACAGGGTTGCCCGAATCGGGTCATGCGGGGTCTCGGCGGCAAGACTGGGTGGATGCCAGGGCACGCAGCATCCATCGCCGTCATCGGTGGTTCGGGCCTGTACTCGCTCTTCGATGGAGAGTCCTCGATCGTGGATGTCGCCACCCCCTACGGCCCCGTACGCCTCACCTTCGGCACCCTCTCCGACCGCCCCGTGGTCTTCCTGCCGCGGCACGGACTCGACCACTCGGTCGCCCCGCACCTGATCAACTTCCGCGCGAACATCTGGGCGCTGGCCTCGGTCGGGGTGCGGGCAATCGTGTCGACCGCCGCGGTGGGTGCGGTCGATCCCGAGGTGCCCATCGGATCCCTCGTGCTCACCGACCAGTACGTCGACCGCACCTACGGCCGGCCCGACACGTTCTTCGACCAGGGCTCCGTGCAGCACCTCGGCTCGGCCGACCCGTTCTGCCCCGAGCTGCATGAGATCGCCGTGACGACGCTCGGCGGCGACGCCGTGCACCGGGGAACGGTCGTCGTGATCCAGGGCCCGCGATTCTCGACCAGGGCCGAGTCCGAATGGTTCCGCGCCGCGGGCGCGCAGCTGGTGAACATGACGCTCTACCCGGAGGTGCCGCTCGCGGCCGAGCTGGGCATCGGCACGGTGAACCTCGCCTACGTGACCGACAACGACGCGGCCCCGTCGGAGGAGGAGCTCACGGCCGACCTGGTCTTCGCCCGGCTCGCCGCCGCGCAGCCCCGGATCATCGCTGCGATCGCTGCGATCGTCGCGTCGATCCCGCTCGCATACACGCCGCGCGAGCTCATCGCGCGAGCCGAGATCGACACCGTGCTGGCACGGAGGGCCGCGTGAGAGTCCTCGTCACAGGCGGTGCCGGATTCATCGGCGGCGCGGTCGTGCGCGACCTGCTGGCCGGCGGCTCCGACGTGCGGGTGCTCGACTCGTTGCGCGCCGACGTGCACGGCGGATCCCCGGAGGTGGATGCCGCCGTCGACCTGGTGATCGGCGACGTGCGCGATCGTGCGACGGCCGATCGGGCCGTGCACGGGATCGACGTCGTCGTGCACCAGGCCGCGAAGGTCGGGCTCGGCGTCGACTTCGACGACGCGCCCGACTACGTGCAGCTCCAACGATCTCGGCACGGCGACGCTCCTCGCGGCGATGGCGCGCGCGGGCGTGCAACGGCTCGTGCTCGCGAGCTCGATGGTCGTCTACGGCGAGGGCGCATACTCCGGGCCGCGCGGGGCCGCGCGGCCGGCGCCGCGCACGATCGACGACCTCGAAGCGGGCCGGTTCGATCCGCGGGACGCCGCGGGCGAACGGCTGTCGCCGGAACTCATCGACGAGGACGCCGCCCTCGACCCGCGCAACGTCTACGCGACCACGAAGCTCGCCCAGGAGCACCTCGCCGCCGCCTGGGCCCGGTCGACCGGCGGCACGGCGGCGGCGCTGCGGTACCACAACGTCTACGGACCCGGGATGCCGCAGAACACGCCCTACGCCGGGGTCGCCTCACTGTTCCGCTCCGCCGTCGAGCGCGGCGAGGCACCGAGGGTGTTCGAGGACGGCCGGCAGCGCCGCGACTTCGTGCACGTGCGGGATGTCGCGTCCGCCAACGTCGCGGCCATCGGCTGGACGGCGGCGGCTGCCGCTGGCACCTTCCGGGCGTTCAACGTCGGCAGCGGGGACATCCACACGATCGGCGAACTGGCCGAGCACGTGAGCCGGCACGCGGGCGGCCGAGCACCGATCGTCACCGGCGAGTACCGGCTCGGCGACGTGCGGCACATCACCGCGTCATCCCGCGCGGCTGCGCGACGAGCTCGGCTGGCGGCCGTCGGTCTCCTTCGACGAGGGGATGCGCGAGTTCGCGACCGCTCCGCTGCGCGAGGCGGTGCGATGAGCGAGTCGCCCGAAGTCGACGTCGTGCTGCCGTGCCTGAACGAGGCCGCCGCCCTGCCGTGGGTGCTCTCGCGACTGCCAGAGGGCTATCGCGCGATCGTCGTCGACAACGGCTCGACGGACGGTTCGGCCGGGATCGCGCGCGACCTCGGCGCCGTGGTAGTCACCGAGTCGCGCCGCGGGTTCGGCTCCGCGGCGCACGCGGGACTGCTCGCGGCCGACGCTCCCGTCGTCGCGTTCTGCGACGCCGACGCCTCGATGGATCCCGCGGACCTGCCGCTCGTGACCACGGCCGTGCGCGACGGGGATGCCGACCTCGTGCTCGGCCGCCGCCGTCCCACGGCTGCGGGTGCATGGCCGCTGCACGCCCGGATCGCGAACCGCTCGCTCGCCCTGCTGATCCGCCGCACGACCGGGCTCCAGCTGCACGACCTCGGCCCGATGCGCGCCGCGCGCCGGCAGGCGCTGCTCGACCTCGACCTCCGCGACCGCCGCAGCGGCTACCCCCTCGAGATGCTGCTCCGGGCGAACTCGGCCGGATGGCGCATCCGCGAGGTCGACGCCCCGTACTCGCCGCGCGTCGGCCGCTCGAAGGTCACCGGCACGGTGCGCGGCACCATCACCGCGATCGGCGACATGTCCCGGCTGCTGCGCGGCGGAGCGCTCGTGACCACCCTCATCGTGATCGCGAAGGAGCCGCTGCCGGGCAGGGCGAAGACGCGGCTGCATCCACCGCTGTCGCTCGAGCAGGCCGCGCTCGTCGCGGCGGCGGCGATCGACGACACTCTCCGGGCGATGGCGTCGGTGTCGGCCGATCGTCGCATCCTGCTGTTCGACGGGCGGATCGCTCCGCGGGGATCGGACGACTACGAGGTGATACCCCAGGTCGGCGGCGGCCTCGACGAGCGGCTGGCCGCCGGATTCGACGCGTGTGACGGGCCGACCCTGCTCATCGGCATGGACACGCCGCAGGTCACCGCGACGCACCTGCGGCCCGCGTTCGACGACTGGGCTCTCGGCGGAGGTTCGGACGCCTGGTTCGGCCCCGCGTCGGACGGCGGCTTCTGGGCGCTCGGCCTGCGCGAGCCGCGCGGCGACCTGATCCGCGGCGTGCCGATGTCGACCGACTCGACCGGCGACGAGCAGTTCCGCCGCCTGATCGACGCGGGGCTCTCGGTCGGCATGCTGCCGGTGCTCGACGACGTCGACACGATCGAGGATGCCCGGGCGGTCGCCGCGCTCGCGCCGTCCACTCGGTTCGCTGCGGTGCTCAGCGAGTTCGACGTCGCCCAAGTGCGTTGACGGCGAGCGCGACAGCCACGCACACCGCGGTCGCGACCGCGAGGCCGGCGTAGAAGAGCCCGAGATTGCCGAGGTAGTCGAGCGGCAGGATGGTCGGATTGGCCGTGCCGATCGCCTTCTTCACGATCTCCGGCAGCACGATCACCGTCACGATCACCCCGACGAGCACCGCAGCCCTGCACGATCACGATGACCACGAACGGGATGCGCCGGTCGATCCGCCGCACGAGCACGCTCGCCCCGAAGATCGCCATCGCCGCGATCCCGTCGTGCAGGATGAGCGCGCCGAGCAGCCATGCCGCGATGCCGATGTACCGCGTGGGCGGCACCTCCTGCAGAAGGGTGACCCCTGCGATGAGCAGCAGCAGGATGCCGAATCCGACGAGCCCGATCCGCCACCGCCGCACGGCGACGCTCGGCTCCTCCGCGGTGCCGGGGTCGCCCATGCCCGTGTCGCCGGTGCTCACATCGGGCGCGGTCATCGTACGACCTCGAGCCGGCTGAGCCACTTCGTCTGCAGCACACCGGGGCGCGCCGGCGTGATGATGCGCGCCGGGTAGCCGTGATCCAAGTCGAGCACCTCGCCGTCGAGCTCGAGTGCGACGAGCGACAGGTCGTCCCGCGCGAATTCGGGCTGCATGGTCGTGCGGCCGTACATGCTGTTGGTCTGCAGGCTCACCACGCGCACGTCGGCGTCCGGCGGAGCATCCACGAGGTCCATGAGGTCCTTGACCCGCACGCCGCGCCAGGTCGCGTACTGGCTCCAGCCCTCCACGCACGCGATCGGCAGCACGACCTCGACCTGCGGCAGCGCGCGCAGCTGCTCGTAGTCGAGTGAGCGTTCCGTGTCGCCGTTCGAGAGCGTCAGGGTCCAGTCGGCCGCCATGGCGCGGTCGACGACGTCGGCCGCCTTGGCCGTGCGGTTCACCGGCAGCCCCTGGGGTCCGACGTCGTTCTTGCGCGGCGCGAACAGGTTGGTCGAGTCAAACAGGCGGAACGACTGGCCGGCGGTGAAGGTGACGAGGGCAGCGGCCGCGATCCCGATCGTGGCGAGGAATCCGCGTCGGCTCGTGGTGGCGCGCTCGGGCGTGGGGCGGGCGTTCGGATCGCGGTCGATCCAGGCGAAGATGCGACCGGTGATCCCGGCATCCATGCGCTCGCCGGTCAGCCGTCGCAGCTCGTCCGGCTCGTCGAACTCCGCGTCGGGATCGGGCTCGTGCAGCACCACCGTGCCGTCCTGCGCGTAGGCGTCGCGCTTGCGCCAGTACTTCGTGATCGTGGTCAGCTTCACGCCGATGTGGATCGCGAGCGACCCGATGACCACGAACGACAGCACGTAGTGGGTGTGCCGGAACGAGAACGGGAACAGCGAGTAGAACTGGTACGTGTTGAGCAGGCCGATCGTGATCTGCACCAGGGAAGCCGCCACGAAGAGTGCGATCGATGCGCGTTCGAGGAAGTGCGGGAACGATCGGACCGGCGGCCGCTGGAACAGCTCGGGGAAGACCGAGTAGAGCTTGGCGAAGATCAACGGGAAGCACACGATGCCGGCGGTGATGTGGATGCCCTGCGTCACCTGGTAGAGCCACAGGGGCCGGGTCGGGAAGACCATCCACGGCAGCGGGTCCTGCAGGAAGTGGCTGTAGAGACCGGTGCCGAAGCAGAGCAGGAATGCGGTTGCGAGGAGGCGACCGAGCACCACGGCCATCCTCGGGTTGCGGGATGGCGCGGCGAGGGCATGCCGGAACTGGTGGAGCAGGCGCTGCACCCGCCACTGGATCGTCTCCATGCCGCACCTCCCGTCGGATCCCGACTCTACGGAGACGGCGGGATGGACTCACCGCGCCAAATGTGACGGCGCAGAGACAGATGGCCCGCGTGCGGCTCAGGCGGCGACGGGACGGTGGATGGGCAGCCGCACGTCGAACCGGCAGCCGCCGGGCACGTTCTGCACGGTGATCCCGCCCGCGTGCGCTTCGACGATGCCCTGCACGATCGCGAGACCCAGCCCGGCGCCGGCGGACTTGCCCCAGACCTGCTCCGGCGTGCGTGACTGCGTGGCGCGCCATCCCGCCTGGAACACCTTGGAGAGGTCGTTCTCCGGGATGCCGCCGCCGGCGTCCTCGACGGTGAGCACCACGTCGCCGTTGTCAGCGCGGCCGGTGCGCACCGAGATCTCGCTGCCCGACGGGGAGTGTTCGATCGCGTTCATCAGCAGGTTGCCGATCACCCTCGAGAGTTCGCGCGGATCGCCCACGACGGTGTGCTCCTCGTGCGCGGCGTCGCGACGGATCGACTCGGTCAGGGTGATCGAGCGCGAGGTCGCGAGCGGACCGAGCTCGGCGACGGCGTCGCTCACCAGGTCGTAGAGCGACACCGGCTGCATCGTGAGCGAGAGCGTGCCGGAGTGGATCTTGGACAGCTCGAACAGGTCGTCGACCATCGCCGAGAGGTGATCCACCTGCGACCGCATCTGCCGGTGGAACCGCTGCGGATCCTCGGCCATCTCGTCCTCGAGGGCCTCCGCCATGGCGCGGAGACCGGCGAGTGGTGTGCGCAGATCGTGCGAGATCCAGGCGACGAGTTCGCGGCGCGACGCGTCGATGGTCGCGACCTCGTCGCGCGCCTGTGCGAGTCGTTCGCTCGTGAGGGCGAGGTCGGCGGCGAGGCTCGCGAGTTCGGAGGTGTCGCGTGGCGCGGCATCCGGTTCGATCCGCTTGCCGTCGCCGAGGTCCTGGGCGAGCTGGCGCACCCGATTGCTGTTGCGGGTGAACGTGCGCCCCAGCACGATGGCGACCACGAGGGAGACGGCGGCCGAGACCGCTGCGACCCACACCATCACCAGCAGGTCGTGCGGCGAGACGTACATCGCCTGGGCGACGGCGACGGTGCCGACCGCGACCGACAGGATCGCGGCGAGCACGATGACGCACAGCTGCACGAGCATGGATGACCGGCGCACGAGTCGCAGCGACAGCAGGCCGAGCGCGCCGACCACGACGGCGCAGGCGAGTGAGATCGCGACGATGATCGCGAGATCGGGCAGCGGGATCACGAGTCTCCTCCAGGGTCGGGCGGGTACGGATCGAGCCGGTAGCCGACGCCCCACACGGTCGCCAGGATGACCGGACTGGTCGGATCGGCTTCGATCTTCTCCCGCACCCGCCGTACGGTCACGGTCACCGTCGACAGGTCGCCGAAGTCCCAGTGCCACACCGAGCGAAGCAGCTGCTCGCGGCTGAACACCTGGCGCGGATGCTTCAGCAGGAACGAGAACAGATCGAACTCACGTGCCGACAGGGCGAGCTCCTCGCCGTGCTTCGTGATGATCCGGGCCGACGGGTCGAGCGCGAACTCGCCGAGTTCGAACGCGAGTTCCGGTGCGAACTCGCTCACGCTGCGCCGCAGGATGGACTGCACGCGCAGCACGAGCTCGCGCGGCGAGAACGGCTTCGTGAGGTAGTCGTCGGCGCCCGCCTCGAGGCCGACGATGCGGTCCTCGGTCGAGCCGAGTGCGGTGAGCAGGATGATCGGCACGGCACTCGTGGCGCGGATGCGACGGCACACCTCTGCGCCGTCGATCCCCGGCAGCATGCGGTCGAGCACGATCAGGTCGGGGGAGAGCCGCTGTGCGGCGTCGATCGCGCCGAAGCCGTCGGTTGCGGCATCCACGATGAACCCCGCCGACTGGAGATAGGCGGTCGCGACCTCGAGCACCGTCGGGTCGTCCTCCACGACGAGCACGCGCCGGTCGGCCAGTTCGGTGTTCTGGCGTGCGACGGGCAGGGGGAGCTCACTGGCTCAGGCTACGTTCGCGACGCGTCCCGCGGTAGCCATGGACGCCCGGAGCCAGCGCTCGTCTTCGATTCGTAAGAGTTGGCGGGAGACCCCGGCCCGCCCGCTGCCTAGGGTCGGAAGGGTGCCACCCGTCAACGCCGTGCTCGCAAGCAGCACCTTCGGCAGCGGCGCCCACGAACCCTACGATCGGGCGCTGCGCGACGTCGAGCGCGTCATCCGACTCGTGGAGCCCGACGGCACGGCCGAGACGGTGGACGTCGCGCGCTTTCTCGCTCGTGCCGACGCGCACGACGACGACGCGCTGGCTCGAGCGCATGGACCGGTCCTCGACCTCGGCTGCGGCCCGGGGCGACTCGTGCGGGCCGCCATCCTCGGCGGGCACCTCGCGCTCGGCATCGATGCGTCGAAGGTCGCGGTACGGATCGCGCAGGAGCACGGCCTGCCCGTGCTGTGTCGCTCGATCTTCCAGGAGCTGCCCGGCCGAGGGCACGTGGGGCACGGCGTTGCTCATCGACGGCAACATCGGCATCGGCGGCGATCCGACGGCGCTCCTGGAACGGTGTTCGCAGCTCGTGCTCGCGGACGGCGCAGGTCGTGTGCTCGTCGAGGCTCATCCCGACGCGACGCGGGACCGCACCTACGAGGCGGTCGTCATCGACGATCTCGGTCGAGCCAGCCTCCCGTTCGCATGGGCTGAGGTGGGGATCGAGGCACTGCACGGCCATGCGGCACGGGCCGGCCTCGCCCTCATCCAGCAATGGACGCGCGGCGGCCGGACCTTCGCCGAGTACGCGAGCACCCGGTGAGGACGCGAGCAGCGATCGCGCCGTGGATCGGCCTCGCAGTCGCGGTCGCGCTGATCGTGCTCGCGATCGTCGTTCCGTGGGCGCGCGGCCAGAGCGTGCACGTCGACTCGTTCCCGCCCCTGCACGCGGACTGGCTGCCGCGGGTCGGCCCGGGCACGATCGCCGCGCTCGTGCTCGCGGTGCTCGCCATCCGATACGCGGTGGATGGCGCGGCGCGCCTCCCCTTCCGCTGGCTCCTGCTCGCCGCCTTCGCCGTCACGCTCGCGTGGCTCGTCGCCCTGGCGACGGTGGACGGCTTGGACGGCATCGGACACATCCTCGACACCCAGTACGAGTACCTGCGAACCGCTCGAAGCGTGACGGATTTCGGTGCGACCCTGCGGGAGTACATCTCGCGCATCCCGTTGGACTCCGAGAACCACTGGCCGGTGCACATCGCAGGGCACCCGCCCGGAGCGCTGCTGTTCTTCGTCGTGCTGGTCAAGCTGGGGCTCGGAAGCGGACTGGCGGCCGGATTCGCCGTCATCGTGATCGCCGCGACCACCCCGGTCGCCGTGCTGCTGACGCTGCGCCGACTCGGTGCCGAGCCGTCTGCTCGTGCGGCAGCGCCCTTCCTCGTCATGGGGCCGGTGGCGATCTGGATGGCGGTGTCCGCGGATGCGATGTTCGGAGCGTTCGCAGCGTGGGGCCTGTGCTGTCTCGCGTTCTCGGCCACCGCCGCTCGCCGGCGAGCGATCGCCGGATGGGGCATCCTCGCGGGCCTGCTGCTCGGGTACTGCGTCATGCTCTCGTACGGCCTGCCGTTGCTCGCCATCCTTGCCGTCGCCGTGCTCGTGGTCGCGAAGTCATGGCGGCCGCTGCCGTACGCGATCGGCGCGGCAGCGGCCGTGGTGCTGGCGTTCGCGGCTGCGGGGTTCGCGTGGTGGGACGCGTACCCGGTGCTCGTCGAGCGCTACTACGACGGGATCGCGTCGCGGCGGCAGTATCCGTACTGGGTGTGGGCGAACCTCGCGGCGCTCGCGATCAGCGCGGGTCCGATCGTGGGCGCGAGCGTGGCGGTCGCCATCCGGGATCTCCGGCCCGTGCGGTCGGTGCTGGAGCGGCCGGTCGTCGTGCTGACGGTGGCTGCGGCATCCATCATCCTGCTCGCGACGCTCTCGGGTATGAGCAAGGCCGAGGTGGAGCGCATCTGGATCCCGTTCGTGCCATGGTTGCTGATCGGCACGGCGCTGCTGCCGGAACGCTGGCGGCGGGTCGGATTCGCTGGGCAGGTGGCGTTCGCACTGGTCGTGCAGCACCTGCTGTTCACGGGGTGGTGACTGCCGTCGCCGCGTGCTCGTGCGGCACACTGGTGTGCATGTCAGATCAGCCGACCGAACTCCTCCCAGAGCACCCCGGCACCCCGGAGCACCACCGCCACGAGGCCGATGCCCCCAAGTCCAACACGACCCGCAACGTGGTGATCGGACTCGCGATCGCGCTGTTCGTCATCCTGATCGCGGTGATCATCTGGCTGCTGTTCTTCCGCGGCGCTCCCGGCCCCGGGCCGACCCCCACGCCCACTGGCTCGTCCGCGACGCCGACGCCCACCCCGACGCCGACGCCCACTCCGACGCAGACCGTGAGTCCGCCGCCGCTCGTGCCGCAGAGCTGCACCACCGACAACTCGACGGTGTCGTTGGGTGAGCCGGACGGCGCGGCCGGCTCCACGGTCATCCCGCTGATCTTCACGAACACCGGCGGCGAACCGTGCACGCTCGAGGGCTTCCCGGTGGTCAACTTCGTCGGCGACGGCGACGGAACGCAGATCGGGCAGGGCTCGACGCAGGACACCGCGACCTCGCCCGTGCAGGTCATCACGATCGAGCCGGGCAACGCGGCGTCATCCCTGCTGAAGATCACGAGCGCCGGCAACGTGTGCGACCCGGTGGATGTCGACGGCTTCCGGGTGATCCCGCCCGGATCGAACGACGCGTTCTTCATCGCCGAGACCGGCTACCAGGCCTGCGAGGGCAACGTGTCGCTGCTGCAGGTGAGCGCGGTCGACACGAACTGACCGACGTAGG
The DNA here is from genome assembly GCA_963740815.1 of uncultured Actinomycetota bacterium. Lineage (GTDB taxonomy): Bacteria > Actinomycetota > Actinomycetes > Actinomycetales > Microbacteriaceae > Rhodoglobus. The sequence goes on from CAVUFG010000008.1 coordinate 249,707, forward strand.
CTGGATCCATGGAATTCGGCCTGGCGCTCGTGGCGATCGTGCTCGTCGTGCTGCTCGTCGCGTTCTTCCTGTGGTACCCGTGGTTCCTGAAGCGCCGCCCGGGTCGCCGGTTCGGAACGAGTTCCGCGCAGTCGGGGCTCGTTCGCGGGATGGATGAGATCTGGCATCCCGAAGCCATCGCTCCCGCGCAGGCCCGCGACGACGAGCAGCGCTGGGTCGAGCCCGCACCGACGCCCGATCCCGAGCGTCCCGTGCAGGACGGCGGCATCCGCGCCGCAGTGCAACGCGACCTGGACTCGCGTGGCTGACGACTTCCACAAGCCCACCCAGTACTCCGGCGACAAGTTCGACGAGTTCGAGGGCCGCGAGGCCGACCCGGCACAGGTCTGGCGCATCGCGCACGACACGGCGCGCGCCCTGCTCGCCCGAGCGCGCGAGACCGAGGACCCCGAGGTCATCGACCGCCTCGTCGCGTACACCGACGAGCACGGCATCGACGCGCTCGCGGAACTCTGGGCGCGCTCGAGTCCGCGCAGCCTGCCCGGCGCGCTGTGGCGCATCTACCTCGTGCGGCTGCTGATCCGGCAGGATGCCACGGGCACCGCCTACCTCTTCCAGCGAGGCATCGACGTGCTCGACTCGATCGACCACGTCATCGCGGGAGCGCCGGCCCCGACCGGCCCCGAGGAGATCACGCTGCTCGCGGACCAGATCCTGCGGGGCGCGTTCCGCGGGGACTTCGCGATCGCGCTCGACCGGGCATCCTCGTTCTGCCGCATCTGCGCTGCGGGGGCGACGAGCATCGCCGATGACTCGGACGCCGTGAACCCCGACCGAGCCACCGAGCTCACGACCCGCGCCCTGCGCTTCACCACCACCGCCGAGGAACTGACGGCCGCCGCCCGCCTCCAGCGCGCCGACTCCCTCGATTAGCGGGCCCGCCGCGATCGAACGCGACGCGCGCTTCTGGTGATGCCGACACCGACCGCGACCCCGCTCACTGGCGAGATCGAACGCACCGTGCTCGCCTGCCCGACCCCGGCGATCATGGCGACGACGCTCGTCATGATCGACGGACGACGCGCGCCGCAGCAGCGGCGGCGCGCTAAAATTGCACAGCCGGGCCGCGGTAACCCCGGGCTCCACTAATAGCCGCTTCGAGCGGCCTTGCGCCGAGAGGCGTTCCGCGGCCCGGCACCACGGTGATTCCGCGCTTCTCGAGAAGTTTCTGGCGGAATTGCCATCCGCACCAAACCGCTCCGTCTACCGTGTCGAACCAGTGACATGACTCGGACATCCAAGATCACCCTCGCGGGTGTTCTCGCTCTGCCGGCGCTGGCCCTTGCTCTCTCGGGATGCACAGGTTCACAACCATCCCAGGTGCTGCCTTCCGAGAGCAGCTCCACGGGCCAGCCGGCAGAGTCAGGAACACCAGCCCCCATGGACGACATGGGCGGAATGGACATGGGCGACGACAACACCGTCATCACCCTGAGCCTCAAGTTCATGCCGACGGACATCACCGTGCACGTCGGTGACACGGTCACGTGGCAGAACGGCGAGACCATCGGCCACACGATCACCTCCGGTGCCTGGGGCGAGGTGAACGAGTCCACCGGCCTGCGCGGAACGCAGACCCCCGACGGCCTCTTCGACCACGCCCTCTCGCCCAAGGGATCCGAGGGCGACACCTTCAGCTTCACCTTCACCGAGGTCGGCGTCTTCCAGTACTACTGCAAGCCGCACCTCACGATGAACGCCACGGTCACCGTCACGGAGTGACCCCGCGTTCCTCGAGAACACAGACCACCTGGATCAGCCCTGATCTTGCACCTGGGAACTGCAAATCACCCACTCAACAAGGAGAAACACATGCGCAAGATCGCTGCATTCGCCGGGCTCGGCATCGCCGCCGCCCTCGTCCTGACCGGTTGCTCCACGCCGGCCGCGGACACCACCGACGACACCACCACCTCTGACGAGACCGTGGCCGTCGACACCGTCAACAGCGACGGCTCCGGCCTTCGCGCGGCCATCCAGGCCGCCCTGTACGACCACGTGTACCTCGCCGGTGCCGCGATCAACCAGGCCCTCGCCGATGGTGGCGACCTCACCGCTCCGAAGACCGCCGCCGCGGTGCAGGCGCTCGACGACAACTCGGTTGCCGTCTCCGCGCTCATCGGTTCGGTCTACCCGGACGCCGAGCAGCCGTTCCTCGACTCGTGGCGTTCGCACATCCCGTTCTTCGTCAACTACACGCTCGGCAAGGTGACCGGTGACCAGGCAATGGTCGACCAGGCGGTCTCCGACCTCGGCGCGTACGCGGTGTCGTTCGGACAGCTGATCAACTCCGTCGTTCCCGAGCTGCCGGCCGAGGCCGTGCAGGCCGAGCTCGAGGTGCACGCGACTTCGCTGCTCGCCGCGATCGACGCCGACATCGCCGGTGACCCTGCGTACTTCGGCCTCCTCCAGGAGGCCGCGGCTCACATGCAGATGACCGCGACCGCTCTCGCCGGTGGCATCGCCGCCAACAAGGGCATCGAGTAACCAAGCACCACCCACAGCACTGCGGCCCGGCGCACACCAGCGCCGGGCCGCAGTGCCGCACCACCGTCAACCCCCGAACTCCGACAGGAGCGCGTGCGATGCTGTACTCCGTGCCCCGCGACAAGGATGTGACCGACGCCTTCGGCGAACGGACTCCCGCGGCCATCCACGTCGACCTGCTCGACCGCATCGCCCGCGGTGACAAGCGGGCCTTCGCGGAGCTGTACGACCTGCTCGGCGCCTCGCGTCTGCGGACTGGTCACGTCGCATCCTGCTCGATCACGCGCAGTCCGAGGAGGTGACCCAGGAGATCTTCCTCGAGATCTGGCAAACCGCAACGCGGTTCGATCCGAATAAGGGCGGAGCGACGACGTGGATCCTGACCATGGCTCACCGCAGGGCGGTGGACCGGGTCCGGGCGTCGCAGTCGTCGCGCGACCGCGATACCCGTATCGGCATCCGCGACTACGACCCCGGCTACGACCACGTGGCCGAATCGACCGAGATCCGCATCGAGCATGAAAGGGTGAGCGAAGGCCTTGGACCGACTGACCGAACTCCAGCGCCAGGCTGTCACCCTCGCCTACTACGGCGGCTACAGCCACAGCGAAGTGGCGGCAATGCTCTCCGTGCCGATCGGCACGGTGAAGACCCGACTGCGCGACGGCATGATCCGTCTGCGCGATGAATTGGGGGTGACCTCGTGAACAACCTGAACTCCCGCAACCAGGACGACATCGAGAACCTCACCGGTGCCTACGCGCTCGATGCGCTCACCGCTGACGAGCGTGCCGACGTCGAGGATGCCGCGGACCGCTCCGCAGGCCGTGCGCAACGAGGTCACCGAACTCTCCGACACGGCAGTACTGCTCGGCCTCGCGGTCGAGCCCGTGCAGCCGACGCCGGAGCTGAAGACCAACCTCATGGCCATGCTCGACTCCACGCCGCAACTGGCACCGGAGTCGACGCAGGCAGCAGCGCAGCACGTGGCGCCGGCCCGGCCGAGCGCCGCGCAGTTCGACCGTCCGGCGCAGGCCAAGGCCCGCGCTCGCTGGTTCACCCGCCCGGTCGCCGTGCTCACCGCGGCCGCGGCGGCAGTCGTGCTCATCGTCGGTGGCGTCGTGGTCACGAACCAGTTCGCGACCTCAGACCTACCAGCAGGCGCCAGGTCGACCGGCTCGCCGCGATCACGGCGGCGGATGACTCGCGCGCCTGACCGCGGAGGTCGCCGGCGGCGGCACCGCCACCCTGGTCTGGTCGAACGAACTCGGCAGCTCCGCGCTCATGGTGGACGGCATCGCCGACCTGCCCGACAGCAAGACCTACCAGCTCTGGTACATCGACGAGAACGGCGCCCGCTCCTGCCGGCACGTTCGACGTCGGCGACACCGGCACGACCTGGCGCGTGCTCGACGGCGCGATGGGCGCCGGCGACACGATCGGCGTCACCGTCGAGCCGCGCGGGCGGGATGCGACAAGCCGTCGACCAAGCCGGTCGTCGCAATCGTCGTCGGCCTGAGAGCCGTGCAGCTCAGCCGAACTTGCCGGAGACGTAGTCCTCGGTGGCCTGCACGCTGGGCTTGGAGAAGATCGTCGTTCGTGTCGTCGTACTCGATGAGCTTGCCCGGCTTGCCGGTGCCCGCGATGTTGAAGAACGCGGTGCGGTCGGAGACGCGCGAGGCCTGCTGCATGTTGTGGGTCACGATCACGATCGTGTAGTCCTGCTTGAGCTCCTCGATGAGGTCCTCGATCGCGAGCGTCGAGATCGGGTCGAGGGCCGAGCACGGCTCGTCCATCAGGATGACCTCGGGCGAGACCGCGATCGCGCGCGCGATGCAGAGGCGCTGCTGCTGGCCGCCCGAGAGGCCCGAGCCGGGCTTGTCGAGGCGGTCCTTGACCTCGTTCCAGAGGTTCGCGCCCTTGAGCGACTTCTCGACGAGGTCGTCGGCGTCGGACTTCGAGATCCGGCGGTTGTTGAGCTTCACGCCCGCGAGCACGTTGTCGCGGATCGACATCGTCGGGAACGGGTTCGGCCGCTGGAACACCATGCCCACCTGGCGGCGCACGAGCACCGGGTCGACGCCGGGGCCGTAGAGGTTGTTGCCGTCGATGAGCACCTCGCCCTCGACGCGGGCGCCGGGGATGACCTCGTGCATGCGGTTGAGCGTGCGGAGGAAGGTCGACTTGCCGCAGCCGGACGGGCCGATGAAGGCCGTGACGGTGCGGGGTTCGATGGTGAGCGAGACGTCCTCGACGGCCATGAACTTGCCGTAGTAGACGTTGAGGTCGCTGACTTCGATGCGCTTGGACACTGGATTCCGTTCTGCTGTCTTGGTCGGGTGGGCCTCAGCGGCCGAGCTTGGGGGAGAAGACCTTCGCGACGACGCGCGCGATGAGGTTGAGCAGCATGACGATCAGGATGAGGGTGAGCGCGCCGGCCCACGCGCGCTCGAGGTACGGCCCGACGTCGGAGCCGGGGTTCGCGTACTGCGTGTAGACGAACACCGGGAGGGTCATCATCCGCTCGCTGAACAGGTCGTAGTTCATGCGAGGCGGTGAAGCCCGGCGATGATCAGCAGCGGCGCCGTCTCGCCGATGACGCGCGAGATCGCGAGCATGACGCCGGTGGTGATGCCGGCGATCGAGGTCGGGAGCACGACCTTCAGGATGGTCAGCCACTTCGGCACGCCGAGCGCGTACGACGCCTCGCGCAGCTCGTTCGGCACGAGCTTGAGCATCTCCTCGCTCGAGCGCACGACGACCGGGATCATCAGCAGCGAGAGCGCGACCGAACCGCCGAAGCCGAATCGGATGCCCGGGTCGTCGAGGATGAGCGCGAAGAACGCGAAGGCGAACAGGCCGGCGACGATCGACGGGATGCCGGTCATGACGTCCACGAAGAACGTGATCGCCCTGCGCGAGCCGGCCGCGGCCGTACTCGACGAGGTAGATCGCGGTCAGCAGCCCGACCGGCACCGAGATGAGCGTCGCCATGCCGGTGATCGAGCAGCGTGCCGATGATCGCGTGCAGCGCGCCGCCGCCCTCGCCGACGACGTTGCGCATCGAGCTCGGTGAAGAACTGCGAGGTCGAACCGCGCGACGCCGTTGGAGACGACGGTGTAGAGCAGCGAGACGAGCGGCAGCAGCGCGACGATGAACGCCGTCACGACGAGCGAGGTGACGAGCCGGTTCGACCGCGAAGCGGTGGCCCTCGACGAGGTACGCGATCACGAAGATGAGCACGTCGAACAGCACCGTGCCGAGGAACAGGGCGGCGGCGATGTTGAAGTCCGCCTCGCCCGCGAGTCAGGGCGAAGACCACCGACATGACGATCCAGCTGCCGCCGAGCAGCACCCACGGCGCCCAGCTTCGGCAGCTGGCCGGCGGTGAGCGAGTTCGTGATGCCGACGGAGGGGCCGCGGGTGACCGGCGGCTTGCACGGTCGTCATCAGTTGGCTCCGGAGAACGCCTTGCGGCGGTTGATCGACGAAGCGGGCGACCGAGTTGACGCGAGCGTGATGACGAACAGGATGAGGCCGGTCGCGATGAGCGCGTTGACGCCGACGCCGTGCGCCTCGGGGAAGTTGAGCGCGATGTTGGCCGCGATGGTGGACGGGTTCATCGAGCCGGTGAGCACGAACGAGATGACGAGCGCGGGCGAGAGCACCATCGCGACGGCCATCGTCTCGCCGAGCGCGCGGCCGAGGCCGAGCATCGCGGCCGAGATGATGCCGGGGCGGCCGAACGGCAGCACCGCGATCTGGATCATCTCCCAGCGCGTCGCGCCGAGGGCGAGCGCGGCCTCCTCGTGGAGCACCGGGGTCTGCAGGAAGACCTCGCGGCAGATCGCGGTGATGATCGGCAGGATCATGACGGCGAGCACGATGGCGACGGTGAGGATCGTGCGGCCGGTGCCCGAGACCTGGCCGGCGAAGAGCGGGATCCAGCCGAGGTTCGCGTTGAGCCAGGCGTAGAGCGGCTGCACCACCGGCGCGAGCACCATGATGCCCCAGAGGCCGAAGACGACGGAGGGCACGGCGGCGAGCAGGTCGATGATGTAGCCGAGGCCCTGCGCGAGGCGGCGGGGGGCGTAGTGCGAGATGAAGAGCGCGATGCCGAGCGCGATCGGCAGGGCCATGAGCAGGGCGAGGAACGCGGCCCAGACCGTGCCGAAGACGAGCGGGCCGACGTAGGCCCAGAAGCTGCTCGGGCGAGCCCTTGAGTCTCCGCGGGATCCGCGACGAGCGCCGGGATGCTCTGCACGATCAGGAAGATCGCGACGGCGGCGAGGGCGACGAGGATGAGGCTGCCGGCGACGAGCGTGGTGCCCGAGAAGATCCGGTCGGCGGGGCGGGCCTTGGCCCTGATCACCGGTGTCGTCGTCATGCCTGGCTTCCTGGTCGGGCCCTCTGGCCGGTGCTGGGGCTCGGGTTGGTCTCAGTCTGTCGGGCTGCGACCCCGCGTGCAATGCACGCGGAGCGCAGCCCGACAGTGGTGGAGCTGGCGTACTACTTGATCGCCTCGAGGGCGGTCGCGACCTTCGCCGAGAGGTCGGCGGAGAGCGGCGCGGCACCGGCGGAAGCCGCAGCCTCGGCCTGGCCCTCTTCGCTCGTGATGTAGCCGACGTACGCCTTCACCAGGGCGCCGAGCGTCGGCGTCCGCGTACTCGAGGCAGCCGATGCGTAGCTGACGAGCACGAGCGGGTAGTGCGCTCGGGTCGGTCGGTGAGTGCGGTCGAGCTTGATCGACAGGTCGGTGTCCGACGCGGTGTCACCGGCGGGCGACTCGGCGACGACGGCGGCAGCACCCTCGGGGCTGTAGTCGACGAACTCGTCGCCGACCTTGATCGCGGCGGTGCCGAGGTCGCCGGCCTTCGACGCGTCGGCGTAGCCGATGGTGTTGGTGCCGTTGGTGACCGCGTCGACGACGCCCGAGGTGCCCTGGGCGGCCTCACCGGTCTGGTAGGGGAACGGGTCGGCCGGCTCGGCGTCCCACACGTCAGGGGCGACCTTGAACAGGTAGTCCGTGAAGTTCTTGGTGGTGCCCGAGTCGTCCGAGCGGTGGACGGCCGTGATCGGCGCGGCGGGGAGCGCGGCGCCCTCGTTGAGCGCGGCGATGGCCGGGTCGTTCCAGCTGGTGATCGTGCCCTTGAAGATGCCGGCGAGCGTGGCGGCGTCGAGGTTGAGCTCGTCGACACCCTCCACGTTGAAGATGACGGCGATCGGGGAGATGTAGACCGGAACCTGGAAGTAGCCGGTGTCGGCGACGCACGCGGCGAAGCCGCCGTCGATCTCCTCCTGCTTGAGGGCGCGAGTCGGAGCCGGCGAAGGCCACGCCGCCGGCGATGAAGGCCTCGCGGCCGGCGCCGGAGCCCGACGGGTCGTAGTTGATGGTCACGTCGGGGTTGGCGGTCTGGAACGCGGCGATCCAGGCCTCCTGTGCGGAGCCCTGCGACGACGCGCCGGCGCCGTCGATGGTGCCGGTGAGGTCGCTCGGCGCGTCGGTGCCGGGGTCGGTCGTGCCGCCTTCGTTCGCGGCGCAGGATGCGAGGAGCATGGTGCCGGCGAGAGCCAGGGCAGCGAAGCCGCCGAGCCGGGCAGAACGCGTGTGATGTTCACAGAGTTGTTCCTTCGGGGTTGTGATTGCGTGTTGGTTCGTACCGGGCCTTGGCGACCCTCAAGAGAACCTAGGCAACGCGGTTAACCACGCTCGACCCCGGAGGTGAACGGAAGGTGAACGGAGGCAGAACACGCGCCGGTCGCACTGCCGCCCGGCTGTGTGTTCGCCGGGGAGCTACTCCGCCGGTGCTTCGTGCACCTCGACCGCGACGAGCTGGGCGGGCTTGCCCTTGCGGTGCGAGACGTGCAGCACGGCGAAGTCGCCGGTGCCGAGGCTGCCCGCCCTGCGGAGGGTCGAGTCGGGCTGGGCCTCGAGCTGCATCGCGACCTCGGCGATGATGTCCGGCAGCACGGGGCCGTGGCTGCACAGCACGACGGTCTCGTGGCGCTTGAGGCGCTTGCGCACGACCTCGGCGACGGTGTCCTCGCCGGTCTCGTACGCATCCTGGCTGATGCCGGGTTCCTGCTTGATCGGCTGGTCGATGAGCTGGGCGAGCGGTGCGATCGTGGCGAGGCAGCGCGCGGCGGTGGAGGAGATGATCCGCTCGGGGGAGTACGCCGCGAGCCCGCTCGCGATCTGGTTGGCCTGGTCCGTGCCGCGGTGCATCAGCGGGCGGCTCGAGTCCGGGCCGTCCCACGTGCCGGGCGGCACCGCCTTGCCGTGCCGCAGGGCGATGATCGCGAAGGTGCGGGCGGTCTTCGCCTTGATGCGCTCGCGAAGCGGTCGATCACCTCGAGGTCGTGCTCGTAGCTGAGCTTCTTCGCGCGCCTGCTTGATCGGCACCCACTCGAGCGCGGCGATCTCGTCGTTCGGCGTGAACGTCGCGAGTTCGAGCAGGTGGTCGTTCACCTCGGCCGACCAGTAGTGCACGACCTTCTCGCGGCCGTTGGGCAGCAGGTACTCGACGACACCGAGCGGGGCGCCGAGCGTGACGGAGAGTCCGGTCTCCTCGAGGATCTCGCGCACCGCGGTCTGCGGCAGGGTCTCGCCCGGGTCGACCTTGCCCTTGGGGAGCGAGACGTCCTTGTGCTGCGTGCGATGCACGAGGAGCACTTTGGCCTGTCCGTCGATCAGGCGCCAGACGACTGCACCCGCGGCGAGCACCGGGGTCGTGGCGACCGCAGCAGGGGTCTGGCGACTCGTCGGGCCCATGCGACTCACGCTATCGGACTCCTGCTATCGGATGGGGCTGCGTCGACGGGCCGACATCTCGCGCATGAGCACGTTCTGCATGTCGTCGAGCGGAGCGCCGTCGTCGGCGCGGTTGTGACGCGTCCAGGTGCCGTCCGGCTCGAGGTGCCACGACGACGTGGTCTCGCTCATCGCGAGGTCGAGCACGCTGTCGAGCTCGGCGAGGTGGTCGGGGTCGGTGAGCCGCACGAGCGCCTCGACCCGGCGGTCGAGGTTGCGGTGCATCATGTCGGCGCTGCCGATGAACACCTGCGGGTCGCCGTCGTTGTGGAACGCGAAGATGCGCGAGTGCTCGAGGTAGCGACCGAGGATGCTGCGCACCCGGATGTTCTCGCTCAGCTCCGGCACCCCCGGCTTGACGCCGCAGATGCCGCGCACCACGAGATCGACCGGCACCCCCGCGTTGCTCGCCCGGTAGAGCGCGTCGATGATCGCCTCGTCGACGATCGAGTTGAGCTTGATGCGGATGCCGGAGGGCTTGCCCTCCTTCGCGTTGTCGGCTTCCGTGCGGATGCGCTTGAGCAGCCCCTTGCGCAGGTGCAGCGGGGCGACCAGCAGGCGCTTGAACTTCTTCTCGATCGCGTAGCCGGAGAGCTCGTTGAAGAGCCGGGTCAGGTCCTTGCCGACCTGGTCGTCGGCGGTCAGCAGGCCGAAGTCCTCGTAGATGCGGCTGGTCTTCGGGTTGTAGTTGCCCGTGCCGATGTGGCTGTAGTGCCGCAGCGTGCCGCCCTCCTGGCGCACGACGAGCGCGAGCTTGCAGTGCGTCTTGAGCCCGACGAGGCCGTAGACGACGTGCACGCCGGCCTTCTCGAGCTTGCGCGCCCACGAGATGTTCGCCGTCTCGTCGAAGCGCGCCTTGATCTCGACCAGGGCGAGCACGGCCTTGCCGGCCTCGGCGGCGTCGATCAGCGCCTCGACGATCGGGCTGTCGCCGGAGGTGCGGTACAGGGTCTGCTTGATGGCGAGCACGTTCGGGTCGGCCGCCGCCTGCTCGAGGAACGCCTGCACGCTCGTCGAGAACGACTCGTACGGGTGGTGCAGCAGGACGTCGTGACGCGCGATCGATGCGAAGATGTCGGGCTTCGCGTTCGGCTCGGTCGGCAGCAGCGACACGCTGGTGGTCGGCACGTGTCGCGGGTACTTGAGCAGCGGGTGGTCGATCCGGGTGAGCTCGAACAGCCCGCCGAGGTCGAGCGGCGCGGGCAGCCGGTAGACCTCCTGCTCGGTGATGTCGAGCTCGCTCATGAGCAGGCCGAGGGTCACGTCATCCATGTCGTCGGTGATCTCGAGGCGGATCGGCGGGCCGAACCGGCGGCGCAGCAGCTGCTTCTCGAGCGCCTGGATGAGGTTCTCGGACTCGTCCTCGTCGACCTCGACGTCCTCGTTGCGGGTGACGCGGAACTCGTGGTGCTCGAGGATCTCCATGCCCGGGAACAGCTCCTCGAGGTGGTTGGAGATGAGGTCTTCGAGCGGGATGAAGCGGGTGCGACCCGACCCGTCATCCGGCAGCTGCACGAACCGCGGGAGCACGGTCGGCACCTTGAGGCGGGCGAACTCCTCCTTGCCGGTCTTCGGGTTGCGCACCCGGATGGACAGGTTGAGCGAGAGCCCCGAGATGTAGGGGAACGGATGCGCCGGGTCGACCGCGAGCGGCATCAGCACCGGGAAGATCTGGCTCGAGAAGATCTCGTCGATGCGCACCCGGTCGGCGTGCTCGAGGTCGGCCCACGTCTCGATGTGGATGCCTGCCTCGTCGAGCGCGGGCTTCACGAGGTCGCGGAACGCGAGCGCGTGCCGCTCCTGCAGCTCGTGCGCCTTCGCCGAGATGTCGGCGAGCACGTCGACCGGGGCGGTGCCGATGTTGGTCGGCACGGCGAGCCCGGTCGTGATGCGGCGCTTGAGGCCGGCGACGCGCACCATGAAGAACTCGTCGAGGTTGCACGCGAAGATCGCGAGGAAGTTGGCGCGTTCCAGCAGCGGGAGCGTGTCGTCCTCGGCGAGCTCCAGCACGCGCTGGTTGAAGGCGAGCCAGCTCAGTTCGCGGTCGAGGTAGCGGCCCTGGGGGAGCGTCCCGTCATCCACGCTCGACGATTCGTCGAGGTCGTACTCGTCGAGCGAGTCGGTCGCCGCGGCGGGCTCCGTGAGCTCGGTCAATGGGTGCGTGGCGTCCATCGACCAACTATGACATTCGTGGATGAACGTTGGGTTAAGGCATTCGACTACTGCGCGTAGTGGTAGAGCACGTCGGATCCGATGCGTTCGAATCCGAGCGACGTGTACAGCGCGAGCGCAGCGATGTTGTTCTCGTCCACGTACAGATGAGAGGAGTGGATGCCGTTGGTCGCCAACCGCGCGAACCCGGCGTTCATGAGGCGCCGCCCTTCGCCCGCCCGCTGCCGTACGGGGTCGACGCCGACGACGTAGAACTCGCCGTCACCGTCCGCCACCTTGAGCCACACGAACCCGGTGATGGACGCGTCGTCGCCGCTGCGCCTCGGCGCCGTCCCGGCTCACCAGCACGTCATCCAGGCTGAACCACGGTTCGGCGCGCAGCGTCTCGAATCCTTCGCGGGTGAGCTGCCCTGCTCTGGGTGCTCGGCGAACGCACGCGCGTTGAGGGCGATGATCGCGTCGATGTCCGCTTCGGTCGCGGTCGTGATGCCCTCGCCGATGCTCGCGGAGGCCGGCACGGGCGCCCGCAGGTGCAGCACCTCGCGGATCGGCTCGAGCTTGTGGTGCGCCATCATGACCTTCGCCGCGGCGGAGTCCCCGTGCGCCCAGAACAGCTTCGCCGTGCCGTGGCCGCCGCGCGCCGGGTGGGTGAGCATGTCGAGCATCCGCGAGCCGAAGCCGTGGCCGCGGTGCTCGGGGTCGACCACGAATTCGGCGGCGTCCTTGGAGTCGAGGGCGGCGGCGACGCGCCGGCCGGTGTCATCCTTCTCCCAGACCAGCTCGCGCTCGCCGTTCGCGTAGGCGACGAGGGCGGTGTCGGAGAAGGGCGGGACGCCGTCCGCGGCCTGGGCTCGTGCGATCAGGTCATCGAGTTCGGTGTCGTTCACAGCCTGGTCTGAAGTGCCGCTCATCCTTCGAGTATGCGGTACCCCACCCACGCGCGTCAGGCGAGGGTCACCTAACGTGTGGAGACGACGGGTCGAGGCGGACCGGATCAGCCGGGGAGCGTCGCGAGTCGCTCCGGGTCGTCCTCGTAGACGTTGAAGCGGTAGCCGACGTTGCGCACCGTGCCGATGAGCGACTCGAGGTCGCCGAGCTTCGCGCGCAGGCGCCGCACGTGCACGTCGACCGTGCGGGTGCCGCCGAAGTAGTCGTAGCCCCACACCTCGCTCAGCAGCTGCTCGCGCGTGAACACGCGGCTCGGGTGGGTCGCGAGGAAGCGCAGCAGCTCGAACTCCTTGAACGTGAGATCGAGCGGCTTGCCGTGCACCTTCGCCGAGTAGCTCGCCTCGTCGATCACGACGCCCGAGGCCTGGATCTTCGAGCTCGACGCCTGCTGGGCCTGGCGCCCGAGGGCGAGGCGGATGCGGGCGTCGGCCTCGGCCGGTCCGGCCGAGTCGAGGATGACATCATCCACGCCCCAGTCCGCACTGACCGCGGTGAGCCCGCCCTCGGTGAGGATGAGGATGAGCGGCACGTTGACCCCGGTGGTGTTCAGGATCTTGCAGAGCGACTTCGCGCTCGCGAGGTCTTGCCGGGCATCCACGAAGATCAGATCGCACGTGGGCGCGGAGATGAGCGACGCCGGGGCGGCCGGAATCTGCTTGGTCGTGTGACTGAGCAGGCTGAGCGCGGGCATCACGTCGCTGTCGACCGATGAGGTCAGGATCAACAGCTGGGCCACGCGGTCCTCCGGGTGTAGTCCTCCGGGATGGAGAGTGACAGTCTATCCGGGGCTGTCAGGACCATCCGTCCCGTGGGGTCGCGGACGCCCTCCGGCCCGTACCATGGGCTCATGTCCGTGCCCGAAGCCCCTCTCTCCAGCTGGCGGGGTCTGACCCGCTGGCAGACCGTCAGCCCGTTCGTGGTGTGGGCGGGTGCCGTCGTGGCGGCGATCGTCATCGGACTGACGGTGCGTACCGAGTACCTGACCTGGCTGCCGGTCGCGTTCGCCGGGGCGGTGATCGTGACCTTCCTCATCCAGCTGGGCATCCAGCGCAAGGAGGGGTTCGTGCAGCGCGTCACCTGGAGCGTCGCCGGTTCGGCCGTCGTGCTCGCGCTCGCCACGGGCATCCTCGCCCTCGTCGGCTAGCCGCCGCCGCCTTCGCCTTCGCCGCCGCGGCCCAACGCCCGCCGCGGTGGGTAGACTTTCGCCATGTCGTTTCTCGCGCTCGAGCTGTTCTTCATCGGGTTGCTGCTGCTCGCGACGCTCGCGATCGGGTTCATCTCGGTCGTCGTGCTCTACAACCTCTTCAAGGGCCAGCGCTAAGCCCGCGGGAAGGATCCGTTCATGATCGAACTGGACGCGAACATCCCGTCGAGCTCGTCCCGCTGTCGTGGTTGATCGGCCTGTGGGAGGGCACGGGCCTCGTCGCGTACCAGATCGGCGACGAGACCAAGGAGCTCGAGTTCGGCCAGCGGCTGAGCTTCACGCACGACGGGCTGCCGCACCTCAACTACTCGTCGTACACCTGGCTGCTGGATGACGCGAACACCCCGCACGTCACCGAGACCGGCTACTGGCGGCTCAGCAGGCCCGCGCATCCCGGCGACCCCGGACCGGGACTCCTCCCCGGAGACGGCGTCACCCCGTACACGACCACACGCTCGGTGGAGACCCTGCGCAACGACACCGACGGCTTCGACATCGAGGTGACGATCCTGCACCCGAGCGGCGTCTCGCGAGCTCTACCTCGGCCAGGTGAAGGGCCCGCGCATCGACCTCGCGACCGACGCCGTGATGCGCACCGCCACCGCGAAGGACTACGCCGCGGCGACCCGCATCTACGGGCTGGTCGAGCAGCACCTGCTGTGGGCGTGGGACATCGCCGCCCTCGGCCAGGACCTCCGCACGCATGCGAGCGGCAGGCTTGCCCGTGTCGAGTAGCGACTCCTTCACCTCCCGTCCGGGCGCCGTCGGCTCACCGCCGCAGCACTACGGCAACCCGCTCGGCGAGCAGAAGGCACTCGCCGACGGTCGCGCGATCGTCGACCTCTCCGACCGCGCGGTCATCACCCTCACCGGTGAGGACCGTCTGACCTGGCTCGACTCGCTCACCTCGCAGTCGGTGGCCAAGCTCCAGCCCGGCGAATCCGCCGAGACCCTGCTGCTCGACCCGAGCGGTCGCGTCGAGCACGCCATGCGCGTGCTCGACGACGGCGTCACCACCTGGCTGCTGGTCGACGCGGCTGCCCACACACCTGCTGCCGCCGCCGACCACCCAGACTCCGCGCCCGTCAGCTACAGCGTCCCGCGCAACCGGCGACCCCGACGCGCTGCGGCCTTCCTCTCGCGGATGGTGTTCATGCTGCGAGTCGAGGTCGGGCGCAGCGACCTGCGGACGGTCGGGGTGTTCTCGGTGCCCGGCGGCGACGAGGTGGCGGTGCCCGCGGCATCCCCGAACGGCGTTCCGCTCGTGTGGCGTGACCCGTGGGGGAGCGGCGTGGTCGCGGGTGGCTGGCAGTATGCGGCGACCGGGGAGCACCCGTCATCCACGTGGACCTACCGGGAGGTGCTCGTCGACCCGGCCGCCGATCTCTCCGCGCTGCCCGCCGCGGGAACGCTCGCGCTCGAGGCGCTGCGGATCGCGGCGTGGCGTCCGCGCATCGGCGACGCGGACGAGCGCACCATCCCGCACGAGCTCGACTGGCTGCGGTCGGCCGTGCATCTCGCGAAGGGCTGCTACCGCGGCCAGGAGACCGTCGCGAAGGTGCACAACCTCGGCCACCCGCCGCGGCGGCTCGTGATGCTGCACCTCGACGGCTCCGACGGCGTGCTGCCGGCGCGTGGCTCCGCGGTCGAGCTCGCGTCCGACGGACCGCTCGACGACCACGCCGCGATCGGCACGATCACCGCGTCGGCGCTGCACCACGAGCTCGGACCGGTCGCGCTCGCGGTCGTCAAGCGCAACGTCGACCCGACCGCGGGGCTGGTCGTGATCCCGGTGGATGACGCGGCCCTCCGCATCGCCGCCGCCCAGGAGCTGATCGTGCCGACCGACGCCGGCTCGGTCGCGGACATCCCGCGGATCCCGCGTCTCGGCGCCGTCACCCGCTGACGCCGTGACCGACGCCGCTCCCGCCCCCGAACCGCTGGAGCCGGCGAGCGATCGGCCCGCGAGCACTTCGCCGGCGAACCAGCGCGCGAGCGATGCGCTCCTGCGCCGGCTCGCGAGGCGCGTGCACGTGCGCGCGACGCTCAAGGCGAGCTCGCGGCGTGCGCTCGACTCGCTGCCGGCGGCCCTGCAGATCGTGATCGGCGCGGTGGCGGCGTACGCGATCGCGCGCTGGGTGCTCGGGCATCCGACCCCGCTCATCGCCGTGACCGTCACGATCACCTCGCTCGGGATGGCGCGCGACGCCCGTCCTCGTCGAGTGCTCGAGACCGCGATCGGTGTGACGGTCGGCATCGCGCTCAGCGAAGTGATCGTGCTCGGCCTCGGCAAGGGCGTGTGGCAGTTGGCGATCGTGGTGTTCGCGACGCTCGTGGTGGCGCGTGCCGTGTCATCCAACCCGGCCTTCGCGGTCGCGGCCGCGGTGCAGGCGGTGCTCGTGGTGGTGCTGCCGGAGCCGGAGGGCGGTCCGTTCACGCGGAGTCTCGACGCCCTGGTGGCCGGCGTGGTCGCGCTCGCGGTGACGGCGCTCGTGCCGCGCGACCCGCGCCGCGCGGTGAAACGGGATGCGAGCGCACTGTTCAGCGTGTTCAAGGAGTCGATCGACGGGGTGGTCGATGCGCTCGCGATCGGGAACCAGGCCGGCGCAGAACTCGCGCTCGAGCGGCTGCGGCGCACGCAGTCGATGGTGGACGACTGGACGGCGTCGCTCGACACCGCGACGTCGATCGCGACGATCTCGCCGTGGCTGCGCCGCCAACTGCCCGACCTGCGCAAGCAGGTGAAGGTGCTCACCGCGGCCGACCTCGCGTCGCGCCACCTGCGGACGATCACCCGACGAGCCTGGACCGTGCTGGCCGACGGCGAGCGGCAGCCCGAGCTCGCAGGGCTCATGGGCGAGATCGGCAACGCGATCGCCCTGCTCGGTGCCGAGTTGGATGACCCGCAGCTCACCGGCGCCTCGCGCACCGCGCTCGTCGACCTCGCGAAGCGGCTCGATCCGACGCTGCTCGGATCGAACGCGGAGCTGCGCGAGACCCTCGTCGTGGTGCTCGCGCGTCCGCTGGTGGTCGACCTGCTGATCGGCACCGGGATGTCGGGTGAGGACGCCCGTGCGCTGCTCCCACCCATCTGACCGCGGCACCCCGCGCCGCAGTACAGTGGCCCCATGACTGGGACGTCGAGCACTCCTCGCACTCGCTTCACCGCCCGCTTCATCGCACTGGCCGCGCTCGTCGGGGCCCTCTCGCTCGGCGGCGTGGCCGTGCCCGCGAACGCCGCCGGGGGCACCTTCGCCGCGCAGCTGAGCTCGGCCGCAACCGGCGGATTCCTGACGAACACCACCGTCGAGATGCACCTGTGGAAGCACGACGGCGTCACCTGGCAGGATCTCGGATCGTGGTTCCCGGCCGGCAACGGCCTCATCTCGATCACCAACCGTGACCCGGGCAGCTACCGCATCGAGTTCCGTCACGGCAGCAATCCGCTCTACGCCCACGGCTGGTACGGCACGAACAACGGCTTCGAGTTCCGCGAGTCGCAGGCGAAGACGTTCGTGGTCACGGCGGCCGGGGAGTTCTTCAACTTCGACACGGCCCTTCCCACCAACAACGCCGTGGAGTCGGACTGGGTCGATCCGGCCGAGCCGGACGGTGTGCCGAAGCCCGGCGTCATCCCGAACCTCTGGCGCCTCCTCGATGGCAACTGGGTCGACTGGAACACGACCTACGGTCTCGAGGGCCTGCTGTCGCAGGGGTCGGTGCGGTTCGGCAACCTGCCACCGGGTGAGTACACGATCGGGTACTCCGACATCCACATCCCACCGAACCGGTACGTGGACCAGTGGTACAACGGCGAGCCCGACCTGGTGAATGCCCGGTCGTTCGAGGTCGACAACTTCAGCCTCGTCGTGCTCGACACCGTGACGATGCGGGGACCGGCGTTCTCGGACATCGTGCAGGGCCAGCCGTTCTTCACCGAGATCACCTGGATGCAACTGCAGGGCATCAGCAACGGCAACGTCGGTGCCGGCGGCACGCTCTACTACGACGCGACCGCCAGCGTGAGCCGGCAGTCGATGGCCGCGTTCCTCTACCGCGCGGCGGGCAGCCCGTCGTTCACTCCGCCGTCGGTGGCCACGTTCTCGGACGTCCCGGTCGGGCATCCCTTCTTCAAGGAGATCGAGTGGATGAGCGCCACGGGCATCTCGCACGGGAACGTCGACGGCACCTACGGTCCGGCCGCCCCGGTGTCGCGGCAGGCGATGGCCGCGTTCCTGTACCGGTTCTCGGGAAGCCCCGCGTTCACCCCACCGGCGACGGCGACGTTCACCGACGTGCCGGTCGGCGCACCGTTCTTCCTCGAGGTCGAGTGGGTGAAGGCGGCCGGGATCGCGAACGGCAACGTCGGCGGAACCTACGGCCCCGTCGACCCGGTGTCACGGCAGTCGATGGCGGCATTCCTGTTCCGTCAGAACAACATGGTCGTCTGAGGGGACGAACGCGGCGGTCAGTCCACGGTGAGTCGGTCGAGCTCCTCGCGGATCCTCCGCAGGTGGTCGGGTGAGACGCGGTACCCGGCCTCGACCTCCGCGAGGCGCGTTCGCAGCGCCTCGAGCTCGACCTCGTGCTCCGTCGGCGCCGCAGGCGTCTCGGCGGCGGTGGACTTCGCGACCTCCTCGCGCGCCTGGTCCATCGCGGTGAGCACGATGCCGATGAGCACGTTGAGCACCGTGAACACGATGAAGAACATGTAGGTGAGGAAGAAG
Organism: uncultured Actinomycetota bacterium; assembly: GCA_963740815.1. GTDB lineage: Bacteria > Actinomycetota > Actinomycetes > Actinomycetales > Microbacteriaceae > Rhodoglobus. Next base: position 268,117 of record CAVUFG010000008.1, read on the forward strand.
ACCAGCGCGAACGGCGTGATCTCGAGTCCGCTCAGGAACGCGTCGGGGAAGTTCTCGAGCGTGAGCATGATCGTCAGCGTGAGCACCGCCTGGCCGATGTTGCCCCAGCGCTCGGGGTCGGCGGCACCGAACAGGTAGACGCCGGCCATGCCGTAGATGAACATGAGGAAGCCGATCAGCACCGCGAGGTTCGCGAGCGGGGCCACCGACTTGATCATCGAGAGCATCAGGATGCGGGCCTCCGGCAGGAAGCGGAAGATCCGCAGGATCCGCAGCAGCCGCACCAGCCGGAAGATGACCGTGCCGTTGTTGAGGAACGGAATCGCCACCACCACGATGAAGTCGAACACGTTCCACGGGTTGCGGAAGAACATCCACGGCTTTCTTCCGTACGAGACGATGCGCAGCACGAGCTCGACGCTGTAGAAGATGATCGCCGCGAAGTCGATCGTGTGGGCGACCTCGACCACGGTCGGGTCGAGCCCCGGGAACGTCAGCATCGCCAGCGCCACCGCGTTCGAGATGATGACGCCGATCACGACGAACTCGAACACGTTGCCGTACAGCACCCGCGAGAGCCACTGGATGCGGTACGCCGGCAGCGCGACCTCGGTGCTGCTGAACAGGCCTGGGCGAGCGGTGGCCGGCAGGTGCTCGGCGGGCGGCGTGGGACCGCCGGTCGTCATGGGATCGGTCGTCGTCATGGGGGAGAGAGTAGCGGGATCGCGGCGGACAGCGGTGGCCGCGCGCGACGGTACAGTTGGCTCATGACTGGGACTCTGAGCAATACTCGACGTCGATTCACTGCGAGGATCGCGGGTGTCGTCGCCCTCGCGATCGCGCTCACGATCGGCGGAGCCGCCGTACCGGCGCAGGCGGCAGGTGGAACCATCACGGCGAACCTCACCTCGGGATTCAACGGCTCGTATCTCAACAACACCCAGATGACCGTGCACCTGTGGATGAGCACGGGCGGAGCGTACGTCGACCAGGGTGCGTTCTACCCCGGCGGCCAGGGCATCATCCTGCTGAGCAACCGCGCGCCCGGAAGCTACAAGATCCAGTTCGTGCCGCTCGCGGACAGCGGCTACGCCGAAGGCTGGTACGGCACCAACAGCGGCTTCACGTTCGAGCCCGCGAGCGCGAAGGTGATGGTCGTCACGGCGGCCGGTGAGTTCCACAACTTCAGCACGGCCGTGCCAGCGGTCGGCTCGATCCGCACCGACATGAAGGACCCGACGCAATCCAACGGGTTCCCCGTTCCGGGAGGCAGTTCTCCGAAGCTCTACCGTCTCGTCTCCGGCACCTGGATCAACTGGACCGACGGCACGCACGTGATCGGCGGTCTCGGCGACATCAACTTCGCGAAGTGGACCAACCTGCCGGCCGGCACCTACACGATCTCCTACATCGACCCGCGCTCGATCGCGACCCGCTACGTCGACCAGTGGTTCATCGGCGAGCCGGACCTCGCGAACGCCCTCACCATCCAGCTCGGCAGCTTCGAGAACGCCGTGCTCGACCCGGTCACGCTGCGTGGGCCGGCGTTCTCCGACGTCACGCCCGGTCAGCCGTTCTCGACCGAGATCACCTGGATGCAACTGAAGGGCATCACGAACGGCAACGTCGGGCCCGGCGGCACCCTTCTCTACGACGCGACCTCGAGCGTCACCCGTCAATCCATGGCGGCGTTCCTCTACCGCGCAGCGAACAACCCCGTCTTCACGCCGCCGGCCGTGCCGTCGTTCACGGACGTGCCCGTCGGTCATCCCTTCTACAAGGAGATCGAGTGGATGCGCGCCGCCGGCATCTCGAACGGCAACGTCGACGGCAGCTACGGTCCGGCCGAGGAGGTCACCCGCCAGGCGATGGCGGCGTTCCTGTACCGCTCTTCCGGGAGCCCCAGCTTCACACCCCCGGTGACGCCGAGCTTCTCGGACGTGCCGTCGGGTGCTCCGTTCTACAAGGAGATCGAGTGGCTGAAGTCGGTGGGGATCAGCAACGGGAACGTCGGCGGTACGTACACGCCCGTGGCATCCGTGTCGCGCCAGGCGATGGCGGCGTTCCTGTTCCGGCAGGCCAATCTGCCGATCCCGGGCTGAGCTAGAGGGTCGGGCGGCGCGCTCGGCGGGCTGACCCGCGCCCTGCAGCAGGCGCGCGCTCTCCTCGGCGGCCGCGCTCAGCCGGTCGGTCGGAGTCGCACCGGCGGGCGTGCCGGCATCGGGATCGGCGCGCGGTCGGCGGCATCCGGCGGCGGCAGGAGGTGATAGTCCGCGGGGCCGGTGCGGGTGATCCGCCAGCCGTTGTTGTGCACGAGCATGTGATGGTGTCGGCAGAGGAGCATGCCATCGCGGAGGTCGGTGCGACCGGCATCCCGCGCCCATTCGTTGATGTGGTGCGCTTCGCACCATTCCGGGGGACGTTCACACCCCGGGAAGCGGCACCCGCCATCGCGGGCGGCGAGCGCGATGCGCTGGCGGCCGGTGAAGAGGCGTTGGGTGCGTCCGAGGTCGAGTGGCTGGCCGTCGCTTGAGATCGTGATCGGCAGCAGGCCGGATTCGCACGCCTGCCGCTGGGCCGTCGCGATCGAGACCGGCTCGGTCTGACCCTCCAGCCGAGCGGCGCCGACACCCCGTCGCAGATCGCGCTCGGCGACGTGCAGGCGCACGGCCACGCGGCGTGCGCCGAGAACGCGACCCGAATCTGCGAGCGTCGCAATTCGCACGAGTTCGACGAGCGCGTCGAGCGCGAGCTGCGGCGTCGTGCGCGGGTCGTGCTCGAGGGCTGCTGCTCGGTTGGCTTGGTCGGGATCAACGAAGCGCGGTCCGCCGCGCCGCGGAGCCGTCACGGCGTCGATCGCACCCACGAGGCCCGCGGCCGACTCGGGGTCGAGGAGTCCGGAGATGCGCGTCATGCCGTCGGGCTGGGGGATGAGGTGGAGGTAGCGGCGATCGCGCCGCTCCTGTTCGCGGAGTGCGATGCCCGCTTCATCCAGTTCGTCGCGTCGCGCGCGAGCGCTGGCGGCCAGCCTCTCGAGCGTGACCTCCCGCGCCTCGCGCACGAGTTCGGCGGCCGCGTCGCCCAGCGACTCGGCGGAGACCTGCTCGGCGGGCTGGCCGAGTCCAACGCGAATGGCTTCCGCTGCCGCCACGGAGAGGCGACCGGTGGCAACGGCAGCGGCCACCGAGTTCAGCCAGGGGGATTCAGGAAGCGCGCCGAGCGGGGCCGAGCCTGCGCGCGGCGGGGACGTGAGTTCGGTGACGAGGGTGCCGACGCGGACGAGCGACCGGGCATCCACCCCGCTCACCCCCGTGACGTGCTGGATGAGGACTTCGGCCGAGCGAGCGCCGCGGCGCTGGGCGAGCCCGCTGTGACCGAGTTCCCTGCGCGAGCGGTGCTGCGTCTCGGCGGCGAGCACCGCTGCCGATGCGTCGAGGAGCCGGCGCTGATGCGCAACCTGCCGCTGCGCGTCGATGAGCGCATCGTCGCTGAGTTCGCCCGCCGTCGCGCTCGAAAAGGAGAGGAGCCGGGGCGGGAGGTCAACGCCTTCGCAGACCTCTGGCGAGGCCGTGAGCGTGGCGGTGGACATGCCTCAATTCTAGCGACATTCGAACATATGTGCGAGTGATTCACTACTCAAGAATCGGCTGTGGGGAGCTTGGCTGTGGAGGAGAGGAGGCCGCGCGCAGTGGGGCTACACCCAGGCGAAACCGCGCGGCTCGACCGCGGGCCAGGACAGGGTGAGCTCGCCGAGGCGCCAGCGGGCGCGGGTGCCGAGCACGGGCCATCCCGTGGTCTTCAGCGACTCGACCACGGCGACCCAGCGCTGCGACGGGGAGTACACGCCGAGGCCGGAATGCACCGCCCAGAGCCGGTCGAGGTCGGCGAGCAGGTCGTGGATGCGCTCGCCGGGAACGTTCCGGTGGATGAGCACCTTGGGCAGCCGCTCCGCCACGATCGACGGCGACTCGAGCCCCGCGAGCCGCAGCGAGATCGTGAAGGACTGCGGGCCCGTCGGCATCCACCGCGACCCACGATGCGACGCGACCCACCTCGTTGCAGGTGCCCTCGACGAGGATGCCGCCGGGCTGCAGCCGCCCGACCATCTGCCGCCACGCGCCCACCACCTCCGCCTCCTCGTACTGCCGCAGCACGTTGGCCGCACGGATCACCGCCGCCGGCACGCCCCGGCACCTCGAAGCCGCCGAGCTCGAACCGCACCCCCGCACGCTCGAACGGCTTCGCGATCGCCACCCGCTCGGGCGCGATCTCGAGGCCGAGCACCTCGACCTCGGGACGCGTCCGCGCGAGTCGCTGCTGCAGCTCGAGCACGGTCGTCGCGGATGCCCCGTACCCGAGATCGACGACGAGCGGGTCGGCCGCGCGGCGCAACTGGGGCAACTGCGCGATCCAGCGGTCCATGCGGCGGAGGCGGTTCGTGCCCGTGGTGCCGCGGGTGATTCGGCCGGAGGGCATGGACTCATTCTTGCCCGTCGGTAGGCTCGCGCCTCTAAATAGACTGGGAGCATGACCCACACCCTCATCCTCCTGCGCCACGGCAACTCCGAGTGGAACGCCAAGAACCTCTTCACGGGATGGGTCGACGTGCGGCTCAGCGACCTCGGAAAGCAGGAGGCCGCCCGCGCGGGCGAGCTCCTCGCCGCATCGGGGCTGAAGCCGGACGTGCAGTACACGAGTCTGTTGACCCGCGCCATCCAGACCGCAAACATCGCACTGGATGTCGCGGACCGCGCCTGGCTCCCGGTGAAGCGCTCGTGGCGGCTCAACGAGCGCCACTACGGATCGCTGCAGGGCCTCGACAAGGCGGAGACGCTCGCGAAGTACGGCGAGGAGCAGTTCATGGAGTGGCGCCGCAGCTTCGACGTGCCGCCGCCCCCGCTCGACGACGACAGCGAGTGGAGCCAGGTCGGCGACGAGCGCTACAACGGCATCGACGGCGAGGTGCCGCGCACCGAGAGCCTCAAGATCGTGATCGACCGGATGCTGCCCTACTGGGAGGCGGAGATCGTCCCCGACCTCGCCTCCGGCAAGACCGTGCTCGTCACGGCGCACGGCAACTCACTGCGCGCGCTCGTCAAGCACCTGGACGACATCTCCGACGACGAGATCGCGGAGCTTAACATCCCGACGGGCATTCCCCTGGTGTACGAGCTGGATGACGCGATGCGGCCCACCGCGCCGGGCAAGTACCTCGACCCGGATGCCGCGGCCGCGGGTGCGGCGGCGGTCGCGGCGCAGGGGGCGAAGAAGTAGGGAGCTTTCGTGCGAACGACCCGATTCAGTAGCGATCTAGGCCGTGAGCGGCAGCGCGACAGAGTTCCTCTTACCCCCGATGTAGCCGAGTTGAGTTAGAAGGGCGCGAGTTACTGCCTTTCCTAGTTCCAGCGGAACCGCGTTTCCAAGCTGCCTCTGTACGTCCGCGCGCCTTTCGGGTATGACGAAGTCATCCGGAAACGTCATCAGCCGCAAGATCTCTGCGGCGCGAAGACGACGAGCGCGGTCTGCGCCATCACTGTTCTTGACGTTTTCCCAGTGGAATGGGCCGACGTACGGACCGGGCTGTGCCTGGAGAGTAGAGGAGGGCCGATCAGGATCAAGGCGCAACAAGAAGGTCCAATATCTGCTTCGCCACTCGAACTCGTCGCGACCGGAATACCGATCCGTGTGCCAAAGGTAGTTCTGACCGGGGGGTACCTCTGCAGCCAACTCGCCGTATCGCCCGTCCACAAATTCATCGACACCCTTCCACTCCGGCAGCCCAGCGAAAGCTCGCTTAGCGGTCACATGTGGGACCAGCGACCGGTCGAAGACGCGAGTGTGCTCACTCCAGCCGGAGTGCGTGGGCTTCGGAAAACGGAAGGGCTCACCATCGCGTCTACCAACCACGAAGACACGTCGTCGGAGCTGCGGCACTCCGTAGTCCGCTGCGAGGAGCACTTGCCATTGAGGGTTGTATCCCAGATCCCCCAAACTTCGGAGGAGCCGGCTGAACTGCGCGGCATGGGTCTTGTACGTGAGACCTTGAACGTTTTCGAGGATGAAGGCTTCAGGTCGAGTGTCCTTGACCACTCGAACGTACTCGTCGAGAAGGGAGGCGTTCGGATCTCGACTCTCTCGCTTCTGTTCGAGCCAGAATCCAGACTTGCTGAATGGTGTGCACGGTGGCCCGCCGACGACGAGAACGGGCTCGCCGGGCCGAAGGCCCGCACGGGCAAGAAGCTCACTCGAGTCCAATGCTCGAATGTCACCGTTTAGAGACGATGCGTGCGGGAAGTTGGACTCTAGAGTGGCCAGCGCCGGGGCGTTGTAATCAGTCGCGACCTCCACTCTTGCGATGCCAGAGCCCGTGTCTTCAGGAATGAGCGGCTCGGCATCTGCGCGCTCCACTGCAAGGTCGAGTCCCCCTGCTCCAGAAAACAGGCTTATGACGGGGAGATTCTCGTTCAAGGGTGTCCCAATGCGTAGGTCTGACAGAGGTCGGAGCCGCGCTAGGAGGGAGCGCGTAACCTATCGACCAGTATGTTCGAGATCAACTTTCCAGCAGCCTCCGACATGCCGATTCAGGGATAGGAGCACATGTCGAGCACCCACCACTACCGTCGGCCTTCTCGCCGGAACAGTAGTAATGCCTAGTCGTTCGGACCTTGCTCACGACCTTCAAGGTCTCGTAGGGGACGCTCTCGAGCTCGAAGACATCCGAAACGGATGGCCCGCGCTCGCAACCCTCAATGTTGGCTCCGAGCCCACGCCCTTGGCGTTGTTCGTCGCACCTATCGGACTGAGTCATCGTGATCGCGACGACACGGAGCGCCGATTTCAGAATCCCGGCAATGTTCCGATCGTCAATGTCCCGGGTCGTTATTCAATACTCGTTGGGCTGTGGACGGGGGACGAGCACTTAGAAGCACGCAGGCCCGTCGTAGCGTTGGCCGAAGCATCGCGCCGGGACGACGGTCGCGAAACGCGATGGTCAGTGTTCTTGCAGGTCGAGGCATTGCTTTCCGCGGCGAACACGGGCTGGGCTGTTGACGTCAGCTCAAGTGGCGAGCGAATGCTGTACGCGCACCCGTCGCTTCTGCCCGTTGCTATTGAGACGTATCTCGGTGGTGCCGAGCCGAGCGACGAATACATGTACCGAACAATTCTGTCAACTGAGTTGCTCGACGCCGTACAGAGGTCCGACGGCCCGAGCCGAGGACGGGTGAGGCGGACCGTGAACTCCCTGGTCCGTGACTCGCGATTCAGCGGTGCGGTTCTGTCCGCATACGACTCTCGCTGCGCGATGTGTGAGGTTAGCCTCGGCCTCGTGCAAGGTGCTCACATTTACCCCGCCTCTGCGCCGGGATCCACGGACTCGGTCGCCAATGGGATCGCCCTCTGCGCGAATCACCACCTTGCGTTCGACCGCTACCTGATCGGGGTAGTTCCCGATTCCCTCGACGTGATCTTCCATCCCGACGTTCTGGAACTGGGGAGGCATGATCCGGCGGCGCGTAGGTTCGTGGACCATACGCTTCCCTCACTCCGACTCGCAAATCGCGGTCATGGACCCGACCCTCTGTGTTTCGAACGTAGGTACTCGTACTACGCCGATCAATATCAATGGTTCGGAGACTTTTCCGACTTTCAGATTTCGCCCTGAAGTCGCCGGCTACCGCAACAGCAAGTACCAGACCGCCGCGCCACCAACCCATACAACTCCCACATTCACCAGGTACACGATCAACGGCGCCGCGCCCCGTCCCACGTTCCGCCGAACGCTGATCGTTCGGGCGAGCAAGTAGAAGAAGGGACCGAGCAGAATCCAGAGACCGCTCGCTGGTCTCAGGTGAAGCCACCCCGCGAGTTGACCGCGGTCGATGATGACGCACAGAAGCATCACGACGACGAACGCCGCGACGGCGACCACATCGGCGATCAGTGGATCGATGAACACCGCGAGGAGGACGGAAAGCAGGCCGGCCGTGATCGACAGCCACGGAGCAAGTGCGAGCAACCACACCCCAGCGGTCGACCAAGCGTGAGGGCTGACCACGCTCCGCACGCCGGCCGAGTGCGAGTACCCCAGCCACGACGGATCGATGGTGCGAACACCAGGCGAAGGGTCGAGGGTCCATCCCTCCTTCGCGAGCGACTCGCGCCTCGGCCGAAGCTGCTCGGTGGGCGAAGGGGGTGGCATGGGTGGCGCGACAGGCTCGATGCTCGACGGCTGCTCCATCTGCCGATCCGTCCAACCAATCCCGTTCCACCAGCGGACGTGCGCCCGTGAAGTCGGATCCGGGTACCAACCGGCAGGCGCCATGTCAGCCAACGTTCCGGTCACGGCCGGCGACTCATCCCGATGAAGTCGGCCGCCGAGAAGTTGCGCATCTCGCCGTTGTACTCACGCAGCCCTCGCCGAACGGCCCGCCAGATGATCGCGTACAGCAGCCAGCAGAAGAGCGCAAAGATGCCGATCGAGAGCACGACCGCGATCAAGAAGCCGACGATGCCGGCACCGACTGCGCCCGCCCAGAATGAATCCCCCATACCGTCCTCCCCAGTGAACGTTGGGTCGACGGTAGACCGCGGCGTCTACCGGGCGGCATCCCCACTTCGGGGAGATGACCGCTCCGTACCCGCGGGGCTGACCAGCCGCACGTTGATCCATCCGCCCGCGCTCAACAGCAGCCGGTACCGCCAGTGCAACGAAATCGGCTCTCCGGCCCGAAACCGGAGCCCGAGATCCTCGTGATGCCAAAGGTCAACGGATCCGCCGTCGAGGAAATCGATCACCACGACGCGCTCCTCCACCGACCGCACAATCGCATCCCGCAGCAGCTCCGGCGACGCATGCGCCCGCGTCGCCGGGATCCAATGCACGTTGTGCCCCGCCCCGTATCGGTGGCACCGCTCGCCAGGGGTGCAGGAGTCGTCATCCATCGGGTGAACCTCGCTTCGATCGCGCTTCCCGTGCCGAGGCGCGGGCGGGTCTTCCTCCGGAGGCACCGTGCGCGTCGCGCGGTTGCCGACCCGCGAGCCGGAGGGCTTGGCGCGGGTGCTCTTGACCGGGGTCAGGGTATCGAGTGGCTGCGACATCCATTCGCTGTCGGCGGCTGACCGCATACTCCGTGCATGGCCAAGCTCATCTGCCCCGTGTGCGGTTCGGCGAGCATTCCGATCGTGTACGGGCTGCCCGGCTCCGAGCTGTTCGAGCGGGCGGACCGCGGCGAGGTCTCGCTTGGGGGCTGCATCATCTGGGAGGAGCAGCCGAACGCGCAGTGCACGAACGCCGACTGCGGGGCGCGGTTCGATTCGAAGTCGAACATCGTCGCGACGGCGAGCCCGTTCGACTGACCTACTGGCTCCTCACCACTCACCCGCTCGGTGCACCCTCCACACGTTCCCAACGCACGCCCCTCGCGCCGCCGGCTTCGATCACGCTCAAGAAATGCCAGCTCCACACTTCAACGATGTCCGCGACCATCCGCTCACGACCGACGAAGAGCTCGTGCCCTTCCTTCAGTCCGTGCTCCAAGGCTCGTTCCGCCGCCAGGTTTGGGTGATGATGCTCGACGACGAGGCTCGACCGCTTCCGGACCTCATACCGATGGATGTACCCGCCGAACCTGACCCCGACGAAGTCGTGGGCTTCGCCGATTTCCTCAGTTGCACGGCCCTTGCCGCCGGTCTGCCGACACTGGTCGTCGCGTTTGAGCGTCCCGGCCCGGCACACGTGGTCGACCGAGACCGTCGTTGGCTCCGGCTCCTTCGAGATGCGTGCGCTCACACCGGCTTCCCATATCGCGGGCCGTTTCTGCTCGCGGGAGACTCGGTGCTGACCGTTGCATCCGCAGCGTACGAGCGTATACCGATGGTATACTTCGACGATGACGGCGACGACGATCAAGGTCTCGAGCGAACTCCGTGACCGGCTCAATGCAGAAGCCAAGAGCTCCGGGATGACCGCCGCCCAAGTCATCGACCAGCTGCTCGCCGAGCGTGCGCGAGCCAACCGCTTCCAAGCCATTCGCGACGCCCGGGACGCCATGACCCCTCAACAGCTCGCCGATCTGGAGCGCGAGCGCGCAGAGTTCGAAGTCGCATCCCTCGCCGACCTGCCTCGAACCTGACGTGAACCTGTTCACCGGCGATGTCGTCTGGGCGGAGTTGGGTCCAGGGCGCGGGCGAGAACAGAATGGTCGCCGCCCGCTCGTCATCGTTGCTTCGAACGACTACCTCGAAACCGTTGAGACGCTCGTGATCGGGATCCCGGTCACCTCGAAGGATCGTGGCTGGCCGAACCATGTTCCGCTCGAAGGGGCGACTGGACTCGCGAAGCCGAGCTTCGCTATGACCGAGCAGGTGAGCACCATGTCCCGCGAGCGCATTTCGGCGGTCGCCGGCCGCGTCGACGATACGACCCTCACGACGATCGCGATGTACCTGCGCGACTTCCTGCTCTCGTAGAGCCCCGGCCCGCGCCCACCACCCGCGCGCGCGCCGCGACATCCACTCTGCTGCGCGACACAGCCCTGCGCGGCTCTCTGGTACCTTGTCTGAGAAACCGCCGTGAATTGATTCGACCGCTGGGATGCCTGATGGATCGCTCGACCCTCGCACGCCGCACGATGCTCGCGACCGCCGCCCTCACCGCAGTGGGACTGATCGCTGCGAGCCCCGCGTCGGCGCACACGAGCAACATGTACTCGTACATCGACTACGCGATCGGCATCCCCTCCGGGTTCACGACCATCAGCAAGACCGACGGCGTGGCCACGCCGCTGCCGACCTCGACCACATATTTCGAGGTGGTCGGCATCGAGGTCGCCGCCGAGCAGGGTGTCGCGATCGCGTACTACGAGTCCCCGGTCGTGTTCGGGTGGAACCACACCACGGGCGAGGCCACCCCGCCGGTGGGGGCGCATCTCAGCGATGAAGCGCTCGACTTCGACGGGTTCAGCGGCCTCGACACCCTCAACGACGGTCGCACCGTCACGCTCGTCGAGTTCGACGCCGATGGTGCCTCCGACCAGGTCTGGGTTGCGACCGTCGACGCGACCTCTGGACTCCTCACCCCGGTCGTGAACCTGAGCGACGTGATCACCGATCCCGGCGAGGATCCGTTCCTCTACGACTGGACGTCGCTCGCGACCGATCCGGCCACCGGCATCACCTACGTGTTCCTCTCCGCCACCGGCAGTGGCGGCGCCTCCTACTTCCTTCCCGTGAATGTCGCGGCCGGCACCCACGGCGCCGTGACCGAATTCACCAGCGCCGACTTCGAGGACGGGGAGATCTACGGCGCCGACTTCGACGGCGACGGAACGCTCTTCTTCATCTACCTCGACGTGAATCCGAACGTCGAATACCAGCTGTCCAAGGTGGGCGCACCGTCGACCTGGCCCACGACGGCGCGCCAGGTCATCTCGACGGCGCCCGCGCAGGTCGAGGACATCGAGCTCGCCGAGTTGGCACTGACGATCGAGTGGGCCAAGCTCGCCGCCACGGGGTCGCAGGTGCCGCTCGCGGCTGGTCTCGCGCTCGGCACCGTCGCGGTGCTGGCCGGTGGGCTCACGGTGATGGTCGCTCGGCGTCGGTCGGAGCGCGGGACGGTCTAGCCCGCGGCATCCAGCGACCAAAGCTGATTTCTGCTAGCTTTCAACCACCCGCGGTGAGGTCTTCCGCCAAGCGCTTGGACTCCCGCATGAACCGCACGACGTTTGCTTCCCGCACGCTCATCGCCACCGCCGCCCTCACGGCCGTGGGCCTGATCGCCGCGTCGCCGGCCTCGGCGCACACGAACAACATGTACACGGTCGTCATCGACAGCGACGACGCCGGTGGTGGGTTCTCGACGTACAGCAAGACGGATGGCAAGGTCGCGTTGCTCCCGGAGTCCACGTTCGTCCCGACCGACTTCGGCGGCATCGAGGTCGCAGGCGAGAAGGGCACCGCGATCGGCTACAACGAGGGGTCAGGCGTCTTCACCTGGGACCACTCGACCGGCACCTTCGGTCCGTACGTCGCGGCCTTCATCGACGACCCGCTGCAGGAGCTCGACTACCTGACCGGCCTCGACACTCTGAACAACGGCACGACGGTGACACTCGTCAACTACGAGCAGAGCAATGGCGTCGAGGTTCCGACGTTCACCGAGCACTGGGCGATCGCCTCCATCAATGCGGGCACCGGCGAGGTCATCCCACTGCTCGACATCACCGACGCGATCTCGGTCGAGGGCGACATCGATTACAACGTCGACTCCCTCGCGACCGACCCGCTGACCGGCTTCACCTACGTGTTCATCGCCACCAAGTACGACGCCTACTTCCTCGAAGCGGACGTCGCGGGTGGCACCGTGAGCGACCCGAACCAGTTCGACGGGTTCGGCGAAGGCCGAGTCCTGGGCGCCGATTTCGACGCTGACGGCACCCTCTACTTCAACTACGAGAACTACGAGGCCGAAGATCTCGAGCTCGAGCTGTCGAAGTTGCCGGTGGGATCCGCATGGCTGACGGCCGAGCGCGTCTTCATCTCGAAGGCACCCGCCCAGACCGACACCTTCCGCATCGCCGAGTACGCCCTGACGATCGAGCACACCGCGCTCGCCGCCACCGGCTCGGATGTCCCGGTCGCGGCGTTCCTCGCGCTCGGCACCGTCGCGGTGCTGGCCGGTGGGCTCACGGTGATGGTCGCGCGGCGTCGGTCGGAGCGCGGGACGGTCTAGCCCGCGGCATCCACTCGGGAGTACCGTCACCGGATGGGACTCTTCGACAACATGAAGCAGGCGATGGATGCCGCGAAAGACGGTTTCGCGCAGGCCAAGGACCAACTCGACACCGCGAAGGCCGGCTTCCAGGACTACGCCGAGCAGGCGCGCCTCGCGCAGGACGAGCTGCAGCGAAACGCCCCGATCATCAACCCGACCGATCAGGCGGACGTCGATCGGATCAACGCGGGAACGGGCGCGGGGATCGGGGTCGTGTCGGGCAACCGCAACAACCTCGAGTCCGGTGAGAACGTGTTCCGCACCAACGCGCAGATCTCGGTGCGGATGCGCCTCACCGGCGGCGGGCTCGGCGAGGCTTCGTGGCACAAGATCTGGACCTCGAGCGGCGTGATCCGTGCGCTCGTTCCCGGCACTGAGATCCCAGTCGAGATCGACCGGGCAGCACTGACGGTCACCAGCGTCGACGCGAAGCTGATCGGCGAGGCGCTCAAGGAGCGCAAGAAGGGCGGCGGGCGGTAGCCCGAACGCTCACCCGCCACTGCCGTCCGAGTCGGATGCGGTTACGGCGAATCCGGCGGCAGCAGGATCGGGCCGGCCTCGCGCTCCGGGGCGTCCGGAACGTGCGGGTCCAACTGCGTCTCGGTGTCGTCCTCCGACGGGCCCTCGCCGAACTCCTCGTGGAATGCGGCGGCCTCGGAGCCGGTCATCCTGCTCGTGTCCTGTCCACCCAGATCAGTCATCGTCGTCCTCCGGCTCGGTCGTGGCGAGGTCCGGGTCGGGCACAGCGCCGTCGGTGACCTCTTCGGGCAGGATACGCTCGCCGGTCACTGTTTGGTCCAGGGCTCATCCGCCGGCTGCACCAACGGGTTCTGCTCGCCCTCGTTGGGCGAGGTCTCCTCGGCGTCCGAGGGCCGGTCGGGCATCTGGCCGTCGTGCTTGCTCTGCGTGTCATCCATGCATCAAGACAACGCCGCGAGCCTCGGCGCAGCAAGGGGTTGCGGTAGCGCTGGATGGCCGGCCAAGACCCTCGATCAGTGGTCGAGGCCTCGAACCGTGAGGTTTGTTCTCCCTCTGGTGCCCTTGCTCACAAATCGCTGTGAATTAGCCACCGAAAGCTGAGAGCCGAAATGACCCTCAAGTCCCTTGCCGTCAAGACCGGCATCGCCACCGTCGCCATCACCGCAATGGGACTGGTCGCCGCAGCGCCCGCCTCGGCGCACACGAACAACATGTACACGTACGTGTACTACAACGATCAGAACCAGCAGGCGTACTTCGCGAACTACGGCAAGGCCGATGGCGTCGCGACCGCGCTGCCGACGTCGTTCGTGGCCGAGGAGGCCATCGTCTACGGCATCGAGGTGGCCAACGAGAAGGGCACCGCGATCGGCTGGGACGGCGACGACTACGTGCGCACCTGGGACCACACGACCGGAGCGCGTGGCGCTGAGGTCCTCGTCTCGCTCACTGCGGGCGAGTTCGACGAATTCCGAGGTCTCGACACCCTGAACGACGGCACGACCGTCACCCTCGTGAGGTACATCACCGAAGAGGGGCCCGTGGAGTTCCCAGTGGATGTCCCGCACTGGGTCATTGCCTCGGTCAACGCCGCCACCGGCGAGCTGCATCCCGCTCACGGAGTTCACCGACGAGATCTCGGGCGGTGGTGACGTGCTGTTCGCGCCGACCAGCCTCGCCACCGATCCGGCAACGGGAATCACCTACGTGTTCCTGCAGGGACCGGACGGCAGCCCGAGCGTGCTGGGGATCACGGTTGCGACCGACACCGTGGGACTCATCGCGCCCTTGGCCAACGAGTACTTCGTCGAGGGCCGGGTTGCCGGTGTCGACTTCGATCAGGCGACCGGCGAGCTCTACTTCAACTATCAGAGTGAGCCGTCATTGACCACGCCCGAGCTCCTCAAGTTCACGACCGGCCCGGCGACGTGGGGCACGGCCGCGCCGGTGTTCATCTCGACCGCCCCAGCCAACGACGTGCAGATCGACCAGCTTGCACTCACGATCGAGTACACCGCCCTGGCCGCCACGGGCTCGGAGCTGCCGATCGCGGCGATCGTGTTCCTCGGATCGTTCGCGGTCATCGCGGGTGGCGTGACCGTCGTCGCAGCGCGGCGTCGCGCCGACGCCGGCACGGTCTAGGTACTGCCCGCTTCATCCTTCTCACCTACTGAAAGCGGACGCCATGACGTTCAAGTCCACGGTCGTGAAGACCGGCATCGCCACGGTCGCGCTCACCGCGCTCGGGCTCGTGGCCGCGATGCCCGCTTCGGCGCACACGAGCAACATGTACACCTACGTGTACTACGACAACCTCAGCGAGCAGTCCGGCTTCGCGACGTACGGCAAGGCCGACGGCGTCGTTGCTCTGCTGCCGACCACGTTCGTGCCCGTGCGGCTCGAGATCGAGGGCATCGAGGTCGCGAACGAGAAGGGCACCGAGATCGGATTCATCGAGGGCGGCTACGTGCGCGAGTGGAATCACACGACCGGCGAGCGTGGCACGCGATGAGCGTGTTCCTCACCACGAGCCAGGAATCCGATTTCGACTTCTTCACCGGACTCGACACGCTGAACGACGGCACCACGGTGACGATGGCGCTCTACTACCTTCCCAATGAGGGCGAGGATGCGACGTGGGCCGTGACCTCGGTCAACTCGGGTACCGGCGAGCTGATCCCGCTCACCGACTTCACCGATGCGATCTCGGTCGGCGGTGAGATCCAGTACCAGCCGACGTCGATCGCGACGGATCCGGCGACGGGTATCACGTACGTGTTCGTGCAGGGTCCTGACGGCCGGCCGAGCTTCCTGCCGATCACCGTCGCCACCGACGCGGTCGGCACCCTCACCTCGTTCGAGGATGACTACTTCTCCGACGGACTCCTCAACGCCGCCGACTTCGACGCGGCCACCGGCGAGCTGTACTTCAACTACGACGACCGCGATGCCGACGAGGGCGCCGAGTACCAGCTGCTCAAGTTCACGACCGGGCCGACGACCTGGCCGACGGCGGCGCCGCAGTTCATCTCGCTGGCGCCGGCAGGTGATTCCGCCGGAATCATCCAGAAGGCGCTCACGATCGAGCACACGGTGCTCGCGGCAACCGGTTCCGAACTGCCGATTGTGGCGATCGTGTTCCTCGGTTCGTTCGCCGTTCTCGCCGGAGGGGTGACCGTCGCGGTCGCTCGTCGCCGGTCCGAGGCCGGCACCGTCTAGTCCTCGTTTGATCAGCCGTTCAACGAAAGCAGCAGCCATGTCGTTCAAGTCCGCAGCCGTGAAGGCTGGCATCGCCACGATCGCGCTCACCGCCCTCGGCCTCGTGGCGGCACTGCCTGCTTCGGCGCACACCAATAACATGTACGGCGTCATCCTCGATGCGAACCCGGACAACGTGCCGCCCTTCCAGGGCTTCGCGACCGTCGGCAAGACGGACGGCGTCGCCGCGCCGCTGCCGAGCGAGCTCGAACTGGGCCGCCAGTCGATCTACGGCATCGAGGTATACGGCGAGAAGGGCGTCATGGTCGGCGTATCCGACGTGCCGTATGTCGCGACGTGGGATCACACCTCCGGGGCGCTGGGCGACGAGACCGGTCTGAGCTTCGGCGACTACGAGTTCTCCATCTCGGGACTCGACACGCTCAACGACGGTACGACGGTCACCCTCGTCTAGTACTACCCGGACCTGTTCTCCGTCGTGATCGCCTCGGTGGATGCCGCGGGCAACCTGGTCGAGCTCGCCGACATCACGTCGGCGCTCGCCGACCCGGAGGGCAACCAGCTGTATGACGCGGTGTCGCTCGCCACGGATCCCGCCAGCGGTGTGACCTATGTGTTCCTCGAGCTCGGTGACCTGTCCTACTACCTGCCGGTCACCGTCGCCACCGACACGGTCGGGGCTGTCACAGTCTTCGACGGTGAGGGATTCGAGGAGGGCGAGGTCGGCGGTGCCGACTTCGATGCCGATGGCTCGCTCTACTTCGTCTACGACAACTTCGACGGCGAAGGTGGCACCGAGCAGGAGCTTCTCCCGGCTTGGCGCGCCGATCACGTGGCCCACGGCCACCCGTCAGGTGATCTCGACGTTCCCCGGGAACAACGACAGCTACTTCCTCGCCGAGCTCGCGCTCACGATCGAGCACACCGCCCTGGCCAACACCGGTAGCGAACTGCCGATCGCGGCGATCGTGTTCCTCGGCTCCTTCGCCGTCCTCGCCGGTGGGGTGACCGTCCTGGTGGCGCGTCGCCGGTCCGAGGCCGGTAGGGTCTAACTGCGTCACCTGTCCAGCGTCACCTCGCACCACCTACGGAAGCTGAACCCATGACGGTCACCACTGCCGCCACGAAGACGATCATCGCCACGGTCGCGCTGACCACGCTCGGCCTCGTCGCGGCGGGTACTGCCTCCGCGCACACGAGCAACATGTACACCTACGTCGTGTTCGACGAGAACGTGGAGCAGGCGGGCTTCGCGACCTACGGCAAGACCGATGGCGTCACGACGCTGCTGCCGACGACCTTCGTGCCGACGCAGGTCAACGTCTCCGGCATCGAGGTCAACGGCGAGAAGGGCACGGCGCTGATCGGCGCCGACGTTCGCACCTGGAACCACACGTCGGGCGACATCGAATCCTCCGTCGCCACCTTCGTCTCGGTCGCCGGGGCCTTCTCGGCGAATCTCAACTTCTTCACGGGCCTCGACACGCTCAACGACGGCACGACGGTGACGCTCCTCGGCTACGACGTGCAGGCGACCGACGGCGGCTCGTTCACCGATCATTACGCCATCGCCTCCGTTGATGCGGTCACGGGTGCACTCGTTCCGATCGTCGACCTCACGGAGATCCTCAAGGTCGAAGGGGTGCCGACCTACGACTTCAACTCGCTCGCGACGGATCCGCGCACGGGCATCACCTACGTTTTCCTCGAGGACGACCCGGGCAGCTGCTATTTCCTCGCAGTGGATGTCGCAGCGCAATCCATCGGCACCGTCACCGAGTTCGACGGCGTCTACTTCGTCGAGGGACTCATCGAGGGAGCCGACTTCGACGCCGACGGAACCCTCTTCTTCAACTACGAGAACGACGACGGCGAGGGCGACCTCGAGCTGCTGATGCTGACCGCGGCGCCGTCCGCGTGGGCCACCGCGGAGCCGACGTACATCTCCAGTGCGCCCGCCGAGCTGGGCGACGTCTTCATCGCCGCGCGTGCGCTCACGATCGAGCAGCCCGCGCTCGCGGCGACGGGATCCGAACTGCCGATCGCGGCGATCGTGTTCCTCGGATCGTTCGCGGTGCTCGCAGGCGGCGTGACCGTTGCGATCGCGCGCCGGCGCTCCGGATCGGTCGTCTAGCCCAGGAACATCCGCACGGCCGCCGCGGACTCCTCCGGGCGGTTGAGCCATGGCGCGTGCCCGGCGTGCAGCACGACCTCCTCGAACTGCGGGATGGATGCCGCTGAGCCCGCGCCCCGCGCCGGCGTCAGGAACACGTCTGCATCGCCCCACACCCCGAGCACCGGCATGCCGAGGCTGGACAGCTCGGCGTGCGATACCACCGCCGCCCTCCGCACCCGCCAGAACCCGGTGATCGCCTTGAAGTAGTGCGGCAGGGTCTGCTTGAACGCATCGCGCAGCGACGCGAAGTACCCGACGTCGACCAGTTCGGGCGGCCAGCCGTCCACGGTGCCCTTGCCGAGCGTCAGCGCGCTGTTCAGGCCGTACTGCTCGCGGCTCACCGGTCGGTCGAACACCCTCGAGGCGAGCCACGGCAGCGCGAGCACCCGGAACGAGAACGGTGCGCGCATCTCGCCGAAGGCGGCGCCGGGCGCCCCGAGCAGGATGAGTCGGCGCACGCGCTCGGGGTGCGCGAGCACGAAGTAGAGGGCGAACTGGCCGCCCATCGAATGGCCGACGAGGTCGACCATGTCGAGTGCGAAGGCCTGGATGACAGCATCCAGCCACCCGACGGCTCGCGACCGCAATTCGTCCGGGCCGAAGGATGCGGCGCCCGAGAGTCCGTGCCCCGGCCAGTCCGGCGCGATCACGCGCCGTCCGTCGAAGGCCGGGATGAGCGGGATGGCGGCGGCGGTCACGGATGCGGCGCCGTGGAGCAGCACGATCGGGGGGCGCGGGTCCGCGGCATCCACCGCCGGAATCTCGAGCACGTGCAGCTCGGTGCCATCGGATGCGGTCACCGTGCGCTCGGTCGCCATGAGCCCGTAGTGGGCGAGCAGGCGGGTCTCGGCGGCTCGGTAGTCGACCGCAAGGTCGGATTCGCTGGGCACGAGACGAGGCTACTCGCCTCGCTGCCCACGGCAGATCGCCTCTGAGCCGCATCGCGCGACACCTGGGACCGCGCCGAGCGAGGCTGTCCCCATGGCAAACGACAAACCCCCGATGTTCTCCGACCGGGTGCGGCAGCAGCTGCTCCACGAGCGTGTGATCGTGCTCGACGGACCCCTCGACGACGACAACGGCACCCTGCTCACCGTGCAGCTGCTCACGCTCGCGGCGGAGGATCCCGCCTCCGACATCGGATTCTGGATCCACTCACCCGGCGGCTCGGTGCCGTCGATGCTCGCGATCCGGGATGTGATGCAGCTGATCCCGAACGACGTGGCGACCCTCGCGCTCGGCCTCGCCTGCAGCGCCGGCCAGTTCCTGCTCTCGTCGGGCACCCGCGGCAAGCGGGCCGCGCTGCCGCACGCTCGCATCCTCATGCACCAGGGCTCGTCGGGGATCGGGGGCTCGACGGTCGAGGTCGAGGTGCAGGCCGGCGACCTGCGCCACATGCGCGACACCATCATCGGGCTGACGTCGCAGGACACCGGGCAGAGCGTCGAGCGCATCTTCGAGGACTCGCTGCACGACCGCTGGTACACGGCGACCGAGGCGCTCGAGTACGGCTTCATCGACCACGTCGTCGAGTCGTTCGACCAGGTGATGCCCGCGCGCCGTCGCCCGATCGGGATCGGAGTGTCCGCATGAGTCAGGCTGCGCTGAACAGGTACACGATCCCGAACGTCATCGCCCAGCACCCCAGGGGCGAGCGGATCATGGATGTCTACAGCCACCTGCTCACCGAACGCATCATCTACCTCGGCACGCCGATCGACTCGGGCGTCGCGAACGCCCTCGTCGCGCAGTTGCTGCACCTCGAGTCCAGCGGCTCGGGACAGGAGATCAGCCTGTACATCAACTGCGAGGGCGGCGACCTGTCGGCGATGCTCGCGATCTACGACACGATGCAGTTCATCCGCTCGCCTGTCGCGACCACCTGCGTGGGCGAGGCGGTCGCGGCGGGCGCCGCACTGCTCGCCGCTGGAGCTCCGGGTCGGCGGGCGGCGCTGCCGCACGCGCGCATCGTGCTGCATCAGCCGGCCGCGCAAGGACGCGGTACCGTCCCCGACCTCATCCTGCAGGCCGACGAACTCGTTCGGATGCGCCACGACCTCGAGGAGGTGCTCTCGCTCCACAGCGGGCAGACGATCGAGACCCTGCGTCACGACACCGACCGCGACCGGGTCTTCACGGCGACGGCCGCGCGCGACTACGGCCTGATCGACGAGGTGCTGACCCGACCGGTGAAGACCGCGGCGATCGCCGGTTAGGCGGCGAGGGCGAGCAGCTGCGGCTGCCCGAGCGGCGCGGGCGCCGCGGCTCGCTCGGAGCGGCGCTCGACGTCGTTCGCCGCCTGAGGGGTCAGGTCGACGACGCGCAGCCGGCGTCCGCCGAGCTCGTCGGCCACCCGGCGGGTGAGGTCCACGAGGTCGGTGCCGAGCGCGCCGGCGATCGCGGCGAGCATCTCGCTCGACGGGTCCTTGCGTCCGCGTTCGACCTCGGAGAGGTACTGCGGCGAGATCCCGGCTCGGGCGGCGGTCTCGACCAGGCGCTCGCCGTGCTCGTGCCGCAGCTCGCGCAGGGTCCTGCCCAGCACATCCCGCCACAGCGGCTCGAGGGGCCGTGCCGCTCGAGCGGCCTGCATGCTGACGAGATCACCCATGGGGACAGCCAAGCAGGATGGATGCCGCGGGCGCTCGTCGTTCCGCTCAGAGCAGAACGCGGCTACGAGTCGGGAATGTCCGAAAGCCTGGGCGGCGGAGTCGATGACCCCCATGGTGGGGGCAGGAGCGGCGCCAAGGGCTCCGATACGCTTTCATCACCGATCAGGACGGAGCAGGCGCTTGGATCGTTCGCGCGTGCCCGTACCGATGGTCGTCGCCTTCGGCCTCATCATCGCGGTCATCGTCGCGCTCATGATCTGGTTCGGCACCGCAGGGCTGCGCGCCGGAGACCCGGTCTCGGCACCCTCGCCCACCGCGACCGGGGATGCGGCGCCCGACCCCACCGCGACACCGAGCCCGCGCCCGACCGCGACGCCGACCCCCGCACCCACCGCCACACCGACGCCTGGGCCCCACCGCCCCGCCGACCCAGCCTCCGGTCACTCCGCCCGTGACCCCGCCGGTCACGACCCCGCCGGCGGACACCAAGGCGCCCGCAATGGTCACCGCGCTGGGAGGCGTGCCCGCGCCGCACGCGGTCGCACTCAGCTGGACCAACCCGGTGGATGCCGACTACGCCTCCGCGGTGGTGCGGCGTGCGCCCGGGCTCGTTCCACCGTCCGGTCCCACCGCCGGCACCGCCGTGGCGGTCGTCGCGGCGCCCGGCACCGGGGTGACCGACAGCGGGCTGGCGACCGCGACCTACTCGTACGCCGTGTTCACCCGCGACGCTCTCGGGAACACGTCGGCCGCGGCATCCGCGACCTTCACGCTTCCCGCCGCGCTCACCGTCGGCGCCACCGACCTCGCGGGCGCGGTCAGCCAGGTGCTGCCCGCGGCGCAGACGCTCGCCGATTCAGGTGACCTGTCGTTCACTGCGTTCGCCCTCGGGGCGACGCGCACCGTGACGGTGAGCCCGGTGACGGCGAGCCCGCTCGGCTCGCTGGTCGCGAGCGTGACCGAGCCGACGGCATCCCTCGCCGGGGCCGTCACATGGAGCTACTCGCTCGACAACGAGCTCGTCCGCCAGCTCGACGTTGGCGAGACGGTGACCGAGACGTTCCGTCTCACGATCACCGACGGTCCTGACAGCGAGCAGCGCGACATCACCGTCGTCGTGAGCGGCGTGGATGACCCGCCCACCGTCACCACGCCCGTGCCGACCCAGTCCGTGACCACCGGCACCACCGCCACCTTCGGCCTGCCGCAGTTCACCGACGCCGATCTGGAACCGTTGACCCTCACCGCCACAGGGCTCGAGTCGTGGATGACCTTCAGCCCGGTGACCGGATTCAGCGTGTCGCCCGTGATCGGCGACCAGGGCGGCTACGACCTCGCGGTGCTGGCGAGCGACGGGGATGGCGCGCCCGTGTCATCCACGATCCATCTCGATGTCACGCTGCAGGCCAACGTCGCCCCGGTCGCAGGGATCGACACCGTCAACTTCGACCTGGCGGCATCCCCGAATTCCGTCATGCACGATCTGCTGGCGAACGACACCGATGACGGCCTCCCGACCGGGTCGACGACCGCCCTGCCGGCGACGGGAACGTGGCAGTTCGTCGGTGACACCGAGGATGCCGGAAGCTACTCGATCGACAGTGCAGGCGAGCTGACTCTCACGATCAGCCCTGACCAGTACGGCCCGGCGCGGCGCCTCGGGCAGGACCAGACCGCGCAGGCGCAGCTGCAGTACACGGTCACCGACGGGGATCTCTCGACGGCCGGCACGGTGAACGTGACGGTGACGGGTGTCAACGATGCGCCGATCCTCATCTCGCCGTTCCCGAACCAGCAGGTGACCAACGGCTCCACCGCGAACTTCGTCGTCCCCGTGGGCTCCTTCGTCGACCCCGACGGCGACATGCTCACCTACAGCGGATCGTTCTCGGAAGCCTGGGGCACGTTCTTCTCCTCGCCTCCGGTCTGGACCTTCCTCCCGCCCCTCGGCGCCTCGAACGCCTCGGGTTCGGTCACGGCCGACGACGGTCACGGCGGGTTCGAGACCGCGACGTTCAACGTGATCGCGGTCGATCCGGTCAACACGCCACCGGTGCCGCAGGATGACACGCTCCTCATGACCCTCCAGCCCGGCAGCGGCGACTCCGCCTCGACGAACGTCCTCCTGGGCGACACCGATGACGGGCTCGTGAGCCCCCTCCTGGCCGTCCCGGCGACCGGCGACTGGTTCCTGGATGGCGACTCCACTCCTGCGGGCACCTACACGATCACCGCCGACGGCGAGACGACCGTCACGACCGGCACGGATGACTTCGGACCGCTCCAACACCTCGCTGCGGGCGACATCGCGACCGGGCACATCTCCTACACGGTGACCGATGGGGACCTCACGGCGGTCGGCGCGCTCGTCGTGACTGCCGAGGGCGCGCTCGATCCGCTGTACCGCGTCGGAGAGCTGTCCGGGCCCGATGGCGGCGTGCTGCTCGACTTCAACGACCCGACCCCCAACACCTGGGATGCGACCGGGATGTGGGATTCGCCCGACCCGTACACGCTCACCCACTCCTGGTCGGCCGTCACCCCCGGCCCCCTGCCGAGCGACCCGGTCTTCAGCGGAGCGAACCTGCCGTCACTGACGGTGCAGAACGCCGAATGGGGCATCGGCTCGGACGTGAGCCTCACCGTCTCGGTGGCGACCGGCGATGGCCGCGCGGTCGTGGGTGGCGCATCCGACACCGTGGAGTTCCTGGTCGGCGAACCGGTCGTCAACGAGCCGCCGACGGCGGGGGATGACGCGGTGGACTTCAACCTGCGGTTCCACATCAACGAGCTGCAGGTGAACGTGCTGGGCAACGACACCGACGACGGCCCGTTCTCGGCGGTCCCGGCATCCGGCACCTTCGATCTGAACGGCGAACTCGCGGGGACGTACGACCTCGCCGTCGACGGCACCCTCACCCTCACCTCCGGTGACGATCTGTTCGGGCCGCTGCAGAAACTCGAACCCGCCGAGGTCGCCACCATCGACCTGCAGTACCAGATCGACGACGGCGAGTTCCAGGACACCGCGGACATCACGGTGACGGTGACCGGCAGGCTGGATCCGTACTACCTCGTCGCGCCGATGATCGGGCCCGACAACGGCTCGCTCGACTACAACCAGGCAACTCCGACGACATGGGATGCCTCGCAGATGTTCGACAGCCCCGACCCAGGAATCTGTTCGGCACTCAACGGTGGATGCGAAGAGAGCACGTACGCGGTGACGCACCAGTGGTCGGCGACGTCCACTGGTACCGTGCCGCAAGACCCCGCCTTCATCAACAATGCAAACGTCACGTCGGTCACCATCGTCAACAACGCGTGGGGCTTCGACTCGGTGAGTTCCATCACGGTGACGCTGAACCCGTCCGACGGGCGCCCGCTGCTCAACTACACCGTGCACTTCGTCGTCACTGACGCGGGCGACTTCGTGCTCGCGGCAGGCGCCGATTCGGTCGCGTTCGACCTGCAGGATGACCCGGATTCGGCCTCCGCGAACGTGCTCGCAAACGACTCCGGCGGCACCGGCACGCGATCGGTGGTCCCTGCCTCCGGATCCTGGACCGTGAACGGCGAGACTGCTGGCGGCTACTCCCTCGCGGCCGACGGCACCCTGTCGCTCGACTCAGGCTCGGACGACTTCGGCGTGCTCCAGCGCCTCGGGCCCGGCGAGACCGCAACGGGAACGCTCACCTACACCCTGGTGGATGGCTCGTCCGCGACCACCGGGACCGTCACGATCACCGTGACCGGCCGCCTCGACCCGGTCTACGAAGTCGGCCAGTTCTGGGGACCCGGCAGCTATCTCTACAACTCCGCCCCGGGCTCCAGCTACTGGGATGCGAGCACGGTCTGGGACTCGCCCGACCCGTTCGACCCGATCTACCTCTGGTACGCGGAATCGGCCACGCTGCAGCCGGCGCCGTACCATCCCGCATTCCTCGGCGCAGACGTGAGCGACATCCTGATCCTGAACAGCGACTGGCCGGGAGTCGACTCCTGGAAGATCACCGTGGTGATGGTTCCAGCCGACGGCCGACCGACCGTGGGTGCGACTCAGGTCGAGTCACGGTTCGACGTACTGAACAGCGGCGGCTAGCGCGACGCTAGGCGTCAGCCGGGATCCAGTCGCCGGTCGCGAGGTACTGCACCTTCTTCGCGATGGAGACGGCGTGGTCGGCGAAGCGCTCGTGGTACCGCGAAGCCAGCGTGGCATCCACGGTGTCGACCGCCGCGCCCTTCCAGGTCTCGCCGAGCACCTTGTCGAAGACGCTCAGGTGGAGGGCATCCACCTTGTCGTCCTCGTTGCGGATCTCCTCGGCGAGCTTGACGTCCTCGGTCTTGAGGAGCTCCACGAGCTTCTTCGCGATGGCGACATCCAGCTGTCCCATCTCCGAGAACGTGCCACGCAGGCTCTTGGGCACGACCTTGTCGGGGAAGCGGTAGCGGGCGAGCTGGGCGATGTGCTCCGCCATGTCACCCATGCGCTCGAGCGACGCGCTGATGCGCAGGGCGCTCACCACGATGCGCAGGTCGCGGGCCACGGGCTGCTGCCGGGCGAGGATGTTGATGGCGAGCTCGTCGAGCTCCTGCGCTGCGAGGTCGATCTTGTTGTCGTCGGCGATCACGCTCTCGGCGAGCGACACGTTCGACTCGTTGAAGGCCTGGGTCGCGTTCTCGATACCCACGGCCACGAGGCCGGCGATCTCGACAAGGCGATCCTGCACCTCGCGCAGTTCCTGCTGGAATACTTCGCGCACGTTTGCGTCCCTTCATGCCCTTTTCAGGCACCGTCCTGGCAAGCTGCCTGCCTGGCATGCTCTGCGGGGCATGGCGGAGCCCGCACGACTGAGGCCACACTGCCCTCGCCAGGTTAACAACCGGTGTTCATGGCCTGAACTTCAGACGACGCCCCGCGGCCGAATGCGAATCCGACCCCGGTTCAACCGGCAGTTGAAACTAATCTAGTCGTCATGGACTCCGCGTGGCTGGTGCCAGCCGCCCTCGCCTTCGGCGTGCTCGTCGGAGCGGGAGTCGCCGTCATCCTCGTGATCTCGGCCCGGCGCGGCCGCACGGCGCACGAGGTGGTCAACTCGTCGGTGCCCGACGGGGTCGACCAGGTGATCGAGGCGCTCGAGTCGGCCGGGGTCGTGATCGACCCGTCCAACAACGTCGTCAAGGCCAGCCCCGGTGCGCTCTCGTTCGGGCTGGTGTGGAACGGCGCGCTCGTGCATCCCGAGCTCGTGAAGCTCGTCGACCAGGTTCGGCGGGGCGGGGAGCCGGTCACCGAAGAGCTGCACCTCGCGCGGGGGCCGTTCGGCGAGGCATCCATCTACCTCTCGGTGCGGGTCGCGCGACTCGGCGCCCGGTACGTGCTGCTGCTCGCCGAGGACCGCACCGAGTCCTACCGGCTCGAGGAGGTGCGGCGCGACTTCATCGCGAACATCAGCCACGAGCTGAAGACGCCGATCGGCGCGGTCGGCCTGCTCGCCGAGGCGCTCGTCAGCGCGTCGAAGGAGCCCGAGCAGGTCAAGCGGTTCGCGAAGCGGCTCACGAAGGAGTCCGAGCGGCTCGCCCGCATCACGCAGGAGATCATCGAGCTCTCGCGGCTGCAGGCCAAGGACACCCTCACCAAGGCCGACCGCGTCGACATCGACGAGGTCGTCGCGAACGCGATCGACCAGAACCGGGTCGCCGCGGAGGCGAACAAGGTGCTGCTGGTGAGCGGTGGGCGATGCCGGCGCCGAGGTCTTCGGCGACCAGACGCTGCTCACCACCGCGCTCGACAACCTCATCTCGAACGCGATCCAGTACTCGCCGAACGGCTCGCGCGTCGGCGTCGGCGTCTCGCTCAACGACGGCGTCGTCGAGATCGCGGTCACCGACCAGGGCGTCGGCATCCCGGAGGACGAGATCGACCGGGTGTTCGAGCGCTTCTTCCGCGTCGATCCAGCGCGATCCGCAACACCGGCGGCTCCGGGCTCGGGCTGTCCATCGTCAAGCACGTCGTGCAGAACCACGGCGGCGACGTCCGGGTCTGGTCCCAGCCCGGCAGCGGTTCGACCTTCACCATCCGCCTGCCCGAAGCATCCCACGCAGCAGCAGCCTCACTTGGAGCATCATGACCCGCATCCTGATCGTCGAAGACGAGTCCTCGCTCAGCGAGCCGCTCGCGTTCCTGCTCGAACGCGAGGGCTACGAGACCGCGATCGCCGCGGACGGTCCGTCCGCGCTCACCGAGTTCGACCGCGCCGGCGCCGACCTCGTGCTGCTCGACCTCATGCTTCCCGGGCTCTCGGGCACCGAGGTCTGCCGCGAGCTGCGCACCCGCTCGAGCGTGCCGATCATCATGCTCACCGCGAAGGACTCCGAGGTGGACATCGTGGTCGGCCTCGAGCTCGGCGCCGACGACTACGTCACGAAGCCGTACTCGACGCGCGAACTGCTCGCGCGCATCCGGGCCGTCCTGCGCCGCCGCATCGAGGTGGATGACCCGGACGCCGTGCTCGAGGCCGGCACGGTGCGCATGGATGTCGACCGCCACACCGTCTCGGTCGACGGCGTCGAGACCGCGATGCCGCTCAAGGAGTTCGAACTGCTCGAGCTGCTGCTGCGCAACTCCGGACGCGTGCTCACCCGCGGACAGCTCATCGACCGGGTGTGGGGCGCCGACTACTTCGGCGACACCAAGACCCTCGACGTGCACATCAAGCGCATCCGCTCGAAGATCGAGAAGGTGCCGTCGGATCCGAGGATGCTCGTCACGGTGCGCGGGCTCGGCTACCGGTTCGAGGCGTAGCGCGCTTCATCCACAGCTCGTCGCCTCGGTCTGGTCGCGAGCTGCACGCCGGAGTACTCTCGGCGTCACCGCACGAGACCGCCTCAACCCGATGCGGACGAACACTGGGAGTTCGTCATGGCACTCAAGATCAACCGCGGGCAGATCGGCGAGCGCGTCGAGATCGCCGCGAACGCATCATCGAAGTTCACGTGGAACAACCCGCCGAGCGGGCTGGTGTCGTACTTCGTGAAGGCGTCCCCGAATACGCCGAGTGGTCCGCACGGCACATCGCAGATCGAGGTGAGCATCACCGCCGTTCGGCACAACTACCTCAAGGACAACTACAACGGCGAGAAGGAGTGGGTCGAGATCGTGGTCAAGAACCACAGCGCGAACGCGGGCGGCTACACGCTCTGGCAGACCTGGGTGTCGAGCTAGCGCCCGCTGTCCGCTCGGAGAGCCTAGCCGCTCGGACGCCTGGCCGGTCGGGCAGCTCGCCGGTCGGACACCTAGCCGGTCGGACATCCCGGCGCGCTCGGATCGTCGAGGCAGTCCTCGGCCACGAGCACCGTCTTCACGCGCCAGGTCGCGATCGCGAGGTCGTTGGCCGGCAGCAGCAGCGTGCCCGCGATCGGCAGCCAGGGCTGCCCGGCGTACTGGTACTCGGCGCCGTACTCGATGCTGAGCGTGACCGTGTAACCGGCCTTGGCGGTGTAGACGTGGCTCCCGGGCGTCGCGTCGAACTCGCGGATGCCGAGTTGCGCCCAGGTGCCCCCTGGTGAGCCGACGGATGCGGCCGTGCCATCCCCGTACGTCCAGTGCCACCCGATCGGCGTGAACCGCACGCTGGCCGGTTGCCCGAGCAGGGTGCCGGTCACGACGTGGACGTCGCCCGTCGCGTAGAAGTTGGTGTGGATGCCCACCACACCCCACCCGTTCGGCTGCATGTGCGCCGTGCCGACCACCGGGCGGAAGCTCGCGATGTCGGAGAGCGTGGGAGTGCCCGGCACCGCATCCTCGGGCCGCGTGAGGGTCACGTAGCAGCGGTTGTCGACGATGCGGAGGCAGATCGAGTCGTCGGTGGCGGAGCCGCTGCCGCCGCCCACGTAGATGAAGTCGCCGGTGTCGTCGGAGCCGTCGGAGCCGGGGGTGCCGGGTTGGGTTACGCCGATGTCTACGGAGTCGCCGTTGTTGGTGGACTCGGTTGTGGTGTCGTCGCCGACATCAGCTGCGTCCGCGGCCGCTGGGCCGCGGCCAGGCGGGGAGCGTCGCCAGCGAGCACGCGCCAACTGCCGCTACGAGCAGAAATCGGTGCCTGTCCACTGCTCCACCATATCCAGTAACAGATCGAGTCGGGTCGTCGGGCTGGTTGACAAATACCACTTCGAGTGGAGCGCGAAGTGGCGTGGTCTTCTGCCGACTGATCAGCGCCATCCGCATCGAAATACGCGACGTTGAAAGGTCGAGGCAGACGTACGCCTGAAGGAAGACGTCGGATGGCGAACGACTGGTCGAATTGTTGAAGTGCGAAGTTGAAGTAGGACCGAAAGCGCCCTCCAAGTGCCTTCCGCGGTCGACAAGGGACTGCGCGGTCACCGTCTCCTCGTCGAGCATTTGGTCTGAGTCAGGAGACCGTCGAAGCCCGACAGGTCCAGTCCCGCCGAATCATAGCCATTCGCGTCGATGCCTCGATGTACTTCGCGAACACCGCCTCAGCCGCCGCCAACGCCTCCTCCTCCGACGCGAACACCGGCTCGCCCACGGACTCGGTTGGCGTCACGACGGGCGCCGGCCCGCCGCATCCAGCGAGAAGAAGCGCGCCCGCGAGCGCGACTACGAAGATCATTCGCATGCACAGCACGCTACCGACTCCAGCGGCCGGATCGCCAACAGTCTCCACAGCTCGGGGGCCCGCGCCGTTCGCTCGGCTGTTGTGGAGCAGCGAGCGCGCCGAGGTGGCAGAAAACGTACCTTTTGGCGCCTCATGTTGCGTCAAAGGTACGTTTTCTGCTGTCTCGGCGCGGATGGGGCGTCCGGAGAGCTAGGCGACGGGATGCGTAAGGCGGAGTGATCGGCACGCTTCATGCGACGAGATCGGGGTAGGTTCCGTCCATCGCGGCACGGACTGCCGTGAGGCCGGCAGTGCCCAGAACGCGGGCGTGCGCGCCTGCAGCGCTACTCGCGCAGGATCTCCGGCGGCACCAGGTCGGCGTACTCGGGGAGCGTGCCATCCAGCACCGGCACGAGGAGCGTCGTGCCCGTCTCGTTGCCGTACTGCACGTACACCGGCAGCAGTGAGCCGAGCGGGACGTCGGGGTTGAGGATGATGATCTGCTCCTGGTCGGCCGTCGTGCCGAACTGGGCGACACCGCGCTCGGGAACCCGCACGATCTGGTCGGTCTTCTCGCCGCCCGACTGGAACTGCAGCGTCACGTTCTCGGCCTTGTCGCTCGAACTCACCAGGGTGATCAGCAGGCTGATCGCATGCCCGTCCTCGTTGATGAGCGCGACGGCATCCCGCACCTTGATGTCACCGATGGTCGCACCGACCCCGTTGCCCGGGTCGTAGTGGTAGAGCGTCGCCTGCGGCGTGAGGAACGTGCAGGCCGTGGTGCCCAGCAGCACCGCTCCAGCCAGGACGATGGATGCCGCGGCACGACCTGCTCTCATGCCCCAAAGCATACCGAACCGGAGGCCGCCCACCCCGCGTCATCCCGCGCCCGAGAGGACCGCGCGTAGGTCGCAGGTAAGGGCATCCTTACCCAGAACTGCCTGTGGTAAACTGGCATGCCTCGAAAGGACCCCCATGCTCTTTGAAGTCGGCGAGACTGTCGTCTACCCGCACCACGGTGCGGCCACCATCTCGGAAGTCAAGACTCGGATCATCAAGGGTGAAGAGAAGCTGTATCTCAAGCTCCGCGTCACGCAGGGTGACCTGACGATCGAGGTTCCGGCCGAGAACGTCGACCTCGTCGGCGTGCGCGACGTGATCGGCAAGGAGGGCCTCGACAAGGTCTTCGAAGTGCTGCGCGCCCCGTTCACCGAGGAGCCCACCAACTGGAGCCGTCGCTACAAGGCGAACCTCGAGAAGCTCGCCTCGGGCGATGTCATCAAGGTGTCCGAGGTCGTGCGCGACCTGTGGCGCCGCGACCAGGACCGCGGCCTGTCCGCCGGCGAGAAGCGCATGCTCGCGAAGGCGCGCCAGATCCTGATCTCCGAGCTCGCGCTCGCGGAGAAGACCGACGAGGAGAAGGCGTCGAGCGTGCTCGACGAGGTCCTCGCCTCCTAGCCGCCACACAACTCGACGAAGGCCCCGGTTCGCCGGGGCCTTCGTCGTTTACGCGTGGATGGCCATCGTGAGTCAGCGAGTTGACAGAATCCGCTAGTCGGCCCGCATCCGCACTAGCGGATCTTGTCAACTGGGCGCTGAATCGACCGCCCCGTTACGCTCGACGTATGTCCCCGTCCGGCGCATCCGAGCCCACCCTCGCCGTCATCGTCGTCGCGGCCGGAAGCGGTGCGCGGCTCGGTGCCGAGGTGCCGAAGGCGTTCGCGCAACTCAGGGGACGCACCATCCTCGAGCACGCGATCGACGGCGTGCTGGGCTCGACCGAGCCCGCGCACATCGTGGTGGTGGCTCCGGCATCCCACCTGAAGCACGCGCAGCGGGTGCTGCCGCCCGAGATCACGGTCGTCGCCGGTGGTGACACGCGGCAGGAGTCGGTGTCGGCGGGGCTGGCGGCGCTCGGGGCGAGCATCCGCACGGTCCTCGTCCACGACGCGGCTCGGGCGCTCACGCCCAGCGAGTTGTTCGACCGGGTGGCCCGGGCGGTGGTGAGTGATGGCGTGGGCGTCATCCCGGCACTGCCCGTCACCGACACGATCAAGCGCATCGACCCGCTCGAACGCGTGATCGACACGGTGGACCGCAGCGATCTCGTGCACGTGCAGACCCCGCAGGGCTTCCCGAGAGCCGACTTGGATGCCGCCTACGCCGCCGCCACGCAGGAGTGGACCGACGACGCCGCCGTGTTCACCGCCAACGGCGGCACGGTTCGCGTCGTCGACGGCCATGCGCGTGCCTTCAAGATCACCGTGCCGTGGGACCTCCGCCGTGCCGAGAGCCTGCTCGGCGCGACCGCGAACATCCGCACCGGAGTCGGGATGGATGTGCACGCCTACGACGAATCCGCCCCGCTCTGGCTCGGCGGCCTCTACTGGCCCGACGAGCCCGGTCTCGCCGGGCACTCGGACGGGGATGCGGTCGCCCACGCCATCTGCGACGCACTGCTCTCCGCCGCCGGCCTCGGCGACATCGGCTCGCGCTTCGGCACGTCCGACCCGCGGTTCGCCGGAGCGCACGCCGAGGTGTTCCTCACCGAAACCGTCGCACTCGTGCAGGGCGCCGGATACGCGGTCGGGAATGTGTCGGTGCAGCTGGTGGCGAACCGTCCGCGGATCGGCGAGCGCCGCATGGAGCTCGAGGCGCACCTGAGCGACCTGGTGGGTGCCCCGGTGAGCGTCTCGGCGACGACCTCCGACGGCCTCGGCTACACCGGCGAGGGCAAGGGCGTGTTCGCGATGGCGAGCGCACTCGTGACGAAGACGTAGCGCACGAAGGCCTGATCACAGCGGGCCGGTACTCTTGTGGGCGTGACCGTCCGCCTCTACGACTCACGCGCGCAAGCCGTGGTCGACCTCGAGACTCTCGAACCCGACCGGGTCGGGATGTACGTCTGCGGACCCACCGTGCAGTCCTCTCCGCACATCGGTCACCTGCGCTCGGCCCTCGTCTACGACCTGTGGCGGCGGTGGCTGACCCACTCGGGCTACGACGTCACGCTCGTGCGGAACGTGACCGACATCGACGACAAGATCCTGGATGCCGCGAAATCCATCGGCCAGCCGGAGCGATGGTGGGCCCTGGCCTACCGCGTCGAGCTCGAGTTCACCGCGGGGTACAACGCGCTCGGCATCCTGCACCCCACCTACGAACCGCGCGCGACCGCGTCGATCGCGGAGATGCGCGACATCATCCAGCGCCTGATCGACGGCGGACACGCCTACGCCGCGGCGGGCGACGTGTACTTCGACACCGCGAGCTGGCCGACCTACGGCGAACTCACGCGGCAGAAGCCCGAGAACATGGAGGCCGCAGCCGACGCCGATCCGCGCGGCAAGCGCGAGCCGCGCGACTTCGCGCTCTGGAAGGGCACGAAGACCGGTGAGCCGGAGTCGGCGAGCTGGCCGAGCCCGTGGGGTGCAGGACGTCCGGGATGGCACATCGAGTGCTCCGCGATGTCCCGCCGCTATCTCGGGGCCGCGTTCGACATCCACGGCGGCGGTCTCGACCTGCGATTCCCGCACCACGAGAACGAGCTCGCGCAGTCCACTGCGGCGGGCGACGCGTTCGCGAGTTACTGGGTGCACAACGGCCTCGTGAACGTCAACGGCCAGAAGATGTCGAAGTCGCTCGGCAACTCGGTGTTCGCGTCGGAGTTGCTGACGCAGGCGCGTCCGATCGTGATCCGGTACTACCTCGGCAGCGCCCACTACCGCTCCACGATCGACTTCACGAATGGGTCGTTGGCGGAGGCCGAGGCATCCTTCGCTCGAATCGAGGGCTTCCTCACCCGCGCCGAGCGCCTGCTCGGTGGACTCGCCGAGGGCTCTGCGCTCGACCTTCCCGCCGCGTTCTCCGAGGCGATGGATGACGACCTCAACGTGCCGCGCGCGCTCGCTTCGCTGCACGAGACCGTGAGCCTCGGCAACCTCGAGCTCGACAGCACCTCCGAGCCCAAGATCGTCGCCGGGTTCGCGCGCGCCGTGCGGGTCATGACCGAGGTGCTCGGCGTGTACCCGTTCGACCCGTTCTGGTCCGGCGAGGGTTCCGACGGCACCGCCCAGGCGCTCGAGTCCCTCGTCGAGACCATGCTGACCGCTCGCGAGGACGCGCGTGCGGCGAAGAACTTCACCGAAGCCGATCGCATCCGCGACCAGCTCATCGCCGCCGGCATCTCCATCGAGGATGGCGCGGACCGATCGCATTGGAGCGTCGCGCCGTAGGCGTTGCGTCCACAGAAGGAAGAGGTGCCCCATGAAGGGCGCAAGCAGACCACGACCCGGCGGCGGAGCCGTGCGCAAGAAGTCGACCGGCAAGCAGGTCGGGTCCGGCGGCCAGGGCCGCCAGGCCCTCGAGGGCAAGAAGCCCACGCCGAAGGCCGAGGACCGCAAGTACCACCCCGCCGGCAAGGCGAAGATCGCCAAGGATCGCCTCGAGGCGGCCCGCGGTCGCGGCGCGGGCAACCGCGCGACGGCTCCCGGTGCTCCGCAGACCGACCGCCCACGCCAGCAGCGTGCGGCGAAGAGCAGCGACGAGTCCGAGATGGTCACCGGCCGCAACTCGGTGCTCGAGGCGCTGCGTGCCAAGATCCCGGTGACGGCGCTGTACATGGCGGCTCGCATCGAGTTCGACGACCGCGTCAAGGAGATCCTGTCGCTCGCGAACAAGCGCGGTCTGCCGGTGCTCGAGGTCATGCGTCCGGAGCTCGACCGGCTCGCGGGCTTCGACTCCGTGCACCAGGGTGTCGCGCTCAAGGTGCCGCCGTACGACTACGCACACCCGATCGAGCTGCTCGACCGCGTCGAGTCCAAGGGGCAGGTGCCGTTGATCGTCGCGCTGGATGGGGTGACCGACCCCCGCAACCTGGGCGCGATCATCCGTTCGGTCGCCGCGTTCGGCGGCCAGGGAGTCATCGTGCCGCAGCGTCGCTCGGTGGGGCTCACGGCATCCGCCTGGAAGACCTCGGCGGGAGCCGCGGCCCGCATCCCGGTCGCGATGGCGACGAACCTCACCCAGGCGATCAAGGCCTACCAGCAGCGCGGCGTCTTCGTGCTCGGCCTCGACGGCGACGGCGACACGGATCTGCACCACCTCCAGATCGCGAAGGAGCCCGTGCTCATCGTGGTCGGCAGTGAGGGCAAGGGCCTCTCACGCCTCGTGACCGAGACCTGTGACGCCGTCGTATCGATCCCGATCACGTCGTCGACCGAGTCGCTCAACGCGGGTATCGCGGCGAGCGTGACGTTGTACGAGATTGCGAAGTTGCGGGCGGCGAAGAAGTAGCGACGCGGGAACGAAGGTCGGTCAGACCTTCGACCGCCAGTCGTCCGGGTCCTCTTCGCCCTCCGGGATGTCGATCGGAAGGGTCATCGATCCGGTCGTCGGGCCGATCACGGTCTGCTCGTCGCGGCGGTGGCGCAGCACGGTGTCGACGTAGCTGCCAACGGCTTCGGCGAGCGGGACATCCCGGTCCTCGTCCTGGGACAGGTACCAGCGGTGGTCGAGCAGCTGGTGGAAGATCTCGGCCGGCTCGAGCTTGCCGCGCAGCTCTCGCGGGATCGAGCGGATGACGGGCTCGAACACCCGCGCCGTCCACTCGTGCGCGACGACCTCCTCGTCGACGTTCTCCTTGCCGAACGCGAGGCGGTAGGAGTCGAGGTCGTTGAGCAGGCGGCGGGCCTGGTTCTCCCCGGCGTCGATGCCGGTGAGGCGCAGGAGGCGGCGTGAGTGGTGTCCGGCATCCACGACCTTGGGCTGGATGACGACGGACGTGCCCGACTCGTCGGTGCGGATCGCGAGCTCGCCGATGTCGAACCCGAGGTCGTTGAGCCGCTCGACCCGCTGGTTGATGCGCCAGCGCTCGGAGTTCGCGAACTCCTCGGTGGCGGTCAGCTCCTTCCAGAGCGACTTGTACTGCTCGACGATGACGTCGGAGATCTGGATGGGGTCGATGTCGTCGTCGAGGCGCCCGCCGGCCTGCAGGTCGAACAGCTCGCCCGCGATGTTGACCTTCGCGATGTCGAGATCGTTCTCGCGCTGGCCCGCGGAGAGTCCCTGCTCGTAGAGCTTGCCGGTCTCGGCGTCGACGAGGTAGGCCGCGAACGCTCCGGCATCCCGGCGGAAGAGGGTGTTCGACAGCGACACGTCACCCCAGAAGAAGCCGATGATGTGCAGTCGCACGAGCAGCACGGCGAGCGCGTCCACGAGCCGGGTCGCCGTCTCGGGGCGGAGGCTCTGCGAGTACACCGCGCGGTAGGGGAGCGAGAAGCGCAGGTGGCGCGTCACGAGCACGGCATCGAGCGGTTCGCCGGCGTCGGTGGTGCGGTTGGTGATCACGGCGACGGGCTCGACGCACGGGACATCCAGCCGCTGCAGCGCGCGGAGCATGTCGTACTCCTGCTTCGCGAGCGCGGCGGAGGTCTCCTTGATCGCGACGACGTAGCCGCTGAGGTTCACGAAGCGCACGATGTGGCGCGAGATGCCCTTGGGGAGGGCGGCGATGGTGTCCTCGGGCCAGGTCTCGAGCGGGATGCTCCAGGGCAGGTCGAGCAGGCCTGGGTCGACGGTTGCCGACGTGATGTTGAGTGAACCGCTCATGGCGCCACAAGCCTACGCGGCACCGGTCGCGTGGCTTCGCGTCGAGTTCAGCGCTCGGTGTCGCCCGAGAGCACGAAGAGTCCCCAGCGGTCCATCGTGCGCATGACCGTGTCGTAGCGACCGAGCGCGTCCTTGAGCTGGGTCGCCGCGCCGTTGAGCAGCACATTGATCACGGCCATGGCGGCGACGAGCGAGTTCTGCGGGCCGACGCCGGCGACGCGGGTCGAGAGCACGACGTCCACTCGCTGGCCGACCGGAGAGATCGGGGTGTCGGTGACGCCGATGATCCGCAGGCCACGTTCGCGCGCAAGGTCGAGCAGCTGCACCGTATCCGAGCTGTACGGCGCGAAGCCGATCGCGAGCATCGCATCCTGCTCGCCGGACTGGAACAGTGCCGGGATGTGACGACCGCCGTGACTCTCGATGAGGAACGCCTGGCCGCGAACCCGCTCGAGTGTGAGTGCCGTGTAGGCGGCAAGGGCGCCGGACGCGTACCCGCCCGCGACGAACACGGTGCGTGCGGTGGAGAGGATGTCGATCGCGGTCGACAACCGGTCGGAGTCCAGCCCCGCGATCGTCTCGCGCAGGTTGTCGAGGTCGCGCTGCAGGGAGGCCGCCTGCACGGTCTGCTCGAGGTGGGAGGTGAGCGAGGTCGAGTCCTCGCCGTCGGTCACGCGGCTTCGCATCTGGCCGCGGACCACCTGGCGCACGCGCTCCTGCAGGTCCGGATATCCGTTCAGGCCGATCTTGTAGGCGAAGCGCACGACGGTCGACGGTGCGACGGAGAGCCGGTCCGCGAGCTTGTCGACCGTCGCGAAGGCCACGAACTCTGGATCGTCGACGATCGCCTCGGCGACGCGCTTCTGCGAGTTCGTGAGGTCGTCGTACCGTCGCCGAACGGCGGTCAGGACGTCCTGGTCATCATCAGCGACGGTCACATGCGCTCCTTCTGTGTTGGCCACACACTACCCGGGCGATCGTGCGCGACGGTCGCGATTGGGGAGGTTCCTAGAAATTCTGTTCCATACTCCCCATCTGCGCGCAAGAGATTTCCCAACCCGGTGCTCCTCGTGCCACCCTTGACGAGTCGCGACCGAGCGGCGGAGAGGGGCCGGCCCGATGTCGATCGAATTCCCTGCTGCCCTGCTCGCGCTGCTCGACGGCCAGGACCTCGACGCCAAGGTGGGGGAGACCCTCATCGTGATCGCGACCGGTGACGACGGCTGGCCGCTCGCAGCGACGATCAGCGTGGGCGAACTGCTGCTCGATGACGACGGCGGCGTCCTGCTCACACTGTTCGCGGCATCCCGCACGTCGACGGCGATCGCCGCCACTGGTCGCGCGCTCGTGCTCGCGGTCGTCGACGGCGCCATCCTGCGGCTGCGACTCGAACTCGCGGTGAGTTCTGCTGCGGAGCTGCCGGGTCGGGTCATCCTCGACGGCGCGGTCGTCGCGCTCGAGCGCGACACGGTCCCCTACGCGCGGGTCATCCACGGCATCGGTTTCGAGCTGACCGAACGCGGGGATGCCGTGGCGCGCTGGCGCGAACAGCTCCGAGTGCTGGAAGGGGTTCGATCCGCATGAGCCAACCACGCATCATCGTCGCGATCACGGGAGCCACGGGAGCCATCTTCGGCGTGCGCTTCCTCGAGCGGCTCCAGGAGTTCGAGGTCGAGCGCCACCTGATCGTGAGTCCGTGGGGCGCGAAGACGATCGAGCACGAGACCGGACGATCGGTTCGGGAGGTCAAGAAGCTCGCGGACGTGCTGCACCGGCCGACCGACCAAGGCGCGACGATCTCGTCCGGTTCGTACGAGACCCTGGGCATGATCATCGCCCCGTGCACGGTCAAGACACTCGCGAGCATCGCGACCGGCTTCGCCGACGACCTCGTCTCGCGCGCGGCAGACGTCGTCATCAAGGAGCAGCGCAAGCTCGTGCTCATGGTGCGTGAGAGCCCGTTCAGCCCGATCCACCTCGAGAACATGCTGTCGCTGTCCCGGATCGGCGTGAGCATCATGCCGCCCATGCCCGCCTTCTACAACGCGCCGGAGTCGATCGACGACCTCGTGGACCACATCGTCACCCGAGCGCTCGACCAGTTCGGCCTGCACTCCGACCGCACGCCGCGCTGGGACGGCGAGCTGCACCACTCGAGGGACGCGCCGGTCAGCGAGTGAGCGCCTCGATCAGGCGCTGAGCCGGTGCCGCGGTGTCGGCGAGTGACGCGACCACGGCCGCGGCGCGCTCCGCACCGGCGGCCCTCTCGAGCTTGTCGAGGATGTCGCCGCGCTCGAGTGGACGCTCCGGCGCGCCGGCCGCGACCAGCACCTCCTCGGTGCGGCCGTTGGCCGTCACCCGGGCGGAGCCGTTGGGCATCGCGGCATCCTCGACCACCTCGACGCGGGCGGCCGATGCCGCGACCTCCGGGTCGGACAGGCGGTCCTCGAACTGGTCGATCCAGCAGCGACGGTCCGCGCCGACGACCGCCGTCACCCAGCGCGCGGACTGCAGCGCACTCAGCTGGTCGCTCCACCCCATGTCGGCGCACAGCCGATACGACTGAGTCGGCAGTTCGACCCGATACCGATCCGACGGGTCGAGGCGCAGCACCGCTTCGATCACGGTCTGCAGCGAGCTCGCGGCGGGCCAGCGGCGCAGCGAGATGTCGAACAGATCCCAGTGCTCGCCGAGGTCGCGCACGACGCGGATTGGGATCGCCGCCGCCATATGCGTCGAAGAGCCCGCCATCGGGATGTGTCAGGGGGTTCGGCATTCCGCCGTGTCCGGCGGCCGCGAACTCGGCGGCCATCACGCCCGCAAGCGACGCACGCGCCTGCGTGAACTTGACGCCCGGGGATCCGATCGCAGCGAACGTGCCGGCAGATTGCAGACCGGCCGCGCCCCAGGCTGCCAGGGTGCCGCGGGCATCCAGCCCCAGCAGACGAGCCGCAGTTGTGGCGGAGCCGTAGGGACCGAGTACTCCGGGTGCGTGCCACCGCCGCCCGATGTACTCGCGCTGCGTCACCGCGGCGCACAATCGCGCCGTCACTTCGGCGCCTGCGGCGAACGCACCGAGCACCTCGCCGATCGTCGATGATCCCGCGAGCACGATCGCCGGTGGAAGCACGACGGGGGTCACGTGACACATCGCCGGCCGGTAGACGTCGCACATCGTCGTGGCGGTGACCTGCCAGGCGTTCAGCATGACGGCGCCGGCCGGGGAGCTGGGGTCTGCTCCGACGACGGGCGAGTCACCGGACCCGAAGACCGTGCGTACCGCGCGATCGAATCCGGGGCGGGAGGCCGCGCTCACGCCGCTGAAGGAACACGCGATCGCGTCGAGCGCGAGATCGAGCACCCGGGCGGCGGCCACGGCCGGGAGGAGCTCCCATCGCAGCTGGGCGACGAACTCAGCCAGTTTGGATTCCACGTCGTGCTCCGGCATGCCCAGACCCTACCGCGGAGCGGCGAGGAAATTTGCAACCGTTCCTGAGTGAAACAAATGTGCCACGATTACTTGACTTGTGGAACAAAAACGTGATCCGATGGTCCAACCCAATCACATGCGGTTGCAGCGTTGCTGCCGCCGTGCATTTTCGCAGCATCGCTGCGAGAGAGGTGCACCAATGAAGATTCGTGTCCTGGCAGCGCTGGCAGCGACCGCGACTCTCGCGCTCGCCGGTTGTACGACCGGCGGAGGCGACAGTGGTGGAGACCCGACCGGTGCTCCCGATCTCGGAACTATCCGCATCATCGGCATCGGAACCCCTGACTTCAGTGCGGTGGATGTCGCGAAGTGGCAGGAGAACCTCGAAACCGCCGGATTCACCGTCGATTTCAAGTCCGTCGAAGAGGAGGATGCGGCGTTGCGCGCCGTCGTCGCCGGAGCGGCTGACATGTACATCGGTTCGCTCCCGTCCATGATCACGGCCGTGCAGAACACCGACGCCCCGGTCGAGCTCGTCGCGGTCAACGCGCAGGCCACCGACTACGTCGTGCTCGCCGAGAACAGCATCGAGTCGATCGACGACCTCGAGGGCAAGATCATCGGAGTCAACACGCCCGGATCGGCGGGAGACACGATCATGAAGCTCGCGCTGGACGCTGAGGGCTTCGACATCGAGTCGCCCGAGTACGTCGTGATCGGCGGCACCGGGGCCCGCGTCGCGGCCCTGCAGGCCGGCCAGATCCAGGCCACCGTCGCTCACCTGGTGAGCGCCGAAGCGGCCATCGAGACCGGCGACTTCCACGCGCTGATCTACTGCGGTCCTGCGATCGGCCCGTACGTCCAGACCGGACTCATCGCTTCGAGCGAGTACACGTCGGGCAGCCCGGAGGCAGCGCAGGCCGCTGTTGACGCGCTCATCGACGCCGAGCGCTGGGCCGCGAGCGACAAGGAGGGCTACATCGCCCTGTCGCAGGAGATCGACACCGAGAAGCTCGGACGAACTGCGCGACCGGGCATACGACGGGTTCATCGACATCGAGTTCTTCGGAGTGGATGGCGGGCTGAACGACGATCTCATCGACTCCTGGATCGCGACCGCACTCGAGGCCGGCGACTTCGACGAGGCCACCATGCCGGGCAAGGACGTGTGGCTCAACAGCACGTTCGTGGATGATTATCTCGAGCGCAACGGCGCATTCGCCGGCTAGCGGCGTCGCATCGCCCGTCACGCCAACGAAGGACAAGGAAGTCACTCACATGCTGAACGTCGTCAATCTGTCGAAGAGCTACGACCCGACCAAGCCACCCATCCTCGTGGACTTCAACCTCGAGGTCGGCGCCGGCGAGTTCGTGTCACTGCTCGGCCCGAGTGGCTGCGGCAAGACGACGGCCCTTCGCATCGTCACCGGACTGCTTGAGCAGTCCGGTGGCGACGTGTGGGTCGACGGCAAGGAGAGTGCTGGACCGTCGCGCGAGAAGGCGATCGTGTTCCAGAACTTCAACCTGTTCCCGTGGAAGACGGCGCTCAACAACGCGGCCTACGGGCTCGAGGTGCAGGGCGTCGGCAAGAAGGAACGTCTTGCCAAGGCAGCCGAGTACCTCGAGCTCGTCGGCCTCGGCGAGCGAATGGAGCACTACCCCTCCCAGCTGTCCGGTGGCCAGCAGCAGCGCGTCGGTCTTGCCCGCGCTCTCGCGATCGAACCGAAGCTCATGCTCATGGACGAGCCGTTCGGCGCGCTCGACGCGCTGACCCGGGAGCAGCTGCAGGGCCTGCTGCTGAAGATCGTCTCCGACCGGGGTCTCTCCGTGCTCTTCGTCACCCACTCGATCGACGAGGCGATCTACCTCTCCGACCGAATCATCGTGATGGGTGTGAACCCCGGGCGGGTGATCGCGGACATCCCGGTCGCCATCGCGAAGCCACGCGACGACGGCTCGTGGCGCGCGACCGATCGCTATGCAGAATTGCGGGACGAATGCTGGAATCTCCTGCAATCGCAGATCCAGCTGGCCGGCGTGGATCACTGACCCGATGACCACCGTCACCACCGACCGTCCCAAGGCGGTCGTTCCCGCTCCCCGGACACCGTCCCGAAAGCCGCTCTGGCGACGGGCGCTCGGCAATCCCTGGACCATCCGGGTGATCTCGCTGGTGGTCTTCATCGGCATCTGGCAGTACTTCGGGCGCGACCTGCCCTACGTGATCTCGACGCCCCTCGCGATCGTGCAGTCGGGCATCGAGAACTTCGTCCCGGAGGTGCTGCCCGCGTTCGTCGAGACGCTGCGCGGACTCGGGGCCGGCTTCGGGCTCGCGATCCTGGTGGGCGTCCCGCTCGGGTTGCTCATGTCATCCAGCCGGATCGTCGAGATCGCGCTCTCGCCCTACCTCTCGGCGCTCTACGCGACGCCGCGCATCACGCTCATCCCGGTGCTCGTGCTCTGGCTCGGGATCAGCTTCGAGCTGCGGGTGGGAATCGTGTTCCTCTCCGCGGTCTTCCCGATCATGCTCAACACCTACCTCGGCGGCAAGGAGGTGAACCATGGCCTGCTGGATGTCGGTCGTGCGTTCACCGCGTCGCCGTTCAAGATCTATCGCAGCATCCGGCTCCGCGGCAGTCTGCCCTACGTGTTCACGGGGATCCACCTCGGCCTGGGCCGTGGGCTGATGGGCGTGGTCGTCGCGGAGATCGCGACCTCGGCCGGAGGCATCGGCAACTTGATCTCGTACTACGCCAAGTACTTCAGGATCGACTCGATGTTCTTCGCCGTCGTGCTGCTCGGACTGTTCGCGGTGTTCATCGCCGAGTTCATCGCCCGGTTGAACCTGTCCCTCAGCGAGCCATGGAACCGCAAGGCCCGCAAACAGGAAGTCGTCGTGCAGCAGGATGCCGGGATCGCGGTGGGCGCATGAGCACCCAGACGCAGGAGCAGAAGCCCATGGTGCGCGCGAGCGCCCTCCTCGCCGAAGCCGTCCGCGGTCGCTGGGCCGACACCCCGGTCGGGCGCTGGGGCATCCGGGTGAGCATGCTCGTGATCATCTTCCTGCTCTGGGAGATCGGTGCCAAGGACATCAACCGGGCGCTCATCGCGCCTCCGTCGGAGATCTTCCAGGCCGCCTACCAGCAGCTGTTCGTCACGGGATCGATCTGGGCCCCGTTCCTCGACTCGCTGTTCGTCCTCTTCACCGGCTTGCTCGGGGCCGTGTTGATCGGACTGCCCGTCGGCATCGCGATGGGCCGCTGGAAGAAGGTCGCGTACGCGCTCGACCCCTACGTGACGTTCCTCTACTGCCTTCCGCACGTCGCGCTCGTGCCGCTCATGATCATCCTGCTCGGGTTCCAGTACGAGTTCCGGCTGAGCTACGTGATCCTCTCCGCGGTCTGGCCCGTGATCATCAACACGATGGCCGGCGTCCGGTCGGTGGACAAGGACCTCATCGACGCGGGTCGGGCCTACACCGCGAACGAGCGGCAGATCATCCGCGGGATCATCCTGCCCGCGGCATCCCCGTTCATGGTCGCCGGCATTCGCCAGGCGTTCTCGGCGGCGTGGTCAGGCGTGATCGTGTCGGAGATCACCTCCACCCTCGCGGGCATCGGCGGCCAGATCAAACTGTTCGCGATCGACTACCTGACCGCCGACATGTTCGTGCCGATCTTCCTGATCATGATCGTCGCCGTCACGATCCAGGGGTTCGCCGCCTGGGCGCAGCAGCGGCTCACCCCCTGGCAAGTCACCCGCGTGGCACGGTAGAGCCGTGGCCACCCCCAAGAGCACCCGTCCGGTCACGATCGTCGTGGCCACGATCGAGCGCGGCCGTGGCTGCGGAAGGACATCCCCATGAGCACGGACATTTCCGAGGAGCTGCGCGCGAAGGGGCGCGGCGAAGCGAAGCAGGTCCCGTTCGACGACCGCGGCGACGTCGCGACCGGGCTCCGCGCCTGGCTTGCTCGCATGGACCAGCTCGGCGAACTCAACGTCGTCGAGGGCGTGGACGCCGAGACCAGCATCGGCCTCGTCTCCGAGATGCTGCACCACACCGAGGAGTCGCCGGC
The DNA here is from genome assembly GCA_963740815.1 of uncultured Actinomycetota bacterium. Classification (GTDB taxonomy): domain Bacteria; phylum Actinomycetota; class Actinomycetes; order Actinomycetales; family Microbacteriaceae; genus Rhodoglobus. The sequence goes on from CAVUFG010000008.1 coordinate 311,602, forward strand.
GGTACTGTTCGACGCAATCCCCGGCTACCCCGAGGGATGGCGCGTGCTCGTGAACTCGCTCGGTGGCCGCCGCCGTCTCGCAGCGAGCCTCAACCTGCCTGAGGACATCAGCACGTTCGGCCTCGTCGATGCGTGGGGCGAGCACATCGCGAGCGTCGTGCCGCTGCCCACCAAGGAGGTCGAATCGGGACCGATCACCGAGAACATCATGCGAGGCGACGACGTCGACCTGCTGAAGTTCCCGACGCCGCTCTGGCACCCGGAGGACGGCGGCCCGTTCATCGGCACCGGCTGCGGCATCGTCACGCGCGACCGCGAGAACGGGATCGTCAACGTCGGCACATACCGCGTGCAGGTGTACGACAAGAACACCACCGGTCTCTACATCTCGCCCGGCAAGCACGGCCGGCTGCACCGAGACCAGTACTTCAACGCGGGCGAGGACATGCCCGCGGTGATCGTGGCCGGACTCGATCCCATCCAGTTCATGGCGAGCGGACTCGAGATCCCGAACGGCATCAACGAGTTCGAGTGGGTCGGCGGCCTGCAAGGTACTCCGATCGAGACGATCACCGGCGAATTCACCGGCTTGCCGATCCCCGCCGACGCCGAGATCGCGATCGAAGGATTCCTCCGCCACGATCGGGAGCACAGCGAGGGCCCGTTCGGCGAGTGGACCGGGTACTACGCCTCGACCGCACGGCCGGAACCGGTCTTCGAGGTCAAGGCGATCTACTATCGCAACAACCCGATCATCCTCGGCTGCCCGCCCGAGAAGCCGCCGTACGAGGCGCAGCGGTTCCAGCAGTACGGACGCAGCGCGAACCTGAAGCACCAGATCACGGCGGCGGGCATCCCCGGGGTCACGGCCGCCTGGACCCACAGTGTCGGTGGCTGCCGTCTGTTCAACATCATCGCGATCAAGCAGCTCTACCAGGGCCACTCCCGCCAGGTGGGCACCGTCGCCGCCCAGGTCGGTCAAGCGAACTACCTGGGGCGGATGGTGGTGGTCGTCGACGACGACATCGACATCACCGACCTGCACGAGGTGGTGTGGGCGATGACGACGCGCGCGGATCCGGCACGGGACACGATCATCCTGACCGGGGCGCTGAGTGGCGCGCTCGATCCCGCGATCCATCCCGACAACAAGACGACGAACTCGCGCATGATCATCGACGCCTGCCGACCGTGGGAGTGGCGCGACAAGTTCCCACCCGCGATCGGCCCGTCGATCGAGGTCAAGGAGTTCACCCGTGACACCTGGTCATGGGTGATGGATTCGCCGCAGAAGCCGTAGCACCACCGACATGCGTTCAACGATGGAGTAGAGATGCTGACGATCACCGATCTGGTCAAGACCTATGCCGACGAACAGCGACGGCGCACGCGCGCCGAGCGAGGGGAGACCGGCACGCCCCCGCGCGTGCGTGCGATCGATGGAGTGTCGATCAAGGTCGAGGAGGGCGAGTTCTTCACGCTGCTCGGCCCGTCGGGTTGCGGCAAGACCACCACGCTGCGCTCCGTCGCGGGTCTCGAGGACCCGGACTCCGGACGCATCGAGGTCAGTGGTCGCGTGCTGTTCGAGGCAGCGGGCGGCCGCAAGAAGGTGAACGTGGCCGCCAACCAGCGGGGCCTCGGCATGGTGTTCCAGTCCTATGCGATCTGGCCGCACCTGTCCGTGCTCGAGAACGCCGCGTTCCCGCTGCGGGTGGCGAAGGGCTCGAGCCGCAAGGACGTGCGTCCGCGCGTGATGAAGGTGCTCGAGACCATGGAGCTCGCACACCTCGCCGACCGGCGAGCCACGAAGCTGTCGGGCGGTCAGCAGCAGCGCCTGGCGCTCGCGCGCGCGATCGTCACGGAGCCACCGCTGCTCCTGCTCGACGAGCCGCTGTCCAATCTGGACGCGAAGCTGCGCGAGAGCCTCCGCTTCGAGATCAAGCGCTTGCAGCACGACCTCGGGATCACCACGCTGTACGTCACCCACGACCAGAGCGAGGCACTCGCGATGTCGACGCAGATCGCGGTGATGAACCAGGGCCGCGTGGTGCAGCTCGGCACCCCTCGCGAGATCTACGAGACGCCCGCAACGACGTTCGTGGCCCAGTTCATCGGCGCCTCGAACCTGATCGTGGGCACGGTGACCACCGCGAGCGGCGGCGTGACGACGGTCTCGACCGAACTCGGCGAGTTCACGTCGCGACGAGGCAACGGGGTCAAGCCCGGTGACGCCGTGCGGGTGTCCGTACGGCCGGAGTCGATCGAATTGCAGGACGGCAACGGCACGGCGGGGCCCAACCGACTCCCGGGCGAGGTCATCACATCGTCATACGTCGGGGACAGCGTCGTGACCGTCGTTCGGGTCCGCGGGGTGGACTTCCGGGTGCGCTGCAAGTCCACCGACATGTCGGAGCCGGGCGACAGGGTGACGCTCGCGATCCCGGAGGAGGGCGTTTCGGTCTTGCCCGATGACGTTGCGGTCGCGGCGAACGCGGAAGCCGAGGCCGCCTAGCAAAACGGCGGCTGATCGGGGTGGCTAGCTGAAGAGCGCGTCGACCTCGATCGGTTGCTGGATGACGCCCTGATCCAGGCTGTACCTCAGGAACGTCTCGAGCACTCGACGGTTGGGCTCGATCCCGTAGGGGAACGGCTCGCCGTCGAACATGCTCGCGCTCTGCTCCGCCCAGTGAGCGGACCAGACGATCGGCACCCTGGATGCCTTCCAGTCCGAGACCCGAGCGACGCTGCGGCGCTTGGCCTCCTCGAAGGCGGCCTGCAGGGCGCGAGGGAGCCAGGGATGCGCCGCCACCGCATCCGAGCGCAGCGCGACGAGGTGCATGATCGGCAGCAGTCCCGTGCGGCGGAACCAGTCCTGCTCGAGCGCTTGCGGGTCCGCGAACAGGCGTCGCACCCGCCCGCCATCCAGGGCCGACTTCGGCGGCTGGGCGCTGAGCACCGCATCCACCTCTCCGGAGAGCAGCATGCCGTCGAGTGTGCGGTCCGGCGCCGGGGTGAGCACCAGGCCCGCCGGCGGGGTCACCGGGACCTTCTCGGTGCGGCCCGGCTCGTCGACGCCGGCCTGGATCCATTCGATCTCGCGAAGGTCGACACCCTGGTCCTCGCTCAGCCAGCCCTTGGCGTAGATGCAGGCGGTCTGCGCCCATTCCGGGATCCCCACCCGCAGACCACGGAGCTCGCGAGCATCCACGAGTCGGCTGTCGTCGCGCACGTAGAACGCCGAGAGCCGGAACATCCGGGAGGGGAAGACCGGGATCGCGGTGAGCGAATCATCACCGGCCGCGCGATGCCCGACGTACTTGCCGAGCCCGAACTCGCTGACCTCCCATTCGCGGTCGCGCGAGAAGCGTGCGAACAACTCGGGCACATCCATCGTGACCCAGGTCGGATCGACTCCGTCGATGGCGACCGTGCCATCGGCGAGATCCCGGACGTGGTCGTACTCACTGAACGCGATACTGAGGGCCGTCTTTGGCATGTCTGCAACAATACTTGCCGCAGGCTGTCTCGTGTGACATTCTGGGTTTCATCCAGACCGACCAGCTGCAACGCCGCAGAGGACCCCGATGACGCGTCACACCTTCTCGTTCGCCACTGCGGTGAACGAGCGCACCCGTCCGCTTGTCGACGGCGAGGTGCGTCCGGACGGGTTCGATCTCGTGCCGCTGGTCTCCGATCCGGCCGAGACGTTCTGGCGGCAACTCCGGTTCCAGGAGTTCGACATCTGCGAGATGTCGCTCTCCTCGCTCGCGATCGCACGCGAGCGCGGCATGGATCTCGTCGCGGTGCCGGTCTTTCCGGTACGGCGATTCATGCACACCGAGCTCGACTGCCACGTCGACTCCGGAATCAACGGCCCCGAGGACCTGCGCGGCAAGCGGATCGGCATCGGCGAGTACCAGCAGACCATGGCGCTCTGGGTGCGTGCGGTTCTCGAGCAGGACTTCGGAGTTTCGCAGTACGACATCCACTGGGTGATGGAGCGCTCGGAGGAGGAGAGCCACGGCGGTGCGGACTTCTCGCCGCCGGAGGGCATCTCGTTCCAGCGCGTGCCAGAGGGGCAGAGCCTCGCGTCGATGCTGTTCGATGGCGAACTGGATGCCGCGATCGTGCGCCGCGCACTGCGCAAGAAGGCCACCAACCGGGTCGAGCGTTCCGCGCGCATCCCGGGTGCCGTGGATCCATCGAAGATCCGCCCGGTGTTCGCCGACGGCATCGCTGAGGGGCGCAGGTTCTTCGATGCGCACGGATACATCCCGATGAACCACACGTACGTCATCCGCGGCGAACTTGCCCGCGCGCACCCGTGGCTCGCCCGCAACCTGTTCAACGCATTCGTCGAGTCCAAGCGAATCGCGGAGGCTCGCGTGTTCGAGTCGATACCGCTGAGCCTCGTATTCCGATGGGAGTACCTCGCGCTCACCGAGTCCATCGTTGGCAAGGATGCGTTCCCGTACGGCATCGCCGCCAATCGCACCGCCCTCGAGCAGCTCTTCCAGAACTCGGCAGACCAGGGCCTCACCAAGGCTCCCGTCCGCATCGAGGACGTGTTCGCCGCTTCGACCCTGGACACCTGATGACGACCACCGCGGAGACTCCGGCCCAGACCTTCGACCCGCGCGACCGTCAGCCCTGGTGGCGCCGCCTGCTGACCGTGAAGACGATCGCGTTGCTCGGGGTCGCGCTCGTGATCGGCTACCTGTGCCTCACACCGGTCGTGTACCTGCTCTACGGCACGTTCTTCAACTCGGGATTCTTCAGCCTCGACCAGTTCGCGGAGGCCTACCTCGCGCCCGGATTCGGGCAGATGGTGTGGAACTCGGTGGTCTTCTCCGTCGGCTCGGCCGCGCTCGCGTTCACGATCGGCACCTTCCTCGCCTACGCGATGGTGCGCACGGACGTTCCGCTGAAGGGGCTGCTGTTCGCTGCGGCCATGGTGCCCCTCATCGTCCCGGGCATCCTCTACACGATCGCGTGGGTGATGCTCGGCAGCTCGCGCATCGGCTGGCTCAACCAGATCTCCGAGCTGATCGCCGGGGTGCGGCCCTTCGACATCTTCTCGATCGGCGGCATGATCTGGGTCGAGGGCACGCACTCGGCACCCGTGGTGTTCCTCTTCATGGTGGCGGCATTCCGGTCGATGGACCCGTCGCTCGAGGAGTCCGCGATGATCTCGGGCGCGAGCCGCTTCACCGTGCTGCGCCGGATCACGTTGCCGCTCACGAAGGCGGCGATCGCCGGCGCGCTCCTCATCATGGTCGTGCGCGCGCTCGAGAGCTTCGAGGTGCCGGCCCTACTCGGACTGCCGCAGGGCATCGAGGTGTTCACGAGCCAGATCTTCTCGGCCCTACGGCGATATCCGTCCGATCGCGGCACCGCGGGCGCGCTGGCCATCGCGCTGCTCGCGATCGCGATCGTCGGTGTCTGGCTCGTGAATCGCATCGGAGGACGCGGCGCCGCGACCGGCACCGTGACCGGCAAGGGATTCCGGCCGCGGCCGATCCCGCTCGGCCGGTGGCGTCCCGTGGTCGGTGCCGTGGTCGCGATCTACTTCATCGTGATCGTCGTGCTGCCGGTGCTCGTCATGCTGTACCAGTCGCTGCTGCCGTTCTACCAGAAGTTCTCGTTCGACCTGTTCTCGCAGATGTCATTCGAGAACTACACGAACCTGTTCGACAACCGGCTGTTCCTTCGCTCGGTGCGCAACTCGCTGCTGCTCGCGTTCGGCTCGGCGACGCTCGTGATGGCGCTGGCCGCTGTCGCCTCGTGGCTCGTGACCCGCACCAGGATCCCGGGTCGCCAGATCGTCGACCAGGTCGCGTTCCTGCCGCTCGTGATCCCGGGCCTCGTGCTCGGCCTCGCGGTGTCGTTCGTCTATCTCAACAACCCGCTGCCCATCCCGATCTACGGCACGCTCGGCATCCTGCTCATCGCCTACGTCACACGGTTCCTGCCGTACGGCATGCGCTACTCGGTGTCGTCGATCGAGCAGATCTCCGGTGAGCTGGAGGAGTCCGCGCAGGTCTCGGGGGCGAGCTGGTGGCAGACCTTCCGTCGGATCGTGCTGCCGCTCATGGCACCCGGCATCATCGCGGGTTGGACCTACATCTTCGTCATCTCCGTGCGGGAGCTCTCGAGTTCGATCCTGCTCTACAGCCCCGGCAACGAGGTGGTCTCGATCGTGACCTTCGAGCTGTACGAGAACGGCGACCTCACTGGCGTGTCCGCCTTGGGAGTGGTCATGGTGGTCAGTCTTGTGATCATCGTGAGCATCGCCTACCGGCTCGGCGCGCGGGTGGGACTGCGCTGACCGAGCGCCCGGCGTACCGCCGACGCCTGTTGCACAATCGAGACTCGCGCGCAACAGGTGTGCCGCGCTACAGTAATAGACACAACATTTCTTGTTGATCGCAATGAAGCGAAGGAGAATTATGGGCACCAGCACCAAGACGAGCCGCACGCTGATCGTCATCGCAGCGGCGGGCGCACTCGTGCTCTCCGCCTGCGGAACCCCGAATAGTTCATCGAACGGCGGCGGCGGGGACGACCCGGCGGCAGCGGCCGAGGCAGCCGCGGCAGCGGTCTACGACGAGTTCGGTGGTCTCACCGGCGAGGATCGAGAGGCCGCGCTCGTTGAGGCCGCGCAGGCCGAGGGCGTCGTGACCCTGTACACCACCAACTCGAACGTGGATGACATCGTCGACGGCTTCGAGGACAAGTACGGCATCACGGTCGAGACGTACCGCGCGGGCTCCGACGCCATGATCCAGCGACTGCTTCAGGAGCAGGAGGCGGGCTTCTACGGCGTCGACGTCGTCGAGGACGCCGACGCGGCGATCATCGCCCGTGAAGGACTCACGGCCGAGTACCAGAACGCTGAGCTCACCGCGGCGATCGACGACTTCGACACCGCGGGCGGCATCGTACCGATGCGCAAGAGCGTGTACACGGTCTCGTGGAACACCGACCTGATCGACAGCGCCGACATCCCGGACAAGCTCGAGGATTTCGCCGACCCCAAGTGGGAGGGCATGCTCTCGATGGAGTCCGGTGACTGGGCGTGGTACATGGCGGTGACGAAGCTCTGGCAGGAGGAGGGCAAGTCGGACGAGGAGATCGCCGACATCTGGGCGGGCATCGCCGCGAACTCATCAGTCACGAGCGGTCACACCTTCCAGGGCGAGCTGCTCGGCGCTGGGGAGTTCCCGATCGCCCTCTCGCTCTACACCCGCACGGTCGACCGTGACGCCGACGAGGGCGTACCGATTGCCTACCGCAAGTCGGATGACACCGTGGTCGAGCCGACGGTGTACCTGTATGACGGTGCCATGCCGATGCTGCGCGCTCCGCACCCGGCCGCGGCTCTGCTGCTGATCGACTACATGCTCACCGACGGCCAGGCGATCCTCGCCGACGCCGGCTGGCCGACGGCGATCCCGCAGGACGGCAGGCTGGACGGGATGACGCTGCACCAGGTGTCGATCGATGACTACTTCGACGAAGGCCCTCAGTGGCAGGACGAGTACGAAGAGGTCATCGCCGGCCGCACCGTCATCGAGTAGCCCGATTGAACCGCAACGGGGGCGACCGAACCGGTCGCCCCCGTTCTGGTCGGGCTGCTAGACGTCGATCCATTCGCCATCGGCGAGGGCGCGCACGGTCGTACCCTCCGCAGCGAGCTTCTCGAAGTACTGGATGCTGGCCGCGGGACGGGCGAGCACCGACTCGTGGATCGGGATCGCGATGGCGGGCCGGACTGCACGCAGGTAGTCGATCGCCTCGCCGAGCTTCAGCCACGGACCGCCGGTCGGCAGTCCCAGCACCGGCACCGGCCCGTCCGGCATGGTGAACGAGTCGCCGGGGTGGAAGAACGTGCGCGCCACGAAGTACGCAACGTTCGGCACCGCCGGGATGTCCGCGTGGATCGGCGTGTGCCGCACCCCGCTGACCTCGACCTCCAACTCGAGGTCGAGTCGATCGCCGTCGTGCGCAGTGAGCGCATCGACACCCCGTTCGCGCAGGGCCGCCGCGGTCGTGTCATCTGCGACCACCTTCGCGGTCGGGTTGTGCTCGAGCAGCTGGAGCAGTCGATCCTGATCGACGTGGTCCGGGTGCGAGTGCGTGATCAGCACGGCGGACAGGTCGCGCAGGTCCTCGAAGCCCGCCGTGTACGTTCCCGGGTCGAGCAGCACGCGGGCGCCGCCGTCCTCGATCAGTACACAGGCGTGGCCGAACTTTGTGATCCTCATCGAGTTCCCTTCGTGATGGACGGTGTCAGATCCGATGTGCGAGGTCGTAGCCCTCGCGGATGGCGTTGCGGATGCGCCGCGGCGACCGCGCGTCACCGATGAGGTGCACCGGGATGCCGCTCGACGCGAGCTCGGCGACCAGTCCGTCATCCGGCACCTGAGCGCCGACCCACAGCGCGGCATCCACGCGCGGGATGGTCCGCTCGCGACCGGAGTCATAGTGCCGCAGCACGGCGCCGCCGTCGCGGAAGTGCACGAGCTCGTGGAGGGGGAGCACGTCGGTGCCCAGGGCATCCAACCTCCGCAACGCCGCGATCTTGGAGACGCTCGGCAGCTCGCGGAAGGGCTCGAAGAAGCGGGTCGAGAGCACGACGTGGGCTCCGCGCGCTGCGGCCTCCTCGGCTACCTGTGCCGGCCAGTAGTGACCGTCCTCGTCGAACACGAGCACCGTGCGGCCGGACAGGTCCTCTTCGAGCTCGGCGATGTCCGCGGCCGCGAGCACCGATCCGTCCGTGTCGATCGATGGGAGGTGCGGGCGAGCCCCGGTCGCGATCACGACCACGTCGGGCGATTCGGCCAGGATGCTGTCGATGGTCGCGTCGACACCGGTGCGCACGTCGACGCCCGCGCGCCCGACAGCACCATCGAGCCACTGAGCCGCACGGGCGTAGCCCGTGTGTCCGCCGATGTCGCCGCGGCCGGGTGCTACCTTGCCCCCCACGATCGCGTCGCGCTCGAGCACCGTCACCCGGTGTCCGCGCCCGGAGGCGACCCTGGCGAACTCGAGACCCGCGGGCCCCCCACCGGCGACGACCACACGACGGGACACGGTGGGCATTGCGAGCCGGGTGACCTCGAGTTCGCGACCGACCTCGGCGTTCTGCACGCACGCGAGCGAGCTCAGGCCCTCGTGCAGTCCGGACCAGCAGTAGTTGCACTGGATGCACGGGCGGATGGTGTTCTCGAGTCCGTCGCGAGCCTTGTTGGGCCAATCCGGGTCCACCGTCAGGGCACGGCTCATCGCGACACCGTCCGCCCAGCCCTGCCGGATGAGCTCCTGCGCGTCGGCGGGATCGACGACACCGGTGCACGCGATCCGGGCGACCCGATCGAGAGCGCGACCGACCTCGGCCTGCGTGTCCGCGTACGGGATGTGCGGCGAGTGCCGGTCGGGCAGGTGCGCGGCGATCGAGTTGAAGTTGCCCTGCGAGAACGAGACGTAGTCGATGAGTCCGTCATCCTGCAGCCCGACCGCGAACTCCGCGGTGTCGGCGGTCGTGAGCCCGCCCGGCGTGAACTCGTCGACGCCGAGGCGATAGCCCACCACGAAGTCGGCCGGCGCCCCTTCGCGGATCCGCGTGAGGATGCGGCGGGCCAGGCTCGCTCGCGACGCGGCATCCCCGCCGAATTCGTCGGTTCGCACATTGCTGAACGGCGAGAGGAACTGCTGCAGCAGGTGTCCCTGCGCGCCGTTGAGCTCCACGCCGTCGAAGCCGGCCTTCGCTATGTTGAGCGCCGAGGCGACGTAGCCGTCGGCGAGTTCGCGGATCTCCTCGACCGTGAGCGGATGCGGCACGCCGCCGCTGCGCGGGCACGCGACGGCGGACGGGCCGACCAAGCGCGGTGGCAGGCTGCTGCCGGTGTGCTGCCGCCCGCTGTGATTGAGCTGGCCGATCAGCAGGGCCCCGCCATCGCGCACCGAAGCGGCGAGCGCCGCGAGTCCGTCGATGCGATCGGGATCGAACGCCGCGATGCCGAAGGGCCCGTGCAGCACGGAGGGGTGGATGCGCAGCGCCTCGGTCACGATCGTGCCGACTCCGCCATCCGCGAGTCGCCTGTAGTGCGCGATCAGGCGCTCGCCGGCGGAATTCGACTCGGACAGGTTCGACGTCGTCGCCGCCCGCATCAGCCGGTTGCGAGCCGTTCGCCTGCCCAGCGGCAGTTCGTCGAACAGCCCGCGGCTCATATCCGGATCCCGACCCGATTGCCGAACTTGTAGACCACGCCGACGATCGCGGTGAGCACACCGACGAGCACCACTCCGAGCGCCGAGATCGTCACCAGTTCACCCTCTTCGTAGAGTTGGAAGATCAGCACCGCGATCACCTCATTGCCCGGACTGTACAGCAGGATGGACGACCCGAGCTCGCGCACGATCACCACGAGCAGGTAGATCCAGCCGGCCATGAGGCCCGGGAAGATCAGCGGTACGAGGATGCGCCGGATGGTCTGCCACCACGTCGCCCCGGAGACCTGAGCCGATTCCTCGAGCTCGATCGACACCTGTTCGATCGACGACACCGCGTAGCGCATGCCGTAGGGCAGGAAGTTGGTGACGTACGCGATGAGCAGGATGAGCAGCGTGCCGTACACCGGGAAGGGCAACGGGTTGCGCAGGTAGACGAACGAGACCGCGACGCCGATCACGAGCCCCGGGATCACCATCGGGATGAAGGTCAGGTAGTCGATGAGCACCCTGCCCCTGACCTTGCTGCGGATGACGACCCACCCGGCGATGGCCACCAGCACCATGATCGCGGTCGCAGAGCCGATCGCGAGCAGTACGGAGTTCGTCACCGAGGCCGTGAAGATCGGGTTCGCGAACAGATGCAGGTAGTTGTCGAAGCTCGCCCGCGAGAGCGCCTCGAAGCTGAACGCCTGGTAGAAGGGCTGCAGCGAGTTGTACGCCATCACGACGAGCGGAGCGACCGCCGTCACGACGAAGTAGACCACGACGAGTGCCGACACCACGAAGCGGTACCGACCGAGGTCGATCATGTTCGGCCGGAAACCCTTGCCGGTGACGGTCGCGAATTCCTTGCCAGCACCGCGGAGCCGGCCGATCAGCCAGGTGCCGGCGACCGCGATGAGGATGAGGCCGATCGACAGCGCACCGGCAGCGCCGGTGTCGAACGGGAAGTCCTTCATGACGAAGTAGATGCGCGAGACGAAGACGAAGATGCCCGCGGGGACGCCGAGCAGTTGCGGCACCTCGAACGAGCCGAGGATCTTGACCGCCACGAGCAGGGTCGCACCGGCGAGCGCCGGACGAGCGAGGGGGAGCGTGATGGTGAAGAACATGCGCAGGCGGCTTGCACCACTCACGAGGGCCGACTCCTCGAGCGAGGGGTCCATCGCCCGGAACGCCACGTACATGAAGAGGTACACCAGCGGTGCGCTGTGCGTGCCCTCGACCCAGATCATCCCCGGCATGGAGAAGATGTCGAAGACCGGGCCAACCCCGATCGCGGTCGTGATCTGGTTGAGGAAGCCGATGCGCGGGCTTGCGAGCATCACCCACGCGATCGTGTAGAGCAGCCCGGGAACGATGAGCGGCACGATCGACGAGATGATGATCAGCGTCTTGAACGGCACGTTCGTGCGCACGGTGACGTAGGCCATGAGCGTGCCCATGATGAGCGCGAGCACCGTGGCGCCGGCGGTGAACACCACTGAGTCGCGCACCATCTCGCCGACGCCCGTTGTGCCGTACGCCCGAGTGAAGGCGTCGAGACTGAACTTGCCACCCTCGAAGAACGTGCCGAGGAGGAGGTAGACGAGCGGCGTCAGCACCAGGTAGGCGATCACCGCAAGGGCGACCAGGATGACGACGTTCCGCACCGACACGAGGTTGCGGAGTCGCTCAGCCAGCGGGCTCCGCGGCACGAGGGTCTGGTGGCTCACGTTCGATTCCGTTCGGTGGGGGGTGTTGCGGCGGGGTCCCGCCGCAACACCCCTGGTGGTCCGGTTGCTACTGTCCGCGGATCAGCGCGTCGTACTCATCTGCCCACTTGTCACGCTCGTCGGTGAACTTCGCCTGGTCGACGGGCAGCAGGTCGCCGTCGGCGACGCCCTCCATCGGTCCGCCGGGCAGCGGGCGCGCGGTGTTGATGAACGTGCCGGCGTCGAGCAGCACCTCCGCACCCTGCTCGAGGATGAAGTCGATGAGCAGCAGGGCGGCTGCCGGATGCGGTGCGTTCGCCATGAGCACGCCGCCCTCCGGCTGCACGATGAGGGGCTTCACGTACCCGCCGTCGGCGGTCTGCCACGCGATCGGGGCATCCTTCGCTGCCGTGCGGTCGACGACCTGCGACAGCACCGACGTTCCCGCCGCGTACTCTCCGGCGACGATGAGTTCCGTCATCGCGATGGAGGAGGCCTGCGGGCTCGAGTACGACACGAGCGTCTCGAAGAACTCGGTGATCTCGTCATCCGTCCAGCCCTCGTCTGCGAGGTAGTCGTGCACGCCGATGTACCAGCCCCAGGCGCCAGCATCCATCGTGAGCTTTCCGTCCCACTTCGGATCGGCGAGCTCGTCGATGGTCTCCGGCACGTCGGCGTCATCGACGAGGTCCGTGTTCCACGCGAACACGGGGATCGACAGCCGGAACGGCACGTACCCGTACGACGGCTCGTAGCCCGGGATCGTCGAGGTCAGTTCGTCGTTGACGTACTCGGTGGTGATGCCCTCTTCGTCGGCGAGCAGCTGGGCCGCTTCATCCTCGAAGACATCGACGGAATTGAGCCCCGCCTGGAACTCCTGCACGACGCGCTGGAGGATCGTCTCGGAGCGTCCGTTGAACACCTCGACGTCGATCCCGTACTCGTCGCTGAAGGCGTCGAGCACGGGAGCCCAACCGGGTGCGGTGGAGTAGAACACGACGACGCCCTCCTCCTGGGCCGCGGCGACGAGTGCGTCGTGACGCTCCTGGCCGCTCATGGCATTGAACTCGGAGATGACCTCGACCGAGCTGCCTTCGGCAGTCCCGCCGCCGTCGGTCTCGGTGTCGTCCCCGAGCGGTGACGTGCAGCCGGCGAGAACGAGCCCCGCGGCGGCGATTCCTGCGATCAGTCCGAACCGCGCTCGGCGCGCGCCCCGTCCATGTAGTGGCTTCATGACACCAGACCTCTCTGTCCGCTGTCGCGCAGACTCCAGAAGTCCGCACGCTGGTTGGCTCGATGCAAGCAGGACTTGTTCGAATTGTCAATGAACGCTGGCATACTTGTTTCATTTTGGATGCCGCGTCATGCAGACTAAGCGCCATGAATCTGACATTGGGATACAAGGCCAGTGCCGAGCAGTTCGCTCCACGTGAGCTCGTCGAACTCGCCGTGCTCGCGGAAGCTCACGGGATGCAGAGCGTGGCGGTGAGCGACCACTTCCAGCCCTGGCGGCATCGCGGTGGGCATGCGCCGTTCTCGCTCGCGTGGATGGCCGCGGTGGGCGAGCGCACCGCCGACATCCGGATCGGGACCTCCGTCATGACGCCGACCTTCCGTTACAACCCGGCGGTGATCGCGCAGGCATTCGCGACCATGGGGATGCTCTACCCCGGTCGGATCTTCCTCGGCGTCGGCACCGGCGAGGCACTGAACGAGGTCGCAACCGGATTCCGCGGCGCGGGCGAGCAGCACTGGCCCGAGTTCAAGGAGCGCTTCGCGCGACTCCGCGAGGCGGTGGCCCTGATGCGGGCGCTCTGGTCCGGCGATCGGGTGAGCTTCGAGGGCGAGTACTACTCGACGCACGACGCGTCGATCTACGACCGGCCGGACGGCGGCATCCCGATCTACATCGCGGCTGGCGGTCCGGTCGTTGCGCGATACGCGGGGCGCGCGGGCGACGGCTTCATCTGCACCTCCGGCAAGGGGATGTCGCTCTACACCGACGATCTCGTGCCCGCGGTCGAGGAGGGGGCGGCGACGGCGGGGAGAGACGCGTCATCCATCGACCGGATGATCGAGATCAAGCTCTCCTACGACACGTTCGCCGACCAGGCGCTCGAGAACACCCGCTTCTGGGCGCCGCTCGCCCTGTCGAAGGAGCAGAAGCACGACATCACCGATCCACTCGAGATGGAGCGCGCGGCTGATGCGTTGCCGATCGACACGATCGCGTCGCGTTGGATCGTGGGCGCCGACCCGGATGCGGTGGTGGCGCGTGTGGGGGAGTATGTCGGTGCGGGCTTCAATCACCTCGTGTTCCACGCTCCCGGAGCCGACCAACGCCGGTTCCTGGAATTGTTCGAGCGCGATCTCGCACCGCGGCTCAGGAGGCTTGCCGCCAACTGATTTTTCTGTTGTAGGTTTGACAGCAAGATTTGTTGCTGAAAGCATGGACAGAGAAATCGAGCCAAAGGAGGCACGGAACGATGCGAGTCGTTGACGCCATTGCAGACTGGTTCTCGGCAGCCGGGATCACGCACTACTTCGGCTACGCGGGCGGTGCGATCTGGCCGATCCTCGACGGTCTCATCGATCACCCCGAGATCAAGGGCATCCAGGCGAAGCACGAATCGCACGCCGTGCACCAGGCCGACGTCTACTTCCGCGAGACCGGGCGCATCGCACCGGTCATCGTCACCAAGGGCCCAGGGCTCATGAACGCGGTCGGCGGCGTCGCGAGCGCGATGCACGATTCGGTGCCCCTGCTCGTCATCACCGGTGGCACCGCCACCCACTTCATGGGCAAGGCCGGGATGCAGGAGATGTACTACCACGGGCACGAGGACGCCGTGAGCATCATGCGCCCGATCACCAAGGGCGCGTGGATGGTCATCCGCCCGGAGACCGTGATCGACACCCTCAACCAGGCCTACAAGCTCGCGGTGAGCGGGCGGCCGGGGCCGGTGTTCATCCAGATCCCGACCGACATCCAGAACTCCGAGGTGTCCGGGCCGATCATGCCGCCGTCGACTCGTGCAGTGCGCAGCGGGTCGCGCGCCGATCGGGCCGTGATCACGGAGGCGGCCGACATCCTGCGCGCCGCGAAGCGGCCACTGCTGCTGGCCGGCGGAGGGCTCGTGCGCTCGAAGGGCGGCGCCGAGGTGCTCGCCTCGTTCGTCGATCGGTTCCGGGTGCCCGCGGCAACCACGGTGCCCGCCAAGGGCATGCTCGACGAGCGGCACGAACTGGCCGTCGGACCGGTTGGCCGGTCGGGCACGTGGGCAGCTGCGGACTCATCCCGCGGTGCGGATGTCATCATCGCTCTCGGCGCCAGGTTCAGTGACAACAACGCCGGCAACTGGCGCAAGGGCGCCATCTACGACTCCGATGCCACCAAGATCATCCAGGTCGACCTCGCGATCGAGGAGATCGGCCGCAACTACGACATCAGCCTCGGCGTGCAGGGCGACGCTGCAGCCTTCCTCGAGGACCTCGCCGCAGAACTCGGCGAGACGGTGCTCGACATCGAGCCCTGGCGCGAGCAGGTCGCGGGCTTCAAGGCGGAGTGGGAGCCGGAGGTGCAGCGGGTCATCACGGGCGATTTCGAGCGCATCCACCCGGGCCGCCTGTCGCATGAGATCGGCGAGGCCATGCTCCGTCACCCAGAGGCGCACCTGTTCGTCGACATCGGTGACATCGACCAGTATGCCGAGCCGTACATGCGCATCTCGACACCGCACACGTGGCACATCTCGTCGGGTATGGCCGAGATGGGCTGGGCGACCGAAGGGGCTCCGGGCGCCGCTGTGGCCAGGCCCGATGTCGTGCCGATCGCACTCACCGGTGACGGAGCGTTCCTGATGGGTCCGCAGGTGCTCGCCACCTGCATGGAGTACGGCCTGCCGACCGTGTGGGTCATCATCAACAACAAGGAACTCGGCATCGAGAAGAAGGGCGCCGGCCGTGCCTTCGGCCGCAACCACCCCTGGATCTTCTTCCGCACGCCTGACGGTGAGCCGTACAACCCCGACTTCGTCGCGCTCGCGCGTGCGTTCGGCGGCGACGGCGAGCGGGTCGAGAAGGCCGAGGACCTGCCGGGTGCACTGGACCGCGCCATTGCGAGTGGCAAGCCGTTCGTGCTGGATGTCGACACCGACCCCGACGTGCCGACCTACTTCACGACCGGACTGGACCGTGCGTACCCGGACAACTGGTACAAGGGCTACAACGCGCAGGGTCAGCTGAGCACACCATGACCGACGTGCAGCCCATCCTGGTCGGGGGGACCTGGGAGGCGACCGGCGGCGAGCTGGTCGCGCGCGCTGCGGGCACCGGAGAGGAGCTCGGGCGCACCTTCCACGCGACCGCGGACCAGCTCGACCGCGCGACCACCGCGGCGGTCAGCGCCTTCGGGACATGGCGGAAGTCGGCGCACTACGAGCGCGCGGACCTGCTGCACGCGATCTCCACCGGCATCCTCGCCCGACGCGACGAGATCGGTACGATGCTCGCACAGGAGATCGGCAAGCCGCTGCCTGACGCGATCATCGAGGTCGAGCGCACGGCGTTCTCGTTCCGGTATGCGGGCGAGGAGGCGCTCCGGCTCGGCGGTGAGCTCGTGCCGCTCGACGTCATCCCGAGCGCGAAGGGCAAGTGGGCGATCACTCGCCGCGTGCCGATCGGCCCGGTGGCGGGGATCAGCCCGTTCAACGTGCCGTTGTCGCTCTCCGCCCACAAACTCGCTCCGGCGCTCGCTGCCGGAGACACGATCGTGCTGAAGCCCGACTCGAGGGTCGCGCTCACCCTGCTCAAGCTCGCTGAGACGATGGTGGATGCCGGAGTGCCAGCCGGCGTGCTGAGCATGCTGCCCATGGAGGTCGCTGTCGCGGACGCGATGGTCACCGACCCGCGCTTCAAGCTGCTCTCGTTCACCGGCTCCGCACGCGTCGGCTGGGACATGAAGGCCCGCGCCGGCACCAAGTCCGTCGTGCTCGAGCTCGGCGGCGACGCCGCGGTGATCGTTGCGGAGGATGCTGACCTCGATCTGGTGATGTCACGCCTGCTCGTGGGTTCGTTCAAGTACGCCGGTCAGATCTGCATCAGTGTGCAGCGGGTGCTCGTCCACTCGTCGCGCGCCGACGAGTTGCGCGAGCGGCTCATCGACGGCGCGAAGGCACTGCGCGTCGGCCCCCCGCTCGAGGCCGGTGTCGACCTGGGCCCGATGATCTCCGAGGCGGCGGCTGTGCGTGCGATCGACCTCATCGACGAGGCCGTGAGCCTTGGGGCCACGAAGCTCGCCGGCGGCACGCGCGACGGTGCGTACGTCACGCCGACCGTGCTCGAAGGAGTTCCGCGCGACGCCCGGCTGGCCCGCGAGGAGGCGTTCTCGCCCATCGTCGCGCTCGAGACCTTCGACGAACTCGATGAGGCAATCGGGCGCGTGAACGACAGTGCATTCGGCCTTCAGGCCGGCATCTTCACGCGCGACCTCCGTACGATCTGGGCCGCCTTCGACGACCTGGATGTCGGCGGCATCATCGTGAACGACGTGCCGAGTTTCCGGGTCGACCACATGCCGTACGGCGGGGTGAAGGACTCCGGTCTCGGCCGCGAGGGCATCCGCTACGCCATCGAGCACATGACCGAGCTCCGCACTCTGGTCATCACCCCGGGATCCTGATCATGACCGCGCCCACTGCATCCGCGCTCGACGGCATCGTCGTCGTCGACCTGACCGACGAACTCGCCGCCTATGCCGGCCGACTGCTCGCCGATCTCGGCGCCGACGTCGTGCGCGTCGAGTCACTCGCGACGTCGACGGTGCGCGAGGTCGCGCCGGTCATGGTCGGCACCGCCGGATCGTGGAGCGCCTTCGACCGCTTCGTCAATGCGAGCAAGCGGGCCACGAGCATCGACCCGGAGCGCTCCGACGACCTCGAGCGGCTCGCCGCACTGGTCGCCGGTGCGGATGTCGTGATCGAGAGTTCAGCGCCGAGGCTCCCCGAGCTGCTCGGGCCCGAGGCGGTCGCGGCGTTCGAGCGCCGTGGCGTGCGGGTCATCGTGACGCCGTACGGACTCGACCACCCCCGTCCGTGGGGCGGTGGGGATGACCTCATGGTCATGGCCGAGGGCGGGCTCCTGCACCTCGGTGGATACACCGACGTCGGCCCGGTGGTGGCGTACGGCGGTCAGAGCCGGTTCGCGGCATCCATCTTCGCCGCCGTTGCAGCACTCACCGGGGTCATCGAGCGCGAGGCCACCGGAGAGGGCAGCACGTGGGACGTCTCAGCGCAGGAGTGCATCGCCCAGGCTCTCGAGGACTCGGCAGCCACCTACTCGCTCACCGGGCGCGTGCGCGAGCGGCTCGGCGAGCGCCCGCGTGAGGCCGGCACCGGCGTATATGCGTGCCGCGACGGCTACGTCTCGATGGTCGCCGGCCGCCTGGGAACCGCGAAGGCTTGGACCGCGCTCGTGACCTGGCTCAACGAAGCAGGCGCCGACGGAGCCGAGGCCCTGCTCGAGCCACAGTGGGAGCGCTTCGAGTTCCGGCAGAGCGATGACGCCGTCGAGGCATTCGGGCTCATCTTCGAGGGATTCGCCAGCCGCTTGGACAAGGCGGACCTCTACCGCGGTGCCCAGGAGCGGATGATCGCCCTGTCGCCGGTCAGCACGGTCGCCGACCTGCTCGACAACGAGCAGCTCGCGTTCCGCCGGTTCTTCACGACGGTGGACGACGTCGACTTCGGCGGGCCACTGACTTTCCCCCGCGCGCCGTACTCCCTCTCTGGCACTCCGGTGCGCGACCCGCGACCCGCACCCGGCGCCGCGGACGCGGATGCAACCGACCCCGACCTCGTCCGTGAGGGCAACGCGTGACGGCCGGCTCGTCCCCGCGCCCGCTCGAGGGTCTGCGGGTGCTCGACTTCTGCTGGATCGGGGCAGGGGCGCTCGTGACGAAGACGCTCGCGGAGCTCGGCGCCTCCATCTACCGGATCGAATCGCGTCGGCACCCGGACAACCTCCGCCTGGCGCCGCCGTTCCGCCCCGGCTCCGAAGGGCTCGAGGGGTCAGGGTACTTCGCGTCGCGCAACCCGTCGAAGCAGAGCGTGGCCCTCAACATGGCCAGCGAGGAGGGACGCGAGCTCGCGTTCGAGCTCGCGTCGAGCGTCGACATCGTGACGAGCAACTTCCGGCCGGGGGTCATGGACCGCTGGGGACTGTCGTATGACCGCGTCCGCGCGGTGAACCCCGGGGTCATCTATCTCACGATGCCCATGCAGGGCGCTTCTGGGCCGAACTCGTCGTACATCGGGTTCGGGTCGACCATTGCCGCACTCGGGGGCCTCGTCGCCCTCTCCGGCAAGCCGGGGCGCACGCCGGTCGGCACCGGTACGCACTACCCCGATCACGTGCCCAACCCCGGGCACGCCCTCGTCGCAGTGCTCGCCGCGGTGCGTCACCGCAGGCGCACGGGCGACGGGCAGTCGATCGAACTCTCGCAGTTGGAGTCGACGGTCAATGTGATCGGACCCGCGATCCTCGAAGCGAGCGCCGGCCGCGAGCCCGAGATGGCAGGCAACCGCATCCTGACCTCGGCGCCCCATGCCGTGTTCCACTGCACGAACGGGCAGTGGTGCGTGATCGCGTGCGAGACCGACGCGCAGTGGGTGGCGCTGTGCGGAGTGCTCGGACTCGACGAGCTCGCCGACGATCCGCGGTACGCCACCCTCGCCGACCGCAAGGCGAACGAGGACGCGCTCGAGCTCGAGATCAGCACCGCAGTGGCGGGCCGGGATCGGGACGAGCTGGTCGGCGAACTCGCCAGCGCGCGGGTCCCGCATGCGCTCGTGAAGTCGAGTCGCGACATCGTCGAGGATGCCGTGCTGTGGGAGCGCGGGTTCTGGCAGGACGTCGAGCATCCCGTCATCGGCACGATGCCGATCTCCCGATCGCCGTTCCGTCGGGTCGGGCGTCCGCGTGCAGAACTGCTGCGTCCTCCACTGCTCGGGGAGCACACCTGGGAGGTGCTCTCGACCGAGCTCGGGATGTCGCGCGACCAGTACGACCGGCTCGTGAAGGCCGAGGTGCTGTACTGATGGCCGATCCGATCCTGGTCGAACGGTCCGGAGCCATCGCGGTGGTGACGTTCAACCGCCCGGAGAAGCGCAACGCACTGGATGTCGCGGCGCGCGCGATGCTCGCGTCCGTGTTCGCCGAGCTCGAGGCAGCGGCCGAGGTGCGCTGCGTCGTGCTCACCGGAGCCGGCACCGCATTCTGCGCCGGCACGGACCTCTCCGGCGGTGCACCCCCTGCGACCCTCGTCAGTGCCCCGCTCGTAGCACCTGTCGCGGACTTCACCCGCCCGGTGATCGCCGCGGTCAACGGCCCAGCGGTCGGCGGCGGATTCGAGTTCGCACTCGCGAGCGACCTACGGATCGCCTCGGATTCGGCGACCTTCGCCCTGCCAGAACTGCGGATCGGGAGCCTGCCCGGCAGTGGCGGCACCCAGCGCATCTTCCGTGCCCTCCCGGCCGCAGTCGCGGCCACCGTGCTCTACGCGGGCCGGGCGCTCAGCGCAGCCGACGCCGAACGGTACGGGCTCGTGAGCGAAGTGCATCCTGTCGATCGGCTGCTGGACGCCGCGGTCGCGCTCGCCGAGCAGATCGCCACCGCGGCTCCACTCTCGCTCGTCGCGGCGAAGCGCGCCGCTCGCGTCGCGCTCGAGAGCACCGGGGGGCTCGAACTCGAGCGCACGCTGTGGGCGGAGCTCGCGGCGACGGAGGATCGGCAGGAGGGGCGCGCCGCGTTCCGCGAGAAGCGTCCACCGAACTTCACCGGTCGCTGACCACCTATGAAGGGAACCAGATGAGCTGGGATCGCGCGGCGATCACCGGAGTCGGATCGAGCCGGATGGGCACGTTCCCCGGGGTGTCCTCGAATGCGCTCGCGAAGGAGGCGTTCCAGGACGCGCTCGCCGACGCCGGACTCACGAAGCATGACATCGACGGACTGATCACCATGCCTGGCACGACGTCGCCCGAGGGCGCGCGTCATTACCTCGCGCTCGGCGAGTTGCTCGGCATCAACCCGCGCATCGCCTGGAGCATCAGCATGGGGGGTGCGACGGTCGGCACCCTCATCCAGCAAGCCGCCCTGGCCATCGATGCCGGCATGGCGACGACGGTCGCGTGCGTGTTCGGCGATGCGGCGAAGACCGGTGGGAGCCGCTTCGGCGCCGCCGCCGGCGGCGACGCCGACTCGTGGGGCATCTGGGGCATGTTCGGAAATGCCGCGAACAGCGCCGTCGCGGCGAGCCGACACATGGGCGTCTACGGCACGACGAGCGAGCAGCTCGGCTGGGTCGGCGTGCAGACCCGGAAGCACGCCGCGCTGAACCCGAAGGCCGTCATGCGCGAGCCGTACACCATCGAGGACCACCAGAACTCGCGGATGATCGTCGAGCCGCTGCACCTGCTGGACTGCTGCCTGATCACCGACGGCGCGGTCGCGATCATCGTGACCAGCCCGGAGCGGGCGAAGGCGAACGCGTCCAAGCCCGTGCGCATCATGGGCATGGGCCAGGCGCACAGCCTCCAGAAGCTCGACAAGGAGGACTGGTGGTACATGCCCCATCAGCGCGAGGCGATCTACGACGCGTACCGCATGGCCGGCGTCGGTCCGGGTGACATCGACGTCGCGCAGCTCTACGACAACTTCACGATCAGCGTGCTGCTCTGGCTCGAGCATGCCGGCTTCGTCGGTCCTGGCGAATCCGGGCCGTTCGTGGAGGGTGGCTCGCGCATCGCGATCGGCGGCGAACTGCCCGTGAACACCTCAGGCGGCAACCTCTCGGAGTCGTACATGCAGGGCTGGCTGCACGTCGTCGAGGGGGTGCGTCAGTTGCGCGGCGGGCTGGGGGAACGACAAGTGGATGGCGCGGAGGTCGCGCTCGTGACCGGGCGCGGGATGACACTGAACACCTCCGCGGCGCTCGTGCTGGGAAGCGGACTGTGAGCGAGATCATCCTGCCGGTCGAGACCGAGCTGAACCGCGAATTCTGGGACGGCGCCAGAGTCGGCGAGCTGCGCGTGCAGCGCTGCGACGCGTGTGGCTTCCTGCGCTACCCCATCGCCCCGTGGTGCCCGCAGTGCCTCGCGGAGGAGTGGACCTGGCAGGCGCTGTCCGGCCGCGGCACGGTGCTTTCGACGCTCGTCTTCCATCAGTCCTACCACCCGGCCTGGAAGGATCGGATCCCGTACAACGTCGTGCTCGTGCAGTTGGAGGAGGGACCGCGGATGTTCTCGAACGTCGCTCCGCTCTCGACCGTCGACATCCCGGTTGGCACAGCGGTCGACGCGGTGTTCGAGCCCGAGGGCGAGTTCATGATCCCGCGATTCCGCGTCCGCGAAGGTGACTGAGCCGGTCGCGGATGACGCCGATCGGCCGACGCCCACCTGGCGCCTGCTGCGCGGACCATTCCTGCGCTACTTCGTCGGCAACTTCACCTCGAATCTCGGTACCTGGTTCCAGGACATCGCGGCCGCGATCCTGATCTTCCAACTCACCGGGTCGGCCGCGCTCGTCGGCGGCGTGGTGGTGTGCGGGTACGGGGCATCCCTCGTGCTGTCGCCGCTGGGCGGTGCGCTCGCGGATCGATTCGACCGCCGCACGCTGTTGATCATCACGCACCTCTCGCAGGGCCTCGCAGCAGCAACCCTCGCCGGCCTCGCATTCGCCGGGCTGCTGAACGTCGTCGTGATCTTCGTGATCGCCGCGATCATCGGGGCTGGCCGCGCGATCAACAACCCGACCCTGCAGGCGATGCTCCCCTCCCTGGTCGCACCCAAGGACATCGCTGGTGCGACCGCGCTCCAGGCCGTGACGTTCACCGTGGCACGTGCGCTCGGGCCGGTGCTCGGTGCGCTGCTCATCACGTTCGCGGGACCTGCGCCGGCGTTCGCCGTCAACGCGGCGTCGTTCTTCGCGTTCGCGATCATCCTCACGACGCTGACGCTGCCCGCGAGCATCAGGAGCCGGATCGCGGGCGGGTTCCGCACCGCGCTGCGGTACGTGCGTGCGCGGCCCGAACTCGCCATCCTGCTGCTGTGCTGCACGGCGATCGGCATGTCGACCGACCCGGTGATCACACTCGGACCGGTGCTCGCGCGGCGCTTCGGCCAGGACGAGAGTTTTGCGGGCTGGATCGTGTCGGCCTTCGGGTTCGGATCGGTGCTCGCGGCGCCGCTGGCCGCGCGCGTTCGGCGGTGGATCGGTCCGCGACGCACGGGTGTCCTGTCGATGGTGGTCATCGCGTTGAGCCTGTGGGTGGTGTCGCTCTCGCCTTGGCTGCCCATGGCGCTCGCGGCGTTCGCGGTGGCCGGATTCTGGTTCCTGGTCGGCAACGCGGATCTCGTGGCGAGCATCCAGGAGAACGTCGAGGACGTCGTCCGTGGCCGCGTCATGGCGCTCTGGAGCATGGGGTTCCTCGGCAGCCGGCCGCTGGCCGCCCTGCTGGACGGCTCGATCTCGGACCTTCGTGGACCGCGGGTCGCGATCGCGGTGCTCGCCGGCGTCATCATCGTGGTCGCCATCGCGAGTTGGCTCGCGTTCCGCCGGCTCGATCGGCGCTGAGCCGGTCTCCTCAGGCCAGGTGCGCCCTCGCGGGCTCGATGACCTCGGCGGCGAAGCGGCGGATGTCCGCGTCGAGCTTCCTCGGGGGTGTGCCCCTCGAACACCAGGATCAGCTCGTCGTTGCCGGCCGCCTCGAACGCGAGCACCTCTCGCACCATGTCCTCGGTCGACCCGACGAGCGCGTAGACCTGACGGGCGTCGCCGCCGAATCTGACCCGCGCGCGGGTGGAGACGACCGGGAACGGACGTCCGGTGACGGACATCGCGTCCCGCAGTTGCGGCAGCCGCTCAAGGAGGTCGGCCGGAGAGGTCTGCGCGGCGTGGTAGCCGTCGCACAGCTCAGCCGTGCGGCGCAGTGCGCGAGCGCTCCGCCCGCCGCACCAGATCGGAATGCCCTCGCTGCGCGCCGGAAGCGGCGCGAAGGTGTAGTCGTGCAGCGAGTGGAACTCGCCGGTGAACGGGGAGGTGTCGCCCGACCACAGATGCCGCCAGAGCTTGATGCTCTCGTCCACGTACGCGCCGCGTCGGGCGAATCGGTCCTGCTTGCCCATGTTCTCGTACTCCGGCAGGTCGTCGGTGTCGCTCGCGCCGACGCCGACGATCAGGCGGCCGCCGAGCAGAACGTCGATCGTGGCGAGCTCCTTCGCCAGCTGTGGCGCATCGCGCATCGCGGGCGAGACCACACTCGTGCCCAAGATGAGCTGCTCGTAGCGCCCACCGAGCCACGCGAGCGTGGTGAGGGCCTCGAGCATGACGCCGTACTCGTCGGCCTCCGGCCCCTGCGGCACCATGAGGTGATCCGTGACCCAGCCCGAGCGGTACCCGGTGTCGACGGCGGCGGAGGCCGCGGCATCCAGCAGTTCGGGCCCAGCGCCCGCGCCCTTGTTGGGCAGGATGACGCCGAAGGTCATCCGGCCGACGGTCACAGGAGCTGGCGACATTGCATTCTCATTCGGTCGGTGGAAGGTGGAACAATCCTTTCACACCAGACGTAAATGCGGAATGTTTCCGTCAGTCAGACCTCGGTGGGCTCGGGCTCCTCTGGCGGGATCTCGCCGTCGAGGGCGCGCTCGATCGTCTCCTTCTCGAGGATGCTGCTGCGCACGAGGGGGAGCGCACGGGCGATGGCCTTCTCGATGCGCTCGGTGAGCTGCGGGTTCGAGATGCGGTAGTCGGTGAAGTCGGAGTCGTTGGCGTAGACCCCGACCGGCAGGGCGAGCGACTGGAAGAACCCGAACAGCGGCCGAAGCTGGTGCTCGAGGATGAGCGCGTGCCGCTCGCTGCCCCCGGTCGCCGCGAGCAGCACCGGGGTGTCGATGAGCGCGTACTGGTCGACGAAGTCGAACAGGTACTTGAACAGTCCGGTGAAGGATGCCCGGTACACAGGCGTCGCGACGACCAGCAGATCCGCGCTCTCGATGCGCACGAGCTCCGCCTCCGCCTCGGGCGGCAACTCCGAGCGGCGAAGCGCACCGCCGAGGTGCGGACCGAGCGCGTTGAGCGTGATGATGTGCGACTCGATCGGCAGCGCCTCGCCGAACGCCTCGACGACGGCTCGCACGAGGGCGGTCGTGCGCGACGGGTCGGTCAGGCTGCCGGAGACGCCGACGACGCGCAGCGGACGCGAGGAAGTGGCCATGGTCTCAGGGTAGGCCGGTTGCCACGCGCCGTCGTCGCCCGCGCGTAACAGGAGTTCGCAATTCGGCGGCGGATGCGCGGAAGTGGCACACTCTTCCAATGCTCGACCACGTCCCCGACCCAGCCAGGCTCACCGAGCCCGAGGCGGGCTTCGCGACCCGCCAGCTGCACGCGGGGTCGCGGCCGAGCGACGTCACGCCCAGGGTCGCCCCGATCTACCTGACCGCCGGCTTCGTGCTCGACGACTTCGACAGCGCCGAAGCGCTCTTCGCGGGAGCGGACGGCTACTCCTACACGCGCGTCGCCAATCCGACGATCGACGCGGTCGAGCGGCGGATCGCGGTGCTCGAGGGCGGGTCATCCGCTCTTCTAGTGGGCACCGGGCAGGCGGCGCTCGCGATCACGCTGCTGGGGCTGCTGCAGTCCGGGGAGCGGCTGCTCGCGGCATCCAGCATGTACGAGGGCAGCCGTGGACTGCTCATCGAGAACCTCCCGCGCCTCGGCATCGAGACGGACTTCGTGGATGACGCGAACGACCCTGACGCGTGGGAAGCCCTCATCACGCCCCAGACCCGCGCGCTGTTCGCGGAATCCATCCCGAACCCGAAGAACGACATCTTCGACATCGCTGCGATCGCGAAGGTCGCGCACCGGCACGGCATCCCGCTGATCATCGACAACACGCTCGCCACGCCCTACCTGCTCCGCCCGCTCGAGCACGGAGCCGACATCGTCGTGCACTCCGCGAGCAAGTTCCTCGCCGGCCACGGCGCGGTGCTCGGCGGCGTCGTCGTGGACAACGGCAAGTACGACGTCGAGCGCTCCGGAGCGCTGTTCCCGCACCTCTCGGCTCCCGGTCGCCTCGGCAGCCCGAGCGCGGTCGAACGCGCCGGTGGCGACGCACGCATCGCCTACCTGCGCGACTCGGTTGCACTTCGCTTCGGACCGACGCTCTCGCCACTCAACGCGTTCCTGATCGACCAGGGCATCGAGACGTTGAGCCTGCGGGTCGAGCGCCAGTCGCTCAACGCCCTCAAGGTCGCCGAGTGGCTCGAGGCGCAGCCCGAAGTGCATTCGGTCGATTACTCCGGCCTCACCTCCAACCCGTACCACGACCTCGCGCTCAAGTACCTGCCGCGCGGCCAGGGTTCGGTGTTCTCGTTCACGCTGCGGGGTGGGGTGGCCGCGGCGCGCGCCTTCGTGAACTCGCTCGAGGTGTTCACCCACATGACGCACCTCGGTGACGTGCGGTCGCTCATCCTGCACCCCGGCATGTCGAGCCACAACCAGCGCACCGACGACGAGCGCAGCCAGGCAGGCATCTGGCCGGGCACCCTTCGGTTGTCGATCGGCATCGAGGATGTCGCCGACCTCATCCGCGACCTCGACCGGGGCCTCGCCGCGGTGCGCGCAGCTACAGTCGAATAATGGCGAAGCAGCAGCACCTCGGCTGGTTCCTCTCGCGCGGGTTCGGACCGCACGGCTGGGGTCACCCCTACCTCGACTGGAACTACCGCTGGACCTCGCCCGAGCTCTACCAGCAGTCGGCCCGCGAACTGGAGGCGGCCGGCTTCGACCTCGTGATCATCGAGGATGCCCCGTCGCTCGGCAGCGCGTCCACGATCGACCTGCGCATCCGCCAAGCCTTCGGCGGCCCCAAGTTCGACCCGCTGCTGCTCGCGCCCTACCTGTTCGACGCGACGAAGCACCTCGGGGTCGCGCCCACGGTGAATCCGGCGGCCTACCTTCCGTACACGGCGGCGCGCCAGTTCGCGACGCTGCAGCACCTCAGCGGCCACCGGCTCGCGCTCAACGTGGTGACCGACACGGGCAGCGCACGCCACTTCGGCGATGCCCCGCCGCTCGCGCACGATGCCGCGTACGACCGCGCGGAGGAGTGGATCGCCGCCATCCGCGACCTGTGGCACAGCTGGGATGACGGCGCGCTCATCGCCGATCCCACGGCCGGCGCCGACGGTCGTGGGCTGTACGCCGACGGCTCGAAGCTGCGCACCGTGCAGCACCGCGGCGAGTACTTCCAGTTCGACGGGCCGCTCAACACGATCCCGTTCACCGACGGCGACCCGGTCATCGTCTCGCCCGGTGGCTCCGGACGCGGACTCGAGTTCGCGGGCCGCAACTCCGATGTGCAGCTCGCGCTCGCTCCGCTCGACTCGGAGAGCATCCGCTCCTACCGCGCGAAGATCCACGCCGCGGCCGTCGAGCGCGGACGCAAGCCCAGCGACATCAAGATCCTGTTCGCGATCCAGCCCGTGATCGTCTCGAGCCGGGAGGACGTCGATCGGCTGGTTGCCGCGTCGGCGAATCCGGATGACGAGGCCATCCACCACATCGCCGAGAAGCAGTCCAGCGACCTCGAGACCGACCTCACCGCGCAGGACCTCGACGCCCCGCTCGACCAGTCGATCCTCGGCGACCATGTCTCGCGTGGCTCGATCAATCGGCTGCTCGGCGGCTACGACCCCGAGACCACGCCACTGCGCCAGCTGCTCGCGAAGAAGGCCAGACTCGGCCGCCTGAGCGACCGCAGCGGGTTCGTGGGCACGGCCGAGGATCTCGCCGACCTGGTGGAGGATCTCGGCGAGACCGCCGACAACGACGGCATCCTGCTCTGGGGTGACCTGCACCCGGTCACGGTGCACCGGATGCTCGACGAGTTCGTTCCGATCCTGCGCCGCCGCGGCATCCTGCGCACCGAGTTCGGCAACGGTGGACTGCGCGCGAACCTGCAGGACTTCTAGCGTGACGTCGACCCGCGTCGGCGTGCTCGGCCTCGGCCGCATGGGACTGCCGATCGCCCGCGGGCTCGCTGACGCCGGCTTCGACGTGACCGGGCACGATCCCGACTCGGCGGCCAGCCAGAGCGCCGTGGATGCCGGACTCACCGTCACCGCCGACCCCACCCTGCTCGCCGCCGACTCCGATGTGCTCGTCACCGTACTGCCCGGATCCGCCGAGCTCGCGGCCCTCTACGGGTGGAAGTCCGCGCTGGGGGCGCTCCGGCCAGGGTCCACGTGGGTCGACCTCACGAGTGCGGACCCGCGGGTCGTCGAGCGGGTCGCCGGCGGGGTGGGGAGCCGTGGCATCCACGCGGTCGGTGCGGCGATGGGCGGGGGAGTCGACGCCGCCCGCGAGCGCCGCCTGCACTTCTTCGTCGGCGGCGCGGCCGAGGACGTCGCGCGAGTCGCGCCCGTGCTGGATGCGCTCGGGTCGACCGACCACGTCGGCGAGTGGATCGGCGCCGGGCACACCGCGAAGCTGCTCGCCAACCTGCTGTGGTTCGGCCAGGTCGTGGCCGTGAGCGAGGCGATGCTGCTCGGCCAGTCGCTCGGGATCGAACCCGCCCGCCTGCGCGACACGCTCGCGGCGAGCGCGGGCGGCAGCCGCTTCATCGACGACTCCCTGGATGCGCTGCTCGCCGGCGACTACCTCGAGCACTTCGGTCTCGACCGGGTGCTGGAGGAGCTCGAGATCCTCGAGGCGCTCGCCGCGGATGCGGACGTGCCGTTCGAGCTGTCCGCGACTGTCGTGCGCCTGCACCGTGACGCGCTGGCGCGGTTCGGCGCCGTCGACGGCGAGCTGCTCGTGGCGAAGCTGCTCGAGGAGCGGGCGGGACGCAGGCTGCGCGGCTGAGCGGGCACAGATGACAAAATCCGCTAGTCGATCGCGCTCGCGACTAGCGGATTTTGTCATTTCGCGCCTGCTGGCCACTAGCGGGGTGGGCCTTGCGCACCACGGACCATATCGTTACGATCAATAACGTTATGACCCCAAACGAACGCGCGGCCTACCACGGTCGCTCCACGCCACGCATGGTCACCCAGTCCACGGGCTGGTTGATGACCTGGGTCGCCGCCGATGCGAACCGCCGCTTCGAGGCTGCGCTCGAGCAGGTCGGGCTCACCGCCCACCAGCTCGGGGTGCTCTCGGTGCTGCAGGGCGGACCGCAGAAGCAGGCGCGACTGAGCGAGCAGCTGGCCGTGTTCCAGCCCGTGATGGTCACGCTCATCAACGAGCTCGAGCAGCGCGGGTGGGCCGAGCGGCAGCCGCATCCGCAGGATCGCCGGGCGGTCGAGGTGCACCTGACCCCCGCGGGCGCCGCCAAGCTCGGTGAGGCGTACGGCGTGCTCGGCCACACCGAGGACGAGATCTTCGCCGCCCTCGATCGCGGTGAGCGCCAGCAACTGCACGACATGCTCGTGCGCATGACGGAGGTCGACGAATGAAGTTCCTGCGCATCCTGATCCCCACGGTGCTCATCGCGGTCTGGTTCGCGGCCGGAGCGATCGGTGGTCCGTACTTCGGCCGCATCGGCGAGGTGTCGTCGAACGACCAGGCCAGCTACCTGCCGGCGAGCGCGGATGCGACCGAGGTCTCGGCGCTGCTGCCGGACTTCGCGGGGTCCGACGACATCCCGGCGATCGTGGTCGCGGCTCGCGACGGCGGTCTCACCGACGACGACCTCGACGCGCTCACCGCGCTCGCCGACGACCTGCCGGACGTCGAGGGCGTCGGCGACGGCGTCAGTCCGGCCATCGAGTCCGACGACGGCGACGCCGTGCAGGTCATCGTGCCGATCGCCGGGGACGTGGATGAGACGGTGCTCGCCATCGAGGCCGTGCTCGCCGACCTTCCCGACGGCCTGACGGCGTACGTCACCGGTCCGGCCGGATTCACCGCCGACCTGGTCGGCGCGTTCGCGGGCA
The DNA here is from genome assembly GCA_963740815.1 of uncultured Actinomycetota bacterium. Taxonomy (GTDB): domain Bacteria; phylum Actinomycetota; class Actinomycetes; order Actinomycetales; family Microbacteriaceae; genus Rhodoglobus. The sequence continues at coordinate 341,528 of CAVUFG010000008.1, forward strand.
TCGACGGGCTGCTGCTGCTCGTCGCGTTCGGTGCGGTGCTCGTCATCCTGATCATCGTCTACCGCTCGCCCCTGCTGCCGCTCATCGTGCTCGGCACGGCCGTCTTCGCGCTCAGTCTCGCCATCCTCGTGGTGTGGTGGCTCGCGAAGGCCGAGGTGGTGCAGATCAACGGGCAGGTGCAGGGCATCCTGTTCATCCTCGTGATCGGTGCCGCGACCGACTACGCGCTGCTGTACGTCGCGCGCTACCGCGAGGCGCTGCGCGACCACGAACGCCGCTGGGATGCCACGTGGGCCGCGCTCGCGCGGCTCGTTCGAGCCGATCGCCGCGAGCGCCGGCACCGTGATCGCCGGGCTCCTCTGCCTGCTGCTCAGCGACCTCAACTCGAACAAGTCGCTCGGACCGGTCGGCGCGATCGGCATCGCGTGCGCGCTGCTCGCGGCGCTCACCTTCCTTCCCGCGCTCATGATGTTCGCCGGCCGGGTGGCGTTCTGGCCGCGCAAGGTCGCGTTCGGCAGCGAGCACCCGCAGGTGCTCGGCGCGGATGCCCGTGGCCTCTGGGCCCGCGTGGGCCGCCTCATCTCGAAGCACGCCCGCCCGGTGTGGATCGTCTCCACGCTCGTGCTGCTGGTCGCCGCAGTCGGACTGACCCAGTTCCGCGCCGACGGGGTCGCCCAGAGCGAGCTCGTGCTCACCGACAGCCCGGCCCGCGCCGGCCAGGTGGTGCTCGCCGAGCACTTCCCGGGAGGCTCAGGCAGCCCGGCGCTCGTCGTGGGTGACGAGTCCGAGTTGACCGCGCTCGCGGATGCCGCGGCCGCCCTCCCCGGCGTCGACCGGGTCGAGGCGTTCTCCGACACCTCGCCGACCGGCTCGATGCCGGTGGGCACGGATGCGGAACCGTTCCCGATCCCGACGGATGCCCCGCTCGAGCCGACGGTCATCGACGGCCGGGTCATGCTGCAGGTCGACGCTGGCGGATGCGGCGGACTCCGTCGACGCGGAGGCGACCGTGCGCGACCTGCGCGAGGCCGTCGCCGAGGTGGATGCCGACGCGATCGTTGGCGGGGTGACCGCGACCGCGATCGACACCGACGACACGTCGATCCGGGACCGGACCCTCATCATCCCGGTCGTGCTCGTCGTGATCCTGCTCATCCTCATGCTGCTGCTGCGCTCGGTGCTCGTGCCGGTGCTGCTCATCCTGAGCGTGATCGTGTCGTTCGCGGCCACCCTCGGTGTCTCCGCGCTCGTGTTCGACTACGGGTTCGGATTCCCCGGCGCCGATCCGTCGGTGCCGCTGTACGGGTTCGTGTTCCTGGTCGCGCTGGGGATCGACTACAACATCTTCCTCATGACGCGCGTGCGGGAGGAGTCCGTGCTGCACGGCACGCGCCCGGGCGTGATCCGGGGCCTCGCGATCACGGGCGGGGTGATCACGAGTGCGGGGGTGGTGCTCGCGTCGACGTTCGCGGCGCTCGGCGTCATCCCGGTGCTGTTCCTCGCGCAGATCGCGTTCATCGTCGCGTTCGGCGTGCTGCTGGACACGCTGCTGGTCCGCTCCCTGCTCGTGCCCGCGCTCGTGCACGACCTCGGGCGGCACGCCTGGTGGCCTTCTGCGCTCAGTCGCGGGGGACGGTCCGGGGGTTCGGTCGGACGGCTCCGCCCATAGAGGCCCGCCACACCCGAGCCATCCGACCGAACCCCCGGCCCTGCGACTTGCTGGTTAGTGGGTCTGCACTACCCGCAGCATCCAGGGCTTGCCGTCGCGCTCCGGCTCGCTCAGCCGCAGGGTGAAGTGCTCGGCCAGCGCGTCGGCGAGTTCCTCGGGCTGCTGACCGTCGAGCCCGTCGGCGAGGATGCGCTGCAGCACCACGCCGCGCATCCGACGGGCGGTCGAGCCCTGGCTGCCGCGTTCGAACGTGGCATCCCGCATCGGCTTCAGATAGACCCAGCGTTCCGACTGCTCGCCGGTCGGTCGCCACGTGAGTACGTACTCGTCGGAGCGGCAATCCACCATGAGGCCGTCGCCCATGGCCTTCGGCATCACGGCCGAGAAGGGCTCCTGCCAGTACTGCACGAGGTGGCCGAGGCCCGGCGGCCGGTCGCACATGTCGATGCGGTCGGCGGGCACCCGATCGTGCAGCCGGAGTGCGCCCCACGCCGCTGAGACCAGCACGATCCAGTCCTGGGCGCGGCGACGGCCGTCGGCATCCAGACCGTCGAGGGCGGCGTCGAGCAGCATTCCGCCGTACAGGTCCAATGCGGGAACCGCCGGGACGACCCGGAGCATGGATGCGCCGCTGGCCTCGAGCACGGCGGTGCGTGCGGCGGTCAGGCTCGGATACGAGAGGAGATCGATGTCGACCGGGTCGCCGATGGTCGGCGTCGATTGCGTTCGCGGGGCTGGAACGAGGATGAGCACAGGACCATCGTGCATCGCGGCACCGACGTGCGCCATGTTTCATCCGGTTGAAGCGTCATCTCCCTAGGCTGGATCGATGGACCAGCCGATGAAGGCCAGCGTGCAGCTCGACCCTCGCGAAGCCTTCGTGCCCCTCGCGCCGGACGGGGATCGCGGGTTCCGCGGGCACGGCGCCGCCATCGCCCTCACCCCGTCGACGAGCCACGATGGCACCATCGTCTCGATCGAGTCTGCGAAGCCCGTGAGTCGGCTCCGCCTGACCTGGCGCCGCGACTTCGCCGCTGGATGCATCACGCTCGGCGATGCCGTCGAACGGTCGTACGGCGAGCTCGGGTGGGAGCCGCTGCTCGCCGCACGACCGTTGCCCTGGTACGCGCTCGTGCACGACCCGGCCACGGGGAGCACTGCCGCGTTGGGAGTCGCGACCGGCGCCGGCGCCTTCGCGCACTGGACCGTGGACGAGCACAGCGCGACCTTGCACCTCGACGTGCGCAACGGCGGCCGCGCGGTCGAACTCGGCACGCGCCGACTCGAGGCGGCGACCGTCGTCGCGTTCGACTCCGAGGATGACCCGTGGCTCGTCCTCGGGGCGCTCCTCGACCGACTGCATCCCCACCCCGTCCGCTCGCCGGGTCCCCTCGTGGGCAGCAACAACTGGTACTACGCGTACGGCAAGGACTTCGGCCCCGACTCGGTGCTCGGCGATGCGCGCACGATCGTCGAGTATGCGGACGGGCATCCGGTGCGGCCGTTCTGCGTGATCGACGACGGGTGGAACATCGGAGGCGCCGAGGGCGGCGGACCTTGGGATGCCGGTACGCCCGGCCTGTTCGACGACCTCCCCGGTCTCGCCGCCGAGATCCACGGCTTGGGCGCGCGGCCGGGCATCTGGTACCGCCCGCTGCTCACCGAGCAGGATCGGGCGGGGCTGCGGGACGTCGCATCCGGCTACCGCGGTCGCACGCTCGACCCGTCGGATCCCGCGGTGCTCGACCTCGTCGAACAGGACCTCGCCCGATTCGCGGAGTGGGGCTTCGACCTCGTGAAGCACGACTTCTCCACGTTCGACGTGCTCGGCACGTTCGATCCGGACCCGTCCGCCGTGAGTGCGTGGGAGGCCGGCTTCGCCGACCGCACCCGCACCACGGCCGAGATCGTCACCGCGTTCTACCAGCGGCTGCGGGATGCTGCGCCCGACACCCTCATCCTCGGCTGCAACACCATCGGCCACCTGGCGGCCGGGCTCGTCGACGCGCAGCGCACCGGGGACGACACGTCGGGGCGCGAGTGGGAGCGGACTCGGCGGATGGGCGTGAACACGTTGGCGTTCCGGCTGCCGCAGCATGGGCGGTTCTTCGTGGTGGATGCGGATTGCGTGCCGAATACGCCGCGGACGCCTTGGGAGCGGAATCGGGAGTTTCTCGATGTGGTTGCTCGGTCGGGGACTGCGTTGTTCGTCTCGGTGGATCCGGCGGCGCGTACGGATGCATCGGATGCTGATCTTGCGAACGCAGTGCAGCTTGCGCTCTCTGGTGGTGAGCCCGGCGGCATCCGTCCGCTCGATTGGATGGAGACGCGCACGCCTCGCGAATGGGCTGGCGGCGATCGGGTGGTCCGGTACGACTGGGGCTGAGTTCGTTGGCTTCTAGTTGGCGTCGGTCCGGGCATTCGGTCGGATGCCTCCGCCCATAGAGGCCCGCCACACCCGAGGCATCCGACCGAACGCCCGGACCTCCGGGTGGCAACACCCCCCCTGGTTTGTGACTCGAAAGGAAACGGCCCCGTCATCCGAGGGATGACGGGGCCGTTCCGTGCTGGTGAGTAAGAAACCAGCTGATTGCTTGGTTAGGAGGCTACGACGGCCTTCTTCGAGAGGCGCTCGCCCGACTCGGTGTCGAACACGTGGATGTGGTTCGGCTCCGGGGAGATGACGACCTTGTCGCCGGCGTTCGGGTGGTTGCGACCATCGACGCGCACGACGATGTCGACGCGGTTGCCGTCGATCTCGGTGTGGCCGTAGAGGTAACCGTCGGCGCCGAGCTCCTCGATCACGTCGACGTCGACCTTGAGGCCATCGCCCGTGTTCGAGATCTTGACGTCCTCGGGGCGAACACCGATCGTGACCTTCTTGGCCTTCGTCTCGCCGAGGGTCTCGCGGTCGACCTTGGCAACAGCCGAGCCGAACTTGAGGCCACCGTCGACGACGTCGGCGTCGAACAGGTTCATCGCGGGGGAGCCGATGAAGCCGGCGACGAACACGTTGTTCGGCTTCTCGTACAGGTCGCGCGGGGTTCCGACCTGCTGCAGCACGCCATCCTTGAGCACCGCGATGCGGTCACCCATGGTGAGCGCCTCGGTCTGGTCGTGCGTGACGTAGACCGTGGTGACCCCGAGGCGGCGCTGCAGCGACGCGATCTGGGTGCGGGTCTGCACGCGCAGCTTGGCGTCGAGGTTCGACAGCGGCTCGTCCATGAGGAACACCTGCGGCTGGCGCACGATCGCGCGGCCCATGGCGACGCGCTGACGCTGTCCACCCGAGAGCGCCTTCGGCTTGCGGGCGAGGTACGGCTCGAGGTCGAGCAGCTTGGCGGCCTCGAGCACTCGCTTGGCGCGGTCATCCTTGTTGACGCCGGCGATCTTCAGGGCGAAGCCCATGTTCTCGGCGACCGTCATGTGCGGGTAGAGCGCGTAGTTCTGGAAGACCATCGCGATGTCGCGGTCCTTCGGGGGAACGTCGGTGACGTTGCGGTCACCGATGAGGATGTTGCCCTCGTTGACCTCTTCGAGGCCGGCGAGCATGCGGAGGGAGGTGGACTTGCCGCAACCGGAGGGACCGACGAGCACGAGGAACTCGCCGTCGGCGACCTCGAGATCGAGCTGGTCCACCGCGGGCTTGGTCGATCCCGGGTAGAGGCGAGTGGCCTTGTCGAACGTGACTGATGCCATGACTATTACTGCTCCTTCACCGGCAGGTACGTGCCGGACGATCCGTAGTGAATGGATGGGTCCTGGGGGACAGGACACCACCGACCAGTATTGCACCGCAAACGGGGGTGCGCCATTCAGTGAGCGAATGGCGGATTCCCAGACACCCCCAATACACTGCACGAGGCGCTTTTTCGCCATCCCTTTCGTGTCCCACAGCAATCCTGACCCCCGAGTGAGGTTTCCCTTGAGCAACTCCGGCGCTCGCATGACCAAGAACGACAAGCGCGAGGCTGCCCGCGAGCAGGCTCGGGTCCTGCGCGAGGAGCAGAAGAAGAAGGACCGCCGCACCAAGTGGTTCCTGCAGGGCGGACTCATCCTCGGCTCGCTCGCGATCATCGCGCTCGTGACCGTGCTCATCATCAACGGCACGAAGCCCGCCGGCCCCGGCCCGCTCAACATGGCCAGCGACGGCATCCAGATCGGCCAGGGCTTCGTCGCAACGTCCACCCCCGCGCTCGAGTCCGGTGAGCAGCCGGTGCCCAACGAGCCCGACGAGTCCGGCGATGTCATCGACATCCAGATGTACGTCGACTACCAGTGCCCGTTCTGCCAGCAGTTCGAGCTGACCAACGGCGACTACCTCTCGGGCCTCGTGGAGAACGGCGGCGCGACCGTCGAGATCCACCCGATCGCGATCCTCGACAACGCCTCGCAGGGCACGAAGTACTCGTCGCGCGCGACCAACGCCGCGGCCTGTGTCGCGAACTTCTCGCCCAACCAGTACTGGGACTTCAACCGCATCATGTTCGAGCAGCAGCCGGCAGAGGGTACGTCCGGTCTCACCGATGACGAACTGATCGACCTCACCACCCAGGCGGGCGTCGAGAAGCCGGACGACATCGCGTCGTGCATCAAGGACCAGACCTTCAAGGGCTGGGTCGTGGCGGCCAAGTCGCGCGCGCTCGCCGGCCCGATCCCGAACTCGGACGTCGCCCAGGTCACGGGCACCCCGACCGTGATCGTCAACGGCGTGAAGTACGCAGGTCCCGTGGATGACGCGGCCACCTTCGCCGCGTTCGTCGTGCAGCAGGCCGGCGACTCGTTCAGCGACAACTCCACGGCGACGCCGACCCCGACGCCGACCGAGACGCCCGCTCCGTAGCAGCACGCACCGGCGGCGTCAGCCGCCGGTGAAGCCCTCGCCGACCACCTCGGTGCCGGCCGCGGAGCATGCGTCGCGGACGGCGACCTCGGCGGTCGACCACTCGGGCGACAGCGGATCGAACGCGTCCCCGACGATGCCGATCGGCACCGCGGGCGCTGCAGCCTGCGCGGCCGCGATCGCCGCACCAAGGTCGGTGGACTCGTCCGCGTCGATGCGGGAGAGCACCCGCGCCGCCAGTCTCAGCCAGCCTTGGTACTCCTGCTCGGCGGCACGACCGTCGCGGAACGCCGATCCCGCGTTGTGGATGATCGTCTCCACATCGCTGAACTGGGCGCAGAGCTCCACGGGATCGGCCGCGGTCGGCTCGGACGTGGGCTCGGGCGCCGGCGCGCTGCACGAACCCAGGGTGGATGCCGCGAGCAGCAGCAACGCGACTCCGGCGGCTCGTGGGCTCATCCCCCCAGTAGATCAGGATCCACGCGCGATCGCGCGGCTCACCCACCGGGCGTACTGGGACCACGGGTCATCCACACCGGCCGACAGCTCCGCGATGTGCTCGTCGAGCGCGGGGTTCGACTCGAACCACTCGGTGCGCAGGATGCGGTGGTCGGCGAACTGCGCATGGCGCCGCTGCTCCACGAGCCGGTCGCCGCGCTCGAACGCGAGCAGCTCCTCGTGCCACAGGGTCGCGAGGCGCTGCCGCGGGTTGTGCGACGTGCCGATCTTGATCCGGTCCTTGAACCGGATGTAGTAGACGACATCCACCCGCGCGACCGCCGGCTCCTCGTCCGGCCGGTCGCCGACCCGCCACTCGCACACCGCGCAGATCCAGCCGGACGGGTACCGCACGCCGACCGGCGACCCGCACGCGGCGCACGGCGCGGGGAGCAGGTCGGTGACGCCGACGTCGCGCTCGATCCAGTCGTGCGCGACGACGAGGTGCTGGTCGCAGAGCGGGATCGGGGCGTCGGCCTCCGCGGGTCTCGAGCAGCCCTTGATCGCGCACCGACTCATGGGGTGAGGGTACGCGCGACGCCCGACGGACGCGTCAATAGGATGTCGCCATGGCAGAGCTGAGCGACGAGTTCCGCGCGCGGCTCAAGGAGGACCTGTTCCACCGGCTCCGGCCGATGCGCGGCCGTGATCCCAAGCAGCCGGACCGCGGCGCGACGCCGCTCGAGCTGCTGTACGACCTCGTGTACGTCGTCGCGTTCGCCGCTGCCGCCGAGCAGCTCGCCCACTACCTCGCCGAGGGTGCGGTCGGCCCGGCGTTCGGCGCGTACGTGTTCTCGATCTTCGGCGTGAGCTGGGCGTGGATGAACTTCACCTGGTTCGCGTCCGCCTACGGCAACGACGATGCGCTGTTCCGGGTCGCGACCATCGTGCAGATGCTCGGCGCGGTGCTCTTCATCTTCGGACTGCCGGTGAGCTTCGAGGATGCCGCGCACGATGCCAGCCCCATCAACGCGCTGCTCGTGGGCGGCTACATCGTGATGCGCATCCCACTCGTCGCGTTGTGGCTGCGTGCCGCCCGTCAGGATCCCGTCCACCGTCGCACGGCGATCGCCTACGCCGTGTCGATCACGCTCGCGCAGGTCGGATGGGTGCTCGCCGCGGTCATCCCGTCGCCGGTCGTCGTGACGATCGTCGCACTCGGGGTGCTCGCCGTCATCGAACTGACCGCCCCCGTCGTTGATCGAGCGGCGACTCGGCAAGGCGCCGTGGAACGCCGGCCACATCGCGGAGCGGTTCTCGCTGCTGACCCTCATCACGCTCGGGGAGGTCGTGGCATCGACGACCCTCGCGGTCGGCGCGCTCGTCGCGTCGCAGGACTGGTCGGTGGCCGCGGTGACGATCGCCGCTGCGGGCGTCGTGCTCACGGCGGCCCTGTGGTGGGCCTACTTCCTGATCCCGTCACGCACCCTGCTCGAGCGATGGCCCGCGCGCGTGTGGGCCTGGCGCTACGCGCACCTGCCGATCTTCGGCGCGATCGCCGCAGTCGGGGCTGGGCTGCACGTCGCGGCGCTCGCGGTGGAGGACGGGCACGTGACGGTGCTGGTGATCGCGCTGTCGCTGGCGATTCCGGTCGCGGCGGTGATCCTGATGGTCTACGCGACGTGGAGCGTGCTGGTCCAGTCGTTCGATTGGACGCACATCCCGATGCTGCTGCTGTGCCTGCTGCCCCTCATCGCGGCGATCGTGGTCGGTGCGGTCGTCGGCAGAACCGAGATCGTCAGTGTGGGTGCGCTCGTCTCGGTGATCGCGCTCGTGTCGCTGAGCTCGATCGTGGAAGTGGTCGTGCACGAGCGGGTGGGGTACCGGCACACGATCCGGGCCCTCGAGCGAAGACGCTAGCGCTCGAGCGGCGCGCATGGTCGCGAAGACCTCGTCGCCGGCTGAGGTCCCCGACGCCGGTACCGACGTCGGCACCTGGGTCGAGTTCGCTGGGGCCGAGCGGCTGATCCTCCCCGCCCTCCGGCTGTGGAAGCTGGAGTGATGCTCCTTCGACCCACGATGGCCATCCTGTCCTGCACCGTACTGCTCGCGCTCGCCGCCTGCGCGCCGCCGAACGAGGCCGCCGTCGTCACGGCGCTGCCCATGCCGGCCGGCGAACTGCCCGCGCCGATCATCGACGCCGGCCTCGGTGTTGCAGACGGGTACGTCGCGGTCGGCGAGACGATCTCGCTCGACGACGACGTCCCCGCGATCACGAACCTCGACCCGGTGCTCCGGGCTGCGCTCGAGCAGGCGGCGCTGGATGCTGCCGGCCGCGACATCCACTTCACCTTCACCGATGCGTGGCGCAGCGAGCACTACCAGCAGTACCTCTTCGAGCAGGCGGTAGCGCAGTACGGCAGTGAGGAGGAGGCGCGGCGCTGGGTGAAGCCCGCCGACCAGTCGCACCACGTGACCGGCCAGGCCGTGGATGTCGCCACCGCCGACGCCATGGACTGGCTCAACCGTTTCGGCGCCGCCCACGGCCTCTGCCAGATCTACGCGAACGAGGCCTGGCACTTCGAGGTCGTCGAGGGCGTGACCGAGCAGTGCCCGGAGCAGCTCCTCGACAGCTCCGCAGGCTGACCGTGGAGTCGCCGGGCTCCGAACCTGTGAGAACGGCTGGACGCTGTCATCCACTCGGGAACTTTTCATGCCGGAGCGCTGTTCTAGTAGACGAGTGCCGCAGCCAGCGTCACGAACAAGGAGCCCAAACACATGAGCACCACCCAGTACACGAAGGACCCGAGCGTCATCGCGTCGCTCACCCCGGAGCAGTACGCCGTGACCCAGAAGGATTCGACGGAGCCCCCATTCCGGAACGAGTTCTGGAACAAGCACGACGACGGCATCTACGTCGACATCGTCTCGGGCGAGCCGCTGTTCTCGTCCAAGGACAAGTACGACAGCGGCACGGGCTGGCCGAGCTTCACCAGGCCGATCGAGTCCGCCAACGTCGTCACGAAGACCGACCGCAGCTTCTGGTCGGTGCGCACCGAGGTGCGCTCGGCGAACGCCGACAGCCACCTCGGACACCTGTTCGACGACGGCCCGGTCGCCGAGGGCGGCCTGCGCTACTGCATGAACTCCGCATCCCTTCGATTCATCCCCGTGGATGAGCTCGAGGCACAGGGATACGGTGAGTACCTCAACCTCTTCACCACGAAGGAGGCCTGATCATGGCCAACACCGAGACCGCAATCCTCGCCGGGGGATGCTTCTGGGGCGCGCAGCAGCTGCTGCGGCGCCGCGACGGCGTCCTCTCCACTCGCGTCGGATACTCCGGGGGTGACACCCCGAACGCGACCTACCGCAACCACGGCGACCACGCCGAGGCGGTGGAGATCGTGTTCGATCCGTCGGTGATCTCGTACCGCGACATCCTCGAGTTCTTCTTCCAGATCCACGACCCGTCGACCAAGAACCGCCAGGGCAACGACGTCGGTCGCAGCTACCGCTCGGCGATCTACTACACCTCGCGAGGAGCAGAAGCAGGTCGCGCTCGACACGATCGCCGACGTGGATGCCTCGGGCCTCTGGCCCGGCAAGGTCGTCACCGAGGTCGAGCCGGCCGGTGACTTCTGGGAGGCCGAGGACGAGCACCAGGACTACCTCGAGAAGTACCCGAACGGATACACCTGCCACTACGTGCGCCCGGGCTGGAAGCTCCCGAAGCGCGAGGAGCAGCTGACCAACTAGCTCGTCAGTCGGTGGCCGGGCCCAGCTTCGCTGGTGACCCGGCCACTGTGCTGTGCTTGAGCTCGACCAGGATCGTGTGGGTCGGCGTGCTGCCGGTGTTCCGGCCGCTGTGCGACTGCGCCGGCAGCCACACGGCTGATCCGGCGGTCAGGCTGACGTCGCGGGAATCGTGCCCGCTCGAGAGTCGCCGGTCGAAGTCGGTGAGGGTCACCATCACCGTGTTCGGATGCTCGTGCGGTGTGGTCTCCTGCCCGGGGGTGTCCCGGTACTCGAGCACGCGCACGTCATCGTTCTCCCAGAGTGTGCGGTAGAACTCGGGGTTGGTGGTCGTCGGATCCGTGTCAGCCATGCTTCGCACGCTACTCCGTGAAATCTCGATCAGTCAGTTCGGTCGTGCCACTCCGGTGCCTACGGTGTCGGCTCCGGAGACGGCTCGACCGGCTCGGTCGGTTCCGGCGTCGGCTCCTCGGTGGGTTCCGCAGTCGGCTCGGGCGCGGGCTGCTCGGGAGCGGGCGCGCTCGGCTCGGCTTCGGTCTCGCCGTCGTCCGACTCCGTGGGTGCCGGGGGTGGGGGAGCGGTGACCGTCGGGGTCGGTGAGGTGGTCGCAGACGGTGCCGATCCGATGAGCGGCCACACCGCGATCGCGGTGATCGCCACGACGCCGGCGACGAGGGTCGCGATCACCCAGGGCAGCCATCGCGGCGGACCCTGGCGCGGTGGGACGGATGCTCGCAACGGATGCTCGTCGGCCTGGGCGAAGAGCGGCTCGGTCATCGCGGTCGGCGGGCCGGAGGTCGGCACGGTCGGATCGCCGCGTGAGGGATCGACCGGCAGCGGTCGAGTCGGGTCGTCGGTCATCCTGCTTCCTTTCGTCCTCCAGGGATGCGTGTGTGCTCACGAAACAGCGCTGCCGTGCGCCCGACGAGAACGTCGGAGGCACGGCAGCGTTGGTGGTCTTAGGCGACCGGTCCGTCAGCTTCGGTGACGTTGCGGGTCACTTTGGCGCCACTGACCGGGTCCGCGCCGACCGTCGACGTGCTCACGGCGGAGCGACGACGGAACATGGCGATGAGGCCGATGACGAACGTGACCGCGCCCGCGACCATGAGGATGTAGCCGATGACATCGATGTTGACGACGCCGCCGAGATCGAAGTTCAGCGCGAACACGAGGATGGCGCCGATCACGAACAGGACAACTCCAGTACCGATACTCATTGCTTCATTCCTTTCCGCCCTCTTGTGGAGGGCACGGCCCCCGGAATGGGGACGGCTCGACGCTATTGGTGACCGGTCGCGCGAAACAAAGGGTTGACACCCCAGCTTCGGTCGGAGCGGAGGATTGATCGAGATCGACGAACCTGTTAGGCGCTCTCGACCGGCAACCACAATTCGCAGGTCGCGGTGCTGAAGTCGGCCGACCTCTCGAGGATCGAGACGATGGATGGCCCGGGCCGCAGCCGCCACGGATTGGACGGGAACCAGTCCGTCGCCGTGGCGGCCCAGAGCGTCTGGAGCACGGTCGGGAACTCGCCCTCGGCCCGGAACACCGCCCAGTGGCCACCGGGGACCTCGATCACATCGAGGTCGTCTGGGGCCGCGACATCCTCGGCGATCGCAACACCGTGTAGGTACGTCAGCTCGCTGCCCTCGGTGTAGTCCGGATCAACGTCGGCGCTCACTTGGAGGAGGCCAGTCGGCTCTGCATCGCCAAGTGCCATGAGGCGGGAGTGCTCCGACGGCGGGGATGGCTTCGATGTGCGCTTGGATGTGCGGGTTGACCCCGCGGTAGATGAGCGGCACGCGCGCGGCATATCCGATCGAGTCGGATCGCGGGTTGTTCGGTGATGCGGGTGTCCATGGACACATTCCCTTCGACGGTCAGGCGGAACCTGAGTTGTGGTTGTGTGCGAAGGGGACCGCCGTGCCGGCGCACATCGCCGGGGCTGGCGCCGTGCACGGCCCGGAACGCCCGGCCGAAAGCCTCGGCCGAGCCGTACCCGTAGCGGATCGCGATATCGAGGATGTCGCCGTCGCCAAGCAGGATCCGCGGCGGCCACGGTCATGCGGCGCCGACGGATGTACTCGGACAGCGGCATCCCAGCCAGCGAGGAAAACATCCGCCGAAGGTGATACTCCGTCGTGCCCAAGCCGCTGGCCAGTCCCGCGACGTCGAGCTCTTCGTCGAGGTGCTCCTCCACGTACTCGACGACCCGATTGAGACTCCCGATCACGATTCCTCCTTCGACCTCGAGCTTCGTCGTGGATGTGGCGGAGCACCCGATGATCGTGGCCCTATTCGATCGTGCCGCCTTTGCGCAGCCGCGGGAAGGGCGCCGAGATGGTACATAGCGAGGTCGTTGTTCGTCGCGCAACCCACTCTGCAATGACGCCGAGACGGGTGAAGATGGAAGGATGATCCGGATCCTGGCAGTCGTCGTGCCCGTCCTGCTGCTCGCGGGATGCTCCGCCGGCGCAGACATCGCGCGCAGCTACGACGTGCCGCCACCGCCGGTGGCACACGCGGATCTCCATCTCGACGTGCCCGCGACGATGGCGATCGTGGGGGACTCGACCAGCGCATGGGATTACGCGGTCGGCGGTGATCCGACGCTGTCGTGGGTGACCACGGCCTCCGCTTCGGTGCCCGTCGTCTGCGGTTGGGCGGAGTCGGGTGCGACGGTCTCGGTGATGCTCGAGGCGGCGACGCCGTGCCCCCAGGCCCGGTTCCTCGTGCTCATGGGAGGCACGAACGACATCCCGGGTGACACACCGATCCCCGACCGACTGGCGGCGATCGACGGCATCGTCGCGACCGTCGGCGCGCAGTACACCGCACTGGTGATGGTGGCCCCGCTCGACAAGTACGGCTCACGAGTCCTGGAGTGGAATGCCGCGCTCGCGGTGCACGCCCAGGCGCGGGGCTGGCTGCTGCTGGACCCGTGGGCCTCGGTACGTGAACCGTCGGGGGGCTTCATCCCCGGCACGGCGATCTGGGACAACGTGCATCCGACGCCCGAGACCGCGGTGGTGGTCGGTTCCGCGATGGCGCGGGCGTTGACGTTGGCTACGAAGTTCTTGCCGTAGGCGGCGGAGCAGACGGGGCGAGAGACGAAGTCCAGTGCGTTTGCCGCAACGGTAGCCGATCGCGGAGGGTGGCGGGCAAAGAGCGTGCCCAGGTGTCTCAGCGGCTCGGTTCGAACGCGATGAGTCGTAGTCGTGGCGGGAGGACCTGGAAGCCTTGGGTCGTCAGGTCGAATGAGATCTGTGGGTACAAAAGCGACTCGTTGGAGGATCCGGGCGCGTCGCTGACAAAGTCACCGCACGACGTGAAAACGCTGAAGCGGGTCCCGATCGTTTCGGTGCCTTGGACCTCACAGTCATAGTGCTTTAGCGGAACAAATGAGAACACGGCTATGGTGACGACCCCGACGAGTGCAAGCGCGGAAGGTATGACAATACGCGCGACTCGGATGCGGCGGGCCAGTTCGGGCGGTCGCGAAGCGATGCGCTCGGACCGTCTGAGTGCCGCGTCGGTGTCCTTGATTCTTGCGAAAGCGAACACGACGCACGACGCCGCAGCGATGCCAGCGCCGAAGTAGGGTTCGGCAACGAAGCCGTCCGTCCCGATCAGGATGCACGTCAGCCAGGCGAACTCGAGAACGACGAGCGCTGTCTGCCAAGCCCCGAGGCGGCCCCAGCGGTAGGTGCGAGGGGCGGAGTCCGCGCGGATCGTAATGAGGACTGCATTGATCGCAGCCGAGATGAGCAGGATCACCGCGAAGGTGCTGGCCGCCCACATGTGCACGAGCGCAGTCGTTCCTTCGCTTGCAACAGCTGTTCGGGACGGAAGCGTCTGCGCGACGATCCATCCGACGACGGGGATCGCGACGATGAACCATGCGAGAACTTGCCATGTGCGGTTCACGCGCGCCGTCTTCCACCGGGTCTGCATGTAGCGAACGCTATTCGCTCCTCGGCGCAAGCGCTACGGGATGGTCCACCGTCGACTCGAGCTCGACGTAAATGAGAAGCGCGGCAGCGACATCCACTTGCAAAACCGGTCTTGACCGGCCATTCTCTCGGAGCCCCCTGTCGGATTCGAACCGACGACCCCCGCTTTACAAGAGCGATTCCGAGGCTGATTCTGGGCCTCAGAATGACGGTGAAGCCCGGAATATCAACGATCTGTGACCAATATGATCACCTCGGCGTGCCCACGTTTTCGTTCAAGTGTGGGCAAAATGTGGGCACGGGCAGTCAATTGGGCTTTGTTGCGATCGGCCGTTGCGTCATGACTCGGTGGGTAAGGGCGGTCAGGTCGTCCCCGTCGAGGTCCTCTCCAGACTCCACCTTGGGGCTTATTGACCTAGGTCCGTCGACGACCCGATCGATGACCAGCATCCCGAAGCGCGCCGATACCGAGCGGACGCCGGACCAGGGCTCCGACCACGCCTCACTTCCTGTCGCGCGATAAGCCGTGATCCCTCGCTCGTCGACGACGATCGTGTACCAGTTGCCACTCACGCCAGGGCCGCCCATGGGCCCTATCAGGAAGGTCACCGCATCGGGGTTTTCTGCCTCTAACTTCGTCGACAACCGGCGGCCGCGTTTGCCCCATCTGGAAAGAAAAATCGCCTCGAAGAAGCCGGTCACGAGTATGTCAAACAGTATGTAGAGGAGCAGGCACCCGAGCGCGCCGCCGATCCATGCGCCCACCTGATCCATGCGCAGATCGTACCGGTGAGCACGAGGCCACCCACGAACGCCTCTCGCCAACCACGTCTGAAAGCGTCAGACTTGATTCTGCGAGGGGCACTAGCCCTGAGAAGTAGGCCTGGCAGTCTTCCGGACGGTACGACGAGCCGGGCTCGCGCGTTTGAGCGGAGGCATCACGTTGGTGCCGTTCTTGATGCTCACACCCTTTACATTCCTGAGGAGCATAGAAGCCGGCTCGTAATACGTCAGTGTCAGCAGCGTGTGTGACACTATTGCCATCAGCGAGAGGAGCGATCATGGCACCCGTAATCAACTACATGACTGCAGAGTCGATCGCGACCAGGCGAGCAGAGCTGCTGGCCGTTGCAAAGCTTACTTTCGAAGAGTTGCGAGCAAAGGGCGATGCGTACATGCTCGATCCCGATGAGCAGGCGGTCCTTCGTGAATTGGAAGATCTCGAATATCTGGCCGGAAGTCGACTAAAGCCACAGCGGCTTCGTCCGTCCCCAAGGGTGGGGACCTCAACAGCGAAGTGACGAGGTTTTCGCAGGAGCTCGATTTCAACCTGCACAGGAGTTCTAGGGGTACCGGTGGGATTCACCGTGACCGTTGGTCTGGCAGGCGCCAAGAGTCAGAACGTGACTGTGACGCAGACTGACCCGCTTGGTATTCCGTTGACAATTGACGGAGTGCCGATTTTCCGACTGCTCGTGTCGTATCGATGCGAGTGGAGCGCTGGCCAACATTTCTTTGCTGTGGAGAGTTCGTCCTTTACGGTCCGCGTGGAGAACGTCAACGAGCCCCTGATCCATTTCGACTATGTCCGGAAGGCCGGAGCTTCCATACCAGTAGCCCACATCAACGTTCACGCTCACCGGGACGAACTCGTATTTGCGATGATGATCGCCGAGCGAGGGCGCGGAAAGTCGCGTTCTAAGTTGTCCGCACGCGGCAAGATTCCCAGAATCGCGACCCTTCACATTCCGGTAGGCGGTCACAGATTTCGCCCCTCGTTGGAAGACGTGCTCGAGATGATGCTCCTCGAATTCGGAGTGGATCGAGGAAAGAGCGCGCAAGCAGCGCTGGACGCGGGTCGCGCCAACTTCCGTTCCATCCAGGTGAGCGCATCTGTGTCTGATGATGCTCCCACAGCTGCGGACTCGCTTCGCCGCCTCGGATACGTTGTCACGCCGCCGTCTCCGGAGCCTGCGGCGCGCCGCGATCGTTTGATTCGCTTTTAGGCAGTCAATCGTCGTTCAGGGGCCGCGAGAAGGCCTTAGGTAGATACCGTCTCTGATCGTTGGGGTCGGTTCTACGCGCGACGTCGCACTACCCCGCTTCCATTCAAAAAACGTGCACTTGCCTATTCGTCGGGGGCGAATAGGCAAACGAACGGTCGAAGGTCGGGCTGCCCTGTCCTGCCGCGCCTGCCGACCAAGGGTCGCTTTCCAACCTCCCACACTCACCGACGTGATTGGGGGAGGTTGGGAAGTGCGCAGGCGCGGCAGGACAGGGCAAAGCAGGTGGGTGTGAGTACATTTTCGACATGGCAGATGATCCGGTTGACGTGAGCGAAGCGATCGCCGTAGGCGTGTCGGGTGAGCAGGCTATCGACATGAATGTGCCGGAGCCCGGTCGAGGCGTCCGCTGGTGGGACGTCCCGTACCGCGGGCTCTCGTGGTTGCAAGATGGTTGGCGCCGGCGAGTCACGCCTCGGCCTATTCGTTTGTGGCTGAACGACTTGACCAACTGGATTCTTCCGCTGCACCAGCATGAGCGCGAAATGGCCCGTCCGCCCGAAAAGCAGTGGCGATCGATGACCGTGCCTCCCGATGAGCATCTCTCCATGCCAGCGGTCTGGGTCGTGGAGCTTTTCACGCCGAGCACGGTCCACCAACTCGAGCGGGCAATCAAG
The DNA here is from genome assembly GCA_963740815.1 of uncultured Actinomycetota bacterium. Classification (GTDB taxonomy): domain Bacteria; phylum Actinomycetota; class Actinomycetes; order Actinomycetales; family Microbacteriaceae; genus Rhodoglobus. Next base: position 358,870 of record CAVUFG010000008.1, read on the forward strand.
CGCAACGGATGGGACAAACGCCGCATTCAGTTCGGCCACGAAGAGAACGCGGAAATGCTCGAGCGGTCGCGAAGTGGAGCTGGCTGGACTTGGTGGCGCATCGCTGAGATCGCTGGGCCTGGAGGCTTCGTCTTGGCGGGCGGCACGCGGTCGAAAATACCATCCGAGTTCCGACTGATCGAGCTCGTGGCGATTCAGATCGGAGCTGGGCTAACCGCAGTGATTGGTTCTTTTCACATCTCGGAGGGGGCCGCGCACGAGCTCGATCACGAATGGCACACTGAGCGTCCGCCGGAGGTGATCTTCGGTAGAGGTCGGCCTCGATCCTTAGATCGCGTTGAGGCGCGTAGCCGGCGAACGCAGCTTGCACGGCGGCGGATACAAGATGTGGCGAGGAAATGGATGACGCAGGCTGTAGCCGGGTCACTCGCGTCTGACTCGAGAGGACAGACGTTTATCGACCTCATCTTGTTCGATGACTTTGACCCGTATCGAACGGCCCGACCAGGTCGGGACATCGAGGAGGGCATGCAGGCTGTGGGCGTTCTAAACGACGTCTATCACCGTAGTTCGAAGCAAGTGCCGGGATTAGTTCTGGAAGCGCCCCACAGCCGCAGGCATACCGAAGTCTTGACTGATCGCGGCTGGACCATATGGGGACAACGCGGCCGGGCAGCGCGAGGGCTCAGCATTGCTCCTCACGGGACGGAACGGCCTGATAACTCGATCGCGCACGAAGTCGAAGACTCGATGAGATACGTGCTAGTCGAGCTTGCAATCTCAGACCTCCTGCAACAGATGCTTGAGGGTCAGGCGGCCGCCAGAGATGTAGCGCGTCGGCTGCACGGCTCCCTTCGCAGACGAAACCTGACGACACTACGCAATAGCGTGCTCACATTGAGCCTGGACATCGCGACTATCGTTCGCGACCTAGCCGCCCATCGTGCTCGTCGATGGCAGTATGGCGAAGAGGCCGATTTCGATATGGACATCCGTCCCTGGGAAGTACGAGCGGACAGGGCCGCCGGGCGTAAGCGATTCAAGAAGCAGAATTTCAGTACTTACCTGCGAGATAGGTTCGACAGCCAAGCGACGGAACTTGCGGACGCGGACCGTGAACTGCGCGCGATTCTGACGACTGCCGCATCTCTGAATTCGTCGCTCGACTCGCGGTCCGCGCAACGGATCGCGTTGGTGGTCTCCGCCGCATCGCTCATGGTGGCCCTCGTGGCATTGGTGGGATTCCCCAAACTTGTTGCGCTGGGCCAACAAGTTTGGGCAGCTCTCACGGGTTTGTTTGTCTGAGGGGTGTGAAACTCTGGCGCTGATTGGGGGAATTTATGGGCTCGATCGATCCATACGAAACGTCACACGGCCGCCGCTACCGCGTCCGCTACCGCAAGCCCGACCGCACCCAAACCGACAAGCGCGGCTTCCGCACCAAGCGCGACGCCGAGCTCTTCCTAGCGTCCGTCGAGGTCGCCAAGAACACCGGCCGCTACATCGACCCGAGCCGCGCCCGGGTCACGATCGGCGCCTGGATGACCTCATGGGTCGAGAGCCGTTCCGACCTGCGCGCCTCCACGCTCGACCGCGTGCAGGGCGTCGTGCGCATCCACATCATCCCGACCATCGGCCACCTCGCGCTCGCCGACTTCAGCCGGCTGCAGGCGCAGCAGTGGGCATCGAAGCTCAGCGCCACTCAGAGCCCAGGCTCAGTCCGCAAGATCGTCAACGTGCTCTCCGGCGGGCTGCAGCTCGCCGTCGACGACGGACGGCTGCCGGCCAACCGGCCGCCCGACTCAAGCTCCCGAAGCAGATCAAGACGCGCAAGAAGTTCCTCACGCACGAGCAGGTCGCAGCGCTAGCCGAGGCCGTCGACTCGAAGGCGGCAGGGGAGGGCTTCGGTCTCCTCGTCCTGGTACTCGCGTACACCGGGCTGCGGTGGGGCGAGCTGTCCGGACTGCGCGTGCGCGACCTCGATCTCGATCGAGGACGTCTCGAGGTTCACAGCACGATGATCGAGGTCAACGGCTACCTGCAGGAGTCGACGCCGAAGGACTACGAGGAGCGGTCGATCCCGGTTCCGGCGTTCATCCTCGAACAGCTCGCAATACACGTCGAAGACAAGGCCGAGAGCGAGCACGTTTTCGTCAGTTCCAAGGCCGGCGCAGTGCTGCGCAACCGCACGTTCCGCCGCGGATGGTTCGACGACGCGGCCGCGAGCATCGGCATCCCGGGTCTGACTCCGCACGAGCTGCGGCACACGTGCGCGAGTCTCGCGGTGTCGGCCGGAGCGAACGTCAAGGCGCTGCAGCGGATGCTCGGGCACAGCTCGGCCAAGGAAACCCTCGACACCTACAGCGACCTGTTCGACGAGGACCTGGACAGCGTCGCCGTCGCGCTCAACGCCCTTGGCGCTTCGCTCAGTGTGGGCAAAATGTGGGCAAAGCGTCCCAGCAGGGGACGCGCGGCAGCGAGATCCTCTCGGAAAAGCCGACGCTGACCGGCCATTCTCTCGGAGCCCCCTGTCGGATTCGAACCGACGACCCCCGCTTTACAAGAGCGGTGCTCTGGCCAACTGAGCTAAGGAGGCGCTGCCGGGGCGATTCCGGCGCGTCAATCGTACGATGCGCGCGCGAGTAGCGTTGAGGCGTGAGTGAACCGGGCGCCGCGCAGCCGCAGCGCAGTCGCACCGGCCTCGTGCTCGGCGTACTCGTGGCCCTGGCGTGCGGCGCCGGCATCGCGACGCAGTCCCGGATCAACGGCGAACTCGCACTCGAACTCGGCGACGGCTACGCGGCGGCGCTGTTCTCGTTCGGGTCGGGCCTCGTGATCGTGCTGATCGCGCTCGTGTTCCGGCCGGCGGGGCGCCGGGGACTCGTGATCATCCGGGATGAGCTCCGCAGCGGCGGCATCCCGTGGTGGTACGTCGTCGGCGGTGTGGCGGGCGGATTCTTCGTGCTGAGCCAGGGGCTGACGGCGGGGCTGCTCGGCATCGCGGTGTTCACGGTCGCGGTCGTGTCGGGACAGACCGCATCCGGGCTCGTCATCGATCGGGTCGGCATGGCCACCACGGCACCCAGGCCGATCACGGTGCCGCGGGTGATCGGCGCCGTGCTCATGCTCGCCGCGGTCGTACTCGTCGTCTCGACGCAGAAGTTCGACGCGTTCCCGTGGTGGATCGCGCTCATGCCCCTCATCGCCGGCGCGGGCATCGCGTGGCAGCAGGGCGTGAACGGGCAGGTGCGGGTGATCTCGAAGTCCCCGGTGACCGCCACGGTGATCAACTTCGTCGTCGGAACGACCGTGCTCGCGATCGCGGCCCTCGTGCACACGCTCGTCGCGGGCTGGCCGCAGGACTGGCCGAGCAATCCGCTGCTCTACCTCGGCGGACTCGTCGGCGTGATCTTCATCGCGGTCGGCGCGATCCTCGCTCCGCGGATCGGCGTGCTGCTGCTCGCGCTCGGCACGATCTCGGGGCAGTTGCTGGTGTCGTTGCTGCTGGATGTCGTGGTGCCGGCGGCGGGTCATCCTCTGTCCTGGACCACGGTGGCCGGCACTGCGCTCACCCTCGTCGCGCTCGCGGTCGCCACGTTGCCGTCGCGCGCGAACGTCACGACTCCAGCGCGCTGAGCACCCTCTCGGGGTCGACGAACTTGCGGCGTTCGGGCTTGGTCTTCTCGGGGATGCCGCCCACGTAGAGCCACCCCATGAGCTTCTCGTTCTCGGCGAGGCCGTGCATCGCCGCGACCTGGTGCGAGCGGGTGTGTCCACCGGTGCGCCACATGACGCCCCAGCCGGCCTCGTCGAGCAGGAGGCTCAGCAGGTGGGCGACGCCGGATGCCACGGCATCCTGCTCCCACTCCGGCACCTTGAAGCTCGGCTCGTGCACCGCCACCACCGCGATGAGCAACTCCGCCCGGAGCGGCTTGCCCGCGAGCTTCTCCGCGTCCTTGCCCTCGAGTCCGCTCGCGGCGACGAACGCCGCGCCGAGCCGTTCGCGCGCGTCGCCGCGCAGCTCGATGAGCCGCCAGGGACGCAGCGCACTGTGGTCGGCGACCGTCGAGACGGCCTCGACGAGCGGCAGCAGCTCCGCATGCGTCGGCGCGTCGGCCGTCACGCTCGACCGCGACTGCCGGCGGCGCACGGCCTGTTCGGCGGGACGACCGATGCCGGGCTGGGTTGAGATCAGTCCTCCTTGAACTCGAGCGAGAGCGAGTTCATGCAGTACCGGTCGCCCGTCGGCGTCTGGACCGCGTCGTCGAACAGGTGGCCGAGGTGGGATCCGCAGGTCGCGCAGAGCACTTCGGTGCGCACCATGCCCAGGGTGCGGTCGGTCTTGAGCTCGACGGCATCCGGGTTCACGGCCTCGAAGAAGCTCGGCCAGCCGGAGCCGGAGTCGAACTTCGCGCCGCTCTTGAACAGCGGGGAGTGACACGCGCCGCACTCGTACGTGCCCGCGCGCTTCTCGTCGAGCAGGGCTCCCGACCACGGGCGCTCGGTCGCGGCCTCGCGCAGGATCGAGTACTTGCTCCCGAGCTCCTCGCGCCACTCGGCCTCGGTCTTCTCGATCTTGTACGTCATCGGTGCACCTCTTTCATCGGTCTACGCCCCATTAAACTCGGCAACGTGCCGGAATGTTCCGTGAGACGTTGGGTTGAGCTGACCGCCGACGAGGTGTACTCGATCGCCAAGCTGCGAACCGACGTGTTCCTCGTCGAGCAGAAGGTCGACGAGACCGAACTCGACGGTCGCGACCGCGAGCCGACCACGGTGCACTACTTCGTACAGGATGCCGCGGGCACCGCCGCCTACTGCCGCACCCTCGAAGACGCGCAGCCCGCCCACCTCGACGCCCGTCACTCCGTCGGCCGCGTCGTCGTGCGTGCCGACCGACGCGGCGAGGGTCTCGCGCAGGTGGTGATCGAGCGGGCGCTCGCGGACCTCGCCGGTCACGCGGTGCTCATCCGCGCGCAGGAGTACATCGTGCCCCTCTACGCGAAGCTCGGGTTCGAGACGTTCGGCGAGGGGTACGTCGAGGCCGGCATCCCGCACGTCTCGATGTACCGGGCCGCGTCGTGATCGCCGCCGCCGCAGCAGCACCGCTGCTCGCGCTCACCCTGCTCGTCTCGCCGACCGCGGTCGCCACGTCGTGCGAGGTCGAGACCGCGACGCTCAGCTGGGGGTTCAAGGAGTCGTTCCGCAGCTACATCAGTGGCACGATCGCGAATGGCGAGTGGTCCGTCGCCGACGGTGCGACCTACGAGACTCCCGACTTCGGCTGGAGCTCGAGCACGGGTTCGTACGGCAGGCCGGCCAACCGCATCCAGTTCGAGGGATCGGTGCGGTTCACCGGGCACGACGGCATCCTCGACACGACCATCGCCAACCCGCGCATCGAGTGGTCGCGCGAGAGCGGCACCCTCTACCTCGACGTCGTCGGCACCACCCAGGAGGGCGCGCCGATCGACGAGCGCGGCGTGGAGTTCGCGACGATCACGGTGCCGAGCGAGACCCGCGAGGACGGCGGGATCAGCATCGTGGATGCGACGGCCACCCTCACCGATGCCGGTGCAGCGGCCTTCGGCACGTACCAGGCGGGCGAGACCCTCGACCCGCTGTCGTTCGACTTCACGGTGGAGGAGGGGTGCGCGCTCCTCGCCTCCGACCCCGCGCCCGGCGGCTCGCCGTGGATCGTGTGGACCCTCGTCGGCATCGCCGCGATCGGCATCGCGGGAGTCGCGGTCGCCGCGGTCCCGCTCATCCGACGTCGCCTCGGCGACTGAGCAAACGCCCTCGACCGGCCCAGGAATGCCGAATGTTCGTCGCAGAGTAAGGTTAGCCTTACCAATACTTTGACACCGGAAGCCCTCGCCCTCTAGGGTCGAAGTTAGCTTAGCCTTAGCTAAGTTCCGCGACGGGTGCACAGCTCCGATCGCGTGACCATCTCTCCAGGAGTCCCCGTGATCGAGAACGCCCCTGTCCGCGCCCGAACGAGATGGGGAGCTGCGATCACCGCCGCGGCGCTCGTCCTCTCGGGGCTCTTCGCCGCCGCACCCGTGAGTGCGATGCCCATCCCGGCGTCCTCCGTGGTCGAGGACTCGGCGCCGGTCGACGAGCCGATCGTCGAGGCGCCGCCGACCGAAGTGCCGACCGAGACCGTCCCCGAAGTGCCAGCCGAAGCGCCGCCGGCTGCGGATGATCCGACGGCCGACGGCCCGCCCGCCGACGGTGGAGCCGAGGACGTCGCTCCCGACGCCACCGCCGCGGTCGCACCCGAGCCCGCTCCCGTCCTCCAGGACGCGACGTTCGCCGCAGCGGCTCCGACCCTCACGGTCTCGCCCGCCACGGGACTGAGCCGCGATGGCCAGACCGTCACGGTGTCGGGCACCGGGTACGACCCCGCGAAGGCGATCTACGTCGCCGTGTGCGAGGACCGCGACCTGTCGACGGTGAACTTCGACATGTTCTACGGATGCCTGGGAGCCCGCATGGTCACGGCGACGCCGGGCTCGGCGTCGCAGGTGCCGATGGCCGCCGACGGCTCGTTCTCGTTCGACTTCGCTCGTTCCTGCGGGCGCGACGGCGTTCGCGAGCCCGACCGTGTTCACGATCCGCAACCACACCGGGCCGACCGACCGCACGCAGGACGCCAAGTTCGGCATCGCGTTCGCGCCCATCCCAGCTCCGGTGCCGGCGATCACGGTCACGCCCTCGACGGACCTCGATCGTGACGGTGACACCGTCGTCGTGTCCGGCACGGGCTACGACCCGACGAAGGCCCTGTACGTCGCGATCTGCGAGGACCGCGACCTCGCCACCGTCACCTTCGACATGTTCTACGGCTGCCTCGGCGCCCGGCAGGTCTCCGCGACGTCGACCTCGCCGACGAACGTGAAGCTCGAGGCCGACGGCTCGTTCGAGTTCGAGCTCGCGGTGCCTGCGGGTGCTGCCGCGCTCACGAGCCCGGCGGTGTTCACCATCCGCAACCACGTGGATCCGACCGACCGCAGCCAGGACGCGAGGTTCGGCATCGCATTCGCCGCGATCGTCGACCCGACCGATCCCGGCAACCCCGGTGGCAACCCTGGCAACCCTGGCAACCCCGGTGGCAACCCCGGCACCCCGACCGGGCCGAGCGTCGGCCTGTCGGTCTCGCCGAACGCGGTGAGTGCGTCGAGCGCCAACACGTTCTCGATCTCGGGCTCCGGCTACACCGGCGCCGGAGCCGCGAACGGTGTGTACGTCTCGATCGGCTCGTCGTCGGTGTGGCAGCCAGGGCAGGTGCCGTCGCAGAGCGGCTGGCTCCAGACCGTGTGGGTGCAGCCGTCGAGTGTGGTCAACGGCAGCTTCAGCACGTCGATCACCATTCCCGCGGGATCGTTCCAGTCCGGGCAGTCCTACGGCGTCGCGACGTTCGCGGCGCACGGGCTCTCGGTGACGGACCGGTCGCTCGACGCGTGGGCTCCGATCAGCCTGGGCGCGGCATCCACTGTCTCGAACGCGGCTCAGACCGCAGTGGGTACGCCCGCGGCGACTCCTCCGGCGACCGAGGGAGTCGAGCAGGTCGGCGGGGCTGACCTGGTCGAGGGCGGGGCGGCCACGTTCCGGGCGGAGGGATTCCAGCCGAACGAGGCAGGCATCCTCGTGGTCATCTACTCCGAGCCGACCGTGCTCGACCGCAACGCGACCGCCGACGCGAACGGCGTCGTCGAGTGGACCGGTTCGCTGCCGTACGGCCTGACCGGAGAGCACACGCTCACCTTCCAGGGCTCGGTGACCCGCGGCCTGGTCGTGGACATCGCCGCCGCCGAACAGGTCGGCTGCCCGGTGGATGACGCGACGCTGGCCTGGGGCTTCAAGGAGTCGTTCCGCAGCTACATCAGCGGCGCGATCGCGAACGGCGAGTGGACCGTGGCCGACGGCGCGACCTACGAGGTTCCGACCTTCGGCTGGTCCGACGGCGCCGGCGGCTACGACGCGGACAGCCACGAGGGGCTCGTGTCATTCGGGGGATCGATCACCTTCACCGGCCACGGCGGCGCGCTCAACACGACCGTCGCCTCGCCCCGCCTGCAGTTCGTCGATGAGAGCACGGCCATCCTCCTGCTCGATGTCACCGGCACCACGCAGGAGGGCGCGCCGATCGACCTGAGGAGCGTCGAGTTCGCGACCGTCGACGTCTCCGGGGCCGAACTCGTCGACGGCCGCCTCACGCTCACCGACGCGCCCGTGTCGCTCGCGGCCGGCGGGGCCGAGGCGTTCGGCACGTATCCCGAGGGCGACGCGTTCGACCCGATCTCCGCCGAGTTCTCCGTGGATGCCGCGTGCGTGACGACCGCGGCCGCCGAAGCAGCACTGCCCGCGGCCGGGGAGCCCGCGTCATCTACCGCTGACTTCTGGTGGCTGCTGTGGCTGCTCGGTGGACTGCTCGTGCTCGCCCTGGTCGCGTGGCTCGTGATCAGCCGGGTGCGCGCGAACCGGGCGGCCTAGCGCCCGAACGACGGAACCCCGCCAGCTGCGCACGGCTGGCGGGGTTCTTCGTGCGTTCTGCGCCGGCGCGCTACTGCAGCACGAACGTGAACGATGCCCCGCGATCGTCGTGGTGGATCTTCGCGGTGCCGATCCAGCTCGCGAAATCGCCCGTGCCCGTGCCGGGGACGATCCAGCCGAAGGCCGACGGGTCATCCGGATGCTGCAGCGCTCCATGGTGCACGGTGACCGAGCCGCTGCGGCCGTCGTCGAGGGTGCCGGTGATCCGCTCGACCGCGAGGTAGCCGCGACCGGACTCCTCGGTGCCGCTCGACACGAAGTGGGCGACGCTCTCGCCGATCAGTCCCTCGGTGAACGTCTTGCGCATGACGATGGCGCCGACCCAGTCGACGTCGAGTCCGGAGATGGTCGACGGGTCCCAGCCGACGACGTCGAACCTGGCCACGATCGTTTCGCTCATACCCTGAGCGTAGAACCCCGCACCGACTACTCCGCCGCGTAGATCGCTCTCGCGAGGGCGTCGAGCACCGCGGCCGTGCGCGGCCCGAACGACAGGATGTCGCCGTCGGCCATGTCCACGAACCGCCGATGCTGCCCGGCGTTCGTGAGCGCGATCGCGGGCTTGGACTCGAGCAGCCCATCGACTCCACCCACGCTCGCGATCCCGTCCGTCATGACGAGGATGAGGTCGGGGTTGGCCGCCACCATGGCCTCGTCGGTCATCGGTCGCATGCCGTCGAGGCCGATCTCGGCCGCGACATCCACGCCGCCGAGGGCGGTGATGAGCACGTCCGCGCCGGACTCCTCGCCGAACAGGTAGTAGATGCCCGAGTTGCCGCGCAGGTAGAGGAACATCATCCGCAGCGGCGTCTCGGGCAGGATGGCCGCGATCTCCGCGACCTTCGCGTCGATCTCCTCCGCGAGGATGCCGGCGAGCTCCTCCCCGGCCGCGGGCGCGCCGAGGGCCGCGGCCACCTGCCGTGCGAGTTCCCCCACCCCGTCCAGGCTCGGATCCGTGCTGACGAACACCACGGGGATGCCCGCGTCGCGCAGCTGGAGCACGACGTCGACCGGGCCGATCGTGCCATCCGTGATCACGAGCGTCGGCCGCAGCGCGAGGATCGCCTCGGTGTTGACCGTGTGGCCGTTGCTCGTCACGAGCGGCAGCTCGGCAGCCTCGGGGAACGTCGTCGAGACGTCCCGGCCGACGACCGAATCGCCGAAACCGAGACCGAACACGGTCGCGGCGATCGATCCCGAGATGTCCATCGGCACGATGCGGTCGGTGGAGGTCACGGTGACCTCGGTGTCGCCGTCCAGGTCGCGCGAGGTGACGTCGGCGGGCAACTGCTGCTCGGGCGTCGGGAGCGCCGCGATGGCGGCTGCGGGCAGGATGGCGGTGGATTCGCCGGTGTGGGTGGCCGGGTCATCCAGCAGCTCGAGCTCCGCGAGCGGCACGAGCGGCCCGGTGGTGACCGGCGGCGGGACGGTCGTCCCGTGCGGGCTCGAGCACGCGCCGAGCGAGAGGACCAGCACGACGCCGGCGGCGGCGAGCGCGGTCGCGCGGAGTCGGGTGCGGAGCATGGTTAGGTAAGCCTAACAAGACCTCGCGAGCCGCATCCGTCCGCGGGCTGTGAATCCCGGGATCACGGGCGCTGCCTCCCGGCCGCGGGCCGAACCCGACCCTAGGATCGCAGCGATGACCCGGGACTCGCCCGGCGCAGGAGGATGCCATGGGCGCGAGCCCGAAGCCCGCCGAGGAGCCGCAGGCCGGCCTCTCCGAGCGCGCGGCAGCGATCCTCGAGTTCGAGCGGGAGTGGTGGCGTCACGCCGGCGCCAAGGAGGAGGCGATCCGCTCACAGTTCGGTCTCTCGGCTGCCCGCTATTATCAACTGCTGAACACCGTGATCGACTCGCCCGATGCCGTGCGGCACGATCCGATGCTGGTCAGGAGACTGCAGCGGGCACGGGATGCGCGGACCGCCGCGCGGGCCTCGCGGGTGTTCAGATCCCCCAACGACGAAGAGACGAACCACTGAACCATGGCCAGCCAGACACCTGACCGGTTCGACCGACTCCCGGCCGACCTCGAGCGCGTGGGCGCGCACCGCTCCACCGAGAAGCGCAATCGCGGGTGGGTCTGGTTCGCGTGGTCGGCGCTCGCCACCGGCATCCTCGTGGTGGGCGGCCTGTTCGGGCTCTCGGTGCTGGGCAACGTCGACCTCGGCCTGCCGAACTTCAGCGGCGGCGGCGCAACGACGCCGACCCCGACGCCCACTCCGACCCCCACGGCCGAGCCGCTGCTCGACCCGCGACGATCGCGCCGGAGCGCGCCATCCAGATCACGGTGCTCAACGGATCGCCGACCGAGGCACTCGACGACGTCGTCGGCGGCCAGCTCGCGGCCCTCGGCTGGCCCATCGGCGCGATGACCCAGGCCTCGGACCGCTCGATCGACGAGACGGTGATCTACTACGCGGATCCCCTCAACGAGGACATCGCCCGCGGCCTCGCGGCCACGCTCACGGTCGGCCAGATCCGGCTCGTCGCGGTCGAGTCGATGCCCTCGAGCGCCCCGATCGCGATCGTGCTCGGCAGCGACTTCCCGGCGGCGGGCATCCCCGTTCCATAGTCACGGATCGTGACCCTCGCGGTGCCGAAACTGCGCGAAAGTCCGCCCAAAGTCTCAATTGTGTTACGTGCTTGTTTAATTCTGCGTGAATTGACCCTCAGCGCGGATTCCGCCCTCTCGCGCTGAGTTGCGCTCCGCTACTATCCGTAATCAGTCGCCCCATCCGGCTCCTCGTGATATTGCACCAGCGGTGTTACCTCGAACCAGATCCGACTCGGCTCAGGCAACACCGCACGCGCCGCACGCAGCACAGCAGGGAGTAACACATGGCGAACGGAACCGTGAAGTGGTTCAACGCTGAGAAGGGCTACGGCTTCATCACCGTGGACGGCGGAGGACAGGACGTGTTCGTCCACTACTCCGCCATCGACATGGCAGGCTACAAGGTCCTCGAGGAGGGCCAGCAGGTCGTCTTCGAGGTCGGCACGGGCGCCAAGGGTCCCCAGGCCGAGTCGGTTCGACTGGCCTAGCTGGCACGCACCTTCATCCTGACGCCGTCCACCTCGAGTGGGCGGCGTCAGGCATTTCCCGGAGCGCGTCCCCAGCGGTGGATGTCTCTTTGCACTCCCTCCCTCCGAGTGCTAGTTTTGCCTCTGGCACTCGCACTGTCCGAGTGCCAGCGAATTCGTATGCATGACGTCCGGGAGGGACGAGAAACACACATGGCAAAGATCATTGCTTTCAACGAAGAGGCCCGTCGCGGCCTCGAGCGCGGCCTGAACATCCTGGCCGACGCCGTCAAGGTCACGCTCGGCCCGCGCGGTCGCAACGTCGTGCTCGAGAAGAAGTGGGGCGCCCCCACCATCACGAACGACGGTGTCTCCATCGCCAAGGAGATCGAGCTCGACGACCCGTACGAGAAGATCGGTGCGGAGCTCGTCAAGGAGGTCGCCAAGAAGACGGATGACGTCGCCGGCGACGGTACGACCACGTCGGTCGTGCTCGCCCAGGCGCTCGTTCGCGAGGGCCTGCGCAACGTCGCGGCCGGTGCTGACCCGATCAGCCTCAAGCGCGGCATCGAGAAGGCCACCTCGGCTGTCATCGCGGCACTCATCGCCGGCGCCAAGGAGATCGAGACCAAGGAGGAGATCGCTGCGACCGCATCCATCTCCGCCGGCGACGCCGAGATCGGCGCGCTCATCGCCGAGGCGATCGACAAGGTCGGCAAGGAGGGCGTGGTCACCGTCGAGGAGTCCAACACCTTCGGCACCGAGCTCGAGCTCACCGAGGGCATGCGCTTCGACAAGGGCTTCCTCTCCGCGTACTTCGTCACGGACCAGGAGCGCCAGGAGGCGGTCTTCGAGGACCCGTACATCCTGATCGCCAACAGCAAGATCTCGAACATCAAGGACCTGCTGCCCATCGTCGACAAGGTGATCCAGAGCGGCAAGCAGCTGCTCATCATCGCCGAGGACGTCGACGGCGAGGCGCTCGCGACCCTGGTCGTGAACAAGATCCGCGGCATCTTCAAGTCGGTCGCCGTCAAGGCTCCGGGCTTCGGTGACCGTCGCAAGGCGCAGCTGCAGGACATCGCGATCCTCACGGGCGGCCAGGTGATCTCCGAGGAGGTCGGCCTCAAGCTCGAGAACGCGACGCTCGACCTGCTCGGTCGCGCCCGCAAGGTCGTCATCACCAAGGACGAGACCACGATCATCGAGGGTGGCGGTGACGAGGAGCAGATCGCCGGTCGCGTCAAGCAGATCCGCAGCGAGATCGAGAACACCGACTCGGACTACGACCGCGAGAAGCTCCAGGAGCGCCTCGCCAAGCTCGCCGGTGGCGTCGCCGTCATCAAGGCGGGTGCCGCGACCGAGGTCGAGCTCAAGGAGCGCAAGCACCGCATCGAGGACGCCGTTCGCAACGCGAAGGCCGCCGTCGAGGAGGGCATCGTCGCCGGTGGTGGCGTCGCGCTCATCCAGGCCGGCAAGGTCGCGTTCGACAGCAAGGCGATCAAGGGCCTCACGGGCGACGAGGCGACTGGCGCCAACATCGTGCGCGTCGCCGTGGATGCCCCGCTCAAGCAGATCGCGCTCAACGCGGGTCTCGAGCCCGGTGTCGTCGTCGACAAGGTGCGCAACCTGCCTGCCGGTCAGGGCCTCAACGCCGCGACCGGTGAGTACGTCGACATGCTCGCTGCGGGCATCAACGACCCGGTGAAGGTGACCCGTTCCGCGCTGCTCAATGCCGCGTCGATCGCCGGCCTCTTCCTCACCACCGAGGCCGTCGTCGCCGACAAGCCCGAGAAGGCGCAGCCCCCGATGGGTGACCCGTCGGGCGGCATGGACTTCTAGTCCAGCAGCTCAACACGCCGAAGGGCGGTCCCGAGAGGGGCCGCCCTTCGGCGTTGGGGCGAGAATGCGCCGCTTTCGGACGAATGCGGCCGCGCGAGCACCTGCAACTGTCCGAAACCGGCGCATTCGTTCGAGAAGGCACGGCGGCAGCCGCGCGCTACCGCGCGAACAGCACAGCGCTACCGCGCGAACAGCCGCGCGTTCTGCGCCTCGATGTCGGCGTAGGTCTGGCCGGCGTGGCCGAGCGCGGTGTTGATGCCCGCGAGGCTCTCCTCGACGCGCTGCTGGGTCGCCCGCCAGTCGGCGACGACGGACTGGAACGCGGTCGCGGCCGAGCCCGTCCACGACGACTGGAGGTTCGTGAGCTGGCCCTGCAGGCCGGCCACTTCGGATTGGATGCGGGTGATCGAGCTGCGCACCGCGGAGGTCGCGCTCAGGACGGCTTCGCTGTCCACCTGGTATCGGGTCATGGGTGGGACGGTAGTGGTGCGGCGGGATGCCGCGCTGCTGGTCAGGGCTCGGTGGGTGGAGCCGCCACATCCTCGCCCTTGGTGAGGAGCGGAAGGGAGACTCGGAACGTCGCGCCGCCGCCCGGCGTCTCGAGCACGTCGACCGTGCCGTGGTGCGCCTCGATGATGGCCGCGACGATGGCGAGGCCGAGGCCGCTGCCGCCCGTGGCCCGGTCGCGCGAGGTGTCGGCACGCCAGAACCGCTGGAAGATCTTGCCGCGGATCTGCTCAGGGATGCCCTCGCCGTGGTCGATCACCGAGAGCAGTGCCAGTCGGTGCCGCTGGTCGACGCCGACGCCGATCTCGATGGGGGAGCCGTCGGGGGTGAAACGGATCGCGTTGCCCATCAGATTGGTCAGCAGCTGCCGGATCTTGTTCTCCTCGGCCAGCACGACCGCTCCCATGGAGGCGGGCGGCGACTTGGGCACGACGCCCACGTCGTCCCCCTGGGCACGAGACCGTCGTGCCACGAGCCGCGCGAGGGTGGCACCGGCGAATGCGATGGGGCCGGTCGCGAGCGCGGCGCGCTGCTGTCCGGGCTCGGGAAGTTGGATGATCTCGAGCGGCTTGGTCTCGACGCCCACGACGTCGGTCTCGACGACGGTCACCACGCGGTCGGGAGCGGACGCCATGGCGTCGAGGGCGACATCCTGCGCGATCGGCACGAGGTTCACCTCGGTGAGCACGAGCGGCTTCGCCTCGTCCAGGCGGGCGAGCTCGAGCAGGTCCTCGACCAGGAGGCCCATGCGGATGGCCTCCTTCTCGATGCGTTCCATCGCCTGGGCGACATCCTCGGGCTTGGTCAAGGCACCCATGCGGTACAGCTCGGCGTAGCCCCGGACCGAGACGAGCGGCGTGCGCAGTTCATGGCTCGCGTCGCCGACGAAGCGTCGCATCTGGTCGATCGTGCGGGCGCGGTCGGCGAAGGCCTGGTCGATGCGGTTGAGCATCGAGTTCAGGGAGCGGTTGAGTCGCCCCACCTCGGTATTGGGCGTGGCCCCGGCGATGCGCTGGCTGAAGTCGCCGCCCGCGAAGCGTGCGGCAGTCGTCTCGGTGTCGCGCAGGGGTGTGAAGGTCGAGGTGACGAGCAGGCGGGTGAGGGCTCCGCCGAGGATGACGACGGTGAGCCCGAAGAACAGGAAGATCGCCGCGTACCGGTTGACGATCGAGTTCGTGTACGACAGGTCGAGCCCGACCACCACGATGAACGTGTCGGCCTCGCTCGGCACGTTGATGAACCGGGTGATGACCCGCCACTGCCCGCCGAGCTTCGTGCTCGGGATGGTCGTCGCACCCTCGAGCTGCGACACCGCCTCGAGGGTGAGCGAGCTGACGATCGGCCGCGGGTCGCCGGTCTGCCGGTTGTCGCAGTACAGGCTGCCGTCGTAGCGCACGACCGCGAGGTAGTAGTCGTTCGGCGACGTCGACTGCTGGCAGAGGTTCTGCTCGCCGATGGCCGCGATCGCCGCGATGATCCGGGTGTCCTCCTCGGTGAGGAGGTAGTTGCGCAGCACGGTCATCGTGCCGACGCCCGCGACGGTGAGCCCGAGGATGAGCAGCAGCACCGTGACGCCGGTGATCTTGGTGCGGAGTGAGATCCGGTTCCACCACTCGGCCAGGCGACGCTGCATCAGATCAGGCTAGACCGGATCGCCCTGCGAAGACTGGACCGGGACCTAGACCTTGGCAGCCTTGAGCATGTAGCCGAACCCGCGCTTGGTCTGGATGACCGGCTCGTCCGAGAACTGGTCGAGCTTGCGTCGCAGGTAGGAGATGTAGCTCTCCACGATGCCGGCGTCGCCGTTGAAGTCGTACTCCCAGACGTGGTCGAGGATCTGCGCCTTCGAGAGCACGCGGTTCGGGTTGAGCATGAGGTAGCGCAGCAGCTTGAACTCGGTGGGGCTGAGCTCCACCTGCTCGCTGCCGATCGTGACCTCGTGCGTGTCCTGGTCCATCGTGAGCTCGCCGGCGCGGATGATCGCCTCCTCGTCGTCGTGCATCGTGCGGCGCAGGATGGCCTTGATGCGCGCGACGATCTCGTCGAGGCTGAACGGCTTGGTGACGTAGTCGTCGCCGCCGACGGTGAGGCCGGTGATCTTGTCCTCGGTGTCGTCCTTCGCGGTGAGGAACAGGATGGGGGCGGTGTAGCCGCTCGCGCGCAGGCGCTTGGTGACGCCGAAGCCGTTCATATCGGGCAGCATGACGTCGAGGATGATGAGGTCCGGCTCCTCCTCGAGCACTGCCGAGATGGCCTGGGCACCGTTGCCGACCGCGCGCACGGCAAAGCCGGCGAAGCGCAAGCTCGTGGTGAGGAGGTCGCGAATGTTGGGTTCGTCGTCGACGATCAGAATCTTGGGTCCATCAGCCATGGCAGAAGGTTACTGGATGTTGTCTGGATGATTTCTGGGAACTGTGTCGACTCTTCTCGTGCGCGCGCTGACAACCGTTACCGTTCCGCCTTCCTACTAGCCTCGAACCATGCTCCGACGCATCGGCCAGCGCACCTTCGACTTCTCGCGACAGGTGGCGGTCATGGCGGTCGTCAACCGCACGCCCGACTCGTTCTACGACTGGGGCTCGACGTTCGCGTTCGACCAGGCGGTCGCGGCGTGCCTGCGCGCCGCCGACGACGGCGCGGACTGGGTGGATGTCGGGGGCGTCCCGTTCGGCCGCGGACCCGAGGTCTCCGAGGCGGAGGAGATCGACAGAGTGGTGCCCGTGATCGCGGCGGTGGCCGCGGCATCCGACGTCGTGGTGTCGGTGGACACGTACCGCTCGGGGGTGGCGCGGGCGGCGATCGCCGCGGGAGCGAGCGTCGTCAACGACGCGAGCGGGTTGTGGGATCCGGGGATGCTCGGGGCCGTGGCATCCACCGGCGCGACGCTCGTGATCACGCACAGCCTCGCGCGGCCACCGCGGTCGGAGCCGCCGAATCCGCAGTACGGCGACGTGGTGGCCGAGGTGGCGGCGTTCCTGCGGCAGCACGCCGAGGAGGCGATGGCTGCGGGGATTCCGGCGGAGCGCATCATCCTCGACCCTGGGCACGATCTCAACAAGACCACGGTGCACACGCTCGAACTCACCCGGCGGCTGGACGAGATCGTCGCGCTCGGGTTCCCAACGCTCGCCGCGGTTTCGAACAAGGACTTCGTGGGCGAGTCGATCGATCGTGAGCAGGGGAAGCGGCTGGAGGGTTCCCTCGCGGCGGCGGTCGTGTGCATCATGAAGGGGGCCCGGGTCCTCCGCATGCACGACATCCCCGAAGCCGTGGCCGCGGTGCGCATGACCGAGGCGATCCTCGGCTGGCGCGAGCCGGCGTTCCAGAGGCACAACCTGTGACCGCGCGGATCGATCGGCTCTGGCCGGACCCGGCCGAGCACCTCACCGACGACGCGATCGCCGCACCGCTCGTGGCGCGACGAGGCGGCGTCTTCCGGGTGAACTTCGTGTCGAGCATCGACGGCGCCGCGACGCGCGACGGGCTCTCCGGTGGACTCGGCGACGCCGCGGACCACCGCCGGTTCGAGTTGCTGCGTCGGGTCGCGGACGTGGTGTTCGTCGGCGCCGGCACGGTGCGCGCCGAGGGCTACGGACCGATGCGGGTGTCCGATGCGTCCGCCGCGTGGAGGGTCGAGCACGGGATGCCACGGCACCCGGTCTTCGCGATCGTGAGCCACCGGCTCGACCTCGAGCCGTCCTCGCCGATCTTCACCGCTGCGCTCGAGGACGATACGCTCCCGCGCCCGATCATCGTGACCACGACGCGTCGCGCGGACGGCGAGGATCCCGGGCTGCGCGACCGCCTGGCCGAGGTCGCGGATCTCGTGACCGTCGGTGCAGCGTCTGACAGCAGCGGGCACGTCGACCTGCACGCCGCGGTGGCGGCGCTGCGGGAGCGCGGGCTCGGCGACATCCTGTGCGAGGGCGGCCCGTCGCTGCTCGGTGCGGCGCTCGCGGCCGACGTCGTCGACGAGCTGTGCCTCACGATCGCGCCGAGCCTCGAAGCCGGGGATGCCCGCCGCATCGCCCACGGCGAGACCCCGCCGCGCGGCATGCGACTGGCCGAGGTGCTGCGCTCGGGTGAGACGCTGCTGCTGCGCTACGGTCGCAGCGCCTAGCCCCGGATCGCGGACAGATCCGGCTGGCGCACCCGGCTGGTGCCCACCGGCTGCGCGTCGAGCGGCAGCACGAGACTGCGCAGGTAGTCGCGGTTCCACGCGCTCACCCCGAGCCCGTCGCCGCCGTAGTTCTCCATGCAGAGCACGCCCTGGAATCCGGACTCGATCGCGATCTCGAACGCCCAGCGGTAGTTGATGATGCCGACGTCGAGGTGGGCGGGCATCGCAGTGAACCGGCCGGCGGCGAGGTCTTCGTCTCGGGTGTAGTTCTTCACGTGCCAGAAGTTGGTGTGCGGCAGCACCGCCTCGAAGATCTCGCGCCACGACTCGACCGGGCGGTGCAGGCGGATGAGGTTCGCGACATCCGGGTTGATCCCGACCCAGTCGGAGCCGATGTCGTCGAGCAGCCGGAGCGATGATGCGGCGTCGCCGACGAAGGTGTCCTCGTACATCTCGAGTGAGAGCACGATCCCGACGGATGCCGCGTGATCGGCGAGCTCGCGCAGGCGGGTGACCGCGTCATCCCACCGCTCCGGGCGGTCGTGGTGGCCGTCGACCGTCCAGAACCAGAGCTGCTCGCGCTGCGCCGCCGAGAGCGGCTGGTGCAGCCCGACCGACAGCGTGCTGATGCCGAGGGCGGCGCAGGCGTCGAGCGCCCGGTGCGAGTAGGCGAGGTTCGCGTCACCGTCGGTGTCGTCGATCACGCTCTTGCGCACGAGTGACGTGGATGCCGCGACGATGCCCGCCTCGCGCAGGCACTCCCCGAAGGCGCTGAGCTCGGCCGCCTCGAGATCGGCGATGCGGGTCCAGTTGTCGGTGAGGTCGACGTGCCCGAAGCCGCAGCGGACGAGTTCGCGCAGCGGTGGCATCCACGCGTCCGGTCCGCCGTGCGTGGCGTCGAGCCCGCGGCGGGAGACGGCCGGGAAGGGCAGCGTGCTCGCGGCGATGGGCCAGTCGGCGGCGGTCAGGGGTGCGGCGTCGGGCATGCTGCCGAGCCTACCGAGGCCGTGCGGGGCCGTTCAGCGCACCCGGTGCACCCAGACGTTCGAGATGATCGGGTTGCCCTTCGGGTACTCGAACTCCTCGCTGCGCAGCAGCTCGAACCCGGCCCTGCGGCACACCCCGTTGGATGCGTCGTGGTCGATCTTCGGGAACGCGTACACGTCACCCGCGCCGCGCTCGCGGGCGTTGGCGAGGGCCAGCGCGACGGCCCGGACGGCGATGCCGCGGCCCTGGAACTCGGGCAGCACCGACCAACCCATCTCGTGGATCGGCTCGCCATCCTCCTCGCTCGGCCAGTACGCGACCTGGCCGACGCCGCCGTCGGTGCCATTGATCCCCGCGCCGTCGAGGTCGATGCGGAACACGTGACCGCCGGGCACTCCGTCGCGGTACTTCGCGTGGCGTTTGAGGAGGGTCGCTTCATCCTCGGGCCCGCCGAGGTGGGTCATCATCTCGGGCGCGTTGATGCGGCGCAGCAGGGGGAGGTCCTCGTCGGAGTACGGGGTGAGGGTCAGATCATCCATCACGCACCCAGCTCGTCGAAGAACGCGATCACGTCCGTTGCCCAGGGCTCGGGCTGCTCCCACGGGCCGAAGTGCCCGCCGTGCTCGAACTCGGTGAACCGCTGCACGTTGAACCAGCGTTCGACCGACGCGCGCGGGCCCGGCGCGATGTCGAACGGGAACTGCGCGAACGCGGTCGGCGTCGTCACGAACTCCTTGCTCAGCTCGGAGTGCGCGTTGTCGTAGTAGTAGTGCACCGACGAGCCCGCCGTCCGTGTCACCCAGTACACGGTGAGGTTGGTGCACACGTCGTCGAGGGTGAAGGAGTCGAACGACTCGCTCCAGCCGTGGAACTTCTCGAGGATCCACGCGGCGAGCCCGGCCGGCGAGTCATCCAGCGACACTGCGAGCGTCTGCGGCTTGGTGCGCTGCAGCCGCGAGTACGCCGACTCGTTCGCCTCCCATTCGGCGAACCCGGCGAGCCACGGCTTCTCCTCGGCGGTCAGCTCCTCCGGTGCGAGCGCTCGAGGCCGGTGGAACGGCACGTCCCCGAGGTGCAGTCCGAGAACGCGGTCAGGATGCCGCAGCGCCAACTGCTCCCCGATGGTCGACCCGATGTCGCCCCCGTGCACACCGAAGCGACTCTGCCCCTGCCCCCCAAACCCGAGCGCGGCCATCAGCCCCACGAGCAGGTCGCCCACCGCCGCCGGCCCCGTCGGCTCGGACGGCCGCGCGCTGAACCCGTACCCCGGCACGCTCGGCACCACGAGCTCGAACCGCTCGGCGAGCAGCGGCAGCGCCTGCTCGAACCGCCAGAACCCGTCGGGCCAGCCGTGGATGAGCAGCAGGGGCGTCGCGCCCGGCGTGCCCGCGAGCATCGCATGGATCCGCTGGCCGTCCACCTCGACCATCACGTGCCGGCGCCGGTCGGCGAGCTGCTCGCCGTTCGGGCCGAAGCCGTTGAGCCGTCGTTCGGCGGCGCGCCAGTGGTAGGAGCCGGCCCAGTGGGCGAGCAGGGCATCCAGCGCATCGGTCTGCGTGCCGCGCGACCAGTCGTGCACCTCGCGCGGCGTGCGCCGGGTGCGGGCGAGCCGCTCGAGCAGGTCGTCGAGGTCGGACTGCGGGACGTCGATCGTGAAGGGTGTGATGGTCACCGTTCGATTCTGGACCCCGACGGCGACAACGGCGCTAGGGCTTCACGACGCGGTACGTCACGTGGGTCACGAGCGGGCCGGGCTTGGATGACACCTGCTCGAGCTCCATCGCCGGCACGCCGTCGAACAGCCGCTCGCCGGCGCCGAGGATGCTCGGCGAGACGTGCAGTCGCAGTTCGTCGAGCAGCCCGGCCGCGAGGAACTGGTTGATCGTGGTGGCTCCACCGGCGATCGAGATGTCCCGGTCGCCCGCGGCCGCGCGAGCGCGTTCGAGCGCGACCTCGATGCCCTCCGTCACGAAGTGGAACGTCGTGCCCCCCTCCATCTCGAGGTCGGGTCGCGCGTGGTGGGTGAGTACGAAGACGGGGCCGTGGTACGGCGGGTTCGGTCCCCACCAGCCCTGCCACGCGAGATCCGGCTCGCCGCGATCGGGGCCGAACATGTTGCGGCCCATGACGAACGCGCCGGCGTCGACGATGCGATCCACCTCGGACTTGCTCTCGTCGGGATGCTTGAACCGCCAGCCCATGAGCGCGGGGAGCACCCAGTCCGGTGCCTGGCCCTCGACCGTGCCGAACGGGATCTCGAGGGTCTGGTCGAGCGCGGCCATGTAGCCGTCGGCGGAGACGGCGACGTTCGCGTAGGTGATGGGCATCACGGCCTCGTTCTCGGTGCGATCGTGTCGGTCCTTCGGCGCGCGCGGAAGTCACGCAGCACAGCGGCGACGAGTTCCGGCATCCTCGCGATGGAGCCGCGCGAGGTGTTCGGCAGCACACCAACCTCGCCGTGCGGCAGTGCGCGCGAGGTCGAGGTCATGCATCCCACGATAGAGCCCGACCCCCGCTCGAGATCACGAGGCGCGAGTTGCTCGTGCGCTGATCTCGGACAGATGCGCCCGCCACGGCGAACGCATCTGTCCGAAATCGCAGCATTGGCTGTGGTTCGCAGCGCTGGGGGTGGTTTTGCAGCGTTGGCCGTGGTTTCGAGACGCGTCGCCTCCGGCAGCGCTCCTCAACCACCGGGTCATGCGGCGGGCGTCAGCTCGTCCGAGTCGACGATCGTGTAGCTGTAGCCCTGCTCCGCGAGGAAGCGCTGGCGGTTCTGCGCGAAGTCCTGGTCGACGGTGTCGCGCGCGACGAGCGTGTAGAAGTTCGCGGGCAGCCCCGACTCCTTCGGGCGCAGCAGTCGGCCGAGGCGCTGCGCCTCCTCCTGGCGGGACCCGAACGAACCGGAGACCTGGATCGCGACGGTCGCCTCCGGCAGGTCCACCGAGAAGTTCGCGACCTTCGAGACGACCAGCACCTTCGTGATGCCGTCGCGGAACTCCTGGTACAGGCGCTCGCGCTCGGGGATCGGCGTGGATCCGTTGAGCTGCGGGGCATCCAGCAGGTCGGCGAGCTCCTGCAGCTGGTCGAGGTACTGCCCGATGACGAGGATGCGCTCGCCCTCGTGCTTCTCGACGAGCTGCTTCACGACGCGCAGCTTGGCGGGTGCCGTCGCCGCGAGCCGGTAGCGCTCGTCATCCGCGGATGCCGCGTACTCGAGCCGCTCGAACTCGGGCAGGTCGATGCGCACCTCCGTGCACGTCGCGGGGGAGATGAACCCCTCGGCCTCGAGTTCCTTCCACGGTGCGTCGAAGCGCTTCGGACCGATGAGCGAGAACACGTCGCCCTCGCGGCCGTCCTCGCGCACGAGCGTCGCGGTCAGTCCGAGGCGGCGGCGCGCCTGCAGTTCGGCGGTGAGCTTGAACACCGGGGCCGGCAGCAGGTGCACCTCGTCGTAGATGACGAGACCCCAGTCCAGGGCATCCAGCAGCGCGAGGTGCGCGTACTCGCCCTTCCGCCGCGCGGTGAGGATCTGGTAGGTCGCGATCGTGATCGGCTTGAGCTCCTTCACCTGCCCCGAGTACTCGCCGATGTCGTCCTCGGTGAGCGAGGTGCGCTTGAGCAGTTCGGCCCGCCACTGGCGCGCCGAGACGGTGTTGGTGACGAGGATGAGGGTGGTGGCATCCACCTCGGCCATCGCGCCGGCCCCAACCAGGGTCTTGCCCGCGCCGCACGGGAGCACGACGACTCCGGAGCCGTGCGCGATGAACTGGTCGATCGCCTGCTGCTGGTAGGGACGCAGGTGCCAGGATGTCTCGTCGAGATCGATGTCGTGCGGGGTTCCCTCGGTGTAGCCCGCGAGATCCTCGGCGGGCCAGCCGAGCTTGAGCAGCTCCTGCTTGAGTTGTCCGCGCGCCCACGCCTGCACGACGTAGGAGCCGGCCTCCTCGGGGGACGACGGCTCGCGCTTCTCGAACAGCAGGCTCGCGACCTTCTTCGCTCGGGTGATCTCGCGCAGCACCGCGGCATCCCGCGCCGTGAGGATGAGCGTGCCCTCGGCATCGCGCTCGATCACGAGCCGCCCGTAGCGCCCGACGGTCTCGGTGAGGTCGACCGAGACGCTCGCCGGCACCGGGAAGCGCGAGTACTGCTCGAGCGTCGCGAGCATGTCCTCGGCGGTGTGGCCGGCGGCGCGGGCGTTCCAGAGTCCGAGACGGGTGATCCGGTAGGTGTGGATGTGCTCGGGCGCGCGCTCGAGTTCGGCGAAGACCGCGAGGTCGTGGCGTGCGTTGTCGGCCAGCGGATGCGCGACCTCGAGCAGCACCGTACGGTCGGATTGCACGATGAGCGGACCGTCGGGGAGCATCCCTCCAGCCTACGACTCAGCTGGACGCCCGCGGCCGGTCGGCGGGACCCGCGGACCGGCGCCCACATGACAAGATCTGCTCGTCGCTCGCTGGATCAACTAGCGGATTTTGTCACCTCGTCGACTCGTTATGCCTCGGCGGGCCGGATCGCCGTGATGCTCCCCAGCGGCAGCGTGCGCTCGATGTCGGCCCGCTTGTCGCGCGCTCGCAGTCGCCCTCCCGCGACCGATGCGGGTTCGAGCTGGTACTCCACGGAGTCGCCGCCGGGCATCGCGACCGTCACGGTGAGCGCGACCTTGCCGCGGATCGCGAGATCGAGCTGCCGCGCGAGCCACGCCTTGTCGTCGTCCCCGGGATCGGTCGAGCCGAGCCTGAGTCGCTCGACGAGCGCCGAGACCGGCGCGGCCGTCGGCGCCGAGTGCGACGTCGCGCGGTGCCGCTGCAGCACGGTGATCGCGCCGTGGTCGTCCTCGGCGGCGACCGGGTAGCGATGGTCGGCGAGGGTCCAGAACACGACGTCGCGGTCGAAGCGGCTGCGGAGTCCGTGCTCATCCGCGCTCTGCCCGTCGGCGTAGAGCCCGAGGGGGGTGAGGGACTGGTCGACGACGAGGGTGCGCAGGATCGCGGCATCCGTCGAGTGCACGCGCGACCCGACCCCGTGGGCGCGCACGCGCACGAGTCCGAAGCGCGTGGCGGTCTCGCGCAGCAGGTAGTCGAGCGGCTGCGGGATGCCCGTGAGCGAGATCCCCGCGAGGAACTCCCGGATGCCCCCTTCCGTCTCGCCGAGCGCGAGCGCCCGCGTGAGGGATGCCGCGCTCACGCGATACGTCGACGCGAGGGCGCGACCCTCTGCGTCCGCGAGCACCCGCAACCGCACGTCGAGGTGGGTCGCGAGCGGACCCGGGGACACGATCGACAGGTCGTGCTGCAGGTACACCTTGTCGACGGGCGCGGGGAACAGCGCCGTCATCGCCGCGGCCGCCTCGGTCCCGCCGGCGGTGAACAGTGCAGTGCCGGGCGTGCTCGGCACGTTGCCGGCGGTGATGCCGAGCAGCTCGGCGTCGCGGGCGTAGACCGCGACGCGCTCGCGCATCCACTCGCCGCCGAGCGGGAACAGCCAGTCCACGTACTCGAGCAGCCGGTCGCCCCAGGTCGCGCCGGCGCGCTCGCCGAGGATGGTCCGGATGTCGTCGGGCAGCCGCTCGAGCCAGGCTCCGGCCAGGTGGGCCCAGCGTTCGCCCATCCCCAGCAGCATCCAGTCGGACGCGGTCGCCGTCGGCATCCACCGTCCGCCGTCGGTCGCGACGAGCGCGGCGCGCTCCGCGATGCCGACGATCGCTGCGACCGCGTCGAGTTCGACGCCCGTCGCGTGCGCGAGGCGCTTCGTGTCGGGCAGCGCGATGCCGCCCTTGCTGAGCTCGCGGGCCGGCTCGCGCTGCAGCTCGGAGATCAGCTCGGCCACACCCGCCGTCGTGGTGAACGCGTGGTCGGCCGCAACGCGATCCGTGAACGCCGACTCGGTCTGGCTGACGGCGGCGAGTGCTGCAGGAGCCTCGGAGTCGAGGTTCGGCAGGGCCCGCCGAACCACGTCCGGCACCTCGAAGTCGTCGCCGATGGCGAGTGCGAGGCTGCGAGCGCGGCGCAAGGCGACGGCATCCTGATTCGAATCCTTGGAAAGCGCGAGGAGTGTGTATCGATCGAGACGAACCAAAGCCCGCGACACGGACTCGGGCGTCAACAGAGCATCGGCGAGGTCGAAGAAGTCCCGGATGCCGTGCTCGCGCACCTCGCGCACGGCGATGAGCTGTGCGAGATCCTCGTCCGCGAGCGACCGAAGCTGGTTGGCCAGCGACAGGGCGGACTCGCTAGCGGTGGGCATCCTTCGATTCACGACGTCTGCGGAGCGCGGTCATGATCAGCAGCGTGATGAGGATCAGCAGTGCGATCGCGAGTCCGGGTGCTGGGAGCACTCCGATGATGGCCGGCAGCTGGAACGGCACGGCAGCAGCGATCAGGATCAGCACGATCGCGATGATCGAGAGCCCGATCGCCGACGCGAACATGTACGCCAGGATGCGCTCCGGACGCGTGATGCTGCCCCCGTCGGACTGCTGCTGTTGTTTTGCCACCCCACAAGGATACGGGCACCGGTCCCGTAGGCTGGTGTCGCCCTGTTTTCGTCGATCCGACGCAGGGCACCAACGAGGAGTCACGCATGCCCACCGGCAAGGTCAAGTTCTACGACGAGGAGAAGGGCTTCGGCTTCATCAGTTCCGATGACGGCCAGGAAGTCTTCCTCCACGCGTCCGCGCTGCCCGCCGGCACTGTGGTCAAGGCGGGGATGAAGCTCGAGTTCGGCATCGCCGACGGCAAGAAGGGCGCCCAGGCGCTCAGTGTCCGCGTGCTCGAGGCCCCGCCGAGCCTCACGAAGCTCAATCGCAAGCCCGCCGACGACATGGCGATCATCATCGAGGATCTCGTCAAGCTCATGGATGGCATCGGCTCCAACCTCAAGCGCGGCCGCTACCCCGACAAGGCGCACGGCTCGAAGATCGCCGCCATGCTGCGCAAGGTCGCGGACGAGTTGGATGCGTAGTGCGACCGTGACCGGTCAGTACGAGGAGCTCGCCAGGGCATCGCTGCTCGAGATCACCAAGCCCGAGGCGATCGGAGCGCTCGTCGCCGAGACCACCGACGCCGACGGCGTGATCACGATGCGCTTCGCCTCGGAGCAGGCGGGCTACCCCGGCTGGCAGTGGAACGTGAGCCTCGCGCACGTGGACGGCTACGACCCGACCGTCATCGAGGCCGAGCTGCTGCCCGCCGACGGCGCCCTGCTCGCGCCCGACTGGGTGCCGTGGAGCGACCGCCTCGCCGACTACAAGGCCGCCCAGGAGGCCGCGGGCCTCGAGGCCGGCGAGCCACCGATGACGACGACGACCCGGACGAGGACGCCGACCTCGACGACGACGACCTCGACGACGAGGACGACGACGATGACGATGACGACGACGATGATGACGAGGATGACGCGACCCCCGTGCTCCACGGCGGCGACCTCGACGGCGTCGACATCGACGACCTCGACGACTCGGCCGCCGCCCCGGACTCCGAGGATGACGCGGACGAGGTCGAGGCCGAGATCGACGACTTCGGCGCCGACGACTCCGAGGATCGGTAGCCCGCAGCATCCAGACCGCGCTACTTTGTGAGCGTGATCGCCCCATTCTTCTCCGAGCGCGCGAAGCGCCGCCGTGCTGCGCTCCGACAGCTGCGGCGTGAGTTGCCGTCCGGTGGGTTCGCCGGGTTCGTGCTCCGGTTCCCGCTCGACGACATCGCCGAGACCGAGTACCGCGACCCGCTGCTGCTGTCCGCCGACCGCACCGGTATCCGCATCCAGACCCTCGACCGGTCGAAGGTGGAGCTGGATGCGCCGTGGATCGACATCAGCCCGATCGTGGTGGAGTACGCGCCATCCACCGAGCTCCTGCCCGTGATGGTGTTCGCGATCTATCCGGATGCCGGGTCGGGCGCGGGCGCGGGAGCAGGCGACGGCATCGAGCCGCACCGCTACCTCGGGGCGCACTCCAGCGGCACGTTCGGGATGAGCCTCAGCCAGGTGCAGCGCATGGCGCGCACGATCAAGCGGCGTCGGCCGAAGTCGGCGATCTCGGTGGAGCAGAGCTAGGCGCGGCGCCTACTTCGCCTTCGCCGCCTTGCGATCGCGGCGATCCTGGCGGCGCTTCCACTGCGTGTAGAGCAGCAGGAGCAGGCCGAGCCCGAGGCCGGCGATGCAGGTCCAGAGCCACCACGCGTTGCCCTGCTCGGTGAGCGGACCGATGAAGGCGAACACGACCGCGGCCGCGACGAGCCAGAGCGCGAAGCCGACCAGCACGGCCTTGCGGTCGTCGGTCTTGACGGGCGCGGGGTCGGGTCGGCGCTCGGAATCCTTCAGCCAGATGCGCACATCCACAGGTTAGCGTTACGGGATGACGCAGCTGCCGACCTTCATCGGATCCGGGGCGAACTCCGGCTGGTCGTTCAACGTCGCCATCGCCATCGGACTGCTGGTCGGAGCCGTGATCGCGATCGTGCTCCTCGTGCGCTACGGACGCGCGAAGGGCGTTTCCAATCGGATGCACGAGCTCTTCCCCACCGGCATCGTGCTCACGGCGCGCTCCTCCGACGAGCTGCAGGCCGCACTCGAGCAGCTCGACGGATTCGCGAGCGGCGACGTGCTCACGGTGCCGCGATTCGTGACCGTGGTGGTCGACGACGAGGGGATCGCGTTCTGGGTGCCGATGCCGTTCCGCGACCAGGCGACGCTGGATGACCGGCGGCTGCGGCTCATCCCGTGGGCCCGCGTGCGCACGATCGAGGCGGGCACGGCGTTCGTGGAGCGCCCGACGAACTCGGTCGTCGTGGTCGCCGCGCAGGCGGGCCGCGACGTGCGGGTCGAGTTCGTGCCGCACCAGACCGGATTCTTCGGCGGCATGGGATACGACGAGCCCGAGCTGCGCGTGCTGATCGACGAGCTGCGGGCGAAGCGCCCGGGGCACGGACGGGTCCGTCGTGAGGCCGGCACCTGGCGAGGTGCTGCACTTCTCGGAGGATCCCGGGATCACTCGGTTCGAGCCTCATGTCAGCGGCATCCGACTGCGGAACGCCAAGCCCGACCCGACCGGGCGGCTCGCGCCCTAGTTCGCGCGACACGCTCAAATCTGCTCGGCGACTGCCCGAGTCTTGTACCCCACCCAAATCCGGGCCGTTGCGACCAAATCTGGGCCGGCGCGCCGGCCCGGATCCGCCGTTTCGGCCCGGAAACCAAGGAACACACTCCGAAAGGGCGCCGAATTGGCCCGGATTCGGCACATTCGGTTCTCAGCCCCGCCGAACTGGCCCAGTATTGCGCGGGCTAACTCGCCGGTGGGCCTCTTCGGTCAGTCCGGGCCAATTGCGCGGCAGCGCGCGTCCTCCGGACTCCAATTCCGGGCCAGTTCGGCCTGTCCGGGCCGGATCGCGGGAATCTGGGCGGTCACATTCGAAAAGCGGGCCAGTTCAACACAATCCGGGCCGCGCACGCGGCCCGGATTGACCGAACCGGCCCGCACTTACGTGGATCCCATCCCGCGGCGCGGGATTGCGGCCCGGCTTGTCCGAACTGGCCCGGGTTCGGCGCACTCCAAACACACACTCACAACAACATCGGCCCGGATTGACCGCTGATGGCCCGGATCTCCAGCGTGCAAGCCAGGGCAACCGCCCTAGGGCCACCGCCCTACGGGTCCCCGCCCCCGCACTCCAGCGGCCCCGAGTTCGGCGGCGGCGTCGGCAGGTCGCACGCGGGCGTCGTGAGCGTCTGCGCCAGCACCGCCCAGACCACGCACGCCGCGACGATGAGCACGGTGACGAGCACCGAGGCCAGCGCGATCGCGTTGCGGCGCCACATCAGCGCACCGCCGGTCGGGTTGGGAACGTGGGAGGGATGGGCATGTCAGACCATCCCGAAGCGCTCGGACTCGATGCGCCCGCTGTGCACGCCGGCGGCGAGCAGGCCGTGCTCGACGGCATCCATCAGGGGGTCCGGTCCGCACACGAGGAAGGTGTAGTCGTTCGGGTGCTCCGGCAGGTGCGCGCGGATGAAGGCCTCGTCGATGTGGCCCGTCGCGCCGGTCCAGGCGGGGGAGGGCTTGGACAGCACGTGGATCACGTCCACGGGCATCCTCGATTCAAGGGTCTCGATGCGTTCGAGTCCGGTGATGGATGCCTCGTCCCGATTCCCCAACCACAGGTGCACCTCACGCCGCTCCGCGGAGTGGAGCGATGTGTTCGCAAGCGGGCCGCGTCGCGGTCCGCGATCGTCTCGAGCATCGAGAGCAGCGGAGTGATCCCGACCCCCGCGCCGATGAGCACGACCGGCCCCGACTCCGGCAGGGTGAACGACCCGTACGGCCCGTCGAGGTAGAGGTGCTCGCCGACCGTGAGATCGGGCACCTCGCGCGTGAAGCCGTCGTGGTGCTTGATCGTGAACGAGACCAGGTCCGGGTCCTCGGCGCTCGTGGTGAACGAGAACGGGTGGTAGGTCATCGAGAACGGGGAGCGGCGCGCGAGCAGCCACGCGAACTGGCCGGCCTCGTAGCGGAAGCCCTTCGGGCCGTACGACGTCGGGTCGAGCAGTCGCAGCGTCACCGCGCTCGCGTCGCCGTGCTCGGGGATGATCGACTCGACCACCCAGCGGCGCCGGTGCCGCAGCAGGGGCTTGATCACCCGCACCCAGACGCCGAGCCCGATGAAGGCGGCGCTGAGCACGATCCACAGGGTCTGCTCCCACCACTCGCGCACGTAGTAGCCGACGAGCAGCACGTGGCCGAGCGCGAGCACGACGACCAGGAGTCCGAGCACGGCGTGGGTGAGCTGCCAGGTCTCGTACGACATCCGCAGTCGCTGGCGCAGGGTGGACAGCACGATGATCACGAGCAGGGCGACCCAGGCGGCGACCGCGAACTTCGCCCGCAGGGGCGAGGTGAAGATGTCGAGCAGGCCGATGAACCGCGAGTCGATCAGGAACAGGATGATCGGATGCGCGAACACGAACGCCGTCGCGACATACGCCATCTGCCGGTGGAACCGCAGCACGAGGTCGATGCCGATCGGATGCACCACCGTGTTCGATCGCGCGGCCATCACGAACTGCAGGCCGAACATCGACAACCCGACGAAGCCGAGCGCGACCGAGAGGTTGATCCAGAATCCGCGGCCCGGATCGATGCGGATCAGCCCGAGCGGCAGCGGCAGCAGCACCACGAGCACGTAGGCGAGGAACCACAGCGCGAACGCCCCTGGCCCCCGAGCGCGGAACGTCCTGGGCAACTGCACACGTACTTACTACCAGTCTGCGAGCATGGTCCGCATGAGTCCCACCACGAATCGCGGCAGGGTGCAGCTGGATGTCACGACCGACGACCTCGCGATGATCACCGCCGCGCTGCTCAACGCCGGCACCGAGGTGCCGCCCAGCGAGTTCAAGACCGTGTTCGGATTCGCGCGCAACGACCTCATCCCGCTGCGCCGCCGTCTCGCGGCCCTGCTCGGCGAGCCGCGCGCGAGCGACTCCCCGGAGCGGTTCAGCGTGCCCGAGTGCTCCGCGCATCTCAAGGGTGCGGCGCTTCGGCCGTCGTCGATCACGCTGCGTGACGGCGACTTCCGCATCGACGGCGAGCTCGAGGACCGCCACGAGCGGTACCGGGTGCGCGTGCGCATTCGCGATGTGGAGGGCTACGACCTCCGCGACAAGGCGCAGGGTGACCAGATCAAGGTCAAGGAGCTCATCGATCTCGGCAACGGCATCCGGTTCGCGAGCTCGGTGCTCACCGAGGTGATCGTGCGCACGAAGACGAACGCCGTCGAGGTGATCCGCGCGAAGGAGCCCGTGGCGACGCGGCGGTTCCTGCGCTGGTCAGTGGAGCCTGACGGCGCTGATTTACATGTGCATGAGGCTCCGGAACGTTAGGCCGCAGGTAGGCCCGACGGCCGGGACGGCCGTCGGCGCTGGCGTCGCGGCGAAGGCCAGGAATGGCCTTCGCTCCTAGCTCCAGCGCGCATGTCCACGAGGCCCCGGAGCGCTAGGCGGCGACGACACCTTTCGCTGTGTCACCGAGCACGCGAACGCGAACACCACCATGAGCGACGCGAACAGCAGCCCGACCCACACGCCCTGCGCCCCGAAGATCCGGAAGTCGCGGTGCTCGAACCCGAAGTAGGCGTACGCGCCGCCGCCGGTGAGCGCGAGGGCGGGAACGCCCGCGAGGATCCGGCCCCACAGCGGACCGCGCCCCGACACGGCGAACCCGCCGAGGATGCCCACGAGTGCGACCGCGAGCGCTCCGCCGCCGATTCCGGTGGTGAGCAGCGCCCCGAGGGCGCCGGGGGTGAGCAGCGGTGCGATCGGGAACAGGATCGGGGATGCGGCGAGCCAGCGCCATCCACGCCGCCCACCCGTTCGACGGAAGTACTCGGCCAGCCCGAGCAGCGCGCCGATGAGCACGCCCGGCAGCAGGATCTGGGCGAACGTGCCCACCCAGTCGATGCGGGACTGCGAGCCGACCAGCTCGGCCATGTAGGAGCGCAGCGCGGCCGACCACGCGAGGCCGCCGACCGCGCCGAGGAGCACGAACTTCACGGGATTCGCCGTCGCTGGGTTCATGCGCGGACCCCGCGACGGAGGCCGATCCCGAGTCCGAGGTAGAGCAGCGACCAGACGATGAGCGCGCTCAGCCGAAGCACGGGCGGGCCGAACTGCGCCGGGATGAGCGGCACGATCAGGAAGATGCCGGTGATGAGCACGGTGAGGCGCGTGATGCCCGTCCAGGCATGGGCGCGCAGGATGGCGATGCCGAACAGGATGGAGGCGATCGCGAGCACGATCGTGCCGACGCCGTAGAGGCTGCTGAGCAGTCCGGCGAAGGCCGAGTCGAGCGTCTCGTTGCCCGCGGCGCCCGAGACGAACTCGATGACGCCGAACAGGGCCATCGCCACCGACGACGCGATACCGCCGACCGCCGCGAGTCGCGAGCGTGCCGGCGAGCCCGATCCGCCACGCGGCGAACAGGCCGGCGGCCAATACGAGGTGGTGGAGTCCGATGAGTACCTGCCCGAGGGCGAATGGCAACGCGGGCAGCGGGTAGCTCCAGATGTCGGCCGGAACGGCGGGCGGCAGCACGATCTGCACCGCCGCGAACACCGCGGCGAGGATCGAGAAGACGATGACGAGCGTGCCGATGGCGGGGGCGCGAGTGGAGCCGGGGATGTGTGGTCATGGCGTGTCTCCGAGACAGATCAGTGGGCGGGCGCTAGATTTGTGAAGGTAGCCTGATAATCAGGCTGCTTGAATGAATGTGATCAGTATGGCCAGCGCATCGGACGAGGGCAAGACCCCCGCGAACACGATCGCGATGCTCGGGCAGGCGTACAGCCTGCTGGGGTTCCGCATCGTGGAGGGGGTCGTCGGCGCCGGGCATCCGATCAAGCCGCGCTACTCGGCGGTGTTCGGTCAGTTCGACCCCGGCGCACCGCCGACCCGGCGTGCGACCGACCTCGCCCGCGGCGCCGGGATGAGCCCGCAGGCGATGGGCGAACTCCTCGACGAGATGGAGGCGCTCGGCTACCTCCGCCGCGACGCCGACCCGTCGGACCGCCGCGCGAAGCTCATCAGCATGACGCCGCTCGGCGTCGAGGCACTGCAGGCCGGCGGGCAGGCGATCGGGGGACTCGAGGGCGACATCGCGCGCATCCTCGGTGACCGCGGTCGCGAGCAGCTCCGCGGCCTGCTCGAGAAGCTCATCGCGTCTGGGGAGGTCTCGGGCTAGGTCGAGCCGGGGACCTTGCCGCGGCGCTCGAGGGCGATCTCCGAGGCATCGAGGTTGCTCGAGTGCGTTCTCGAGCACGTCGGCGTCGAACGTTCCGTTGTCGCGGGCGTCGAGCAGGGCCTTCCGCTGGGCAGCGATGACCTCCATGCCGGTAGTCCTTCTCGACCCAGAACCGCTCGGGCGTCGGGCTCGCCCTCGATCGGCGGCGGCTCCGGGATGCTCTGCGCCGGAGTCCCGCATGAGCTGCATGAGCCGGGTGCGCTCGGTCTCCATCTGCTCGTCGAGCACCGCCTGGTCGACCTTGGGCGCGATCCGGCGCAGCAGCGGACCGATCGTGCCGCCCTGGATGAGCGAGCGAGAGCACCGCGACCGAGAACGCGATGAGCACGAGCACCGACCGCTGCGGTGCGTCGTCGGGGAGGGTCTGCGCCGCGGCGACGGTGACGGCCCCGCGCATCCCGGCCCAGACCACCGCGGTGCCCTCGCGCCAGCCGAGCGGCGCGCGGCGGAAGTACTCGAGGTCGGCGAGGGATTGCGTCACGCGCTTCGCGAACCGCTCGACGTCGCGCTCGGAGCGCGGGCGCGGCGGCTTGGCCGGCTTCGTCGCCTTCGGGCTTCGGCGTCCCTGCCCGACTCCGCGGGCCGGCCGGCCCTGGTTCACCTCGGCGAAGGCCTGCTGCTTGCCCTCCGGGGTGGTCATCTGCTCCTGCATCTCGGTCAGGCGATCGCGCAGCTTCTCGCTGCGGTTCGATCGCGCCGAGAGCACCGCGAGCAGGGGGGCGATGTACGCGGCGCGCACGATCACCGTGAGCAGCAGCGCGCCGCCCGCGATGAGCACCGCCAGACCCACACCGCCGTGGTCGCGCTCGACGGCCATCACGATGGACTTGATCTGCAGTCCCATGGTGAGGAACACCGCGCCCTCGAGCACGAGCTCGACCGTGCGCCAGTTCTGCGCGTCGGAGAGCCGGTTCTGCGGCGAGAGGTCGCGCGGCGCGCGGATGCCCGGTGACGAGTCCCGCGACGACCGCCGCCACGAGCCCGGAGGCCCCGAGCAACTCCGCCGGCACGGCGGCGAGGAACGGCACCGTGAACGAGATGACCGTGTTGACCGTCGAGTCGGTGATCCGCTTGCGGATCGAGAGGTTGAGCCAGCTGACGAGCAGTCCGATCACGATCGCGACGACGACCGAGTACGCGAACGTGCCGACCGCGCCCCAGAACGAGAACGCCGCCGCGGCCGCCACGATCGCGGTGCGCAGCAGCACGAGCGCGGTCGCGTCGTTGAGCAGGCTCTCGCCGTCGAGCATCGCGACCACGCGCTTCGACACGGAGGTGCCGCGGACAATGGATGTCGCGACCGCATCGGTCGGGCTGATGATCGCGCCGAGCGCGACGCCCCACGCGAACCCGAGGTCTGGCAGCACGAGCATGAAGAACACGCCGAGCACGAGCGAGCTCGCGACGACCAGCACGACCGAAAGGCCGCTGATCGCGCCGAACTCCCGCCGGAAGTTCATCGACGGCATCGACACCGCCGCCGAGTAGAGCAACGGCGGAAGCACCCCGGCCAGGATCAGCTCGGGGTCGAGGCTGAACCCGTCGAACATCGGCAGGAAGCTCGCAGCGACTCCGACTCCGACGAGCACGAGGGGCGACGCGATCCCGAGTCGCGGTGCGAGCAGCGTGGCCGCGGCGATCACCGACAGGCCGAGCACGATCACGACGAGCACTTCGGTCATGCGACTAGCGTGGCACAGCCCGATCGGCGCCTACGCGGCGAGGGCCTCCACCACGTACTCGATCGACTTGATCAACTGGCGCACGTCGTCCGGGTCCACGGCCGTGAAGGTGGCGACGCGCAGCTGGTTGCGGCCGAGCTTGCGGTAGGGCTCGGTGTCGACGATGTCGTTGGCGCGGAGCGCGGTGGCGACGGCCGCGGCATCCACGGTCTCATCGAAGTCGATGGTGACGACCACCTGCGAGCGGTACGCGGGCTCGCTCACGAACGGCAGGGCGTACGAGGATGCCTCGGCCCAGTCGTACAGCGCCGTCGACGACTCCTTCGTGCGGGCGTCGGCCCACGCGAGCCCACCGTTGGAGTTGATCCACTCCACCTGGTTCTCGAGCAGCAGGAGCGTTCCGAGCGCGGGGGTGTTGAGCGTCTGGTCGAGCCGCGAGTTGTCGATCGCGTTCTTGAGGGAGAGGAACTCGGGGATGTAGCGGCCGCTGCCCGCGATGCGCTCCACCCGCTCGACCGCCGCGGGGGAGAAGAGCGCGAGCCACAACCCGCCGTCGGCGGCGAAGTTCTTCTGCGGGGCGAAGTAGTACACGTCGGCATTCGCCGCGTCGAAGTCGATGCCGCCCGCGGCGCTCGTCGCGTCGACGACGGTGAGCACGTCGGCATCCTGCGGCGCCGAGGCGGCGCACCGGGGCCATCACGCCCGTGGAGGTCTCGTTCTGCGGGTAGGCGATGACGTCCGCATCCTCGGCGCCGAGCGCGTCGAACGCGTCGTCGTCCGGGCGCTCGCCCGCGTTCGAGGTCGCGACGAGCGGAGCCATGAGGTGCGGGGCTCCCGCGGCCTGCACGAACTTCGCGCCGAACTCGCCGAAGCTCGCGTGGGCGGAGCGCTGGGCGATGAGGGAGTAGGCGGCGGCATCCCAGAACGCGGTCGAGCCGCCGTTGCCGAGCACGACCTCGTAGCCGTCGGGGAGGCGGAACAGGTCGGAGAGTCCGGAGCGCACGCGACCGACGAGCTGCTTCACCGGCGCCTGGCGGTGCGAGGTGCCCATGAGTGCGGCGCCGGCGGTGGCCAGGTGGTCGAGCTGCTCCTGGCGCACCTTGCTCGGGCCGCAGCCGAAACGACCGTCGGCGGGCAGTAGTTCACTGGGGATGACGACGCTCGGCATGCGTCAATCCTAGGGAGCGCGACGACTAGTCTTGAACGGTACCGCTGGGGCAGGGAGAGCACCGATGACCGATCTGGTCGACACCACTGAGATGTATCTCCGCACGATCCTCGACCTCGAGGAGGAGCACATCGTGCCCCTCCGCGCCCGCATCTCGGAGCGGCTCGGGCACTCCGGTCCCACCGTGTCGCAGACCATCGGACGCATGGAGCGCGACGGTCTCGTCGTGGTCGAGGGCGACCGTCACCTCGAGCTCACGCCCGACGGCCGCAGCAAGGCGATCCACGTGCTGCGCAAGCACCGGCTCGCCGAGCGCCTGCTCGCCGACGTGATCGGACTCGACTGGGCCTACGTGCACGACGAGGCCTGCCGCTGGGAGCACGTCATGAGCGAGCAGGTCGAGCGCCGCGTGCTCGAGCTGCTCGACCACCCGACCGAGTCGCCGTACGGCAACCCGATCCCCGGACTCGCGGAACTCGGCGTGGCCTCCGCGCCCGCCTTCATGGACGGCGTCGTCGATCTCGTCACCGTGGCGACTGCGTCGCAGGATGCGACGACCGGCGTCATCCGGCGCCTCGGCGAGCCCGTGCAGTTCGAACCGGAACTGCTCCAGCAGCTGCAGGATGCCGGCGTCATCCCCGGCGCCACCGCGACGATCTCGAGCGCAGGATCGTACGTGCTCGTGCAGGTCGACGGCCACGGAGACGGCCTCGAGCTGCCCAACGAGGTCGCGGTGCACATCTTCGTCTCGAAGTAGCCGGAGCCGTTCGACCCGCCTGATCGTTGGGTAGAACAGCCTGTTCATCAGGACATTCACAGGCGGAAACCGCCGCTCTCGATGTGACTTGCCGTAAGGCCTCGCGTACACTCGCTGAGTCTCCAACTCCGGAAATCGGTCAAGAGACCCTGCCTGAGCGTCTCGTTCACCCGTCTCAGCAGGTACGTGACGACATACGAAACGGATGGGGCAACGACCTAGAGTTGCCGAGGCGCAGGAGATCTTCTCTTGACTGAAGTAGGACGCAAGACCCCGCTCGAAATCGCTCCACCGGCGAACCCGACGCCACTCGCAGATGTACCGGCCGCCTTCGTCGCCGCTCCTGCCAAGCGTCGCAAGTCCAGCTTGCTGAACGTCGCCGTCATGGCGCTCGTGGTCCCCGGACTGTTCGCAACCGTCGCGCTCCCCGCGTACGCGTTCGCGCCCGCCGAGGACACCGCGGCCGCCGACGCCGCGGTCGAGTTCATGGAGCTCAAGGCCGACGGCGCGCAGAGCGTGAATGTGGCGGCGGATGTCGCAGCCGCCGCCCCCACCCGCGACGGCTACACCACCACGTCGGCCGCCGAGATGCTGCGCGCAGCCCTCGCCGAGTCCTACGCCGCCTACTCAGGACCGTCGTACGCCGACTACCTCGCCAACCCCCCGTACCCGAACTTCGACCTCGCCGGCGTCGCCGCGGTCGCGCAGCAGTACCAGGGCGTGCCGTACGTGTTCGGCGGGTCCGACCCGTCCGGCTTCGACTGCTCGGGCTTCGTGATGTTCGTGTACGCGCAGTTCGGCATCGGGCTTCCGCACTCGGTCTCGGGCCAGGCGGCATCCGGCACGTACATCGACCCGGCGGCGGCGCTGCCCGGTGACATCGTGATCCTGCCCGGACACGACGGCATCTACCTCGGCGGCGGCATGTTCATCGACGCTCCCGACTACGGCGACGTCGTGCGCATCCGCCCGATCTACGACAGCAGCTACCAGATCGTGCGGATCGGGATCTAGCAGGAGATCTCGACAAGCTCGATCCGCTGTGGCCGTTTCGTGACGCAATAGTGCGGCGCGCGCCGCGCATGCGGCGCGCAAATAGGCACAGGCTGGGTTACCCTGAACTCCTTGGAGTCACCCAGAAACCAGGAGCGTCGCATGTCGAGCAGTCGCAGCATCCAAACCGTGGATGCGCGCGTCGCGTTCTTCATACGGCACAGCAGTCAGCGCGTCGTGCAGTCATGCACGCGCAACGCCTAAGGCATCGTCTTTCGACGGTGCCTTTTTGCGTCTGGCTGCGAAAAACTCCGGCCTGAGTTCTCCAGGACGTGCATCGAATGCCCGCAAGCCGTGCGGGCTCGTTCGAGAGGATGACAATGCGCACCTTGGTACTGAACGCCGGATACGAGCCGCTCGCCGTCGTGTCCTTCAAGCGGGCACTCGTGCTCGTGATGAACCAGAAGGCGACGATCGTCGCGGCCGATGAGGAGCATCCCGTCTGGGGATCGACCGGGGCGTGGGATCGCCCGTCGGTGATCATCCTGCGGCAGTACGTGCGCATCCCGAGCGGCCGCCACGTGCCGGTCTCGCGGCGCGGCGTGCTGCGGCGCGACAGCCACCGCTGCGGCTACTGCGGCGTCACCGCGAACACGATCGACCACGTGCTGCCCCGCTCGCGCGGCGGCAAGGACAGCTGGGAGAACCTCGTCGCGTGCTGCCTGAAGTGCAACAACCTCAAGGGCGACCGCACGCCGGCCGAGATGAACTGGAAGATGCGCATCATCCCGCGTCCGCCGCACGGCAGCACCTGGCTGCTGCGCGGAGTCGAGCGTTCCATGCCCGTCTGGGACGAGTATCTGGCCCCGGCAGCGTAGGGTGGAGTAACTCCCGTTACCCGCTCGTTACTCGGATGGAGTTCTCAGGCCAGGTTTAGTACCCTCGTCTAGGTCCATCCCGGAGGAAATTCGTGTCGTTCGAAGAGCTTGAGTCGCCCGCGTCGGGTGACCGCTTCGAGACCCCTCCCAATCTTCAGCCGACACAGTCGCGTCGTGAACTCCGCGAGGCCGAGCGCGCCCGCACCGAGGCCGTGCCGGTCGACCCCTTCATCGAAGTTGCGAAGGTGGATGTCGCCTCTCAGCGGGTCGAGCCCGTCGAGACCTCCCCGGCCCAGACTTCTGCCAACCCCGAGGTCTCCGCCCTCTTCGGCCTCCAGCCCTCCACCGTCGTGCGGGAGTCGATGCAGTTCACCCCGACCGAGGTCGTGGGCAGCCGCAGCCGCAACGCCAAGAAGTCGGGGCGCGCGCCATCCAAGTCGTTTGCGAAGCTCGCCCGCGCCAAGGGCAACGAGACCGCACCCCGCAAGCTGCGCCGCGCCGAGCTGAAGATCGTGCGCGCGGCGGATGCTCCGAAGCGCGACCGCAAGAACCCGTTCAGCGTGCTCATCACGATGGTCGCGGTCGGCGGCATGGTCGCCCTCGCCGGACTCCCCGCGTACGCGTCGTTCAACACCCTCGTCGCCTCCGAGCAGGCCAAGACGGATGCCGCGTCGCAAGACCTGATCGTTCCCGCCGCCGCCCTCGGCCTCAGCGCCCCCCGCGACGGCTACACCGCCACGAGCCCGGACGCCCTCGCCGAGATGTCGAAGGACGCCCTCCGCGCCGCCGCCAACGAGGCCTACCTCGCCAGCGGCGCCCGCGAGATGGGCGACGACTACCCGTGGCCCTACGAGCTGACGGATGACCAGGGCGGCGGCCTCAGCCCCCTCAACTACTACTACCGCGAGTGCGTCGACTTCGTGGCCTGGCGCCTGAACCGCGACGCCGGCTACTACTCGGCTCCGTTCAAGTGGGTCTGGTCCACGCTCACCCCCACCGGCGGCAACGGCGGCCAGTGGCAGTACGCGTGGGAGGCCCACGGCTGGCCCGTCTCGAAGACCCCGGTCGTCGGCGCTGTGGCCTACACCGGCGGCAACCACGTGGCGTACGTGAAGTCGGTGAACGCCGATGGCACCGTGACGCTCGAGGAGTACAACTACGTGCCGGGGGCGTACTCGCAGCGGACGATTCCGGCGAGCAGCGTGGTGTCGTTCTTGTACCCGCCGTCCTAACTTCACCCGCGACGTGGCCGACTAGGCGTTCGGGCGCCAGAGGTCGATCTGGGGGAGGCCCGCGATCCCGAGCGTCTGTGACAGCTCGCCGCAGTGGTAGGCGTCGTGGGTCAGGAGTCGCTGGAGGATCGAGGCGCGCGAGTGGAGCTGGCGGTTGTCGCCATACCAGCGCTCCACCTCCTCGGGCAGCATCGACGGCTCCCACGTGTTGAGGACGTGATCGACCACGGCCCACGTCGAGTCCAGCGCCCACACGAGCTCCGTCGCCGTCCGCGGATGGTCGAGGTGGTCCTCCCAACCGTCCCAGCTCAGCGCGTCCGGCCAGGGCGTCGCCTCGGCGCCCGGCTCCTTGAGCACGCCGCACAGCCAGTAGGCCCGGGCACCG
Organism: uncultured Actinomycetota bacterium; assembly: GCA_963740815.1. Taxonomy (GTDB): domain Bacteria; phylum Actinomycetota; class Actinomycetes; order Actinomycetales; family Microbacteriaceae; genus Rhodoglobus. Next base: position 398,787 of record CAVUFG010000008.1, read on the forward strand.
GCGGTGTGCCCGACGGTCGCCCAGATCGGCAACCCCTCCGGGAACGGCCGGATCGCGAGCTGCTCGTCGGTCATCGCGGCGACGACCTCGGTCAGGCGCTGGTTGTACTGCGGCCAGCGGTCGTAGAAGGCGCGGATGGTCATGCGCCCGAACCTATGGCGACCCCCCGACAAGCGCAGGACCGTGCTCGGCACGACCTCCAGCCGATCGCGGTTGGCCAGTGGCAGTACGCGGGGGAAGTTGACCAGCGCTAATCCTCGAGTCTCCATTGCAGAACGGGGGCCTTCACCGTCGCGAACGCAGGACGTCCTGCCTCAGTGCCCAGCGTGAGCTCCGCAACGAGGGTTCGCCCGAGCAGAGCCTGCTCGAGATCTGCTGGTAGCACGAAGCCGAGCTGCAACTTGGTACGGCCGCCCCCGCCGCCGCTCCACCCTCGGGCTGTTCGAGTCCCCCAATTGAGATAGAGGAAACGCTCGCCGAGCTTGCCGAAGACGTACGGGCCGCGGAAGTCCCGTCCGCTTGGCTTGTCCACCACCTCGGCGGTTGCGTGGAACTCCGCCGTTGGCTCCTGCGTCGAGACCACCTCGATGACCTCTGCACCCCGGCTTATCCCGAGATGCACGATGCCGTGCAGCCGGCACCAATCTGTGGGCATGCGCGCACCGGAGACTCGAATCGAGATATCGGTCACGGGAGCTCCTCGTGTTGCCTGTAGGAGAGACGACCCTCATCTTGTGGCTGCTCGTCAATGGACGCAAGCCGCCACTTGGAGCGCGATGATCTCTGGGGGAGAGAAGTTACTCCGAACTGTCGAATCCCTTCGACCTCGTTCGTTGCATGAGTGAAAGCCCCCGCCAGAGGAGCCGCACTCGAGAAGGAACCCAATGAAGCTCACCACCATCACCCAGCAAACCCTCGACGGAGTCACCCAGGCCAACGGCGGCGCCAGCGACGAGGACCGCGCCGGCGGCTTCGACCGCGGCGGCTGGGCGCTCGGCGCCGGGGATGACTCGACCCGCGCCCACATCGCCGAGACCTACGGCCGCGCCGACGCGTTCCTCTTCGGACGCCGCACCTACGACCTCTTCCTCGAGTCGTGGGGAACGATGGAGCAGCTGCGGGAGCACCCCGTGGCCGTCGCACTGAACTCGAAGCCGAAGTACGTGGCATCCACGACCCTGGCCGCCCCGGAGTGGGAGGGCACCACCGTGCTCGACCCCGACCTGCTGGCGGCGATCACTGAGCTCAAGGCCAGCGGCGACGGCGAGCTGCAGGTGCACGGCAGCAGCCGTCTCATCCAGTGGTTGCTCGAGCACGACCTCGTGGACGAGCTGGAACTCATGACCGTCCCCGTCATCCTCGGCCAGGGCCGCCGCCTCTTCGCCGACGCCGGCCCCCACCGGGGGCTCGAGCTGCTCGACTCGAGCACCGACTCGATGGGCGTGACGATCCAGAGGTTCCGGCCGCAGCGCTAGGCCAATGGGTGTCGCGGGCCAGCCAACCGCGGATTGATAAACTCACTCCGCCGGCCTCTGTAGCTCAGTGGATAGAGCGTCTCCGTCCTAAGGAGAGCGTCGGGGGTTCGATTCCCTCCAGGGGCACAACACCCGCGCGTCGTGAGCCCACCCCATTGCGCCAAATGTGCTGAGGTCGCGTCGCGAGACGCGGGCGGGTCGGTCGAGAACGGCGGCTAAAGCTGCGATCCTTGGGTCACGAAATCGAGGAGCGTTCATTGTCAATTACCCATGAGGATGACCTCGTCGACGACCGCACACTGGGGCAGGTCGCGCGAGGTGGGCTAATCGACGAATCCTTGGATTCGCTCGGCCATTCATCTGTTGCAACCCAAATCGCCGACATCGCGAGTGCGGCTCGAGGCCATGTCAACATTGCCGTGTTTGGCCCATGGGGATCAGGTAAGAGCAGTCTGGCTGCTCTTATCGCTCAGGCACTGAAAACAGCTCCAAAGCGCGATCGTCTGAGGGTGATCGTTTTTGACGCTTGGAAGAATGGCGGCGACGACTTCTCCATCAACTTCCTGAATGAGGTGGGTGCCGCCGTCTCGAAGCGGCGAGGTAAGCGCGTCCAGCGAAGGCTCTTCGAATCGAGGCGAACGCTCAATCTCCCGTTTGGCCTAACCGGACTGCCCAGATGGCTTCGCTTCATCTTGCTGGCGTTGATTGTGGCCGTACTGACTATCGGCGCTCCGCTCGCCTACACGTTCGCGCAGGCGGGTTGGAATTGGGCTGAAGGCTCCTTTGACGTTCTGGTCAACAACGTAAAGGGCTGGTTCTCTTTCGCCATATCGGGAACCGTCATCCTGGCGATTCTTGGTGTTGCATCCGAGGTCACCCGTGCATCCGTCGAGGAGGTCGCGCCGAGTCACGTCACCCAGTTCAGGGAGCTATTTGACGAAGTCGTGCGCGGTCGCGGACGCTACGTCATTTTCATAGACGAACTGGATCGGTGTGAGACGGAGGATGTACTCCGTGTTCTCAACGGCCTTCGGACCTTTCTTGGCCACGACAATTGCACATTTGTTGCAGCCTTCGACCGAGCGGCTGTGGCTTCTGCCATCTCCAGTTCCATCAAGTCGAAGCTTCCTGCGAGAGAGTTGGACGCCTATTACACGTCCGCCGGTGAATTCCTCGACAAGATTTTTCAGTACCAGGTCAGTTTGCCCCCTCAGACATCACATACGTTCCGGCGGATGGCTTCGTCGCTAGTAGGCCGAAAGGGAGGCGTTTGGGCTGATCTGCGAACGCATCTCGGTGATCAGATGGCCGACCTGATCTCCCTATTATCTCCAGTGCACGTTGTCAGTCCGCGGCGTACAAAGGTCATCCTCAACGCCTTCGCCATAAACGCACGAGCCTTTGAGACGATCCTCGAGACTTCGTGGCTCGATCGAGCAATGGAGGTCGCCGTTTTCACTGTGCTGCAGACGGAGTTCCCACAACTGGCTGAGGACATGATCGCAGAGCCCGACCTTCCGAGATACCTCGTGGACTCGCGAGCAGTTGCTCGACGCGATTCACTACGAAGACTTATTGGTCGCTACAGAAGAGCCGAGGTTGAACTCGACGAGCTTCAGCCTGCGTCGACAGCCTCTGAAGAATTAGACCTCCGCCAGATCCTGGACGCCCAATGGAAGGCCTTGGAGGATTACTTGAGCAGGGTCTTGAGCCTCCGATTCGGATTCCCTCGTCCAGACATCGTCCTAATGTCTCGATCTCCACTGGCCGCGCGGTTCGAGGATCCGGGGATTTACACTGCGCTTATCCGCGCGGTCGATCAAGACCCATCCACGACTCTCGAGGTGCTGGAGTCGGCGTCGCCTGCAGACCTGCAGGCATCTATCGACTTCCTGTGCATGGAAGCTGAGGGGCTCGCTTCAAACGAAATACGTCGTGTCGCGAATGTCGTCGGTGAGGCAATACTCCGGCAGTCCAATGCGAGTCGCCCGACCACGTTCACGGCGCTCTGGCGACGGGCAGATTCCGATAGCCGACAACCGATCGATTGGGTAACTGCCGAGGCTCTCGAGGGATTCGCCGGTCAACTGGCGAAGGTGGAGATGCCAGACTACTTGTCCAGAGTTCTTAGGCGATCGGCCTCGGCAGGCGTCCCCACAGATGCGGCGACGGCACGGGTTGTTGAAAACCTACCTCAATCGATCTTCGCACGAGGTTTAGTGTCTCTGCAGGCAGCCATTCTGGGTGGGCTCGACGAGGACGGATTGGCGCTCTCAACAAGTATCTCGCGTGCGGGCCGCGACGCCCCGTCGTGGTTGAGCCCGAAATTGCGTTCTCGAATCGCCGCACTACTCGACGTTCCCATTCCAGAGGAAGAACCGCCGGTGGCTTCGACGGCTGCTGCGCTAGCTGCGGCTCAACAGGAGTACGACGAGTCGGTTGCTGCTGCGTCCGACCTTCGAGAGTCTCGGCTGACCGCTCTGCTAGTGGCCTTGGGTGATGCTTGGACGCAGTTGAGCGAGCTTCCCGAAGGCCTGCAGTGGATTGCCATTTCGGTCCAGGAACTGGTTGTTGATAGCGCGCGGCGTGACGCAACGTTGGACGAGCTGTTACGCGCCCTGCCCGAGGTCGAGAGGTTGGATCTTCAGCTACGACTCATTGCATCGCATCCAGACGATTTGGCCGGACGTTGGAATTTCGCCGCTCTCCCAATCGAAGCTGTCGACACGGCCCGGAAGACCGTTGAGGTAATCGCAGGACGACTCGCGGGCGGCGATGTATTGGCGCGACCGTCCTTGATTGCGGCGCTGGCGCAACTTGCGCCACAAGTGCGACCGGCCTCCGACGAGACCCTACAGTCGGTCGCCAAGTTTGCTGCTGAAGTCATCCCCGGTAGTCCCATGGGACTGTTTCGAGACGCCAATGCGGTGCTGCGTGCTGCCCATCAGGCCGAGCTCGACCATGAAGCGCTCGATGGAATTGCTGTCTCGATGTATGCCCAGTATGTGAACGGACCAGCGATTGGCCTCGATATCGTCGGACTCCTTCAGGAGATGCGACTCGGGACGATAGCGTTTCAGGTAGCTCTTCGCGACGAGCTTGCGCGCGGGCACGCCACACTTCCACCTGACTTGCTCGCGCGGATAGCAATCGCAGTGGCCCACAATGAGCACCGTGGGCTTGGTCGGGCCACCCCCGTCCCTCTCGAAATAGTGCGGAATGCGCTCCCACTAGACACAGACCGAACCATCTTGAACAGCTGGATGGAGACGGGGCCGAGGTTCGACCAGCTCACGCGAGTCGCGTCAATCGCCGCGCTCGACGGCGTCACGGCAGACGTTTGGAGGAGGTATTCGGAGAGAGCGGGTGTGAAGAGCAGGGGTGCTGCTTGGGAACACGGCGTCGCTCGCGGCTTCGACTCCACGAGGCTTTTGGCGGTCGCGGCGGCCGGAATCGGACGGCCAACCTATGTAAAGCAGAAGGACTTTATGGTGGCGGGCCCAAACGAGACTGAGCGTATGAGAGCTACTAGGCAATTCTTGACATTGCCGCAGGGCAATCGAACGTCAGCAGAGGTCGCGCTGTCCACGGTGGTCGGTTTGTCGAAAGTTACGCCGAGACTTCGGGTGGGAGACGCGCCACTGGTCGCGGACCTCCTGCTCGTCAACTCTGCAGCCTTCTCAGATTCCGAGCGATCGACAGCACGGGTGCTTACGCCATTGTGGTTTGGGGGCCTTCGGCGAACCCTATCGTCGGGCGGTCGCCGCTTATCCGCGGCCGATCTCTTATGAGCGTCACCCGTCGGACCGAGGCAGCACGGACTGCTAGCTTTTCAACATGGCGACGTCTCATGTTCGAGCTGAACTAGCGAGATTTGTCGCCGAGCGAGATTGGGCCCAATTCCACTCGCGCGAGAACCTCGCGAAGAGTATCGCCATCGAAGCAGGAGAGCTGCTCGAGTGTTTTCAATGGGACTCATTCGCCGACGAGGCGTCGATACGCGGCGAACTTGCGGACGTGCTGACCTATTGTTTACTGCTCGCTGACAAGCTCGGGGTAGATCCCGAAGAGATCGTTCTCGAAAAGCTCGCCACAACGCGAGAAAAGTATCCCATCGACAAGGCCCGCGGTCGCAGCGAGAAGTATGACGCCCTTTGAGATCGAACGACTCGACTTCTCGTCAGTCGCGGTAACCAGCTGGGCTCCGCTCGATCCTCGCAACAAGAACTGGCCGGTCGTCTACGTGCTCGACGGCGACGGTCTGCCCGATCGGAACGAGCTGCTCCGAAACGTCTACGTCGGAGAGACGCTCAATGCGGCCAGCCGGATGAAGCAGCACCTCGAGAATCCCGACAAGCAGCACCTCAGCCGCGTCCGCGTCATCCTCGATGGCACCTTCAACAAATCTGTCTGTCTCGACCTCGAGTCCTACCTCATCCGCCTGCTTGCCGGCGACGGCACCTTCCGAGTGCTGAACCGCAACGACGGCATCACCGAGTCCGACTACTTCGATCGCGACCGATACCGCGAGAGCTTCCGAGAGGTGTTTGAACAGCTCCGGGCCGACGGAGTCTTCACTCGATCAATTCCGGAGATTGAGAACAGCGACCTCTTCAAACTCTCGCCGTTCAAGGCGCTGACTCAGGACCAGGCAGTAGCGGTCGAAGGGATCATCGAAGGCTTGCTCGAAGATCTCGAATCCGATGCTTCAAGCACTGTCGTCATCCAGGGCGTCCCAGGCACGGGTAAGACCGTCATCGCGATTTACCTCCTGAAGCTCCTCATGGACATCGCGAACTCGAGTGCCGACGACATCGTCGACAGTGATTCGATGTTCGCGGAGTTCTTCATTGAGGACTACCGGGCGCTGCTCGAGAACGTTCGAATCGGAATCGTGGTGCCGCAGCAGTCTTTGAGGAAGTCCATCCAGAAGGTCTTCAAGAAGACACCTGGTCTCCGGACCGACATGGTGCTCACCCCGTTTGACGTGGGCAAGTCTGACGAGATGTATGACGTTCTGATCGTGGATGAAGCGCACCGCCTGAACCAGCGAGCGAACCAGCCGTCGGCAGTGCAAAACACGATGTTCAGCGAGATAACGACGAAGCTCTTCGGATCTGACGATCTCACTAGGACGCAGCTCGACTGGATTCGCGCTAAAAGTCGCCACCAGCTGTTCTTGGTTGATGGCGCGCAAAGTGTCCGGCCCGCCGACCTGCCCGCCGAACGTATTGACGAGCTAGTCGACGAGGCACGACGCGCCAGTCGGCTCTACCCACTCGTGTCTCAGATGCGCGTGCGCGCGGAGGAGGACTACGTCTCGTACGTTCGTCGGATCCTCCGTGTGGAGTCGACCCAACGGGAAGTCGAACGGGAAGCCTTCAATGACTACGACTTCCGACTGTTCGACGATCTGCGAGACATGCGAGACGAGATCCATCGACGTGATGCGGAGGTCGGACTTTCCCGACTTGTCGCGGGATACGCGTGGGAGTGGAAGACCAAGAACGATAAGTCAGCTTGGGACATCGAGGTCAATGGACTGCAGTTTCGATGGAACAGAACTCAAGTCGACTGGATTGCGTCGCCGGACTCGGTCCACGAGGTCGGGTCTATTCACACTGTCCAGGGGTACGACCTCAATTACGCGGGTGTGATCATTGGCGAAGATCTACGTTACGAAGAGGGCCGCGGACTTTTCATCGATCGAAGCTCGTACTTCGACGTAGCGGGGAAGCAGAACAATCCGAAGCGCGGCATCGCCTACAACGACACGGATCTCCTTCGCTTCATCACCAACATCTACGCGGTGTTGCTCACGCGCGGCGTCCTGGGAACATATGTGTTCGTAGTCGACGAAGGACTCCGCGAATATCTTCGAACGTTCATTCCGCTGACCCCTAGGTCGTGTGGGGAATCGGTGCAGGGGAGATACTGACTCGATGAGCGCACCAGACGTACTCTCCATCGACGAGTGGTGGCCGAAGCTGTCCGACGCGGTCCGCGATCACCTTGTCAACAGTCCGTGGACGCCGATTTCCCCTTATTCGCGGAACGAGATCCAGACTGTCGGCGGCCCACGAGCCGACAGCGACTATTGGACTCCCATGCGTGGGTCGGACGGATCGGATCGATTTCTTCCTCAGGAGGCTGTGATCTGGATCAATTCACATCCGGATGCGGAAAAGCTGCGTCGCGTTGTCGAACGAGACCCGCGCGCTGACTACTTCACGCGGGGTTGGCCGAAACGTCAGCCGTAGCCGTGCCCTGATCTGGGGCGAGCTCGACCTCTCCGCCTCGCGCTACCTTCGAAAGCCACGACGACTGGGGGAATCGTGTCTGACTTGCGTGAGCGTGCGCCGGCGTACGCATTGATGGAGAAGCTGGTCTCTCTGCGGGACGAGCCCGGGTGGATTCGCCTGCCGCTTGGCATCGTGCGTCCGTCGAACGAGGGCATGAGCTGGCTCCGGGGGATCAACGGCGAACTCAAGATGGCTAAGCGACTCGAGCGACTTGGGCCGGAGTGGACGGTGCTGCACTCCGTGCCTGTCGGGGAGCGCGGCAGCGACATCGACCACTTGGTCATCGGCCCAGCAGGCGTGTTTCCGATCAACACGAAGCGGCATTTAGATAAGTCCATTTGGGTTGCAAGCGGCACGCTGCTCGTTGGAGGTCACCCGACGAACTACGTGCGCAACTCGGCGTTCGAGGCAAAGCGCGTCGAGACCGTGCTTCGGCGAGCACGAATCGTGGCGCCCATTCTGCCGATCATCGCGATCAGTGGTGCGAGGACGATCTCCAAGAAAGCTGACGCGAGGTGGGACGGCAGGACAGTCGCGGTGGTCGACCTAGTGGACGTAGCTTGGCGACTTCGCCGTCGGCCTCCGAAGCTGTCCGCCGAGCAGGTCAACGAAGTAGTGAGGGTGTGCAGCGATTCGACCTCGTGGAGTCGGACAGCCGGAGTCCCCGGCGACCCAGCCACGGTGCGGCGCGCTTTTGCAGCCATCGATCGGGGCGTGACGCGATGGAACCTGCTCATGCGGGCACTCTTCGGTGTTTTCGTCGTCGCGGTGGTCATGACGTGCTCGATGTGGGCGGTGAACTGGCTGCGGTTGTAACGAAGCGGCCTTGACCTTCACACCATGTCAAGCTCTCCACTAAACCCATGACCAGCATCTCGCCCACCGACCCCGCCAACCTCCTCCGCGCCGCCCTCCGCAGCACGGACTCCTCGCAGCGCCTCCAGACCGCCCTCGCCGCCGGCACCGACCCGCGCGACGAGTACGTCCCCGTGCTGGTCGAGCGGTGCGCGATCGAGCCCGACTTCTACGTGCGCGACATGCTCACGTGGGCGTTGACGCGGCATCCTGCTGAGCTGACCGTGCCGCTGCTGCTCGGCGAGGTGCTCGCGGACGGGTCGCAGCAGCGCAGCCAGGCGCTGCACACGCTGTCGAAGATCCGGGACCCGCGCGGGTGGCAGGTGATCACCGAGTCGCTGCTGCGGGATCCGGATGACGACGTGGTCCGCGCCGCGTGGCGCACCGCCGTCGTGCTCGTGCCTTCAGGGGGAGGCGGCGTGGGTTGCGGGCATCCTTGCGTCCCAGCTCGGGCGGGGTGACCGTGCGGTGCAGCTCAGCCTGAGCCAGGCGCTGGTCGGGTTGGGGGAGGCGGCCGAGGAGGCGTTGGCTGTGGCATCCACGAGTCAGGATGCGACGGTGCGCACCCACGCGCTCGCGACGCAGCGGCTCGTGCTCGATCCTGAGGAGGGGTTCGAGACGGCGGTGTGGGAGGCGCAGCGGGTCGACTTGCTCAAGGGTGCTCCGACAGACGACCCCGCGGGCCACTGACGAGTTGGACAACACGGCCCCGTGAGCTTCGGCTTGCGGGGCCGTTCTGCGATCGGACTCGCTGACACCTCTTGCGCTCGGCCGGTCGCACTCATTATGTTGTTATAACAGCTTCCAGACGATGATGAAGCGAGGAGAACGCACAGTGGCGTTCGCGTACCGCCCGATCCGGTTCGACGATCCCGTTCCGGTGAACGAGGTCTCGTCGTCCGTGCCGGTACTCGGCGGACGTCGTCGCGCTGGCTGACTCGCTCGCTCCCGAGCAGGGCAGCCTGGTCGTTCTCGACGGCATCGCGACCGCGCGCTTCTCCGAGCTGGCCAGGCGCTCGCCGCCCACGGGTGGGACACCGTGGATGTCACGACCCTCCACCGCTCGCCCGACGACCTCGCCGCGCTCTTCGCGCCGTCGCTGCCGACCGACCGCGCGGTCGATCCGGAGCTCAGCTTCGGCAAACTGTTCGCCGGGGACTACGACGCCGTGCTCGACCCCGCGAAGGTCAGCGCATTCCTCGCCGAAACGCGCACGACCACGACGCTGCTGTACGGACTCGGCAGCGCGAGCGCCGCATTCCGCTCGGCCGCGAGTGCGGTCGTCTTCGCCGACGTGACCCCGAAGGATGCCGCGCTCCGCATCTTCGACTCCGGCTACCAGGGTCTCGGCGGCAGCCGTGGCCGCACCGTGGATGAGATCGCGCGGCAGGCGTTCTTCGTGGACCTCGAGCTCTCGGTCGCGCTGCGCAAGGAGCTGGTCAGCGGGGGACTCGTGGATGGCTACATCCTCGACTCGGATCGCGGCTTCCAGGTGCTGGAGTGGACGCAGCTCCAGCCCGCGCTCGCGGAACTCGCGACCGGGCCGATGCGCGCGAAGCCCGTGTACGTCGAGGGCGTGTGGGGCGGGCAGTTCATCAAGGAGCACCGCGGCATCCCCGATGGGCTCGTCGACAAGGTGGCGTGGTCGTTCGACCTGATCCCGACCGAGGCGAGCGTGCTGGTGCGCTCGGGCGGCGTCGAGTTCGATGTGCCGTTCATGACGATCATGGATGCGGTCGGCGACGACATCGTCGGCGACGTGCAGTACCGCCGGTTCAACGGCCGGTTCCCGGCCCGGTTCAACTACGACGACACCTGGCACAGCAACGGCAACCTCTCCGTGCAGGTGCACCCGGGCGACGAGATGACCCAGCGGCTGCACGGCGATCTTGCCGCGCAGAACGAGGCGTACTACGTGGTGCTCACCGGCCACGGTGCGAAGACCTATGTGGGGTTCAAGGGCGACCCGCACGAGTTCCTCGAACTGTGCCGGAAGTCGGAACGGGACGGCTCGGTGGTTCCGTACGAGGACTACATCTACGGCATCGAGTCGGTGCCGGGCCGCCAGGTGTTCCTGCCGCACGGCACGGTGCATGCGTCGGGTCGCAACCAGCTCGTGCTCGAGCTCGGCACGATCACCACGGGCGCGTACACCTACAAGCTCTACGACTACCTGCGGCCCGACATCACCGGGCGGCCGCGGCCGATCCACACCGCGCTCGGCGAGGAGGCGCTCGCCTTCGACCGGCATGCCGCGTGGGTCGACGAGCACGTCGCCTTCCCCGCACGTGTGGTGGCAGAAGGCCCCGGCTGGGTCGACTACCTCGTCGGCCGGCAGGACGACATGTTCATCGAGGCGCACCGCGTCGAGATCCAACCGGGGCAGACCTACCGCGCGGAGAACACCACCGGGTTCACCGTCATCACGGTCGTCGACGGCGAGACCGCACGCATCCAGGGTCCGGACGGAGTCGGCCGGCAGTACGCGGCGGGCTACCTGGATGTCGTGCTCGTCCCGGCGAGCATGCCGCGCTTCGAGGTGGTCGCCGACCCGCGGCATCCCGTCGTCATCCACACCACGTACATCCGACAGGACAGGTTCGAGCAGTGGCAGACAAGCTGATCGCGCACAGCATCCATCACACCCACTGGGATCCGTACTGGTGGTTCACCTCGCAGGAGGCGATGGTGATCTTCGCGTACAACGTGCGCGAGATGCTCGAGGCGTTCCGCACGCGGTGAGATCGACCACTTCTTCCTCGACGGCCAGACCACCGCGATCTTCGAGTACCTGCAGCTGCACCCGAACGAGCGGGACGAGGTCGCCCGCTGGGTCGGCAACGGCAAGCTCTCGATCGGGCCGTTCGTCAACCAGCTGGACGCGTACCTCAGTTCTGGCGAGTCGATCATCAACAACCTGCGCATCGGCATCAACTACGCCGAGTCCCTCGGCGTCAGCAACAGGGTCGCGTACCTCGCCGACCCGTTCGGATTCCCCGCGGACTTCCCGAAGATCCTCAACCAGTGCGGCATCCGGGAGTTCGTGTTCACGCGCGGCATGGGCGACATCTACGGGCTGGGCACCGAGTTCTTCTTCCAGTCCAACGACGGCGCGCGCGTGCTCTGCAACGTGATGCTCGCGGGCTACGGCTACGGCGCGAACGCCTTCCGCAACGGCGACCTGTTCACCGATGCCGCCGAGGACTACAACAAGCTGCAGGTCGCAGGGCTGATCGACCGGCTGGTCGAGAAGTCGACGCTCGAGAACGAGTTCGTGTTCCCGCTCGGGTTCGACAACAACCCGATCATGCGCGACGTGAAGGGCAAGATCCGCCACTACAACGAGCTGCAGGATCGCATCGAGTTCCGCGAGACCACGTGGCCGGACTTCTTCGAGCATGTTCGCGCCGCGGGCACCGACCTGAAGACGTTCGAGGGCGATATCTTCTCGCCGCAGTACCACCGCATCCACGTCAACGGCATGAACTCCGCCCGGGCCGACATCAAGACCCTCATCGACCAGGTCGACCGCAAGCTCGTGTTCGAGCTGCAACCGCTCATGACGATGCTCTCGATCGCCGGCATCCCGTACGACCACGGCATCATCGACCAGGCCTGGTACCACCTCGTCAACGCGCAGACCCACGGGTCGGCGACGCACGGCGACGTCACGAACGCGTGGGTGAAGACCAACGCCGAGTTCGCCTCGTACATCGCCCGTGGCACGAGTGACTTCCTGTGTCGCCTCGCCGCCAATTCGGTGGTGGATGCCGGGACCGCCGGCAGCACGCTCGTGGTGTTCCACACCCTCCCGTGGCGCCGACGGCTCACGCAGCGCCTGAGCATCGTCACGACGGGTCCGTCATTCCGGCTCGAGCTGGACGGCCGCACCCTGCCCTACGTCGTCGAGTCGCAGCAGCGCCACTACCTCGGCGTCGTGCGCAAGGACCCGGCGATGCAGACCGAGGACCGCTGGTACCACCGCACCGAGATCGTCTGCGACTTCGGGGAGTTCGACGGCATCGGCTACCGCACCGTCGACGTCATCGAGGTGGATGACGCCGCGGTCGCGATCACCGCGCCCACCGACGCCACCACGATCGCCAACGAGCACCTCGAGGTGTCGGTCTCGCCCGAGGGCATCCGTATCCTCGACCGCGGATCCGGCCAGGTGCTCGAGGGCGCGCTCTACTTCGCCGACGGCGGCGACGAGGGCGACAGCTACGACTACGACTACCCCGCGCCGGAGCACGAGTGGATCATCGCTCGCCCGATCACCTCGGCCGACCTCGTGGAGACGTTCACCTCAGACCTGCTCACGGAGCTGCGCTTCTCCGGCGAGCTCGTCGTGCCCGCCGACCAGCAGCACCGACGCGACCGCGTCGCGGACACGACCCTCCCGTTCTCGCTCACCCTGACCCTCGATTCGGGTTCGACTGTGGTCAGGGTGAGCGGGACCGTGGTCAATCACGCCCACGAGCACCGGCTGCGAATCGGGGTGCGCACCGGCAAGCAGAACTCGGTCTCGTTCGCGGGCGGGCCGTTCAGCATCGTGCAGCGCCCGTGCCTGCCGCCGGAGATGGCGATCTGGAAGGAACGCAACTACTTCGAGGAGCCGAGCGCGACCCGCCCGCTGCTCAACCACGTCTCGGCGGTCGATGACGCGGGCGCCGTGACCATCCACACCCGCAGCGCCAAGGAGTACGAGTTCGTCGGCGAGGGGTACGGCGACATCGAGCTCACGGTGCTCCGCGCCGTCGGCTACGTCGGACTTCCCGACCTCCACCGTCGCCCCGGTCGACCGAGCGGCATGCCCGAGAAGCTGCTGCCGGCATCCAGCCACCAACTGGATGACGCGACCATCGAGATCGACTTCGGCATCGGCTTCTCCGCCACCCTCGACGAGAACGAGGTCTTCCGCCGGTACGCGGAGTTCGCGACCAACCCGCTCTCCGGGCAGAACCAGAACCTCGACCCGATGTTCTACCCGATCAGCTACTTCCCGATCAACCCGTGGAGCGACCCGCTGCCGCGCTCCCTCGACGTGGTCACGCTCGACGACCCCGGTGTGAGCTTCGGCACCCTCGTCGAGTCCGACCGCGACCGCAGCCCGCTCGTGCGCCTGTTCAACGCGTCGGATCGGGCGGTGGATGTGGGCACGCTGCGCCTCCCCGGATCCCTCGAGGTCACCGCGACCACGAACCTCACCGACGAGGAGCGCACTCCCGCCGCCGCCCTCGCCGCCGAGTTCGGACCGGGCCACCTCACCACCGTCGTACTGCACCACCGAGAAGAGGAATGACATGGACACGGACCTGGAGAAGCTCGTCGCGGTCGCCGCCTGCCCGGCGGGGATCGCGCACACCTACATCGCAGCCGAGACCCTCGCGAAGGTCGGCAAGCAGCACGGCTACGACATCAAGGTCGAGACCAACGGTGCCGGGGGAGTCGAGAACCGGCTCACGGCCGAGGACATCCGGGAGGCTTCGGCGGTCATCATCGCCGCTGACACCCGGGTCGAGATGGAGCGATTCCGCGGCAAGGCCGTGCTCATCGTCTCCTCAGGCGATGCGATCCATCGCAGCGAGAAGGTCATCCAGATGATCCGGGATGGCAAGACCAAGCAGTACAACCCGTAAACCGCACAACCCTACAAAGGAGTAGCAACCATGAAATGGTGGAACACGCCCTACCGTCACCTGATGTCCGGGGTCTCCTCGTTCATCCCGTTCATCGTCGCGGGCGGGATGCTGATCTCGTTCGCGTTCCTCTTCGACGCCGCCAATGCGAGCACGCCGACCTTCGGCACCACCAACCCGGTGTCGGCATGGCTGCTCGACATCGGCGCCAAGGCGATCGGCCTCATGCTGCCGATCCTCGCAGGGTTCATTGCGTACTCGATCGCTGACAAGCCGGGCCTGCTGGTCGGGATGGTCGGCGGTCTGGTCGCGCTGTCCGGCGGATCCGGCTTCGTCGGGGCGCTCATCGCGGGCTTCGCCGGTGGCTACCTCACGGTGGGCCTGCGCTGGCTCACGAAGAAGCTCCCGAGGTCGTTCGAGGGCGTCAGGGTGCTCATCGTGTACCCGGTGATCGGGGCCGTGCTCATCGGCCTCGTGATGATCGTCGTGAACCTCGTGGTCGGACCGATCAACACCGTGCTGACCGGCTTGCTGCAGAACCTCAGCACCGGCAGCTCGATCGTGCTTGGCCTCGTGCTCGGCGCGATGATCGCCTTCGACATGGGTGGTCCGGTCAACAAGACGGCCTACCTGTTCGCCGTCGCGACGCTCACGGCCGCCGACGGCTCGACCATCGCCTCGGCGCCGATGGGCATGATCGGCGCGGGCGCCTTCGCGATCAGCGGCGGTTGCGCGCTGGCGACATTCATCTTCCGCAAGAAGTTCTCACCGGAACTGCGGGATGCGGGCAAGGCGGCCTCCGTCATGGGCCTGACCTTCATCGCCGAGGGTGCGATCCCGTTCGTGATCGCCCACCCCCGCCAGGTGCTGCCGTCGATCGTCACCGGTTCGGCGGTCGCTGGCGGTCTCGCCGGACTGTTCGGCGTCACGCTCACCGCCCCGATCGGCGGCGTCTTCACGATTCCGCTGGTGAACAACATCCCGATGTACCTGCTGGCAGGCGCGATCGGAACGCTGATCTCCGCGGTCATGATGGGGCTGCTGCTCAAGCCCTACCAGGAGCAGCCCAAGGTCGAGGACGCGGTGCTCGACGAGGAAGCTCGGGAGGACGAGCGGAAGGCCGAGACCGAGAAGGTCGACGCGGCGAAGCAGGATGCCGCGGCATCCACCGAAGCAGACCCGAAGCAGTGACGACGCTCCTCACCGAGCAGCTCATCGGCCTCGACGTGGAGGTGAGCGACAAGCTCGACGCCATCGCGACGATCGCCGACCTGCTGCTCGGTGAGGGGATGCTGCTCGACCGCGACGGCTACATCGCGGACGTGCTCGCCCGCGAGGCGCTCATCGAGACCGGGATCGGCGGGGAGATCGCGATTCCGCATGCGCAATCCTCGGCGGTTCGGTCTCCGGCCGTGGTGTACCTGCGACTCCGGACGCCGGTGGAATGGGGCGAGTCGGGCCCGGCACGGCACGTCTTCGGCATCGCCGTGCCGGCGACCAACGAAGATGGGGTGCACCTGAAGATCCTCGCGTCCCTCGCGCGTCGGCTGCTCGACGATGAGGTGCGCGACATCCTCAACCAGTCCGACTCGAAGCGCGAGATCCTCGACGCACTGCAGATCGGCCCAGAAAGCGGAGCGTGATGGCCAACGGCGCACGGACGAGTACGAGACGCAGCGACCCGCTGCCCAAGTACCGGCGGGTCGAGGAGGATCTCCGGTACCGCGTGGTGTCGGGGGTGCTCAAGCAGGGCGATCAGCTGCCGAGCGAGTCCGAGCTCTGCGTGCAGTACGACGTCAGCCGGATCACGATCCGCCGCGCCATCCAGGAGCTCGCGATCGAGGGCTATCTGTACAGCGTGAGCGGCAAGGGCACGTTCGTCGCCGAATGGGAGGCGGGTGCGGAGGTCGGCCCTGCGCTCAAGGGCTTCACCAACGAGATGCAGGAGCTGGGGTTCCGGGCCATCACGGTGGGCGTCGAGCTCGACGTGATCGAGGCGGATCGCAAGCTCGCTGCGATCCTCGACATCCAGCCCGGCGACCGCGTGATCGAGCTGCGCCGACTGCGCGCCGTGAACGATGTCGGCATCATCGCCTACTCGATCAACTCGTTCCCGTTCAGTCGTGACTTCTCCACCGACCCGAAGGACTACTTCGGATCGCTCTACACGCTGCTCGAGCAGTTCGGGGTCTCGTTCACCACCGGACGCGACTACCTGGAGGCCGCGCTCCCGTCGGAGGCGATCGCCGAGAAGCTCGAGATCGATCCGGCGGCGCCGGTGCTGAAAAGTGTCAAGGTGAGTCGCACCGCCGATCACTCGTTCGCCGAGTACAACATCTGCTACTACGTCGGCAGTCGCTACCGCTACTTCGTCACGTACTGATCCGCGCGACGGGTGAGGATGCCGCGGTGCTGACGCGCGGCGTCGCCGCGCCGCGGAGGGTTAGCCCCCGGGCGCCATCCAGCCTCACTGCGTACGCTCGATCGCATGAGTGACGAGTCGACCGCCAGGCGCGTCGGACGCGCGGCCGGCCGCGTTGCGGCCTCGGCCGCCAAGGGTACGCGCGAGCGGATCCGCCAGAACCCGACCGCGAACCGCGTCTACCGCACGGGCGTCGGCGTGGTCGGCGGCGGCACGGTGGCGCTCGGGGTCGTCCTCATCCCGCTGCCGGGACCCGGATCGCTCGTCGCCATCGGTGGACTCGCATTGCTCGGCACCGAGTTCGAGGGCGCGAAGAAGGTCAACGTGAAGGCCAAGGCCGCCGCGAAGAAGGCGCTCGACACCGCGAAGGCCGTGCGGGCGTCGCGGAAGGCGAGGCGGGACGCGGCGACGCCGACCGACTAGCCCTGCTGCGCCCGCGCCCGCTCCAGCACCAGCAGGATCGCCGACGTCACGAGGTCGGGCTCGCGCACCTGGATGTAGTGGTCGCTGCCGTTCGCGATGATGTGCGGCGTGTTCGGTACGAGGGTGGCGAGCCCTTCCTGCGTGAGGGTCCACGCGGTCTCGAGGTCGGCCGACGTGAAGCCGAGGTCGCCCGCCGGCAGCGGGAACGGCTCGGTCTTGCTGAGCACGACCATCGGGAGGTCCTGGCGGAGCTCGGGTGCGGCATCCGAGAGCGCGACGCTCGCCGGCACGTCGTACATCTCCGATCCGGGGTCTTCGCCGAGCGGGTTCGCGTTGAGCACGGGCTCGTAGGCGGCGAACCTGTCGCCCATGAACTCCATCGTGCGATCCGAGAAGGCGTCGACGAGGACGAGGCCGACCACGTCGTCGGGGTGGGTCTGCGCATAGTAGGTCTGGAGCCATCCACCGAACGAGTGCCCGACGAGCAGGAACGGCGCGGTGAGACCGGCCGCGTCGATCAGCGCGTCGAGGTCGTCGTCGGCCTGCTCGATCGTGCGGGGGTTGGTGACCGGCGTCGAGCGGTCGGTCATGATGGCGCCGGCATCGGTCGGGCGCAGCGTTCCGGGACGGTCGTAGCGGCACACGGTCGTGTGGGCGGCGAGCGCCGTGAAGACGTCGATGCCGGTCGCGGGCGGGGTCGGCTGCACGTTCACCCAGTAGTCGGACGAATCGTGGATGCCGGACTGCAGGATCACCGTCGGCCCGCCTTCCCCGGCGCACTCGATGAACATGACCCGCCCATCCCCGATGTCGACGGACTCGGAGAGGAACGGAACGACCGTACCGCTCGGCGCGGGCGACTCCGGGGGAGCGGTCGTGGGTGTCGGCGGAACGGTGCAGCCGACGAGCAGGATGAGCGCGCCGGCAGCGGCGACGGCTGCGCCGGAGCGGAGTCGAGTTCGGGTCATTTCCTCACTGTAGTGGGGAGGGTTCCGCCGCTTGAGGGCGACGGTCCGGGCGACCGAGTGGGCTAGCGGACGGCTCCCGCTGTCGAGGAGGTGCTGCACCTCGGCGTCGGGGAGCCCCCAGGAGCGGAGCGCGGCGCCGGGGTCGCGGCCCGCGGCATCCATCGGCTGTGGCGTCGGCGGGATGCTGCGGCTGAAGCGTGGCGCAGGAGCGGGCTGCACGATCCCGCTGACGTCGACGAAGCTCTCGCGCGCGACGTGGTGTGGATGCGACGGCGCCTCCCACGGCGACAGCACGGGTGTGACGCACGCATCCAGGTCGGCGAAGACCTCGGTCCACTCCGCGCGGGACTTCGTGCGGAACGCCGCGGCGAACCGCTCCGCGTCGCGCGCCCACGCGCCAGGCGCGAGATGCGGGTCGGGTGCGGAAGCCGCGCCAGCCGCGTCGTCCGGCTCGAGACCAAGGCCGCGAAGCAGCGCGGCGTGGAACTCCGGCTCGATGGCGCCGACGGCCATGTAGCCGCCGTCCGAGGTCTCGTAGGTCTCGTAGAACGCAGCGCCGCCGTCGAGCAGGTTGGTGCCGCGGGCGCCGTCCCACTGGCCGGCGGCGTGCATGCCGTGCAGGAAGGCGAGCAGGGTGGAGGCGCCGTCGATCATCGCGGCATCCACCACCTGTCCAGCTCCCGAGCGGTCGCGCTCGACGAGTGCGGCGAGGATGCCGAGCGCGAGGAAGGCTCCGCCACCGGCGAAGTCGCCGAGGATGTTCAGCGCGGGATGCGGCGCCTCGCCGGCCCGGCCGAGTGGCTCGAGCGCGCCCGCGATCGCCACGTAGTTGATGTCGTGACCGGCCTGCTGGGCCAGCGGTCCGGTCTGGCCGTAGCCGGTCATGCGGGCGTAGATGAGTCGCGCGTTGTCGTCGCGCAGCACGTCCGGGCCGATGCCGAGGCGCTCGGCGACGCCCGGGCGGAAGCCCTCGACGAACACGTCGGCGAGCCGCGCGAGGCTGCGCACCGCCTCGACGCCCGCGGCGGACTTGAGGTCGAGGGCGATCGTGCGGCGGCCCCGGTCGAGCGGGCCGGGCGGGCCGGAGACCGCCGGGCCGCCAGTGGCGCGATCGATCCGGATCACGTCGGCGCCGAGGTCGGCGAGCAGCATGCAGCCGAACGGCGCGGGGGCGAGACTCGCGATCTCGATGATGCGAATGCCGGCGAGCGGGCCCGTCGATCCGGTGGCGTTCACAGGGTCAACTCCGAGCGCACATCGGGGGCGACGAACGTCGTGCGCGCCTCGTCCGTCGTCAGCCGGCCGGCGCTGTAGTAGTCGTCGAGCAGATCGCGACGCAGCAGTTCCGGATGCCGCTCGAACAGCTCGGCCGACGTCGTGCATTCGTCCGCCGCGCTCGCGACCAGCTCGGTCCAGGCGACGGTGCGGGTCACGTGGAACTTCTCCGGCGCACCCTTCGCGGTCGCCATCCGCAGGATGCCCGCGCTCACCCGGTCGAGTGCTTCGGCCCGGCCGTGGCGCACGACGAATCCGAACACGACGCGCAGGTGATCCTCGTGCGGGAACTGCTCGAGGGTGCCGGCTTCGAAGCCGTCGATGAGGGCGGCGTCATCCATGGGTCATCTCCTCGGGGCCGGGGCGGAAGAGCAACTCTAGGACCTGCGACGGTCGGCGAGGAAGCCGCGCACGGTCGCGAGGTACGCGGGCGCGAGCTGCGTGATCCGCGGCACGCCCTCCTCGCGCGCCGCGACGAACAGCCCGTGGTCGGCGCCGGGGAACACGGCGAATCCGTGGCGCGGGTCCTCCGGCAGGTGCTCGGCGAACGCGCGCAGGCTGGCCTGCACCGGGATGACGGTGTCGGCGCCGCCGAAGAGGGCGAGCACGGGGCATCCGACGTTCGGCATCACGGTGGTGGGGTCGAAGTCGAGGATGCCGCGGACGAACCCCAGCATCGCCACCGAGTCGTACGGCACCGCCACGGTGTCGAACCAGGGCCGCGTCGAGTAGGTGGACTGCTCGGCCAGGATATCATCGGCCGAACGCGTGCCGCGCAGCAACCCCTCCCGCCGCTCCACCCACGCCATCGCCTCCGCGACCGCGGCCTCGTCGTGGCCCTCGGTGCGAACCCACGCCTCGATTCGCTCGCGCTCCTGCGCGGCCGGCGTCGTACCCGGACCGGAGTGGATCATCACGAAGTCCACGGTCTCGGGCTCGAGCGCCGCGGCGAGCAGGGCGACCCAGCCGCCCTGGCTGATGCCGTAGAGGCCGATGGGCTGGCCGGCGGTGGCGGGATGATCCCGCAGCACCCGCACGGCGGCGAGCGTCTCGAGGGCGCGGTGCTCGATGGTCTGGTCGGTCCAGTGGCCGGGGGAGCCGCCGCATCCGGGCTTGTCGTGGCGCAGGGTGACCGAGCCCGCGTCGGCGAGCCACTCCGGCCAGCCGCCCCAGTCGTAGCGGTCGCCGTCACCGGAGCCGTCGACGAGGAGGACGCCGGGGTAGGTGGCGGCAGGGGTGCTGGTGGTTTCGAGACGCGTGCCTTCGGCGCGCTCCTCAACCACCGGGGCGGGACGGCGGATGATCGCGCCGAGGTCGCCGACCGCGGTCGGCACCACGGTCTCGGTCTCCGTCGGATCGAGCGTCGTCGTGCTCATGCGGAGACCGCCTCGGCTGACGGAGTGCCGGCCAGCAGGATGCGGACGAACCGCGTGCCGGCGGGCCAGCCCGTGCGGTCTTCGTCGGTGAGTCGTGCGACGTAGGGCTCGATCACGGCCTCGAGCTGGGCCCGGACCGCCGCGACCTCATCCGCGGTCAGGGGCAGGGAGGCTCCGCCGACGAAGGCCGCCGTGCTCCAGGGCTTCAGCTCCGCCTTCGCGGACGCGTTCCACGCGATGATGCGGTCGGCCTCGCGCTGCACGAACACGCGCTCGAGTTGGTCGGCGGCAGCATCCTCGCCCGACCACTGCTGCCGGATGTCGATGAGTCGCCACGGCCGGTCGCGGGCATCGCCGCGCGCTTCCGCAAGCTCGACGAAGCCGTACTTCGCGAGCTGCCGCAGGTGGTACGAGCAGCTCGCCTGGGTCGAGCCGAGGCGACGGGCGCACTCGGCGGCCGTGGAGGGGCCGATGGTTCCGAGCAGCTCGATGAGGTCGAGGCGCAGGGGATGCGCCATGGCGCGGATGGCGAGTGGATCGGTGACCTGCATAATGCCAAAGGTAGCTTTGACATAGCGCAGATGTCAAACGATCCTTTGGGATCTACCGGAGTGCGAGTCGTGACGGCTGCGGCGTTGCACTCGCAACGAAGTCGACAGCCGCGGCGGTGTCGTCGGTGATGAGCACGATTGAGTCGTACTGATCTTTGAAGAGCTTCTTCAGCACAGCGTCCACGGGGAAGGCCTCCGTCCAGTACTTCGTCCCGAGGAGCACCATCGGGCTGCTTCGGTTGTCGAAGGACTTGTAGTAGTTCTGCGCGGCATCCTGGAAGATCTCCTGGATGGTTCCCGCCTTGCCCTCGGCGTAGATGATGCCATTCGTGGCCACCGCGAGCAGACCATCCTCTCGGATGCTGTTCTGGAAGAGCTTGGCCACATCGGTCGCCAACGGCGTGGACGGCTCATGGCCGTAGTGCCAGGTCGGAATCGACAGGCTGCGTCCCGCACCCTCACCCAACGTTCGCGCGATCGTGAGCGCAGGGACGAGCCAAGCGTGAGCGGCGCGAGCCAAGGCAGCGTCGACCACGCCATCCTCCCCGACGATGCGGGTGAGGTCAGGAAGTTCGGCGACGCTTGCCAGTGCCGCAACCGCAGCATCGAACTCAGGGCGTGGACGGCCCGACAGCGCCGCACCCAAGTGCGACGCCTCCATCGCACCCGGCCCGCCGCCCGAGATGACGAGGTACCCATCGCTCGCCAGCAGAGCGGCTAATTCCGCGATCTGGACGTAGGGTGCCGAGCCGCGCGGGAGCTTGTGACCGCCCATGACGGCGACCACCCTCTTCTGGTCGAGGAGTCCGGCGGCCAACTGGGTCGCAGAGTTGTCGTGCATGGCGCGGAGCATGCCAACGTAACGATCGCTCGCATCGCTGCGCCCTTCTGCGACGAACTCCTGATAGATGCGGAAGTCCGTCGACTGGGCGAACGAGTCCGCGTCGTCCATGTCGACTTCTCGATAGAGCTCGGCCGGCGAGTACAGGGCTCTTCGGATCGGCTCGAAGGCCAGTTCGTGCTGGGTCATGCCAGTGTCTCCTTGCTGATCGTCGATGATGCGGATGAATCGAGGTTGAGTTCGGTCTCGAGCTGTTTCGCCACACCCAGCCACCGGGACGTCACTGCGGCAGGCTCGCCCGCCTCGTGCGACGCGAGCGCGACCAGCCGGATGATTCGGTGCCAGCGGATGGGGCTGGTGCGCGTCTCGATGTCAGACTCGGCCGCCCCCAGGTTCCGGAGCGCTTCAGGCGCCCGTCCGCCACGCAGGAGGAGGTAGCCCAGGATCGCCAAGCACTCGCCCGCCGATTCGGGATGCGACGTCGTCGCGAGCGACACGTTCCGCTCGCTGATCGCGATCGCACCGTCCAGGTCCCCGTCGTACGCGAGCATCGTGGCGCGGTTCTGCTCCACCTGCAACACATACCTGAGAACGACGTCCGACCGTAGCGACGCCGCATACGGATCGATCGACCCGATCGTGGAGCTGGCCGACCTCGCGAGCTCGTGTGCACGCGCCACGTTCCCGGAGCGAAGCTGCATGAGGGCCTCGAAGTTATCCGCCAGTGCCCGCACGACACCTCGGTCCGAATCGTTGCCGATCAGCTCGGCCTCTGCGCGCGCGAGCGACAAGTGCCGATGCGCGCTGCGATCGTCGTGCAGTCGTTTGTAGGTCGCGGTCGCCATGCGCTGCTGCAGGAACGAGCGCTCCACGGCATCCGCTGCGCCGCTCAGCGCGGCTCCGTAGAGGCGCAGGCATCGTGCGTCGCTGTGCACGGCGAACACGTTCGCGGCGAGTTCCGCCAGCAGGGCGACATCCCGGTCGCCAACCGAGTCCACGTCCAGTGACACGTCCACGGCCGTGGCCACGGCGAGGCCGAACTGCCAGGAGCCGAAGGAATTGACGTAGCACGTCAGCACCTGACCCAGGATGAGTGGATTCTGCGTGACGTCCGATGGGTCGATAGAGACGTCCGCGTCGGGGTGCTCGTGCCCGTAGGATTCGCAGACCGCGACGGCCACGGGGTCAGGCAGGTAGTCGCACGACATTGCCTGGCGATCGTGCCCGAGCAGCGCTCGCGCGTTGTGCAGGAAGAACGCGGCCGGCTCCGGACTTCTCCGCAGACCAGTGTCCGTGACGTACGCCGGATCCCGCTCGCAGAGCTGGTAGAACGTCCGACCGAGACCGCGCCACCGTCCGACAAGTTCGTGCCAGCGATCGATCTCTGGAGTACGGGTGCGCTCGTCGAGCGCGACCAGGCGCGCCGCGAAGTCGAACGCACCCGTCGGAGTCCTGACGGACACTCGGGGTTAGGGCTCGGAGAGCTTGGAGTCCAGTTCGGTGAGCGACGCAAGCGCTTCATCGAGCACTCGAGTTGCCTTGGCGCCGTGATTCCAGCCCCGCTGCAAGTCGGTGATCTGCGCAACCAAGTCGGCCGCTGACGCGCGGATTTTCTCGATCTCGCCCAGTTCGTTCTCGGACAGGCCTTCGACATCGGGCATTGATGGCTCCCTTGGTATGTGTGCTCACTATGGCAGTGACTGCCCGCTCGGTCTACAGGCATTGGGATAATTCATGTCACGCATAGTGACACGAATTGCCGACGAGCCTAGTCTGGCGACGTGACCCCCCGCCGCTACGAGTCAGCGCTCCGCACCGACGCCGCGCAGGCGACCCGCGACGCGATCGTCCGCGCGGCCATCGAGCTCGCGTACGAGCGCGGTAACATCGAGATGACGCTCGAGCAGATCGCGGCGCGCGCCGCTACGACGGTTCGCACGGTCATCCGTCACTTCGGATCGCGCGACGCCGTCGTCGAGGCAGGCATCGAGGTCGCGGTCGCCGAGGTCGGTGCCGAACGACTGGATCCCGGCGGCGACCGGGACCGCAGCCTCCGGTTGCTCGTCGAGCACTACGACCGTCGGGGTGGCTTCGTGCTGCAACTGCTCGCGTCCGGGTTGCCGGGCGCCCAACGGGTGACGGCGTCGGGGCGCCTCGTGCACAGGGGCTGGGTCGAGCGGGTCTTCGAGGACAAGCTCCCCGCGGTCGGACCGGCACGCGATGCGCTCGTCGACCAACTCGTGGTCGCGACCGACGTCTACGCCTGGAAGCTGCTTCGCCTCGATCGTGGGCTCGACTTCGAGACCACGCTCGAGCGCATGCGAACGATGACGGCGGCACTCGTCGCCCACGCTGGAGAGGACCGAGGATGACCCGGCTGCTGATCGTGACCATGGATGGTGGCGGCAACCTGCCACCCGCGCTCGGGATCGCCCGCGAGGTGGAGCGCCGCGGCGGGAGCGCGCGGTTCCTCGGCAACGAGGCGCAGCGCGCATCCGTCGAGGCCGAGGGCCTTCGGTTCGAGGCGTTCCGCGAAGGCCGCGACTACGTGAGCTCGGCGCCCCGCAGCACCGTCGGGGCGATCGCGGACCTCACCGGGCTGTTCGCCGACCGTGGCATCGGGCGGGATGCGATCGCCTCGATCGCCGCGGAACCGGTCGACCTCGTGCTCGTGGACTGCCTGCTCTGGGGCGCGACGATCGAGATCGCGGCCGCTGGCATCCCGGTCGTCTCGCTCGTGCACAGCCAGTGGCAGTACTTCCGCGGCAACGCTCGTGGGCCGGTGGGAGTGATCGCGCGGATGCGCGGGGCGAACCCCTTGGCCGCCGAGTCCGCCGTGCTCGGCACGGTGGTGACCACGCGACCGGAGTTCGAGGACGACCGCGGAGTCGCGTCGCCCGCCGGCGTCGCCCACACCGGATTCGTCTGGCAGGGCATCCCGGTCGAGCGCACCGACACGACCCCACCGCGGGTGCTGGTGAGCTTCAGCACGACCTCGTTCCCCGGTCAGGCGGCGGCGCTGCAGCGGGTGCTCGGCGCCCTCGGCGACCTGCCGGTCGAGGTCACGATGACGACGGGCGCCGTGGATCCGGCCTCGCTGCGGGTGCCGTCGAATGCCCGCGTCGAGCGCAGGATCGACCACGCCCAACTGCTCCCGACGACCAGGCTCGTCATCGGGCACGGCGGCCACGCGACGACGTCGCGGGCGCTCGCGCACGGCATTCCGGTGCTGGTCATGCCGATGCATCCACTCATGGACCAGCCCGCGATCGGTCGCGCGGTCGAGCGACTCGGACTCGGCCGCGTCATCCCCAAGTCATCGTCGCCGCAGGTGATCCGAGCCGCCGCCAGCGCGCTGCTGGCCGATGAGTCGGTGGATGCCGCGGCGCGCGCCATCGGAACGCGCATCCGCGCGCGCGACGGCGCCGTCACCGCGGTCGACGAACTCGAGCGCCTGCACGCGGGTCAACGGCGCGACGCGACGATCGCGGACTGACGCGGCGCCCACTGACCCGGCGCCGGCCGAACCGGCGCCGACTGAACTACCCGGCCCCGATCGCGCTCACCTTCTGGATGGTGACGGACGCGTCCGCGCAGCCCTGGTAGCCGGGCGCGGAGACGAACACCGGGTCGGGCACGTTGGGCAGGCCGATGTTGAAGCCGATCGCGTCGAGCGGAGCGGCGCAGGCATCTGCGGCCGTACCGATCGTGAGCAGGGCCTGGGCTGCCACGCCCGGCTCGACCGTCACGACCTCGACGGGCACCGGACCCGGATCGTTCGTTGCAGGGTTGCCGAGCGCGCCGTTGTCCTGCCAGATCATCTGCACCGAGGGGTAGCCCTCGAGCGTGCAGGCGACCGACCCGGAGTTCTCGAAGATGATCGACACCTCCTGCTGGCCCGCGCCCACCTCGGGCGTACCGAGGGTGGTCGTGATGTCGCCATTCGCACAGGCCGCGAGCGGCGGCGGCGTCACCGGCGGCTCGGTCGGCGGAGCGCTCGAGGTCGGCGGGTTGGTCGGGTTGCCGCCGCTGCTCTTGCTGAACACGAACACCCAGAGCAGCGTGCCGATGATGGCGAGCGCGACGATGATCGCGAGCACCACGGTCAGCACCCGCCACGGCCCGTTGCCCTGCGGTGGCAGCGCCTCGTGGCGGCCTTCGCCGGGTGGGTTGGGGGTGACGTCGCTCATGAGCGCTCCAAAGGGTTCGACGGATCAGGAAGTTGAGGTGCGCCCAGTAAACCGCACTACCGGGTGACGCGGTAGTCAGCGCGGCCCATACTTCAGGGCCACGTCACACTTTCGCCCCCTGCGTCGTCCTACTAGTAGGGAGTTGACGCAGAGGAGATGGTGACGGTGACCCAGGTCACGGAACGCGTATCGAACTGGCTCGACCAGCAATCGGGATTCAAGGATGCCGTCGGCACGCTCCGCGGCCGCGCCTTCCCCTCGGGCAAGGCCGGGTTGCCCTGGCTCGTGACCGTCGCGAGCTTCGTGGTGTGCTCGCTCACCGGACTGTTCCTGCTCTTCTTCTACAGCCCGTCGACGGCCGCCACGGTGTACTCGGGCAGCTACGCGCCACTGCGCGGCGTCGAGATGTCGGAGGCGCTCGCCTCGACCCTCCGGATCTCGTTCGACCTGCCGGGTGGACTGCTGGTGCGGCAGCTGCACAACTGGAGCTCGTCGCTCATGATCGCGGCGCTCGCCGTGCACATCCTCTCGGTGTTCTTCACCGGTGCGTTCCGCGCGCCGCGCACGCTGCGCTGGCTCGTGCTGTTCGGTGTGCTCTTCGCGTCGATGGCCGCGGGCCTCACGGGCTCGGTGCTGCCGGACGACCTGCTGTCGAGCAACAGCCTCGCCGTGCTCGACGGTGTGACGAAGGCGATCCCGGTGATCGGCACCTGGCTGTCGTACCTCGTGTTCCAGGGCAGCTTCCCGAGTGGCGCGATCACCACGTTCTACCCGCTGCACGTCGCGGTGCTGCCGCTCGCGATCATGGGCCTGGTCGCGCTCGTCGCGGTGCTCGCGCTGCGGAACGGCCCGACCCAGTCGGCCGGACCCGGGCGCTCGGAGACGGTGATCGTCGGCCGCCCGCTGCGCGCGGCGCTGACCCGCGCCGCCGGCGTCCTCTTCGTGGTGGCGGGGGTGCTCGTCGCGATCGCGGCGACGATCTCGGTGAACCCGGTCGGGGTGTACGGACCGGCGGATCCCGGCAACGCCTCATCCGGTGCGGGCGCGGTGTGGTACCTCGCGTTCCTCGACGGCGCACAGCGGCTGACACCCTCGGGGTGGGAGTTCGTGTGGATGGACCGCACCTGGACCCTCGCCATCCTCATCCCGGTCGCGGTCTCGACCGCGTTCCTCGCAGTCGCCGTGCTCTGGCCGTTCGCGGAGCGATTCATCTCGGGGGACGCCCGGGAGCACCGCGCTCCTGAATGGCACATCCTGGATCGGCCGCGGAATGCGGCGACCCGCACCGGGCTCGGCGTCGCCGCGATCGTGTTCTACGGCGTGCTGTGGGCGGCCGCCGGATCCGACACGATCTCGTACCTGTTCCGCCTGTCCGCCGAGGGGCTGCTGGTCACCCTGCAGGTCACGCTGATCGTCGGCCCGCCGCTCGCCTACCAGGTCACCAAGCGCATCTGCCTCGGACTCCAGCGCAAGGACCGCGACATCGCGCTGCACGGCTACGAGACAGGGCGGATCGTGCGCATGCCCGGCGGCGAGTACGTCGAGGTGCACGCGCCCGTGAGCCCGAGTGAGCGTTGGAGGCTCGCCGGTCACGAGGTGGTCCGGCCCGCGTTGCTGCGCCCCGACTCGCACGGTCGCATCACGATTCCCGCGCGAGTGCGCTCGGTGCTGGCACGCTGGATGTATGGATGAGCCGGATGACACGACCGCGGCCGACCCCATGACGCAGGCCAACGCGGAGCGGGGTGCCCTGCTCGGGCTGAGCTATCGGCTGCTCGGATCCGTCGCGGACGCCGAGGATGCCGTGCAGGAGACCTACGCGCGCTGGCTGAGGTTGAGCGATGCCGAGCGCGGGGAGATCCGTCATCCGAAGGCCTGGCTGATGAAGACCGCGAGCCGCATCGCCCTCGACCAGCTCGGATCCGCGCGCGCCCGGCGCGAGCAGTACTGGGGCGAGTGGCTGCCGGAGCCGGTGCCGGGTGGCGGCCTGTGGACGAGCCAGACCGATGACGGCCGCGCCGCTGATCCGGCCGACCGGGTGAGCCTCGACGAGTCGGTGTCGATGGCGGTGCTGATCGTGCTCGAGTCCATGACCCCGGCCGAGCGGGTCGCGTTCGTGCTGCACGACGTGTTCCAGTACTCGTTCGATGAGGTGGCCGAGATCGTCGGACGGTCGCCCGAGGCGTCTCGGAAGCTCGCATCCACGGCTCGCAGGCGCGTGCGCGACGAGCGCCGTACTCCGGTGGATGCCGCGTCGCACGCCGCCGTCGTCCGCTCCTTCAAGGCGGCCTGGGAGACCGGCGACCTCGATGCGCTCGTGCACCTGCTCGACCCGGACGCGATCGCGATCGGCGACGGCGGCGGCATCGTCACCGCGATCAAGCGCCCGCTCGTCGGCGCCGACCGGATCGCCCGCGGCTTCACCGAACTCGGCAAGGACCTGCCCGCCCTGCGACTCGAGGAGACCGTCGTGAACGGCGAACTCGGGCTGCGGATCATGGCCGGCGATGAGCTCGCCGCGATCGTCTCGCTCTCGATCGCCGACGGTCGCGTGCAGCGCATCTGGGCGATGCGGAACCCGGAGAAGCTGACGGCGTGGTGAGTCGGGACGGGTCGTCGCAGGTCAGGGCATCAGCAGCGCCGTGACGACCACCGCCGGGTCGTCGAGCGGGATGTTGCTCGCCTTCGCCGACTCGTTGAAGACGTAGCCGATGTCGCCGAGCGTGGGGTGGGCGAAGCGGCCGCCCTTGCGCGGGTCCGCGATCGTGCCCGCCCAGCCAGCGAGCGGCATGGCCTGGTTCATGTACTGGGCGATGGATGCGTCGTCGCATACGAACACCGCGACGATCGACGCAGGGCGCACGGCCGTATCCCCATTCGGATAGCGCGCGAGGTAGCAGTCCGCCGGGCCCGTGAAGTTCACGCCGATCGCCGCATCGAACCGCTCCTCGTCGATCGGCTGGAACGGACTGTTCCACATGTCGAGCGTGGAGGCGTACGCGGCGCACCACTCCTCCGGAGGCAGCGACTCCTCGTCGGTGGACGCGACCTCGATCGCATCCTCGTCGCTGGCGGCGGGCACCGGCTTCGCGCATCCCGCGAGCGCGCCGAACGCGATCGCGACCACGGCGACCGTGCCGAACATCCGAGTGTGGTGCATTTCCAGACCCCCGACTGATCTCTTCAGTATGCCTGACGGTAGACCGATCTGTCTGCTGTTTCGAAAACGTTCAGACGACGTTCAACCGGCCGAGGATCGGGTTCACGCAGCGGGCGGTCGATACACCAGCAGTTCGCCGTCCCCGCCGATCACGAAGCCGCCGGCGGAGTGCGGCAGGACGAGGGTCGTGCCCGTCGCGAGCGCGAGCAGCGAGGTGGCGTCGCTCACGAGGTCGACGGTGCCGGAGACGACGATCAGCACCGCGAACCCTGGCGGGAGCACAGCTCCGGTCCCGAGCCGGGAGGCTCGGAAGAACTCGGCGGAGCTCGCGGGGAGCAGGTCGGCGTCTCCCGGGTCGCTGATCAGGGCAGCCACCTCGTCCTCCGTCCTTCCTTCGAGGTCCACCCCCAGGAGCGCGACGTCGTAGCCGAGACCCAGGTGACCGACCGGCTCGAGATCGGTCACGAAGCCGTGCCAGTCGAGCAGGATCGACAGGTCCTCGGGCTCCTGCACCTCGGCGAGCAGTATGCCCGGTCCGATTGCGTGCAGCGTGCCTGGCGGCACGTAGACGGTCTGGCCGGGCGAGACCGTGCGGCGGTGCAGGAGGGCGAGCAACCGCTCGATGTCCTGGGCGTTGACGATCTCGAGCAGTTCGACCAGCTCGACGGTGCGCTTGAGGCCCAGGTAGACATCCCCACCCGCGAGGATGTGCCACGCCTCCGCCTTGCCATGCGCTCGGCCCAACCACTCGCTGGCAAAGGCCGACGAGGGGTGCGCGTGCACCGGCAGTCGCTGGCCGGGATGCAGCAGCTTGACCAGCAGCTTCGTGTCCGGTCCGAACACGGCAACGTGATCGGCACCCAGCCAGGCGACCGGGTCGGCCGCGATCGCGTCGACCAGCCGACGGCCGTCCGGGAGCACCGTGAGACCGAGTTCTGCCTCGTCGGCGAGCGTCGTCGTCGACGCGATCCAGTCCTCGGGAACCGTGCCGCTGTGCCGCGGCTCAGCGCGGAAGTCGGCGATGAGTTCGCCCCCGCGGTAGTGCCGCTCGGGCTGATTGGCCGGCAGGACGAGTGGCAACCACATGCGCGCCACCCTAGCCGTGCGAGGCGGGCGCGTCGCCTGTCACACTGGATGCGCCATGTCCGGGCCACCCGCCTCCGCCCCCAGCACCCTTCCGCGCGCCCTCCGCCCGCTCGGCAACGGGCAGTTCCGGCTGCTCGGGGTCGCCCTGCTGTTCTCGCTGTTCAGCGCGGGATGCTGGATCGTCTCGGTCGCCTGGCAGGTGATCGAACTCGGCGGCAGTCCGGTGGACCTGTCGTTCGTCGCGGTCGGCAGCGGAGTCGGGCTCGTGCTCGCCGTGCTCGCGGGCGGCGTCCTCGCCGACCGGGTGCCGCAGCGCCGCATCCTGATCGTGTGCGAGATCGTCCGCTCGCTGGTCTTCGGCACCGCCGCGTACCTCGCGTTCTCGGGCACGGTCGAGGTCTGGCACCTCGCGATCCTCTCCTTCGTGCTCGGCGCGACCGACGGATTCTTCTACCCGGCGTACTCGGCCTGGCTGCCGGCGATCCTCGCCGAGGAACTGCTGCTCGCCGCCAATGGCATCGAGGGCGTGCTGCGTCCGATCGTGATGCAGGCCGGTGGTCCCGCGGTCGCGAGCGCGCTGATCGCGATCCATTCGCCCGGGCTCGCGTTCGCCGTGATCGGCGTGCTCCAGCTCGGTGCCGTGATCGCGTTGGCGTTCATGCGCACCACGCCACTGCGGCGGGATGTCGCGGCCGACGACCCGCGGCATCCACTGGTCTCGGCGCTCGCCGACCTCAAGGACGGCTTCGCGTACATGGTGAAGACGCGCTGGCTGTTCGCGACACTGCTGTACGCGACCGTGCTGCTGCTCGTGATCATGGGACCGATCGAGGTGCTGCTGCCCTTCGCGGTGAAGGACCAGACCGGGGGCGGGGCGGGGTCGTTCGCCATCGTGCTCGCCGCCTTCGGCATCGGCGGTGCGGTCGGGTCGCTGCTCGTGTCATCCTTCCCGCTGCCGCGGCGCTACCTCACGCTGATGATCCTCGCGTGGGGACTCGGGTGCGCCCCGCTCGCGATCATCGGGTTCACCGACCAGCTCTGGGTCATGGTGATCGTCGTCTTCACGGTCGGCGTGCTGTTCGACGGCGCGCAGGTGGTGTGGGGCACGCTGCTGCAGCGGAGGGTGCCGCCCGAGTTGCTCGGACGGGTGTCGAGCCTCGACTTCTTCGTCTCGCTCGCGCTCATCCCGGTGTCGATGGCCCTCGCGGGACCGGTCGGCGAGACGTTCGGGATCGCGCCGGCATTCGTCGGTGCGGCCGTGCTGCCGGTCGTGATCTGCCTGATCACCCTCGCGGTCGCGCGGCTGGGCAAGGACGAGCTCGACCACCCGCTGGACCGGGTCAAGCCGGACCGCCACATCGTGACCGGGGGCGAGGCGGCCACCGGGCACGCCGCGCCGGTGGACGAGCGGAATCCCGACCCGCGCTCGGCCGGGTAGCGGGCGCACAATGGATGCATGGCTCGTCTCGGCGCGGTAGCCGGAGCACTCGCGATCGTCGCGGCGCTGCTCTCGGGGTGCATGCCCGCGGCCCCGACCGGGCCGCCGCAGCTCACCCCCGAGGACGTCACCGCCGTGCGTCAGGCCGAGGCCCGAGCGTGGTGGGAGGGGATGTTCCCCGGCCGCGAGATGCCGCTGATCGAGGTGGTCGAGGAGATGCCGTCCGAGGACCGGATGGCGCGGGTGACCGAGTGCCTCGAGGACGCCGCGATCCCCGGCGTGACGATCCGCGGGGTTGGCGAGTGGACCTTCGACGAGCTGTCGCCGAGCGAAGCGACCGAGCTCGCGGCGCTGGAGCACTGGTGGATGTGTGCCATGCAGTATCCGGTGCGGCTCGCCGACACCGTGATGATGAGCGAGCGCCAGCTCGACTGGATCTACGACTTCTACGTCGAGCGCTACCAGCCGTGCCTCGCGTCGTTCGGCTTCGGGCTGTTCGGGCTGCCGACCAAGGAGGACTTCCTGCGCGACTCGATCGGGTATCCGGTCTGGTACCCGTACCAGGAGTGGATCAGCCCGATCCCGACCGCGCCGGAGTGGGAACTGCTCGCCCAGCGTTGCCCTGTGCCCGAGATCCTCGAGCCGTACGTGGGCGTGGTGAGCTAGATCGCGCACACGGGACGCAGGGTGAGGCGCGCGGTGCCGCTCGTCGCGGTGGGTGCCGCGCTCGCGGTGGCGCTGGCGGGCTGCATCCCCGCGGTCTCGTCCAAGCCGACGCTCGATCCACCGCCCACCGCCGAGCAGCTCGACGCGATGCTCGCGCAGCAGAGCCGGAACTGGTGGGATGCGATCTCCCCGGGCATCCCGATGCCGGATGTCGCCGTGATCGACGAACTCCCGCCGGGAGCGGCCGCCGCCGAGCAGAGCGAGTGCCTCGACGAGGCCGGACTGCCCGGAGTCTCGGTGCTCGGCCCGGGCGAGTGGACGTTCTCGGGTGCCGCGCCGAACGACCCGGCCTACACCGCCGCGCAGAAGCAGTGGTGGATCTGCAGCCAGCAGTATCCCGCCCAGGTCGGCGACTACCTGCTCACCCCGAGCCAGCTCGACTGGCTCTACGACTTCTACGTCGAGCGCTACCAGCCGTGCCTGCGCTCGTTCGGCATCGAGATGCTGGGCTTCCCGTCGCGTGAGCAGTTCGTCGACGAGTCCGGTGCGGTCGGGTGGATCCCGTACGAGCAGTCGGTGCGGCCGATCCCGACGACGGCCGAGTGGCACCTGCTCGCGAAGGACTGCCCGCTGCCCGACCTGCTCGACGGCTACCGCCTGCCCGGCGCCCAGGGCTAGATCGCGCGTGGCTCCGGTCGGCCGTCGGGATGCCGCGCCCGCCGGAACGGCGACACCGTGAGCAGCACGGCCACGAGCACGAACCCGCCGATCGCGATCCAGAACGTCGGACGGTAGCCGATCGAATCCGCGAGCAGGCCGCCCACCGGCGCCCCGACCACGATCATCGCGCGGTTGAACGAGCGGATCGTGATGTTCACCCGGCTCTGCAGTGCATCGGGGGTGATCGCCTGCCGCCACGCCATCTCGTTCGCGTTCTGCAGCCCGAGGCAGAAGCCGTAGATGCCCTGGCCGATGCTCAGCACGATGACGGTCGTACCGGTGTACCCGCCGAGGTCCATCGGCGTGAGGGCGATGCACGCCCAGCCGAGCGGCATCACGACGTATCCGATCAGCACGGTCGGCCCGGCACCGATGCGTCGCCCGAGCCCGGTCGCCATGAGCGCGCCGACGAGGCCGAACAGCCCGGCGGAGGCGAGCGTGATCCCCATCTCGAGCGGGGTCAGGCCGAGGCCGAGCAGCACGAACGGCACGTAGATCGTGATGAGCATGCTGTTGAACAGGAACCACAGGTGGCTGCCGATCGCCACCCAGCGCAGCGTGCGGTGCGAGTAGATCCAGCGCAGGCCGTCCGCGATGTCGCGGCGGAGGTGGAGGGGTTCGGTGCGCGGGGTGCTCGGCGGCTCCTGGACCGGGATGCGCCACACGGCGATCGCGGAGAACAGGTAGCTCGCGGCATCCACCACCACAGCGAGCGGCGCGCCGATCAGGCTCACGAGCCCGCCGGCGAGCAGCGGCCCTGAGGTCTGCGCGACCGACGCGCTCTGGTCGAGCCGGGCGTTCGCCGAGAGCAGTCCGACCGGCGGCACGAGCCGCGGCACGAACGACATCGACGACGCATCGTTGAACAGCGTGAGCAGCCCGAACACCGCGACGAACGCGAGCAGCACCGGCAGGTTCAGCCAGCCGAGCCAGTAGAACAGCGGGATGAGCCCGAGCAGGATGCCGCGGCCGAGGTCCGTCGACACCAGGATCGGCTTGCGCCTGCGCCGTTCCACCACCGCCCCGACGACCAGCCCGAGCAGCAGGTACGGCAGCCAGCGCGCCGCGTTGAGCAGTCCGACGTCGGCCGCGGTGCCGGCGAGGGTGAGCACGACCAGCACCTGCAGCGCGATCGTCGTGACGTACGTGCCGAAGCCCGACACGGTCTCGGCGGCCCAGAGCAGGGCGAAGCCGCGATACCGGAACGGATCGACGCGGCGCGGGTTGATCGGGCGCGGATCGATCGGCGACGCGCTCAGTCCTCCACCTGCTCACAGATCGTGGTCATCTCCGCGACGTAGTCGGCGTAGGGGTCCAGCCCCGCGTCGGCGCGGCGCTGCTCGAGGCCGGCTTCGTCCTCGATCGGGGTGGCGGGCTCGACGCCGCCCGGCGTGCATCCGACCTGGGTGCCGTAGCGCTGCGGGTCCCCGTTCGCGACCGCGACCCGGTCGAAGAGGTAGGCGAGGTTGCCGGGGGATGCCTCGCCGGCATCCACCGCGGCGGTGAGCCACTCGAGGAAGTACGCCTGCGGCTCGGGATCGAGGTCGCTGTGCTGGGCGATCGCCCACGCGGCATCCTCGCCGTCCTTTCCCACGAGCGCGATCGTCGGCCAGCCGACCTCGGCGGCGATCTCCAGCAGGCGGGCCGTGCGGGCTCGGTCGCCCTCGGGGTCGTCGCCACCGGTGCGGCCGGCCTGGTCGCGGGCGAGCATCGCCACGAGTTCGTCGTGCAACGCCGCGTCGTACTCGGTCGGCCACTCGTGCGCCGCGATCTCGGCGCTCGGGGCATCGTCGGTCGGCGCTGACGTCGGCTCGGCCGTCACGGACGGCGCGAGGCCGGGAGCGGGCGACGGCGAGCAGCCCGCGAGCAGTAGCAGGGTCGCAGCCAGCACGGCAGCGGTTCGCATGGCGGCGGATCGTGACGCCGGAACGCTTCGCTGCGAAACTACGGGCATGCCCAAGTTCACCACGATCGACGAGTACATTGCAGCGCAGCCCGCGGAAGTGCGTCCCATCCTCGAGCGGATCCGCGCGGTGCTGCACGAGCACGTGCCGCAGGCCGACGAGAAGGTGCGGTACGACATGCCCGCGATCTCGCTGGGCGGGCGGTACTGGATCCACTTCGCGGCGTGGAAGCACCACATCGGCCTGTACCCGGTGGCGCGCGCCACCGACTCCGCCGCGGACCCGGGACTCGAGGCCGCGATCGAGCCGTACCGCGAGAAGACCGACACCGTGAACTTCCCGTTGAAGGGTGACATCCCGTACGAGCTCATCGGCCGCATCGCGACGTTCCTGTACTCGAGGCGAACGACCTCGGCTGACTAGGCTTCGCGGCATGCCGATCGATGCACGTCGTACCCGACTGGTCCCGGGCAAGGCGGAGGAGTACGCGCGGTTCCACGCGACCATCCCCGAGGCGCTCGCCGCTGCGCTGCGGGCGGCCGGGGTCATCCGGTGGGACATCTGGATGGACGGCGACGACACGCTGTTCCATCGGGTCGAGACATCCGATGGCTACGAGGCCATGGTCGCGGCGATGGATGCGACGCCGCCCGCGGGCGAGGACACCTTCACTCCCGTGGTCTCGACCCTGCTCTCGAGCGAGCCTGCGGACGACGTGATGCTGCGCCCGATCTGGTCGATGACCGCGAGCGGGCAGGGCCCGACGATCGGGTGAATCGCGCACCATCGTTTAATCAGATACTCTCACGCTAGGATTTGGATTCGTCCGACGAATTCTGGAACGTGAGGCACTCGACGATGAGCACCACCACCCTCGAGCTGGGCGGGAGCTGGCGGCTCGGCTGGCAGGACGCCCGCCGAGGCGATCGGGCGTTCGCCGAGTTGCCGCTGGACGAACTGTCCGACTGGCTCGAGGCGACCGTGCCCGGCGAGGTGCACCGCGATCTCGAGCGGCAGGGGATCATCGCCCCGATCGAGCCGGGACTCGGCGCGCTGCAGGCGATGTGGGTCGAGAAGGCGTGCTGGATCTACGTGCGCGACCTCGAGCTGGACGCGGTGCCCGAGAGCGCCCAGCTGGTGTTCGAGCGCCTCGAGCTCGGCGCCACGGTGTTCCTCAACGGCGAGGTGGTCGGGTCGCAGGTCTCCGCGTTCGTGCCGCTGCGGCTCGAGGTCGCCTCCGCACTGCGGGTCGGCACGAACCGGCTGCGCATCGAGCTGGATGCCGGACAGCAGTTCACCGCGGAGCTCCCCACGATCGGCTACCGCCGCTCGGTCATGCAGGGACCCGACAAGCGGCACTGGCTGCGCACCGGGCAGTCGCAGTACGCCTGGGACTGGTCGCCGCGGCTGCTCACGATCGGCATCACGGGAGCGGTGCGGCTCGAACTGCGCGACGTGCCCGTGCGGATCGCCGACGTCGTCCCCGTGGTCGAGGTGGCGGATGACCACGCCACCGCGACCGTCACCACGCGGGTGTTCCTCGCGAATGACGCGAGCTCGGCGCAGTCCACGTCGGTGCGCGTGGGCTTCTACGGGCAGGAGCAGGTGGTCGAGGTGTCGGCGGCTCCGGGGGAGTCCCGCGTCGACGTGGTGACCGTGGTGGAACGGCCCGAGTTGTGGTGGCCGCGGGGGATGGGCGAGCAGCCGTTGCATCCACTCGCCGTTTCGATCGAGGGCGCGGGGTTCGGCGAGCGCCGCGAGCTGACCATCGGCCTGCGCACGATGGTCGTCGACCAGAGTCCAGCACCGGATCGGGGCACGCTGTTCCGCATCATGGTCAACGGCGTTCCGTTCTTCGCCAAGGGCGGCAACTGGGTGCCGATCTCGCTCACGCCGAACCCGGTGCCGGTCGACCTGCTGGATGCCCAACTCGCCAGGGCCGTCGAGGCGAACTTCACCTTCCTGCGGGTCTGGGGCGGCGGTGACTACGAGACCGAGGAGTTCTACGACCGCTGCGACGCCCTCGGCATCGTGGTCTGGCAGGACCTGATCTTCTGCTGCAACCGCTACCCGATGCGGGTGGACTGGTACCGCGACGTGGTCGCCGACGAGGTGCGCCACCAGGTGCGACGTCTCGCGAGGCACGCGAGTCTCGCGATCTGGGCGGGTGACAACGAGAACGCCTGGATCGGACAGGCCGCCGAGTTCCCGGGCCCGCTCGTGCCGTACGTCGATGGAATCGACGTCTCCGAGTACCACGCCGACCACGCCTGGTTCGAGCGCGAGGCGATCGACCTCGTCGCCGAGGAGGACCCGAGCCGGCTGTTCTGGCCCAGCTCGCCGTGGTCGCCGAGCCTCGAGGACCACAACTCCGGGACCGAGGGCGACCAGCACCCGTGGAAGATCGGCTTCCGGGATGTCGAGTTCCGCAAGTACCGCGACGAGGTCGCGCGCTTCCCGAACGAGGGCGGCCTGCTCGGGCCGAGCTCGCTGCCCGCGATCCTCGAGTCGCTGGGCGGAACCGTGGGGGAGGGGGAGCGCTCCTACTTCTCGTTCGCGTGGAAGACGCACGACAACGAGATCGCGTTCAAGTACGTGCCGAAGTCGTACGAGGTGCAGCTGCTGGAGTGGACGGGCCGCGACATCCACGCGATCTCGCTCGAGGAGTACGTGTACTGGACGGGGCTGCTGCACGGCGAGGGTCTCGGCGAGTACGTCGACAACTTCCGGCGGCGCTCGACCACGACCGCGGCCGCCGTGTTCTGGATGTACAACGACTGCTGGCCGACCGTGCGCAGCTGGACCATCGTCGACAACCGCGCGCGGCGCACACCGTCGTTCCACCCGGTGCGGCACGCGTTCGAGCCGGTGCGGGTCGGCATCGTGGATGCACCGGGCGGCGGCGCCACCGTGTGGGTGCACAACGACACCCAGGCGGACGTGACCCACGAACTCGAGTCCGGAACCACGACGCTGGCCGGCGTGCTCTCGACGACCCGCACCACGGTGACGGTGCCCGCGCGCTCGGTGCTCGAGGTTGCGAGCATCCCGGCGCCCGCCGGCGATCCGCTCGCGTCGGCGTACCTGGCGGTGCTGCGCGACGGCACGGCGCCCGATGCACCCGTCGTGAGCCGCAACCGGTTGCTCGCCGGGCGGTTCATCGAGCTGCCGTTCGCCGCGGCCGACGTGCGCGTGCGGGTCGAGGACGGGCACGCCGTGTTCGAGTCCGACGTGTTCGTGCTCGGGGTCGCGCTCGACCTCGACGGCGGCAACGACCTCGCCGACGACTTCTTCGACCTGTACCCGGGCATGCCGCACCGCATCCCCTGGGCGTCGCCGACGCCCCCCGTCATCCTGTTCACCGGCAATGCTGTCAACGACACCCACCACTGAGGACGATCATGGCCACCATCACGGAATTCGAAGCCCGCGACATCCGGTTCCCCACCTCGCGCGACCATGACGGCTCGGATGCGATGAACCTCGATCCGGACTACTCCGCCGCGTACGTCACGGTGCGCACCGACGCGGGCGACGGCCTCGAGGGGCACGGCTTCGTATTCACGATCGGCCGCGGCAACGACGTGCAGGTCGCCGCGATCCGAGCGGCGAGCGCGTCGCTGGTCGGACTCGAGGTGGAGCCGCTGCTCGCCGACATGGGCGCCACCTGGAAGCTCATGACGCACGACTCCCAGCTGCGCTGGCTCGGCCCGGAGAAGGGCGCGATGCACATGGCGATCGGCGCCGTCGTCAACGCGCTCTGGGACCTCAAGGCCAAGCGCGAGGGCAAGCCGCTGTGGAAGCTGCTGTCCGACCTCAGCCCGGAGGAGATCGTGGCGCTCGTCGACTTCCGGTACCTCTCCGACGCGATGACACCCGAGGACGCGCTCGGGATCCTCCGTCGCGCGCAGCCCGGCCGCGCAGAACGCGAGGGCAGGATGTCGCGTGAGGGCCTCGCCGCGTACACCACCACCCCCGGCTGGCTCGGCTACTCCGACGAGAAGCTCGCCCGCCTGAGCCGCGAGGCGATCGAGGACGGCTTCGACTTCATCAAGCTCAAGGTCGGCAACGACCTCGAGGAGGACCGCCGGCGGTTGCGGATCGCCCGCGCGACGGTCGGCCCCGACGTGCGCATCGCGATCGACGCGAACCAGCGCTGGGACGTGGAGCAGGCCATCGACTGGGTCAACGCGCTCGCCGAGTTCGACCTCGAGTGGATCGAGGAGCCGACGAGCCCCGACGACGTGCTCGGTCACGCGGCGATCGCGCGCGGCGTGGCTCCGATCAAGGTCGCGACCGGCGAGCATGCCGGCAGCCGGGTGATGTTCAAGCAGTTCCTGCAGGCCGGCGGCCTGCACGTCATGCAGATCGACGCGACGCGGGTCGGCGGCGTGAACGAGAACATCGCGAACATCCTGCTCGCGGCCCAGTTCGGGGTGCCGGTGTGCCCGCACGCGGGCGGGGTCGGGCTGTGCGAGGCGGTGCAGCACCTCGCGATGTTCGATTACGTCGCGGTGTCCGGGTCGATGGACGACCGGGTGATCGAGTTCGTCGACCACCTGCACGAGCACTTCGTCATCCCGACCGACGTGCGTGGCGCGCGGTACTTCCCGCCGACCGTACCGGGCAACGGCATGGAGATGTTCACCGATTCGCTCGACGAGTTCGAGTTCCCGAACGGCCCGGTCTGGAGCGCCTCGGAGCCCAGCACCGCCGAGGAGGTTGTGACAGGCTCGACGCGTGAGTGAGATCGAGCACGCCGGCCGTGGGCGCATCCTCGTCACGGGTGCCGGCGGCAACATCGGGCGCCTCATGATCCCGGCCCTGCTCGACGCGGGATACGCCGTGACCGCGTTCGACCGCGGCTTCCGCCACGAGAGCGCGGCCGACCGGGTGATCGAGGGCGATGGACGGGACGAGGATGCCGTGCGCGGCGCCCTGCGCGACGTCAGCCAGGTCATCCACCTGGCCGGCCGCCCCGGTCCCGACCACGGCACGCAGGTGCAGGTGTTCACCGACAACACCGCCCTGACCTACACCGTGCTCCAGCTCGCGGCCGACGCGGGCATTCGCAAGGCGGCGATCGCGAGCAGCGTGCAGGTGATCGGCTACCTCCTCAACCACCACGGCGCGACGCCGCCGTACTATCCGATCGACGAGCACACCCCGCAGGCGATCGAGGATGCGTACCCGCTGAGCAAGCACGCGGATGAGGCGACCCTGCGGATGATCTGCGCGCGCACCGGGATGGCCGGCGTCGCGATCCGCTTCCCCCTCGTCGCCGAGGTGGACACCCTGCACTGGGCCGCAGGGGATGCGGCGGAGCATCCAGAGCGGACCATGCTGCTGGGCTCCGGCTACCTCGTGCCGGACGACGTAGGTCGGCTCGCAGTCGCGATCGCGGACACCGACTTCGCGGGTTACCACGCCGTGCACGTCGCGGGACCGCGCACCTTCGCGCCGCGGCCGACCCGTGAGCTCATCGCCGAGTACGCGCCCGACGCCGAAGTGCGCGCCGAGCTGCCCGGATACTCGGTGCCGATCGACACGTCGGCCGCACGTGAGTTGCTCGGCTTCGAGCCCACCGGATTCATCGAGTTCGAGACGCAGGTGGCATGACCATGGATCGGTACATAGGCCGCGTCGCGATCGTCACGGGCGCGGGTGGCGGGATCGGCCTCGCGACTGTGCAGCGGCTGCGCGCGGAGGGCGCGACGGTCGTCGCGATCGACCTGCGCGGCGACGTCGACCATCTCGTCGACGTGTCGGATGCCGACGCCGTCGAGCGCTGCGTCGCCGAGGTCATCGCGACGCACGGCCGCATCGACCTCGCGGTCGCGAACGCCGGGATCATGATCGAGGGCACCGTGCTCACCCACACCCTCGAGGAGTGGCGGCAGATCGAGCGGGTCAACATCGACGGCGTCTTCCACGTCATCCGCTCGGTCGTGCCGCGGATGCTCGAGGCCGGCGGCGGCGCGATCGTCACGACCGGATCCACCTCGAGCTTCATCACCGACCCGGGCCATGTCGCCTACTCGATGTCCAAGAGCGCGGTCGTGGGGCTGACCAGGGCGGTCGCGGTGGATCACGCGCGCAGCGGCATCCGCGCCAACACGGTGTGTCCCGGCTGGATCGCGACCGGGTTCGGCGACGACCCGACCGCGCCGCCCGCGGACGACGACGTGCAGCGGATCGTCGACCGGGTCATCCCGATGGGCCGGCGGGGGCGGGCGGATGAGGTGGCGGCGGCGATCGCGTTCCTCGGTTCCGACGACGCATCCTTCATCACCGGCACGACGCTGCTCGTCGATGGCGGCACCCTCTCCATCTGAGTCGCCACGGCCAATTCATCCAATGGCCCGCCCGGATCATCTGATCGAACCGGTTCGAACTTGGCCTTCGACGCCACGGATCAACCCGAATGACGGTATTCATCGCCTCATGGCGTGAAATTGATCTGATCTATTCATTGACAGCGGCCTGATCGGTTGAAACAATCTGATGGAACGGTCTTCGGGCCGAAGCATCCCCTTGCACAACGACGTCAGGAGAGACATGAGA
This sequence comes from uncultured Actinomycetota bacterium, assembly GCA_963740815.1. Classification (GTDB taxonomy): domain Bacteria; phylum Actinomycetota; class Actinomycetes; order Actinomycetales; family Microbacteriaceae; genus Rhodoglobus. The sequence continues at coordinate 440,642 of CAVUFG010000008.1, forward strand.
ATCACACGCGGGCGGCTCTTGCGGTCAGCAGCAGTACTCGCCGTCACAGCCACGGCCATCACCCTCGCGGGCTGCCAGACCGGCGGCGGAGGTGAGGAGGACCAGGTGCTCAACATCTCCTCCACGTTCATCAGCGGCAACCCGATGGGAGACGTCTTCCAGGAGCAGATGAAGCGCTTCACCGAGGAGACCGGCATCGAGGTCAACATCACCGAGGTGGCCAACGACGACTCCCAGACCGTGTTCGAGGCCGACTATCTCGCGGGCAAGGAGGCCGACGTCATGACCATCAACATCGTCGGTGACAACCAGTCCTGGGTCGTTGACGGACTCACGCAGGATGTCGCTCCGCTCATGGCGGAGTGGGGTCTGACCGACCGCGTCTCGTCTGACGCCGTGCAGGGCTGGACCAACGCGGACGGACAGCAGTCCGGGTTCCCGTACGTCGGCTTCGTCTGGCCGATCTGGTACAACCAGGCCATCTTCGATGAGGCCGGCGTGGAGATCCCGACCACCTACGAGGACCTCGTCGCGGCTTCGGCAGCGATCCGCGCGATCGGCAAGCAGCCGTTCGCCGTCGCCGGTGGCGACTGGCCGGGCCAGAACTTCATGACCTGGATCGCCCAGCAGTTCCTCGACAAGGACGAGGCCACCGAGCTCTTCAGCAACGGTGGATGGTGCGAGCCGAAGGCCCTCCAGGGTCTGGAGCTGCTCTCCGAGATGACGACGAACGGCGTCTTCATCGATGACGTCGAGGGCTACACCGCCGACACGATGACCAGCGCCTACTTCAACGGCGACGCGGCCATGATGCCATCAGGCTCGTGGGCGATGTCGACCGCGCCCGAGGACATCCAGGCGAACACCGTGCTTGGCGGCTTCCCGCTGCCCGAGGGTGCCGCTTGGGACAAGCCGGGCATGTTCTTCGGTGACACCAGCTCGGGACTGTGGATCACGCGCAACGGCGAGAAGAAGATGGATCTCGCCGAGCAGTGGGTGAAGTTCATGTACTCGCCCGAGACGGTGGCTGCGTTCGTCGAGGGTGCCGACCTGATCACGCCGCTCGTCGTCGAGGACGCCCAGGCCGCGAACCCGCTGGTCGGCCAGGCCGCCGGTCTTCGCGACATCGCCGACTCGCTCGTGCTGTGGGACACCCTGCTGCCGGTCGGGGCGGACGTGTCGGCCGACGCGGTCGCGCTCTACGCTGGAACCTCGGCGGCGGACACCTGCGCATCCATGGAGGCGATCTACCAAGACGCGCTCGGTGGATAGCAACTGACCGTTCAGGAGGGTCCGGCGTTCCGATGCGGAGCGCCGGGCCCTCCGGCTCGAAAAGGATCACGATGACCCAAGTCGCATTCACCCGTGAGCTCGAGGCTGGGCGCCGCGCGACCAATCACGGCCAGAAGGGCCTGATGTGGCTGGCGCTGCCGTCAGTCGTCTGGTACTTCATCTTCACCATCGGCCCGCTCGTGGCAATGTTCTACCTGTCGTTCTTCTCATGGCGCTCGCTGGCGTCGAAACAGACGTTCTCCGGCCTGGACAACTACGCGCGGATGCTCGAGAACGAGCAGTTCCGCGACTCGATCGGCGTGACGGCCATCCACATGGTCGCGTCGATCCCGTTCATGATGGTCGCCTCGTTCATGATCGGCTATGCGCTCAACCTGAAACCCAAGGGACATCGCCTGCTGCGAGTGTTGATGTTCGCTCCGGCCCTCATCTCGCTGAGCGCGCTCGGCACGCTGTTCATCGCGGTGCTCGGACCGAAGGGACTCATCAACGGGGCGCTGGAGTCGGTCGGACTCGGTGAACTCGGCCAGCCCTGGCTCGCGAACCCCGACTTCGCGCTCGCCTCGATCATCGGCATCACGATCTGGAGCGGGATGGGGTTCAACGCCGTGCTGTTCGCCGCGAGACTGTCGGCAGTGCCGCATGAGGTGTACGAAGCTGCGGAGCTGGACGGTGCGAGCCACTGGACCAAGATGTGGCGGATCGCGTTCCCGATCACCATCGACTACTTCGGGGTGCTCACGATGCTCCAGTACCTCTGGAACCTGTTCGGCTCGGCCGGACTCATCCTGCTGCTCACCAACGGCGGTCCAGGAACGTCCACGTCGACGCTGTCGTGGCTGGTCTACTCGAACGCGTTCCTGAACAACAAGATCGGTTACAGCCAGGCCATCGGCGTGCTGCTCTTCGTGCTCGGGGTCATCGGGCTCCTCGCCATCCGACGCGTGTTCCGACAGAGGTACTGACATGACGACCGCGAATGCCGGCATGACCATCGCCGACGCGGGGGAGCCCCGCGAGGCGATCCTCAGTCCGAAGCGACCGCAGAAGAAGACCGCGTGGTGGTTCGTCGGGATGGGCGCCATCTGGGTGTACGCCGCAACCCTCGTCATCCCGATCTACTACCTCTTCATCTCGTCGTTCAAGAACAACACCGAGATGTTCGTGCTGCCGTGGCTGCCCACCTTCTCCGAGGGCATCAGCCAGTACCTGCGGGTCTGGCAGCGGCTCGACATCTTCGCCGCGCTGCAGAGCAGCATCTACATCACGGTGCTCGCGCTGATCCTCACGACGGTGCTGGCGGTTCCGGCGTCGTACGCGCTCGCCCGATCGACCGGGCGGCTCGCGCGGATGGTGGAGCGCGCGTTCGCGCTCGGATTCCTCATCCCCGGCTTCGCCGCGCTCGTGCCGACGCTGCTCCTGTCGATCACGGTCGGCATGTACCACACCCGCGAGTTCATGGTGCTGTACCTGCCGGCCGCCGCGCAGCCGCTGACCGTCATCCTGCTCACCCAGTTCATGCGCACCATCCCGCAGGAGCTCGAGGAGTCGGCGACGATCGACGGGGCAGGACGGTTCCAGATCCTGCGGCTCATCTACCTGCCGCTCACGCTCGGCGGGGTCGCGACCACGCTCATCCTGAACTTCATCTCGTTCTGGAACGACTACCTGTTCACCCTGATCCTGGTCGGCGTCGAGAGCGACAAGCGCACCCTCCAGGTTGCGATCCCGACCCTGTCCACGACCCTCGGATTCGTCGACAACGCCCTGATCGCCGCGGGCAGCGTGATCTCGATCCTGCCGGTGTTCATCGTCTACGCCATCCTGAACCGCAGGATGGAGAACGCTCTCGTGCAGGGTGCCGTCAAGGGATGACTCCGCCGTCAGGATTAGGGTGATGCCATGAACGGGCGGCGCCAGGCGGTGACGATCAGCGATGTCGCTGCGGCCGCTGGGGTGTCCAAGAGCATGGTCTCGTATGCGCTCAACGACCGTCCGGGCGTGAACGCGGACACCAGGGAACGCATCGCGTCGGCGGCGCGTGACCTCGGCTGGAAGCCGAGTCTGCGCGGGCGTGCGCTGTCGTCATCCCGTGCCTACACGGTGGGGCTGGTGTTCCGCCGCTCGGTCGAGGAGCTGTCGACCGACCAGTTCTACACGCTGCTCATGGCGGGCATCCAGAGCGTGCTGTCCGACCGCGGGTACGCGCTCGTCACCGAGGTCGTGCACAGCGAGGAGGCCGAGCGCGAGGTGTTCGCCTCGCTGTCCCGTGATGGTCGGGTTGACGGCTTCTTCATCTCCGACCTCCGTGACGACGATCCGCGGCTCGATGTCGTGCGCGCGCATCACCTGCACGCGATGCTGCTCGAGCGGCCGTCCGAGTCCCACGGGCATCCGGTCATGCACTCCGACGACGCCCCGGCTGCGCATGCCGTGATCGACCGGCTGGTCGAGCTCGGGCACCGGCGCATCGGGATCGTCGCCGGCATCCAGGAGCTGCGGGCCGCGCGCCATCGCCGCGAGTACTACCAGGACGCCATGCGCGGACACGGGCTGGATGACTCGCTCTGGGTCGCCACCGACTACTCGCCGGCCCAGGGCGCGGATGCCACGGCCCGCCTCCTCGCGCTGCCGGACCGCCCCACGGCGATCGTCTACGCCAACGACCTCATGGCGATGGCGGGCATGGCCACGGTCGTCAAGCACGGCCTGTCCGTGCCGGGGGACATCTCGGTGGTCGGCTGGGAGGACATCCCGATCGCGCGGCATCTGGCACCCGCGCTCGCGAGCGTCGCGAACGACACCTTCAACGTCGGCGCGATCGCAGCCCGTGCGCTGCTCGACGCGATCGAGGGCGCGACCTTCGCCGAGGAGATCCCGATCAGCGAGCCGAGATTCGTCCCGCGCCACTCGATCGGGCCCGTTCCTGCGGGTTCCTGACGCCGACGGGCCGCGATGCGACGCCGAATCGTGATCCCCGTTCAGCGCGTTGTGCCTTGACACCCCGATTCCCCGGTGGGATTATCAGATTAATCGAACCGGTTCGTCCTGCACTCGAACCTCGAAGCGGCTCGAGCAACACCTCTTGTACAACGACGTCTTAGGAGACTTGCATGCACATCACGAAACGGCGCCTCGCCAAGGGCGCTGCACTGGTCGTAGCCACTGCGCTGGCGGTGACGCTCGCCGCCTGTACCTCCGGCGGTGGCGGCGATTCCGGCGACAAGACCCTCACCATCCAGTCCCAGTGGATCAAGGGCAACCCGATGGGCGACGCCTTCCGCGAGGTGGTGACGGGCTTCGAGGAGGAGACCGGCATCACCCTCGAGATCAAGGACATCAGCGACGATGCCCAGCCCGCATTCGAGGCCGACTACGTCGCCGGCGAAGAGGCGGACGTCGTCATCCTCAACCTCGTCGGTGACAACCAGGGCTGGGTCAAGGACGGCCTGACCATGGATGTCGCCTCTCTCGTCGACGAGTGGGGCCTCTCCGACAAGTTCACGCCCGAGACCCTCGGACAGTGGACCAACGCCGACGGCCAGGTCTCCGGATTCCCGTACGTCGGCTTCGTCTGGCCGGTTTGGTACAACATGGCGATCCTCGAAGAGGCCGGCGTGACCGAGGTCCCGCAGACCACGGATGACCTGTTCGCGGCCGCGGAGGCGATCCGTGCGATCGGCAAGCAGCCGTTCGTCATCGGTGGTGGCGACTGGCCCGGCAACAACTTCTTCGCCTGGCTCGTCGAGACCTACGGTGGTCCCGATGAGGGCAAGAAGGTCGCCGCAGAGGGTGGCTTCTGCGAGTCCGACGCCGTGATGTCCGCGCTCGCGCTCATCAACACGATGAAGAGCAACGGCACCTTCGCCGACCAGATCGAGGGCTACACCTCCGACACGATGACCACGGCGTACTACAACGGCGACGCGGCCATCCTGCCCTCGGGCTCGTGGGCGTTCCCGAACACGCCGGCCGACCTCGCTGCGAACACGGTGCTGGGTGGCTTCCCGGTGCCGTCGGATGGCGGGTTCTACGACAAGCCGACCGCATGGTTCGGTGACACCGGCACGGGCCTCTGGATCAGCCGCAACGGGCAGGCCAAGATGGACCTGGTGCAGCAGTTCGTCGAGTACCTGTACCGTCCCGAGTCGGTCCAGACCATGATCGACGTCGGCGCCATGATCCCGGCTTCGATCGTCGAGGGCGCCTCGAGCGAGGACCCGCTGCTGAACGCATCGCTCAGCCTGCGTGACTCGGTGCAGCCCATCGAGGTGTGGGACACCTACACGCCGGTCGGCACCGACCTGGGCCCGATCGTCACCGCAGCATTCGGTGGCCAGGACCCGGCGACGACCTGCCAGCAGATGGAGGACAACTACCAGGCAGCGATCAACGGCTAGCAGGTAGAACACCGTAGGGCGGGCCGTCCGGTGCACGATCACCGGGCGGCCCGCGCTCGCCCGACAAGGAAGTCACCCCAATGACGCAAGCCGTACTGGACCGTGAAGCTCGACGCTCCGGCTCCGACCGAGCGCCCCCAGCGCACCGGGAAACGTCTGGACAACCGGCGCGGACTGATCTGGTTCGCCCTGCCCTCGGTCGTCTGGTACATCATCTTCACGATCGGCCCACTGGTCGCGATGTTCGTCATCGCGTTCATGAAGTGGGGCAGCATCGCCCAGAAGCCAACGTTCAACGGGCTCAACAACTTCAACAACATCTGGATCCACCCGGCATTCGGACCTTCGGTGCTGAACACGGTCGTGCTCATGCTCGCCACGATCCCGGTGATCATGCTCGGCGGCTTCATGATCGGGTACTACCTCAACATGAAGCCGCGCGGCCACCGGGTGCTGCGGGTGCTGATGTTCGCGCCATCCCTGATCTCACTTGCCGCGATCGCGACGATGTTCATCGCGGTGCTCGGTCCGACCGGCCTGATCAACGGCTTCCTCGAGTCGGTGGGTCTCGGCGACCTGAAGGCGGCGTTCCTCGCGGATGCGCGCTTCGCGATGCTCTCCCTGATCCTCATCTCGATCTGGGGCAGCATGGGATTCAACTCGATCCTGTTCGCCGCGCGGCTCGCGGCGATCGACCCGGACATCTACGAAGCGGCAGAACTCGACGGAGCCAACCACTGGACCAAGATGTGGCGGATCGCCTTCCCGATCTCCCTCGACTACTTCGGGGTGCTGACCATGCTGTCGTACCTCGGCAACCTGTTCGGCTCGGCCGGACTCATCCTGCTGCTGACGAACGGCGGGCCGGGCACCGCGACCTCCACCCTGTCGTGGATGGTCTACCGCGCCGCATTCCTCGACCAGAAGATCGGTTTCAGCCAGGCGATCGGCGTGCTGCTGTTCGTGTTCGGTGTGCTGGGACTGGTCGCGATCCGCCGGGTCTTCCGGCAGAGGTTCTGACATGACGACCGCATCCCTCACCGAGGCGACCCAGTACGTGCCCGTGGATCGGGTGCCGCACAAGCGGCGCGAGAAGCTCACGGCCGGCACGGCCGTCGCCACGGTGCTCGTCTGGCTGTACGCGGCCACCCTGGCGATCCCGATCTACTACATCTTCATCTCGTCGTTCAAGACGAACACCGAGATGTTCACGATTCCGTGGATCCCGACGTTCTCCGAGGGCATCCAGCACTTCGTGCGGGTCTTCGAGCGTCTCGAGCTCGAGAAGGCGATGCTCAACAGCATCTACATCACGGGCGCCGCCCTCGTGCTCACGACCGTGCTCGCGGTGCCTGCGTCGTATGCGCTCGCGCGCAGCACCGGCCGGCTCGCGACGATGGTGGAGCGGATCTACGCGCTCGGCTTCCTCATCCCGGGGTTCGCCGCGCTGGTGCCGACCCTGCTGCTCGCGATCCAGTTGCACCTATACCACACCCGCGAATTCATGTGGCTGTACTTCGCGGCGGCCGCGCAGCCGCTGACCGTGATCCTGCTCACGCAGTTCATGCGAACGGTGCCGGCCGAGCTCGAGGAATCGGCGACGATCGACGGGGCCGGGAGGCTGAAGATCCTCTGGTACGTGTACCTGCCGCTCACGGTCGGAGGCATCGCGACGACCGTGATCCTCAACTTCCTGAGCTTCTGGAACGACTACCTGTTCACGTTGATCCTGGTCGGCTTCGAACCCGACAAGCGCACGCTCCAGGTCGCGATCCCGCAACTGTCGACCAACCTCGGCTACGTCGACAACGCGCTCATCGCCGCGGGCAGCGTGATCTCGATCGTGCCGGTGTTCATCGTGTACGCGATCCTCAACCGGCGCCTCGAGAACGCGCTGGTGCAGGGAGCCGTCAAGGGCTGACGCCCACAAGGACTGTCAAGGGGTGACAGGAGCGTACGGCCGGGCTCAGCCCGGCCGTACGTGCGTTCGGGGCCAACGCAACGCGCTTTGCTGCCGAGCCCGACTCGTGGCGCGACCGCGCTCGTGCCGCGAGGCGGACGACGCTGCGCCGCAGAAGCGGCGGCGCAGCCAATCAATGCAGGGTGACAGGAGCGTACGGCCGGGCTCAGCCCGGCCGTACGTGCGTTCGGCGCCAACGCAATGTACGTGCGCAAGGGGGTGGCGGCGAATCGGAATCGCTGTCAGCTTGGAACGATGAACAGGTCGAGGAAGACGGTCTTCGTGGCGCTCGTGGGGGCGCTCGTGCTGCTGCTGAGCGGCTGCGTGCGGTTCCAGGCGCAGCTGTCGTTCAATCCCGATGACACCGTGGACGGGTCGATCGTGGTGGCGGTCGCGCTGTCCGACGAGGATGACGCGAAGACCCAGGCCGCGGCATCCGTCGAGCAGATCGAGGCCGAACTGCTCGGTGGCTTGCGCGGCGAGACCGGAGTCCGGGCATCCGAGTACGACCAGGACGGCTACTACGGCACCCGCTTCGACCTGGACGACACTCCGCTCACGTCCTTCTCCGGCGGCGGGAACGAGGGCAAGCTCGCGCTCTCGCGCGTGGGAGACGAGTACGTGTTCTCGGGCCTGCTCGACTTCACGCCGGACGACGGACAGGACGAAGTCGACCCGGAGGACGACGACACGAACATCACCGTCTCGGTGAGCTTCCCGGGCACGGTCACCGAGCACAACGGCGAGCTGCAACGGTACGACGGTGTCGTGGAAGGCGAGCGTCGAATCCAGGATCGAGATGGATGCCCGCGGCAGCGTCACCCCCAACGGCCCGCCCGCCTGGGTGCTCATCGTCGCCGCGCTCGCCGGCCTCGCCGTCGTGGTCGCCGTGCTCATCGTCGTGCTGCGCCGGACCCGCACTCAGCCCGCGTAGGAACGACGCCGAGACGGGCGTCGGCGCTGGCGTCGCGGCGAAGGCCAGAAATGGCCTTCGCTCTATGCTCCAGCGCGTGTGTCGAACCGCGCGAGCGCGTCGGCGTCGCGCGCGTGGGTGACCGCGCGCCGCGCGGTGTCGAGCGCCTCGACCGGATCCGCCTCGGCCTCGGCGAGCATGAGCTGCCGCTCGGCCTCGGCGAGCCGGGTGCGCGCATCCACTCCGCCGCCGCGACCGCCGATGTAGTTGCGCACCTCGGCGATCTGGCTCTTCGCCGAGACGAGGGTGCCGACGAGCGCCGCACGGGCGTGCTCGAGGCGCTGCTGCTGGTTGCGCGCGCTCGCGAGCGCGAGGTCGAGTTGGGCGACCGCGTCGCCGACCCGGTCGAGCTCGGCCACCGGATCCTTCGTCTTCGCGGCGGTCGCGCTCGCAGACTCGACGCTCGCGATCGCCCGGATGATCGCCTCGCCCGTCTCAGCATCCGGCGCGGCGTCGCGCTGCTGCTTCGCGTCGGTCAGGTCGCGCTCGGTGTCGCCGAGCAGGGTGGTCAGCGCGGTGCGCGCGCCCGCGAGGTCGTCCGCGGTGCGGTCCACGGCGTCGAGGAGTTGCTGCGCCCTGTGCACCTGCTGCCCGGCGCGCTGCAGGTCCTCGGCGATGTTGCTCACCCCGGCGGCGCTGATCCGCGGTGCGACGAGGTCGACCGCCTGGGCGGCCTCGTCGAGGAGGGTGGCTGCGGCATCCACGTTGCCGGCGACGGTCGCGGAGCGCTCCGGTGCGTACTCGGAGGCGAGCTCGGCCAGCTGGGCTCTGGTCGTGTCGAACCGTGCGCGGGTCGACTCGATCGAGGCGCGCAGGTCGTCGAGGTCGGCGGCGGCGTGCACTTCACGACGGCGGAGTTCGCCGAACGCCGCGGTCTCCTCGGTGAGCTTCCTTCTGCGCGCGCTCGCACAGGGCGATCACCTGGAGGGTCCATTCGCGGTGGCGGGTGTCGGACTCCGGGAACGCGTCATCCAGCTGCTGCTTGATCCGGAAGGCCTCGGTGACCTTCGTGCGTGCTGAGGTCACGGCCGCGGCGAACTCCTTCGAGCGCTCCATACCGAACTGCGCGATCGCGAACCCGAGCTCGTCATCGCTGTCGCGCAGCTGCTCGTCGAGCTGGAGCAGCAGGCTCCCGGCGCGGGTCTCGATGGATTGCGGTGCTCGTCCTCCCACGCCGCGTGCGCCGCGGCGGAACAGCACCACGAACCCCAGGACGACAAGGGCGGTGACCACGACGACCGCGGTGACGAGAGCCACGACCGCGAACCGCACGGCGTCGGGGCTGTCCATGCTCGTATTCTACGTTCGAGCCGTTCGGTGAAACTCCCGGTATCTCCCGGATTGCGGCGCCATCCGCACTTAAGGTGGCCGTGTGTGGCGTGCCGGTAAGCCAGAGGATGACTTCGATGTCCTCCCGGAGGAAGACCTCCAGGAGGAGTCGGCGCACGCCCAGATGCAGGTGACCGCCCCGCACGACCTGCGGCTCGGCGGGATCGGTTCGGGGGCAGGGTTGGCGAACGCGGCGGAGCCCGCTTGGTCTCAGTGGCGCGAGGAGCTCGCGGGGCTCGGCGGCAGGTCGCCGCTGCTGCACTTCGTGGATTCGCCGCGCACGCGCATCGAGCTCTCCGCGACGCATCCGGGTGGGCTCGCCCAGTTCATCACCGGCAAGACCACGCTGCTGTCGAGCCTGATCCGGGATGACGTAGCGCTGCGCGCCGCGAAGATCGCGGCCGGCGCCATCGCCGCGAAGGGGCTCGAGCTCGCGACCGCACGCGGCATCGACAGCATCCACCTCGGCATCGGCATCGCGGAGTGGCGGCACGACGAGAGCGAGTTCCGCGCGCCGGTGCTGCTGCGCCCGCTCGCGATTCGCCGGCACGGACGCGACTTCGAGGTCAAGCTGCGCGGCGACGCGTTCCTCAACCCCGCATTCGCCCGCGCGCTCGACACGCAGTTCCAGGTGACGCTCGACGCCGATGCCTTCGTCGCGCTCGCCGACGACGACGGCACGTTCAAGCCCAACGCCGTGATCGACCGCCTCAGGGGCCTGACCGGCCACCTCGAGTGGTTCCAGGTCAGCCCCCGTCTCGTGGTGTCGTCGTTTGCGGAGGTCGCGAGCGAGATGGTCGCGGATGCCCGTGAGCTGTCGCATCCCGTGCTCGATGCGCTCGCCGGCAACACCGCGGCGAAGTGGCAGATCGACGAGTCCTACAAGGCCGTGCAGGCCGTGCCGTCGGACGAGCGCGCGCCGCAGACCGACACGCTCCTGCTCGATGCGGATGCCGAGCAGGAGTCGGTCGTCGCACAGATCACCTCCGGGTCATCCATCGTGGTGAAGACGCTGCCCGGCACCGGCGGCACGCAGACCATCGTCAACGCGATCGGCAGCCTCGTCGCGCAGAACAAGCGCGTGCTCGTGGTGAGCGCGCGGCGGGCATCCCTGCACGGAATCTCCGAACGGCTCACCGGCATCGGGCTGCCCGGGCTCGCGGTCGCGCCGCGCACGCTGCGCCGTGACATCGTCCGCTCCATCTCCCGCGCCGAGAAGGCGAAGAAGCCGGACATCGACGAGGTGGATGGCGCCCTCGTGCGCCTCCGCAAGGTGCTGCTCGACTACCGGGGTGCCCTCTCCCGCCCCGACCCCGTGCTCACGATCTCGGTGCTCGATTGCGTCACAGAGCTCAGCCGGCTCGCCCTGCTGCCCTCGCCACCGTCGACGACCGCCCTGCTCAGCCGCAGCTCGGTCGAGCGGCTGTCGATGGATCGCGCGCTCGCCGCCGAGACCATGGTCGCGGCCGCGCGGTTGGGCGAGTTCAAGTACGGGCCGGGCGACTCGCCCTGGTACGGCGCGAGCTTCGCCGACGGCGTCGAGGCGACCCAGGCGCACCTGCTCGCCAAGCGCCTGCACGAAGACGGGCTGCCGCGGCTGATCGACCGCGCGAACCTGCTGTTCGCGGGCACGCACATGCGGCCGTTCCAGAACATCAACGAGCTCGGCACCTACCTGCGCCTGCTCGTCGACCTGCGCGACACCCTCGACAAGTTCATGCCGACGGTGTTCGACCGCTCGATCACCGAGCTCGTCGCGGCGACCGCGCCCAAGCGCGACTTCCCCGACATGACCTCGAGCAACCGCCGCCGCCTGCGCAAGCTCGCGCTCGAGTACGTGCGCCCCGGTGTGCGGATCGGCGACCTCAACGGCGCGCTCATGCGCATCCAGCAGCAGCGCGTGCTGTGGCACCGCTTCGTTGCCGAGGGCGCGACCCCCGAGGTGCCGGTCGGCATCGGCGACGTGCAGGTCGCGTACCAGTCCGTCTCGCAGGACCTCGCCGCACTCGATGTGCCGCTCGGACTCACCACCAAGGCGACCTCGCTCGAGAGCATGCCCGTGCCGCAGCTGCTCGAGAAGCTGCGCGGTCTCGCGGCCGAGTCCGACGTGCTGCACAACCTGCAGGAGCGCACCGCACTCGTCTCGTCGATGCGCGACTACGAGCTCGATCCCCTCATCGAGGACCTCGCCCGCCGCCACGTGCCGGAGTCCCAGGTCGCTGCAGAGCTCGAGCTCGCGTGGTGGAAGTCGGCCCTCGAGTCCCTGCTCGAGCGCGACCGCGCGCTCCTCGGTGCGAACACCTCCGTGCTCGACCGGCTCGAGGCGGACTTCCGGCTCGTGGATGAAGCGCACGCTGCGGGCAGCGCCCAGCTGCTGTCCTGGCAGCTCGCCGAGACCTGGAAGCTCGGCCTCGTCGACTGGCCCGACGAGGCGGCCGCGCTCAAGCGCGCCCTGCGGCAGGACCGCATGAGCTCGTTCGACCTCCAGACCACCGCGCCGCACCTCTCGCGCACGGTCGCGCCGGTCTGGCTCGCGTCGCCGTACGACGTGCACGAGATCACCGACTCGCTCGCGTTCGACACCGTGATCCTGGTCGACGCCGGAGCCACCACCCTTGCCGAGAACGTCGGGGCGATCCGCCGCGCGAAGCAGGTCGTCGTGTTCGGGGATCCGGTCACGCAGACGCCGGCCCCGTTCGACATCGCGGTGACGGATGCGTCGGTCGGCTCGCTGCCGGTGTCGGTGGAGGGGGCGCAGGATGACCTGCACGCGTCATCCGCGCTCGCCCGCTCGAGCGAGCTGCTGCCCACCCTCACCCTCACCCGCAGCTACCGGCCCGGCGGCGAGGACCTCGCCGAGCTCGTGAACCGCCGCTTCTACGGCGGGCGGATCGCGTCGCTGCCGTGGGCCGGGACGTTCCTCGGCCACGGGAGCATCTCCCTCGAATACGTGCCTGACGGCCACGGCCTGCCCGACCCGGACTCCGGCGCGGTGGAGAGCCCGGACGCCGAGGTCGCCCGTGTCGTCGAACTCGTGCTCGACCACGCGACCCGGCGCAGCCGCGAGTCGCTCATGGTCATCACCGCGAGCCAGGCCCACGCCGTGCGCGTCATGCAGGCCGTGCTCGTCGCGGTCGGAGACCAGCCCGACCTCGCCGAGTTCATCATCGGCGACCGTGCGGAGCCGTTCACGGTGTCGACCATCGAGCAGTCCGTCGCGCAGAGCCGCGACCGGGTGATCTTCTCGATCGGCTACGGGCGCACCCCGCACGGCCGTGTGCTGAGCGACTTCGGCTCCCTCGGCGAGGACGGCGGCGAGCGGTTGCTCGCGGTCGCGATGACCCGGGCCCGGCGCTCCATGGTGATCGTCGCGTGCTTCAAGCCGGAGGACATCGACGAGACGCGGATGCGGCACGGGGCGGTCGCACTCGCTGAGATCCTCAGCGAAGTGGATGCCCGGCTCACGGCATCCCCGCTGCCCGACGACTCCGACCCGATGCTCGTGGACCTCGCGCGTCGACTCGAGCTCCGTGGACTGCACGTGGCACTCGGACATCGCGGGAAGCTCGGGCTCGTGGCATCCCACGGCGGTGTCTGCGTGGCGATCGAGACGGATGCCGTGCTGCACCGGGCGAGCCTGCGCGAGTCCCTGCGCCTGCGCCCGGAGCTGCTGCGCCGGCTCGGCTGGCACTACCTGCGCGTGCACTCCTTCGAGCTGTTCAGCGACCCGGACGCGGTCGCGGCTCGCGTGATGACCCTGCTCGGCGCGGACGATGCGCCGATGACGGAGCCGATCAGCATCCCCGCGGTGCCGTTCGTGGCCGATTCCGTCGAGGAGGAGTCGCTCGCCGCGGCCGAGGCGGTGGCCAGCGACGGCGTCGCGACCGAGTCGTTCGGAGCGGGCTTCGCGGCCGTGGCACCGGTCGCCGCCGTGCCGGTCGCCGCCGTGCCGACGCCGGCCCCCGAGCCCATGTTCGAACCGGCCTGGTCGACGTCGTCCGATCTCGCGACCGAGCCGATCGACCTGCCGAAGCTGGATGACGGGCCGGAGCCCGCCGACGTCGCCGACGAGCCTGCCGCCGACGTCGACTCCGCGTACGACCTGCCGCGCACGAGCGAGCTGTCGCTCGAGGCGTTCCCTCCGCCCGCTGCAGAGGAAGTCGTCCCCGACGTCGAGCCGCCGGCGGAAGTCGCCGAAGCACTGGCCGAGGAGGCCGCACTCTTCGACGTGACGCCCGGAGCGCTCGACGGCGAGGTGCTGTTCGACCCGACGCCGCACACCGCGGTCGACGAGGCCCTCGAGACGGAGGCGATCGCCGAGGTCGCGGCCATGGCCGAGACGCAGCCGATCGATCCGATCGAGCTCGAGCGTGAGCCGGCGGTCGTGCCGGACGCAGCGGCTGAGCTGGAACCGATGGCCGAACCGGAACCGATGGAGCTCGAGGTTGCCGAGGAGCCCGCGGTGCCGGAGCCCGAAGATCGCCGCGGAGCCCGAGGCTGCAGCGGAGCCCGAGCCGATCCCCGCTCCGCGACTGGCGTCGGAGCCCGAGGTGGCGGCGATCCGCGAGGAGCGCCGCGGGCTGTTCGGTCGCCGCGACGGCTACCGCACTCCGCGCGACCGAAAGAAGGAGCGCCCGGCGCCGGTCGAGCCACCGTCGATGCCGCGCAAGGATGCCTACGTGCCGTGGGGCGAGCTGCCCGGCATGCCCGACGACTCCGCGATCGACGACGCCGGCAACGATCCGAGCCGGTGATCGAGCCGGAGCCGGGCACCGAGGACGGCATCCGCATCTACAAGGTGCGCCGCCGCGCCACGACCGCGCCGCCGCCGGGATCGGACCCCTCGCCGGCGTCCGAGCCCGAGCGTCACACGCTCACCGAGAACGACGACCGCCTCAAGGCCGAGAAACCGCCGCACTACTAGCGCCGCGCGAGACGTCAGGTCGTCGGCGTGGCGTCCTGCTTGGCGAGCAGGTCGCGGATCTGCGCGAGCAGCTCGAGTTCGGTCGGCGGGGTGTCCTTGGGCGCTTCATCCTCGGTCTTGCGACGCGCGAAGGCGACTCGCTGCAGGGTGTTGATCGGCACGATGAGCGCGAAGTAGACGACGATCGCGACGAGGATGAACTGGATCAGCGCCGCGATGACGGCGCCGAACACGATCGTCGCGGTGCCGCCCGACGTCGTTGGGATGTCGACCGCGAACGCCGTCGCGAGCGACTCGGTGTTGAACAACGCGCCGATCGCCGGGTTGAACACCTGCATCACGAGCGCGTTGACGATGCCGGTGAACGCCGCGCCGATCACGACCGCGACCGCGAGGTCGATGACGTTGCCGCGCAGCAGGAATTCCTTGAAGCCCTTGATCATGGTCAGTTCCTCCTCATTGGGACCTGACTTCCACGCTAGCTTGCTGCGCCGCCCGAGGTCGATGACGGCTTGGATGCCGCAGGCTTCGAGTCACCTTCGTGCCGGAGTCCGACTTCGCGGGCGTCGAGGAGTCCGACTTCGACGTCGACTCCGCCTTGCTGCCGGACGTGCTCGACTCCGACTTGGACTCGGACGACGAGCCCGACTTCTTGCCCGCCTCCGCACGGCTGTCGGTGCGGTAGAACCCGGAGCCGCTGAAGCTCACGCCCACCGGGGAGAACACCTTGCGCAGCTTGCCGCCGCAGTTGGGGCAGATCGTGAGGTTGTCATCCGTGAAGGCCTGGTGGATGTCGAACGCGTGATCGCAGTCCGCACAGCGGTAGGAGTAGGTGGGCACGGGTCCTCGAGTCTGAAGGTCTAGCGGTCGAACGCGACGATGCCGGAGGGAGTGACCACCCCGTCGACCGGCTGGTCGTGGCGCTCGGTGGGCACGGCATCCACGAGCTCGTCGTCGAAGATCACAGCATAGACGGGCGGGCACGCCTCCATCGATCCGAGCGTGCGGTCGAAGTAGCCGAGGCCCCAGCCCATCCGCATGCCGCGGCGATCGACCGAGGCGGCGGGCACGACGATGAGGTCGACCGAGTTGATCGCGATCGGGCCGAGCAGCTCGCTGGTCGGGCGTGGGCATGCCGAGCAGGT
Source organism: uncultured Actinomycetota bacterium (assembly GCA_963740815.1). Lineage (GTDB taxonomy): Bacteria > Actinomycetota > Actinomycetes > Actinomycetales > Microbacteriaceae > Rhodoglobus. The sequence goes on from CAVUFG010000008.1 coordinate 456,666, forward strand.
CCACGTCCTCGTCGTTGCCGTCGTAGGGCGCCCAGTCGAGCAGTCCGTCCTCGCGCGAGACCGGCAGCAGCACGCGGATGCCGCGCTCGCACGCCCACGCGAGGAACTCGCGGGTGCCCGGCTCATCCGGTGTGGAGAGGTACGCCGCGATCGAGCGGGAGCCGAGGTCGTTGGTCAGCTGCACGAGGTTCTGGGTGATCGCGGCATCCTGCGATGCTCGCTCGGTCGTCGGCATGGTGCGCCGGCGCTCGCGGAGTTCGGCGCGGAGGGCGCGCTTCTGGCGACCCACGGCATCCAGCGTCTGTTCCGCCATGGAGTGATTGTACGCAAGCGCACTCGATAGCCTGTCCTCATGCCCTTTCGCATCTCCAAGGCGGTCATCCCTGCCGCAGGCCTGGGAACGCGGTTCCTTCCCGCGACCAAGGCGATGCCGAAGGAGATGCTGCCCGTCGTCGACAAGCCGGCGATCCAGTACGTGGTCGAGGAGGCGGTCGCCGCTGGGCTGACCGACGTGCTCATGATCACCGGCCGCAACAAGAACGCGCTCGAGAACCACTTCGACCGGGTCGGCGAACTCGAGGCGACGCTCGAGGCGAAGGGCGACACCGCGCGGCTCGAGAAGGTCAACTACGCGACCGATCTCGCCGAGGTGCACTACGTGCGACAGGGCGCGCCGCTCGGTCTCGGGCACGCCGTGCTGCGCGCGAAGATGCACGTCGGCCACGAGCCGTTCGCGGTGCTGCTCGGTGACGACATCATCGACGAGCGCGACGTGCTGCTGTCGCGGATGATCGAGGTGCAGGCCGAGCGCAACGCCACCGTCATCGCACTGCTCGAGGTCGATCCGTCGGTCGCGCACCTCTACGGCGTCGCGACGGTCGAGCCGACCGAGGACGAGGATGTCGTGCGCGTCACCGGCCTCGTCGAGAAGCCCGCCCCCGGCACCGCGCCGTCCAACCTCGCCGTCATCGGCCGCTACGTGCTGCAGCCGGAGATGTTCGACGTGCTCGAGCGCACCGCTCCCGGCAAGGGCGACGAGATCCAGCTCACCGACGCGCTGCAGACCCTCGCGACCGAGGACATCGCCGGCGGGGTCTACGGCGTCGTGTTCCGTGGTCGCCGGTACGACACCGGCGATCGTCTCGACTACATCAAGGCCATCGTGCAGCTCGCGGTCGACCGGGAGGACCTCGGTCCGGAACTCCGGCCGTGGCTCAAGACGTTCGCGTCCAACCTGGAGTAATCGGTGGCAGCGACCATTCCGACCCTCAGCGAGGGATCCATCACCATCCGCCCGATCCGGCTGCGGGACGCTCGCGCGCTCGAGCGGGAGCTGCTGTCGAACCGCAGCTGGCTGCGGCAGTGGGAGGCCACCAATCCGCACGGGCCGATGAACTTCGACGTGCGATCGAGCATCCGCAATCTGCAGCAGAACGCCCGGGCGGGGCTCGGGCTGCCGTTCGTGATCGAGGTGGATGGGCGAGGTCGCGGGGCAGCTCAACGTGTCATCCATCACCTACGGCTCGCTCTCCTCCGCGACGATCGGCTACTGGGTCGCCGAGCGGTTCGCGGGGCGCGGCGCGACCCCGACCGCCGTCGCGCTCGCGACCGACCACTGCTTCTTCACCCTCGGGCTGCACCGGATGGAGATCTGCATCCGGCCGGAGAACGAACCGAGCCTGCGGGTGGTCGAGAAGCTCGGGTTCCGGTACGAGGGACTGCGGCGGCGGTTCATCCACATCAACGGCGACTGGCGCGACCACTTCTGCTTCGCGCTCACCGTCGAGGAACTGCCGCAGGGCGTGCTGCGCCGGTGGCTCGACGGCAAGGTGCCCGCGAAGGACGCGACCGTTCCTGCTGCGGATCGTGCGAAGGCGCAGAAACCCCTGCTGTGAATCCACTGGCGCGCCGCTGACGCGTCCCCGGCTTCGTGCCACGGGCTCGTACCGTTAGCCCATGGAACTGAACGGCGTCGGCGGCGGGCTCATGCTCGCGGTCGCCGCCGCGCTCTGGATGGTCTACCTCATCCCGAACTGGCTCAAGCGCCGCGAGTACCTCGCGACCGAGCGGAACGCCGTGCGGCTCCAGCAGACCATCCGCGTGCTGTCCGAGACGGCCGAGGTCGCGTCGGCACCGCGCGCGCCGCAGGCGGCTCCCAGGACCACGATCGCACCGACGGGGCCCGTGCGCCAGTCGCCCCCGCAGACCGTGCCCGCGGCAGCGACCGAGCGGTCGACCCGCCCGGCCGCGGTGTCGCTCGCGACCCAGCGGCTTCGCCGCACCCGGGCCGTGACGACGTTCGTGCTGCTCGTGGCCGTCGTCACCGGCATCGTGCAGCTTGCGCTGCTGCTCACCACCGGGGCCGTGCCGGCGGGATGGCTCGTGCTCGGAGTCTCCACGATCGCCGCCGTCGGCTCGCTCGCGCTGCTCGGGCGGTTGGCCGGGGCGTCCAGGGCGCGGAGCGCGGCGGAGGCCGCGCCGCGGGCGGCCCGCAGCGTGCGGATGTCGCAGCCCGCCGAGTCCGCCCCCGCCGAGCCCGTGCGCGAGTGGACCCCGGTGCAGGTGCCGAGACCGGTGTACCTGTCGCGACCGGCGGTCGCGCCATCCACCATGGCGGACCCGGCCGTGCAGGTCGCCGCCGAGGTCGAGCGCGCCCAGCGTCCACCCGAGCGCGAGGTCGCCTCGCTCGACCAGCGACTCGCGGCGATGGGCATCGTGGATGTCCCGACCGACGGCACCGCGCCGCTCCGGGACCTCGACGCGGTGCTCGCCCGCCGTCGCGCCGCGGGCTAGGCGTGTCTCCCGAGCCCGACTGGGACCTCATCGTGGTCGGTGCCGGACCGGCCGGATCGGCCGCCGCCGTCGCAGCGCTGCGCGAGCATCCGGATGCCCGGGTGCTCATCCTCGATCGCGAGCCGCTCGGCCGCGACAAGGTGTGCGGTGACGGGATCGCACCGCACGCGATGGCGGAACTCGAGCGACTCGGCATCGTGGCGACCCGACCCGAGGAGATCATCAGGACGGTTCGGCTCCTCGCGCCTGGCGGATCGGGGGAGTCCGCCGTGACCGACTCGCCGGGCTGCGTCGTGCCGCGGGCCGAATTCGACGAGCGGATGCTGCGCGCCGCCATCGCCGCTGGCGCCGAGTTCCGCGTCGAGCGGGTCACCGCGGTCGGCCAGGGCCGGGTGAACGAGCACGCGACGTCGGTCGTGGTCGGCGCGGACGGCGCGAACTCGATCGTGCGCCGCTCGATCGGCGAGCCGTCGAACCACGGCCGCGCGCTCGCGGTCGCGGTCCGCGGCTACGTCCCGACACCCGAGGACGACCCGCGCGAGCTCGTGCTGCGCTGGGACAGCCGCCGCGACGGCGGACTCTGCTACGCCTGGGCGTTCCCGACGGCGCACGGCACCACGAATGTCGGCTACGGGATGTCGTCGGCCGCGCCGGGTCACGACCGCGCGAACCTCGTGCGGCGGCTCGGTGAGCTGCTGCCGGAATACTTCCGGGGCGCGGTCCACCTGGCGGACGTTGAGCTGAAGGGCCACACGCTGCCGCTCACGGTGCGGCGGCCACGGCCGGCGGTGGGCCGCGTGCTGCTCGTCGGCGACGCGGCATCCCTCATCAGTCCGTTCACGGGCGAGGGGATCTACAGCGCGATCGTCTCGGGTGCACTCGCCGGGCGAGCCGCGGTCACGGCGGCCGACCCCGGCCGCGAGTACGCCAAGGCGCTCGGCGCGCGGTTCGGACGCCAACACCGGCAGGCGCGGCTGCTGTACCCGCTCATCGACTTCCGCGTCGTGCTCGACACGGTGATTCGCGCGTCGCAACGCGACCGACGGATGTTCGACCGGCTGCTCGACGTCGGACTCGGGGATGCGGCGTTCAGTGTCGCCGATCTGCTCAGGTTCGGGCGGCATGTCGATTTCGGTGGTCGCCGGTCGACGCTCTCATGACAGGGTCGAACGGCCCCGCGACATCCATCAGGCAGGAGCCGCCATGCGCACCATCATCGTCACCGAATTCATCTCCCTCGACGGCGTCATCGACTCGCCCGGAGGCGGGAGCGACTACCCGCACGCCGGATGGACCGTCAAGGATGTCGCGTTCGACGCCGCCGCGTACGAGCTCAAGGGCACCGAGCAGGCCGAGGCGAGCGCGCTGCTCATCGGACGGGTGAGCTACGACATCTTCGCCCCGGTGTGGCCGAGCATGGCGGAGTTCGCCGACTACAACGCGATGCCCAAGTACGTGGTGTCGACGACCCTCACCGACACCTCCGCGTGGAACAACACCTCGGTGCTCGGCTCGATCGAGGAGGTCGCGCGATTCAAGGAGGAGGGCGACGGCAACGTGCTGGTGCACGGCAGCGCGACCCTCGCGAAGGCACTCGCGGCGGCGGGACTCGTCGACCGGTACCACCTGCTCGTGTTCCCGCTCATCCTCGGCTCGGGCAAGCGGCTCTGGGATGACGCTGCGACCGACCTCGCGAAGCTCACCCTCGTCGAGCACGAGGCCTACGCCAACGGCATCGTCAAGGCCGTGTACGACGTCGTGAAGTAGTCCGGGAACGGAAGAAGCCCCGCCGACTCGGCGGGGCTTTCTCCATCTGTGGACCCTAGGGGATTTGAACCCCTGACCTCCTCGATGCGAACGAGGCGCGCTACCAACTGCGCCAAGGGCCCGTAGTGCGACATCCACAGTACCACTGGGGAACCGTGCGCTCGAAACCCTCCTAGTCGAGCACGGTCGTCGTCGCGTCGGCCATCTTGTCGACTCGGCCGGACATGCACGAGGTGTACACCTCGAGGCTCTCCTGCGAGCCCCACGCATCGTATGCAGAGGCCTCCCAGCCCTCGAGGCCTGCAGGGGCCGCGTCGTAGACCTTCTTCGCCTCGGCGATCGCGGTGCCCGCGGTCACCGCCGGTTCGATCTTCTTGGCAGCGAGGTCCGCGAGCTCGGTGGCCTGCGCCACGAGCTTGTCCCAGGTCGAGACCGGGGTCACCACCTGCTCCTCGAGCTTCTGGGCGTTGAGCGTCATGTAGGTGACGACAGCCGTGCCGATCGCGTTCTGCGCCGCGTAGAACAGCGTGTCCTCGCCGCCGGCAGACCATGCGGTGATGCAGTCCAGCGGTGCCCACAGGATGCCGATGACATTGCTCATCATCGACCCCATGGCCTTCATGCCATCGATCGCTGCGCCGTCGACACCGACCGCCTCGAGCCCGAGCGCGACGTACCCGAGGCCATCGGCAACCAGCGTGGCCTTCGACAGCACCTCCTTGGCGTACGCCGCGACGGTGGCCGACATGACGCCGACCATCTTCTTGGACGCGATCGCGAGGCTGTCGCCGACCAGGGTGCCGTACTTGGTGAACTGCTCGTCGATGCGGCGGTCGGTGTACACCGGGAGGACGCTCTTGTCCGAGGTCATCACCACGGATGCCCAGTGGAAGTCGGAGTCGACCGCGTCGACCCCGGTCCAGGAGCGGAACAGCGACTCGCCGCGGTCCGTGCCGTGCAGCACGACGGGCGTGCCGCCGAGGTAGAGGTTCTTGCCCTCCTCGGTGTACGGGCAGTTCGGGGCGGTGATGACTTCGACCTTCTCGGCGTTCTGCGCGAAGTCGAGCTCGTAGCAGATCGCGTCGAAGTTGGCGACGACGTGGAAGTTGTAGGTGTCGCCCTCCGCGGCGTGTCCGGCGCCCTCGAGCACGAGCGCCGCATCCGGGCTGTCGCCCGTGCCGCTCACGTCGCCCGACCAGCCGGTGAACCGGTAGGCGACCGGATCGGCGACCTGGATCGGCTTGAGCTGCGTTCCGACGAGCCACGCGTAGCCGCCGTAGTGCGACTTCGGGTCGGCGCCGACGGCACAGTTGGCGTCCTGCGTGATGAGGAACTGGTCGAGGAGGTGCTGCGTGGTCGGGCTGGTGTTCGCGGCGCCCGAGCCGGGAGCCGTGCCATCCACCGGCTGTCCGTCCGGTCCGTAGATCGCGGCACCGATCTGCACGAACTCGCACGCGTAGGCGATGATCGACGTGTCGCCGAAGATCTCCTGCTGGATTCCGCCCGTGTTCGCCCAGATGCTGCTCACGTCGGACTTCGTGATCGGGTCGTGCGTCGCCCACTGGAACACCGTCTGCGACCCGACGGCCGCGCCGGTCTGCACCGCGGTCGCGTCGATCGAGTTGCCGGTCATGCCCTGGTCGTAGAACTTGGGCCCGTAGGTCGACTCGCACGCGTTCGGTCCGAGGTTGTACTCGGCGGTGACCGAGAGCACGGCGGATGGCACGGCCGTGATGCTCATCGGACGGCAGTTGTAGTTCGTGCCGTACGAGGCCGTCGCCGTGACATCGCCCGTGATCGTGAACGACACGGTCGTGTCGTAGCGTCGTGCGCCCTCGACCCCGATGCCGCCCCAACCGAGGAATCGGAGCTTGGTGTCCGCGGCCTGCGCCGTCGTGACGCTCACCGTCGTGCCGGACTTGTACCAGCGCGCGGCGCCGGCGTTGGCCAGCAGAGGACAGTTGCCCGCGGTGTTGATCGTGACCGTGCCCGGCACGCCGTCGGTGGTGTCGCCGATGAGCTGCGTGGTGAGCACCGCGCAGCCGGCGTAGGCCGCCGCGATCGTGAACGGGCGGTCTCCGAGCCGGAACGTGACCTGGTGGGACTGGCGGCGCACGCCCGTGGCGTCCGTGCTCGTCGTGTTGGCTCCGACCGTGAACGAGCCGGTGTCGCCGCGCCAGGAGTCGAAGTAGACCGGCTTCGACGGCACCCACGCGGTCTCGTTGATCGCCTGGATCTTGCCGTTGACGCTGCCGTAGGTCGTGCCGACCACCTGGAGGGTGGCGCCGGCCGAGTCGGTGAGCGTCGCGGAGCCCGGGGTGCCCTTCACCCAGCCGGACGTGCCGGTGCTCGGGTCGTTGCAGTTCGGAACCGGGAGGTCGAGCGTGATCGTGCCGTCGGCCGGCTGCACGAGGATCGGTGCGTTCGAGTAGCAGATCTGGCCGAACGCGGCCGTGATCTCGCGGTGCGTCGGGTCGACGGTGTAGACCGCCGTCTTCGCGAACGGGTCGCCGGTCTCGAGGTTCTTCCAGCCGTAGAACTTGATCCCGTCGGGGATGATGCCCGAGTTCACGCTCACCCGCACCTGGGTGCCGGTCGGAATCGAGGCCGTGTACGAGTTGCCCGAGGTCACGACCGTCGGGGAGCAGTCGTTGAACGGCACATCCCACAGGATCATGCTGTTGACGATCGTCGGGTTCGCGATGCCGGTCGTGGTGAACCGCACCGAGACGCACTGCGACGCCGTGTTCGCCTGGATGCCGAACGGGATGACCTCGGTGCCCGAGAACCCGAGCGTCGGGTGCACGGTCATCTGGGCTCCGCCGCCCGAGGTGAACGTGATGTCCTCCGCCGGGTACGGGAAGCGGGTGCCGCCGGCGGCGAGCCCGCCGGAGAATCCACTGACCGTGTAGCCCTCGGTCGGGCCCGCGACCACGACGACCGTGTCGGTCGTGTAGTACCCGGTGCCGCCTCCGCAGGTGGGGGAGGGCTGGATGAACACGGTCGCCGACCCGACCGGGTTGGCGGTCGACTCCTGGAACGGCACGCACGCGACGAACGTGCCGGCGCGGATCGCGCTCTTCGCGGTCCACAGCGTGTTGCCGCCGTACTCGATCGTGAGCAGGTTCGCACCGCTCGCACGATCCCACGCCGGGATCGCGACGGTGCAGCTGCCGCTCATCGAGCTCGACGTGCAGACGATCTCGGCACCGCGCTTGATCGTGACCGTGCCGCTGGTCGGTCCCTGCACCTGCCAGCTGACCGGCATCGAGGTCAGGCCGTACCAGTTGTCGCCGTTCGGAGTGAAGAGACTGAGGGTCGGGGTGCCCTGGATCACCGCGATGTTGACGACATCGGATGCGCCGGGCGCCCACGCACTCGTGTCGCCGCCGTAGGTCGCGCGCAGGCCGACCGTCCCCACCGACGCGAACGGGAAGGTGCAGGTGCCCTGCGCCGTGACCGCGTTCACCTCGGCGAGGACCGCGGTGCAGCTCGCGCCCGCACCGTCGCCGATCGAGACGCTGCCGGTCGGGGCGTGCGGCGGCAACTGCGCCGGCGCGAGGGTCGGGTAGTCGGTGAAGTCGAAGCGCACCTGCACGGTCTGCGGCGACGCGACGCCGATCGTGGCGCTCACCGGTCCCTGGATCGTGACCTTGATCGGCGGCTGCACCCACGAGTGGGCGAGCGTTCCGGTGCTCTGGCCGACCTGGCCGCTGAACGGCACGAAGGTGGCCTTGATCGTGCCGGCCCAGACCGTGTCGACGAGCTTGGAGAGGGATGCGTTGCCCGCGGCATCCACAGTGCCGGTGCCGATCGCGGTGCTGTCGCGGTAGAACGTCACGATGCCGGACGGCGTGCCGACGGCGGCGGTGACGTGCGCGTTGTACTGCACGAGTCCGCCGAGCATGCCCGGGTAGAGGGTGACGGCCTGGCTGGTCGTGGTGACCGTGGTCGTCGTGGTGGTCGGACCGACCACGACGGTGAACGGCTGCGAGCTCGCGTTGCTCAGGGTCGGGTCGAGCAGGAAGTGGGCGAAGAGTTCCTTCGAGCCCAGGCTCAGGAAGGACGGGTCCACGGTGACATCGGCTTCGCCGTTCACGAGCTGCACCTCGTCGCTCACGACGAGGTTGCCGCTGCCCACCTGCTGGATGCGCACCTTGCCCGTGGCCTGCACGGCACCGAGCACCTTCACGTGCACGACGAGCGGCTCACCGAAGCCCACGGTGGATGGCGCGGTCGCGGTCACGAGCGCGCCACCGGGCTGCACGTCGACCTGATAGCTCGCGACGTTGTCCGGCACCTCTGCGATGTATCGGCCGTCGTTGCCGGGGACGAAGCGGGCACTCACCTTCCAGGTGCCGGCGAGGTCGACGATGATGTCCGGGTTCGCGGCGAGGGCGGCATCGAGGGTCGCCTGGCCGTTGACGAGGGCCGTCGAGCCGACGTCGATGAAGCCGTGGCCGCTGCCGATGATCGTGAAGAACACGGTGCCCTCTGGCACGATGCCGAAGTCGCCGTTCACGTCGACGGTCGCGGTCGCCGCGAGCGGCAGTCCGAAGACCACATCCGCCTCGATCGAGATGCTCGATCCGAGCGGCACCAGCGTGACGTTCACCCGTTCGTCGCTCGGAGTGCCGGTGCTGAGCTGCGAGGCGGCGAATCCGGTCGCGGGCTCGAACTTCGCGGTGAGCCAGAAGGCGCTCTGCATCGGGATGTGCACGCCCCACACGGCCGGCACGGTCACGGTGCGCACACCGGGCGTGCTCGTGTCGTCCGACGCACTGAGCGTCACTCGGCCGACCTCCCAGCCCGCCCAGGTGACGACCACGTCGCCCTCGGGCATGGCGTCGTTCGAGGTGTTCCTGATCGTCAGCACCACGTCGTTGGTCTCGCCGTAGGTCACGGTCGTCTTCTCGGTCGAGTCGCGATCGAGGTCGGTCGTGGCCTCCGTGACGGTCAGCGCCGTCGATCCGGTCGCACCCAGGAACTGCGCGCTCTCCGCGAAGGATGCGGTGATCGTGTACGAGCCGGGCAGCAGTCCGCCGACCGTCGAGACCGGGAACGTGCCGCTGCCGCCGGTGAGCGACACGGTGCCGAGTGCGATCGGGCTGCCGACGCCCGGCACCGCACTGATCGTGACCGTCGTGCCGTCGGCCGGTGTTGTGTCGGTCGTGCCGACCGTGACCGTGTAGCTCGTGTCGGCGCCGTAGACCAGGCTGCCGGCGCCCTGCACCGTGACAGTGGGCGTCGCCTTGCCGACGACGTAGCCCGCGCTCGTGCCGGTCGATCCCGCGAAGTCCGACGTGCCGAGGTACGTCGCGGTGAGCGTCGTGGTTCCGATGCCGATCGTCGCGGCGGAGACGGTGAGGGATGCCACGGCGCAGCCGTCCACGTTGGGTGCATCGCACGGGACGAGCGACGCGGTGCCGAGGGCGGTGGCGCCCGCGGCGAAGGCCACGATGTCGGTGCCGGTGGGGAGGGCGGTCGTGCCCGTCGCATCCACCGTGGCCGTCAGGACGACCTGGTCGCCGACGACCGAGCTGCTCGGCGCTGCGACGAGCGTGGTCGAGGTCGCGGCCTTCGCGACCGAGACGCTGCTGGCCTCGGCCTCCGAGTCGGTGAAGTTGATGCTGCCGCCGTATTCGGCGGTGATGTCGTGGTCGCCGGCGCCCAGCACGCCGGCCGGGATGACGACGACGAACGTCATCTCGCCGTCGTAGTCCTGCGCGTACGGATCGAACGAGACGGGGCCGTAGCTGGTCCCGTTGTCCATCCTGATGGCGACGGATCCCTGCGGGTCCGCGATGCTCGGCGCGAGCGAGCGCACGGTCACGAGCACCTCGACGGCGTCGCCGTACTGCGGAGCGGCCGGGCTCACCGAGGTGATCTCGGTCTCGGTGTCGGCCGGGGTGGTCTCGTACTGCAGCGTGTTCGACGTGCCGCGGCCGTACACGCCGTCGCCCAGGTACTCCGCGGTGAGGTCGGTGGCCTCGCCGATCGCCGGGACCGTGCTGACGTCGATCTCGGCCTTGCCGTTGCCGTCGAGGGTGCCCTGCCAGCCGCCGATCTTGACCGTGCCGGTGGGGGTCGGGCCGCCGCCGGAGACCGTCACGGTCACGGTGCCCGTGCCCTTGTCGCCGTACACGCCCGTGCTCGGCAGGTCGGAGAGCACGACCGTCGGCGTTCGCAGCACGACGAGCGGACGAGCGATCGGCGAGACTCCGGCGTGCAGGCCGTCGTCGCTCAGGTAGATCGCGTGGAGGGTCGGGAACGATCCGAGTCCGAATGCGGAGGCCGGGATGACGAAGCGCGCGACGCCATCCACCACCTCCTCCGACCCGGAGACCACGTGCGTGCCGTCGGGGTCGGTCGCGACCACGACGGAGCCGGGGCGGTCGTCGTTCACATTCGCGTACAGGTGGATCGACTCGGACTCGCCGATGTTCCAGGTGCCCTGGCACTCCGGAGCTGCGGCCGGGTTGCCCGGGAAGTCGGGGTTCGCGCAGAGGAGGTCGACCGGCACCGGCACGGGCTCGACGGTGTACTGCGCGGTGCCTGCCGCGCTCTCCTCGAAGATGCCGGTCGGGGCGAACGCCGCCGAGTAGTCGTACGTCTCGCCGAGCGCGAGGTCGATGATCGTCCTCTCAGCAGTGGCTGTGGTGCCGTCGGTGGAGGTGAGCGTGATCGGACCGTACACGACGCCGTCGAAGGTGATGCCGACCGAGCCCGTCGGCAGGGCACCGGTCGCGCTCGTGACCGTGGCGCGCACGGTCACGATGCCGACGGTCGTCGAGCTCGGGATGGTCTCGATCGCAGTGGAGGTCGAGATGGTCTGCGTCTCGAGCGCTCCGAGGTCGCAGCCGTTCGTCGGGCGCGGGAAGCCGATCGCGTCGTACGGCGGGCAGTCGGTGCCCGCGCCGCGCGCGGCGTTCGTGCCCTCGAGCAGCGGGAACACCGGCACCTGGTAGCCGTAGTAATCGGCCTCGCCGACCAGCAGACCGGTTGCGCCGCCGATCATCGCACCGCACGAGGTGTCGCCCTGGGCGTGCACGTTCGCGCTGCCCGTGAAAGGGCCGTAGCACGAGGTGGCGCTGAACACGGAGAAGATCGAGTTGCGGATGACGCCGCCGCCGGCGCTCTCGAGCGAGCCGCCGTTCGTGGTCGAGAAGGTGCTGTTGAGCACACTCAGCGTTCCGCCCGCGACCGTGATGTCGCTGCCGTGGTTGTAGATCGGGGTCTCGCCGCCACCGAGCCGGCTGCCGTAGAAGGTGGAGTTGACGACGTCGGTCGTGCCCGTGGCGTAGATCGCGCCGCCGAGGGCGCCGGCTCCGGAGGCGTTGTTGCCGAAGAAACTGCTGTCGTACACCGAGAGGCCCTGGGCTGCGACGGCGCCGCCCGAGCTCTGCACTCGGTTGTTCTCGAACAGCACCGATTGCAGGGTCGTGTGCGGAACATCCGCCTGCAGGCCACCACCCGATGTCCCCGCACCGTTGGCGAAGTCCACCCCGGTGATCGAGAGGTTCCAGCCAGAGCTGACGTGCATGATCTGCGTGCCGAAGCCACCGTCGAGGGTGACGCTCGAGCCGTTCGCATCCAGGTCGAGGATGCCGCCCGAGGCGGCGCTCACGAACTCGAGCGTGCCGGCCACCGAGATCGTCATGCTGCTCGCGAAGACGATGCTGGCGCCGGTGGCACCGCCGGTCGCTGCATCCGCGGCGAGGAGGAGCGCGGCGCGCAGCGTGCAGTCCGGGCCGGCCGCCGAGCAGCTGGCCTGCTGCGCAGCGAGTTCGGTCTCGTCGAGGGTGTCCGCGGACGAGGTGACCGTGAATGCGGCGGCGCCTTCGGCGGCGGCGGGCGCGACGGCGCCCGGCACGGCGACGAGCGCCGTCGAGAGTACGAGCGCCGCGACGACGGCGGTCGCGGTGCGGGTCATGGCGGGCGAGGCGGCGGTGCGCACCCTGGCGCGCTCCGGCGCCACCGGGAGGTCGAACACCCGACCCGACGGACCGGCAGCCCGCCGGTAGAGGGCGACGGCCGCAACGACCGGCAGCGGCAGCGCGATGAGCTGCACGACGAGTCCGAGGATGGATGCACCGAGGTCACCCCACAGCACACTGCCCAGCCACGTCGCCCCGGCCGGCAGCGCGACGGCGACCGCGATCGCCGGGAGCATCACCGCGAGGATCGTGACGCGACGGCCCTCGGCCACGCGGTCCGCCGCGCGCCATGCCCGGATCGGTCCGACCGGCTCGAGCACGGCCGCCGGCAGCATGAGCAGCGCCGATGCCGCGATGCGCCCGGCCCACGCGAAGGGGATCGCCGCGAATCCCCACGCCCGCCACGACGGCCACTTCGGCGCGGCATCCGGACGGCGGCGCCGGACGAGGGCGATGACGCCCGAGATCGCGAGGCCGACGAGGCCGACGAGCGTGATGAACGGGCTGGCCACGAGCGAGAGGAGCACGAGCAGGAACGCGACCACGACGGTGCCGAAGATGGGCAGCACCCGCATGAAGCCGCGGCCGAACGCGCGCCACAGCCGCGGTCGCCTGTCCGGCGAGGGAGGCATCCGCCACGGTCGCGGTCGCTGCGGCAGCGGCGACGAAGAACGGGATCGTGAGGAGGGTGATCGCGACGATGAGGATCGTGACGAGACCGAGCGCCCGACCCTCGAGCTGGGTGAGATCCGTCGAGAGGTACGCCATCAGGTCCGTGAGGCGTCCCTGGATGAGCAGTGCGCCGATCCCGATCACGGTGGAGAGCCCGAGCAGTGCGAGCAGTTGGAGGATCGCGATCCGCCACCACTGGTGCTGATAGGCGCGGACGGTGTCGGTGAATCCCCCTTGAAGCATGGTCACTAGTGTGGCGGGCGCTGTATATCGGTTCGTCCCCCAGTCAAGGGGTCAGTCCCCCGGATGCGGGACAGGATGGGGTACGCGCCAAGGCTTGGAACCCGGTCGTTCCGCCCGATATCGTGGCGCCATGATCCGCACGCTCGCCCGCGCCGTCGCGGTGCTCGCGACCTCAGGTGCCCTGGTCGTCGGTGCGGCCGCGGGGGTCTCCGCCGAGGAGTCCGAGTGCCTCGACACCTACCTCGCCGAGAGCGGCCGCGAGCTCGTCACGCTCGAGCAGGGCATCATCCCGCCGCCCCTCCGCGGCTCCGGGTACGACTGCGCGTCGCACATCGCGGATCGCTCGCTCGAGTTGAGCGACAGCAACTCGGTCGGCTACACCCTCCTCTACACCGACTTCGGCTACGCGGAGTTCCTCGCGATCCTGGATCGATTCGAGTCCGCCGGATGGTTCGGCGGCAACGAGACGGTGATCGTCGACCTCGCCTCGAGCGACAACGTCGGCACGCTCACGGTCGGCGAGGCCGCCGCGCTCGCCGATCCGCCCGCCTTCGCGAGCCTGCGCTTCAGCAACTTCGCGACCGGCCGCAACATCATCGAGATGACCTGGGATGCCGAGGGTGCTCAGGCCGGTGAGATCCTCGGGGAGCCCGCCCTGCTCATCGAGGTGATCATCACCGAGCAGCTGGATGCCACCGGCGTCGCCGACCCGAGCACGCTCAGCACCCTGCGCACGATCTTCCAGGTGGCGCCCGATCCCACCCAGTGGGCGGTGATCGGCGGCGGCTCGGTCGTGCTCATGCTGCTCATCGGCTGGCCGTCGTCGCTGCTGAACTCCGTGGTTGGGTCGCGGTACCAGGCGCTCACGATGTGGGCTCGGCGGCGGTTCGGGCGGAGGAAGAAGGACGACGGCGTGGATGCGGCGGCCGCGCCATCCACGGCCCCCACCCGCCCGCGTGGTTCACGGCTGCCCGGCTGGCTGATGTGGCCGGGCTTCGCACTCGCCGCGATCCTCGGAGCGTTCGTCGATCCGGCGTTCGGACTGAACTGGATGTCGCTGCGCCTGGTCATCACCCTGTTCTGCAGCTTCCTGCTCTTCAACCTCGCCGCGTGGCAGGTCGTGCGTGCGGTGGCCCGACGGCTCCAGCCGGACTCCCAGCCCTACCTGCGCTTCCGCTGGGGCTCGCTCGCCATCGTCGGGATCGCCGTGCTGGTCGCGCGCCTGCTCGAGCTGCAGCCCGGCGTGATCTTCGGCCTGGTCGCCGGGATCGCCTACGCGGTGACCCTGCAGGCGAGCCGCAGCGCGGTCATCACCCTGGTCGGCTCCGCGTTCGGTCTCGTGCTCGCGTTCGTGGGCTGGCTCGGCTACAGCCTGCTCGCGCCGATCTCGGACGGCGGCAATGTCGCGCTCGTCTTCCTGGTCGAGTTCCTGAGCGGAGTGACGATCAAGGGGATCGCGACGCTGCCGCTGTCGCTCCTGCCGCTCGGCACGCTGGATGGCGCGAAGCTCGTCAAGTGGAAGAAGTGGGTGTGGGGCGTGGCCTACGCCGTCGGGCTCGCCGCCTTCATGCTCGTGCTGCTCACGATCCCGAAGTCGTGGGGGGAGGTGCCGGGCGACTTCATCCGCTGGGTGGTGATCTTCGGCATCTACGCCGTGCTCGCGCTCGCGATCTGGGCGCTCAACGCGTGGCGGCTGAAGAAGCGCAAGCCGAAACCCGAGGCGGAGCAGGGCGACCAGCCGGACGCCATCACGATCGACTAGGCGCAGGTGAGGTCTCGACCGGCTCGACCCGCTGATCGCTGCTAGACCTCGATCTCGCCCTTCACCGACCGCAAGTGATCGCGGAACGTCAGCGCCGGGTTCGCCTGGCGCGCCGCGAGGTACGCACGGAACCCGACCTGCTCGCGCAGCGACGTCCCGCCGCGGATGAGCTCGGCCTGCCTGGTCTCGGTGTCGCGGATGCCCTCCGCGAGCGTGAACACCTCGTCCGCGCGCTCGAGCGGGATGAAGAGCACGCCGTCCTCATCCGCGACCACGAGGTCGGCGTCGGTGACGGTCCACGGTCCGACGTGCGCGAGGTCGAGCGCGTCGGCGGGGCGCGGGTCGAGTCGCAGCGGTCCGGTCGGGAACGCGCCGAGGGTGACGAGGGGGAGTCCGATCGCGAGGATGTCCGCGGTGTCGCGATGGAGTCCCCAGATCAGCACGCCCGCCAATCCTGCGCCGTTGGCCTCGTGCAGCATGAGGTCGCCGACGCACGCCTCATCCAGCCGTCCTTCGTTGTCGACGACGAGCACCTCGCCGGGCGCCGAGCGCTCGACGGCCTCGAGCACGAGGTCGACGCTGCCGACGTGCCGCACGGGGCGTGCGGGCCCCACGAACTTGCCGGGCACGATCGCGCGAAGGGCGGCGGGGGCGCAGCGCACCTCGACCCCGGCGCGGATGCAGCCGTCGGCGAGATGGGGCGTGGTCAGGGTGGTGAAGCGTTCCGCGAGGGTCGTCATGGCCCGACTCTAGGCACGGGATCGGCCGGTACTCGTTGAGGATTCCGACAAGGATTCCGGGAGAATGAGGGCATGCGCGCCGTCGATGCCCTCGGGGAGATCGCCTTCTGGCTCGAGCGCGACCTCGCGAGCCCGTTCAAGACGAAGGCGTTCCGGAAGGCGGCCGAGGTCATCCGGCCGTGGTCCGACGACGAGCTCGCGGCGCGTGTCTCCGACGGGCGGCTCAAGGCCACGAAGGGGATCGGCGGCACGACGTTCGAGGTCATCGCCGAGGCCGTGGCGGGCGACATCCCGGCGTACCTCGCCGACCTGAGGACGCGACTGGATGTGCCGCTCACGACCGACGGCACCGCCCTTCGAGCGCTGCTCAAGGGCGACCTGCACGCGCACTCCGAGTGGTCGGACGGCGCGTCGACGATCGACGCGATGGCCGACACCGCGCGCTGGCTGGGGCTCGAGTACCTCGTGCTCACCGATCACTCGCCCAACCTGCGGGTCGCGAACGGGCTCACGCCGGAGCGCCTGCGCGACCAGCTCAAGGTCGTGGCCGGGATCAACACGGCCGCCACCGACGACTTCCGGCTGCTGTCCGGAATCGAGGTCGACATCCTGGACGACGGCACGCTCGACCAGGTGCCCGAGCTGCTCGACCGGCTCGACATCGTGGTCGCGAGCGTGCACGGCAAGCTCAAGATGCCCGCGGCCGAGATGACCGCGAGGATGCTCGGCGCCGTGCGCAACCCGCACACGAACGTGCTCGGCCACATCACCGGACAGCTCGTCGAGGGCTCTCGAGGGACGCGCCCCGGCTCGTCGTTCGACGCGAAGGCCGTGTTCGACGCGTGCGCGGAGCACGACGTCGCCGTCGAGATCAACTCGCGGCCCGAGCGCCGCGACCCACCGGATGCCCTGATCGCGATGGCGCTCGACGCCGGCTGCTTCTTCTCGATCGACAGCGACGCGCACGCGCCGGGGCAGCTCGCGTTCCTGGACTACGGTGCCGCGCGCGCCGAAGCGCTCGGGGTGCCGGCACACCGGATCGTCACGACCTGGTCGCGGGAGCAGTTGCTGGACTGGGCGGGCTGACTTGTTGCATGGTCCGCCCGGATAAGTCGTAAGAATAGGCATATGGACTACGGAACCATCCCGCACCTCGACCGCCAGATCTCGCGCATCGTCATGGGCACCGACTTCCTGCGCGACCAGGGCGAGGATTCGTACGCGTCGCTCGACCGGTTCTGGGAGCTCGGCGGCAACGCGTTCGACACTGCGCAGGGCTATGGCCTGAGCACGGGCATCCTCGGCGACTGGCTCGCCGCGCGCGGGCTGGCCGGCGAGGCGGTGTTCTTCGACAAGGGATGCCACCCCGTCGACGGCCGCAAGCGCGTGACGTACCAGGACATGGGGGATGACATCCGTGAGGAGCACGAGCGGCTGCGGGTCGGCTACACCGACCTCTTCGTGCTGCACCGCGACGACCCGGACATCCCGGTGGACGAGATCGTGGGCTGGCTCAACGACTACAAGGACCAGGGGCTCATCGGCGCGTTCGGCGGCTCCAACTGGCACTACACGCGGATCGCGGCCGCGAACGACTGGGCGGCGGCGAACGGCAAGCAGGGCTTCAGCCTCGACAACCCGAACATGACTCTCGCCGAGAACGTCGAGCCGCTCTGGTCGGGATGCGTCACGATCGACAAGGCAGGCCGCGACTGGCACGAGCAGACGCAGCTTCCGCTGTTCTCCTGGGCGTCGATGGCCCGCGGCTACTTCGTGGGCGTCGACGACCCCGACGTGCTGCGTGCGTACGACTCCCCGACGAGCCGCGCCCGCCGAGAGCGCGCGGAGCAGCTCGGGGCCGAGCGCGGGTTCTCCATCCCCGCGGTCGCGATGGCCTGGGTGCTCACCCAGCCGTTCCCGGTGTTCGCGCTCGCCGGTCTCCGGGCGCCCGAGCAGGTCGACGACACACTGCGAGCGTTCGAGCTCGAACTCACGCCGGAGGACGTGCGCTGGCTGGAGGAGGGCTAGGCGACGCTCTAGCGCGAGGGCGGCGCGAAGAGCACACTTCCGGTATGGCTGAAGGAACGAAGGATGACCCCTGGGAGCTCACGACGGCGCCCGGAACCTCGAAGTACTCGATGTACCGGGACGGCGACGAACTCGTGTGCGTGGTCGGCTCGACGACGCTGAAGTACCAGGCGCGTGCGATCGAGGATGCCACCGCCTGGCTCAAGGCGCAGGGCGACTGGGTGCCCGTGGGTGCCGCCGACGAGCAGAAGCCCGCCGCCGACGGCACGCTCGAGTCGTGGGGACGCTCCGAGTCGAACCCCGTCGGCGGCTGGTACGGCACGCGCAAGGGCTACCGAGGACGCTTCGGGATGTACCTGCCGCCGCTGCTCGAGCAGCTCGGCCTCGTCGAGCTCACGCACGACGCGCGCAACAACAGCGTGCGGGCGCTCTAGAAGTACAGCACTTCGCCCGACTCGGCGGCGTCGATCAGACCGAAGGTGAGCGCGAGCGTGCCGAGGTTCTCCGCACCGTTGGTCGACGGGGTGTCGCCCGCGCGAATCGCGCGAGCGAACTCGGCGGTCGTGCCGAGCCGGTCGATGTGCGCGAGCGCGGGCAGCTTGACCGTCTTCGGCTTGCCGCCGCGCGGGATCACCACGAGCGAGTCGGACTCCGCGCCGCGGTCGTCGCGCGCCGACCAGTGGACGGTGCCGCGCTCGAACTCCATGGCCCATTCGCCACTCCACAGCGTCGGGGTGTCGGTGCTCGTCCAGCTGCCGCGGTAGTCGATCACGACGCCCTCGGTGAACTGGATGGTCGCGGCCGCGGTCGACGGGTCGCCGAAGTTGCTGAACTCGGGGTTCCAGGCGAGCGCGGTGGCGGACACTGGCTCGAGCCCGGTCACCCAGCGCATCAGGTCGAAGTGGTGGATGGACATGTCCAGCAGCAGCGGATGCCGGATCGTGTAGTGCACGTGCCCCTCCTTCGGAGCATCGTTCGACCACTTGCGGAAGTCCACCGCGACCCGCGAGAGCGCGCCGAGCTCGCCGGAGCGCACGATCCTCGCCGCCTCGACGGGCGCGCGGAAGAAGCGGTAGTTCTGGCTGACGGCGAGGGTGAGGCCGGCGGCCGCCGCGGCATCCACCGCCTGTCGCGCCTCGTCCACTGACGGGCCGAACGGCTTCTCGCACAGCACGTGCTTGCCGAGAGACAGCGCCTCGAGCACGACCGGAAGGTGCGCGGGGAGCGCGGTCGTCACGAGCACGGCCTCGGCATCCGTTGCGGCGACGGCCTCGGCGAGCGTCGCGAAGCACTTCGCGGCCGGGATGCCGACGTCCTTCTGCGCGGTCGCGAGTGCGTCGGGCCACGGCTCGACCCACGCGACGGTCTCGACGACGTCGGGGATGGCCTGCAGGGTCAGCGCCCAGTCACGGCCCCAGCCGCCGAGGCCGACCTGGATGATGCGCAGCGGAGCAGCGGTGGTAGCAGTCACGGCGAATCAGCCTACGCCCGCCGGCGGAGCACGGTGAGGGCATCCGCGAGGTACTCGGGCTGGCCGAACTCGAGGCCCTCCGGGGTCGAGGAGACGCCGAGCACGACCTCCTCGTCACGAGTCGCGAGGTTGTGGACGGTCACCTCGTAGTCGCCGTGCAGGTCGAGCGAGAGCTTGAACGGATGCCGCGCGTACACGGCCACGGTGGACAGGTCCTCGGTCGCTCCGACCACGACCCCGGAGCGGTTGTCGCGCACGAGCTCCGAACGGTCGGCGAGGGCGTAGAGGTCGTAGTGCTCGACGAGGTCGCGGGCGTACGCGGCATCCAACGCGCCGTCGAACTGCAGCGCGACGTAGGCCGGGTACGGGATGCCGGAGAAGTGCTCGCCGTTGAACCCGGCGCCGCGCCGGTGCCAGGACCACACGCCATGCGCGCCGTATCCGAGCCCCGCCCCTGCACCGGACAGGATGCCGCTCCAGCTCGCCTGACGGACATCCACCGCGAGATGGCGGCCCGCGCCGCTGCCCCGACCGTGACCCTCGTACGGCGGCTCGAGGTTGATGATCGGCCGGCGCACCGGCTGCCCGCGGTAGTGCGCGCTCAACTCGAGCGGCGTGCGGGTCCAGTCGTCGCTGTGGCCGGACTGGTACGAGTAGAAGTCCATCGGCACCGAGGCGGCGTACTCGTGCGGCAGCCGCGCGGTCGGTCCGTTGTGCATCGAGACCAGCCCGTCGGGCACGAGCTCGCGAAGCTGCCGGGCCGCGCGGGCGAACCGGTCGAGTGACGTGTCCGCGGTGTAGTTGTCGTCGCCCGAGGTGATCCAGATCGGATCGAACTCGGCGAACTCGGCGACACACCGCGCGATCCACGCATCGGACTGCGCTTCGGTCATCACGAGCCCCGGCGTGAGCCGCGCGCCCCAGGTGTCGGGCGCGTAGTTGTTCCAGAGCAGCACGAGCACCGGGGTCAGTCCGGCATCTCGGGCGATCGCGAGGTACTGCCGGGCGAGCCGGAAGTACTCGTCGTCGAAGGTGCCCACGTCGGGCTCGCCGTCGGCGCCGGGCAGGAACGGCGACCGGCCGCCCTCGGACTTGTCGTGGGCGATCGGCGCAACGCTGATGAGCAGGCCGTTGAAGCGCTGGCGGGCGCGCAGGGTGACGTAGTCCCGCCACTCCTGCTCGGTGGGGGTCGTGAACGCGGCCCAGATGGTGTCCGCGAGCAGGAAGGTCGGCACGCCGTCTCGCAGCAGTCGGGCTCCGGCGGGATCGACGGTCCACTGGCTCATCGCAGCCACTCCTTCGTTCGATGGGGCACCACGACACGGTATACCATCCGATTAATCCGCGGAAAAGGTGTGATGTACCATCAATCGAACACCGACACCGAGGGAGCTGGTCGATGCACGTCCGACGCGCTGGTCGCGGTCCCGCCCTCACCGAACTCGGGTTCGGTGCCGCGCAGTTCGGCAACCTGAACCGGGTGACGACCGACGAGGAATCCGCCGCTGCGATCGACGCAGCCTGGCGGGCCGGGGTGCGCTACTTCGACACCGCGCCGCACTACGGTCTCGGCGTCTCGGAACGCCGGCTCGGAGCGGCGCTGGCCGGTCGTCCGCGTGATGCGTTCGTGCTCTCGACCAAGGTCGGGCGCGCCCTCATCCCGACTCCCGCGGCGGCCGAGGCCGGCGAACTCGACGGGCACGGGTTCGTCACGCCCGCGACGCATCGGCGGGAGTGGGACTTCAGCCGGGACGGGATCCTGCGCTCGATCGAGCAGAGTCTCGCGCGGCTCGGGCTCGATCGGGTGGATGTCGCGTACCTGCACGACCCCGATGACCACTGGCCAGCGGCATCCACGACCGGCATCGAGGCACTCCGCGAGCTGCAGGACCAGGGCGTGGTCGGCGCGATCGGCGCCGGGATGAACCAGTCCGCGATGCTCGCCGAGTTCGTGCGCCGCGACCTGGTGGATGTCGTGATGCTCGCCGGCCGCTACACCCTGATCGATCGCGGGGCCGAGGCCGACCTCCTCCCGCTCGCGCTCGAGCACGGCGTCGGCGTCGTCGCCGCCGCGGTCTACAACTCTGGCTTGCTGAGCCAGGCGGACGTGCCGTCCGACGCCCGCTTCGACTACGTGGACGCTCCGCCCGAACTCATCGCGCGCGCCAGGGCGATGGCCGCAGTGTGCGCGACCCACGGCGTGACGCTGCCGGATGCCGCGGTGCAGTTCCCGCTGCGGCATCCCGCCGTGCTCTCGGTCGTCGTCGGCACGCGCACCGCCGACCAGCTGCGCTCGAGTGTCGCGCGCTCCGAAGCGGACATCCCGGACGAGCTCTGGGCCGAGCTCGACGCCATCGCCACGGACGCCCCGGCATGATCATCGACGCGCACCAGCACGTGTGGGATCCGGCTCGAGCGGACTACCCGTGGCTGGGTCCGGGCATGGGCGACCTCAACCGCGCGATCGGATTCGAGGAGCTCGCGCCGACGCTGCAGCGGCTCGGGATCGACGGGACGGTGCTCGTGCAGGCCGCGGACGACCCGCGCGACACCGACCTCATGCTCGCCGTCGCGCGACGGCATCCCGAGGTGGTGGGCGTCGTCGGCTGGGTCGCGCTCGACGAACCGGATGGCCTGCTCGACCGCCTCGCCGCGCTCGCAGCCGAGCCGGAGATCGTCGGTAGTCCGCGCGCTCATCCACGAGCGCGAGCCACGCTGGCTCGAGCGGCCGGAGGTCGATCGCGGACTCGCCGTGCTCGCCGAGTCGGGGCTGACGTTCGACTTCGTCACCGCGTCACCGGCGGCGCTCGCGGAACTGCCGGGCATCGGCGAGCGGCATCCCGGGCTGCGGATCGTGATCGATCACCTGGGCAAGCCGCCGATCAACGGCACTCCGGAGCAGCACGCCGAGTGGCGGGCGTTGCTCGCGGCCGCCGCCGCGAACCCGCTGACGCACGCCAAGCTCTCCGGGCTGTACTCGAGCACCGGCGACCTCGACTCCTGGACGGTCGACGCGGTACGACCGTTCGTGGATGACGCCATCACCCTGTTCGGCGCCGACCGCCTGCTCTACGGCGGCGACTGGCCGATCTCGCAGCTCGCGGGCGGCTACGACCGCACCTGGAGCGCCGTGCTCGAGCTCACGGCGCCGCTCTCCACGGCGGATCGGGACGCCATCCTCGGCGGAACCGCACAGCGGTTCTACCGGATCGGGGAGCAGCGATGAGCGTGCAGCGGTTCGGCATGGCGGCGCGGCTCCGGCCCGAGCGTCGGGAGGAGTACCTCGAGCTGCACCGGGCGGTGTGGCCCGAGGTCGAGGCGATGATCTCGGCGGCGGGCATCCGCAACTTCACGATCTTCGTGCGGGAGGACGTCATCCTCGGGTACTTCGAGTACGTCGGCGACGACTACGCGGCGGACCAGGCACTCATGGCCGCGGATGCCGCGACGCAGGCGTGGTGGGCGAGGACCGGGCCGTGCCAGCTGCCGTTCTTCGAAGGGTCGGATGCGCCGAACTGGGAGCTCTTCGACGAGGCCTGGCACCTCGACTGAACTCGTCCTCGGGCCTGGATCGCGCTAGCCGCGCTTCGCGTTCGGCAGCCGCCTGCGCTGCCAGGCATCCATGATGTGCGTGCGCATGTGGGCTTCGGCGGCAGCGGCATCTCCTGCCTCGATCGCATCGAGCACGCGGCGGTGCTCCTCGAGCGTGGCCTGGAACGCGTCACCGGTCGGGGTGCCCGTGAACCGGTTGCTCTCGCGCGCGCGCTGGAACAGCACCTTCGTGATGTTCTCCGCGAGCCGGTTGCCCGAGATCGTCATCACGAGGAAGTGGAAGTCGACGTCGGCCTGGCTATAGGCCGCCTCGTCGTCGATCGTCGCCGCCATGTGATCGAGCGCACGCTGAAGCTCGGCGAGCTCGGCGTCGGTGCGCCGGGTCGCGGTCTCGGCCGACATCGAGCCCTCGAGGGCGCTGCGCACGACCGCGAGTTCGTCGAGCACACCGAGCGAATCGTCGTTCTCGACGAGTGCGGTGAGCACCACCGGGTCGAGCATGTTCCACGCCGTGCTCGGCTGCGCCTGCGTGCCGCGGCCCTGCACGACCGTGACGAGGCCCTTCTCCTCGATGCGCTTGACCGACTCGCGGATCACGGTGCGGCTCACGCCGAAGTGCGCGCTGAGCGTGCCCTCGGGCGGCAGGGACTCGCCGGCCTTGACCTCGCCGCGCACGATCGCGCTCACGAGGTCGTGCACGACCGCGACGCCGAGTCGTGCGGCGGGCGTGCGCGCGTCGTCGGCGCGCAGGAACGAGCGCTCGCCGATGGCGTCCTCCACGCGTGCGTCGCTCATCGGGTCAGTGTACCGAGCGTGCAATTCGGCATCAGTTCGCCAACTCGGTGGGCCCGCCGTCGTTGACGAGGCGCAGGCCCGCGCGGTGCGAGCGCACATGCGGACCGTCGACGACCTGCCAGCTCGCGGACTGCGCGTTCGCGGCGATCGCGGCCTCGTCGACCTCGACGCCGGCACCCGGCCGGTCGCCGAGCACGATGCCGCCGTCGGCGTACTCCTCGTCGATGCTCACGCCGAACGGCTCACCCAGGTCCTGCACTTCGGCCGAGAGGTGATTCGGCAGGGATGCCGCGGCGTGCGCCACCGCCGGATTCGCGGTGAGCCCCACGGGGCTCACCGGCAGGTCACGGGAGTGCGCCGCGACGCCGACCCGCAGCAGGTGCGTGATGCCCCAGACCGCACCGGCCTGCACGATGTCCACCGCGCCCTGGTCGAACAGCGGGGTGTACTGCTCGAGGCCGGTGAGGTTCTCGCCGGTGGCGACGGCGGCGCGGACCGAGCGGCTCAGGCGGGCGTGGCCCGCGGCATCCCAGCGGCGCAGCGGCTCCTCGATCCAAGTCAGGTCGAGGCGCTCCTCCATGGCGGTGAGATAGCGCACGGCCTGCTTGAGGTTCCAGGACTCGTTCGCGTCGAGCATGATGGCGGGATTCGCCGTGTTGCGGCTGAGCGCATCGGAGAGGATGCCGAGCCGGCGCACGTCGGTGTCCAGATCCCGTCCGCCCTTGAGCTTGCCGCTCGTGAAGCCACGCTCGGCCATCGACGCGTAGAAGGTCGCGAGGGCCGCGTCATCCAGCGCGATGTCGAGTCCGGACGCGTAGCCCGGCACGAAGCGATCGCGCGCGCCGAGCAGTCGCCAGAGCGGCTCGCCGGCGATCTTGGCCTTGAGGTCCCACAGCGCCATGTCGAGGGTGCCGACGCCGCCGAACGTCGCGCCGGAGTGGCCGGACTTGAAGACCCGGGCGAGCATCCGGTCGTAGAGCGCGACGACCGCGCGCGGGTCCTCGCCCTCGATCGCGGGGAACAGGCGGTCGATGTCATGGTCGGAGCCGATGCCGACGCCCGTGATGCCCTCGTCGGTCTCGAGCAGCACGATCGGGGTCTCGGTCACGCCGGACGCGATGAAGCCATTCACGTCGCCGACCGGACGTCCCCAGTCCCGGAACGTCTTGAGGCATCGGTAGCCTGTGATCTTCATATCGCCCTCGATCGCGTCGACCGGCAGACGGCACCGGCGCGCAAAGAGCATACATCACATGTCATCTCGCGCTACTGTGGTCGCAAGCGAACGAAGGAGTTCCCATGCCCACCGATCGTCTCGAGGTCTTCATCGGGCCGCACGGTTCGCACCACGGCATCGGCTCGCCCGGCTACCCGGTGCGCGAGCTCGGCCAGGCGATGCAGCTCATCCGGGGACGGCGTGAGCCCGGCCAGCAGGCGATCATCTGGGTGATGCCCGGCACGTACCGGATTCCCGAGACCCTCGAGCTCGGACCGGAGGACTCGCACACCACGATCGCGGGGACGGGAGACGGCGCGGTGTTCGACGGTTCGGCCGAGCTCGTCGGCTGGGAGGCGGTCACCCTCCGCGGCGTCGAGGTCTGGAGTGCGCCGGCACCCGCCAGGGGATTCGTGAGCCTGTACGTCGATGGGGCGCGACGGCCTCGTCCGCGCTACCCGCGCGACCGCGAGCTCTGGATGGAGTCGCAGGCCGGGCTCGACCCGAAGGGCGACTTCGACGGCACGCTGTTCGACGGCTCCGACCGGTTCATCTACGCCGACGGCGACCTGCCGGAGCTCGCCGACCCGACCGCGGTCGAGGTGGTCGTCCCGCACTTCTGGGTGCAGGAGCGGATGCCGATCGCCTCGATCGACCGTGCTCGTCGCGAACTCGTGAGCAGCCGCCACAGCATCCTGGCGCTGCGGGATGACGCGACGAAGCGCTACGCGCGGTACTGGCTCGACAACGTGGGCGAGTCGTTCGGGCAGGAGCCGGGGGAGTGGTACCTCGATCGCACCGGGTCGGTGTCCGGGGCGTCGGATGCGCGGCTGCTGTACCGTCCGCTGCCCGGCGAGAGCATCGAGGGCACCGTGATCACGGTGCCCGGCCTCGCCCAGTTCGTGCGGGCGGTCGGGGATCCGGAGGTCGGGCGTGCGGTGCGCGACATCCGCATCGAGGGCGTCACGTTCCGCTCGGCGGGCTTCGAGTCGATGCCCGCCGCACGTGCGCCGTTCGACGTGCGGGAGGACGAACTGCTCTCCACCGAGGTCGAGTTCGCCGCGGCGGTGCAAGGTGCGACCGAGGCCTCAGGAGCGATCGAACTCACCGGCTCGCGGGACTGCGTCATCGTCGACGTGCTCATCGAGCGCGTGGACGGATACGCGATCCACCTCGGTCCGGGCAGTCGCGGCACGCTCGTGAGCGGCTCGGTGCTGCGCGACCTCGGCGCGGGCGGTGTTCGGGTCGGGGGTGCTCGGGATGCGGCATCCGAGCTGTTCTGCCGCGCCAACGAGGTCAGCGACAACCGCATCTCCGACGGCGGACGGGTCTATCCGAACGCGGTCGCACTGCTGTTCCAGCATGGCTCGGACAACGTGATCGCGCACAACGACATCCACGACTTCTTCTACGCCGGAGTCTCCGTCGGCTGGGTGTGGGACTACGTGCCGAGCCCGTCGACCAACAACCTCATCGCGTACAACCACATCCACGACCTCGGCAAGCGCACGCTCAACGACACGGGCGGCATCTACCTGCTCGGGATCGCGCCGGGCACGATCGTGCGCGGCAACCACATCCACGACGTGCACTGCCGCAACTACGGCGGCTGGGGCATCTACCTCGACCAGGGATCGTCGCACGTGATCGTCGAGGACAACGTCGTGCACGACTGCAGTCACCAGGCCTTCCACGTGAACTACGGCCGCGAGAACACCGTGCGTCACAACCTGTTCGCGTTCGGCGGCGAGAGCCAGGTCGCGGTGACCAAGCCCGAGCCGCATCGGGCGTTCACGTTCGAGCACAACATCGTGGTCGGCCACGGCACGCCGGCGTTCGGGGGGCGGCAGGACGCTCGCGACATCCGCAACCTCGTCGTCGACAGCGACCTGAACCTGTTCTGGGACGACGCACCCGTCGACGGCGCGCTGTTCGCGGGCAACGGCGGGTACGACCCCGGCATGGTCTGGACCCTGCGCGAACCGGCCGACGAGATCTGGCGAGCGGCCGGTCGCGACGCGCACTCCGTCGTCGCCGATCCGGGATTCGTGGATGTCGCAGCCCGCGACTTCCGCGTGCACCCCGACGGCCCTGCGGCCCGTCTCGGCATCCGCGTCCCGGAC
The DNA here is from genome assembly GCA_963740815.1 of uncultured Actinomycetota bacterium. Lineage (GTDB taxonomy): Bacteria > Actinomycetota > Actinomycetes > Actinomycetales > Microbacteriaceae > Rhodoglobus. The sequence goes on from CAVUFG010000008.1 coordinate 483,765, forward strand.
GCCGCCCTCGCCGGCCCCCGTGCCGAACCCCACCGCACGCACCCCCTGCGTCGGCGCACGCTTCCCGATGCGGTTCCCGGCGCGTAGTTTTGTCGGCAGAAGTTGAAACGTGTAAAAATTCGTTTGACATCACATGTATGAGGACTTAGATTCAAACCGGCAGCGCTGCCATTGCGGCGATGCCAAGGAATGAAGCCCGCGGGATTCACTCGACATCCCCATCATCAAGAGAGGCATCGCAATGAAGCGATCTATTGGATTCGCAGCGCTCGGTCTCACGGCCGCCCTCACCCTCTCCGCCTGTGGCGGCGCCAGCTCCGGTACCGGAGACGGCGGGGCGGCGGACAAGCTCGTCATCTGGAACTGGGGCTCGTCGGATGACGCCGCCGCCGCATACCAGGAGGACGTGCTCGCCGTGTTCAACGAGCAGCACCCGGACGTCGAGGTGGAGATCGTCTCGCAGCCGTTCGACCAGTACTACACGCTGCTCGGCAGCGCGATCGAGGCCGGCACCGGTCCCGACCTCGCCCTGTTCAACGGCGGCACGCAGCTCAAGAGCCGCACCGACTCGCTCGTTCCGATGACGGACAAGCTCGCCGACATCCACGACGACCTCGCCGGCTGGCCCGCGTTCGAGAGCGACGGCGAGACCTGGACCGCCCCGATGTTCCTCCAGGGCTTCCCGATCTACTTCAACAAGGCGATCTTCGAGCAGGCCGGTCTCGACCCCGACGCCCCGCCGACCACGTGGGACGAGCTCACCGACGCGTGCACCGCGATCCTGTCGACGACGGATGTCTCGTGCTTCGCACTCGGCAACAAGGAGGGCCTCGGCATCGAGTTCTTCCTCTCCGGCCTCGGATCGGGCATCTTCACGCCCGAGGAGTACGACGCCTGGATCGACGGCGACCGCGACTGGACGAGCGAGCACGCCCGCCAGGCACTCGAGCTGTGGGCGCAGACCAGCGCTGACGGCTGGTACAACGAGGGCGCAAACTCGACCGCGATGTTCAACGACTCGTTCGACATCTTCTCCGGCGGCAAGGCGGCCATGGTCATCGGCCTCACCTCGGGCATCGCGCACTGGAAGCAGTTCGACGAGTTCCTCGGCGACGACCTCGGCTTCATGATGCCGCCGACGATCAACGACGGCACGACGCTCGCGCTGCCGATCGAGGGCGGCATCGGCTACGGCGTGCTGAACGCGGACAAGAAGGACCTCGCGGCGGACTGGATCAAGGCCACCGTGAACGAGGACGCACTCGCGGCCTACGCGCTGGCCGGCGGACAGATCGTGTCCAATGTCAACGTGACGCTCGACACCGACATCGTGTCGGCGCAGGAGATCATCGCGGAGCTGCCGGGCAGCAAGCCCCTGCTGCACAGCGCACTCTCCGGTGACACGCTCGACCTGCTGCACCGCCTCGGCCAGCAGCTGCTGGTCGGCGAGGTGACCGTGGATGACGCGGTCGCCCAGCTCCAGGCATCGGAAGGCTAGATCCCGTGACAACCCTGCTCAGCCCTCGGTCGGACGTCCAGCCGGACGCCCTTCCGGGGGCTGCGCGGGGTGTCCACCGCCCGCGCCGTCGTCGCTTCACGGTCGAGACCACCGCGCCGTTCCTGCTCATCGCGCCGGTCATCCTGACCCTGCTGATCTTCCGCATCTACCCACTGCTGCTCGGCATCAACTTCTCATTCACCGGTGACCAGGAGCTCAACGGGGTCTTCATCGGCCTCGACAACTACGTCACACTCCTCGGCGACGTTCGGTTCCAGGCCGCCGCGCGCAACGTCGTGGTCGTGCTGCTCTTCGTGCCGATCGAGGTGCTCGTCGCAGGCATCCTCGCCACCTTCATCTTCCTGAAGGTGCCAGGCCACCGCTTCTACCGCAGCGTGTACTTCCTGCCGGTGGTGCTGTCGCCGATCATCATCGGCGCGATCTTCAACATCGTGCTCGCCGCCAACGGCCCCCTCAACGAGATCAACAAATCCCTCGGCCTGCCGGTGATCGACTGGCTCGGCCAGTCCAGCAGCGCACTCCCGAGCGTGCTCGGCGTGCACATCTGGGCGACGTTCGGCATGGCGCTGGTCATCTTCCTCGCGGGGTTCTCGACGCTCGACCAGGAGCTGCTCGATGCGGCCCGGATCGATGGTGCGAACCTGCCGCAGACCATCTGGAACGTCGTCATCCCCGAGCTCTCGCAGACCATCCAGTTCGTGTTCGTGACCACGACGATCGGCATGCTCACCGGACTGTTCGGCTTGCTCTACACGATGACCGCCGGCGGCCCGGGGGCCGCGTCGTACCTGCCCGAGTTCCTGATCTGGAAGCTCAACGGCGAGGCCAAGCCGGCGCTCGCGTCCGCGGCCTCCGTGTTCCTGCTGCTGCTCATCCTCGTGATCGGCCTGATCCAGATCCGCGTGCTGCGGCACGCCACGAAGGAGAGCTGAGCATGCGCACCAAGGGAGTCGGGCGCTGGATCATCGCGGTGCCGATGGCCGTGCTCGCGATCGCCACGATCTACCCGATGCTCTACACGCTCAACGTCGCGCTCAAGACCCGGCACGACTACGTGCTGGACCGCCTGTCGATCACCACGAACTTCAGCTGGACGAACTTCATCGATGCGTGGACCCAGGCCAACATGGGCCGGTACTACCTCAACTCGATCCTGGTCACCACGGTGTCGGTCGCCGTCATCCTGCTGTTCTCGGCGATGGCGGGCTACGCGCTCAGTCACCTGACGTTCCGCGGCAGCCGCACGGTGTTCCTGCTCATCCTCGCGGCGATGATGATCCCGTTCCAGGTCATCATGGTGCCGTTCATCAAGACGCTCAACGACATGAGCCTGATCAACACCTACCCGGGGCTGATCATCGCGTACGTGTCGCAGTTCCTGCCGTTCACCGTGTACTTCATGACCGCGTACTACTCGCGGATCCCCAAGGAGATCACCGAGGCCGCGCGCGTCGACGGCAACAACATCTGGGGGGTGTTCGGCCGCATCATGCTGCCGCTCGGCCGCCCGGCGCTGCTGTCGATGGGCATCCTGAACGCGCTGTTCTGCTGGAACGACATCCTGATCTCGCTGCTCGTGATGCAGTCGCCGAGCCAGCGCACGCTCATGGTCGGGGTGAGCGCGCTGCGCGGCCAGTACCCCGACAACGTGCCGACCTACCTCGCGGGCGTGCTGCTCGTGGTCGTGCCGCTCATCATCGTGTACCTGATCTTCCAGCGCCAGATCACTGCGGGCGTCACGGCCGGCGCGACCAAGGGCTGAGGCCGCGGTCTTCCGGAGCGGTTCCGCGCCACACCGCTCCGCCGGGCTCCGCCGGGCTCCGCCGCGCTCCACCGCTCCACAAGCGCGGCTGCACTGTCGCGTACGGAGGACCTCGTCGGTGAGACGCCGTCCGGGAGGGAAGCTGAGCGGCGAGTCGCCCAGCATGTCCTCCATACGCGACACCCATCGTCGCCGCCGGCTTCGGCGGGCGGCGCGCTGGCGTACTCGCCGGCTCAGTCCTTCGCGCGGCGCCCGTACAGCGCGACCACGACGAGCACGATCACGCCGTAGATGAGCTGCTGGATGTTCGAGCCGAGGTTCGCCACATTGACCAGCGTCGCGACCTGCCCGAGCACGAGTGCGCCACCGAACGTGCCGACCACGGAACCGCGGCCGCCGAAGATGGACGCGCCGCCGACGACCACCGCGGCCACCGAGCCGAGCAGGTAGGGCGCTCCCATGGTCGCGAGCGCCTGGCCGTAGAAGCCGACGATGACGACGCCCGCGAACGCGGCGAGCGCGCCGCTGAGGGCATAGGCCGAGATGCGGATGCGGTCGACCGGCATACCGGCGAGGGTCGCCGTGTCGGCAGCGGAGCCGACCACGAACAGCGACCGTCCCCAGCCCGTGAAGCTCAGCACGAGCTGCAGCACGAGCAGCAGGATCAGCCCGAGCGGCAGCACCGCGGCCACTCCGACGCCGAGCACGTCGATCTTCGTCGCCGTGATGTCGGTCAGGAACTGCGGGATGGTCGTGAGCTCCGAGTTCTTGAAGCTCAGCAGCACGACGCCGAACAGCAGGCCGTTCATCGCGATCGTCGTGACGATCGGCGTGAGCCCGAGCTTGGCGACGATCACGCCGTTGAGCGTGCCGACCACCGCACCCGAGAGGATCGCGGCCACGAACGCGAAGCCCGGCCCGAGCGGTCCGGACCAGGTCAGGAAGCTGAGCGCCGCGAACGCGATCGTGTTGGGCACCGAGAGGTCGATCCCGGCCTGGATCACCGCGATGGTCTGCCCGAACGACGCGATCGCGAGGATCATCGCGAAGGTCGCGGTGCCCACGAGCGAGTCAACCGACAGCAGGTTCGGGCGGATGATGCCGCCGATCAGGAACAGCAGCCCGAACACGACGATCGGCCAGACGCTGAGCGGCACCCGTCGCACGAACGCGACGAACGGATTCGGCGCGCGGGTCTCGGTCGACGTGGTCACGGCCGGTCATGTGCGTGCTCCCTTCACCGCGAGTGCGATGCGCTTCCAGATCACCGGGATGCCGACGACCGAGATGACGATCAGCGCCGCGATCACGTACTGCCAGTACGAGTTGATGCCCGCGAAGAACAGCAGGCTGCCGACGAGGCCGAGCGTGCACGCCGCGAGGATCGTCGCGATGACGCTGCCCTTGCCGCCGGTGAAGCTCGCGCCCGCGAGCGCGACCGCGGCGATCGAGGTCAGCAGGTACGGGTCACCGCTGCGCGGGTCGCCCGTGATCGTCGACCCCGCGAGCATGATCGCGCCGAACGATACGACGATGCTCGAGAGCACGAAGGCCCCGAGGATGGCGCCGCGATCGTTGATCCCCGCCGCCCGCACGCTCTCCGGGCTCGAGCCGACCCCGTAGATGTGCCGACCGAGCGCCGTGCGCTGCAGCAGCAGCCACAGCAGCACCGCGATCACCGAGAGCCAGAGGATCGAGGCGGGCAGGAACGGCAGGATCTCGCCGCTGGTCGCGAGGTAGAACTCGGTCGTGATGCCGCCGCCCGGGCGGTCCATGACCTCCCGGCTGATCGATCCGATGATGAACGCGCTGGCGAGGGTGACCGCGATCGCGGGCAATCGCCCGTAGGCGACGAGGAAGCCGTTGAACAGCCCGCACGCGACGCCCGCGCCGATGCCGCGCCGCCATCGGCGAGCGGCACGGGCAGCGAGACCATCGCCGTCGCGAACACGACGTTCGCGAGGCTCATGATCGCGCCGATCGAGATGTCGATGCCGCCGACGAGCACGATGATCAGCTGGCCGAGCGCCGCGAGGGCGAGCGGAACGACGAGGTTCGCGGCGGTCTGCAGCTGGAACCTCGTGAGCAGTCCGGGGTTGATGATGATGTAGACGACGAGGAACACCGCGAACGCGGCCATCGGCGGCAGCGCGCCCTCGCGGCGCAGGCGCACGAGGCCGCGGGCGTTCCACAGGCGGCGCAGGGGTGTCGCGGCGGGGGCGGTGGCGGTCGTCATCCCTTGGTCCTCGCTCCGACGGCGGCGCCGACCACGGCATCCGCGGTGAGACGGTCTCCCTCGAGTTCGTCCGCGACCCGGCCGCGGTACAGCACGACCACCCGGTGGCAGACGTGCACGAGCTCCTCGACCTCGGTCGAGAACCACAGCACCCCGACGCCCGCCTCGGCGAGTTCGACGATCGCGCGGTAGAGCTCCTGCTTCGCGCGCACGTCGATGCCGCGGGTCGGGTCGTGCAGCAGCACGAGTGTGCGGCCACGGCCGGTCCACCGTCCGAACACGAGCTTCTGCTGGTTGCCGCCCGAGAGCGCGCCCGCCCGCTCGAGTGGACCGCGAGTGCGCACCGAGAGCGCGCCGAGCACGCCGTCGATCCAGCCGCGCTGGCGGGTGAGCAGCGGTCGTCCGCCGAGTCCGAGCACCTTGAGCCACGGCGCGAGGAGGTTCTCGCCGACGCCGAGCTGCAGGGCGAGTCCCTCGCGCTTGCGGTCCTCGGGCACGTAGCCGGCACCGAGCTTGACCGCGCGCACGGGGTTGAGCCGGCGCAGCGATGTGCCGCGCAGCATCCACCGGTCGGCGCTCGCCGGGATCGCGCCGTACAGCGCGCGCAGCAGCTCGGCCTGGCCGTGGCCCTGCAGGCCGCCGACCCCGAGGATCTCCCCGGGGGCGATGGACAGCGTGACACCGTCGAGTCCGTCGGCGACCAGGTTCTCGACGAGGAGCACGGGCTCCGCGCCATCCACCCTCGAATCGGGCGGCGCCGGGAACTGCTTGGATGCCTCCCGCCCCGCCATGAGCGAGATGAGCTCGTCGTCCGTCCACGAGCCGCGGGTGAACTCCCCGACCACGCGGCCGTCGCGGAGCACCGTGCCGCGGTCCGCGATCTCGGCGATCTCGCTGAGCCGGTGGGAGACGTAGATCACGCTCGTGCCGAGCGCGGTGACCTCGCGGATGCGGCGGAACAGCCACTCGACACCGGGTGGGGCGAGCGCGGACGATGCCTCGTCGAGGATGAGCACGCGCGGCTTCGCGGCGATCGCACGCGCGATCTCGACCATCTGCCGATCGGCGAGCGAGAGTGTGGAGACGGGTGCCTCCGGGTCGATGTGGCCGAGCTCGAGGCCGGCGAGGATGTCGCGGGCGGCGGCCGCGGCCCGGCGCTGGGAGAACCCGCGCAACGGGCGGCCGTCGGGCAGCCGGAGGTTCTCGGCGACGGTCCAGTCCGGCACGAGCGCGAGTTCCTGGAACGCGCACGTGATGCCGAGGCGGCGGGCATCCTGCACGCTGCCGGCATCCACGGTGGTGCCGCCGAGCTCGATGCTGCCGGAGGTGGCGCGCACCGCCCCGGCGAGGATCTTGGCGACCGTGCTCTTGCCGGCGCCGTTCTCGCCGACGAGGGCGAGCACCTCGCCCGGCTCGCAGTGCAGGCTCACGGCCTGGACGGCGTGGACGGCACCGTAGTGCTTCACGAGATCGCGGACGACGAGCGAGTCTCCCGCGAGGGAATCAGAGGGTGGAACTGGCGCCGCGGTGACCGCGGCGCCAGTTCCGGTCGGGTCGGTCACCTTAGCCCTGGAAGTACTGCTTGACCTCGTCGACGGTGATGTCGAGTCCGGGGAAGTCGTAGCCGAGCTGGAAGTTCGCGGCTTCGTCCGGGAGGCAGTAGTCGGACGCGTTGGCCTCGGTGATCTCGAGCGGCGGGTAGTACTGCTCCTGGTCGATGTCCTCGCCCTGGAGCAGCAGCACGGCCTGCTCGAGTCCCTTGGCGTAGATCGCCGGCTGGCCGAACACGCTGTTGCCGGTCAGGCCGTCCTCGGCGTACTCGACGAGCGTGCACGCCTCGCCGTTGTAGCCGGAGCCACCCACGACGGGCACGAACGGCACACCGGCGGCGGCGAACGCCTCGGGGATGCCCTGCAGTCCGGTGAGGAACGAGTAGACGCCGCCGACATCGGGGTTCGAGCGCAGCAGGCTCGCCGCGTTCTCCTGGGCAGTGGCCTCGTTCCAGCCGTTGGTGCTCTGGCCGACGACGGTCGCGCCGCCGGCTTCGAGGTCCTCGATCACGCCGGGCATCGTGCCGTCGTTGAGCGGCACGCCGGCCAGGCCCTCGAGCACGAGCACGTTCTTGTTGTCGCCCAGGTTCTCGAGCAGCCACTCGGCGCCGATGGTGCCCGCGTTGCCCCAGTCGGTCGACACGACGTAGACGTCGGGGTTGTCGTACGGGCCGCCGTTCGCGATCACCGGGATGCCCTGCGCCGTCGCCTGCGCGATGGCCGCATCGGCGCCGGAGCTCGAGGCCGGGTCGAAGAGGATCGCGTCGACGCCCTCCGCGATGAGGTTCTGCATGGCCGCGTTCTGCGCTGCGGCGTCGTTGTCGTTGGTGCGGACGATCTTGAGTTCGACGATGTCGGCGTACTCGGGACGGGCCGCGAGCGCCTGCAGCGCCGCCAGTCCGGTCTCGCGCCAGGCCTGGCCGCCGAGGGGCTGCTCGAAGCCGATGACGAACTTGCCGTCGTCGTCCCCGCCCGCTCCCGGGTCGGCCGGAGCAGCGGAGCAACCCGCCATCATGACGAGGCCGGAGATCGCGGCAAGACCCGCGATTCCCCGTGTGACAACCGTGCGGTGCCGTGTTCCGTGCATTGAATCTCTCCCTTGAAATCCGAATGGTGCTGGGGTTCCCGCTACTTGACGGGGTGTAAATCGGGACACTAGCGTAAATATGGCAGCGCTGCCAGTAGCGCTGCCACTACACTCGCCATCACCCCGCAACGAAGCGATTGGAGATCACGTGACGGCCACCGCCACCACGACGTCGTTCCAGCCCGACGTCGAGATCCGTACCCGCGAGTACCGCATCGGCTGCATCGGCGCGGGCATGATCATGTCCGAGGTGCACCTCGAGGCCTACCGGCAGGCCGGATTCCAGGTCGTCGCGATCGGATCGCGCACCCAGGCGAAGGCGCAGGAGATCGCCGAGCGCTACGGCATCGCCACGGTGCACGAGACCCCGGAGCAGGTGATCGCCGACCCGAACGTCGAGATCCTCGACATCGCGTATCCGCCCGACCAGCAGCCCGCGCTCATCCGTCTCGCGCTGCAGCAGCCGCACATCAAGGGCATCCTCGCCCAGAAGCCGCTCGCGCTCGATCTCGCCGAAGCGACTGCGCTGCGGGATGAAGCGGCCGCCGCGGGCAAGCCGCTCTCGGTCAACCAGAACATGCGCTACGACCAGTCGATGCAGTGCCTGAGCCAGCTGCTCGGACGCGGGGAACTCGGCGAGCCGGTGTTCGCGGAGATCTCGATGCACGCCATCCCGCACTGGCAGACCTTCCTCGAGGACTACGACCGACTGACCCTCGCGAACATGTCGGTGCATCACCTCGACGTGCTCCGGTTCCTGTTCGGCGAGCCGGACGAGATCACCACCGTCGTGCGCACCGACCCGCGCACGTCGTTCGAGCACGACGACGGCATCGTGGTGTCGACCCTGCGCTTCCCGTCCGGCGTGCTCGCGCTCTCGCTCGAGGATGTCTGGGCCGGCCCCCGCGAGGAGGGCTACGACGACGACATCTACATCTCGTGGCGCGTCGAGGGAACCGCGGGCGTGGCCAAGGGCACGATCGGATGGCCGACCGGCGCGGCATCCACGCTCACCTACGCATCGAAGACGACCACCGGCGGCGAGTGGGTCACTCCGACCTGGGACACGACGTGGTTCCCGCACGCGTTCATCGGTGTGATGGAGCAGCTCCAGCACGCCATCAAGACCGGCACACCGCCCGTGCTGTCCGTCGCCGACAACGTGCGCACGATGGCCCTCATCGAGGCCGGCTACCGGTCGATCGACGAGAAGCGCGCCGTTTCCCTCAGCGAGTTCCCGCTCTAGGCAACCGCCGACGAGCATCCACCACCACACCACCCCCAACAAGGAGCAATGACGCAACCATGATCCAGGTAGGAATCTTCAGCGGGTACTTCCCGTACGACCTCCAGACCACCGCGAAGACCATCCGCGGGCTGGGCTTCAACACCGTGCAGCTCGACCTGCACTTCAAGGACATCGACCTGTCGGCCGGCCAGATCACGGAGGAGAAGGGCAAGCTCGTGCGCGACACGTTCCGCGACCACGACCTGCCGATCTGCGCGATCTCCGGCTACACGAACATCGTGCATCCCGACCTCGACGAGCGGAAGCGCCGCGTCGACTACCTCAAGGAGATCATCCGCAACGCGCGCTCGTTCGGCACGCCGTACGTGATCAGCGAGTCGGGCACGTTCAACAGCGAGAGCGACTGGGTGCACGACGACAAGAACAAGACCGAGGAGGGATACGATGCGGCGAGGGGTGTGCTCGCGGACCTCGCGCAGACCGCGCTCGACCACGGCTCGATCTTCCTGCTCGAGACGTACGTCAACAACGTGATCGGCTCCGTCGAGGAGACCGTGCGCATCTTCAAGGACGTCGACAGCCCCGGGATGGAGCTGCTCATGGACCCGACGAACTACTTCGAGTCCCACAACATCGACCAGATGGACCCGATCCTGAACCAGGTGTTCGACACGCTCTCCGACAAGGTGCGCGTCGCCCACGCGAAGGACGTCAAGCGCTCGGGAGACGACAAGTCGGAGAAGCACGCCGACATCGGCGACTCCGACGCGCTCGAGTCGCACACCTTCCGCGGCGTCGGCGAGATCGAACTGCCCGCCGCCGGGCTCGGCGAGCTCAACTACGACCTGTACGTCAAGCGCCTCGCCGAGAAGAGCCCGAACGCGCCGCTCATCATCGAGCACCTCGACGAGTCCGACGTGCCGCGGGCCAAGCGGTTCGTGGATGACACGCTGAAGCGCCAGGGGGTCTGATCCACCGATGAGCGCATCCACCCCATCCGACCGCGTCGCGATCATCACCGGAGCCGGCGGCGCCCTCGGGCGCGCGACCGCGCTGCGGCTCGGTGCCGACGGCTTCAAGGTCGGCCTCCTGGGCCGCGCCGGCGAGACCCTCGCCGAGACGGCGGGCATCGTCGCGGACGCCGGGATCGAGGCGATGACCCTCGAGGTCGATCTGCACGATGCCGACGCCATCCGTGCGGCGATCGACCGCAGCGAGGCCGAGTTCGGACCGGTGGATGCGCTCATCAACAACGCGGCGATCTATCCCGCGACGCCGTTCCTCGAGATCCCGCTCGAGGAGTACGACGAGGTCATCCAGGTGAACCAGCGTGCCTACTTCGTCGGTGCCCAGGCGGCGGCGCGGCACATGGTCGCGCGCGGCCGGGGCTCGATCGTCAACGTGGGCTCGATCACCTGGACCGGCGGCTGGTCGAACCTGGCCAGTTACGTTTCCACGAAGGGTGCGGCGGTGTCGCTCACGAGGGCGCTCGCCCGCGAGCTCGGTGAGTCGGGGGTGCGGGTCAACGCTGTCTCGCCCGGGGCGTTCCCGACGCGGGCCGAGGAGATCCACCCGAACCCCGAGCTCTACACCCAGTGGGTGCTCGAACGGCAGTCGCTCAAGCGGCGTGGAGCCGACGCGGAGCTCGCGGCGGTCATCTCGTTCCTGGTCGGGCCGGACTCGAGCTTCATGACCGGGCAGACCCTCAACGTCGACGGCGGATGGATCATGACATGAGCGACGGACTCGACGTGTTCGGCCACGAGCTGTCCCTCGCCGAGCTGCGGCGTCGCACCGGGGACCTGTCGGCGGTCGCCGGCATCCGCTCGGTCGTGCTCGACGACGGCGTCGGCCGCGGCGTGCGCGCGATCGACCTCCGCACGAGCTCCGGGCTCGAGCTCGAGGTGCTCGTCGACCGGGCGTTGGACCTCGGCGGCCTCCGGTTGCGCGGCGTGCCGATCGGCTGGCGATCCGGCAACGGCTTCCGGCATCCCGGGCTCCACGAGCACTCCGACGAGGGCGGGCTGTCCTGGCTGCGCGCGCTCGACGGGCTCCTGGTCTCGGGCGGCCTCGACCACACCCTGTTCGGTGGCGAGGTGGATGCCACCCGCTACGGCTACCCGCCCAAGCAGACGGTCTCGCACGGACTCCACGGCCGACTGACCGCCATCCCGGCGAGGCTGCTCGAAGCCCGGGAGGTCGAGACGGATGGACGGATCGTGCTCCGCGTCGTGGGCGAGGTCATCCAGGCCACGTCGTTCGGCGAGCACCTGCGGCTCACCCGCGAGATCGAGGTCGACTTCGATGGCCGCGAGATCCGGTTGCACGACGTCGTGGACAACCTCGGATTCGAGCCGACGCCGCACATGTTCCTGTACCACCTCAACTTCGGCTGGCCCATCGTGGACGAGGGCACCGAGTTCGTCGCCCCGATCGCGCAGCACCTGTGGGCGAGCGATTCGACCACGCAGCAGGGCGTGACGTACCGCACGCTGCCCGAGCCGATCCGCGGCTTCGTCGAGCAGGTCTACGAGCACGAGCTCGTCGCCGGCCCCGACGGCCGCCACCGTGTCGCCCTCCTGCGCGCAGACGGCGCGCTCGGCGTCGAGGTGTCGTGGGACGCGAGCGGCATGCCGAACTTCTTCGAGTGGCTCAACCTGCGCGAGGGCCAGTACGGCGTCGGGCTCGAGCCGTCGACGCACCACGTGGGCGGCGACGGTGCCGCGCGCGACGACGGCAGCATGACCTGGCTCGAGCACGGCGAGTCCCGCGAGTACCGCACGACGATCCGGGTGCTCGAAGGTGAGCGCGAGACCGCGGCGGTGCGGGATGCGATCCGGGCCATCGGGGACCAGCCCGACTGACTCGCCGCCGACCGGACCGGCAGTCCGGCATCCACTGATCTTGTACTATGTTAGCGCTGCCATTCGGGGCAGGCAGAAGGATTCGGACCATGAGCGACACCGCACCACACGCACCGGGAGTGCTCTCGGGCATCCGAGTGCTCGATTGCTCGATCGCGATGGCCGGGCCGTTCGCGGCGCAGCGCCTCGGCGATCTCGGCGCCGATGTCATCAAGGTCGAGCCGACGACGGGCGAGTGGCAGCGCCACGCCCCGGCGGGTGGCGCGCGCGGCAACCGGATCAACGTGTCGTTCCTGTCGCTCAACCGCAACAAGCGCTCGATCGCGATCGACCTCAAGTCGGAGGCCGGCAAGGACGTGCTCCGCGACCTGGTCGCGTCGAGCGACGTGTTCCTGCAGAACTACCGGCCGGGCGTGGCCGCGCGTCTCGGCGTGGACTACGAATCGCTTCGTGCGATCAACCCGTCCATCGTCTACGTGTCCATCTCGGGCTACGGCGAGGATGGGCCGTACCGCAACCGTCCAGGGCAGGACATGCTGCTCCAGGCGATGAGTGGCGCGATGCTCTCCGCGGGCCGCGCGGGAGAAGCGCCGCAGGCCGCCGGGCAGTACCTCGTGGATGCGGTCACGGCATCCACCGCATTCGAAGCGGTGCTCGCCGCGCTGTTCCACCGCGAGCGCACCGGCGAGGGCCAGCTCGTCACGGTGAACATGCTCGACGTGATCACGACCCTGCAGATGCAGGAGCTCTCGGTGTTCACCGCCGGCCGCGTGCCGCAGCAGCGCAGCGAGGAGCCGCACGGCCACGTCTACATCCGGGCGCCCTACGGCGCCTTCACGACCTCCGACGGATTCATCGCGCTCGCGATGCCGGAACTCTCGCTGCTCGGTGAGGTGATCGGCGAGCCGAGCTTCCTGACCATGGAGAACGACGTCGAGGGCTGGACCAAGCGCGACGAGGTCTACGCGAAGACCGCGGCACGCCTGCTCACGAACACGACCGAGCACTGGCTCGCCGCGTTCGAGGCGGTGGGCATCTGGGCCGGCCCGGTCTACGACTACGCCGCCCTGGTCGCGGACGAGCAGATCGCACACAACGGCACCTTCGTCGAGTACGACCATCCGACCGAGGGTCGGGTGAAGACACCCGGCTTCCCGTACAAGTTCTCGAAGACCCCGGCCCGCGTCGACCGCGGGGCTCCGCTCGCGGGCGAGCACACCCGGGAGATCCTCGCGGACCTCGGCGTCGACGAGGCCCGCATCGCGGCGCTGCTCGCCGACGGGTGCGATCGTGCAGGAGCCGTCGGTGCCATGACCGAGCACCGCGGGATCACGTGGGACCACCCGCGCGGCCGGTCGGCACTCGAGGCCGGCGCCGCGCTCGCACAGCGCCACGGAGGCGCGAGCATCGGGTGGAGCGCGCACTCGCTCGAGCACTTCGAGTCGCATCCCATCGACGATCTCGCTGCGAACTACGACCTGATCGTGCTCGACCATCCGCACCTCGGGGAGGCGCTCGCGCACGGATCGCTGCAGCCGCTCGACGAGCTGTTCTCCGCCGAGACCCTCGCCGACTGGGCCGCGACAAGCATCGGCCCGTCATATGCCTCGTACCGCATGGACGGTCACCAGTGGGCCGTGCCGCTGGATGCGGCGACCCAGGTCAGCGCCTCGCTCACCGCCCGCGTGCCGACCCCGCCCACCACCTGGTCCGCCGTCGCCGACCTCGCCGACCACGAGCCGGTGGCCCTCTCGCTCGCCGGACCGCACGCGTTCCTGACCTTCGCGTCGGTGTGCGCCGCGTTCGGCGACCCGGTCGCGCAGTCCACCGATCGCTTCGTCTCGGAGTCAACCGCCGACGCCGTGCTCGACCTGCTCGGCCGGATCGCGCGAAACGCACCTGCGGGCGCCGACGAGCTCAACCCGATCCGCATGCTCGAGCGCATGACGACGGAGGGCGACATCGCCCACGTGCCCCTCATCTACGGCTACGTCAACTACAGCTCGAAGGAGCTCCAGTACTCCGATGCACCCGCGTGGCGGGAGGGCGGCGTCCCCGGGTCCACCATCGGCGGTACCGGGCTCGCGGTCTCGCGGACGTGCGAGGTGACGCCCGACCTGCTCGCGCACGTCGAGTGGCTGATGTCCGATGAGACGCAGCGCCGGTTCATCCCGGTGCACGACGGCCAGCCCAGCCGGCGCAGCGCGTGGACCGATCCGCTGCTGGATGCCGCGAGCCATCGGTTCTACTCTGCAACCGTGCACACCATCGAGGAGTCCTGGGTGCGACCGCGGTACGACGGGTTCATCGCGTTCCAACGCGACGCGTCCGCGATCCTGCGATCGCTGCTGCTGGACCGCACCGCCCGCCGCACCGGACTGGACGCGCTCGAGCGCGCCTACCGCGACTCCCTGGCGATGGCCGGCTCGGTGCGGGCTCCACGCGAATCGAGAGGCTGACACCATGACCGAGTCCCTTCCGAAGCTGGGCACGGACGAGATCCTCGCCGCGCTCGACGGCCACGTGCTCACCATCACCCTCAACCGGCCGGCCAAGCTCAATGCGGTCACCGAGGAGATGTCCGCGGCGCTCGTGACGCTCGCGACGTGGGCGAACGAGGCGGATGCGGTTCGCGCGGTCGTGCTCACCGGGGCGGGGGAGCGGGCGTTCTGCGCCGGCTCCGACATCCGGCAGCTCGACAAGTACGCGACGCCGTGGGAGTTCCGCAACCGCGAGGACTACTGCGACGCGCTCCGTGCCCTCCGCAAGCCGATCGTCGCCGCAGTGAACGGCTACGCGTTCGGTGGCGGGCTCGAGACGGCGATGACCTGCGATATCCGGATCGCGGCGGACACGGCGTCGTTCGCCGCGCCGGAGATCAAGCTCGGCTGGATCGGCGGCGGCGGCATGAGCACCTTCCTCGCCCACTCCGTCGGGCGCGAGCAACGCCGCACTCATGCTCATGACCGGCGACCCGATCGACGCGCAGCGCGCGCTCGCGTGGGGTCTGGTCTCCGAACTGCACCCGCAGGCGGAGCTGCTCGCTCGCGCGCAGGAGCTCGCCGCGACGATCGCGAGCCGGCCGCCGATCGCGGCCGAGACCGCGAAGGCGAACCTCCGCGCCGCGTACAACCTCACCCAGGACCAGTCGATCGCGTACGAGCGCGACCTGCAGACCGTCACCTTCGCCACCGAGGATGCCGCGGAGGGCCGCCGCGCGTTCGCCGAGAAGCGCCCCGCGACCTTCCACCGCCGCTGACCAGGAGCCCATCGACATGACCGCACCCACCGTCTCGCTCGTCGGACGCACCCTGCCCGATGACGGGATCGCGGGCACGCTGCTCGGCCGGGTCTGGGACCCCACGGCGGGCGGGCCGTCGCCCGTCGTCATCCGTGATTCCGGGGTGGTCGACCTGAGCGCCACGTGGGCGACCACCGCCGAGATCGGCGAGCTCGACGACCCGGCGGCCGCCATCGCCGCCGCCGACGGACCGGTGCTCGCGAGCCTCGACGACCTCCTGGCGAACACACCGCCGCCGACCCGGGATGCATCGCGCCCATGGCTCCTCGCCCCGGTCGACCTCCAGACGCTCAAGGCCGCAGGCGTCACGTTCGCCGTCTCGATGATCGAGCGGGTGATCGAGGAGCGCGTGCGCGGCGACCTCGACGCCGCCGCGACCATGCGCGACGAGATCCTCGCCGAGATCGGCACCGACCTCGGCAGCGTCAAGCCCCGCACCCCGGAGGCCGAGCAGCTCAAGCGGTACCTCATGGACCGCGGGCTGTGGAGCCAGTACCTCGAGGTCGGCATCGGGCCGGATGCGGAACTGTTCACCAAGGGTCCGACGATGTCCGCGATGGGCAGCGGCGCGACCGTCGGCGTGCTCTCGGCGAGCCAGTGGAACAATCCGGAGCCAGAGGTGGTGCTCGCCGTGGCATCCACCGGGGTCATCTGGGGCGCGACGCTCGGCAACGACGTCAACCTGCGCGACATCGAGGGGCGGTCGGCGTTGCTGCTCGGGCGCGCCAAGGACAACAACGCGTCGTGTGCGCTCGGGCCGTTCATCCGGGTGTTCGACGCCACCTTCGACCTGGATGCCGTACGCACGATGAGCGTGAGCCTCGCGATCGACGGCGCAGACGGCTTCCACCTCGACGGCATCTCGCACATGGAGATGATCACGCGAGACCCCGCGGACCTCGTCGCACAGCTGCTCGGGCCGCACCACCAGTACCCCGACGGCGTCGTGCTCATGCTCGGCACGATGTTCGCACCGATCGTGGATCGCTCGGTCGCGGGCCGCGGCTTCACGCACGAGGACGGGGACGTCGTCACGATCGCATCGCCGACGCTCGGTAGTCTGGTGAACCAGGTGCAGCAGAGCGAGAGGTGCGACCCGTGGCAGTTCGGGATCAGCGCGCTCATGCGGAATCTGGCGGGTCGCGGCCTGCTGTGAGCGCGGCGAGCGAGGTGGAGGCGTCTGCGCCGCGGATCACGCGGCGCTCGACGCAGACCGTGACGCTCAACGACGTCGCGCTCCATGCCAACGTGTCGCCGCAGACCGTCTCGCGCTCGCTCCGATCGCCTTCGCTGGTGTCGGAGGAGACCCTCGAACGCGTACGCGCATCCATTGCCGCGACCGGGTACGTGCTCAACCTGGCCGCGAGCAACCTCGCCTCGAACCGGAGCATGACGGTGGCGGCGATCATCCCGGTGATCTCGGCGTCGGTGTTCGCGGACGCCCTGCACGGGCTCGAGGAGATCCTCGCGCCCGCCGGATACCAGCTCTTCATCGGCTCGACCGACTACGACCCGCGGCACGAGGAGCAGGTGGTGCGGGCGTTCCTGGGCCGACGTCCCGACGGGATCTTCATCGTCGGCACCTCCCACACCGAGAACACGACGAGGATGCTCCGTGAGGCGCGTGTGCCGGTGATCGAGGCATGGGACCTCACCGACGAGCCGATCGACACGGTGGTCGGCTTCTCGAACAGCGCGGCGATCCGCGCGATCGTGGAGTTCGCGGCGAGCAAGGGATACCAGCATCCGACGTTCGCCGGGTCGCTCCAGACCGGCGACTTCCGGGCCGTCGCTCGGCGGGCTAGCTTCGAGCGCTCGGTGGCCGAGCTGTTCCCGGGCGAGCACGTACGGGTCGTCGACTCTGGGTCATCCCGCATCGATCTCGAGACCGGCGCACTGCTGCTCGCCCGCACACTCGAGCAGTACCCCGAGACCGACGTGCTGATGTTCGCGAGCGACGTGTTCGCCGCCGGGGCGATCCTGGAGTGCTCGCGACGCGGCATCCGAGTGCCGGAGGACCTCGCGATCACCGGCTTCGGCGATTTCGAGCTCGCCCGCAACCTCGTGCCGCCGCTCACGACCGTCGCGGTGCCGAACCGCGAGATCGGAACAGTCTCGGGCGAGCTGCTGTTGTCCCGGATGACCGACTCCGAGACGCCCGTCAACACCGAGATCGACCTCGGCTTCTCGATCGTCTCGCGCGAGAGTCTCTGACAGCCACCCTGCCCCACCCCGGTTCGACACGAAGGATCACGATGCTCATCACCACCGACCCGCGCACGGCCGAGAAGACCGACACCGGTCTCGAGCCGACCTCCGTCGAGGAGGTGGCCACGATCGCGGACGCTGCGGCGGGCGCCATGTTCGGCCTCGCCGAACTCGAGGTGCGCGCGCGCCTGCTGGACGCGATGGCCGCGGCCGTCGAGGAGCACCGCGATGAGCTCGATCGCGACCGCGATGTCCGAGACCGGCCTCGCCCAGGCGCGACTGAATGGCGAGGTGAGCCGCAGCGCGTTCCAGTTCTCGCTGTTCGCGACCGCGGTGCGCGAGGGCGGATTCCTCGAGGCGACGATCGACCACGCCGGCGACACCCCGCTCGGTCCGGCCCCCGACATCCGCCGGATGCTCGTGCCGCTCGGCCCCGTGGCGGTGTTCGGGTCGAGCAATTTCCCATTCGCGTTCTCGGTGCTCGGCGGCGACGTCGCGTCGGCGATCGCCGCGGGCTGCCCGGTCGTCGTCAAGGCGCACGGCTCGCACCTGCTCACGTCCGCACGATCCTTCGAGGTGCTGCTCGAGGCCGCGAACGCCGTCCACGCGCCGGATGGCACGTTCGGCATCGTCTACGGCCAGGCCGCCGGCGTCGCGCTCGTGAAGGAGCCCGCGATCTCCGCCGTCGGCTTCACCGGATCGCTGGGTGCGGCGAACGCATTGCGCGCCGCGATCGACGAGCGCGACGAGCCCATCCCCTTCTACGGCGAGCTGCAGCAGCATCAACCCGCTCGTGATCTCACGGGGCGCGGCCGCCGCGCGCGGGCAGGCGATCGCCGAGGGACTGTTCGGCTCGTTCACCGGGTCGGCCGGCCAGCTGTGCACGAAGCCGGGCATCGCGTTCATCCCCGAGGGACCGGACGGGCAGCTGATCGTCGATGCCCTCGCCGCCCTCACCGCGGACGCCCCGGCCCAGGTGCTGCTCAACGACCGGATCAGCAGCTCGTTCGCGGACATCACCGGACGCCTCGAATCCGCCGGCGGCGAGTTGCTCGTGCGCGGCTCCGCGACCGGCGACGGCTTCTCGGTGTCGCCCACGATTCTGCTCACGACCGCGAACGACCTCAACGCGGATCTCGCGGAGGAGTGCTTCGGCCCGATGCTCGTGATCGCCCGCTACTCGGACGGCGCGGAAGTGCAGGGTGCCCTGCACCGCATCCCGAAGTCGCTCACGACCACGATCCACGTCGAGGACGACGAGCGCGCGCTCGTCGCCGAGCTTCGAGCCCGTGATGCGCGGGGTATCCGGCCGGGTCGTGTTCAACGGCTACCCGACCGGTGTGCGCGTCACGTGGGGGCAGCAACACGGCGGACCGTGGCCGGCCACCAACTCGATCCACACCTCGGTGGGCGTGACCGCCGTCCGTCGGTTCCTGCGGCCGGTGGCGTGGCAGGATGCACCGGAGTGGGCGCTGCCCGACGTGCTCCGTGACTCCTTCACGAGCATCCCCCGCCGGGTCGACGGGGCGCTGACCCTGCCGTAGCCGCTGGTATACCATTTCGCCATGGCAGCACTCGGAGACCTCACCGGCAAGACCATCGTCGTGACCGGAGGCGGTTCCGGCATCGGCCAGGCGGCGGTGCTGCGGTTCGCGGCCGCCAGCGCGAGCGTGGCGGTGTTCGACATCGACCTCGATGCGGCGGCCGCGACGTCCGCGCTCGCCGACGGTCCGGGTCGCGTGCTGCCGGTGCGGTGCGACGTGACGGATGAGCCGTCGGTCGAGGCCGCGTTCGCGACCGTGGCCGCCGAGCTGGGTGCGATCGACGGCATGGTGGCCAACGCCGGCATCCAGCTGTTCGGCCAGGACGCCTCGATCGAGGATCTGGACGTCGAGGTGTTCGAACGCACGATGGATGTCAACATCCGCGGCTGCTTCCTGAGCGTCAAGCACGCGGCCCGCGCGCTCATCGCCGCCGGTCACGGCGGGTCGATCGTCATCACCGGGTCGCCCACCGGGATCGTCGGCCAGGCGAGGGGCTTCACTGCGTACTCCACGTCGAAGGCGGCGACCCACGGCCTCGCCCGAGTCGCGGCCGCGGATCTCGCACCGCACGGCATCCGGGTGAACATCGTCGTCCCGGGCTTCACCAAGACGCCCCTCGTGCACTCGCTCGGCGAGGGCACGCAGGAGTTCGACGACCTCATGGATCTCATCCCGCTGCGCCGCCAAGGTTCCGCCGACGACCCCGCGGCGATGATGCAGTTCCTGCTGTCGGACGACTCGACCTACGCGACCGGCGCGTTCTTCATCGTGGACGGCGGCGCGACCGCGGTCTGACCCCAGGCGTGGGAATGTAGAACCGGTTCCGGCGGTTCAAGTCCATGCGTTTGCATAGTCAAGTCCGACAGCCGGGACGGCTGTCGGCGCTGGCGTCGCGGCGAAGGCCAGAAATGGCCTTCGCTCCAAGCTCCAGCGCGCAGCATTTGCATAGACAGGAGCATCATGGCAGAGCAGCAGTCCACGATCGAGCTGGGTCTCGACACCTTCGGTGACGTCACGGTCACGCCTGACGGCGAGCCGGTGAGCTACGCCCAGGTGATCCGCAACGTCGTCGCGGAGGGCGTGCTGGCCGACGAGCTCGGGCTGGACTTCTTCGGTGTCGGCGAGCACCACCGCGAGGACTTCGCGGTCTCGGCCCCCGAGGTCGTGCTCTCGGCGATCGCGAGCGCGCACGAGCCGCATCCACCTCGGCAGTGCGGTGACCGTGCTGAGCTCCGACGACCCGATCCGGGTCTTCCAGCGGTTCAGCACCGTGGATGCCGTGAGCAACGGCCGCGCGGAGGTCATCCTCGGTCGCGGCTCCTTCACCGAGTCGTTCCCGCTCTTCGGATTCGACCTCGCGAAGTACGAGCAGCTGTTCGAGGAGAAGCTCGACCTGTTCGTCGAGGCCCTCAAGGAGGAGCCGATCACGTGGGAGGGCGAACTGCGCCCTCCGCTGCGCGGACTCTCCGTGTACCCGAAGACCGAGTCGGGCCTCAAGGCCTGGGTGGGCGTCGGAGGCAGCCCGGAGTCGGTCGTGCGCGCCGCGCGTCACAACCTGCCGCTCGTGCTCGCGATCATCGGCGGCGACCCGGAGCGCTTCAAGCCGTACGCCGACCTGTTCCACCGCGCGCTCGCCCAGCTCGAGCAGCCCGAGCTGCCGATCGCCGTGCACTCGCCCGGCTACGTGGCGGACACCGACGAGCAGGCGCTCGAGGAGTTCTGGCCGCACTACAAGGTGATGCGCGACCGCATCGGCCGCGAGCGCGGCTGGCCGCCGGCCCGCGAGGACGAGTTCCGGCACGAGGCGGGGGAGCACGGCTCGCTCTACGCCGGTTCGCCCGAGACGGTCGCGAGGAAGATCGCGAAGACCGTGCAGACGCTCGGCATCCAGCGCTTCGACCTCAAGTACAGCGCCGGCACCCTGCCGCACGAGAACTCGATGCGCGCGATCGAGCTCTACGGCACGAAGGTCGCGCCGATGGTGAAGGACATCCTCGCGTCCTAGCCACGGCATGACGAAGCGGGCCGGACCCTCTGGGCCCGACCCGCTTCGCGCTGTGTGCGGTGGTGCTACTCCGTGCGCTTCGGCCGGTTCAGCACCCGGATGAGCACGATCACGATCACCGCGAGGATCGCGAGCACGGCCAGCCCCGGTGCCATGAACGCGAGCACGGTGAGCAGGCCGCCGAAGAAGGTCGCGAGGGCGACCCAGCCGCGCTGGAGCGCGGACAGCGGGTCGGACTGGTCGACCTCGGGCACCGGCGGGATGTACTCCTCGACCAGGTTGAGCGTGATGGTGGACATCGACACCTGGTCGGCCAGGTAGCGCTGCTCGCTCTGCATGCTCTCGAGCTGCGCCTGGCGGTCCGAGATCGCGGTCTCGAGGGTGATGAGGTCGTCGAGGTCGGCGGCGACGGCGAGCAGTCGCCTGCAGCCGGCCGATCGAGTCGGTCATCGCCGAGATGCGCGCGTCGAGATCCAGCGATTGCATGGTCACGTCGCTCGCGTTGAGCGACACCTCCTCGACCACGCCGAGGGCCTTGAGCTTGTCGAGAGTGGCGGTGAGCGTGTCGGACGGGATGCGCAGCGTGAGCGATGCGCTCGCGGCGGTGGTGTCATCCGCCGCGTACTCGTTGCGCGAGTCGACTCGTCCGCCGGCCGCCTCCGTGATGCGCACGGCCTCTCGTGCGCCCTCGAGCGGATCGTCGACCGTGACGGTGACGTAGCCGGTGGTGATGACCTGCCGATCGGTGACCTGCAGCTCCGGGGAGACGATGACGTCGCCGCCGGCGATCTCCGACGAGATGATGCCGGTGTCGGAGTCCTGGGCGGGGGCTGGTGCGCCTCCGCCGGACTCGTCGTAGCTCGTCGATCCTGCACCCGCGGAGCACCCGGCAAGGGCGATCGCGGCGACGAGCAGTGCTGTGGTTGGAAGAAGGATGCGCCTCATGTCACTGACGGTAGTCACCGGCCCAAGCACTCACTACCCAACGTTCCTCACGATTCGGTCGTCACTTGGTGGCGCTCGCTGGACACATGCTGGGAGGATGATGAAGCCTCGGTAACGACACCGTGTGCAGCACCGATAGTGTCGTGCTCGACGTGCAGTTCAGACCTCAACACGGGAGACCAGACCATGACGACGGAAGAGAACACGGCAGCATCCGAGGGTGCCGCAGACCGCATCAAGGACTTCATCGAGAAGACCGGTGAGAGCGCCGAGGCGCGCGCCGCGCGTCTGAAGGAGTTCATCGCCGACACGGCCGACAAGGCGAAGGACAAGGCCGGCGACGTCGGCGAGTTCGCCAAGGACAAGGCCGGGGATGTCGCGGACTTCGCCAAGGACAAGGCGGGCGACGTGTCCGGCTTCGCGAAGGACAAGGCCGGCGACGTCTCGGAGTTCGCGAAGGACAAGGCGGGCGACGTCTCCGAGTTCGCCAAGGACAAGGCCGGCGACGTCAAGGAGTTCATCGCCGACCTGCGCGACGGGCCGGACAAGCCCGCAGAGCCCGCAGCACCGACGACGCCCGCGCCGTAGTCCTGGGCATCCTCGACCCGCTCCTCGACCGCTTCAGGCGCAAGCCGAAGGCGCCCCTTCTGCACATCGCGAGCGATGTGGGGGAGGGGCCGGTCGTCGTGCTCGTGCACGGGATCGCCTCGTCGGCCGCGACCTTCGAGCGGCTCATCCCGCTGCTCGTCGAGCACCACCGGTGCATCTCGATCGACCTGCTCGGATTCGGTGAGTCACCGGTTCCGCCCGACGCGACGTACACGATCGAGGAGCACGTCTCGGCGCTCGAGCGCACGATCGCTTCGTTGAATCTCAAGGCGCCGTTCATCCTCGTCGGGCACTCGCTCGGCAGCCTGCTCTCCGCGCGCTACGCCGCGACCCACACCCGCGAGGTGCAGCACCTCGTGCTCGTGAGCCCGCCGGCCTACCTCTCGCCGACCGACTTCGGTGACCCGGTGGTGCAGGTGCGCCTCGGCGCGTACCTCAAGGTCTACGAGTTCATGCGCAGCAACAAGGACTTCACGATCGGCGCCTCGGCGCAGGTGGTCAAGCTGTTCGCGCTCGGCAAGACCCTCGACATCAACGAGCGCAACTGGACGCCCTTCGTGCTCAGCCTGCAGCACTGCATCGAGTCGCAGACCACGGTGAGCGACATCGCCGCGGTGCGGGCGCCCGTGGACGTGGTCTACGGGGCGTTCGACCAGTTCCTCTCGCCCGGAACGATGCGGATCATCGAGCAGATGCGCAACGTCGAGGTGCACAAGGTGCAGGTGAGCGACCACGTGCTGCGCCCGCGCCTTGCGAAGGCCGTCGCGAAGGTCGTGGGCTAGTCGCACCACCTCGCTAGCATCGAAGGATGCAGCAGCGCAGCGCTCCCCGTCTGAGCCGTTCAGGGGCGCCCCGCGACCTCTCCGTGATCGGGTTGGGCACGTGGCAGTTGGGGGCGGACTGGGGGAACGTGGATGAGCGGCAGGCTCGCGACATCCTCGATGCCTCGTTCGACGCCGGGGT
Source organism: uncultured Actinomycetota bacterium (assembly GCA_963740815.1). Lineage (GTDB taxonomy): Bacteria > Actinomycetota > Actinomycetes > Actinomycetales > Microbacteriaceae > Rhodoglobus. The sequence goes on from CAVUFG010000008.1 coordinate 507,607, forward strand.
CACCACCTACGACACCGCCGACGTCTACGGCGACGGTCGCAGCGAGTCGATCATCGGAGGGTTCCTCGCCGATCACCGCGGCGACGACCTGTTCGTCGCGACCAAGATGGGGCGCTCGGTCGAGCAGCTGCCGGAGAACTACACGCTCGACGCGTTCCGTGGCTGGGTCGACGGCTCGCGGCGCAGGCTCGGCGTCGAGCGGCTCGACCTCATCCAGCTGCACTGCCCGCCGACCGCCACGATCGAGTCGGATCGCACCTACGACGACCTCGACACGCTCGTCGCCGAAGAGGCGATCGCCCACTACGGCGTGAGCGTCGAGACGGTCGACCAGGCGCTCGCCGCGATCGCGCGACCGAACGTCGCCGCGATCCAGATCATCGTGAACGCGTTCCGCCAGAAGCCGCTCGAGCACGTGCTGCCCGCCGCGCTCGAGGCGGGCGTCGCGATCATCGCGCGGGTGCCGCTCGCCTCGGGCCTGCTGAGCGGCAAGTACACCCGCGAGACGCAGTTCGCCGCGGACGACCACCGCAACTACAACCGGCACGGTGAGGCGTTCGACGTCGGCGAGACGTTCTCGGGCGTCGACTACGAGCAGGGCGTGGATGCCGCGGCCGAGTTCGCCGAGTACGCCGACTCCCAGGGGCTCACGGCCTCGACGGCGGCGCTCGCCTGGCTCGCGCAGCTGCCCGGCGTCACGACGGTCATCCCCGGCGCCCGCACGGTCGAGCAGGCACGCGCGAACGCGGCCGCCGCGGACGTTCCGCCGCTCACCGCCGAGTTCACCGACCAGGTGACCGCGCTCTACGACCGCGCGTTCCGCTCGGCGGTGCACGGCCGATGGTGAGCCCGCGCCGATGATCCCGGCGATGAGGAGGTCGCGCTGATGGCGAAGACCGATCGGGCAGCGCCGCTCGGCAGGGCGTTCGGCAACATCTTCACGGCGAACCTCGCCTCGAGTCTCGGCGACGGGATCGTGCGCACGATCATCCCGCTGCTCGCGGCGCGGCTCACGGATGACGCGTTCCTCATCTCGATCATCGCGGCCCTCGCACTGCTGCCGTGGCTGTTCTTCGCGCTGCCGGCCGGCATCCTCATCGACCGGATCGACCGCCGGCGCGCGCTCGCCCTCGCGCAGGGTGTGCGGGTGACGCTCGCGCTCGTCATGCTCGCGCTCGTCGCGACCGGCACCCTCACGATCTGGTGGCTGTACCTCGTCACGTTCGTGTACGGGGCGTTCGAGACCGTGTACGACGGCGCGATCCGGGCCGTCGTGCCCTCCATCGTGGCCAAGGCGAACCTCCCGCGCGCGAACTCGCGCATCGAGGGTGGCGAGCTCATCGTGCAGAACTTCGTGGCTGGTCCGCTCACGTCGGCGCTGTTCGTGGTCGCAGCCCTCATCCCGCTCGGGATCAACGCGCTCGTGTTCGCGGTCGCCGGTGGGCTCGCGCTCGCCCTGCCCAAGGCGGCGTCGGGTCGGCAGTTCGACGCCGCCGGCACGGACGGGACCCCGAAGGAGCGGTGGTACCGCCAGTTCGCCGACGGGTTCCGGTTCATCTTCGCGAACCGCATGCTGCGCACCCTGCTGCTCGTCACGACCGCGGTCGGCGTCGCGTACTCGGCTGCGATGGCGAGCTTCGTGCTCTACGTGCTCGACGAGCTCGGGGTTCCGGAGGGCTTCTTCGGTGTGTTCCTGCTCGGCGGCGCGGTGGGTGGCGTGATCGGCGCGGTGCTCGCCCAGCGGCTCAAGGTGCGGTGGGGCACGGGCCTCACGATGGCGATCATGATGGTCATCCAGACCGCGTCGCTCGTGTTCATGGGGCTCGTGCCGCAGCTGTGGGCGGGCATCCTCGGCTTCGCGGTCTCGTCGCTCGCCGTGACGATGTGGAACATCCTGATCATGTCGCTGCGCCAGAGCGTCATCCCCGGTCGACTGCTCGGACGGGTGCACGGCAGCTGGCGCACCGTGCTCTGGGGGTCGATGCCGCTCGGCTCGCTCATCGGCGGACTCATCGGCCGCATCGACCTCGTGCTGCCGTTCATCATCGGGGGCGGCGTTGCGCTCCTGATCGCGATCGTGTTCTTCCGGTTCATGATGACGCTGCCGAACCCGGAGGACGTCGACAACGGCGACCCCGTCCTTGGCGAGGATGGCGCGGGCCCGACCGATCCGACCCTGATCGAGTAGACCGGCGCGCGTCAGCGGGGCGGGCCGCTACCTCGGCAGGTACTCGTCCAGCGTCGCGAAGTAGGCGTCGCCGTCGAAGTCCGGCATGATCGCGCGCTGCAGCAGGTAGCCCTGCACTGCGGCGATGAACAGGGGCACCTGGCGGGTGGCGGTGGCCGCGGCATCCTCGGGGGAGAGGCCGTGCTCGCGCTCGTGCCAGAGGATGACGTAGCCCTCGATCGCCGCGTGCAGCCGCTCGAACGTGCCGAGCGCGAGGGCCATCAGCTTGGGGTCGGTGATCGCCTCGCCCCAGATCTGCACGACGATGGTCGGGTCGCCGAGGTCGCGGGTCATGCCTTCGATCAGCACGCGCAGCAGGCCGGACGGCGGGGTGAGCCGTTCGGCGTCGCCGAGCCGGCGCACGTCGCCGATCCGCTCGCCGACGACCCGCGTCGCGACCTCGAGCACGATCTCGGACTTGCCCTTGAAGTGGCCGTAGATCGCGCCGGCCGACTGGCCGGATTCGGCGATGATGTCCGCCATGGACGCCGCCTGGAATCCCTTGCGGCGGAACGCCGCGAGCGCGGCCTCGACGATCTCGTCGCGGCGGGCCGCGCGGTACTCGTCGGTGACTTTGGGCACGGGTCACCATAAAACCGAATGATCGTTCTTGACAAGCCGACCGGCCGGGTGCACCATAAAGAACGAACATTCTGTTTGTTCGATCGAGAGGAACCATCCGTGTCCACCGCAGCCTCCGCGCCGCACACGCAGCTCAACCCGATCGGTCGCGCGGTCGCGATCGGCGTCGCACTCTCGGCGGTCGTGGTCGTCGTGCTGATCGCGTTCCTCTGGCCGATCGTCACCGCCTCCGTGAAGTCGCTCCCGGTCGGCATCGTCGGCCCGTCGGCGCAGGTCGAGCAGCTCGAGGCCGCGCTCGACGAGCGGGCGCCGGACGCCTTCGTCGTCACCGCCCTGGACGATCGGGATGCCGCGGTCGACGCGATCGAGTCGCGCGAGCTCTACGGGGCGATCGTGCTCGACCCGCAGTCACCCGAGGTGCTCGTCGCGTCAGCGGCGAGCCCGGCGGTCGCGCAGCAGCTCGGCGCGTTCGCCCCCGCGCTCCAGGCGCAGCTCACGGCGGCGCTCGCGGCGCAGGGGATCACCCCGCCGAGTCCGATCGTGGTCGAGGTGACGGATGTCGTGCCGCTCGCCGAGACCGACGCGCGCGGGGCGGGGCTGGCCGCGGCATCCTTCCCGTTGCTCATCGGCGCCCTGCTCGGCGGAATCGCGATCTCACTCGCACTCAGCGGTGTGGTGCGACGGCTCGTCGCGCTCCTGGTGTACTCGACGGTCGCCGGGTTCGCGATCGTGGGAGTGCTGCAGGGCTGGTTCGGCGTGCTGCAGGGCAGCTACCTCGCGAACTCCGGGGCGATGGCGCTCGCGATGCTGGCCGGCGCGGGCACGATCGTCGGGCTCGCGTCGGTGCTCGGGCGACCGGGGGTGCCGATCGGGGCCGTCATCCTGCTGCTCATCGCCAACCCGATCTCGTCGGCGGCCCAGCCGCTCGAGTTCCTCGCGGCGCCGTGGGGCGCCGTCGGCCAGTGGTTCCCGCCGGGGGCGTCGGCGACCCTGCTGCGCGACCTGTCCTACTTCCCGGCGGCCGACACGGCGTTCCCGTGGCTCGTGCTCGCGGGGTGGATCGCGGCCGGACTGCTGCTGCTCGTGCTCGGCGGACTGCGGACTCGCGCCACGGTCAACGACTGATCGCCCGTCGGGGCGGCTACGACGGCTGCGTCGGCACCGGCTCGGTGTCGGCCTGCGGGCCGACCTCCTTGCCGCGGAGGTCGGGGATGCTGCGGTGGAAGATCGCGGTAATCGCGACCGTCAGGGCGGCGAGCCCGATCGCGGCGAAGAACGCGCCGATCGCCCCGTTCGCGTCGATGAGGAATCCCGCGAGGGCGGAGCCGAACCCGGCGCCGATCAGCTGGCCGGTGCCGACCCAGCCGTAGGCCTCCGCGGTGTCGCTGAAGCGCACGCTCGCCGAGACCACCGAGAACATCGCGGCGAGCGCGGGAGCGATGCCGAGTCCGGCGATGAACAGGGCGATCGAGAGCCACCACGCATCGAGGAACAGCGATGCGATCGCGAAGCCGATCAGGATGATCGCCGCACGGCGCGCGAGCGTCCACGGTCCGATCTGCCGGTGCCCGAGCGCAAGGCCACCGATGAGCGACCCGGCCGCGAACACGGCCAGCACGATGCCCGAGCCCGCGTCGCCGTGGCCGAACGTCGCGACCACGCCGGCCTCGACCGCCGCGAACGAACCGACCATCACGATGCCGGTGAGGGCGACCAGCAGCACGGCCGGCTTGGTCATCACCGAGCCGAACGCGCGCTTCGACCGCGGGATGCGCACGCGCCCGAGTTCGGGCGACGAGATGAACCAGATCCCGCCGCCGACCAGGAAGACGACGCACAGCGCGACCGCGAGCACGGTGGAGATCTGCGTGGCGACGAGGGTCGTGATGACGGGGCCGGCGACCCAGATGATCTCCTGCGCCGAGGCATCCAGCGAGAACAGCGGGGTGAGCTGCCGCGAGTTGACCATCTTGGGGTAGATCGTGCGCACCGCGGGCTGCACGGGCGGGTAGCTCAGGCCGCCGATGAATCCGACGAGCATCGTGAGCGGCACGGTCATCTCGACGAAGCCGACGGTGAGGATGCTGACCGCACAGATCGCGGTGGTGATCGCGAGCACGGGGCGCATGCCCCAGATGCCCATCCACCGGCTCGTGAGCGGACCGGCGATCGCCTGCCCGACGCTCGTCGCGGCGAGCACGAGGCCCGCGGCACCGTAGGAGTCGTGCAGCTTCTCGACGTGCAGGAGGTACGCGAGCGAGAGCATGCCGCCGGGGAACCTCGCGAGCAATTGCGCGGAGATGATCCGAGCGACCCCTGGGGTCTTGAGGAGGTCGAAATAGAGCTTCACGGCGAGAGCCAGCGTAGTCCCCGCGCGACGCGCCGCCGAGGTCGGGCATCGCCCCGGAGTTTCCACAGGCGCTCGGAACGGCGTGTCGGAGTTCTCCACAGGCGCCGCGGTCGCCAGAACGTGCTTTCTCGCGCGACGCGCCGATGTCGGCAGTATTGGGGACCCTGTACTCGCGTGTCGCTGCCGACCAAGTTGTGGAGAGTGTGGATAATTCGCTCCTACTTCTCCACAAGCTGTGGACAAAACCACTACATCTAGTGCGTTGGTGAAGTCGGTGGAACTAGATATAGTGGTTGAACCGCCGGGCCGGGGGGATCGGTCCAACACCCGTTTGCGGGGCGAAAAGGTCGCTGTGGCGACAGTATCTAGGGAGTTTTCTGTGGGCATTACGGTCGTCAAGCGCAACGGTGAGCGCGAGTCGTACGACGCGAACAAGATCAACCTCGCCATCGAGACCGCGAGCCGCGGGCTGGACGAGAACATCACGTGGGTGACGCAGATCGCCTCGGAGCTCGAGCTCACGCTCTTCGACGGCATCACCACCCAGCAGCTGGATGAAGCGGTCATCCAGGTCGCACTGCAGAACGTCAAGGATGACCCTGCATTCGACACCGTGGCCGCCCGCCTGCTGCTCAAGACCATCTACAAGCGCGTGCTCGGCGACTACGAGACCGCCGCGGAGCTCAAGGCGCTGCACGCCGAGCACTTCCCCGCCAACATCCGCCGCGGCGTCGACGAGGGCCTGCTCGACTCGCGCCTGACCCAGCTCTTCGACCTCGACAAGCTCGCCGCCGAGCTCGACCCGGAGCAGGACGAACTGCTCAAGTACATCGGCGTCGTCACGCTCAACAACCGCTACGGCATCAAGGGCCGCAACGGCGACCCGCTCGAGGTGCCGCAGTACTTCTGGATGCGCATCGCGATGGGCCTGTCGCTCAACGAGGCGGATGCCGACGCCGCCGCGATCGCGTTCTACCGCAAGATGAGCGCGCTCGAGTACCTGGCCGCAGGATCCACCCTCGTCAACGCCGGAACGATCTACCCGCAGCTCGCGAACTGCTTCGTCATGGAGATGCAGGACGACATGGAGCACATCGCGAAGACCACGCGCGATGTCATGTGGCTCACCAAGGGCACCGGCGGCATCGGACTGTCGGTGACCAAGCTGCGCGCACAGGGCTCGCCCATCCGCTCGAACAACACCACGTCGACCGGCCCGATCCCGTTCATGCACACGATCGACTCGATCCTCCGGGCGGTCAGCCGTGGCGGCAAGAAGTTCGGCGCCCTGTGCTTCTACATGGAGAACTGGCACCTCGACTTCCCCGAGTTCCTCGACCTTCGCCAGAACTCGGGCGACCCGTACCGCCGCACCCGCACCGCCAACACCGCGGTGTGGATCTCGGACGAGTTCATGAAGCGCGTGCAGAACGACGACGACTGGTACCTGTTCGACCCGCTCGAGGTCGCGGACCTCAACGAGCTCTACGGTGCCGCGTTCTCCAAGCGCTACCAGGAGTACGTCGCCAAGGCCGAGGCCGGCGAGCTGCGCATGTTCAAGAAGATCGGCGCGCGCGAGCAGTTCAAGTCGATCCTGATCTCCCTCCAGACCACGAGCCACCCGTGGCTCACCTGGAAGGACACGATCAACAACCGTGCGCTCAACAACAACACGGGCACGATCCACCTGTCGAACCTGTGCACCGAGATCACGCTGCCGCAGGACGTCGACAACGTCTCGGTCTGCAACCTGGCCTCGATCAACCTGAGTCAGCACATGCTGGACGGCAAGTTGGACTTCGTGAAGATCGAGGAGAGCGCGCGCCTCGCGGTGCGCCAGCTCGACAACCTGATCGACATCACGCGCTCGAGCGTGGTGGAGGCGGACTTCTCCAACGCGCAGAACCGCGCGGTCGGGCTCGGGGTCATGGGCTTCACCGACATCATCGAGAAGCTCGGCATCAGCTACGAGTCCGAGGAGGCGTACGACCTCATCGACGAGATCATGGAGCACGTCTCGTACGCGGCGATCGATGCGTCGACCGAGCTCGCCAAGGAGCGCGGGGCGTACCCGAACTTCGAGGGCAGCCGCTGGTCGCAGGGCCTCGTGCCGTTCGACTCGATCGCGCTCACCGAGGCGGACCGCGGCGTCGAGATCAAGGTGACCCGCAAGACGCGTCTCGACTGGGATGCGCTGCGCGCGAAGGTCAAGGGCGGCATGCGCAACGCGACGCTCATGGCGATCGCGCCGACGGCATCCATCGGTCTGGTCGCCGGCACGACGCCGGGCTTCGACCCGCAGTTCGCGCAGATCTTCAGCCGCGCGACGAGCAACGGCAAGTTCCTCGAGGTGAACGCGAACCTCGTGAAGGACCTGCAGTCGCTCGGCATCTGGGAGTCGACCCGCGAGGCGATCCTGCGTTCGCAGGGCGACATCCAGGGCATCGCAGCCATCCCGGACGCGATCAAGGAGGTGTACAAGACGAGCTTCCAGCTGTCGCCGTACGCGTTCCTCGAGGTCGCGGCCCGCGCCCAGAAGTGGATCGACCAGGCGATCAGTCGCAACATGTACCTCGAGACGCGTGACCTGGGCGACATGATGGACATCTACTTCGCCGCGTGGGAGAAGGGCGTCAAGACGACGTACTACCTGCACATGAAGCCGCGCCACACCGCTGAGCAGTCCACCGTCAAGGTGAACAAGTCGGAGGAGATCGACCAGAGCAAGGCCGTGCCGGTCGAGGCCGCGGCATCCACCGAGCAGGCTCCCGCCGCCGCCCCGCAGCGCCGTGGCTTCGGCGGACTCGCACCGAAGGCTGAGGGCTGATCGTGGATCGTATCTCTGAGTACGAGGTTCCGGTAGACCCGATGGACGACCTGCAGTGCGACAGCTGCCAGTAGGAGACTGAACTCATGGGAATCCTAGGAACCGGACTGCAGGACGGCCTGCTGCTCAAGCCGATCAAGTACCAGTGGGCGATGGACCTGTACGACCAGGCCGTCGCGAACACGTGGTTCCCCAATGAGATCCAGCTCGGCGAGGACATCGCGGACTTCAAGAAGATGACCGACGAGGAGCGCCACGCGGTGACGTTCCTCATGTCGTACTTCAACCCGAACGAGCTGCTCGTGAACAAGGCACTCGCGTTCGGGGTGTACCCGTACGTGTCGGCGGCCGAGTGCTCGCTGTACCTCGCGAAGCAGATGTGGGAGGAAGCCAACCACTGCATGAGCTTCGAGTACGTGCTCGAGACGTTCCCGATCGACCGTGCTGCGGCCTACGCCTCGCACGTCGACATCCCGTCGATGGCGCGCAAGGAGGAGTTCGAGCTCAAGTACATCCGTCGCATGACCGAGCAGACCCTCGACATCACCACCACCGAGGGCAAGAAGGACTTCATCCGCAACCTGGTCGCGTACAACGTGATCCTCGAGGGTGTCTGGTTCTACTCGGGCTTCATGGTCGCGCTCTCGTTCCGCCAGCGGAACCTGCTGCGCAACTTCGGTTCGCTCATGGACTGGGTGGTGCGCGACGAGTCGCTGCACCTGAAGTTCGGCATCAACCTCATCCTCACCGTGCTCGAGGAGAACCCCGACCTTCAGACGGAGGAGTTCGCGACCGAGATCAAGCAGATGATCCTGGATGCGGTCGAGATGGAGGAGGAGTATAACCATGACCTCCTTCCCGGCGGCATCCTCGGGCTGAACGCGACGTACATCAACCAGTACGTCAAGTACCTCGCCGACCGCCGTCTCGAGGAGCTCGGCTTCGAGGCGCACTACAACGTCTCGAACCCTGCGAAGTGGATGGCGGCCGCCAACGACACCCTCCAGCTCGTGAACTTCTTCGAGTCCACGAACACCTCGTACGAGTCGAACGCGTCGGCGACGACGAAGGCGAAGGTCGAGTAGTTCAGGTTCCGGTCGCTTCGGCGCGCTAGCGTCGAGCCGTGCGTCTCATCCTCATCCGCCACGGCCAGACTCCCGACAACGTGCGCGGTGCCCTCGGCACCGTCGTGCCAGGGCCGGGGCTGACGCCGCTCGGAACCCGGCAGGCGCAGGCGGTGCCGACGACGATCGCGGACGAGGCGGTCGACGGCATCTTCGTGTCCACGATGACGCGCACGCATCGCACCGCCGCACCGCTCGCCGCCGCGCGCGAGATCAAGCCGGTCGAACTGCCCGGCCTCCACGAGATCTGGGCGGGTGAGTACGAGGGCCTCAACGACCGCGACTCGGTGCGCGGGTACCTGGGCACGATCTACGCGTGGGGCACCGGGCAGCCCGAGCTCCGCATGCCGGGCGCGGGCACGGGCACCGAATTCATGCGCCGCTTCGACGACTCGATCGCGGAGGTCGAGCGGCGGCATCCTGACGGAACGGTTGTCGTGTTCAGCCACGGCGCGGCGATGCGACTGTGGGTGCGGATGCGCAGCCGCCATCTCGATGCGCAGTTCACGGTGCAGGCCGACCTGGACAACACCGGGATGGCGATCATGGTCGGGGGGATGCGCGACGACGGCGAGGCGGGCTTCGAGCTCGAGAGCTGGCGCGGCGCGGCCGCGGGCCTCGACGATCCGACGGCACCCGACGTGACCGGCGAACCCATGGACGAGGCGATCGCCGATGCCCCGCCGGCTCAGTAGGCTCGCAGGATGATCCGGCTCGAGCGCATCGATTGGGACGACCCGCGCGCGGTGGCGCTCCGCGCCGCCATGGATGCCGAGTCCGGCGCCGTCTACCACGACGAGTACGAAGCGCTGAGTCCGGACGACCGTGCAGCCTTCTCGGCGGCGCTCGGCGTGCACACCGAGGACGTCGTCGTGACCCTGCTCGCGCTCGAGGACGACGACACCCCGGTCGGCCACGCCGGGCTCAAGCGCCTGACCGGCGACCTCGCCGACGCGCTCGAGGTGAAGAAGGTCGTGGTCGACCGCGACCATCGCGGCAAGGGCATCTCCCGCGCGCTCATGGTCGAGCTCGAGGTGATCGCGCGCGACCGCGGAGCGAGGCGGCTCGTGCTCCAGACCGGCTTCAAGCAGGCCCCTGCGATCGGGCTCTACGAGTCGCTCGGCTACACGTCGATCCCCGCCTACGGCGGATACGACGTGCTGCCCGCGTCGATCTTCTACGGCAAGCCGCTCGACTGACTCAGCCCAGTTCTGCCGCAGCCGCGATCGCGAGGTTCTTGACCAGCTCCAGCCGGTCCGCCTCTGGAACGTTGTCGAATGGAAGACCCTCGAGGTAGAGGTACACCACCTTGTTGCCGACCAGCATGGTGACGCCCGGCCCGAAGGCGAAGGCGGCGTCGCCGATGCCCGGCAGGTCGACGGCTTCGAGTCCGCTGTCGACGACGTAGCCCTTCTGGATCTCGTACCCCTGGGGCCCGCTCGAGGACATCCGCACGGTGAGGATCGCGGGCGGGTCGGTGGGACCGTAGATGAAGCACGCGACCTCGCTGCCGCCGATCTGCGGTTCGCGATCGGGAACAGGCGGGCCACCGAGAGCGATGGCGAGCGCGTCGTCCGGGATGAGCGTGCACGGGTTGTCCGGCTTGAACTCCTCCTCTTCCGCGTCACCCCCGCTCGAGTCGTCGTCGGCGGAGGTGCCGTCGTCGGCACCCTGCGATGCCTCATCGGATGGATCGGTGGTGGACCCCGATTGGGGTGAGCATGCCGCGAGGAGCACGAGCACGCTGCAGACGGCAAGCAGGCGCGGAAGATCGACCCAGGGCTTCATGCCGGGAAGTGTATTCCCCTCACGAAGCCCCGGGCCAGCAGTTCTTCTAGCGGATCGGACGCTCCGCGGTGGTGACCGGCGTCTCGTCGACCTCGGCCGGCTCGACGGCGCGGTCCTCCGGCATGGTCTCGACGACGTCATCCACGCGCATGTCCGGGTCCAGGTCGTCGGCCTCGCGCAGGTGTTCCGATGTGCGTGCCTGGAGGGCCTCCGCCTCGGCGGCGTGCGCCTCGCTCTCGCGGGCCAGGCGCTCGGCCTCCTGGCGGGAGCGCTCGGCATCGGCCTCGGCCTGCTTGGACGCGGCGACGGCCTTCGCGGCATCCGCCTCCCGTTCACGGCGCGCGAGCTCGGTCTCGTGCGCCTGCGTTCGCAGCTCTCCGGCGCGCTGACGCTGGCCCTCGACCTGCGCCGCGGCACGGCGCTGGCGGGTGAGCAGGATCACCGCGACGACCGCGATGACGACCACGACGGCGATGACGATTCCTACGGTGGTGCTGGTATCCATGGTTCACTCCTTGCATTCCATCCCCACACTCCAGCCAACGAGAATGGAGCCCGCACCGACAGGGCCTTGTGGTCTGCGTCGCAGGGGAGGATCATCCCGCGCCGTGCGGTCGCACTCTCAGGTTGCCGCGAGCAGCTTCGTGATGCGCTGGAGCGAGACGGACTCTGAGGTCGGCAGGTGCTGGGCGAACAGGCTCAGGCGCAGCTCCTCGAGCATCCACCGAACGCGGACGAGTTGCTCGGGCGCATCCTCGGCGAGCGGGAGCCTGCCGCCGGCACGCACGTAGCGTGCGGTCGCCTCCTCGACCTCGTTCTGCCAGACCCGGTCGCGTCCGCGGTTCGAACCGGCACCTGCCTCGGTGAGCTTGGTCAGGCGATGGATGAGGCCGTCCAGGTAGACCGGGATGCGCCGCAGCCGGGCGAGCCCGGTCCGCGAGACGAACCCGGGATGCACGAGCGCGTCGAGTTGCGCACGGGCATCGCCGAGCGGGGCGAGGAGGGTGAGGCTCGTGGCATCCCGGATCGCCTTGTCGGCGAGCCGCGCCTTGGAGAGGATCGTCGCTACCGTGCCGACCGTCTCGAACAGGCGATCGAGGATGGTGGCGGACACCGCATCCCGCACCCGTTCGAACTCGCCTCGATCGAACACCAACTCGTCACCCATGACCGCGTCGATGCACGCGACCATGCAGTCCGAGAAGAGCGCGGCTGTGGACTGGTAGGGAGAGTATCCGAGCGCGAGCTTCTCGTTGTTCGTGAGGTGCTCCTGCACGTAGACCATCGGCGTCGGGATCGCGTTCATGAGCAATCGACGCACCCCGCGACGGTGCGCGAGCGCCTGGTCCTCCGGCGTGCCCATCAGCCGGATGCTCACGGTCTGCCCGTCGTCGACCAGCGCGGGGTAGGCGCGCACGGTGTTGCCGCCGTGGTCGGTGTCGCGCACGCGATCGAGGGCATCGAAGTCCCACTGCTGGATGCCGCTGCGCTCGACCGGGTCCGGCCGCCGCTCGGCGACCTTCGCCACCTGCTCGCGCGCCTTCGGCTTGAGGCTCGCCTGCAGCGCGCTGAGCACCTTGCCGCGCGAGACGGTCTTCCCGCGCTCATCCACCACCGCGAAGGTCATCCGCAGATGCGACGGGATCCGCTCGAGGTCGAAGTCCGCCGCGGTGGTCTGCGTGTACGTCTGCGCCGTGATCTCCTTCGCGAGGGCTGCCGTGAGCGACCCCGGCTGTTCGCCCGCGGGCAGGTTCTCGGGCAAGTGCGGCTCGAGCCCGGCGAGGAGCTTGCGCGCCCAGTCGCCCGCAGGCACGACGTTGCGGCGGATCGCCTTCGGCAGCGACTTGATGAGCGCGATCACGAGCTCCTCGCGCAGGCCGGCCACCTGCCAGTCGAAGCCGTCCGCTCGCATCCCGGGCAGGAGCGCGAGGGGGATCGCGACGGTCACACCGTCGTCCTCGGCTCCCGGCTCGAAGCGATAGGACAGGCTCAGGGTCTGGTCGCCCTGCCGCCAGGTCTCCGGGTATCCCGCCTGGTCGACCTCCGCCTCATCCTCGCCGAGCAGGTCCCGCTCGGTCATCGTCAGCAGGTCGGGAGTCTCGGTGCGGGCCTTCTTCCACCAGCCCTCGAAGTCCCGAGTGCTCGCGACCTCGGCCGGGATGCGGCGCTCGTAGAAGTGGTACACGGCTTCGTCGTCGAGCAGGATGTCGCGGCGCCGCGTCCGCTCCTCCACCTGCTCGAGACGCGCCCGCAGCGCGCGGTTCGCGACGTCGAACGCCTGCTTGGAGTCCCAGTCGCCGTCGACCAGGGCGTTGCGGATGAACAGGTCGCGCGCGTAGCCGAGGTCGATGCGGGAGAACTGCACCTTCCGCCGCTGGATGATCGGCAGCCCGTAGAGCGTCACCCGCTCGTAGCCGATCACGGCACCCTGCTTGCGCTCCCAGTGCGGCTCGGAGTAGCTGCGCTTCGCGAGATCACCCGCGATCGGCTCGGCCCATGCGGGGTCGATCTTGCCGTTGACCCGCGCGAACAGCCGGCTGGTCTCGACGAGCTCGGCACTCATGAGCGCCTCAGGCTGCTTCTTCGCGAGCGCCGAGCCGGGGAACACGACGAACCGCGACTGCCGAGCGCCCTGGTAGTCGCGCTTCGCGAGGTCGCGGATGCCGAGGTGGCTGAGCAGCCCGGCGAGGATCGACTTGTGGATGCCGTCCGGGTTCACCGCCGGCTGGCCGACCGTGAGCCCGAGCTGCTTCGCGGTGCGCGTGAGTTGCCGGTAGACGTCCTGCCACTCGCGGATCCGCAGGTAGTTGAGGAACTCCGACTTCACGAGCCGCCGGAACGCATTGCCGCTCAACTCCTTCTGCTTCTCCTCGAGGTGGTTCCAGAGATTGAGCAGGGTGAGGAAGTCGCTCGTCGGGTCGACGAAGCGCGCGTGCATCCCGTCCGCCTGCTGGCGACGCTCGAGCGGGCGCTCGCGCGGGTCCTGGATCGAGATGCCCGCGACGATCGCCATCACCTCGCGAGTCGTGCCCCACCGCTTCGATTCGATCACCATGCGCGCGAGCCGCGGGTCGATCGGCAGTTGGGTGAGCTGCTTGCCGACCGGCGTGATCCGCGGCGCCGTGCGGTCCGTGTCGATCGCGCCGAGCTCGGTGAGCAGGTCGAGTCCGTCCTTCACCCCGCGCGAGTCGGGCGGCTGCAGGAACGGGAAGTCCTGGATGTCGCCCAGCCCGAGCGAGATCATCTGCAGGATGACCGCCGCGAGGTTCGTGCGCAGGATCTCCGGCTCGGTGAACTCGGGCCGCCGCCCGAAGTCGTCCTCGGAGTACAGCCGGATCGCGATGCCGGGGCTCGTGCGCCCCGACCGCCCCGACCGCTGCCGCGCGCTCGCCTGGCTGATCGCCTCGATCGGCAGCCGCTGGATCTTCGACCGCGCGCTGTACCGGCTGATCCGCGCCGTGCCCGCGTCGATCACGTAGCGGATGCCCGGCACGGTCAGGCTCGTCTCCGCGACGTTCGTGGCCAGCACGACCCGGCGCCGGGTGCCCGCGGGCGGCGGGCGGAACACCCGGTGCTGCTCCTCGGCGGACAGGCGGCCGTAGAGCGGCAGCACCTCGGTATTGGGAAGGTTGCGGCCGCGGATCGCGTCGGCGGCATCCCGGATCTCGGTCTCGCCCGAGAGGAAGACGAGCACGTCGCCCGGCGCCTCCTTCGACAGCTCGTCGAGCGCATCGTTGATGCCCTGGAGGTAGTCACGGTCCTGGCCGCGGCTCGCCGGGGACTCGTCGACGTCCTCGTCGTCGCCGGCCGCGGCGCTGCTGCTGTCCGCCCGAAAGCTGGCGCGGCAGCCGTTTGCCGAATCCGCCGAGCTGCACCAGATCGAGAACCTTGGCGACGCGCTGCTTGATCTCGTCTTTCGGCACGCGCCGCATCTCGAGGCCGTAGGCGACGTTCTGCTCGACGGTCATGTGCGGAAACAGCGCGAAGCCCTGGAACACCATCCCGGTGTTGCGCTTGTTCGCCGGCACGTAGGTGACGTCCTGATCGGCGAAGAAGATCTTGCCCTCGGTGACGTCGATAAAGCCGGCGATCATCCGCAGCGTCGTGGTCTTGCCGCATCCGCTCGGGCCGAGCAGCGCGACGAACTCGCCGTCCTGGATCTCAAGCGACATCTGCCGCACGGCGAGACTTGAATCGTAGCGCTTGACGACGTTCTGAAGGGTGATGCTCGACAACCTATCGTCCTTCCGTACGCATCAGAATGTCCGGCCGAGCCGAACATAGCGGTCCGAGATGATCAGCGCCGCGGCGACGATCAGCACCTGAATCGTCGCCACCGCCATGATCGTCGGGTCGGTCCGGTACTGAAGGTAATTCACCATCGCGATCGGCAGCGTAATCTTTCCCGGCCCGACCAGCAGCAGGGATTTCTCCAGGTCGCCGAACGAGGCGATGAACCCGAACAGCGCGCCCGCGGTGATGCCGGGCCTGATCATCGGCAATGTGATGCGGAAGAACGTCGTGGTCCGGCTGGCGCCAAGACTTATCGAGGCCTCCTCGATCGCCGGGTCGAGGCCCGCCAGCGATGCGGTGAGGAGCCGCAGAATCCAGGGGATCGCGATCAATGTATGTGCGAGGCTGAGGCCGTAGAACGTCGCCGCCAGCTCCACCTCGGTGTGAATCTGCAGCTCGATGTAATAAAGATAGATGGCGCTGCCCGAGACGATCGCCGGGATCATCAGCGGCGACATCAGCACGGTATTGACCAACTCCCGGCCGGGAAACTCGGAAGCGCGCGATCGCGAGAGCGGCCGGCACGCCGACGACCAGCGCAAGCGCGGCAGCGCTGACCGCCACCTTCAGGCTGAGCAGAAAGCCGTTGCGGAAATCCGCCATCGTCCACGCCTGCACGAACCACGCAGCGGTGTAGCTCTCCGGCGGGAACGAGAGGATTTTGTTGCTGAAGAACGCGACCCAGATCATCGTCACCAGGGGTAACGTGATCAGCAGGATCACCAGCCACACGAACGAAACGTACGCGCCGCGCAGCGGACTGATGCGGCCCGCGGCGTTCATCGCACTGCGCTCACGCGGGATGATCGATTGAACATGATGCTGGAGCTCAGCGTCAGGATCATCGTCAGCCCGATCAGGATGAACGCGAGCGCGGACGCGAACGGCCAGTTCATCGAAGCCGACATCTGGCTGTAGATCGTCGGGGCCATCATGTAGAATTTCGGTCCACCGACCAGGATCGGCGTCGCGTAGGCGTTCATCGACAGCGTGAAACAGAGCACCGAGCCTGCGAAGATGCCGGGCATCAGCAGCGGCAGCACGACTCGTCGAAACGTGGTGAGGCGGACGCGCCGAGATTTTGCGACGCTTCCTCCAGCGATACGTCGATGTTGTGCATCACGCTGTTGAGCGTGACGATCATGAACGGCAACAGCACGGAAGTCAGGCCGGTAATCACGGCGCCCGACGTGTAGAGCATACGGACCGGCTCGTCGGTCAGGCCGACATACTCAAACAGGAAATTCAGCAGCCCCTTGTTTCGAGGATGATGATCCAGCCTGCGGTGCGGGCGACGCTGCCCATGAACAGCGGCAGCACGATCGCGATGACAAGGTAGCGCTGAACAAAGGCGGAGCGCGTCCGCGCGATGTAGTAAGCCACCGCCGCCCCGCCGATCAGGCAGAGCAGCGTCGTGACCGCGGAAATCCACAGGGTCCGCCACAGCACCTGCTGATAGAACTCGTCTTTGAAGAACTTGACGTAGTTCTCGAAGGTGAACGCCTGGATGTACATCTGCACCGGGTCGTACCGGTACACGCTGAGCCGGAGCATCAGCAGCAGCGGGAGATCAGCACCAGCGAGACGAAGATGAACGCTGGCGCGGTCAGCTCATATGGCGCTAGTCGTCCTTTGCGTCTTGCGATCTTCTGTCCCACTTCGTTGGCCGAGATTGCTGCCGACGATCCATCCGCCCCCGTCAGCTTTTGAATTCTTTATTCCACCATTCGAGAAGGTCGTGCGGTTTTTCAGCCAGAACGCGTGCGGCCGGTTGTGCAGCATCTTCTGCCCTCGGGCGCGAACGCAATCTTTTTGGCGGCATCTTCCGGCAGGGCAGCCTTGGAGTTTGCCGGCGAATGAACGACTTCTGCACCAGGGCGACAAGGCCGTCCGGATCGAGCAGCGCGTTGCAGTAGAACTTGGCGCCCTCGGGATTCGGCGCCTTCTTCGGCATGACGAAACCGAAGATGATCGCGATGCCGCCTTCCGTCGGATAGATCGGGGTGACGTTGGCGCCCTCGTGGCGAACTGCAGCAGCCGCGCCTTGTAGTTCGTCGCGATGGCGATCTCTTCGTTCTTCAGCGCCTGCGCTATCTGAAGGTGATTGGGATAGATGCGCGGATTGGTCGCCTTCTTCATCTCCATCATGCTGTCCTTGACAGCGACGTCAATGTTGTCGAGCGACTTGCCGATCTTCACGCGGCGACCTCGATGTGGTGAAACCAATGCGCGTCGCTGAGGCCGATCATGCCCTTGAACTTCGGATCCCACATATCCGCGAAGCTCTTGGGCGCATCCTTTATCTTCGAAGGATTGTAGCCGACCACCCAGCCGCTGTACTGCCATGGCACGAAGGTCGGGGTTTTCAGCTGCGCCGGCACGTCCTTCAGGCGCGGCACCGCGGCTTCATCGAGCGGATCAAGAAATTCCAGGGCGGCAAGCTCGAATGCGGTCGCGTCGTCCATATGCGCGACGTCCATCGGCGCGCGCGGCAGCCGGCGGCTGGCGATGATCTTGGTCCTGCGCTGGTCGAATGCGTCGAGATCGCCAACGATCGTGTAGCCGGCCTTCTCG
>CAVUFG010000009.1:0-539446 GCA_963740815.1 uncultured Actinomycetota bacterium
CTGCTGCTGCGGAGCCTGCGCCGCCGCGAGACCCTTGGCCTCGACGGACGCGCCGCCGGTGACCTCGACCTCGAGGTTGAACAGGAAGCCGACCGACTCCTCGCGGATCTGCCCCATCATGTTCTGGAACAGGGCGTAGCCCTCGCGCTGGTACTCGACGAGCGGGTCGCGCTGCGCCATGGCGCGCAGGCCGATGCCGTCCTTGAGGTAGTCCATCTCGTACAGGTGGTCGCGCCAGCGGCGGTCGATCACCGAGAGCACGACGCGGCGCTCGAGCTCGCGCATCGCGGGCTCGCCGAGCTGGGTCTCGCGGTTCTGGTACGCGATGCGCGCGTCGGAGAGGATCTCCTTGCGTGAGGAAGCTCGGCGTCACCTTGCCGCGCGTGCCCGCCTCCTGCAGCACCTCGTCGACCGTGATCGAGATCGGGTAGAGCGTCTTGAGCTCGGTCCACAGGGCGTCGAAGTCCCAGTCGTCCGAGTGGCCCTCGGCGGTGTGCACGTCGATGACCTCGGACACGACGTCGTCGAGGAACTTGGACGCACGATCCTTGAGGTCGTCGCCCTCGAGGATGTGGCGGCGGTCCCCGTAGATCGCCTCGCGCTGGCGGTTCAGCACGTCGTCGTACTTGAGCACGTTCTTGCGGATCTCGGCGTTGCGCGCCTCGACCTGGGACTGGGCCGACCGGATGGCACGGCTCACGACCTTCGACTCGATGGCGAGGTCATCGGGCACATTGCTGCGCCCCATGAGCGCCTCGGCTGCGCCGCTGTTGAACAGGCGCATGAGGTCATCCTGCAGGGACAGGTAGAAGCGGCTCTCGCCCGGGTCGCCCTGGCGGCCGGAGCGTCCGCGCAGCTGGTTGTCGATGCGGCGCGACTCGTGGCGCTCGGTGCCGAGCACGTACAGGCCACCGGCGTCGATGACCTCCTGCGCCTGCGCCTCGACCTCGCCCTTGACGCGGTCGTAGACGGCATCCCACTCGGCCTCGTACTCGTCCGGCGTCTCGACCGGGCTGAGGCCCTTGTTGCTCATCTCGGTCACCGCGAGGAACTCGGCGTTGCCGCCGAGCATGATGTCGGTGCCACGACCGGCCATGTTGGTCGCGACGGTCACGGCGCCGAGGCGACCGGCCTGCGCGATGATCGCGGCCTCACGGGCGTGGTTCTTG
Source organism: uncultured Actinomycetota bacterium (assembly GCA_963740815.1). Classification (GTDB taxonomy): domain Bacteria; phylum Actinomycetota; class Actinomycetes; order Actinomycetales; family Microbacteriaceae; genus Rhodoglobus. The sequence goes on from CAVUFG010000009.1 coordinate 1,170, forward strand.
GCGTTGAGCACCTCGTGGCGCACGCCCTTCTTCGCGAGCAGCTTGGAGAGCAGCTCGCTCTTCTCGACGCTCGTGGTGCCGACGAGCACGGGCTGGCCGGCGGCGTGGCGCTCGACGATGTCCTCGACGACCTGGCCGAACTTGGACGCCTCGTTCTTGTAGACGAGGTCGGACTGGTCCTTGCGCACCATCGGCTTGTTCGTCGGGATCGGCACGACGCCGAGCTTGTAGGTGCTCATGAACTCGGCCGCCTCGGTCTCGGCGGTACCGGTCATGCCCGAGAGCTTGTCGTACAGGCGGAAGTAGTTCTGCAGCGTCACGGTCGCGAGGGTCTGGTTCTCGGCCTTGACCGTCACGCCCTCCTTCGCCTCGATCGCCTGGTGGATGCCCTCGTTGTAGCGGCGGCCCATCAGGATGCGGCCGGTGTGCTCGTCGACGATGAGCACCTCGCCGTTCATCACGACGTAGTCCTTGTCCTTCTTGAACAGCGCCTTCGCCTTGAGCGAGTTGTTCAGGAACGAGATGAGCGGCGTGTTCGCCGACTCGTACAGGTTGTCGATGCCGAGGTAGTCCTCGACCTTCTCGATGCCGGGCTCGAGCACGCCGACCGTGCGCTTCTTCTCGTCGACCTCGTAGTCGACCTCCGGCGTGAGCTTGAGGGCGAGTCCCGCGAATTCGGTGAACCAGCGGTTGGCCTCGCCCGATGCGGGGCCGGAGATGATGAGCGGGGTGCGGGCCTCGTCGATGAGGATCGAGTCCACCTCATCCACGATCGCGTAGTGGTGGCCGCGCTGCACCATGTCGGCCGCCTGCCACGCCATGTTGTCGCGCAGGTAGTCGAAGCCGAACTCGTTGTTCGTGCCGTAGGTGATGTCGGCGGCGTACTGCTCGCGGCGCTGCGCCGGAGTCTGCCCCGACAGGATGACGCCCGTGGTCATGCCCAGCGCGCGGTACACGCGCCCCATCAGCTCGGACTGGTAGCTCGCGAGGTAGTCGTTGACGGTCACGACGTGGACGCCGCGTGCCGGGATCGCGTTGAGGTAGGCCGAGAACACCGCGGTGAGCGTCTTGCCCTCACCGGTCTTCATCTCGGCGATGTTGCCGAGGTGGAGCGCCGCCCCGCCCATGGCCTGCACCTCGAACGGGCGCATGCCGAGCGTGCGCACGGCGGCCTCGCGCACGGCGGCGAACGCCTCCGGCAGCAGGTCGTCGAGCGACTCGCCCTTGGCGTAGCGCTCGCGGAACTCGACGGTCTCGTGCTTGAGCTCCTCGTCGGTGAGCTCCTTGAAGCCCTCTTCGAGGTGTCCGGCCGCCTCCGCCCAGTTCTTGAGGCGGCGCAGCAGGCGCCCCTCGCCGACTCGGAGGACGCGTTCGAGAACGTTGGCCAAGAGAAACTCCGTTCAGTTCCGGGCCTTCTGACCCGCTCGCAGCCCATGCCGAAGGCACAGAACCGCGCGGGCAATGGTACCAACTGAACGCTGAATGCGGCCTCCGCGCCGCGTGAGCACTAGCGGCGAGCGGCCTTACGACTCTTCGCGCGTCCGCCGACCTCGTCGGCGTCCGTCTCGAGCGAGATCACGCCGTAGTCCCAGCCCTTGCGGCGGTAGACGACGCTCGGGCGGTCGGTCGCCGCATCGATGAACAGGAAGAAGTCGTGGCCGACCAGTTCCATGCGGTCGACGGCGTCCACCGAGCTCATGCGCTCGGCCGGGAACACCTTCTCGCGGATGACGACGGGGGTGTACTCGTCCTCCTCCGCGACGGACTGGACCGGGATCTCGCCCGTGGTGACGGCGCGGATCACGTCCGGGCTCGCGGGGGTGATGTCGATGACGGAGAACCCGTCGGTCGCGGCCTCGCGCAGCGATACCGGCCGGTGCTGGCCGCGGTGCACCTTCTTGCGGTCCTTGGCCTGGCGCATCCGTTCGACGAGCTTGCCCATCGCGAGGTCGAACGCGACGTACTTGTCGGCCCCTGAGGCCTCGGCGCGCACGAGCGGACCCGGTCCGACGAGCGTGAGCTCGACCCGGTCATCGCCACTGGATCCACGGGTCTCGTGGTGTCGGCTCACCTTGATCTCGAACGCGATCGCGCGTTCAGCGAGGTGATCCACCTTGTCGGCCTTCTCGATCGCGTACTCGCGGAATCGGTCGGTGACTCCAAGGTTTCGTCCGGTGACGGTGACTTCCACGGCAACCTCCAGTGTTCATCGGCGTCTGCCGCACTGGGGTCGTTTCCCTCGGGCGGTCATCCCTCCACGCCTCGTTCCCGACCGTACTCCTGCCCGGTGTCGATGTCACGGAAAGGATGCAACCTCGGCGTGAATGCCAAGGTTGCGGCGCCCGCGACGAGTCCGCCGGCCGCCTCGATCGCCCGCGCGGCGTCGGCGAGGGTCGCTCCGGTGGTCAGCACGTCGTCGACGATGACGAAGGTGCGGCCGTCGAGCCGCCGGGTGGCGACGAACGCGCCCGCGCGGTTCTCGGCCCGATCGGCGACACCGAGCGCCTTCTGGTCGCGGGACACCCGCGCCGTCGTCAGCACCCGGACCGCGTCGTACTCCAGCACGTCGCAGCAGCAGCCGCACGGGGTCGTACCCGCGGCGGCGGTAGGCGGCACGGCTGGTCGGCACCGCGACGAGCTCGGCCGACGGAGGAGCGTCGGCGAGGGCGCGCCGGAGCGCGGCGGTCAGCGGGCGGGAGAGTGCCCGCGCGACATCCGTGCGTCCGTCCTCCTTGAGGGCGAGGATGACGCGCCGCACCACCAACTCGTACCGAACCCCGGTCCACACCCGCAGCCGACCCACCGCGCGCAGGCTCGGGCTCGGTGCGAGCTGCGCGAGGCACGGCGCGCACAGGCCGCGGTCGGGAGCCGAGCATCCCGCGCACTCGACCGGCACCAGGATGCCGAGGGCGTCGAGCAGCGCATTCCACAGCACCCGCTCACCGTGCCCGAGCTCCGCACGCCACGGTGCGGCGCCCGCCGAGATGTGGAAGGATCGCGCGCGGCTACTGCTGTGTGGCCAGGTACTCCGCCTCGATGCTGGTCGCGAGCCAGCGGGATGCCAGCCGCTGCCAGACCACGCCGTCGGCGAGCACCCGGATGCCGTCGGCGCCGAAGTTGCCGCCCACGAGGGAGGTGCCGCCGTCGATCGGTCCGAGGGACGTGCTCGGGCCGCCGATCTCGTAGGCCGTGACATCCGTGCCGTCGGGGGTGGTCGTGAGCACCGCGACCGTGCGCTCGTCGATCCAGGTCGCGTCGACCGGCGTGCGTTCGCCGAGCCCGACATCCAGTCCGTACTCGAGGCTGAGCGCCGTGGGTGCGTTGTTCTCGTCCCGGATGACGCCCGCGACGTACAGTTTCGGGCCCGAGCGGTTCGACGACCGAGAGCAGCACGCGGGTGCCGTCGCGCGAGACATCCATCGAGATCAGGCTCGCCTCGGCGGGGATGCCGGTGGCCACCGCGTGCTCAGCGCCGTCGAGGCCGAACGCGATGATGCTCGCGGCACTCGTGCGCTGGGCCGACCAGACGAATTCGAACGCGTCGATGGACGGCGCGATGAGATCGGGCCGGTTCGTGTCGAGCGGGATGACCGAGTCGCCGGATGGGAGCGCCGACACCACCCCGTTGGCCAGGAGCGCGACCGTGCGCTGCTCGCGGCCGACCGACGCGGCGGATGCCCCGGCCGCCACCATCTGCTCGCTGAACCCGTCGAGCGGCGTCACGCCGCCCCCGCTCGCGAACCCGAACGCGTCGGCGGTGCCGACGATGACCTGCCCCGCCACCTGCGGGCGCGCCGGCGGCGGACCGACGTCGGGCGAGTCGAGCGTGATCGGACCCACCTTGAGCACGACGGAGGACACCCCGAGCGTCGCCGCGAGCTGCTGGCGCATGGCCGCACGCTGCGCGCCACTGGCCCCGCTGGCCGCGTCGCTCAGGGTCACGGTCGCGACGCCGCCGTCGATGACGACGGCCCCGGGCGAGACGAGCGTCGTGCCCTCGGGGAACCCGGTGAGCACCACCCCGCCGGACAGCCACCCCGACGGGCCGCCCAGCAGGGACTCGGCCACCCGGGTGAGGAGCGTGCCGCGCACCGGGAACCACCGCACGTCGGGCACGAGGAACGCCGAACTCGGATCGAGGAAGTACAGCGGCTGCGCTCGGAACACCGTGTCGAAGTTGGTCTGCGAGAGCACGATGCCGTCCGGGGCGCGACTGATGCGCCACTCGCCGTCCTCCTGCTCGAACTCGAACGCGAGGGTCTGGCTCGACAGGCCGGGCTGCTCGGAGTAGCCGCCGGTCGAGTTCACGAACGCGCGGCTCGAGAAGGTGTAGAGCAGCTCGCCCTCCGCTCCCTCGACGATGTCGCCCGATCCGGTGCGAATGGTCGTCACCGAGTCGGGATTCCACTCGGTGCGGAAGTCGCTCGTCAGGTACTTGCGAGCGATGGCGTAGTCGTTCTGGGGGCCCGCGAGCGCGAGCAGGTAGTCGCGGAGCAGCTGCTCGGGGTCCGAGCCGGGCGTCGGGTCCTCCGGCGAGAACTGGATGTCGGGCTCGTCGCCGCTCACCACCACCCCGCCGTCCTGCACGCCGCCGCCGGTGGGGATGCCGACGCATCCAGCCAGCCCGAGCGTCACGATGAGGGCGGCCGCGACGCGCCAACCGCGAGCGCCTAGTCATCCTGGTCCTGCCCGTCGATGACGGCGGAGACCGGATCGGGCGGCGGCAGCTCGAGCGGCGAACCGGTGAGCACCGCGCCGCGCACCCGCGGCAGCGTCAGGCGGAAGCACGAGCCCTCGGCGGGCGCGGACCAGACCTCGAGCCAGCCGCCGTGCAGCGCGGCGTCCTCGAGCGAGATCGCGAGGCCGAGCCCCGTGCCTCCCGTGGTGCGCTGGCGGGACGGGTCGGCGCGCCAGAAGCGGTCGAAGACGCGGTCCATCGCCGCCGTCGACATCCCGACGCCGTAGTCGCGGACCGCGATCGCGACCGCCGACTCGTCGCTGTCGACGTACACGACGATGGGCGTCCCTCGCCGTGGTCGATCGCGTTGCCGAGCAGGTTCTGCAGGATGCGGCGGATGCGACGCGCATCCACGTCCGCCTCGAAGTACCCGCCCGGCGCCACGAGCCGCAGGTCACTGCCCTTCGACGTCGCAAGGGTGCGGACCCCCTCGAGCGCGTCCTCGACCAGGCGCACGAGGTTCGTCGGCTCGCTCTCCATGTCGACCGCCCCGGCGTCGAACCGGCTCATCTCGAGCAGGTCGCTCAGCAGCAGCTCGAACCGCTCCACCTGGGTGTGCAGCAGCTCGGCCGTGCGGGCGGTCGCGGGCGGGAAGGTGTCGCGCTGGTCGTACAGCACGTCGCCGGCCAGTCGGATGGTGGTGAGCGGGGTGCGCAGCTCGTGCGAGACGTCGGAGACGAAGCGCTGCTGCACCTGCGAGAGGGCGTTCAGTCGCGTGATCTGGCTCTGCAGGCTCGTGGCCATGCCGTTGAACGAGCGGGCGAGGGTCGCGATCACGTCCTCGCCGTCGACCGGCAGGCGCACGTCGAGCTCGCCGGCGGCGAGCCGCTCACTCGTCTCCGCGGCCTTCTGCACCGGTCCGACCACGAGCCGCACGACGATCCAGGTGACGACGCCGATGAGCAGCACGAGCGCGAGCCCGCCGAGCGAGAGCGTCTGCTGCACGATCGCGAGCGTCGCCTGGGCGTCGGTCAGGTCGAACACGAGGTAGATCGGGCACGGCGTGCCGATCACGTCGAGCACGGTGCCGACCACGAGCCCCGGCACCGCCGTGCCGTCGCCCTCGACCTGGATCGACTGCCAGTACAGCCGCTGCTCGGTGAGCGCGTCCACCCTCGTGCGCAGGTCGGCCGAGATGGATGCCTCGTCGACCCCCGGCGTGGACTGGCGCGCGATCGGGCACGCACCGTCGCCGGGCAGGATCGCGAGCTCGGCGCCGGAGACCTGGGACACCACGATGGTCGCGTTGCGCACCGTGACATCCAGGTCCTCCGCGGTGAACTGCTCGGTGGCGTCGTTGAACACGCTCTGCCCGCTGAGCACCGCGGTCGCCGAGGTCTGCAGCACCTGGTCCTTGCGCTGGTCGAACAGGTTCGCGCCGACGCTGAACGAGATCGAGACCCCGATCACGAGCACCGCGACCCCCGAGAGCAGCACGGTCGTCACGACGGTGCGAAGCTGCAGCGACGAGCGCCAGAGCTTGGCGAGGCGCTCGACGAGTCCGCGCCAGTCCCAGTCGCGCATCAGTGCCGCTCGAACAGCATGCGGACCTAGACGGTCTGCCCCGCGCGATACCCGACGCCGCGCACGGTCATGACGATGCGCGGGTTGTCCGGGTCCTCCTCGACCTTCGCGCGCAGGCGCTGCACGTGCACGTTCACGAGCCGGGTATCCGCCTTGTAGTGGTATCCCCAGACCTGCTCGAGCAGCATCTCGCGGGTGAACACCTGCTGCGGCTTGACGGCGAGCGCGAGGAGGAGCTCGAACTCCAGCGGCGTGAGGTTGATGCGGGTCTCGCCGCGGCGGACCTCGTGGCCCGCGACATCCAGCACCAGGTCGCCGATCGCGACGGTACTGGTGGATGTCTCGGGCGTCGGCCGAAGGCGGGTGCGCACCCGCGCGACCAGCTCCTTGGGGTTGAACGGCTTGACCACGTAGTCGTCGGCGCCGGACTCGAGGCCCTTGACCACGTCGGCGGTGTCGCTCTTCGCCGTGAGCATGATGATCGGGATGCCCGACTCCTCACGGATGCGCGCGCACACCTCGATGCCGTCCATGCCAGGGAGCATGAGGTCGAGCAGCACCAGATCGGGCTTGACGTTGTGGAACTCCTCGACCGCCTTCGACCCGTCGGGGCAGAAGAACGGCTCGAAGCCCTCCGTGCGCAGCACGATGCCGATCATCTCGGCGAGGGCGGTGTCGTCGTCGACAACGAGGATGCGCGCGGCGGTGCCTTGGAACGTCATGGTCCTCAGATGCTACTGGGATGGGCGCGGATGCGCCTGTGAGACCCGTGCCGGATGTGGCACCATAGCCCGATGAGCGACACCTCGCCGTGGGCCGCGCCAGGGGGACCGGCCGGGCCGACGGGCCCCGCGACGCCGTTCAGTCCGGCCGTTCCGCCGCCGACCGGACAACCGCTACCGCCGAGCGGACCGCCCCTGCCGCCGCCGAGCGGGCCTGCCGCGTTGCCGCCGCCCGTTCCACCGGGCGGCGATGCCGCCACCCAACCCCTACGCGTCGGTGCCGCACGCCGGAGCGATGCCGCCCCCCGGCTGGACCCCGCCGCCGAAGCCCGGACTCATCCCGCTGCGTCCCCTCACCCTCGGCACCCTGCTCGGAGCGTCGTTCCAGGTGATGCGCCGCAACCCGCGACCGACGTTCGGCTTCGCGCTGCTGCTCGCGGGCGTCATCTCGGTGGTGTCGGTGATCGGCATCGCGATCGCGGGCAACGCGCTCGCGGATCGTCCGTTCCAGGGCGGCAGCGCCGACGACCAGCTCACGCTCGCCGTCGGCGGCGTCTTCGGCGGGCTGCTGCTCGGCCTGCTGGTGCCCGGCGCGCTGAGTCTCGTCGCGTTCTCGATCCTGCAGGGCATCATCGCCCTCGAGGTCGCGCGCGGCACCGTCGGTGAGAAGCTCACCCTCGGTGGCCTGTGGCGTTCGGCGAAGGGTCGCATCGCCGTGCTGGTCGGCTGGTCGCTGCTCATCGTCGCGGTGGTCAGCCTGATCCTCGTGATCGTGGTCTTCGTGATGGCCGGCGTCTCGGTCGCGCTGTTCGCGGGGCTCGGCGCGAGCAGCTCGGACAACTTCGGCGGCGCGTTCGCCGCGGTCATCGGGTTCATCGTGCTCGGCTACGCGGTGTTCGGCGTGCTGGCCGCGTGGCTCGGGACGAAGACGTCGCTCGTGCCGAGCATCCTCATCATCGAGCGGATCACGCTCGGCCGGGCGATCGCGCGCTCGTGGCGCCTGACCCGGCGCGCCTTCTGGCGCACGTTCGGCACCCTCGCGCTCGTGTTCGTGATCGTCTACTTCGCGACCTCGATCGTCACGGCGCCCATCCAGGTGCTCTCGGTGCTGCTCGGTGGCGTGCTCACGCCGACCGGTGGAACCGCCGCGGCGAACGGCGGCCTGTCCGTGGGCCTGATCGCCACCACGACGGTCGTGAGCGTGATCGTCAGCGCGATCGGGCTCATCGTGCAGTCCGCCGCAACCGCGCTCATCTACATCGACCTCAGGATGCGCAAGGAGGGCCTCGACCTCGAACTCGCGCACTTCGTCGAAGCGCGCCAGGCCGGCGACACCTCCGTGCGCGACCCGTACCTGCCGCCCGCGCCCGTCGCGCCGTTCGCCACGTCGGCACCGCCCGCCGCGGGAACGTCGCCCTGGTCGTGAGCCCCGCCCTCCCGATCGGCCTGCTGATCAGCACCGCGCTCGCCGCGCTGCCGTTCGACGTGCCGGTGGATCCCGACGCGCCCGACGCGCAGGACTGGCTGGTCGAGGAGCTCGCCAAGCCCGAGTACCAGGCGGCGGAGCCGAACTGGTTCGACCGGCTCTCGCGCGACCTGTTCGAATGGCTCCTCGACCTGCTGCAGGGCGGCGGCGGCCAGCTCTCCGGACCGCCGACGCTCGTGCTCACGATCGTGCTCGTGCTCGTGATCGGGGCGATCGTGTTCGCCATCCTGATCTTCGGCGTTCCACGTCGCGGCCGCCGGAGCGCGGTCACCGGCTCGATCTTCGGCGAGGACGACGACCGCTCGGCCGCCCGGATGCGACAGGATGCCGAGCGCGCCGCCGCCGACGGCGACTACGCGACCGCGATCGCCGAACTGTTCCGGGCGATCGCGCGCGGCCTCGCCGAGCGCGAGGTGCTCACCACCTTCCCGGGCACGACCGCCACCGACTTCGCGGCGCGCGGCGGCGTGGTGTTCCCCGCCCAGGCCGAGCGGCTCGTGATCGCCGGAGGGGTCTTCGACGGCGTGCGCTACCTCGACCGCGACGGCACCGCAGAGCAGTTCGCCGAGATGGCGTCGCTCGAGCGCGACCTGCGGAACGCTCGGGCATCGCTCGAACTCGAGTTCGCGGTGCCGGGATGACCGTGACCGAGGCACCGGCCCGCCCGCCCGCGTCCCGTGCGGCTGACGCTCCCCCGCCCAACCCCAAGGACCTCACTCCCACGGTGGGGCGGACCGTGCGTCGCTCGCTGTTCTGGGTGGGTGTCGGCGTCGTCGCGCTGCTCGTCGCGATCGCCGGACTCGGTCTGCAGGGTTCGAGCGTCGGCGGCGATCCGCTCTCGCCGGCCAACCCGGCACCCGCCGGTTCGAAGGCGCTCGTCGAGGTGCTCCGCGACCAGGGTGTGCAGGTCGAGTTCACCCAGTCGCTCGATGCGACCGTCGATGCGGTCACCGACTTCGAGGCGACCACACTCGTGATCTACGACCCCGAAGCAGTCCTGACCGCCTTCCAGCTGCGGAAGGCGGCGCGGCTCGCTGAGCACGTCGTGATCGTCGATCCGAGCGACGACCAGCTCCACGAGGTCGCTCCCGAGATCGACCGGTCCGGGGTCGTGCCGCAGAACCTCGACGCCGAGTGCGACCTGCCGGCTGCGGCCAGGGCCGGCGAGGTCTCCGGCGAGTCGACCGGCTATCGGCTCACGGACGACGATGCCGGCGCCTCGACGTGCTTCCCGAGCGGGTCGGGCGTGTACTCGCTCATCCAGCTCCCGTCCTCCGGGTCGACGACGAGCGACGCCCCGGCCCAGCGGCTCACGGTGCTCGGCACCTGGAGCGCGCTGAGCAACGAGACGATCACCCGGAGCGGGAATGCGGCGCTCGCCCTGAACCTGCTCGGCGAGCATGAGGATCTGGTCTGGTACATCCCGGGGATCGCCGACTTCGACGGCTCGGGCGGGAATGCCGCGGCCGAGGCGACTCCGGAGTGGTTGACGCCAGCGATCATCCTGCTGCTCATCGCCGGACTCGCCGCAGCCGTCTGGCGCGGGCGCCGACTCGGCCCGCTCGTGATCGAGAACCTGCCGGTGACCGTGCGGGCGAGCGAGACCATGCTCGGCCGCGCGCGACTGTACGAGCGCTCGGGCTCGCGCCTGCGCGCGCTCGACGCCCTGCGGATCGGCACCGTGCAGCGCCTCGCGCGGGCCAGCGGACTCTCCCGGCACGCGACCCTCGACGAGATCGTCGTCGCGGTCGCCGCCCTGAGTGGCCGGCCGCCGAGCGAGGTGCGCGCCCTGCTGCTCGACCGCGAGCCCGTGACCGACCCCGAGCTCGTGCAGCTCTCCGACGACCTCCTGACCCTCGAGCGCGACGTGTCGCGCGCGGCCAGGCCCTGACCACTCGCGCCAACCGGAAGAATGGAACCATGACCTCTGAATCGGACCTCCGCGAGGCCTTCGCGACCCTGCGCACCGAAGTCGGCAAGGCCGTCGTCGGCCAGGATGCCGCGGTCACCGGCCTCTCGATCGCCCTGCTCGCCGGCGGCCACGTGCTGCTCGAGGGCGTGCCCGGCGTCGCGAAGACCCTGCTCGTGCGCACGCTCAGCCACGCGCTCAAGCTCGAGACCAAGCGCGTGCAGTTCACGCCCGACCTCATGCCGGGCGACGTGACCGGCTCGCTCGTGTACGACGCGAAGGCGGGCGAGTTCGAGTTCCGCGAGGGGCCGGTGTTCACCAACATCCTGCTCGCGGACGAGATCAACCGCACGCCGCCGAAGACGCAGTCGGCGCTGCTGGAGGCCATGGAGGAGCGGCAGGTCTCGGTGGATGGCGCGACGCGCAAGCTCCCCGTGCCCTTCATGGTCGCCGCGACCATGAACCCCATCGAGTACGAGGGCACCTACACGCTGCCCGAGGCGCAGTTGGACCGCTTCCTCATGAAGCTCGTGCTCGACCTCCCCGAGCGCGACACCGAGATCGAGGTGCTCAACCGCCACGCGCACGGGTTCAACCCGCGCGACCTCGCCGCCGCCGGTGTCACTCCGGTGCTGGACGCCGCCCTGCTCGCCGAGGCGCAGGCCTCCGCGGCGAAGGTCGGCGCGAGCCCGGATGTGATCGGCTACGCCGTCGACCTCGCGCGGGCCACCCGCCAGAGCCCGTCGGTCAAGCTCGGCGTCTCGCCGCGCGGTGCGGTCGCGCTGCTCACGGCCGCGAAGGCCTGGGCGTGGCTCAACGGATTCGACGCGATCACGCCCGACCACGTGCAGGCGATGGCGCTGCCGGTGCTTCGGCACCGCATCCAGCTGCGTCCGGAGGCGGAGCTCGAGGGCATCTCGGCCGACTCGATCCTGCGGTCGATCCTCCAGCAGGTGCAGGTGCCGATCTGATGCAGCCCTATCTGATGCAGCCCGATCTGATGCAGGTCCGAGGCTGAGCATGGCCGTCTCCGGGTGGTTCGTGCTGCTCATCGCGATCGGCGTCGTGCCGGTCGTGCTGACCGGCGATCCGCTCGTCGTGGTGGGCTGGCTCGCGTTCTGCGTGCTGCTCGCCGTCGTCGATCTCGCGGTGGCGGGCTCGCCGCGCGCGGTCACGGTGAGCCGCGAGATCCCGGCCCGAGTGCGACTCGGCGAGACGGTGGGCGTGAAGCTCATCCTGACGAACACCGGGAGCCGCGTCGTGCGGGGCGTGGTGCGGGACGGGTGGCAGCCGTCGGCCGCGGCATCCACGAGGATGACGCGGCTCACGATCCCCCGGCGCGAGCGCCGCAGCATCACGATGGCGCTCACGCCGTTCCGCCGCGGCACGCGCCGCACCGCGCACGTCACCATCCGCAGCTGGGGACCGCTGCACCTCGCCGCGCGACAGGCGACGGTCGCCGCACCCGGCTCGATCGCGGTGCTGCCGCCGTTCAACTCGCGCAAGCACCTGCCGTCGCGACTCGCCCGGCTGCGCGAGCTGGATGGCGCGACCAGCGTGCTCGTGCGCGGCCCTGGCACCGAGTTCGACAGCCTCCGCGACTACGTGCGCGGTGACGACGTGCGCTCGATCGACTGGCGGGCGACCGCACGTCGCAACGACCCCACCACGGGCGCGGGCACCAAGCTCGTCGTGCGCACCTGGCGCCCTGAGCGCGACCGCCGGGTGGTCATCATCATCGACAGCGGGCGGACGTCGGCGGCCCGCATCGACAACGAGCCGCGCATCGACACCGCGTTCGAGTCGGCGCTCCTGCTCGCGGCGCTCGCCTCGAGCGCCGGCGACCGCGTCGACCTCGTGATCTTCGACCGACGCGTCCGCGGACGGGTGCAGGGAGCGACCGGAGCGGACCTGCTGTCCAAGATGGTGTCGACCATGGCCCCGGTCGAGCCCGAGCTCATCGAGTCGGACTGGGCCGCGGTGCCGGCACTCGTGCGCTCGGTCACGTCGCACCGCGCGCTCGTCGTGCTCGCGACCACGATCGACGCGCCGGGGGCGGCGGCCGGGCTGCTCTCGGTGCTGCCGCAGCTCACTCGCAAGCACACCGTCGTCGTCTCGTCGGTGACCGACCCCGAGGTGCTGCGTGCCAGCACCGAGCGCGGCGACCGCGACGAGGTCTACCGGGCCGCGGCGGCCGAGCGCGCGCTGCTCGACCAGGCACGGGTGGCGACGGCGATCCGCCAGCTCGGCGCCGAGATCGTCACCGGCGCCCCGCAGGACCTGCCACCCGCCCTCGCCGACCGCTACATCGCGCTGAAGGCGGCCGGGCTGCTCTGATCCGTCGGACGATGACTCGCGTTCGGTCGGCTACCGCGCCCACCTGACAAAATCTCCCAGTGCCGGCCCGCGACGACTGGGTGATTTCGTCATCTCGTTGGCTGTCGGACAATCGACGGCGCGTGGGCGTCCTCGACGCGTCACGTTCGGTCACGTTGCGCGCGTCACCACAGCGTGGCGCTGCGTGCGGGGCTAGCGTTGAACTGCAACCCAGCCGTCTCACAGGAAGGCCCACGTTCATGGCCGAAGTCAAGAATCCAGGCGTCGACATCTCGGATGTCGTCGACGCTGCCCCGTCCCTCACCAAGCGGCTCATCGCGGAGCTGTTCGGCACGTTCGTGCTCGTGCTCGGCGTCATCGGCACCGCGCTGTTCGCCTCGGGCAACACCGGGCTGCTCGGGGTCGCCATCGCGGTGGGGCTCACCATCATCGGTGCCGCCTACGCGGTGGGCCACATCTCGGGCGGGCACTTCAACCCGGCGGTGAGCATCGGGGCTGCGGCATCCGGACGCTTCGCCTGGCGCGACGTCGGACCGTACGCGATCGCCCAGATCGTCGGCGGCGCACTCGCGACCCTCGTGCTGTTCGGCATCGCGTCCGGCCGCGAGGGCTTCCTCGCCGAGGCCCAGGCCGCTGGCTTCGCGTCGAACGGGTTCGGCGAGCACTCCCCCGGCGGCTTCGGCCTCGTGTCGGTGCTGCTCGCTGAGGTCGTGATCACCGCGCTGTTCGTGTGGATCATCCTCGGCGTCACCGACCGCCGCGCCCCGAGCGGGTTCGCCCCGATCGCGATCGGCCTCTCGCTCACGCTGTTCCACCTGGTCGCGATCCCGATCAGCAACGCGTCGCTCAACCCCGCCCGCTCGATCGCGACCGCGATCTTCGGCGGACCGGACGCGCTCGCCCAGCTCTGGGTGTTCATCGTCGCGCCGATCGCCGGTGCGCTGATTGCAGGGTTCCTCTACAAGCCGCTGTTCGACCGCCGGTAGCGGCGGCGCCGCAGAGTGCAGGATGCCCCGGGGCACAGTCCCGGGGCATCCTCTCGTTCGGGCGCTGTCGCCACAGCGCCCGACGTCTCTAGCGGTCCTCCCCCGGGAACTGCCCCGCGATCGGAGGCTCCGGCACCTCGGCGAGGTCGGCCTCGGTCGCGGCGGGGGTGTCCGCCGTGGCATCCAGATCCTTCGGCAGCACCTTCATGGTCGTCAGCGGTGAGAACACGACGAACACGGCGCCGAAGACCGTGCCGATCGCCCCGATGAACATGGTCGGCAGCGTGCCGATCGTGGTGCCGAGCACGCCCGAGAGCAGCGCACCGATCGGCATCACGCCCCAGACCACGAAGCGGATCGACGCGTTCATGCGCCCGAGCAGGCGGGGCGGGCACAGCCGCTGGCGCATCGTGACCTGCGTGATGTTGTAGAGCAGCACGAGGAACGACTCGATGAACGTCGCCGCGATCAGGATCGGGATCGCCGCGCCCGGGAACAGGCCCGCGAGGGGCAGCCCGAAGATCGCCACACCGAACCCGATGGCCGAGAGCGAGAGCGCCGTGCCCTCGCCGATCCGCTTGGTGATCCACGGGGTTGCGAGGGCACCCAGCAGCCCGCCGACCGAACCGGCCGAGAACACGACGCCGAGCACCCACGGCTCGAAGCCGAGTTCGCGCAGGATGAGGATCGCCTCGAGCGTGAACACGATCATCGAGAAGAAGTTGGTGGTGCCGGTCGTGGCCACGATCCGCCGGAGCAGCGGATGCCCGAACACGAACTTCAGCCCCTCGCCGATCTCGGTCACGAGCGGCTGCCGGTCTGCGGGGTCGCTGCGCTGCTCGGTGTCGCGCACCCGCCAGATCGCGAAGGCGGAGAACAGGTACGAGATGCCGTCGGCGAGCAGCAGGATCGGCGCGCTCACCACCGCGAGCAGCGCACCGGCGAGACCGGGTCCACCGATCCGCGCGATCTGGGCCGTCGCCTCGAGTCGGGCGTTCGCGGTGCCGATCTGGGACCCGGGGAGCAGGATCGGCGGGTAGCTCTGGTGCGACACGTCGAAGAACACCGTCGCGACGCCGATGATCGCGCCGAGGGCGTAGAGGTGCCACATCTGCAGGAGCCCGGCGAACCAGAGCGCGGGGAGGGCCGCGAGGGCGACCGCGCGCACGAGGTCGGCGGCGATCATGACGCGGCGCTTGAGCATCCGGTCGATCCAGGCTCCGGCGGGGAGGCCGACCAGCAGGAACGCCGCGGTCTGCGCTGCTCCGAGCACACCGACCTCGAACTCGGACGCGCCGAGCAGGGACACCGCGAGCACGGGCAGCGCGAGCTGGCTGAACTGCGCGCCGAGCTGGCTGATCGTGTCGCCGCTCCAGAACCACAGGAAGTTGCGGTTGCGCAGCAGCGGGATCGGAGGCGAGGTCGTGGTCACGCGCCCAGTCTCGCCCCAGTGATTGGGAATTGTCAATCACTCGTTCCGGATCGCCTAGGATCGAGCCATGGCCGCGCCGGATGAGCAGGATGACGCCGCCCATCGCGCCCGCATCCGCGCCCTGGCCTCACCCGTACGCATGCGCATCCTGCGGTTGTGCCTGCACGAGCCCCGAACCAACAAGGAGCTCGCGGCCGAATTGGAGATGAACGCCGGCACGATGCTGCACCACGTGCGCTCGCTCGTCGCGCAGGGCTTCCTGCGGGCCGAGGAGCCCCGCCGCGGCACGCGCGGCGCGAAGGAGGTGCCCTACCGGGCCACCGGGCTGTCGTGGCGAGCCGGGCCGATGCCCAACCAGGGCCAGATCCTGCTCGACACCTTCCTCGACGAGATCGAGGGGCTCGACCCGGAAGCGCTGCGAGTCAGCGCGGCTCGGTCTCAAGCTCACCCCGGCGGACCGCCACGAGCTGCTGGACCGTGTGCAGGCGATCTTCCAGGAGTACATCGACCGCGGCCCCGACCCGGCGGGCGAGCCGATCTCGATCTTCTTCGTCGAGCATCCCGACCTGCCACGCGCCCAGCGCGCAGCGTACGTGCCCCCGCCTCACGACGACTGAGTCAGCCCGCCACCAGCTGCTTCGCGCCCGCCTCGAACTCCTCGAGGTCGCCGGTCTCTCCGGCTCTGACGGCTCGAGCCGCCGATCACCCACTGGTAGAACAGGAACCCGGCCAGCGCGATCGTGCCGATGCCGATCTTGATCGGCCACGGCCAGTCCTGCCGGGTGACGAATCCCTCGATGATGCCCGAGACGAACAGGGCGAGGATGAGGCCGATCACGATCGTGAACAGCGCGCGGCCGTCCTCGGCCAGCGCCGCGGCCCTCGTGCGGGCGTCCGGGCGCGATCCAGGCCCAGAACAGCCGCAGGCCGGTCGCACCGGCCACGAAGATCGCGTACAGCTCGAGCTGCCCGTGCGGGGCGATGTAGAGGAAGAACGTGTCGAGCTTGTCGAACTCGGCCATGACCGCGAAGGTCAGTCCGAGGTTCTGCGCGTTGCTCAGCAGGAAGTACACCGGCAGCCCCGTGATCCCGGTCGCGATGCAGAGCGCGGCGATGTACGCGTTGTTGGTCCAGACCAGCGCCGTGAACGATCCACCCGAGTACTCCGAGTAGTAGTTGACGAAGTCCTCCTCGGCGAGTGCGCGCCGCTCCTCGACCGAGAGCGCGCTCGCGAGCACCTCGGGGTTGGCGATCGCCCACCACGCGTACAGCGCCGACGACCACGATCGTGAGCACCGCGATCACGAGCGAGAGCCAGCGCACCCGATAGAGCGCGGCCGGCAGCTGGAGCACGAAGAACCGCGGCAGCTGGCTCAGCACATTGGATGACGCGCCCGTGAACCTCAGCCTGCGCGCGACTGAGCGCGAGCGAGAGCCGATCCCCCTGCAGCGAACTGCCGACGGTGGTGGAGATCGCGGAGAGCTGGGTCGCACCCGACTGGTACTCGTCGATGAGTTCATCCGCCTCGGCGCCGGTGAAGCGCCGCTGCGCACCGAGCTCCCCGAGGCGATTCCAGCGTTCGCCGTGGGCTGCGGTGTAGGCGTCGAGGTCCATCTGGTTCAATGATGCCATGGCGAGCATCCGCGACTCAGACGTGCTACTGCACGAGGAGGACCGCGGTGAGCTGATCACGGGCGAGGCCGTCGCGCTGCAGCTGCTCCCCACGAGCTTCGTGCTCCGCGCGGCCGGCGGCGCGATCGACTACATCGTCTACATGCTCGTCAACATCTTCGTCGTCGGGTTCGGACTGGGTGCCCTCGCCGGCGGTCTCGGTGCCGACGAGGCGGTGCGGCAGGCGGTGAGCGTGGTCAGCGGCGTGATCGGACTGGTCGCGATCCCCACCGGTGTCGAGATCATCACCCAGGGCCGCTCGCTCGGGAGGCTCGTCGTCGGCGCGCGCATCGTGCGGGACGACGGCGGCGCGATCGGGTTCCGGCAGGCCTTCATCCGCTCGCTCGTCGGGCTGCTCGAGATCTTCGGCACCTTCGGCGGCATCGCGACGCTCGTCGCCCTGCTCAACTCCCGCGCGAAGCGCCTCGGCGACATGCTCGCCGGCACCTACAGCCAGCAGGAGCGGATCAGCGGAACTCCCGAACCCGTGTTCGGTGTGCCCTACGAGCTCTCGGAGTGGGCGAGGACCGCCGACGTCGCGAGGATGCCCGATCCGCTCGCCCGCCGCGTCGAGCCAGTTCCTGCGGCAGGCCGCCGAGCATGCTCCCCGCCTCGCGCGAGCGCCACGCCCGCGACCTCGCGAACGAGGTGTCGGTGTACGTGTCACCGATCCCGGTCGGCTCGAGCGCCGAGCTGTTCCTCGCCGCCGTCTCGGTGCAGCGCCGGGAGCGCGAGCTCGCCGCGCTGCAGCGCGAGGCCCGCGGCCTCGAGACGCTGAAGCCGGCCCTCACGGGCCAGCCGCACCAGTTCCCCGACCGCGGATAGGTCCGCGGAGTAACCGCGACGTGCCTCGCCTGGTGATCCCGGCGATTCGCGCGACCGCGCTCGTGCGAATCGACGGACGACGCCCGCCGCAGCAGCGGCGGCGGGCCAACCGGCTCAGTACCGGTAGTGGTCCACCTTGTACGGACCCTCGACGGGCACGCCGATGTAGGCGGCCTGCTTGGGGGTCAGCTCGGTGAGCACGACGCCGAGCGCCTCGAGGTGCAGGCGTGCGACCTTCTCGTCGAGGTGCTTCGGCAGCACGTAGACCTGGTTCGCGTACTTGCCGTCGGCGTTGTTCGTCCACAGCTCGAGCTGGGCGAGCACCTGGTTGCTGAACGAGTTGCTCATCACGAACGACGGGTGACCGGTCGCGTTGCCGAGGTTCATCAGGCGACCCTCCGAGAGCACGAGGATGCTGCGGCCCGACGGCATCCGCCACTCGTGCACCTGCGGCTTGATCTCGACCTTCTCGGCTCCGCGAGTGACTCGAGACCGGCCATGTCGATCTCGTTGTCGAAGTGCCCGACGTTCGCGACGATCGCGTTGTGCTTCATGCCCTTGAGGTGCTCGAGGGTGATGACGTTCTCGTTGCCGGTCGAGGTGACGAAGATGTCGACCTGGTCGAGCACGTTCTCGATCGTGGTGACCTGGTAGCCGTCCATCGCGGCCTGCAGCGCGCAGATCGGGTCGATCTCGCTCACGATGACCCGCGCGCCCTGGCCGCGCAGCGCCTCGGCGCTGCCCTTGCCGACGTCGCCGTAGCCGGCGACGAACGCGATCTTGCCGCCCATGAGCACGTCGGTGGCGCGGTTGAGGCCGTCCGGCAGCGAGTGGCGGATGCCGTACTTGTTGTCGAACTTCGACTTGGTGACCGAGTCGTTGACGTTGATCGCGGGGAACAGCAGCTCGCCGGTCTTCGCGAGCTCGTACAGGCGGTGCACGCCGGTCGTGGTCTCCTCGGTGACGCCCTTGATCTCGGCGGCGATGCGGGTCCAGCGGTCGGTGCTGTCGGCGAGGGAGCGGCGGAGGGTGTCGAGGATGACCTTCCACTCGTGGCTGTCGCCCGCGGCATCCGCCGGAACGGCACCGGCGAGCTCGAACTCGCGACCCTTGTGCACGAGCAGGGTGGCGTCGCCACCGTCGTCGAGGATCATGTTCGGGCCGATCCAGTCGGCGCCGGCCGCTGCGGCCTCGGTGCTCCAGTCGAAGGCCTGCTCGGTGCACCACCAGTACTCCTCGAGCGTCTCGCCCTTCCAGGCGAAGACCGGCACGCCGGCGGGGGCGTCCACGGTGCCGGTCGGGCCGACCGCGACGGCGGCGGCCGCGTCATCCTGCGTCGAGAAGATGTTGCAGCTCACCCAGCGCACCTGCGCGCCGAGCGCGACGAGGGTCTCGATGAGCACGGCGGTCTGCACGGTCATGTGGAGCGAGCCCATGATCCGCGCGTCCTTGAGCGGCTGGGTGGGTCCGAACTCCTCGCGGAGCGCCATGAGGCCGGGCATCTCGTGCTCGGCGAGGCGGATCTGGTGGCGGCCCGCTTCGGCGAGCGAGAGGTTCGCGACCTTGAAGGGGAGGGTCGTGGTAGCTGAAGTCATGGAAACCATTGTCGCAGAGCCTCGGTCGTTGCCCGAACGAGGTGGCAGGATCGCAGGATGACGCAGCGAGAGGCCTGACGCACGTGCCCGTGGTCGCGCTCGATGACCGCCCCGACGTCGTCGCGGTGATCCCGACGCTCGGTGCCGATGACGCGCGGCTCGAAGCCTGCGTCGCGGCGCTCCGGGCGAGTTCGGGCGGCCAGCGGCTCAGCATCCTGGTCGTGCTCAACGCGTCGTCGGGAACGCTCGCACCGATCGAGGGCGCGACCATCGAGACGAGCGGCCTGAACCTCGGGATGCCGGGCGGCGTCGCCCTCGGTGCCCGACTGAGCGAGTCCGAACTGCTCTGGCTCGTGCAGGACGACATGGTGGTCGAACCGGACTGCCTCGAGCACCTGGTCACCGCGCTCGCGAGCGAGCCGGGAGCTCGGCGCCGTCGGCCCGATCGTGGTCGACGAGCACGGTCTCGTGCCCGCGGCGAGCTGTGGCGGCGTGATCGTCGACGGCGAGATCGTGCGGTGGGCGCCGGACCGACCGACGCGTGTCGACGATCTCGTCGGCCTCGATGAACTGTCGTACCTGCCGAGTCGCGGGTTGCTCGTTCGTCGATCGATCTTCGACGCGGTCGGCGGACTCAACCTCGCCAACTACCCCCTGCAGTTCGTCGACGTCGACTTCAGCTTCCGCCTCCGCGCGGCAGGCAGCGACTTCCGGATCGTGACCAATGCACGAACGCGGCACGTGGGCGGGGGGTCGACGCCGCGCGGCTACGCCCTGTTCCTGCACGAGCGGAACGTGCAGACCTTCGGTGCGACGTGGTTCCCGGACGCGCCGCCCGCGCCGGTGCGGTTCGTCGAGGTCGCGGGCAGCCGGCCGGACGCGGTGGGGGTGCCGCGGCATCCCGTGCACCCAGCCGTGGATGCCGCGATGCTCGCCTCCATCGCCCAGTCCGCGGCCGACACCCTCACCCACATCGGGCGCGTGCACAGCGCGCTCTGGGATCAGTTGCAGCACACCTCAACCGAGGCCGCAGAGACCCTCGGTGCCCAGCACGCGCTGCGGGAGGAGCTCCGCATCGCGCAGGGCGACCTCACGCACGCGCACCGTGACCTCACGACGATCGGTGCGGACCTCGCCGCGGCTCGCGCCGACGCGGAGTCACTGCGCGCGGCCGTGATCGAAGCCCGCGCCGAAGCCGAATCGCTGCGGGCAGCGGTCATCGAGGCGCGTGCGGCCCTGGTGGCCAAGGGCGAGGAGACCCAGCGGCTGCGCGACGCGCTCGCCGTCGCACAGCAGCGACTGCGCGAGGCCGGGTCCATCGACACGGAACCGCAGCCGTGAGACACTTCGGCGGATGACGGATCCCCGAGAACACGCAACACCCGACCCCGCGACGGTCGACGTCGCCGGGCGTTCGGTGCTGCCGACGATCGACGGGGTCGAGACCCGAACACCGCGCACGCACGTGGACCACCGCGGGGCGCTGTTCGAGATCCACAACCAGCAGTCGGGGCCCTGGGATGCACCGGTCGTGCACGTCTACCAGACGTCGCTGTTCCCCGGCGTGATCAAGGGCTGGAACCAGCACGAGGTCAAGGTCGACCGGTACACGATCAGTGCGGGCGAACTGCTCGTCGTGCTCTGGGACGACCGGGAGGGCTCGCCGACGCGTGGCGTCGTGCAGAAGGTCGCGCTGAGCCCGCGCGACATCCGCCAGCTGCTCATCCCGGTCGGCGTCTGGCACCTGCTCATGAACATCGGCTCCACCGAGGCGTTCCTGATCAACCTGCCCACCGAGCCATACCGCCACGACCGGCCGGACCGGGTGCTGCTGCCGTGGGACTCAGACCTGATCCCGGTCGACGTGCGGGCGCTGCTGCCGCAATTCTGAGGGCGTCGGGCTACGCCTGGCGGATGAGCGCCAGCACCCGATCGCGCACGGCCTCCATCGCGGCCGGCGTCTCGCCCTCGACGTTGAGGCGCAGCAGCGGCTCGGTGTTCGAGGGGCGCACGCTGAACCACCACCACGGGTCATCCTGCGCGACCGTGCCGGTCACCGTGAGGCCGTCGAGCTCGTCGAAGGTGGCCGAGCCGGTGTACGCCTCGACGATGCGGGCGTAGGCGGCCGGCACGTCGGCGACGGTCGAGTTGATCTCGCCGCTGAGGGCGTACGGCGTGAAGGTCGTGCCGAGGGTCGAGAGCGGGCCGTCCTGCGATCCGAACTCGGCGATGAGGTGCATCGCCGCGAGCATGCCGTTGTCGGCGCCCCAGAAGTCGCGGAAGTAGTAGTGCGCGGAGTGCTCACCGCCGAAGATCGCCCCGGTCGAGGCCATCTCGTCCTTGATGTACGAGTGCCCGACGCGCGTGCGCACCGCGACCGCCCCGGCACCCTCGATCGTCTCGGGCACGATGCGCGACGTGATGAGGTTGTGCAGCACGGCGATCTCGCCGTCCGGCTGGATGGCGCGGACCCGCTGGATCTCGCGCAGTGCGACGATCGCGGCCACCGCGCTCGGGTTCACCGGCTGTCCGAGCTCGTCGACGACGAAGCAGCGGTCCGCGTCGCCGTCGAACGCGAGCCCGAGGTCGGCACCGTGCTCGACGACGGCCTTCTGCAGGTCGACGAGGTTCGCGGGCTCGAGCGGGTTCGCCTCGTGGTTCGGGAACGTGCCGTCGAGCTCGAAGTACAGCGGGACGATCTCGATCGGCAGCTCGGGCAGCCCGGCGGCGGTGCCGAGCACCGCGGGCACCGTGAGGCCGCCCATGCCGTTGCCGGCATCCACGACGATCCTGATCGGGCGGATGCCGTCGAGCGGCACGAGCTTGCGGAGGTAGGCCGAGTACTCGGCCAGCACGTCCTGCTCGCGGAACGAGCCGGGCGCGTCGACCGCGGGGATGCCGGACGCGATGGCCGAGTTCGACAGGTACTCCTGCGCGCGGTCCCGGATGGCGCGCAGTCCGGTGTCGAAGCTAGATGCCGCGGGCGCCCGCGCGGCTGAGCTTGATGCCGTTGTAGGTGGCCGGGTTGTGGCTCGCGGTGAACATGGCGGCCGGGGCATCCAGCAGCCCTGAGGCGAAGTAGGACTCGTCGGTCGAGCACAGTCCGATCGACACGACGTTCGCGCCGCGGGCCTGGGCGCCGCGCGCGAACGCTGCGGCGAACTCCGGCGACGAGTCGCGCATGTCGTGGCCGACCACGACGTCGGTGCCGGCGGCCTCGACCTCGTCGACGAACGCCGCGGCGACCGCCTCGACCACCTCGACGGTCAGCTGGGAGCCGACGAGCCCCCGCACGTCGTAGGCCTTGACGAAAGCGGACAGGTCGATGGGTGCTGCGTTCACGCCCCCAAGACTACGTGCCGCACGACCTGCCAGCCCTGCGGTGCCGACAGGCGCTCCGCGTGCCGTTCGCACAGGTCGTAGCTGTGCGGTTCGGAGGACTGGCTGAGCGGTCCGAGCACGGCCATCGAGTCCGCGTAGACGTAGGTGAGCGTCGACACCGCCTCCTGGTTACAGGCGACTTTGCTGCACGGACGAGCGCTCATCGTGGTGCCACTGTACGACTCGGCCACCGCCCGCCGCGGTCGCGCCGTCGCCGGTAGGATCGTTCCGTGGCCAGATCCAGCGGAGCGCGCGCCGAATCGGGCCGCGCGGTGTCGCGCGACCGTCACGGGCGCGGCATCCGCGCCGCCGTCACCGGGCCGCACCTGCCGATGCTGCGCAGCCGCGTCGACGTGTTCGAGCAGATCGTCGCGTCGACGGCCGAGTACCTCAAGGACCTGTGGCCGTCCGAGCTCGCGGATGTCGTGTTCGAGATCGCCGGGCCTGCCCTCCGACCAGGCGACCCCGGCCGGGGTCGCGCGGTGGAAGGTGCTGGCGAGGGAGCGCCGCGTCATCCTGTACCGCCTGCCGATCCAGCGGATGTCGCACCTGCACCGCGACGACGACGCGCACCGGCGGATGATGATCGAGAGCTGCGTGTTCCGCGCGGTCGCCGAGCTGCTCGGCAAGGACCCGTGGGACCTGGCGCCCGAGCGCTTCCGCCACCTCTAGCTCTCGCTACGGATACACCGTCACGGGTGTCGAGACCGACCCCGGCGGCAGGGCGGGATAGCCCGCGACCATGCCCTCCCCCGCGAACGTCACCGACAACCATGAGCTTCGCGAATCCGGACAGCTCGTAGGTTCCCGGCGCGACCACGACGGCGGATGCCGCGCCCGGCCCCACCGTGACCTGCTGGTCGCCCACCGCGATCGTCACGGGAGCCACGTCCGGGTTGTACAGGTGCAGGAGCGGCGACGGTCCGTCGGCCACGGTCACGAGCGCGCGCTCGGTGAGCACGGGAGCCGCGGCCAGCCACGCGAAGTCGTTCGCCGCAGCCGAGCGCCGACGACACCCGCGCGCCGGCGACGGTCGGCATGCTCGCGGTCACCACGACCGAGTAGGAGCCCTCGCCGAGGTCCTCGAGCGGCACGTCCACCGCGCGGCCCGCCTCGAAGTCGAACGTGATCACCGCACCGGTCGCGGTGCCGTCCTCCGGGATCACCGCGATGGTTGCGTTCACGGTGCCCGTGCCCGGCGCGAACAGCCGCACGGCGGGCAGCAGGTCCTGGAAGTTCTGGCCGCCCGCGAGCAGCGCCTGCACGTCGACGAGTCCGCCGATCACCACGCCCGGGATCGCCGTGACGAGGGATGGCGCGGCGCTCGTCGCCACGATGTCGACGCCGCCCGGATCGAGGCCGCGCACCGTCACCTGCTGCAGGTTCGCGACCACCTGGCCGCCGTTGCTCGTGACGTGCACGACCGGATTCGGCACGTTGGGCACGAACCCCGCGAGCGAGAGCACGCGCTGGCCATTGGGCGGAACCACGATGCCGTTGGTGCCGGGCGCGCTCACGGCACCGGTCGCGTCGAACAGCTCGAGGTCGACGGTCGCGGGCACCTCGGTCGGGTTGCTGAGCGTGATGAGCGTCGTGCGCCCGACGGTCGTGGAGCCGGCCGGAAGCCAGCTGTCACCGGTCGCGGACGCGCAGTTCGTCGCGGCGAGGCCGACGAACTCGCCGACGTCCGCCTGCTGCACCTGGGCACCGCTGATCAGGGTCGCGACGTCGGCCGCGGCCTCGCCGGGTGGGGTGCTGATCACGACGGGCGCGGCATCCGTGCCACCCGTCCCGGCGTCGGAGTCCGCGAGCGAGGTTGCCTCGACGGGTCCGTCGCTCGCAGCGAGCGAGACATCGGGACGACCCGTGATCGCCGACGGGGTCGTCGCACCCTCGCCCTGGTCATCGGCCAGTCGAAGCACCGATCCGGCGCACACCAGCTGCTGCGCGGTCGGCACGGGCACGATCGAGCGGCTCGCGGGCGTGGAGGTCACCGACGGCAGCGGCACGAGGGCCGACGCGCCGACCGCGGCGATCGGCCACACCCGATGCCGACCAGCCCCGCGACGACGCGCGCACTCACGATCGCGGCGCCCTTCGCCGTCACCCGGCGTTTCGGCTCGAGCTCCTCGGGCACGTCCTCCGGGAAGAGCTGCTCGACGATCTCCTCGTCCTCGCCGATGATGTCGTCAGGCATCGTCGTCCCCCTGCGCATCGTCGGTCTTCAGGTCGCCCGTGCTGTCGTCGCTCGTGTCCTCGATCTCGGTGCCCGCACCCATCGCCTTGGCGGAGCGCACCCGGCGGCGACGCTGGGTCGGGATCGCGAGCAGCAGGGTCAGGCCGAACACGATGGCCTGGCCGATGACGATCCACAGCCCGACCTGCGTGCCGACCGGGCCGGGGCCCGCTGGGCGCCGTGCCCTCGGCGAGTCCCTCGTACTGCCAGAGGAATCCCGACCGAGGTCTGGCCGATCGGCGTGAGGATGCGGTTGCCGTCGAGGGCCTCGACGATGCGCTGGCGGGTGGCATCCGCCGAGTCCGCGGATGCGGCCGGGACGAGCACGAACGCGATCTGCAGCTCGTCGAGGGCGGCGGCGACGTCGAAGCCGCTGCGGGAGGAGATGTTGCCGGCGAGGTCGGCGAGGTCGAGGGCGCCCGCACTCGGCGTGGTGCCGGTCGCCGCGAGGGTGGACTGCTCGTCGAGCGTCGTGCCCGGCCCGCGGTGCAGGTCGACCGCGATCGCGCCGCTCGGCTGGGCGGCGAGTTCGAGGGTGCCGAGGCCGGGGCGGCTCACGGTCTCCGCGCTCACGAACGCGGGCAGGATGCGGCCGGAGCTCTCCTGCACGGCCGACGTACCGCCCGCGAGCGATCGCGAGCAGCGGCACCGCCGCGACCGTGGCGGCGACCGCCGTGACGAGCGCGGGCAGGGCGGCGCGGCGGCCGAGCACCTCGATCGCGACCGTGGCCGAGCCGAGCATCCCGAGCCAGTACAGGCTGAGGCCCGGTGCAGCCCAGATCGGCGTGACCGCCTCGCCGACGATCGTGACGGCGATGTGCGTCGCAGCGACCGCCGTGGCGAAGCCGAGCAGCGCGAGCACCATCGACGGCACCGAGCGCACTCGTGCCGCGCACGAAGAGACCGACGAGCGCGAGCGCGGCGAGCGGTGCGACGAGCACGGCGAGCACCCACGGGCCGGCGGCACCGGGAAGTCCGATCAGGGTCAGGAAGTCGTTCCAGCCCGCGAAGCCGCCGTCGGTCGCGCCGATCGCGAGCTGCGGGCCGTTCGGTGGGCACGGTGAGCACGGGCGCGCCGGGCTCGGCGAACAGCGCGATCCAGTTGCCGCGGCGCAGCTGCTCGACCACGAGCGGCGCGAAGAGCGCGGCGGCCGGGATGAGCGTGCCGATCACACGGACGGCCCCGAGCGGGCGGGCGAGCGCCATCGCGACGATGCCGATGACGAGCGCGGGGACGAGCACGGGAGCACAGGCCGCGATGACCGCGAACAGCAGCCCGGCGACCGCGGCCGCGGGCCAGCTGCGCGAGGCGGACACGACCGCGAGCACGAGCGACGGCAGCAGGATGTGGGCGATCACAGCGCCGAGATGACCGCCGTCGAGCGACGAGAGGAACGGCGGGCGCGAGCGCCCACAGCAGCGCGGCGATGCCCGGCGCCCAGCCCCGCACCGAGAACCGCGCGGCGCAGAACCACGCCGTGAGCGCCGCGAGCGGCAGGGCGACGAGGTACAGCACGACGATGCTGAACGACGGATTCCAGAAGGTCAGCGTGCCGAGCACGGCGAGCACGGTCGCGAACGGGTCGGCGGCGCCGAGGAATCCCGCACCGACCTCGTGCCAGCCGTACCCGACGTGCGACCAGAGGTCGGCGACGGTGGTGGAGAGCGGGATGAGTCCGCCGCCGGCCAGCGCCGCGGCATCCACGAACCGACCGAAGCCGACTGCACCCGCGACCGCGGCGACCAGGACCACCCAGGCTCCGCCCGCGACGAAGAATCCGGGCCGCTCGCCGGGGTGCTCCCGCACCGGATGCCGCGCTCCGCTCCGCCGCCCGCAGCTCGCGCACCTCGGCCCACGGCATCCGCAGCGGAGCCAGCGCCCGCCAGCGGACCCTGCGGGTGTGCCGGATGTCCGCCCGAGCGGATGGCACGCTCCCGTCGAACGCCGCGCCGATCCCCGCCGCGAGCTCGCCGCCGACCGCGCCCGGCCGTTTGGCGACGAGGTGACCGAGCGAGCGCAGGATCGCGAGCGGGACGAGCGTCAGCCAGTGCAACGGCACGGCCAGCGGGGGCGCGTACGACATCCGCCGGTGCAGCTGCGCGGAACGCCGGATGCGGTTCTGCGCACCGACCGACACCGACCGCCGGCCGAACAACTCGGGCGGTCCGGCGCTCGCGACGCGCGCGGTCGGCACGCCGATCACGCGGTGACCGGCGAGCCGCGCGCGCACCGACGAGGTCGAGGCCGGCGTCGACGGACGGCAGGCCGCGGTCGAATCCGCCGAGTGACGTGTACACCTGGCGACGGATGAGCATGCCCGCGGCCGCGACCCCGAGCTGGTCGCTCTGCACGTCGTGCTGCGCCTGGTCCAGCTCGTCCGCGGCGAGGCGGATCGAGCGGCCGAAGCGCGTCATGGTCTCGCCGAAGCCGGCGATGACGCCCGCGTCATCCCATCGCATGAGCTTCGGCCCTGCGATCGCGACGGACGGCGCGACCTCGACCGCGCCGAGCAGTGCGGCGAGCGCTCCGGGTTCGGGGGCGTTGTCGTGGCCGAGCAGCCAGAGCCATTGGTCCTCGACCGCCGGCGGAGCACCGAGCTGCAGCACCTGGTCGACGGCCGAGCCGAACGACATGCGGCCGCTCGCGCGGGTCAGCTTGCCGGGGAACTCCGCGACGAGGATGTCCTCCGAGTCGTCGGAGGAGTTGGCGTCGATGACGAGGATCTCGTCCGGCGGGCGCGTCTGCGCCCGGAGCGCGGCGATGGTTCGCGGCAGGTACTGTCCCCCGTTGCGCGCGACGAGTACCGCGATGACGCTTGGCTGCATGTCGGGTCGAGACTATGCGGGCGCATGCACCGGACGGGGGTAGACCCGCCGTGTCGCCCGAGCCTGAGAGAAGGCTAAGGAGCTACGCGCGCTTGCGCAGCTTGCGGCGTTCGCGTTCGCTCAGGCCGCCCCAGATGCCGAAGCGCTCGTCGTTCTCGAGGGCGTACTCGAGGCACTGGGCCTTGACCTCGCACGACGCGCAGATCTTCTTCGCGTCGCGGGTCGAGCCGCCCTTCTCCGGGAAGAAGGCCTCGGGGTCGGTCTGCGCACACAGCGAGTCGGTCTGCCACGACAGCGGGTTGTCGTCATCGACGACGGGCTGCCGAACCCCCGGCACTCCGAGTCGTACTGGATCGACGAACCAGTCGTCAGGAACGCTCGCGCGGTATCCGTTGGTGACCATCGGTCCCGCCTCCCCTCGAACGTCTTCCGACCGGCAGGATGATGCTGGAACGCCGGCCGCGTTAGTGATAATTACACTCGTGTAACTACCCCCGCGTCAAGTCGCGGATGATATTCGTTTCAACCGTTTGCAGAGGGTTCCACGGCGCGGCGTGTCGCCTCCCATTGGCTCGAAACCATCTCGCGGAGGGTGTGGCGCATCGCCCAGTCGAGATCTCGGGCCGCGAGTTCACCCGATGCGACGATGCGCGCGGGGTCGCCGGGGCGGCGCGGGCCGATCTCCGGGGTGAACTCGATGCCCGTGACATCCGCCACTGAGTCCATGATCTGGCGCACCGAGACGCCGTCGCCGCTGCCGAGGTTGTAGGCGGGTTCGACGGATTGTCCGGCATCCAGCCGCTTCGCCGCGGCGACGTGCGCCTCGGCGAGGTCGGCGACGTGCAGGTAGTCGCGCACGCACGTGCCGTCGGGGGTCGTCGTAGTCGTCGCCGTTGATCTTCGGCGTGCGCCCCTCGGCGAGCGCGGTGAACACGAGCGGGAACAGGTTGTGCGGGCTCGAGTCGTAGAGGTCGGGAGCCGCCGAGCCCACGACGTTGAAGTAGCGCAGCGAGGTGTGCCGCAGCCCGGTCGCGACGCCCTGGTCGCGCAGCAGCCACTCACCGATGAGCTTGGACTCCCCGTACGGCGACTGCGGATCCTTCGGGGTGTCCTCGGTGACGAGGTCGAGGTCGGGCGTGCCGTACACCGCCGCGCTCGAGGAGAACACGATGCGATCGACACCTGCGGACTCCATCGCAGCGAGCAGCGACACCGTGCCGGTGACGTTCTGCTCGTAGGTGTGCAGCGGCTGCTGCACCGAGACCCCCGCGTACTTGAAGCCGGCGACGTGGATGACACCGCTCACGCCGATGGTCCTGGATCGCCTGCAGCACGATCCCGCCGTCCAGGATCGTGCCGCGCACGAACGGCACGCCGCGGGGGACGAACTCCTCGTGGCCGGTGGACAGGTCGTCGATCACGACGGGCTCGAGGCCCGCGGCATCCAGTGCCCGGACGATGTGCGAACCGATGTAGCCGGCGCCGCCGGTCACGAGCCAGGTCATGCGGCCAAACCTACCGGGTCGGCCAGACCGCCTCCTCGTGCGCGTGACGAACCGGGATGCGGTGGTAGCCGTCGCGGACGACGGTGCGGATCGCGGCGACGGCCGCGACGAGGGCGAGTGCTCCGAGAACGATGAGAATGGACATGGCAGTAACGCTACGACTTGCGAGATTCCGCCACGAGTGGCAGGATGGCCACCTACCAGTCAATTCCTGCCAACCGTCGAGAGGCTGCCGCGCATGCTCAAGAAGGTCGTCGTACTCGCCCTTCCCGGGGTCGCCCCGTTCGAGTTCGGCGTGGTGTGCGAGGTGTTCGGCGTCGACCGCAGCGACACCGGCGGTCCCGACATTCGACTTCACGGTCGTGACTGCCGATCCGGGGCCGGTGCGCACCAACCTCGGCTTCACGATGGACATCCAGGGCGGGCTCGAACTCGCGGCAGACGCCGACCTGGTCGCCGTGCCCGCGCACGAGATCGACGGCATCGACGAGCGCTACCTCGAGGTGATCCGCGAGGCGCACGCGCGCGGCGCGTGGGTGCTGAGCGTGTGCAGCGGGGCGTTCGCCCTCGCCAAGGCGGGCATCCTCGACGGCAAGCGTGCGACGACGCACTGGATGCACACCGATCGGCTCGCCGAGCAGTTCCCCACGATCACGGTCGACCCCGACGTGCTGTTCGTCGAGGACGGCAACATCGTCACGAGTGCCGGCACCGCCGCGGGCATCGACGCCGCCCTGCACATCGTGCGCAAGGAGCACGGGGCTGCCGCGACCAACGTGATCGCACGCCGCATGGTCGTGCCCCCGCAGCGCGAGGGCGGGCAGTCGCAGTACATCGAGAACCCGGTCGTCGCGGAGTGCGCCGACTCGTTCGCGATGGTCGCCGAGTGGATGCTCGAGAACCTCGCCGAGAACCTCACGGTCGACCAGCTCGCCCGCAAGGCCCTGATGTCGAGCCGCACGTTCGCGCGGCGGTTCCGCTCCGACATGGGCACGACGCCGGCGGCGTGGCTGAACCGGCAGCGGCTCATCCGCGCCCAGCAGCTGCTCGAGGAGACCGATCGCGCGCTCGAGACGATCGCACAGGACACCGGGTTCGGCACCGCGGCGGTCATGCGCCACCACTTCGTCAAGGTGCTGCACGTCTCGCCGCAGTCCTACCGCAGGGCGTTCGGGGCTCGCATCGCGAGTTGACGATTGGCGGGCATCCTGTCGACGGACAAGGATGGGTGGATGACCGACCCCAGCGCGCACGAGGCCTTCAGCCCTTCGACGGCCGAGGAGAGCTACGCCGAGCGACTCAACCGCCTGCAGAACAAGCGGTGGAAGAAGATCCTCAACGTCCAGCTGCCATGGAAGCTCAGGATGAAGCGGCTCAAGCTCGGCCGGGTGCTCGACGTCGGCTGCGGCAACGGCCGCAACCTGCACTACGTCGACCCGGGATCGGTCGGAGTCGACCACAACGCGTTCTCGATCCAGACCGCCCGCGACTCGGGCGTCGAGGCCTACACGGTCGATGAGTTCTTCGCCAACCAGGCGGTCTCGGCACCGGAGAGCTACGACTCGATCCTCGCCGCGCACCTCATGGAGCACCTCTCGGTCGAGGAGGGCACGACGATCATCGGCTCGTACCTGCCGATGCTCAAGCACGGCGGACGGGTCGTCTTCATCTGTCCGCAGGAGCGCGGCTACGCGTCCGATCCGACGCACGTGCTGTTCGCCGACTTCGACGTGCTCGAGGGCATCTCGAAGCAGCTGGGGCTCGTGGTCGAGAAGAAGCAGTCGTTCCCGTTCCCGCGGTTCATGGGCAAGCCGTTCATCTACAACGAGTTCCACCTGATCGCGCGCAAGCCGTAGCGTCCGCACGAGGGACTCCGCTCCCCTACGCTGGCACCGTGCCGCGCCTGCTCAGCATCCGACGCGAGGTGCTCCTCGTCCTCGCGGTCGTCGTGCTGCTCGAGATCACGGTGTTCGCCGACACCTTCACCGGGTCCGTCATCCCGATCTTCGACTTCATCAGCCACTACAACTTCGAGGCGTACGCGTGGTGGCACGACGGGTCGTTCTTCTCGCCGCCGCAGTGGATGCCGTACCTCTGGGGCGGGTACCCCTCGGTCTCCAACCTGCAGAACAGTTCCTTCTACCTGCCGGTGGGCATCGCTTCGCTGTTCGGCCCGTACACCCTGTACTCCGCCGCGGTCGTCTCGGCCCTGCACGTCGGATTCGGCGCGGTCGGCGCATACCTGTTCGCGCGACGATTCGGGGCGGCGTGGCTGCCCTCGATGCTCGCGATCGTCGCGTGGTTCTTCGCTGCGGGGTTCTACTCCAATGCGTCGCACATCGACATCTCGCGCGCGTACGCGTGGCTGCCGTGGATCCTGCTCGTGGCGTCGACCCGCTGGCCGTGGCGGCGCTGGTGGGCACCGCTCGTCGCCCTCGTGATCCTGTCCCAGGCCATCCTCGGCATCTACCCCGGCATGATCGTCGCGATCCTGTACTGCACCGTGGCCTGGATCATCGCCCAGCAGCTGCTGGAACGCCCGCGGTTCACATCCTTCCTGCTGCCCCTCGCGCTCGTGTCGCTCGGCGCCGTGCTGACGACGCTCGTCAGGTTCCTGCCGGCGCTGCTCGAGCGCGGCAGCGGCTCGGGTGCCGGCGACGACCTCTCGACCTTCCCGCTGTTCTCCGGATTCGGCACGTTCCTCTTCGACTACAACCTGCCCGAGTTCGGCCAGCTCGCGATCTTCATGTCGCACGCGCTGCCGGTGGGGGTCATCGCGCTGCTGCCGTTCGTGGGCCGGATGTCGCGGCCGATGGTCGCCCTCATCCCCCCGCTGGCCGTGGCCGTGCTGCTCGGCCTCCCGTTCTGGCCGTGGCACGATCTCGTGCGCGCGCTGCCCGGACTGTCGCTCAGCCGGTTCATGGAGTCCGACTTCAAGATCGTGATGCTGTTCACGCTGACCCTCATCGCGGTGCTCGCGCTCGATCGGGTGCTGCGACCGGCGGACGAGGCGGACGGCGTCCTCGTCGTCGTCGAGCAGCCCGACGGCTGGCGTGCCCGCCTGCGGTCCCCGCGCGTGCTCGTCCCGGCGGCGGTGCTGCTCGTGGCCTTCGTCGCGTTCCTGTGGATCGGGATCCGGTACGAGTTCACGCTGTCGTCGGTGATCACCCAGCTGGCACTGCTCGCCGCGGCGGGCATCCTCACCCTCCTGCTGGTGCTCGGCCGCAGGGCGGGGATTCGCGCGGCCGTCGCAACCGGCCTCATCGTCGTCTCCGCGGCCTCGGGCATCGCAAGCGCGTACGCCGTGCCGGGGCTCTGGCGCAACGACCGGGTGGGCTCCGAGCTGTTCGCCTTCGAGGGGCAGACCGTCGACGATCTGCTGGCGGAGCGGGTGGAGCCGGGCATCCAGCGGCCGGCTCGCCTTCCTCCCCCACCGCCCGAGTTCCCGCAGAACAACCTCGAGACCAAGTGGAGCCGCGGTTTCTACACGAACGTGCCGAGCCTGTACGGGTACGTCAATCTGCGCGGCACGCAGACGTTCGAGATCATCCGCAACTCCGTCGATCCCGGCGCTCCGGCCCCGGTCGATGCACGCACGTTCTGGGATGTCGCCGGCATCATCGTCGAGTCCGACCCGGTCACCCCGCCTCCCGCCGAGGTGAGCTACGGATGCTCCGTCGCGGGCGACTGCGGCGACCACCTCGTCACCGAGCCGATCGGATACCCGGCCGCCTCGACGATCGTGTACCACGTCGCCACCACCGAGACCGTGTCGGCGAGCGCGAACGAGCCCTGGTACCGGGGCTGGACGCTCACCCTCTGCCCGGTCTCGGGCGACGGCGACTGCACGCAGCTCGAGACCTTCCGCGGCGACTACGGGCAGATCCAGTTCGAGCTGCCGGCCGGCGACTGGCAGCTCACGCTCGACTACCGCCTGCCGGGCTCGGACTCGCCTGGGTGCTCTTCGCACTCGGGGTGCTCATCGCCGGCGGGGTGAGTTTCGTGCCGCGCATCCTGCGGCGACGGTCAGGGCGTGAACCGCTCGGGGATGTCGATCATGGGCTCGCTGCCGATCGGAGCGCCCGGTGACAGGATCAGCGCGTCGGATCCGGCGGGACGGAACAGCACGCTGAGGGTCGGGTTCGTCCACGCCCACCCGTAGCGCGGGAACCCGTCGAACGCCGGCGACGCGTAGAGCTCCACCTCCCCCGAGGTCTCGGCGAGGGTCACCTCGAAGTGCGCGATCCAGTTGCGGAACCCCTGCGAGTACCCGATGAACGGGATGCTGAGCGCGACGACGATGACCGCCGGAACGACCCAGCGCAGCGCGGCCGCGATCGGCGCAGGCGGATCCTGCGCCTCGCCCGAGCGCGACGACGCCCGGAGTTCGGGGAGCAGCGCGAGCGCGATGAGGACGACGAGCAGGAGCCCGGTCGGCGTCCGCGCGCCGTAGTGCAGGTACGGCTGCGACCAGATCATCGGCAGGAACAGCGCGAGGCTGCCGGCCAGGAGCACCGCATTCGCGATCGTCGAGATCCTGCCGCGCAGCAGCCACCGGGCGAGCAGGAACAGCACGCCGAGCGCGCCGGAGAGCATGAGCTGCGGGTCGTTGCCGAATCCCGCGACGAGGTCGGCCGCGACTGCGCGGTTGATCGGATCGTTCGGCAGCAGCACGGCGAGCCCGCCGAGCACCGCCCCGATGAGCAGGATGCCCGCGGCCACCCACCGCACGACGGCATCCCAGCGCGGCAGCATGCTCCGGCGGCGGAACCAGGTCACGATCGCGAGCGCCGCGAGACACGGACCGAGGTAGAAGATGCTCTCGTAGGTGCGCGTCATGAGCACGGCGAGCAGCAGCAGCCCGAACGCGCCGACGACGCCGAGCCTTCGTCGCACGAGGAGGGCGACGGTCAGGGCGGCGTAGGCGTACAGCAGGTTGTACTGCCCGATCGTGATGTACCCGGAATTGAGGAACACGATCGCGTAGGCGAGCGCGAACGGCCAGAACAGCCGGCCCCGCGCGACGAGGATCAGGGCCGTTGCCCAGATCGCCGCGGGAATGCCGACCACCCCCAGCGAGTGCATCGCGGCGAGCACGTGGATGTCGGTGACGCCGAGTGTCACGGCCAGCCACACCGGCGCCTGCGTCACCAGCAGCGCGAACATGCGCGTGGGGTTCGGCAGGAACTGCCCCTGGAGCACGAGGTAGAGGTCGTACGCTCCGTCGGCGTAGAGACCGCGCTCGGCGAGCACGCCGTGCACGCCGGTGAGGATGACGAGGGCGATCACGCACCAGCGCGCGATGCGCTCCACTCGTGCCATGGCCAGAGTGTAGGGGCTGGCCCCCGGTTCAGCGACCGGTGGTCGCAACGAAGACGAGCCCGTCGCCGGTGAACGAGAGGGGCGACTCGTCGGGGCTCACGTAGACCGCGGCACCGCGGTCGAGGTGCGCGCGGCCGGACCGTCCGACGGCCGACGCCGAGCCCTGCACGCAGAGCGCGATGGCGGGGCCGGCCAGGTCGAGCGCGGCGACGCCGGCCGCGGCATCCAGATCGATCACCGTGAGGGCGAAGTCGGGCACCCCCGGCGCGTAGACCGAAACCCCGGGCGACACCTGCTCCGGCGCGAGCAACGGCACGTCGATCGGGGTGAAGTCCAGCACGCGCAGCAGCTCCGGCACGTCGACGTGCTTCGGCGTGAGGCCGCCGCGCAGCACGTTGTCCGACGAGGCCATCAACTCGATCCCGAGACCCGAGAGGTAGGCGTGGATGTTGCCCGCGGGCAGCCAGAGCACCTCACCCCTGCGCAGCGTGACCCGGTTCAGCAGCAGCGAGATCACGATGCCGGGATCGCCCGGATACTCGCGAGCGAGATCGCGCACCGTCTCGAGCTCCGGCACGCCGTCGAAGACCGTGGCTGCGGACAGCTCGCTGACCCGCGCGACCAGGTCGTCCACGCCCTCGCCGCGCGTGATCAGCCACTCGAACACGTGCGGGATGGACTCGTCGCCGCCCATGCGGTCGAGCCAGCGGTGCAGCGGTCCGCGGTTCGGGTCGCTCGCTCATCGCATCCGCCTCGATGAGCTGCCCGATCGTCTCGTGCACGGACGCCGCGCTGCGGAAGCCGCACAGGGCGTGGAACTCGTCGCTGAGCGCGTAGAGGATCTCCGGCTTGTGGAGGCGATCCCGGTAGTTGCGGTTCGCGGCATCGATCGGGATGCCCGCGGCGTCCTCGCGCGCGAAGCCCTCCTCCGCCTGCGCGATGGTCGGGTGCGCCTGCAGCGACAGCGGCGACTTCGCCGCGAGCACCTTCATGAGGAACGGGAGCGAGCCGTCCACGATGTCGATGAGGGTCCCGCCGTCGGCGAGGTCGCTCGGGTCCGCCGGGTGCGCGCCGAGCCAGAGCTCGGCCTCCGGCGCGCCGGTCGGCGTCGTGCCGAGCAGTCCGGAGATCTCGCCGTCCGACCCCCAGGCGTAGTCGCGGGGGGTGTTGGTGATGCCTACAAACAACGGATGGCTCCTCTGACGGCGGTTGGACCAAAGTACCAATCCCGTCGTGACCGGTCGGCGCGCGCACGTAGGCTTCCGGAGGATTCCCACAAGCATCGGAGCGAAACCATGGCCACCGACACAGTCACCGCGTTCGAGACGCTCGCCGCGGACTTCTACGGGTTCGAGAACGCGCTCACCGCCGACGAGAAGGACACGATCGTCCGGCTGCGCGCGTTCCTCGATGCCGAGGTGCGGCCGATCGCCAACGATCTCTGGGCGAAGGCCGAGTTCTTCGACCTCTCGGTGCACCGCGGCTTCGCCGAGCTCGGGATGTACAGCAACCCGTATCCATCCATCGCCAAGCTCCCGGGCAACTCCGCGCTGTTCCGAGGATGGTGCGCCCTCGAGCTCGGCCGGGTCGACGCGAGCGCCGCGACCCTGGTCGGCATGCAGAACGGCCTCGTGATGGGCGCGATCTCGGTCGCGGGGTCCGACGAGCAGCGGGCCGAGTGGCTCCCGAGGTTCGGGTCGGGCGAGCTGCTCGGCGCGTTCGGGCTCACCGAGCCGCTCTCCGGGTCGGACAGCGCGCAGGGACTCCGCACCACGGCGACCCGCGATGGCGACGACTGGGTCATCAACGGCGCCAAGCGCTGGATCGGCAACGGCACGATCAGCACCCACACGATCATCTGGGCCAAGGACACCGCCGACGGCCAGGTCAAGGGCTTCATCGTTCCGACCGACACCCCCGGCTACGCCGCGACCCGCATCGAGCACAAGCAGGCGCTGCGCATCGTGCAGAACGCCGACATCACGCTCACCGACGTGCGCATCCCCGACTCGCTCCGGCTGCAGAACGGCGCGTCGTTCCGCGACACGGCGTCGGTGCTGCGGCTCACCCGCGCCGAGGTGGCGTGGGCCGCGGTCGGCAACTCGATCGGCGCCTACGAAGCCGCGGTGGCGTACGCGAAGGAGCGCATCCAGTTCGGCAAGCCGATCGGGCAGCACCAGCTGATCCAGGAGCTGCTCGCGAAGAGCCTCGGCAACATCACGGCGTCGATCGGCATGGTCACGCGGGTCTCGCAGATGCTCGACGAGGGCGTGCAGAAGGACGAGCACTCCGCGCTCGCCAAGGAGTTCGCGACCAGCCGGATGCGCGAGACCGTGGCCTGGTGCCGCGAGTTGCTCGGCGGCAACGGCATCGTGCTCGACTACGGCGTCATGCGGCACTTCGCCGACGCCGAGGCGCTCTACTCCTACGAGGGCACCCGCGAGATGAACACGCTCATCGTCGGACGCGCGATCACCGGCAAGGGCGCCTTCGTGTAGCCGCTTGGCGCACTCCGGTACGTTGTGACCATGGCGCTCGGGCATCGGTGGAGGCAGGCCTTCCTCATCGTCGCCCTGTTCACGCTCATGGCCGGGGACTTCTGGCGGTACACCCTCACCTGGTTCGGCTGGGGCGTCATCGCGGCGCTCGTGCTCACGGCCGCGATCATCCTGCTCGTGCGTCGCCGCGCATCCTGGCGGATCGCCGGCCTGCCCTACCCGCTCATCGCGTTCCTCGTGCTCGCGACCGTCTCGATCGCGTGGTCGTTCTACCCGGGCGCCACCGCGCTCGGCGTGCTCACCACCTGGGCCACGGTCACGGTCGCGGTGGCGATCGCGATCGCGTTCACCTGGCGGGAGATCCTGTCCGGGCTCGGGATGACGCTGCGCATCATCCTCGGCGGCTCCCTGCTCTTCGAGCTGGTCGTGTCGGTGTTCGTGCGGCACCCGGTGCTGCCGTTCTGGGTGGACTACGGCAGCGGCGACATCCCGAAGCTCCTGTACTGGTCGCGCAACGAGCTGTTCGAGGTGTTCGACGGCGGGCGGATCCAGGGCCTCGTCGGCAACGCGAGCACGCTCGCGATGATGGCCGCGCTCGGGGTCGTCGTGTTCGGCGTGCAACTCGCGCTCGGCGCCGGCCGCCGGCCGCTCACGATCGGCTGGCTCGTCGTC
This sequence comes from uncultured Actinomycetota bacterium, assembly GCA_963740815.1. GTDB lineage: Bacteria > Actinomycetota > Actinomycetes > Actinomycetales > Microbacteriaceae > Rhodoglobus. Next base: position 38,836 of record CAVUFG010000009.1, read on the forward strand.
GCGGCGCTGACCCTCGCGTTCACCCGCTCGGCGACCATCACGCTCGCCCTCGTCGCCGCCGCGGTCGTGCTCGGAGCAGTGCTGCTCGTGCGTCGTGCCACGACCCCTCAACGGCGCGCCATCACGCTCGGCGGGATCTTCGTCGTGCTCGCGGGCGCAGTGACGGCGTGCCTCGTGTTCAGCGGCCAGATCCTCGCGCTGCTCGGCAAGAGCGAGGACCTGACCGGTCGGCTCGACATCTGGGCGAAGGTCATCGAACTCGCCCAGCAGCGCCCGGTGCAGGGCTGGGGCTGGGTGAGCTACTGGGTGCCGTGGGTCGCGCCGTTCGATGACCTGGTGTTCCGCAACGGGGTGCGGCAGCTGCACGCGCACAACGCATGGATCGACCTGTGGTTCCAGCTCGGCATCCTCGGGCTCATCGTGTTCGGCGCGCTCGTGCTCTCGACCGCCGTGCGCGCGTGGTTCGTCGCGGTGGACCGCAGCGGGCTCGGGGCGAAGGATGCGGGCCGCTACAGCGCCCTCGGCCTCCTCCCGCTGCTCCTGCTCGTGCTGATCGTCGTGCAGAGCCTCGCCGAGAGCCGGATCCTCGTCGAGTACGCACTGACCCTGCTCGTCGTGATCGCGGTCAAGACCAAACGCACCGAGCGGCAGGAAGTGCTGTGACGTGAGGGTCCCGTTCAACGACCTGAGCCGCGCGGTGCTCGAGGACCGCGAGCGCATCGTCACCGCGATCGGTGCGGTGCTCGACTCCGGCTGGTTCGTGCTCGGGCCGCGCGTCGAGGCGTTCGAAGCGGCGCTCGCCGACTCCATCGGTGCGACGCACGCCGTCGGGGTCGCGTCGGGCACGGATGCGCTCGAGCTCGCGATCCGCGCGACGATGCCCGAAGGGCGCTCGGTCGTGCTGACCGCGGCGAACGCGGGCGGGTACGCGGCGATCGCCGCGCGCCGTGCCGGATTCGAGGTGCGGTGGGCCGACATCGACGAGCGGACCCTCTGCCTCGATTCGGCGTCGGTCGCCGATCGACTGGACCCCGACGTCGGCGTCGTGGTCGCGACCCACCTCTACGGGCGGATGGCGCCCGTCGAAGCCCTAGTCGACCTGACCCGCGCGGCCGGCGCCGCGCTCGTCGAGGACTGTGCGCAGGCGATCGGCGCCGAGCGCGACGGGCGGATGGCGGGATCGTTCGGCGACGCCGCCGCCTTCAGCTTCTACCCGACCAAGAACCTCGGCGCCCTCGGGGACGGCGGAGCGGTCGTCACCGGATCGTCCGCGGTCGCCGACCGGGTGCGCTCCCTCCGCCAGTACGGCTGGGGCGCCAAGTACGACGCGGTGCTCCCCGGCGGGTCGAACTCGCGGCTCGATGAGCTGCAGGCCGCTGTGCTGCTTGCTCGCCTGGATGGCGTGGCGGCCGGGAATGCGCGCCGACGACGGCATCATCCGTGCCTACCGCGACGCCGCGGCGGCCCTGCCCAGCGGAGTGCTCGACGTGCTCGCGGCGGATGACGGCAGCCATGCCGCTCACCTCGCGGTGGCCCTCTCCGACGACCGCGATCGAGTGATGGCCCACTTCGCCGCGCTCGGGATCGAGACCGCGGTGCACTACCCCGTCGCAGACCCCGACCAGCCGGCGTTCGCGCACGGGAACGCGCGAGCCGGCGACTCGCTGCCGGTCACCGCCGGCGCGGTGTCCCGGGTAGTCTCGCTTCCGTGCTTCCCGGAGCTGACGGAGTCGGAGATCGCCGCGGTGACGGCCGCGATCGTCGCGCTCGCATGACCGCCTCGATCGTCATCCCGGTCTACAACAACGCGACCCAGCTCCCCGCCCTCCTCGCCCGCCTCGAGGAACTCGTTCCCACGCTCCCGGGCACGATCGAGGTCGTGTTCGTCGTCGATGGCTCCCCGGATGACTCGGCTGCCGTGCTCGAAGCGGCGCTGCCCAGTGCGGGCTTCACCAGCCGGCTCATCCGCCACTCGCGCAACTTCGGATCCTTCGCGGCGATCCGCACCGGACTCGAGGCGTCGACCGGCGACGTGGTCGGGGTCATGGCAGCGGACCTCCAGGAGCCGCCGGAGCTCATCCGCTCGCTGTTCGAGGCGCTCGACTCCGGATTCGACGTCGCGGTCGGCCGGAGGTCGGCACGCGCCGACGGCCGCGCGTCCTCGACGGCGTTCTGGGGCCTCTACCGACGCCTCGTGATGCGCGAGATGCCCCCGGGCGGCGTCGACATCTTCGCGTGCACTCGCGCGGTCGCCGAGCAGCTCGTCGCGCTGCGGGAGTCGAACTCGAGCCTGATCGGCCTGCTGTTCTGGGTCGGCTATCGCCGGGCCGAACTGCCGTACGAGCGCCTCGCCCGCCCCGACGGCCGCAGCGGCTGGACGCTCGGCAAGAAGTCCCGCTACTTGCTCGACAGCGTGTACTCGTTCACCGATCTCCCGGTGAGTCTGCTGCTCTGGAGCGGAGTCGTCGGCGCTGCACTCACGCTCGTCGCGGCCATCGTCGTGCTCGTGAGCTACCTGGCCGGCGGGATCACCGAGCCCGGCTACACCCCGCTCATGCTCGTGATCCTGTTCTCGACGTTCACGATCCTCTCCGGCCTCGGGATCGTGGGCTCGTACGTCTGGCGCGCCTACGAGAACACCAAGCAGCGGCCACTGTCCGTGGTGGCGGCCCAGCAGTCCTGGGACGGCACGCGCCCATGAGCGGTGTGTTCGTGCATCCGAACGGCCTCTGCGAATCGGAGAACGTCGGTGACGGGTCGAGGATCTGGGCGTTCACCCACGTGCTCCCGGGTGCGCGCATCGGCGCCGACGCCAACCTGAACGACCACGTGTTCGTCGAGAACGACGTCGTCATCGGCGACCGGGTGACCGTCAAGTCGGGGGTGCAGCTCTGGGACGGGATCCGCCTCGAGGACGACGTGTTCGTCGGCCCGAACGTCACGTTCACGAACGATCCGTTCCCACGCAGCAAGCGGCAACCCGCCCAGTTCTCCCGAACGGTGGTCGAGCGCGGGGCGTCGATCGGCGGCGGGGCGGTGATCCTGCCCGGCATCCGCATCGGCGCGGAGGCCATGGTCGGCGCGGGCTCGGTCGTCACCAAGGACGTGCCGGCCGGCGCGATCGTGGTCGGCAATCCGGCGCGGATCACCGGGTACGTCCAGGATCGCAGCGGGGCCGAGCGGGATGAGCCGGTCGCGGCCGCAGCGCCCGATCCGCTGCTCGCCCAGCTGACGGCCGCGGCCGACATCCGCGGGTCGTTGATCGCGACCGAGTTCGCACGCGATCTGCCGTTCGTGCCGCAGCGCCTGTTCGTGATCTACGACGTGCCATCCGAGCAGACCAGGGGCGAGCACGCGCACCGCGAGTGCGAGCAGTTCCTGATCTGCCTCCGCGGGTCGGTGCGGGTGATCCTCGACGACGGCGCGACGCGCACCGAGCACGTGCTGGATGACCCGAGCCGCGGCATCCACCTGCCGGCCATGGTCTGGGGCACCCAGCACGCGTACAGCCCGGATGCCGTGCTCGCCGTGTTCGCATCGCTCCCCTACGACGAGGCCGACTACATCCGGGACTACTCGGAGTTCGCCCGGATCGTGGGCGCCAGGTGAGGCGGCGGCTGCTGCAGACCTTCGGGCGACGCGAGGCAGTGCTCTACCTGAGCGTCGCGCTCGTCACGATGGCGGTCACCGCCCTCGCCCTCGAGCTGTGGCGGATGTCGCCGAGCGTGCCCCTCGCGTACGTGGGTGACGCACTGTCGACCGCGAACTACCTCGACACGATCCGCGAGACCGGCTGGTACGAGTCGCAGTCCCGCCTCGGGGCGCCCTTCGGTCTCGTGTACCACGACTACCCGGCCGCGGATCACCTGCACCTGGTGATCATGGGCCTGATCATGGCGATCGTGCCGAAGTTCGGGTTCGCCATGAACGCGTACTACCTGATCGGCTTCCCTCTCGCGGCGCTGACCGCCACCTGGCTGTTCCGCACCGTCGGCATCGGCCGGGTCCTCTCGGGCGCACTCGCGGTGCTGTTCGCGATCGCGCCGTACCACCTCCGTCGCGGCGAACTGCACCTGTTCCTGTCGTCGTACTGGCCCATCCCGCTCTTCGTCGTGCTCGTCATCCGCGTGCTGCGCGGGCGAGGGCTCTGGAACCGTGCGGAGGGCCGGTCGGGCATCGGGTCGTTCGTGACATGGCAGAACGCGGGAACAGTGGCGATCCTGCTCGTCGCGGGGAGCGCGACCCAGTACTACGCGCTCTTCGACGTGCTCCTGATCGGGCTCGCCGCGCTCATGGCGCTCGTGCGGGACCGCTCGTGGCGACGGCTGGTGGGTGCGATCGTGGCCGGGGCCACCGTCGCCGTCGTCCTGCTGCTGAACATGCTGCCGGACCTGCTCTACAGCGCCGCGAACGGGCCGAGCTACGGCGCGGCAGATCGGCCGGCAGTGCACACCGAATGGTTCGCGCTCAAGATCGCCCTGCTCTTCATGCCCGCGGACACGCATCGGTTCGCGCCGTTCCGCGAACTGGCCGCCGCGTACGACAAGGAGTTCACCCAGTACACCCTGACGAGTGTGGGCATCGTCGCCGCGATCGGGCTGATCGTCCTGCTCGCGACGCTGACGGCGGCGACCCTGAGCTTCGCGCGGCGCCGGTCCGCCCACGATCGGATCGATCCGGCCAGGAACCTCACGGCGATGCTCGGCGGCATCCTGCTCTGGATCCTCGTGATCGCCACCTCGGGTGGCCTCTCGGTCTTCGTCGCCCTGCTCGTGACGACGAAGGTGCGTGGCTGGGACCGCATCTCGATCTACCTGGTGCTGCTCGGCCTGATCGCGTTCGGGCTCGCCGTGCAGCGATGGCTCCGATGGCTGCGGCGACGGTCGACCGGCGCCACCAGGACGGTGCTCACGAGGTTCGGTGCCGCGATCATCGCGGCGATCGTGCTCGTCGTCGGCTACTGGGACCAGACCAGCCCGCTCATCGTTCCCCCCTACGAGCAGAACCTGGCCGAATACACCGAGGATGCCGCGTACGCTTCAACCCTCCAGGCGGTGCTCCCCGCGGGGTCCTCGGTGTACCAGCTGCCCTACCAGCCCTTCCCAGAGGGCCCGTACATCGTCAACGGCATGACCGACTACGACCACGTGAAGCTCGCGCTCTTCACCGACCAGCTGAGCTTCAGCTACGGCGGCGTGAAGGGCCGGCCGACCGCCGACTGGCCGATCGCGCTCCAGACCGCGTCGACGAAGGACATGGTCGGCGCCGTCACGGCAGCCGGGTTCGCCGGACTGTCGATCGATCGCGACGGATACGCCGATCACGGGCGCGTGCTCGAATCGGAGCTCTCGGATCTCCTCGACACCGACCCGATCGTGAGCCTCGACGGCACGTACTCGTTCTGGGACCTCTCGGGATACCGCGGCGAGCTGGCGGACCAGCTCGGCCAGGACGGGGTCGAGACGCTCGGCTACGACACGCTGCATCCGGTCATCGCGTACGGTCTCGCTCCGGAGATGACGGACCCCGTCGTGTCGTCGTCTGGCCAATCCTGGCGCGTGCGGGTGGGCAGCGCCACGATCGTGCTCGCATCGGCCGCCGACACGACGCGCTCGGTCCGCGTCAGCTTCTACGTCGCCAACACGTCCGGGCTGACCGAGCTGCGCCTCGAGCTCCCGGACGGGTCGACGAAGACCGTGACGGTCGAGCCGGAGGGGATGGGCGTTGCCCTGACGATCGAGGTGCCGCCGGGCGAGGCGCGCCTGCGCATCCTGTCTGCCTCGACGACCGACACGGACTTCGCGGTCATCAACCTCCTGGTGAGTCCGGTCGACTGACGCGTCCCCCTAGTGCACGCTCCGGTACAGGAACGCGGCCATCGCCTGTCGTGACACCGGATCGATCACACCGAAGGTGCCGTTCGCGTTGCCGTTCGCGATGCCCTCGGCCTTCAGCCACTCGACCTCGAGGAAGAACGGCGCTCCGACCGGCAGATCGCTGAACGTCGCCTCCGTGGGCGGGGTGTAGGCCGGCGAGTCCGCGTAGCGGTACAGGAACGCCGCCATCGCCTGGCGGGTCACCGGATCGTACGGCGAGAAGGTCCCGTCGATGTTCCCGTTGGCGATGCCCTCCGACTTCAGCCACTCGATCGGAACGAAGAACGGGAAGTCCGCCGGCACATCGGAGAACGACGGCTCCTCGGGCAGCGTGAAGTCCGGGCTGCCGGCCAGCCGGTACAGGAACGCGGCCATCGCCTGGCGCGAGACATCCTCGACCGGATGGAACGTGCGGATGCCCTGCTCGTCGAGATATCCGTTGGAGAGACCCTCCGAACGCATCCACTCGATCTCCGTGGCGAACGCCTGCCCCGCGACCACATCCGCGAACACCGGCAGGATCGGCCCGACCGGTTCCGAGACCTTCTCCTCGACGTCGTCGCCGTACTGCGCGTCGGCACGCACCGAGATGAGAGCACCGATGTGCTCTGACGTGAGTTGCAGCGTCTCCCCGGTCTCGCCCTCGATCGGCTCGTCGCCGGCGAACCACTGGTAGGCGAAGCTGTCCGGCTCCGGGGTCCAGCTGCCTGCGTCGGCCGTCAGCACGTTCGGGGTCTGCGGCACCCCCGAGATCGTGACCGCTCCCGCCACGATCTCGCCCTCGAGGGCGAGCACGGCATCGAGGTCGAGCGACTCGCCCGCCTCGAGTACGACGAGCGTCGCATCCTCGACCGAGAGGGAGTCGTCGTGGTACTCCGGCACGTAGTACGGCCCCGTGGTGGACTCATCCGAGAACCGGACGAGGTAGGTGCCGGGCGGGAACGGCCCCGACGAGTAGTTCCCGGTGAAGTCGGCCACGGCGTACAGTGCGTTCGGCACCGGCGCGAAGTCCCCGGACTCGGTCTGGAACCGGACCTGAGCCGACGTGTCGGAAAGCCCGTCGCCGGACGTGTTCCGAATCGTTCCCGACACCGTGGCGCCCTGGACGAACTCGAACCCGAGCACCGGGCCCGGACCGGACGTCGGCACCGTGACATCCAGGGCATCCTCGACGACCGCACCACCCCAGCACACCGGTGCCCAGGCCTGGAACGGCACCGACGCGCAGAACCGGTACTCGCCGGCGGGAATGGCCATCGAGAACGTGAGATCGCTCTGCACGTTCACGTTCTTGACGACCTGCCACAGCCCGTCCTGCTCCACGAGCGCGCGGACGCCACCGTACGGCTCACCGGACGGCGGCACGCCATCGAACGTCACGCTGCCGGTCACCGTGACGAGCGTTTCGAGCGGGAGCTGGATGTCGCGGTCCGCGACCTCCTCGCCGCCCGCGACGACGATGTCGGTCGCCACGTCCACGGTCGCTGCGTCATCCCAGCAGCGATCCTCCCGCTCGAGCGCGTTGATGTCCGCGCAGACCCGGTAGGTGCCCGGCGCGACGCCGTCGAACGAGTACGTGCCACCGCTGAAGAACGCCGTCTGCGTACCGCGGATGCTCGTCCAGGTGCCACCGAGGTTCTCGTACAGGAACACGTTGGTGAAGTTGGGGACGCCGCCTCCGGCGTTGGTCACGGTGCCGGAGATCGTTCCGCCGAGGGCCAGGTCCGCGTCGTAGTCGAACACGACAGGCTGCTCGATGTCGACCTCGACCGGGGCGCCGCCCTGCCAGCACTCCGCGATGTAGCCGCCGGCGAAGCCTGACTGGTCCGAGAAGCAGATCCGGTAGATGCCGGACGAGAGTCCCTGCGCCAGGTAGTCACCGTCGAACGTCGAGGTGGGGAAGAAGATCTCCGAGCCGTCCTCGTGCACGAGGGTGACCTGCACGCTGACGGAGGAGAGCGGCACCCCGTCCCCCGTGACGAAACCGCCGAGTTCCCCGCCGAGCGGCATGGTCAGGTCGACGCCGCTGAGCTCGGCGCCCGTGGCGACCGTGACGGACGTGCCATCCTGCACCCACGGTCCGCCGCCGGTGCACTCGTGCTGCTGCGGCATGACGACGCCGAAGAACGGCAGCGCGCACAGGCGGTACTCGCCGCCCTCCGTCAGGGCGACCTCGTACGCACCCTCGTCGTCGATGTCCACCAGGCCGCCGACCTGGGTCCAGCCGCCGTCGCCGCTCGGCCGGTAGGCGAAGAGAATGGCCTCGGTCGCCGGGTAGGTGCCGCCGAACCCGTCGTCCGCGAGCACGGTTCCCGTGATCGTGGTCTGGCCCGGCACGGTGATGTTCGCGTTGACGGTCTCGCCGTCACCGATGGTGATCGTGGTCGCGGTCTGCGGATCGGCACCCCCGAAGCAGGCCGGTCCCGTGGCGGGCGTCGGCGCCGGGAACATCGACGCGGCCACGCCCTTCGCACACACGCGGTACGCACCTGGCTCCGGCATGAGCGCGTAGTCGCCTCCGGAGGAGTAGGTGCTGACGAAGGTCTCGCGCCAGTCACCGTAGCGAGGCGACAGCGCGTACAGCGACACCTGCGCCTGCACGGCGCCGTTCGGTCCCATGACCGTGCCCTGGATCGTGCCGAAGCCCGGATCGGCGGAGGCCGGCGCCGCTCCCGCCACCAGCCCGCTCACGACGAGCGCGATGACCGCGAGGATGCCCGCGGCTGGGCGACGGAGGGAAGGGCGGGCAGTGCGCGACATCGGCGGCTCTCTCGGCTCGTCGTCCGCGCGGCGTCACGCGAATCATCCCCACCTTATGGGTGGAGCGGCTTCGAGCAATAGTCGAAATCGCGAAGCGACCCTGACGTCAGTGCCGCACGTGCTCCGCATTCGCCCGGTACCACTCCCAGGTCTCCGTGAGCGCGGCCGTCAGGGGCGTCTGCGGCGCCCATCCGAGCGCGGCGAGCTTGGTGATGTCGTAGCCGCGCGAGGCCTGGCCGTCGGGCTTGGTGCGGTCCCAGGTGACCTCGCCGGTGTAGCCGGTGACGGCGACCAGCTCGTCCACGAGCTGCTTGATCGTGACGTGGTTGCCCGACGCGACGTTGTACACCCCGTCGCCCTGCTCGAGGAGGGTCTTGAGCGCCTCGGCCGCGTCGCGGCTGTACAGGAAGTCGCGCGTCGCGGTGCCGGTGCCCCAGACATCCACCGGATCGCCCGTCATGACTCCGCGGTGGAACTTCGACATGAGTGACGGCAGCACGTGGCCGCGAGCCTCGTCGTAGCGGTCGTTCGGGCCGTAGAGGTTGGTCGCGACCGCGAATGCGAACTCGAGGCCGTACTGCGCGCGGTACGCGTCGAGGTGCGCGAGCATCGAGCGCTTCGCGTGCGCGTAGCCGGCCTCGGACTCGTGCGGCGCACCAAGCCAGATGTCGCTCTCGCGCATGGGCAGCTCGATGCCGTCGGGGTAGACCGCGACGGATCCCATGGCGACGATCTTGCGCACGCCGGCGTCGCGAGCGGCCTCGACGACGTTGGTGTTGATCCGCACGTTGTCGAGGAACATCTGCCCCTGCGAGCCCGCGTTGCCCATGAGTCCGCCGACCCTGGCGGCGAGGTGCACGATGACGTCGGGGGCGACCTTGCGGACGAGGGATGTCGCGGCATCCGCATCGCGCAGATCGCCGTCCGCGGTCGCAACCGCGGTCACCGAGTACCCGGCGTCCTCGAGCACACGGACCGTGGCAGTGCCGATGACACCGGACGCCCCGGTCACGAGCACACTGCCGTTCCCAGTCACCCGTCGATCCTAGCGAGGATGCGTCGCTTCCCGAGACTCACCATCGCCCGCCTCGTAGAGTGAACCCATGATGCAGCCGGCTCGTCGCAGCGCGATCGTCGCTGCGGAGCAGCTGCTGTCGTCGCCCCGGATGGCGTGGACGCTCTCGATCGTGAGCATCATGACGGCGATCTCGACGCAGTTCATCGTGCGCCTGATCGGATGGCCCGGCCTCGTCGGCATCGTCGCCCTGCTCGGCCTCCTCTCCGTCGGCGTCCTGCTCGCGAACCGCGCCGACCTGGACTGGACCGGCCTCCTGCCGATCTCGCTGCTCGCGTTCCTCGGCTGGAGCATCGTGTCCCTCGCCTGGAGCCAGTACCAGTGGGCGACGCTCGGTGCGCTCGCCTACCAGCTGGTCTTCGCGCTCATCGGGGTCACGATCGCGCTCACGCGCGACAGCATCCAGGTCGCGCGTGCGTTCGGGGACTGCCTCAGGGTCGTGCTCGCGGCATCCCTCGTGCTCGAGGTGTTCGCCGGGCTGATCATCGACAGCCCGATCCCGGGGTTGGGCATCCAGGGCGACCTCGCGCTCGGCGGGCCGATCCAGGGCATCATGGGCAGCCGCAACCAGCTGGGCTTCGTCGCGCTCCTCGCGATCATCACCTTCGCGGTCGAGTTCCGCACCCGCTCGGTGCGGCGGAGCATCGCGATCGGGTCGCTCGTCGCCGCAGGGCTCACCGTCGTGTTCACGCAGTCCCCGGTCATCACGGGCGTCACGGTCATCGTGATCGCCGCGATGGGCATCATCGCGATCCTGCGCCGCAGCACGCCCGAGCGCCGCGTCGTGCTGCAGACGGTGCTCGCGGGCGCCGTCGTGGTCGCGACCGTCACGGTCTACGTCGCGCGCTCGCAGGTGATCGCCCTGCTGAACGCGGGCACCGAATCCGAGTACCGCATCGACCTGTGGCGACGGCTCGGCACGCTCATCCAGCAGCACCTGATCGAGGGCTGGGGCTGGATCGGGGCGTGGAACACCGACATCGTGCCGTTCTCGTTGCTGCGCAACGCGCGCGGCGGCCAGCACGGCTCCGCGCTGAACGCGTTCGTGGATGTCGCGTTCCAGCTCGGCATCGTCGGCGTGCTCCTGTTCGTCGTGCTCGTGGGGCTCGCGTTCGTGCGCAGCTGGATCCTGGCCTCGCGCCAGCACAGCTCTGCCGCCGTCTGGTACGCCCTCGTGCTCGTCGCACTCATCGTGCTGTCGCTCGCGGAGAGCGTCATCCTCACCGACCTCGGCTGGCTCATCGTGGTGATCTCGTCGGTCAAGGCCGCCCAGCAGCTCTCCTGGCGCCGACGGTTCTCGTCACGCGAACCGCAGAGCACGTAGGAGCCCGGCGTGCAATATCGTTGGGCGCAGCCCCACCCCAGAACCCTGCAGGAGCGTGACGCGTGACCGCTGACCCGAGCCCGGCGGACCCGACCGCGGAGCCCGTGGTGTTCGACGCGCCCGCCGAGCCGGTCGCGAGCGTGATCGTGCTGGCCTGGCGGCTCACGACCCAGCTCATCGACTGCCTGCGCTCGCTGCGGGACTCGAAGAACGCCCCACCGTTCGAGGTGCAGCTCGTGCTGAACGGTGCGAGCGCCGAGACGCGCGCGATCGTCGCCGCCCAGGTGCGTGGCGCGCACATCATCGATCTCGACGCGAACGTCGGGATTCGGCGGTGGATGCAACATCGCCGCCCTCAACTCCCGTGGCAAGTACCTCGTGCTCCTCAACGACGACGCCGTCGTCGACCGGGGCTGGCTCGCGACCCTCGTCGCCGCCGCCGATGCCGCACCCAAGCAGGTCGGCGCGCTCGCGAGCGTGCTGCTCAATCCCGACGGCACCGTGCAGGAGGCCGGCAGCCGGGTGCTGTCCGGCGGCGGGCACCGTGCAGTTCGGCAAGGGCCAGACGATGGCCGCGGCGGTCGCGGCCGGACTGCTGTCGCACCGCGCGATCGACTACGGGTCGGGCGCGGCCCTGCTCATCCGGCGCAGCGCCTTCGAGGCGGTCGGCGGATTCGATCCGATCTACGAGCCGGCGTACTTCGAGGACGTCGACCTGAGCTTCCGGCTCAAGCTCGCCGGATAGTCGACCGTGCTCGAGCCCAAGGCGTGGGTCACCCACGCCTCCGGCGGGTCGACGAGCCGCGACCAGCGGTTCCGCGACTTCGCGTCGTACCGGTCCGGCAAGCACTTCATCGCGCGCTGGGGTGCCGTGCTCGCGCAGGCTCCCGCCGCCGACGCGCCGCTCAAGCAGCTGTGCGAGCCCTCGCTCGCCGGGCCGGGCCGGTGGCCGGGTCGCCGTCCGACATCCACGACCCGACCCCGAGCGCCCGCACGGCCCTCGCGATCAGCCGGTCATACCAGGAGTGGCTCGGACAGCAGCTGGATGTCGCGCAGGAGGGCGTCATCGTCGAGCGCCACCTGCGCGCGACCGACGCCGAGCGCATCCGGTCAGCTCACCGAGGAGGCCGGACACCTCCGCAATCGCCTCGACGACCTCGAGTCCCGCGGCCTGCTCGGCATGATCCGCTGGCGGATCGGGATGTTCTTCCGCCGCCGCGACGCCCGCAAGAAGATCGGCGAACTGCACTCCTAGGTGCCGAAGCTGGCCCGCAGCGCGCGGATGCCCGCCTCGGCGGGACCGTCGTACGTGACGTCGCCGTGCGAGAGCACGACCACGCGGTCGCACAGGTCCTTGATCTGCTGCGCGGAGTGGCTCACGAGCACGATCGTGCGACCCTCCTTCTGGAACTCGCGGATCTTCGCCATGCACTTCTTCTGGAACGGCTCGTCACCGACCGCGAGCACCTCGTCCACGAGCAGGATGTCCGGATCCACGTGCACCGCGATCGCGAACGCGAGTCGCACGTACATGCCCGACGAGTAGAACTTCACCTGGGTGTCGATGAACTCCCCGATCTCGCTGAACGCGACGATCGAGTCGAAGTACTGGTCGACCTGCTTGCGGCTGAGGCCCAGGATCGACGCGTTGAGGTACACGTTGTCGCGGCCGGTGAGGTCGGGATGGAACCCGGCTCCGAGTTCGAGCAGGGCCGCGAGGCGCCCGCGACGTTCGACGAATCCCGAGGTCGGCTGGATGATGCCGCCGATCGCCTTGAGCAGCGTCGACTTGCCCGATCCGTTCGCGCCGACGAGCCCGATCGTGGTGCCTGCGGTGATCTCGAGGTCCACGTTCTTGAGGGCCCAGAAGTCCTCCTTGAACCGCTTGGATCGTCCGAAGTTGACGAGGCGCTCCTTGAGCGACTTGTCCTTGCGGATGATGAAGCGCTTCGAGACATCCTTGACGCGGATGACAACGGGCGCGTTCGGCACCTTCGCGCGAGCAGTGCGGGCGGCCATCAGATCTCCTGCGCGAAGTTGCCCTGCAGGCGCGAGAAGACGCGCTGCGCGATCCACAGGAAGAGCAGTCCGATGACGAACATGATGAGCAGGCGCAGGTCCATGTCGGCGGGCCAGGGCTGGGCCTCGAGCACCGTCGGCTGGCCGGCTGCGTCGAGCGGTCCTGGGCGATCCTGCGAGCCTGCAGCCCAGATGCCCCTCTGGAACGCCATGATCGCAATCGAGATCGGGTTGCTGATGTACACCGCCGGCAGCCAGGCCAGCCCGGAGTCCACCCCCGACTTCACGACGAGCGACCACGAGTACACGATCGGCGACGCCCAGAAGAAGATCAGGATGCCGACCTCGACGAGGTACTCGATGTCACGCAGGAAGACGTTGAGCGCCGACAGCAGGATCGCGAGCGCGAGGCCCCAGACCAGGACGATGACGATAGCGACTGGGATGTACAGCAGGTTCCAGCTCAGCGGGAACTGGCCGAGCACGACGGTCGCCCCGATGAGCACGAGGAACTGGATGGCGAAGTTGAAGATCGCCGAGCCGGTCGCGGCGAGCGGGAAGATCTCGCGCGGCAGGTAGACCTTCTTGATGAGGCCGGCATTGTCGACGATCGACTTGGTGCCGGAGCTGACGATGTCGGAGTACAACCCCCACAGGGTGAGCCCTGCGTAGACGAAGATCGCGAAGTCGGCGATGCTGCGCGCGGCGCCGAGGAACTGGCCGATCGCGACGTAGTAGATCAGCAGGAGCGTCAGCGGACGAATCAGGCTCCAGATGAACCCGAGGCTCGAATCCTTGTAGCGCGCCTTGAGCTCACGGCGCACGAGCAGCATGACGAGTTCGCGGCGGCCCACCAGGTCGCGCACCGAGCGCGTGAACACCGAGAGGATGCCGCGGTCGGATGACACGCTCTTCTCGAACGGCAGCCCCGCGAGACGCTCAGCTCGCAGTTGGGCGCGTGTTGCCATGACACTCCGTGGTTCGGGGGCGGTGCGGGTGGGGTGGGACGGCTCGTGGCCGAACGCTACATCCTACCCGCGGTCGGATCGGGGCCTGCCCGGAGGCGCGGCGAAGTACTCCCACAGCTCGGCCGCGTAGTCCGACCAGTCGCGCGGCGTGATCCGGCTGGCCTCATCGCGGAGGCGCGCCGCGACCGCCTGGTCGAACACGACGCTCTCGATCGCGGCGGCGATGCCGTCGTCGTCCCTGGGGTCCACCAGCAGCGCCCCGCCCTCCGAGGCGATCTCCTGCATGCTGCCGAAGTTCGAGGTGACCACAGGGGTGCCGACGGCGAGCGCCTCGGCCACCGGCAGGCCGTAGCCCTCGTTGAGCGAGGGGAACACGGTCACGGCCGACAGCCGGTACGCGCTCCACAGCAGCTCGTCGGTCACCGCGGCGATCGTCGAGACCGGTCGGCCGTCGGCGCGCAGCCGGTCGAGCTGGTGCTCGAAGTCCTTGCTGCCCCACGAGTTGCCGCCGACGAAGACCATGCTGAACTCGCGACCGGCGAGCCAGAGCTGCTCGGCGGCCTGCAGCACGGCGAGGTGGTTCTTGCGCGGTTCGTGGCTGCCGACGCAGAGCACGAGCGGGAGGTCGTCGGTCACGAGGATCCGGCGAGCGTCGTCGAGCTGCTCCTCGGTGACCGAGCCGGCCTCGCGCGGCAGCACGATCTCGCGGATCTCCGGTCCGGTCATCCCGGCGCCGGCGAGCATGCGGCGCCAGCCCTCGTACTCGACCTTCGCGGCGACCGAGATCGCGGCGACCTTGCCCATCCGCGCGACGGCGGTGAGGTTCTTCGCGAACGCGGCGCCCATGCCGTCGCCGATCGTGTCGGCGCTCGTGAGCGGCACGCAGTCGTACCCGATCACGCACGTGCGGTTGCCGGAGAACTCGGCCAGCGCGGCGATGCGCTCGACCCGCGCCGGCTCGATCGCGAGCTCGGGCAGGATGTAGGTCGACTTCCAGGGGATCGTCACCTCGCCGGTCCTGGGCTTCGGTGCGTGCGGGTTCGTGCCGTGCAGCGCGTTCGCGCGCTCGGGTGCCGACAGCTCGCGCATGCCGCCGTAGGTCGATCCCCAGCCCACGAGCACGACCGGGTGGGCGGCCTCCCAGAGTTCGATGGTCTTGCGCACGACCCGCTGGATGCCCGTGGCGAGCCCCGTGCGCGCCGTGTGATGCACATCGAGGAACACCGCGTCGGTGACGATCCGCACCGCGCGGGCGCCGCCGGTGCCGAACGTGCCGCGACGCACCGGGTGCGCGAGGAACTCCCGGACGAGGTCGGCGGGATGCTCGAACCGCAGTCGGCGCCTGGTCGCGATCACCAGCTCGCGGTTCGGCAGCTCGCTGCGCAGCACCGAGAGCGCGAGCCAGGTCTCCGGCGCGCCACCGGCGGCGATCGCCTCGGCGACGATCGAGACCAGCGCGTCGTCGGTGTGCGGTGCTCCCGCGCGGGATGCCGCGGCGACCGGCTTCGCGCGCTCGGGCGCGAGCGCCTCGGCGAGCGCGCGGAGGCGGGCGGACTCAGCTGGACGCATCCGGCACCTCCCGCGGCTCGTCGTCGGTGGGCGCCGCCCGGTCCGGCTCCTGCTGGGTCGGCGTGCCGGCGAGCGGCTCGACCAGCTCGGTCCACAGCTCGGCGGCGAAGTCGTCCCAGGTGCGGCGCGGTCGGCGGGTGATCTGCGTGCGAAGGTCCGCGAGCACGGCGGGATCGGTGAGCAGGCGGCGCATCGCGTCGGTGAGCTCGTCGTCGTCGCGGGGGTCGATGACGAGGCATCCACCGTCGGCTGCGATCTCCGCCGTGCTGCCGTAGTTGCTCGTGATCACCGGCACGCCGAGGGCGAGCGACTCCGCGACCGGAAGGCCGTAGCCCTCGTGCAGCGACGGGAACACCGTGAAGTCGGCGTCGCCGTACGCGCGCAGCAGGGTTGCGTCATCCACGCCCCGCAGCACCTGCACCGGATGCCCGTCCCTGCGGAGCCGGTCGATCTCGCGGTCGAACCGGCGGGTGTACCAGAGGCTCCCGCCACCGATGAAGGTGAGCGAGAACCGCAGCCCCTCGCGCCAGAGCGCCTCCGCGGCGAACAGCACGGCGCCGTGGTTCTTGCGCGGCTCGTGGCTGCCGACGCACAGCACGCTGGGCATGGTCTTGGCGGCGCTCGGCACCGGCGCGGCGATCGCGTCGGGGATGTCGACCGGCAGCGGCACCGAGACCGTCGAAGGGCCCGGCAGCCCCTGCGCCGTCACGGCCGAGACGAACCCGGCGAACTCCTCGGTCGCGGCGGCGCTGATGCCCGCGACCCGGTCGGTGTGCTTGACCACCGAGAGGTACTTCACGAATCGCTCGGTCTCGAGGTCGGGAACGGTGTCGGCGCTCACGATCGGGATGGCGTCGTAGCCGAGCACCCCGACCCGGTTGCCGGAGAACTCGGCGAGCGCCTCGAGCGGGCCGCACAGGTGCTTCCACGGCACTTCGAGCATCACGACCGACGACCTCCACGGCACCACGAGGCGCACCGGTCCGGGCTCGGTGACCTCCTCGGCGGAGCCGTAGGCCACGACCCGTCCGAGCTCGACCGGCTCGAGCCGGCGCATCGCCTCGCTGCCGTCGGTCCACGCGACGGGCACGACGTCGTGGTCGCGCGACCAGCGCGCCATGGTCTGGCGCACGACGCGCTGGATGCCGGTGTTGTGCGCGTGCTTCGCGCAGAAGTCCACGTCGACGATGACCGCGTTCGTCACGAGGTCCATCTCGGCGTCGATGAGCTCGGGGCTCGGCGGGTTGCGGTAGCCGGCGGCGAGGATGGCGCGGTGCGCCCACCCCGGTCGCGAGATCCGCAGGGCGCGGTGCGCACGCCGGAACTCGGTCGGCGTCGGGAAGGTCGCGGTGGTCGCCACGATCAGCAGCCAGGTCAGGTCGGTTCCGACCTGGTCGCGCGCGAGTTCGGCGAGGCGGGCCAGGAGCGGTCCCTGCCCACGGGCCACGAGCTCGGCGAGCTCGTCACTGCCGAGCGGGAAGTGGGATGCCGCCTGCTCGAGCCGACGCAGCAGGGCGGTCGGCGCGCTCACGTCGGTCACCGACCGGCGCGCTTCTTGACTGCGGCGACCGCAAGACCCATGGCATCGCCGAGCCCGTCGCTGCGCACCTTGCGCACGAAGATGCCGCTCCAGCGGATGGGAGCCGTGACCCGGTAGGAGATGGATGACTCGAACTGGCGGTACGACGAGCCCTCGGTCCGCACGCGGTCGAGCCACGTCGCCACGTCGTGCTCGAGCAGGGCATCCCGCTCGGCGCGCAGCTGTTCGAGTTCCCCAGCGCTCATGATCGACAATCCTAGGTGCAGGTCTCCTGAACGCCCGCGGTGAACGCGTGGGCCGCTGGACGGCCGCACGAGCCTCCCCGCACGATATATTTGCGTGTCGAGCCGTGCGCTCGTCGTTTCGGGCCGTCATCGGAACGGCCACGCAAGCCCTACCACCAGAGGATCGTGCCGTGTCCCACGAGTTCGAGAACGATGTCGTGGTCGTCGGGGGTGGTGGCCACGTCGGCCTTCCCCTCGCGATCGCCCTTGCCGACCGCGGAGCCAAGGTCGTCGTCTACGACGTGAGCCCGCGCGCCGTGGAGTCCGTCAACAGCGGCGTGATGCCGTTCAGCGAGCCGGGTGCGGAGCCCGTGCTGCAGAAGGCGCTCGCGGCGGGGCGGCTCAGTGCATCCACCGATGCGGCCGTCGTCGGCACGGCGCGCAACGTCATCGTCGTGATCGGTACTCCGGTCGACGAGCACCTCAACCCCGACCCGAACGCGATCCCGGTCGCGCTCGGCAAGTGCAGCGAGTACTTCCGCGACGGACAGCTGCTCGTGCTGCGCAGCACCGTGTACCCGGGCGTGACCGCGCTGGTCGAGCGGATGATCAAGGACCTCGGCCTCGACATCCCGGTGGCGTTCTGCCCGGAGCGCATCGCCGAGCACAAGGCCATGGAGGAGCTGTTCACGCTCCCCCAGATCGTGTCGTCGCGCAGCCAGGTCGGCCGCGATCGCGCCGCCGAGCTGTTCGGGCTGCTCACGGAGAAGATCGTGCACCTCGAGCCCGAGGAGGCGGAGCTCGCCAAGCTGTTCACGAACACCTGGCGCTACATCAAGTTCGCCGCCGCCAACCAGTTCTACATGATGGCCAACGACCGCGGGCTCGACTTCGAGAAGATCCGCAAGGGCCTCACCCACGACTACCCGCGCGCGCAGGACATGCCGGGCGCGGGCTTCGCCGCAGGCCCGTGCCTGTTCAAGGACACCATGCAGCTCGCAGCGTTCAGCGACAACACGTTCAGCCTCGGCCACTCCGCGATGCTCGTGAACGAGGGACTGCCGCTGTACGTGGTGAGCCAGCTCGAGAAGCGGTTCGACCTGGAGAACCTGACCGTCGGCATCCTCGGGATGTCCTTCAAGGCCGGCTCCGACGACATCCGCTCGAGCCTGAGCTACAAGCTGCGCCGCGTGCTCAAGTTCAAGGCGAAGGCCGTGCTCGGCACCGACCCCTACGTCTCCGAGGAGACCGACGACACACTCCTCCCGCTCGAGGACGTGCTCGCGAAGGCAGACATCCTCGTGATCGCCACCCCGCACAGCGAGTACCGCGATCTCGTCACCGACAAGCCCGTCGCCGATGTGTGGAACATGCTCGGCCGCGGGGTGGTGGTGTGACGACGCCCCGCGTCACGATCGTCATCCCCGCGTACAACGAGGGGGACGCGATCGTGCCCGGCCTCGATCGCATCATCGAGGCGGTCGAGAGCGACGCCGAGATCCTCGTCGTCGTCGACACCGAGCAGGACACCACCATCCCCCCGGTGCGGGCCTACGCCAAGAATCACCGGAACGTCTCGGCGCTCGTCAACGACTACGGCCGCGGGCCCGCGTACGCGATCCGCTACGGCATCGATCACGCCGCCGCGAGCACGGTCGTGGTGACGATGGCCGATGGATGCGACGATCCCCGCCAGATCGACGACCTCGTGCTGCTCGTGGAGCGCGGCGTCGTGGTCGCCGCCGCCTCCCGCTACATGCCGGGCGGCCAGCAGGTGGGCGGACCGCGCTTCAAGACGTTCCTCTCGCGCCTGGCCGGAACCTCGCTCAACCTGTTCGCCAACGTCGGCACCCGCGACGCGACGAACTCGTTCAAGGCCTACGACGCGGCATTCCTCAAGCAGGTCGGCATCGACAGCCGCGACGGCTTCGAGATCGGACTGGAGCTCACCGCGAAGGCGCGGCGACTGCGGCGACCGGTCGCCGAGATCCCGACGATCTGGCTCGACCGCACGTTCGGCGAGTCGAACTTCAAGCTCAGCAAGTGGATTCCGAAATATCTCCGCTGGTATAGATTCGCCTTCGGCCCGCGCCTGACGGTGGAACAGCTCAACGCCAAAACGAACAGGTCCGCGGGGCCTGCGAACGAAGGAACATCATGAAGAAGGTCGTCGTCACCGGGTCCGCCGGTTTCATCGGTGGGTACATCGTCGAGGAGCTCCTCCGTCAGGGGTACTCGGTCGTCGGGGTCGACAACTACTCCAAGTACGGGCCGGTGAAGAAGTCCTACGACGACAACCCGAACTACGAGCTCGTGATCGGCGACGTCCAGGACGTCGAGCTCATGACCCGCCTGCTCTCCGACGCCGACCACTTCATCGCGGGCGCGGCGCTCATCGGCGGCATCTCGTACTTCCACACCTACGCGTACGACCTGCTCGCGCAGAACGAGCGCATCATCGCCTCGAGCTGCGACGCGGCGATCGCGGCGATGAAGAACGGTGGCCGGCTCGAGAAGGTCACCTACATGTCGTCGTCGATGGTGTTCGAGTCGACCGACCGCTGGCCGAGCAAGGAGGGCGACGAGCGCATCGTTCCGCCGCCGCTGTCGAGCTACGGCTTCCAGAAGCTCGCCGTGGAGTACTTCGCGCGCGCCGCGTGGGACCAGTACAAGGTGCCGTACACGATCCTCCGCCCGTTCAACTGCGTGGGCATCGGCGAGAGCCGTGCACTCGGCGACGTCGAGATCGACTCGGGCAACGTGAAGCTCGCGATGAGCCACGTCGTTCCCGACCTCGTGCAGAAGATCCTCAAGGGCCAGGACCCGCTGCACATCCTCGGTTCGGGTGAGCAGATCCGCCACTACACCTACGGCGGCGACCTCGCGCGGGGCATCGTGCTGAGCCTCGACCACCCGGCCGCGCTCAACAACGACTTCAACGTCTCGACCGCCGAGGGGCACACCGTGCTCGAGCTCGCCGAGACGATCTGGCGCAAGATCAAGGGCCCGGATGTACCGTTCAACTACGTGAGCGACGAGGGCTTCGAGTACGACGTGGCCCGCCGCGTGCCCGACACCACGAAGGCCAAGGAGGTCCTCGGGTTCGAGGCCACCACGACCCTGGACGACATGCTCGACGAGGTCATCCCGTGGATCGAGAACGCGGTCAAGGACGGCACGATCTAGGTGGCGAAGGGCGACGCACCCAGCGGACTCGCCGGTCGGTGGGCCGCGCTGCCGGTCGGCCGCCAGGCCGCGACTGCTGATCGGTGCGATCATCGCGATCGGCACGGTCGTGCGGATCCCGCAGCTGGCGCACTCCCTCGCGGAGGCGTACTCGTTCCGCCAGACGCAGACCGCATTCACGGTGCGCGAGTACGCCGAGAACGGCATCAACCTGCTCACGAGCCCCGTGCCCGTGTTCGGGCCGCACTCGAGCGTGCCGATGGAGTTCCCGCTGTTCCAGGCGATCGCATCACTGTTCGCGAGCGCCGGGATGCCCGCCGACATGGCCGCGCGCACGCTCGGCCTCATCTCGTTCCAGGCCGCCGCCGTGCTCCTCGCCCTCCTGCTGCTGCGCTGGCACGGCCGCGCGGTCGCCGTGGTCGGTGTCGCGCTCTTCGAGTTCCTGCCGTTCGGCCTGCTCTGCGGAGCGTCGTCACTCATCGACTTCATGTCCGTCGCCCTGTCGCTGCTCATGGTGCTCGGCCTCGACCACTGGTTCAACCGCGGGTCGGTGTGGTGGCTCGTGGCGGGCTCGCTCGGCGCGATCGTCGGGTTCCTGGTCAAGGTCACGACGGTGCCCAGCTGGGGCTTCCTCGTGCTCGTGTCGCTCATCCTCGTCATCCGCCAGTTCGGATGGGCGAAGAGCTGGAAGCGGATCGTGGTCGGCCTCGCGGTCGGACCGGGCCTCGGGTTCGTGGGCGCGATCGCCTGGACGCTGTACGCGGATCGCGTGAAGGCCGGCATGGAGATCACGACCTTCGTGACGAGTTCGAGCCTGCGCTCCTGGAACTTCGGCACGCTCACGCAGCGGTTCGACCCTGAGACCTACCGCGTCATCCTCGATCGGATCGCGCAGGAGATCGCCGGCTTCGGCCTGATCGGGCTCCTGGTCGCGGTCGTCGCCGTGATCTTCCAGTCGAGGGTGCAGGACCGGATCACGACGCTCGGCTGGATCGCGGTCGCGGTGTCAGGGCCGCTCGTGTTCCTCAACCTCTACTTCGTGCACTCCTACTACCTGATCGCGATCTACCCGGCCCTCGTTGCCGCGATCGCAATCGGCGGGGTGTGGGCGCTGCGACGGATCACGGTGGCCCGCTGGCAGCAGCGTGCGCTCGCCGCGGGTGTGATCGGCCTGCTCTTCGTGGCGACCGCCACCTCGCCGCTCGGCCGGAGCGACGTCGCGCAGTTCGCGGTCGGGCAGGGGACGCCTGCCCTGTCGAACCTGCTCAAGGACCAGACCGAGCCGGACGACCTGATCATCCTGATCGGCTGCGACTGGGACCCGACGTTCCTGTTCTACGCCGAGCGATCCGGCGTCATGTTCCGCCAGGCCGACTCGCAGCACTTCTGGGACGATCACGACATCGCGGACTACGACTACCTGTTCTCGTGCAACGGGAGCGACGGTCAGGCCTACCTGCCCGACGGCTGGACGCTCGACGCGCTCGAGAACGCGCAGTTCTACCGGGTCGTCGAGGACTGACGCGTCAGCGGATCTTGATGCTGTCGAGGTAGAGCTGCACGCCCGGTGTGCTCGTGTAGAGCTCGAGGCGAAGGGTCTCGTGCACCGGCTGGCTGAGTGGCAGGTCGATCCGCACGGCGGTCCAGTACTCGTAGACCGTGATGTCCTGCACCGCGACCTCTGACTGGCCGCCGAGCGCCCAGAGCGCGACCGCACCCGTCCAGTTCTGGCCCGGCGTGGCCGAGCGCAACCAGAGGGTCGCGGTGTAGGTCTCGCCGGCGACGGTCCTGCGCTTCACATCGGTTGCGATCGAGCCGCCGTTGAACCCGCTCGTGACGGCGAGCCACGCGCCCTCGATCTGCGGGGCGCCGGCGCTGCCCACGATGCGCTGCATCACGTTCTGGGTGATGCCGTTGTTCCACAACGGGCTGCTGGCTTCGAACGACGGGTTCGCCACCAGGTTCGGGTAGATCGTCGCCTCGTCGATGAAGAGCGTGCCCGATTCGAAGTAGACCTCGAGCCGGAGCGTCGACATGACGGCCTGGCCGACCGTGACGGTGGCGACCACCGGTGTCCACGACGTGCCCACCGTGAAGTTGGTCGTGGTCGTCTCCGCGGTCGAGCCGAGCGCCCACAGGGCGATCGCTCCCTTCACGGTGCCCTCGTTCGCGCGGAGCCAGATCGTGGTGGTGTAGCTGTCGCCGGCGACGCCGGGCACCGAGACATCCTGCCCGACCGAGCCGGTGCCGGACGCCTGGAGCGATTGGGTTCCCGCGATGGGTTGCGTGGTCGAGGTGCCGAGCGAGACGGACCCGGTCTTCACGGCCCATGAGCCGACGCCCTGCTCGGCTCCGGGCGAGGAGAGAGTGACGGTGTTGCGCGGGGCCTGGCCGGTGGTCTTCATGAGGGAGGCGGCATCCATCGCGAACAGGGCGTTCGTGGACTGGAGGTAGACCTCGAAGCGGATCGCGGTGTGCCCAGAGCGCAGGATGGGCAGCGAGACCGAGACCTGCGTCCACGCGTCGCCGACGGTGAAGGGCTGCGTCGCGGCCTCGGTCTGACCGCCGAGCGCCCACACCGCGAGCGTGCCGGTGTACGGCACGCCCGGCGACCCGGTCTTCACCCACATCGTCGCGACGAAGGTGTCGCGCACCTGGATGTTGACCGAGGCATCCTGCGCGATCGACAGGCCCGCGCTCGGCGCGTACGCCGAGAGGTAGTAGCTGCCCGACTTCGCGGCCGTGGTCGGACCGGCGAGGTTCCGCGCGATGCCGCCGCCGAACGCCCAGCCGCTGACACTCGATTCGAACGACGCCGCGCTGAGCAGGTTGGTGTCGGAGCCGAACCAGTCGGTGAACATCCGCCAGAAGTTGCGGTTGCCGTACGAGCCGCAGGCGTCGCCGCTGCCGTACAGGTTGGCGAGGGCCGACGCGTTCGGCTGGTACGGCGTGTAGTTGTACAGGCCGGCGGTCGCCTGGTTGCGGATGAACACGCCCGACGCCCCGCACGCGGGATTGGGGTTGTACAGGATGTTGTTGACCCGGCCGGCCTGGAAGTTGTACGAGCCGGGGTTGATCTTGTAGCGGTTGAACTGCTTCGCGGCCAGGTAGACCTGCGTCACGAACCCGGAGAGCGCGTCGTCGCAGCCGGGCGGGCTGTCCGGGCACGCGAAGCCGGTGGCGTACCGGTAGGAGTAGTCGGACGGGCTGCTGCGCGAGACGAGGGACTGCTCCTTCTCGACGAGCACGAGCAGCACCTGCGGGTTGATGCCGCACGCGATCGACACGGCGACGAGCATCGCGGCGGCACGCACGTTCGTCGCCGCCGGCAGCGTGCCGCAGTACTGGTCGCCGCCGCGCGCGGCGTAGCTGAGCGTGATGTCCTTCACGCACGGCAGCGAGTTGGGCGAGCAGCTCGCGCCCTTCTGGTTCAGGAACGCCTGGATCTGCCCCTCGTTCATCGCCGCGGAGTTGTAGAAGGTCTCGTCGCTGATGATCATGCCGGCGTCGAAGTTCGCACCGTCGGCCGCGACCGCGGGCTCGGCCGCCGCAACCGGGACGAGGATGCCGACGGCGAGCGCGAGCGCTGCGAGCACGCCGAGCGCCCGCGAGCGACTCCGAGACGTGCGGGTGCGCATCACGAGGTCACCGCCGTGTCATCCGAGACACCGGAGGATGTCGCAGAGGTGTACTCGACCCGCACCTGCATGCCCTCGACCGCAGACCCGGCGAGCGTGATCGTGAGCGGCGGGCACACCGTGTCGGCGACCTCGACCGTGGCCGGACCCTGGGCGAACTCGCTCGCCGCTCCCCCGACGACGGATGCCCGGCACACGCCCCCACTCTCCGCGAGCCCCGGCACGAAGCTGAAGACCGTGACGCTGCCCGAGTCGGTGGCGAGCACCGCATTGGTGATGAACGGGACGACGTCGGTGAGGTCGCCGGGCTCGGGCTCGGTGGCATCCTCGTTCTCGTCCTCCGGCACCCCTCCGCCGTTCGGCGGCGGGGTCGGGGTCTGCGAGTTCGAGGGATTCGCGCTCGGGTCGCCGCCGGGCGGCGTGACGCGCGGGATGAGGAAGAAGATCGAGGCGCCGATCGCCACGGCGATGACGGCGAACGCCACGCCCATGATCCAGCGCCCTGCGCCCCCACCCTCCATGCCGGTCATCGTAGGAGCAGAATCGGGGTACAGCCGGGAGGCTCGCAGGCCACCGGCTACACTGGGGAGTCGCCTTGGGGCGACCACGAATCTTCTCCACCGACGAAACCGAGCACTGTATGACGCGCGCGTTGATCACCGGCGTGACCGGCCAGGACGGCCTGTACCTCTCCGAACTCCTCCTCAGCAAGGGCTACGAGGTCTACGGCCTCGTCCGTGGCCAGAACAACCCGAAGGTGGAGCTCCTCGAGCGCACCGTCCCGGGCGTGAAGATCCTCACGGGCGACCTCACCGACTTCTCGAGCCTGATCCGCACGCTCGACGCCTCGGAGCCCGACGAGGTCTACAACCTCGGCGCGATCTCGTACGTGGCCTACTCGTGGGAGAACGCCGCGCTCACCTCGGACGTCACCGGCAAGGGCGTGCTGAACATGCTCGAGGCCACGCGGCTGTACGCGGGCGACGACGTGTCGAAGGTGCGGTTCTACCAGGCGTCGAGCTCCGAGATGTTCGGCAAGGTGCAGGACGTGCCGCAGCGCGAGTCCACCCTGCTCTGGCCGCGCTCGCCGTACGGCGTCGCGAAGGTGTTCGGGCACTACATGACGATCAACTACCGGGAGTCGTACGGGATGCATGCCTCGAGCGGCATCCTGTTCAACCACGAGTCCCCGCGCCGCGGCCCTGAGTTCGTCACCCGCAAGGTGACGCAGGCCGTCGCGCGCATCTCGCTCGGTCTGCAGCAGGACATCTCGATGGGCAACCTCGACTCGCAGCGCGACTGGGGCTTCGCGGGCGACTACGTCGAGGCGATGTGGCTCATGCTGCAGCAGGAGACGCCGACGACTACGTGATCTCGACCAACGAGACGCACTCGATCCGCGAGCTGCTCGATGTCGCGTTCAACGAGGTGGGCATCTCGGACTGGGAGCCGCTCGTGAAGGTGGACCCGCGCTTCATCCGCCCGGCCGAGGTCGACCTGCTCATCGGCGACTCGACCAAGGCCCGCGAGACCCTCGGCTGGAAGCCGACCGTCACCTTCACCGAACTCGTGAAGATGATGGTCGCGAGCGACCTCGCCGAGCAGAAGGAACTGGCTCGCCTCTAGCGCTCCACCCACCCGACACCCCAGAACAGGACCATGACGCGCGCATTCATCACCGGTATCAGCGGACAGGACGGCAGCTACCTCGCTGATCGACTCGTCGGCGAGTCGGTCGAGGTGCACGGGCTGATCCGGGGCTGGGATGCCGATGCGCACACGCTCCACGCGCGGCACCCGTCGATCACGCTGCACGAGGGCGACCTCGCCGATCCCGCGATCGTGGCAGGACTCATCGCCGAGATCGAGCCCGCCGAGATCTACAACCTCGCGGGGATCACGTCGGTCGCGCAGTCCTGGGCCATTCCGGTGGAGACCGGCATCGTCACCGGGATCGCCGTCGCGGGCATCCTGGACGCCGCCCTCAAGCTCAGCGACGGCGGCACCGCCGTGCGGGTGTTCCAGGCGTCGAGCTCCGAGATCTTCGGCGTGCCGTCCGAGTCGCCGCAGTCCGAGTCCACCCCGATCTCGCCCAACTCCCCCTACGGCGCCGCGAAGGCCTACGCCCACGCGATGGTCGACATCTACCGCTCGCGCGGTCTCGCGGTGTCGAGCTGCATCCTCTACAACCACGAGTCGCCGCGACGGCCCGAGAGCTTCGTCACCCGCAAGATCACCGCGTCGGCCGCACGCATCGCCGCCGGTCTGCAGGACTCGCTCGAACTCGGCAACCTCGACGTCGAGCGCGACTGGGGCTGGGCACCGGACTACGTGGACGCGATCGTGCTCGCGACCCGGCACGGCAACGGCGACGACTACGTGATCGCGACCGGGCAGAGCCACAGCATCCGCCAGTTCGTCGAGGCGGCGTTCGCGGCCGTCGGCATCGCCGACTGGCAGCCCTACGTCTCGCTCAACCCCGAGTTCGTACGTCCCGCCGAGATCAACACGATGCTCGGCGACGCGTCGAAGGCGAAGGCCCAGCTCGGCTGGCAGCCGACGGTCGACTTCGCGACGCTCGTCACCCGCATGGTCGAAGCGGACGTGGCCGCCCTCTCGTCGTGACGCGCGTGCTGTTCGACGCCACGTCGATCCCGGCCAATCGCGCGGGCGTCGGCCGCTACGTCGACGGCGTGCTGGCCGCGTTCGCGAAGGACCGCCACGGCATCGACCTCGTGGTCGTCGCCAAGCCGGTGGATGTCGCCGGCTTCCGCGCCCTCGGACTCGAGACGGTCGCGGCTCCGGCGCGCACCGCATCGACGTGGCAGCGGCTGCTGTGGGAGCAGGCGGGGTTGCCGGGTCTCGCGAAGCGACTCGGGGCGACCGTCATCCACTCGCCGCACTACACGTTCCCGCTGCTCTCGGGGCTGCGACGCGTGGTGACGCTGCACGACCTCACGTTCTTCACGATGCCCGAGGTGCACACGAGGGTGAAGGCGCCGATGTTCCGCTGGTGGATCCGCCGGGTCGCCCGCAGCCGCAAGCGCGTGGTGTCGGTCAGCAACGCCACGGCGGCCGAGTTCGAGCGCATCGTGCACGGCGACCCCGCCCTCGTCACCGTCGCGCACCACGGCTTCGACCGCACGGTGTTCCGTCCCCCGACCGAGCAGGAGCTCGCGGGCTTCGCGGCGGCGCACGGCGTCGTAGCCGGGTGAGTGGATCGCGTTCCTCGGCACCCTCGAACCCCGCAAGAACCTGCCGGCCCTCATCGCGGCGTACGCCTCGATCTCCGGGCCGGGCGTGCCGCCGCTGCTGCTCGCGGGCGGGGACGGCTGGGGGGCGAGCCTGGACGGGGTGATCGCGGCAGCGATCGCGGGCGGCGCGGACATCCGCACCCTCGGCTACCTGCCGGTGGATGAGCTGCGCGCCTTCCTGGGCGGCGCGCGCGTGGTCGCCTACCCGAGCCTCGGCGAGGGCTTCGGCCTGCCCGTGCTCGAGGCCATGGCCAGCGGCGCCACCGTGCTCACCACCCGCGCACTGTCACTGCCGGAGGTGGGCGGGGATGCCGTCGCCTACGCGGGCACGGACGCCGCGTCGATCGCCGACCGCGCTGCGCTCCCTGCTCGACGACGACGCCGAGCGCGCGCGTCTCGCCGCCGCCGGGATCACCCGTGCCGCTGCCTTCACGTGGGACGCGAGCGCCGCCGCCCACGCGCAGGCGTACGAACTGGCCTAGGCCTCCGCCTCGGCTGCCGGTTCGGCCGCCGGGTCGGACTCGTCAGCAACCGCCACCGCGAGCGGCTTCCGCCGGAACGAGAACAGCTTGTGCCCGAAGTAGCTCACGAGCGTCGTGACCACGACGATCATGCCCTGCGCGAGGATCGCCGGCACGTGCGCGAACTCCACGAGCAGCGGCAGGGCGGCGGTGTTGATGAGCAGCGCGACGATGTACACGCTCACGAACCGCAGGTAGTCGATGATCACGTTGCCCGTGCCCGACACCCGGTAGGTGAAGTGGCGGTGCAGCACGAACGCCACGACGGTCGCGATCGCGTACGAGGCGTACAGGCTCACGAGGTCGCCGACCCACCCGCCGACCAGGTTGCCGAGCGTGAGTTCGAACGTGATGAACAGCGCGTATCCGAACAGCGTGTTGAACCCGCCGACGATGACGAATCGCACGCGTTCGTCGGCGAGCAGGCGGCGGATGAGCGCCGCGGGCGTGCGCCGCTTCGGCTCGGTGCCCTCGCGCTCGTGCTCCAAGGCCACCTCCGTGCCGATCGACCTGACCATGATACGGGCCGTCGGTCGGGGTGGCGTCCAGCCGGTCGACGGTACACTGGACGCTGGTTCGGGCGCCCGTCCGCGAGCCCCGCCAGTTGCCGAACGGAGACCACATCGTGACGTCCCGTGCGGCATCCACCACGGTGAGCGTCGTCGTCCCCGCGTACAACAACGCCTCGACGATCGAGCGCACGATCGAGTCGATCCTCGCCCAGACGCACACCGAGCTCGAGGTCATCATCGGCGACCACTCGTCGACGGATGGCACGTGGGAGGCGCTCCAGCGCTTCGCCGCCGACCCTCGGGTGACCCTGCTGCAGACCGAGGCCGGGGGCGGCGCGCTGCGCAACTGGAACCGGGTGAGCCAGGCCGCGACATCCCCGTACCTCAAGCTCGTCTGCGGTGACGACCTGATCGCGCCGACGCTCATCGCCGAGCAGGTCGCGGCCCTCGAGTCGAACCCGTCGGCGACCCTGAGCGCATGCAGCCGGGACGTCGTCGACGTGCACGACAAGCCCGTGATCCGCGGCCGCGGGCTCGGCGGCTTCAGCGGACTCGCGACCGGTCGCGACGCCGTGCGCCGCACCGTGGTCAAGGGCACCAACATCTTCGGCGAACCGGCGTGCGTGCTCGTGCGCACGCGACGTGCTCGAGCGGGTCGGCTGGTGGGACTCGCGGTTCCCGTACCTGATCGACGAGGCCACCTACGCGCGCGTGCTGCTCGAGGGCGACTTCGTGGCCGTGCCGAGGAGCCTCGCGAGCTTCCGGATGTCGGACACCCAGTGGAGCGTCGTGCTCGTCAACGAGCAGGCCGACCAGGCATCGGCGTTCCACCGCTGGGTGCACGAGACCCACCCGGACGTCGTGTCGCGCTTCGACCTCTGGCGTGGCAACCTCGCGGCCCGGATCACCGCTCGCCTCCGCCGCACGGCCTACGTCGTGCTCCGCGCGAGGATGCGGGAGTCCGAAGCATGAGGCCGGTCGCCTGGGCGGTCGACCAGTGGCGCCGCTCGGACTGGATGACCTACGTCATCACCTTCATCGTGACCTCGATCGCCACGATCACCTCGCTCGAGCTCTGGAACGCGAAGCTCAGCGTTCCGCTCAACTACACCGGTGACGCGATCCCGACCGGCGCGCACTTCAAGACGGTCGGCGAGCAGGGCTGGTACGAGTACCAGCCGCTGCTGGGCGCCCCGGCCGGGCAGACCTACAACGACTTCCCGACCGCCGACAACCTGCACTTCATGATGGCCAGGCTGTTCGACCTCGTGACGCCGAACTGGCCGACCGCGATGAACCTCTACTACCTGATCGGGTATCCGCTCGCGGCGATCGCGGCGGTCTGGCTGTTCCGCCGGCTCGCGATCTCGCGCACGTTCTCGGTCGTGCTCGGCGTGCTGTTCGCGCTCGCGCCGTACCACTTCATCCGCGGTGAGTCGCACCTGTGGCTGTCGTCGTACTACGTGATCCCGTTCGCGATCGCGGTCGTGATGGATGCGATCCAGGGCAAGCCGCTCTGGGGTCTGCGCGATCACGGGCCGCGCTGGCTGCGGTGGGCGAGCAAGCGCACCCTGCTCACGCTCGGCATCCTCGCGCTCACCGGCACGGCGCAGTCGTACTACGCGGTGTTCTTCCTCGTGCTGCTCGCCTTCGCGGGCATCGTCCGGCTCATCCGCAGCGGCGAGTGGCCGCGCTTCTGGGGCGCGGCGATCGCCGGTGGCGTGACCGCGGTCGTGATGCTCATCAACATGAGCCCGGACATCATCTACACCGCGCTCAACGGACCGAACCCGGCCGGCTTCGCCCGCGGTCACATCGAGGCCGAGATCTACGCGCTCAAGCTCACGCAGCTGCTGCTGCCGTGGCCCGGGCACCGCATCGGGATCCTGCGGAGCATCCGCGAGCAGTACGACGCCCACTACCCGCTCGTCTCGGAGTCACCGGCGCTCGGCGCCGCCGGTGCGCTCGGACTGGTCGCGCTGTTCCTGATCCTCGGCTTCATGGCGGCGACCTGGGGCGGACGACGCGCCCGCACCGCTGACCGCGACGCCGCAGTTCCGGGTGCTCGGCCAGCTCGCAGCCCTCACCTTCGTCGCGTTCCTGTTCTCGACCGTCGGCGGCCTGTCCACGATCATCTCGTTCGCGACCACCGCGCTGCGCGGCTGGAACCGGATGTCGATCCTCATCGCACTGCTCTGCCTCGCGGCGGTCGGCATCCTGCTCGATGCGATGGTCCGTGCCATCCAGCGCCGCATCCCGAGGCTCGGGCTGCGCCGCGCGTTCACCTGGGGACTCGCGGGCGTGCTGCTGCTCGCGGGCTACGTCGACCAGACCCCGCTCGAACGCCTCCGAGTCGTACCCCGCCACGATCGAGCGGTTCGAGGCGGATGCCGCGTGGTTCGCTCAGGTCGAGGCCGAGGTGCCGCCCGGCTCGATGATCGTGCAACTGCCGTACGAGCCGTTCCCGGAGAGCCTCGGACCGACCGGCGTGCTCGGCTCCGAGGTGCTGATCCCCTACCTCCACACCGACGACATCCGCTGGACCGGCGGCGGCATCAAGGGGCGGCCGCGCGCCGACTGGACGTCGGTGCTCGAGACGCTCGACCCCGTCGACGTGGCGCGGTTCGCCGCGGCGACCGGAGCGGCCGGCATCCACCTCGACCTGAACGCGCTCACCGATGAGCAGCGCGCACCCCTGGTCAGCGGTCTGGATGACGCGATCGGCGAGCACACCGTGAGCGACAACGGTCGCTGGGCGTTCTACCCGCTCGACGGTGTGCGCGCCGACCTCGAGCAGGAGTTCAGCACGGATGAGCTCGCGACGTTCTCCGCGCTGATCACCGACCCGGTGACGATCACGTCGAGTCCGTCGTTCAACGCCGAACTGGGCGAGGACGGGCAGCTGCAGTACCGTGCCGCGTCGCTCGAACCGTTCGTGACGCTCTCCAGCGCCGCGAGCGAGGGCTCGCGCGTGGTGGTCGACCTCGCCATCCGGGTCGAGGACCCGGGGGCCGACGGTGTCGAGGTCACGCTGCCCGACGGCACCGTCCGCGAGGTGCCGGTCGAGGACGGCGTCGCCGCGAGCACCTTCACCTTCGATGCCCCGCCCGGCACCGCCGACCTGCAGCTGCGGATTTCGGGTGCGCCGATCGAGGCCAACGCCGCGCTCGTCATCACCCGGCTCACCGTGTTCGAGACGGCCCTCCGGCCGCTGCTCGCTCGCTGATCGGCCCGAATCCACCGTGATACAGTCTGGTTCCGTGGGCGTCGGCGGCAGTGCAGCATGGTCCGTGCCGCACCTCGTCTCGGTCGTGATCCCGGTCTACGGCGGCGAGCAGACCCTGCCCGGCGTGCTCGCGGAGGTTGCTCCGCTCACGCAGGACACCACGACTCCCGACGGCTACACCTACCGGGTCACCGAGGTCATCCTGGTCTTCGACAACGGGCGGGATGACTCGCCCCGCGTCATCCGCGAGCTCGCGGAAGCGTACGACTTCGTGCGGCCGGTGTGGCTGAGCAAGAACTTCGGCCAGCACGCCGCGACGCTCGCGGGCATGGCGTCATCCGGCGGCGAGTGGATCGTGACGCTCGACGAGGACGGCCAGCACGACCCGGCCGCGATCGGCACGATGCTGGATGTCGCGATGCGCGAGCGCGCCTCGGTGGTCTACGCCAAGCCCACGAACAAGGCCTCGCACGGCTTCTTCCGCAACTCGGCCTCCAAGGGCGCGAAGTGGTTCCTCACGAAGGTGCTCGCCGGTCCGCACGCGGCGGACTACCAGAGCTACCGGCTCATCCTCGGCAATGTCGGCCGCAGCGTCGCCGCCTACAGCGGCTCCGGCGTGTACCTGGATGTCGCGATGGGCTGGGTCGCCGGACGCACCGCGACCGCACCCGTCGAACTCCGCGACGAGGGCGAGCGCCAGTCCGGATACTCCACCCGCAAGCTCTTCGCGCACTTCTGGCGCATGGTGCTCTCGAGCGGCACGCGCGGCCTGCGCATCGTGAGCTTCATCGGCGTCGCGTTCGCGATCGTCGGCGTGCTCGTCGCGATCTACGTGCTCATCGCACGGCTCACCTCGACGCAGGTCGAGGCGCAGGGCTGGGCGTCGATGATCGTCGTGGTGCTGCTGAGCTCCGGCGCCATCCTGTTCTCGCTCGGCATCATCGCCGAGTACATCGGCGTCAACGTGAACATGGCGATGGGCAAGCCGTCGTACCTCATCACGAGCGACCCGGCGAACGGCCCGCTCGGGCGGCGCAAGCCGGATGCAGCGCCCGGCTCCGATCCAGCGGCACCGCCCGCGCCATCGGAGCCGAAGGCGAAGGCTTGACCGGCGCCGTGACCACGGTCGCGTGGGTGATCGGCGCCCGCGGACTGCTCGGATCGGCGGTCTCGGCGCAGATCGACGGACGACCGGGTTGGCAGCGGCTCGACGTCCGATCCGCTGCCGTGGAGTGAGCCCGAACTGCTCGACGGCGTCGCGGCCGACACGATGACGCGCCTGCTCGAACTGGTGGATGCCACCCCCGACGCCACCTGGGCCGTGGTCTGGGTCGGCGGGGCCGCCGTGACCGCCACCCCCGAACGACTCATGGACGAGGAGTTCGACCAGCTCGAGACGGTGCTCGCCGCCATCGAGTCGCGCGTCGGACGCAGCGCGGCCGCGGGTGCGGTGTTCTACGCGTCATCCGCGGGCGGGGTCTACGGCGGTTCGACGAATCCGCCGTTCACCGAGGCCACCGAGCCCGCGCCGATCTCGCCGTACGGGCACTTCAAGCTGCGCGCCGAGGATGCGGTGGCGCGATTCGGCGAGCGCACGGGCATCCCGACGCTCGTCGGCCGCATCGCGAACCTGTACGGCCCAGGGCAGAAGCTCGAGAAGATGCAGGGGCTGATCTCGCAGCTCGCACGCGCGCAGTACTCGCCGGCGCCGGCATCCATCTTCGTGTCCCTCGACACCACTCGCGACTACCTGTACGTGACGGATGCCGCTGCGCTCGTGTGCGACGCACTCGACACGCTGCGCGAGACCTCGGCGGCGGACGGTCCCGTGCACGTGACGAAGATCCTCGCGTCGGGCAGCGCGGCGACGATCGGCGAGCTGCTCGGGCACTTCAGGGTGCTCGTGAAGGGGCATCCGCACATCATGCTCGGCCAGTCCGACGCGGCCGCCCTGCAGGCGATCGACCTGCGACTGCGATCGACGGTCTGGCCGGAGCTCGACCGCCGCGACCTCACGCCGCTGCCGGTGGGCATCCACGCGACGATGGTGAGCGTGCTGGCGGAACTGACCGCGGCCGACGCCTAGCGCGCGCTGGTCAGCAGGTTGGCCAGGTACCGCCCGTAGCCGCTCTTGAGCAGCGGCTGGGCGAGGGCGTCGAGCTGGGCGTCCGAGATCCAGCCCGCACGCCAGGCGATCTCCTCGATGCAGCCGATCTTGTAGCCCTGGCGGTCCTCGATCACGCGCACGTACTCGCGTCGCCTGCATCATCGACTCGAACGTTCCGGTGTCGAGCCAGGCCGTGCCGCGGTCGAGCACCTGCACCTTGCAGCCTGCCCTGCTGCAGGTAGTGCTCGTTGACCGCCGAGATCTCGAGCTCGCCGCGCGCGCTGACGGCTTCGATCGCCTTGGCGATCTCGACCACGTCGTTGTCGTAGAAGTAGAGCCCGGGCACCGCGTAGTTGCTCTTGGGATGCTCCGGCTTCTCCTCGATCGAGACCGCCGTGAACGTCGTCGTCGAACTCGACGACGCCGTACGCTCGCGGTTCGGCCACGTGGTACGCGAAGATCAGCGCGCCGTCGATGTCGGTGTTGTCCCGCAGCGACGAGCCGAGCCCTGCGCCGTGGAAGATGTTGTCGCCGAGCACGAGCGCGACGGTCTCGTCGCCGATGAACTCCTCGCCGATGATGAACGCCTGCGCGAGGCCGTCCGGGCGACGGCTGCGCGGCGTACTCGATCGTGATGCCGAGATCCGACGCCGTCGCCGAGCAGCGCGCTGGAACTGCGGCTGGTCACTCCGGCGTGGTGATGACCAGGATCTCGTGGATGCCCGCCATCATGAGCGTCGACAGCGGGTAGTAGACCATCGGCTTGTCGTAGATGGGCATGAGCTGCTTGCTGATGCCCTTGGTGATCGGGTACAGGCGGGTGCCGGATCCGCCGGCCAGGATGATGCCCGCGCATCGCTACCGCCCCGCCCTCAGTGACTGCGGTGTACGCCTGCGTCGCCTCGCAGGTCGGCAGCGCGCCGGACGCGAGCGCCTCGGCGAGGCTGGGCGCGTCGAGGTCCCGGGGCGACAGCAGCGGAGCTCGCCGGCCTCCGGCGGGAACACGAGGCCGATCTCGGGGTCGAGCGGGTTGATGCCGCAGCTCGCGCCGTCGGCGTTGTACACCTCGGAGACGAGGTAGGTCATGGTCGTGTCATCCTCGAGCGCGACGAAGGCGTGGCCGAGCCCCTCGGCGAGGTAGAGCGCGCGTGCGGCCGACGTCGTCCAGCACCACCGACTCCCACTGCCCGAAGGTCGGCGACCCGACCCGGATGTCGATGACGAAGTCGACGACCGAGCCCCTCGGCACCGTGACGTACTTGGCCTGCCCTGGCGGGACGAGGGCGTAGTGGATGCCGCGCACCACCCCCTTCGCCGACACCGACAGGTTCGCCTGCCGCAACGACAGCGGGTGCCCGACGTGCTCCTCGAGCTGCTCGAACCGGTACCACTCGGTGAACAGGCCGCGATCGTCGGGCCGGAGCAGCGGGGTGAATTCGAGGGCCCCAGGGATGCCCAACTCGCGGATCTGCACCGGTGAAGTCTACCCATCGGCCCGCCGTCTAAACTTGGTGGGTCATGGCCACACCTCCCTCGTCAGCCCAGCTTCCGCGCGTCGCGGTGCTGCTGGCGACCTGGAACGGCGTGCGCTGGCTGCCGGAGCAGGTGACGAGCATCCTGAACCAGGCCGGCGTCGACGTGCGGCTCATCGCCCTCGACGACGAGTCGACCGACGGCACCCGCGAGTGGCTGCTCGCAGCAGGCTGCCGCCGACCCGCGCATCACGGTGCTGCCCTCGATGGGTGCCTCCGGCGGTGCCGCCCCGAACTTCTACCGGCTGCTCGAGCACGCCGACCTCGCCCCGGATGAGCTGGTCGCGTTCGCCGACCAGGACGACATCTGGCGGCAGGGCAAGCTCGCCCGCCACGCCGCACTCATCCGCGACGACGGCTACGACGCCATCTCGTCGAGCATCACGTCGTTCGACGAGCACGGCGCCCGTCACCTCGTGCGCAAGGACTTCCCGCAGCGCCAGTTCGACTTCCTGTTCGAGAGCCCGGGGCCGGGCTCGACCTTCCTCATGACGCCGCGGCTCGCCGCGTTCGCCAAGGAGGTCGTGCAGCACGACGAGGGCGGCGCCCGGCAGGTCGACTACCACGACTGGCTGGTCTACGTGATCGCGCGCGCCCGCGGCTGGAAGTGGTGGATCGACGGCGAACCGACCGTGGACTACCGCCAGCACGACGCGAACGTCATCGGGTCGAACACCGGCAGCCGCGCGGCCCTGCGGCGGCTCGGGATGATCCGCAACCACTGGCACCGCAACCAGGCCGTGCTGCTGTCCACGATCGCGGCGAGTGTCGCGGACCCGCGGCTCAAGCCCGCGATCGAGCGGGTTCGCGGGTTGCTCACGACCCGTGGCATCCGGTCACGAATGGAGCTCGCCCGCCTGTCGTCGCAGCTGCGTCGCCGGCCGCGGGACCGGAAGATCATCGGCGTGCTGATCGCCAGCGGGGTCTGGTAGTTCCCATGAACAGCAGACCCGTGACCGTCATCGAAAGGCTGTACCCATGAAGATCCTCGTCACCGGCGGCGCCGGCTTCATCGGCTCCAACTTCGTGCGACGCACGCTGCAGGACGCCTACCCGGGCCTCGAGGGCGCCGAGGTCGTCGTCTACGACGCGCTCACCTACTCGGGCAACCTCGCCAACCTCGAGCCGGTGGCGGACTCGCCGCGCTACTCGTTCGTGCACGGCGACATCCGCGATGCCGACCTGCTCGACCAGCACCCTGCCGGGCGTCGACGCGATCGTGCACTTCGCCGCCGAGTCGCACGTCGACCGCTCCGTGCGCAACTCCGGACCGTTCGTCGAGACCAACGTCGTCGGCACGCAGCGCCTGCTGGATGCCGCGCTCAAGGCCGGCACCCCGCGCTTCGTCCACGTCTCCACCGACGAGGTGTACGGCTCGATCGCCGAAGGCTCGTGGGACGAGACCCGCCCGCTCGAGCCCAACTCGCCGTACTCGGCCTCGAAGGCCGGCAGCGACCTGCTCGCGCGCAGCTACTTCCGCACGCACGGCATGAACCTGTCGATCACGCGCTGCTCGAACAACTACGGGCCGTACCACTTCCCCGAGAAGGTCATCCCGCTGTTCGTCACCAACCTCATCGACGACCAGCACGTGCCGCTCTACGGCGAGGGCAACAACATCCGCGACTGGCTGCACGTCGACGACCACACCCGCGGCATCGCCATGGTGCTCGTCGGCGGTCGCGCCGGCGAGATCTACAACATCGGCGGCGGCACCGAGCTCACCAACAAGGAGCTCACCCAGCTGCTGCTGGATGCCACGGGCAAGGACTGGTCGTACGTCGACCGGGTCGAGGACCGCAAGGGCCACGACCTGCGCTACAGCGTCGACATCTCCAAGATCCGCTCGGAGCTCGGCTACGAGCCGCTCGTCCCGTTCGACCAGGGGCTCGCCGACGTCGTGCAGTGGTTCCGCGACAACCGCGCGTGGTGGGAGCCGCTCAAGGCCCGCGCTGCCCTCGCCTAGGCGCTGCCGATGACCCGCTACCTCGTGACCGGCGCCGGCGGCATGCTCGGCACCGAGCTCGTCGCCGCGCTCGCCGGGCGCGAGGTCACCGCGCGCATCCCGCGCCGAGCTCGACATCACGCGACGCCGGCGCGGTGGATGCCGCGGTGCGCGGTCACGACGTCGTCATCAACTGCGCCGCCTGGACCGCCGTCGACGCCGCCGAGGACCACGAGGACGAGGCGCCGGCGGATCAACGCGCTCGGCGCCGAGCTGCTGGCGCGTCGCAGCCGCCGCGCGACGGCGCGACGCTCGTGCACGATGTCCACCGACTACGTGTTCGACGGGCGCGGCACCGCGCCGTACCCCGAGGACGCGCCGCGCGACCCGGTGTCGCGCCTACGGCCGCACGAAGGCCGAGGGCGAGGAGCGCGCGCTCGCCGCCCACCCGGACGGCACGATCGTCGTGCGCACCGCATGGCTGTACGGCGCGGGCGGGCCCAACTTCCCGCGGACGATGCTGCGGCTCGCGGCCGAGCGCGAGACCGCTCGACGTGGTCGACGACCAGGTCGGCCAGCCGACCTGGGCTCGCGACCTCGCCGCGCAGCTCGTCGCACTGCTCGACGCCGGGCACGCCGTCCGGCATCTTCCACGGCACCAACGGCGGGCAGACCAGCTGGTGGGGGTTCGCGCGCGCGATCTTCTCGGAGGCGGGCCTCGACCCGCAGCGCGTGCATCCCGTGGACAGCTCCGCGTACCCGCAGAAGGCCCGACGACCCGCCTACTCGGTGCTCGGGCATGACGCGTGGGCATCCGCGGGCCTCGAACCCATGCGAAACTGGGCGGATGCGCTCGCCGACGCGAACGCGAATGGAGTGATGGGATCCCGATGACCACACTGCGCGTCATCATCGACCAGATCGTGAGCCCGGTGCCCGGAGGCATCGGCCGCTACGCGGAGGAGCTCACCCGCGCCCTGATCGCGACCGCCCCGAGCGGCTGCGTCGTCGAGGGCGTCGTCTCGGCGTCCACCGAGGAGCAGTACCAGCACATCGCGGACGTGCTGCCCGGCCTCGCCGCGCTGTACAAGAGCCCGCTCGACCGCCGCTCGCTCGCTGCTGCCTGGCAGCACGGCTTCACCACCCTGCCGGGCAAGGGCATGATCCACGCGACGAGCCTGCTCGCGCCGCTGCACCGCCACGACCGCCTCAACGAGAACGAGCAGATCGCCGTCACGCTGCACGACGTCGTGCCGTGGACCCACCCCGAGACCCTCACGCCGCGCGGGGTCTCCTGGCACATCGCGATGGCCAAGCGCGCCCAGAAGCACGCCGACGCCGTCGTCGTCCCGACCCACGCGGTCGCCGACGCAACTGCGCGAGTACCTCGACTTCGGCGACCGCGTGCGCGTGATCGGCGGCGCGGTGAGCTCGCACCTGCGCCTGCCCGATGACCAGGATGCGCGCGCGGAGGCCCTCGGCCTGCCCGACGCAGTACGTGCTCGCGGTCGGCACGCTCGAGCCGCGGAAGGGGCTGGACGCCCTCATTGCGGCGATGGGACGACCGGAGGCACCGGACATCCCGCTGCTCATCGCCGGCCCGGACGGCTGGGGGGATGTCTCGGTCGAGCGCCTCCGCGACGAGGCCGGTCTCTCCGAGGACCGGGTCCGCGCGCTCGGCCGCCTCTCCGACGAGGATCTCGCGGTCGCGATGCGCCGCGCGACCGTGTTCGTGTTCCCGAGCCGCGCGGAGGGCTTCGGCCTGCCGGTGGTGGAGGCGTTCGCGCTCGGCACCCCCGTCATCCACTCGGACGCGCCCGCGCTGCTCGAGATCTCCGCGGATGCCGGACTCGCGGTGCCGCTCGACGAGGACGCGGCTCGGAGTACTCCGAGCGCCTCGCCGCGGCGATCGCGCGCGTCGTCGGCGACGACGACCTGCGCGGCACGATGCGCACCCTCGGCCAGGACCGCGCGCGCGCGTTCAGCTGGACCGCGTCCGCCGAGAAGGTCTGGCAGCTGCACGCCGACCTGTGATGTCAGCGCGCCGCATTCGCGGCGCGCGTCGTCCGGCGAAGCATGTCGCGTGGTTCTTGCGGCTCTAGCCTTCGGGCGCGGGCGTGGCGATCACCAGCGCGTCGGCCACGATCTGGTGGATGTAGTTGTAGTCCGCGGCATCCACTGCGATGAGCGGCGGTGCGAGCTCGACGTCGGCGATGTCGAACTCCCGGGCCTTCTGGGCCGAGCTCGACGAATCGGCCGAGCATCGCCCTGCGGGATGTCGGTGCGCACGACCTGCGCCGACGCGGCCGCGATCGCCTGGAACTTCGACAGCACGTTGGCCGGCTCGAACTGCCGGAGGATCGCCTCCTGCACCTGGCGCTGGCGGTCCATCCGGTCGTAGTCGGTCGTCGTGTAGCGCGAGCGCGCGTACCAGAGGGCGGTGTAGCCGTCCATCGTCTGCACGCCCGGGCTCGATCCAGCCCTCGACGCCGATCATCTCGCCGTTCGTCGTCGGGCTCGCCGTTGATCGGGTAGCGTCCGGGCGACGTCGATCACGACGCCGCCGAGCGCGTCGATGAGGTCGACGAAGCCCTGCATGTCGATGAGCACGTAGTACTGGATCTGGATGCCGAGCACGCCCTCAGCGGCGTCGCGTCATCGCCTCGATGCCCGGCGAGCTGCCCTCGGCGACGGCGTTCGGGATACAGCTCCGGCGAGTAGCCCTCGACCTCGGTGTAGATCGAGTTGATCAGGCAGACGTCGACCTCGCAGTCGTAGTACCCGTTCGGGTACTTGGCGGCCATCGGGCGAGCCCTCGGAGAACGGGACCCCCTCGAGGTTGCGCGGCAGCGCCGAAGATCGTCGTCTTGCCGGTCTCGGCGTCGATGCTCACCACCGAGATGCTGTCGGGCCGCAGGCCGTCGCGGTCGGGCCCGGCGTCGCCGCCGAGCAGCAGGATGTTGTAGCGACCGTCGATCGGCTCCGCGATCTCGCCGCCCGAGAAGATCTCGTCCACGCGCCGATCGGGTGGACCCGGCGATCATCGACGGCGTACGCGCCCGCCGCCGGTGACGAGCACCATGCGCGACGACGCGCGAGCCCCGCGACGAACGCCGCGGGCCGTCGCGCGCGACCTTCACGATGCCGGATCAGGCGCAGGGTGTCGAAGGTCAGGATGACCCAGAGCGCGAGGTAGAACACGCCCGACCGCCTGCACGACCCAGAGCACGAAGAAGTTCGTGACGCACGGTGATGAGGGTCGGACTGCGCCGCGAAGTACGCGACGACGAGCACGATCGACGATCGCCCAGAGCAGGAACGTCGTCGCCGACGCCGAACCGCCCGAGTCGCCGGTTGCCGGCGAGGAGCTGCGGCGAGCCCGGGATGAGGACGTTGAGCGCGACGAGCCACCAGGCCCGCTTGGTCATGACGGGCTGGGAGTTGGCGTCCGGATACCGGACCGGGCTCGCGTTGCTCACGCGGCGAGCCGGTTCAGCTGCGCGTTCTTCTCGTCCACGAGGGCCTCGAGGCCCGTGGCGAACTCGGCGAGCTTCGCGGTGAGCGCGGCATCCCCCGAGCCGAGGATGCGCGCGGCGAGCAGCCCGGCGTTGCGGGCGCCGCCGATCGAGACCGTCGCGACCGGGATGCCGGCCGGCATCTGCACGATCGAGAGCAGCGAGTCCATGCCGTCGAGGTGCTTGAGCGGCACCGGAACGCCGATGACGGGCAGGGTCGTGACCGACGGCGAGCATGCCGGGGAGGTGGGCGGCGCCGCCGGCGCCGGCGATGATCACGCGGATGCCGCGCGCCGCGGCATCCTTGCCGAAGGCGATCATCGTCTCGGCGGTGCGGTGCGCCGACACGACCTCGACCTCGTGCGGCGATGCCGAACTCGTCGAGCGCGGTCGCGGCATCGGACATCACGCTCCAGTCGGAGTCGGATCCCATGACGACCGCGACGAGCGGTGCGGGCGCGTCGGATTCGGGCACCCGACCATGGTAGGCCATGCTACGGGCTCAGATCCTTGAAGAACGCCGCTGCGGCGCGCGCCCGGAACACCGCGTCATCGAGCTCGTCGCCGACCGCCGTGACGTGCCCGACCTTGCGGCCGGGCCGCGGCTCCTTGCCGTAGCCGTGCACCTTCACCGACGGGCTGGTCGGCGAGCGCGCGCGGGTAGCGATCGGCGAGCGATCCGGTCGCCGGCCCGCCGAGGACGTTGACCATGACGCTCCACGGCGCCGACGCGCGCCGGGTCGCCGAGCGGCAGGTCGAGCACGGCGCGCAGGTGCTGCTCGAACTGGCTC
Organism: uncultured Actinomycetota bacterium; assembly: GCA_963740815.1. GTDB lineage: Bacteria > Actinomycetota > Actinomycetes > Actinomycetales > Microbacteriaceae > Rhodoglobus. The sequence continues at coordinate 80,418 of CAVUFG010000009.1, forward strand.
GTGACGGCGCCGTCGATGCTCCAGTGGCCGCTGTTGTGCGGACGCATCGCGAGCTCGTTGACCAGCACGCGGTCGTCGGTGGTCTCGAACAGCTCGACCGCGAGCACGCCCGTGACGTCCGAGCTCGGTCGCGATGGTCTCGGCGAGCTCGCCTCGTGGTCTGGATGAGCCTGGCCCCGGCCCCCGGCGCCGGCGCGAGCACCTCGGCGCACACGCCGTCGCGCTGCACGGTCTCGACGACAGCCCACGCGGCCACCTCGCCGGACGGCCGGCGCGCGACCAGCTGCGCGAGCTCCCGGCGGAACTGCGACGAGCTCCTCGACGAGCAGCGGGCCCGAGCCGAACCAGTCGGCGACCTCCGCGCCGGATGACACCACCCGCACGCCCTTGCCGTCGTACCCGCCGCGCGGCGTCTTCACGACCGCCCGCCCGCCGTGCGCGGCGAGGAACGCGTCGAGGTCGGCGGCGCGAGTCGACCGCGGCCCAGTCCGGCACGGGCATCCCGAGCGCGGCTGAGGCGCTCGCGCATGAGCAGCTTGTCCTGCGCGACCGCGAGCGCCGCGGGCCCGGGATGCACGCGGTGCCCGGCCGCGACGAGGGCCGCGAGCACGTCCTGCGGCACGTGCTCGTGGTCGAAGGTGACCACGTCGACCGTTGAGGCGAACGCGAGCACCGTCGCGGCATCCGTGTAGTCGCCGACGGCGGTCGCGGCGATCGACGCCGAGCTGTCCGGCTGTCTCGGCGAGCACGCGCGATGTCGATGCCGAGCTCGACCGCGGGCGGCACCATCATGCGGGCCAGCTGGCCGCCGCCGATCACTCCAACGCGCATCCGAACCGTCTCCGTGCTCCGACTATCATGGGCAGGGCTTCATTCTCCCCCATCGACGGAGTGCTCCATCGACACCGTCCCACCAGCGAAGGCTCCCGGTTTGGCTTCACCAGTCGTGCGCGCGTTCACGTACCTCTACGAACGCCTCATCCGGTACGCGCTGAAGTTCGGCGTCGTCGGACTCATCGGCTACTTCGTCGACGTCGGCATCTTCAACGCCCTCCGGCTCGGCGTCTTCGGAGCCGACCACTTCTTCCAGGGTCCGATCGGCGCGAAGATCATCTCGGTCACGATCGCAACGCTCGTCACCTGGATCGGCAACCGCTACTGGACGTTCCGCGAGCACCGCCGGCAGAACATCTTCCTCGAGCTGCTCGAATTCGGCGGTATCGCCGTCGTCGGCATGGGCATCAGCCTGCTCTGCCTGTACATCTCGCACTACGTGCTCGGCTTCACGAGCCTGCTCGCCGACAACATCTCGACGAACGTCATCGGGCTCGTGATCGCCACGGCGTTCCGGTTCCTGATGTACCGGTTCTGGGTCTACGGACCGCAGCGCTCCGACGGGCTCACGGCCCGCCGCAACCGCGAGGCGCTGTCGACCGAGACCGACACGACACCCGCCTGACCGGCGGCTAGGGCTTCCCGAGGCCCCGGTAGGTCCAGCCGGCCGCGCGCCACGCGTCCGCGTCGAGCACATTGCGTCCATCGACGATCGCGCGGGATGCCACGAGCCCCCCGAGCACGTCGGGCTCGAGCTCTCGGTACTCGCGCCACTCGGTGAGCAGCATCACGACGTCGGCTCCGGCGACGGCCTCCGCGACCGTCTCGACGTACTCGAGCTCAGGGAGGCAGGCGCCGTGACGTGCCGATCGCCTCCGGGTCGGTCGCGACCACGTGCGCGCCGAGTCCGACGAGACGACGCGGCCACCTCGAGCGCCGGGCGAGTCGCGCACGTCGTCCGAGTCCGGCTTGAAGGCGAGGCCGAGCACGGCGATGCGCTTGCCCGTGACATCCCCGCCCGCGAGTTCGACGGCGAGCTGCGCCGCGCGCTCACGGCGTCGGAGGTTGATCGCGTCGACTTCGGTGAGGAAGCGCAGCGAGTCGCCGACCCCCAGCTCGTCCGCGCGAGCGATGAAGCCGCGGATGTCCTTCGGCAGGCACCCGCCCCCGAACCCGAGTCCCGCGTTGAGGAACCGCCGGCCGATCCGGGCGTCGTGACCGATCGCGTCCGCGAGCTGGGTGACGTCGGCGCCGGTGGCCTCCGCGATCTCGGCCATCGCGTTGATGAACGAGATCTTCGTCGCGAGGAACGCGTTCGCCGAGACCTTCACGAGCTCGGCGGTCGCGAAGTCGGTCACGAGGCGCGGAGTGCCTGCGTCGATCATCGAGGCGTAGACCGCGTCGAGGGTGGCGACCGCTCCGTCGTCGCCAGGGCGCACGCCGTAGACCAGCCGATCGGGATGCAGCGTGTCGCCGACCGCGAACCCCTCGCGCAGGAACTCCGGGTTCCAGGCCAGGCGGGCCCCGGCGCCCTCGACGAGGTCGGCGAGCCGGGCCGCGGTGCCGACGGGGACGGTGCTCTTGCCGACGACGAGGTCGCCGGGCCTGAGTTGGGCGGCGAGGGCCTGGAAGGCGGCATCCACGTAGCTCAGGTCCGCGGCGTTGCCGTCGGCGGACTGCGGGGTGCCGACGGCGACGAAGTGCACGTCGGCGCCCGCGACGCGCGCCAGGTCGGTCGAGAACTCGAGGCGTCCGCTCGCGAGCGACGCGCGGAGCACGTCGGCGAGTCCCGGCTCGAAGAACGGCACGGTGCCCCCGGAGAGACTCTCGATCTTCGCGGCGTCGACGTCGACGCCGATCACGTCGTGCCCGAGTTCGGCCATGCAGGCCGCATGCACGGCGCCCAGGTAGCCGCAGCCGATGACCGAGATCCTCACGTCCTGCACTGTAGTAGAACGACTCGGGAGCCCGGTTGGAGCACTCGCCCGCGCCGCACCCGTTCACCGGCCGTTCACTGGCCGTTGCGCTCCATGAGGTCGTGCAGGGTGGCCTGCACGAGGTTCGCGGACGGCACATCGTGCAGCACGAGCGGTTCCTCGCCGCGAGTGGCGATGCGCACCTCGCCCGACCCGCACCATGCGCTGCAGCGGCGACGCGCGCACCGTCACGTCGGAGGCGCGGCTGTGCAGCAGTTCGCGGCGCTCGCGCACGAGCATCCCGGAGCGCACGACCGTGCGGCGACTCGTGATCGTGTAGCCGCGCGACAGCCAGCGCAACCACGGCACGATGCAGCCGAGGAGCACGAGGATGCCGGCCGCCACCAGCACCCCGAGGTTCATCCACTCCTCGGGCAGCGACCCGGCGAAGAACCCGGTCGCGCCCGCGATCAGGAGCAGCAGGATGCCCGGCCAGACCAGCCCGCGCACGTGCGGCCGCAGGCGCGCGACGACGGTCTCCCTCGGGTCCTTGGGCGGCATGGCTCAGGCGGATCCGCGCAGGTGCGTGACATCCCCGGCGGACAGCGACACCGGGCCGGAGTCGGTCTCGACCACGAGCCGCCCGTCCGCGTCGATGTCGACGGCGCGACCGTGCAGGTCGCCGGCTGCGCGTTCGACGCGCACGAGGGACCCGATCGTGCTGCACGACGCGACCACGGCGCGCACGCAGCCCGGCACCCGCGTCGAATCCCGCGGCCGCGAACGCATCCACGACGGCGCGGAGCTCGCCGAGGTATGCGGCGAGCGCGCGGTCGACCAGGTCGTCGGCCGAGGCGCCCTCGAGCGTGAGCGAGGTCGCGGTCGGCACCGGCAGCTGCATCGGCGGTCATCGTGAGGTTGAGGCCGGCTCCCGACGACGACCGCATCGCGGCCCGGCACGACCTCGGCGAGGATGCCGGACACCTTCCGCCCGTCCACGAGCACGTCGTTCGGCCACTTGAGCCCAACCGCGGCGGGGTCGTCGGCGGCTGCCGGCAGCAGCGCGCGGACGGCGCGGCACATCGCGAGTCCGGCCAGCAGCGGCACCCAGCCGAGCCGCTCGATCGCGACGCGCTCCGGGGCGAGCAGCACCGACACCGCGATCGTCGTCCCTCGCGGCGCGACCCAGGTGCGGCCGAGGCGTCCGCGGCCGGCGGTCTGGTTCGGTGGTGGCGAGCACGGTGAAGTCGCGCACCTGCGGGTCCGCGGCGGCCCGGGTGACCAGCTCCGCGTTCGTGGAGCCGACCTCGTCGAGCAGGATGAGGTCGGGCACGACGGCGAGGGTGCGGGGCAGCTGCATCCTCACAGGCTAACCATGGACTCTTGTCGATCGCCCACAAGGCGGAACAACGCACGTTCACTACAGTTGGAGGGTGACCGACGACGCCAAGCCAGACCTCTACACGACTGCCGGCAAGCTCGCCGACCTCAAGGTGCGCTACCACGAGGCCGTCACGGCGAGCGGCGAGGCCGCGATCGCCAAGCAGCACGCCAAGGGCAAGAAGACCGCCCGCGAGCGCATCGAGACCCTGCTCGACCACGGTTCGTTCGTCGAGCTCGACGAGTTCGTGCGCCACCGCACCCACGCGTTCGGCATGGAGCGGTCCCGCCCCTACGGCGACGCGGTCGTCACGGGGCTCGGCACCATCCACGGTCGCCAGGTCGCGGTCTACTCGCAGGACTTCACGATCTTCGGCGGATCGCTCGGCGAGGTGGCCGGCGAGAAGATCATCAAGGTCATGGACCACGCGATCAAGACCGGCGTGCCGATCATCGGCATGCTCGACTCCGGTGGCGCGCGCATCCAGGAGGGCGTCGTCGCGCTCGGCAAGTACGGCGAGATCTTCCGCCGGAACACCCAGGCCTCCGGCGTCATCCCGCAGATCTCGATCATCATGGGTCCCGCGGCCGGCGGCGCGGTGTACTCCCCCGCCCTCACCGACTTCGTGATCATGGTCGACAAGACCAGCCAGATGTTCGTCACCGGACCCGACGTGATCAAGACCGTGACGGGCGAGGATGTCGGCATGGAGGAGCTCGGCGGAGCCCTCACCCACAACAAGATCTCCGGCGTCGCGCACTACCTCGCGAGCGACGAGGACGACGCGCTCGACTACGCGCGCACCCTGATCGGCTTCCTGCCCGACAACAACCTCGCCGAGCCGCAGGTGTTCGACAGCGAGATCGAGCTCGAGATCACCGACGACGACCGCAAGCTCAACTCGCTCATCCCCGACTCGCCGAACCAGCCGTACGACGTGAAGACGATCATCGAGCACATCGTCGACAACAACGACTTCCTCGAGACGCAGCCGCTGTTCGCGCCCAACATCGTCGTGGGCTTCGGCCGGGTCGAGGGCCGAACGGTCGGCGTGATCGCCAACCAGCCGAGCGCGATGGCGGGCACCCTCAACATCGAGGCGGGCGAGAAGGCCGCGCGGTTCGTGCGCTTCTGCGACGCGTTCAGCATCCCGATCCTCACGCTCGTGGACGTGCCGGGCTACCTGCCGGGCACCGACCAGGAGTGGACCGGCGTCATCCGCCGCGGCGCGAAGCTGCTCTACGCCTACGCGGAGGCGACCGTGCCGCTCGTCACCGTCATCACGCGCAAGGCCTACGGCGGCGCCTACATCGTCATGGGCAGCAAGCAGCTCGGCGCCGACCTCAACTACGCCTGGCCGACCGCGGAGATCGCGGTCATGGGCGGGCAGGGCGCGGTCAACATCCTGTACCGCGGTGAGTTGAAGGCGGCGGAAGAGGCGGGCGAGGATGTCGCGGCGGTGCGCACCCGGCTCGCCAACGAGTACACCTACAACGTCGCATCCCCGTTCCTGGCCGCGGAGCGCGGGGAGCTCGACGGCGTGATCGAGCCCGCCGCCACCCGCGTCGCGATCATCAAGGCGCTGCGGGCCCTACGCACGAAGCGTGCCTCGCTGCCGCCGAAGAAGCACGGGAACATTCCGCTGTGACGCATCCAAGGCTCCAGGCCCGCGCCGAATCCAGGCGCCGCTGGGCGCGCGGCTCGCGAACGGCGTCGATGCGCATCTCGGCGAAGCTCAAGCAGGCCGAGCCCGAACTCCTGGGTCTCAGCGCCATCGTGCGCGAGGGCGACACCGTGTTCGACATCGGCGCGGCCTGGGGCATGTACACGGTGCCGCTGTCCCGGCTGGTCGGTCCGCACGGTCGCGTGTTCGCGTTCGAGCCCCAGCCGCGGCAGGCCGCCGGCGTCCGGCGACTGCGTGCGTTCATGGGTGCGAAGCAGATCGAGGTGACGCAGTCCGTGATGGGGCCGGACGAGGGCGAGTTCACCCTGATGGTGCCGATCCGCTTCGGACTGCCGATCTACGGCTGGGCGCACGTCGTCGAGGGCACCGACCCGACGCTCGAGCGCACCAGCCGGTCGAGGACCATGCGCACGCCGATGCACACGGTCGACAGCTGGATGGCCGCGAAGGGCGGCGCCGATCCGACCTTCCTCAAGGTGGATGTCGAGGGCTTCGAGCCGAGCGTCATCGACGGCGCATCGGCCACGATCGACCGCGCCCGCCCGAGCCTGCTGCTCGAGATCGAGGATCGCCACCTGCTGCGGTACGGCACGGACGGCAACGCGTTCGCCGACGACGTGCGGCGCCGCTGGCCCGAGTACCGGATGTACACGTGGTCCTCGCACCGCGGGTCGGCCGGCGGCTCGTGGGAGCCCACCGAGCGCGTCTCCCTCGCGACGCGCAACTACCTGTTCGCGACCGACGCCGCGTTCCGCGGACCCGTGGCCAGGGGCGGTGCGGCGTGAGCGACGCGACCGAGCCGGCGGACCTCGGGCCGAGCATCCGGATCGTCTCGGGGAGTCCGACCGCCGAGGAACTCGCCGCGGTGACCGCGGTGCTCGCGAACGCGCTCGAGGAAGCGGCCGCCGAGCAGGAGAACGAGGGTTCGACCCAGTCGGCCTGGGATCGCTCGCGGGCGACCATGCGCACCCCGCTGCACCCCGGCCCCGGCGAGTGGCGCGGCTTCTCGGGCTGAGCACGCCGGCCTCCTCGGCGAGTCGTTCTGTCCCCATATATCGGATCGACGACCGGATTCGGCGGAATTGACCCCCGGATGGGTGTCGTACACCGGGAAGCGCAGAATCTGGCACGCCACAGCTACGGAATCCGCAACATTCGCAGACGAAACAGACCGTTCTACCCCAGTCAGACCGACGAAACCGTCACGGTCGAGCAGAATGTACCCCGATCTGCACTGTTCGAGGATCCTTCGACCGGGCATAGGATCGCCCCACAACACGGGGAAATCGGGGGAATATGTCCCCCGGAGGTCCCCCAAAAAACGGACTGCGCGGAGCGGCTGTACCCCGCCACACTGGGTACTGCTAGGTGTCGCTCCATGAGCAACACCACCATTCATTAGCCGACTAGGGTAAGCGGGCTAATGATTTGGGGGCGGGTCAGGGCGATATTCGGGTTGTCGCCCTGACCCGGGTTTTCACGAAGGGCCGGAGCATCGCTCCGGCCCTTCGTTCGTTGTCGGGCCGTTGCCGGGCGGTGCCGATATGGCTGCGCCGCCGCTGCTGCGGCGCAGCGTCGTCCGACCGAGATCACGAGCGCGGTCGCGATCCGGTCGGGATCGCGAGACGAGGTACGTTGCGTTCGGTCGCCTGCCATGCCACCTCGGCTCGAGCATCGCTCGCTGCAGGCACTCGCTGCCTTCGGCTTCGGATGCCGCTACGGCTGGTGCGCCATCCGCGGTATCTCCAGCCACAACTCGACGCCCTCGTCGGCGTCCTCGTCGTCGTCTGCGGGGTGCTGGCCGAGCGCGCGGGCGTCCTCGTCGTCGTCGCGCAGACCGACGACCGTGACGGCGACGTCGGATCCCTCCGGCACGGTGCGAGCGATGACGCGGTCGGCCGTGGTGTCGCGGATCGCGACCGCGAGGCGGTCGAGCACCCGCGCGAGGTCGTCGTCGGAGAGGTCGTCGATGCCACCCTCGTCGAGCAGCGTGACCGTCGCGCCGCGTCGGCGGGCGTTCATGACCTGCTCGCGCACGGCATCGCTCAGCAGCTTGCGTCCGCGGATCTCGTCGCGGATCGCGCCCTCGAGGTGCAGGCACTCCGCGCGCTCCTCGTCGGTGAGGTCGCCGCCGGAGTCCTGGATCTTGCGCAGCATCCCGAGGGCCATCGCGCTCGTCTGCCCGAGCCGCAGCTGCCGCTCGTCGACGTGCGCCTCCTGGGCTGCCTGCCAGTCGGTGGCCTCGCGCTCGGCGATGGCGAAGCGGCGGGCATCCTTGCTCGCGTTGTCGAGCGCGACGGACAGGATGTGCGACACGGCGACCCACGAGGTGCTGCCGATCACGCCGAGCGACGAGCACGCCCGCGGGGCCGGCCCAGATGATCGTGTGCACGATGAGGAACGCGATGCCCAGCCACGCGAACAGGTGTCGGCGGCGGGTCGACGTGATCGTCATGAGCGCACCGCTCGCGGCGACGTACCAGGTCGCGTAGCCGGTGCCGCCCTCGCGTCCGAGATCGACCTCGCTCGAGACCAGCACCGTGATCGCGACGACGACCGCGGCGTTGAACGCCGCCATCCAGACCGGCATGCGCGCGCGGCCGAACGGCAGCAGGCTCACGACCGTCGCAATCGCGTAGAGCGCCATGGCCGCGTAGACCGGGCCCGAGGTGCTCGGGGTCGCGGAGGGTGTCGAACGAGTACGCCGCGAGCATGAGCACGTACGCCGAGAACACCGCGGCCATGCCGACGATGAGGTAGCGGGGCACTCCGATGTTCACGACAGCACCTCGGGCTCGGTGAGGCCGAGCTCGTCGGACAGCGCGGCGAGCGGAGCGCGAGCCGTGTCATCCGGCCAGCTGATCGTCACGGTCGTGCCGCCGCCCGGGCGCGAGTCGATCTCGGCGAGTCCGCCGGCGTTCGCGACCCGCTCGATGATCGACACGCGCACGCCGAGGCGCTGCGTCCGGGACGAGCTGCGGGTCGAACCCCTCGCCGCTGTCACCGATCGTCACCCGCACGCCGCCGGGGAACGGCTCGAGCGCGACCCAGCGCCGCACGCCCGAGTCGTCACCGCCGTGCTGGAGGCTGTTGAGCATGGCCTGCACGGTTGCCGAGTGGATGACCTCGGCCGCCTGCACCGGCACGCTGCCCCATCACCGAGCGGCGCGCGACCGGAGCTCGAACTGCGGCATCCCGCGCACCTCGTCGCCGAGCTGGGTGGCGAGCGCGCGCAGGGACACCGTGCTGCTGTCGTCGGGTGACACGAGCGCGGCATCGCGGAGATGACCGATCGCGGCGCCCGCCATCCGCGACGCGAGCTCCTGCGCCTCCGGCGTGAAGGCGCGCGCCGCCGAGAGCAGGGTGGTGAGCACGCTGTCGTGCACGATCGAGTCCACCTGCACGCGCTCGACCTCGAGGGCGTGCTGGCGCACGGCGTGCGAGTAGCGGTCGAGGGCGGTGGCCTGGGCGGCATCCACCGAGGATGACGCCTGCCGCAGCATCGTCACGATCGTCATGACCGCTCCGCCGAGGATGATCGAGTAGATCGTCTCGAGCACCGCGAGCTGCCACTCGGGACCGCCGCCCGCCGGCATGATGCGACCGACGAGGTACAGCGTGGGCACGATCAGCAGGTACAGCGTGCCGAACAGCGAGTTGAAGGCGATCGCCGCGCACGCCGTCGCGACCGTGAGCAGGTAGTACAGCCAGTGCGGGCTGTCGGCGATCTGCGCGCCGGGCATCACGGTGAACGGCCAGCTGACCAGCGCGACCACGTAGACGATCGCGACGATCGCGTGCGACTGCCGCACCCACACACCCAGGAAGGACATCAGCGTCGCGAACAGCAGGCTGCCGAACATCGCCGGGATCACGAACCACAGCCACCACGGGTGCGGCTCGTCGAGCTGGGCGAGCATGAACGGCACGGTCTGCGCGCCGAACACGATCCCGAACACCGCGACGGAGCGCGAGATGACGGTCTCGACCTGCTTCCGGCTGATCGGGTTCCGGAGCTGTTTGCCCGTCGGAACCGGAGGGGCGGAAGCCCTAGCGGCCATCCCCGCCATCCGGGTCGAGCCCTGGCAGGATGCCGTCCTCGACCGCGCGACGCAGCAGGTCGACCTTGGTGGGCGCCGGGCGCCCGACCTCGACGTACTTCACGCGGATGCGGTCGAGGTACTCGCGGGCGGTCGAGTAGCCGATGCCGAGCTGCTGCGCGGCGAGCTTGAGCGGCAGGCCGGACGCGTACAGGTGCAGGATCTCGCGCTCACGACGCCCGAGCTGGGCCTTCGCGAAGTCGCGGTCGGCGTCGATCGCGGTCGCCCACTCGAGGTTGTTGAGCACCTCGCCGCGCGCGACCGTCGCGGCGGCGGCGAGCACGGTCTTGGTCGCTGAGGACTTCGGGATGACGCCGGCCGCACCGGCCGCGAGCGCCTCGCGCACACTCGCCACCCGGTCGGCGATCGAGTGCACGAGCACGGCGGAGCCGGTGGCCTGCACGCGCTTGACGTTCTCGGTGACGGTCGAGCCGTCGCCGAGCGACAGGTCGAGCACGACGACGTCGACCTCGCGGCCGGCGAGGCCGTCGATCAGCTCCTGCACGGTCGCGGCGGCGAGCACGAAGTCGTAGCCCTCGTCGATGAACGCGGCCTTGAGCCCGAGGCGCACCGACTCGTGGTCGTCGACGACCGCGACGCGCACCGCGGCGGACTCGGTGGCGTTGCCGGTCTCGCTCGCCGTTGCGTGAGCCATGGCCATCCCTGTCTCCCCCAAACCTGCACCCATCGTACTGAGTTCAGGCGCTTCGATGAGGGTTCCTACCGCCTCGACGTGGTGCGTGTTGGGGAACAGGTCGAACGCCCGCAGCTGCTCGAGCTGGTAGCCGTGGCCGGCGAACAGCGCGACATCCCGCGCGAATGCGACCGGATCGCACGCGACGTAGACGACCTGCGCGGGGTCGAGGCCCGGCGAGCACGTCGACCACCTCACGTCCGGCTCCCGACCGCGGCGGATCGAGGATGACGGTCGCCTTCGCGAGCCGCGCACGCTCGCCCGGCCCCCGCGGAGGCCGCGAGCGCAGCCAGCCACCGATCGACCCGCCCGGTCTCGGCGCGCGCTCCGACCCACTCCGCCAGGTTCTCCGCGGCGAAATCGGTCGCGACGGGGTCACTCTCGACGCTCGTGACGCGCACCGAGCCGCCGAACCGGTCGCCGAGCGCGGCCGCGAGCAGCCCGACACCGCCGTAGAGGTCGAGGTTGGCCGCTGCGGGGTCGAACCGGTCGGGGTCGACCGCGTGCTGCACGGCATCCGTGAGGGCCTGTGCGGCCCCGCGGTGCACCTGCCAGAAGCCCGTGTCGGCGAGCCGGAACGTCGCCGCGGTCGCCACGACCCGCTCGGTGATCGTCTGCGCGCTTCTGCCGCTCGCCGACCACGAGCCGGACACCGCCCGTGGACGGACTGAGCACGTCGACGAAGGTCTCGCCCTGGGAACGTCTCGCGCGAGCGGGGCGGCCTCGGCGAGCTCCGTGGTCGCGAGCGGCAGGTCGGTGACCGGGATGACGCGGTGCGAGCGTGCCGCGAACGGGCCCACCCGGCCCTGCTCGTCGACGTGCAGGCGCACGCGGGTGCGCCATCCGGTGCCGTCGGGTCGTCGCCGGGCAGCGCCTCGACCACGACGTCGGATTCGATGCTCGCCATGCGCTGCAGCGACTCGCGCGAGCACCTGCGCGCTTGAGCTCGCGCTGGTGGGCGAGGTCGATGTGCCCGAACTCGGCGCCGCCGGCCCGATCGGCGGGATCGCGGTCGATGGATGCCGCGGACCACACGTGCTGCCGCCGGTGCTCGCTCGGCTCGAGCACGCGCACCGTGTCCGCCCGCCAGAACGCCTTCTTGCGATCGTCGGTCACCCGCGCCACGACGCGCTCCCCCGGGATCGCGTCCGTCACGAACACGACGCGACCGTCGTGCCGGGCGACCGAGATGCCGCCGTGCGCGATGTTGGTAACGTCGAGTTCGATCGTGTCGCCGATGCGGTCGCCCATCCGGCCAGCTTAGATACCCAGCCCCGTCCCTGACCCCGACGGCGTCGAACAGGAGCGTCATGCGCTTGTACCTCGCCTCCACCTCGCCCGCGCGGCTCGCGACGCTGCGCAACGCCGGGGTCGAGCCCGTGCTGCTGAACCCGGGCGTCGACGAGGATGCCGTCGCGGCCGCGGCCGGCCCGCTCACGCCGCACGACTACGTGCAGCTGCTCGCGCGCGCGAAGGCCGAGGCCGTGGTGGGCAGCACGGTGGATGGCGCGCCGCTCGACGGCTTCGTGCTCGGCGGCGACTCCGCGTTCGAACTCGACGGCGTCGTCTACGGCAAGCCGCACCTGCCCGAGGTCGCGCTCGAACGCTGGCGCGCGCATGCGCGGCCGGGTCGGGCTGCTGCACTCCGGCCACTGGCTGATCGACCACCGGGGCGGACAGACCGGGCGCGGGGTCGGCGCCGTGACGACGGCCGCCGTGACCTTCGCCGACGGTCAACGACGACGAGCTCGACGCGTACGTCGCGACCGGCGAGCCGCTCGAGGTCGCCGGCGGGTTCACGATCGACGCGCGCGGCGGGGCCTTCATCGAGCGGGTCGACGGCGACCCGCACGCGGTGGTCGGGCTGTCCGTGTCCACGCTGCGCTCGCTCGCCGCGGAGTTCGGGGTGGCGTGGCCGCTGTTCTGGAACCGCTGAGCCGGTATCGCTGCGAGCGACAAGAGGCGCGGCATCCTTTTGTGAGGATCGGCCAAAGACGCGTCCCGTGCGGCCAATAGGCTGGGGTGTTATGGCTCCCATCACGAAGGTACTGATCGCAAACCGTGGGGAGATCGCAGTTCGCGTGATCAGGGCTGCGAAGGACAGCGGCATCCTCTCGGTCGCGGTCTACGCCGACCAGGACCGGGATGCCCGGCACGTGCGCCTCGCCGACGAGGCCTACGCCCTCGAGGGCACGACGAGCGCCGAGACCTACCTCGTGATCGACAAGCTGCTCTCGGTCGCCCGCCGCTCGGGCGCCGACGCCGTGCACCCCGGCTACGGATTCCTCGCCGAGAACGCCGACTTCGCCCGCGCGGTGATCGACGCCGGCCTGATCTGGATCGGCCCGAGCCCCGAGGCGATCGAGAAGCTCGGCGACAAGGTCAGCGCCCGGCACATCGCCGAGAAGGTCGGCGCACCGCTCGCCCCCGGCACGCTCAACCCGGTCTCCGGGCGCCGAGGAGGTGCTCGACTTCGTGGATGTGCACGGCCTCCCGGTCGCGATCAAGGCGGCGTTCGGCGGCGGCGGCCGTGGACTCAAGGTCGCCCGCACGCGCGAGGAGATCCCCGAGCTGTTCGAGTCCGCGACGCGCGAGGCCATCGCGGCGTTCGGCCGCGGCGAGTGCTTCGTCGAGAAGTACCTCGACCAGCCGCGCCACGTCGAGACGCAGTGCCTCGCGGACTCCGCGGGCAACGTCGTCGTGATCTCGACGCGCGACTGCTCGCTCCAGCGCCGCCACCAGAAGCTCGTGGAGGAGGCGCCCGCCCCGTTCCTACCGACGAGCAGAATGCGCTGCTGTACGAGTCATCCAAGGCCATCCTCAAGGAGGTCGGCTACGTCGGTGCCGGCACCTGCGAGTTCCTGATCGGCAAGGACGGCACGGTCTCGTTCCTCGAGGTGAACACCCGCCTGCAGGTCGAGCACCCGGTCTCCGAGGAGGTCACGGGCATCGACCTCGTGCGCGAGCAGTTCCGCATCGCCGAGGGCGGCACGCATCGACTACCCCGACCCGGTCGCGCACGGCCACTCGTTCGAGTTCCGCATCAACGGCGAGGACCCGGGCCTCGGCTTCCTGCCCTCGCCCGGACCGGTGAACGTGCTGCGCATGCCCGGCGGCCCCGGCGTGCGCGTCGACAGCGGCGTCACGACGGGCGACGTGATCAGCGGCGCGTTCGACTCGCTGCTGGCCAAGCTCATCGTCACGGGATCGAGCCGCGAGGATGCCCTCGAGCGCTCGCGCCGGGCCCTCGACGAGTTCGAGGTGGCCGGCCTGCCGACCGTGCTGCCGTTCCACCGCAAGATCGTGCGCGACCCCGCCTTCACCTCGTCGCCGTTCTCGCGTCTACACCCGCTGGATCGAGACCGACTTCGTCAACGACATCGAGCCGTGGAGCGGCTCGCTGCCCGAGGGCGAGACCCGGCCGGTGCAGCGGCACAGCGTCGTCGTCGAGGTCGAGGGCAAGCGCATCGAGGTCAGCCTGCCGTCCCGGCTCATGCCGTCGACCGGCAGCCAGCGCGCTCGCCACGCCGCCGCGCCGCCGCACGTCGGGCGCCGTCGAGCACGGTCACCGGCGACACGGTCAAGGCGCCGATGCAGGCGACGGTCGTGAAGCTCGCCGTCGGCGAGGGCGACAAGGTCGTCAAGGGCGACCTGATCCTCGTGCTCGAGGCGATGAAGATGGAGCAGCCGATCACCGCCCACAAGGACGGCACCGTCGGCGGCCTCAATGCCGTCGGTCGGCGCGACCGTGTCGAGCGGTCACGTGCTCATGACGATCGCGGACTGAACTCCTCAGCAACGAACAAGCGCGAGCGTCGCATCCCAGGAAGCCACGCCCGCGCTTGAGTCGGGCCGTTCGGAGCTACACCGTGCGGCGGCGGCGTGCGACCACGAGCGCGAGCAGGCCCGCGAGGGTGAGCGCACCGGCGAGGCCGAGTGGCAGCGTGGCATCCACGCCGGTCGCTGCGAGCGCCGGGGTGTTCGCGACACACACGTTCAGGATGAACGCCGAGCCGTTGAAGGTGTCGTCCGTCGTCGTGACGCACGGGCCGGACTGGCTGCCGATGATCGAGTTGATCGTGATGCCGTTGTAGGTGTTCTTCTTCGAGACGATCGAGGTGTTGTTCTCGAGGAGCACTCCGCTGTTGACGTTGATGCCGTAGGCAGCCGGGCCGAGGATGTTGTCCTCGATCAGAATGCGGTCGAGCTTCTGGGCCGCCGGGCGAGATCCACGCGTCGAGGACCTCCGTGCCCAGCCGAGAACTGGATCGCCGAGCGGTTCCGGCTGCACCGCGCCGGTGATCTCGTTGCCCCGCATGGTCACGTCGGTGATGTTGTCGCTGCCGAAGTAGAGCGCACTGTACGCGATCGGTGTCGATGATGTTGCCTCGATCAGCACGTGGTGGTCACCCGAGCGCCGGCAGCGCTGCGATCACCACGATCGCATTCCCGTAGTTGCGCCATGTAGTTGTCGACGATCTGCACATGGTGGCTGCCGCCGACGAGGTTGACGGCGACCGCGTCGTCATCGTCGAGGAAGTCGCTGCGCTGGTCGAAGTCGTTGTTCGACGACGAGGAAGTAGGACGATCCGGCGATCCACACCGAGGCGGTGTTGCCGTTGCCGGTCTCGGAGAACGAGTTCGACGGATGATCGCGTGGTGCAGGCTTCGCTGCCGAGCACGCCGCTCGCGTAGATGCCGCGGTAGCCGTTCATGATGATGTTGCGCGAAGATCACGCGAACCCGCAGCTGCCGGCGTTCATCCAGATCGGGTCATCGGTGGTCGATACCGCGTCGGTCTGCGAGGGTGAAGCCCTGGATCGTGACACGGCGCCGAGATCGTCATCGTGCCCTGGATGAGCGTCGTGACGGATGGTCGCGGATGATGGTGACCGCCTCGTTGACGTCAGATCCTCGATGTACGTTCCGGGCGCGACCGTTGATCGTGCCGCCCGGGCCAGCCGCCGCGATGCGCGGCCGCGATCGTCGTGTACGCCGCGGGCACGGTCACGGTCGCGGCGCTGGCCGCACCGGCGGTACCGAGCACGAGCCCGGCTGAGACGAGCGCCGTGGCGGCGATGGCCGCGAGCACGCGGCGGAGGGGCGAAAGCGCCATGAATGCTGATCCTTCGTTCGGGCGAAGATCGCGCTCACGCCGTCCCAGTCGGAAGGAGTGCGGGCTTCGAGTTGTCGTCAGCTTAACGGCAAATTGCCAGCTTCGATATACCGACGGCTCCCTGGGGTCAGTTCACGATGTGCATCGCGCGCGCGGCATCCGTGATGCTGCCGGTGAGCGACGGGTACACCGAGAACGCACGGGCGAGCTGGTCGACCGTGAGGCGGTGCTCGACCGCGAGCGCGATCGCGAGCACGAGCTCCGAGGCGTGCGGGGCGACGACGACACCGCCGATCACCGTGCCGGAGCCGGTGCGGGCGAACAGCTTCACGAAGCCGTCCTTGATGCCCATCATCTTGGCCCGCGGGTTGGAGGCGAGCGGCAGCTTGTAGATGTCGCCCTGCGCGAGGCCGTCCTCGATCTGCTTCTGCGACCAGCCGACGGTCGCGATCTCGGGCTGGGTGAAGATGTTGGATGTCACGTTCCGCAGCTCCGTCGGCGACACCGCGTCGCCCATCGCATGGAACACCGCCGTGCGCCCCTGCATCGAGGCGACGGATGCCAGCGGCAGGAAGTCCGAGCAGTCCCCGGCCGCGTAGATCGACGGCATCGAGGTGCGCGCGACCCGGTTCACCCGGATGTGCCCGGACTCGGTGAGCTGCACGCCCGCCTTCTCGAGCCCGATCTTCTCGGTGTTCGGAACCGAGCCGACCGCCATGAGGCAGTGCGAGCCCTCGACGGTGCGTCCGTCGGAGAGGGTGGCGATCGACGCCGTCGCGGGTCGCCTTGACGGAGTCGGCGCGCGATTTGGAGAGCACGTTCATCCCGTTGCGCTTGAACACGTCCTCGATCACCCGCGCCGCGTCGGCGTCCTCGCCCGGCAGCACCTGGTCGCGACTGGAGATCAGGGTGACCTCGGAGCCGAGCGCGCGGTAGGCGCTCGCGAACTCGGCGCCGGTGACACCCGAGCCGACCACGATGAGGTGCTCCGGGGTCTCGTCGAGCTCGTAGAGCTGGGTCCAGGTGAGGATGCGCTTGCCGTCGGGCTTGGCCGACGGCAGGATCCGGGGCCGGGCGCCGACCGCGACCACGAGCGTGTCGGCTTCGACCTCGTCGAAGTCCTTGGCGGTCTTGCCGTGCCCGGTCGCGACGATGAGCCGCTGCGGCCCGTCGAGTCGACCGTCGCCCTGGATGATGCGCACACCGGCCTTGATGAGCTGCGACTTCATGTCCTCGCTCTGCTGGCGCGCGAGGCGCAGCAGGCGGGCGTTGACCGCCGCGAGGTTCACGGTGACCTCGGGGCGGACGGAGCGTCCGGCCTCGTTGCGGGTGAAGAACTGCACGCCGAGGTCGGCGGCCTCGCCGATCGCGTTCGTCGCCTCGGCGGTCGCGATGAGGGTCTTGGACGGCACGACGTCGGTGAGCACGGCCGATCCGCCGACGCCCTCGCGCTCGACGAGGGTCACGTCGGCGCCGAGCTGGGCTCCGGCGAGGGCGGCTTCGTAACCGCCTGGGCCTCCCCCGAGTACTGCGATCCGCTGCGTGCGTTCGAACTCATAGGCCATGCGGCAATTCTCCCCCATCGGCGCGCGGAATAGAGTGGATCGCATGTCATCGCCGACCTCGACAGTCCTTCCACCCGCTCGATGACCCGGACACCGATCCGTTCGCGTACGCGGCCATCGCCGCGGCCGAGATCGCGGAGCGCACCGGGGTCGAGAAGCACGACATCGCGCTCACCCTCGGCAGCGGCTGGGCGCGAGCGGCCGACCTGATCGGCGAGACCACGGCATCCATCCCCGCCACCGACATCGAGGGCTTCTCCAAGCCCGCGCTCGAGGGCCACGTCGGGTCGATCCGCTCGATCCTGCTGCCGTCGGGCAAGCGCGCGCTCGTCATCGGCGCGCGCACCCACTACTACGAGAACCACGGCGTGCGACGGGTCGTGCACTCGGTGCGCACCGCCGCGGCCACCGGCGCGACGATCATGATCCTCACCAACGGCGCCGGCGGCATCAAGCCGCACTGGAAGCCGGGCACGCCCGTGCTGATCAGCGACCACATCAACCTCACCGCGGACTCGCCGCTCGAGGGCGCGACGTTCATCGACCTCACCGACCTGTACTCGAAGCGGCTGCGCGCGATCGCCAAGGGCATCGACCCGCTGCTCGACGAGGGCGTGTACACGCAGTTCCGCGGCCCGCACTACGAGACCCCGGCCGAGGTGCAGATGGCCCGGATCATCGGCGGCGACATCGTCGGGATGTCCACGGCCCTCGAGGCGATCGCGGCACGCCAGGCGGGCATGGAGATCCTCGGGATGTCGCTCATCACGAACCTCGCCGCCGGCATCCAGCAGACCCCGCTGAGCCACGCCGAGGTCATCGAGGCCGGCAAGGAGGCCGAGCCGGTGATCAGCGCGCTGCTCGCGCGGATCGTGGCGGAGCTGTGACGCTCGTCGCAAGCCACCGCGCCGACGTCGATCGCGGCCGCCAAGGCGTGGCGCGACCAGGATCCCGACGAGGACACCAGGGCCGAGCTCGACCAGGTGATCGAGGATGCCGAAGCCGGCCTCCCCGCCGCGACCGCCGACCTCGCCGACCGCTTCGTCGCCCCGCTCGCGTTCGGCACCGCGGGACTGCGCGGCGCGCTCGGCGCCGGCCCGAACCGGATGAACCGGGTCGTGGTCGCCCAGGCCGCCGCCGGCCTCGCCGCCTACCTCGTCGCGCGCGACGCGAAGCCGAGCATCGTGATCGGATACGACGGCCGCAAGAACTCCGCGCGTCTTCGCGCAGCGACACCGCGGAGCTCATGGCCGGCGCCGGCGTCCGCGCCATCCTGCTCCCCCGCCTGCTGCCGACGCCCGTGCTCGCGTTCGCCGTGCGGGACCTCGAGGTCGGCGCCGGCGTCATGGTCACCGCGAGCCACAACCCCGCGAACGACAACGGCTACAAGGTCTACCTCGGCGGGCTCGACCACGGCTCGCAGATCGTGCCGCCGGTCGACGCGCTCATCGCGGACGAGATCGCGCGCGTCGCCGCCGGCTGGCCCGGTTGCCGACCTGCCCCGTTCGACCGAGTACGAGACCGCCGACGACTCGGTCGTCGACGCGTACGTGCGCGCGACGGCGCGGCTGGTCGGCAAGGCGAGCAAGCCGCTGGTCTTCGCCTACACGCCGATGCACGGGGTCGGGCTGGGAGACCGCGAAGCGCGTGTTCGCCGACGCCGGCTTCGACGAGCCGCACGTCGTGAAGGAGCAGCTCGAGCCCGATGCGACCTTCCCGACCGTGGTGTTCCCGAACCCCGAGGAGCCGGGCGCGATGGACCTCGTGCTCGCGGTCGCGGCGGCCGCGGATGCGGATCTCGCGATCGCGAACGACCCCGATGCGGACCGGCTCGCGGTCGGCATCCCCACCAAGCACGGCTGGCGCAGGCTCTCCGGCAACGAGGTGGGCTGGATCCTCGGCTGGCAGGCCGCCGAGCGTGCGATGCACGCGAAGGCCGACACCGGCACCCTGGCCGCGTCGCTCGTCTCCTCGCCCGCGCTGAAGGAGGTCGCCCGCAAGTACGACCTGGACTTCGAGGACACCCTCACGGGCTTCAAGTGGATCTCCCGGGTCGGCGGCCTGCTCTACGGCTACGAGGAGGCGCTCGGCTACCTCGTCGACCCCGGCAAGGTGCGCGACAAGGACGGCATCTCGGCGGCGGTCGACATGCTCGCACTCGCCGCGAGCCTCAAGGCCGAGGGGCGCACGATGGAGGACCACCTCATCGCGTTCGCCGAGAAGTTCGGCGGGTACGCGTCGGCGCAGATCTCGATGCGGGTCGACGACCTCGGGGACATCGGCCGGATGATGACCAACCTGCGCGAGCACCCGCCCGACGAGATCGGCGAGCTCAAGGTCGAGCAGATCGACGACTTCCGCGACGGGTTCGGGCAGTTCCCGCCCAACGACATCCTGCGGATCTGGGTCGACCGGCGGCGGCCGGATCGTCGTGCGCCCGAGCGGCACCGAGCCCAAGCTCAAGGTGTACATCGACGCGTCGTCGACCGACGGCACCGGTCGGCAGCGCCTCGCGGCCGCCGAGCACACCGTGACCACGCTCGAGCGCGGCATGCACGACGTGCTGAAGTAGGTCCTACCCGAGCGCCAGCCTGACATCGTCCGGCGTCGTTGCGGCCTCGAGCCGAGCGACCGAGGTCTCGTCGTTGAACACGTTCGCGACGGCGGCAACCGCGGCGAGGTGCTCCGACGCCGAGGCCGACGCGAGCGCGATCACCACGCTCACCGGGTCGTTGTGCGGGTGCCCGAACGCGACCGGCTCGGCGAGCGTCACGACCGCGAGCCCGTCCGCGAGCACCTCGGGCCCGGGCCGCGCGTGCGCGAGCGCGAGGCCCGGCGCGATGACGACGTACGGCCCGTGCTCCTCGATCATGCGGATCATCTCGTCCGCGTACGCGTCGGTCGTCGCTCCGGAGCGCGTGAGCGCGTCACCGGCGAGCCGCACGGCGGCGCGCCAGTCCGCGGCGTCGGCTCGGAGCACGATCGCATCGTCGGGGAGCGGGGGCAGCGTCATCCTGATGTCAGCGGCTCAGGCCGCTTCGAACCCCGCGACGATCCTCTCGATCAGCGCGTCGCGGTCCTCGAGCGGCAGGAAGGCCGCAGAGGCCGCGTTGAGCTGGAACTCGAGCAGCTCGTCCAGCCCGTAGCCGAACGTCTCGGCGAGCAGGAACAGTTCGCGGCTGAGCGACGTCGAGCTCATGAGCCGGTTGTCGGTGTTGACCGTCACCCGGAAGCCGAGCTGGAACAGCAGGTCGAACGGGTGGTCGACGAGCTCGTCGCCCCACTGCGCGAACGCGCCGGTCTGCAGGTTGGATGACGGGCTGGTCTCGAGCGCGATCTCGCGGTCCTTGACCCACTGGGCGACCGGGCCGAGCGAGACGTAGGCGTTGTCGCCCTCCTCGCGCTCGAACGAGATGTCCTCGGCGATGCGCACGCCGTGGCCGAGCCGCAGCGCGCGACCGTCGAACAGCGCGCCGCGGATGCTGTCGAGGCCGTCGGCCTCGCCCGCGTGCACGGTCACCGGCAGGTACTCCTGCGCGAGGAAGTCGAACGCGTCGCGCAGGTTGCCGGCCGGGAACCCGGCCTCGGCGCCCGCGATGTCGAAGCCGACGACGCCGTTGTTCGCGGTGGCGCACGGCGAGCTCGGCGATCTCGAGTCCGCGATCGGCGTGGCGCATCGCGCTCACGAGCTGGCCGACCCGGATGTCGTGGCCGGCAGCCTCGGCGTCGGCGACCCCGGCCTCGAGGCCCTCCTGCACCGCCTCGACGGTCTCGTCGAGCGTGAGCCCGCGGGTGAGGTGCTGCTCGGGCGCCCAGCGGATCTCGCCCCACACCACGCCGTCGGCGGCCAGGTCGTTGACGAACTCGCGCGCGACGCGCTCGAGGCCCTCCTTGGTCTGCATGACCGCGGTGGTGATGTCGAAGGTCTTGAGGTACTCGACGAGCGAGCCGCTGTCGGACTTCTCGGCGAACCACGCGCCGAGCGCGGCGGCCTCGGTCGCCGGCAGGTCGAGACCGATGCCGTCGGCGAGCTCGATGATGGTCTGCGGCCGCAGCCCGCCATCCAGGTGATCGTGGAGGGAGACCTTCGGCAGGGCCGTGATGTCGGCTCCACCTCCGGGCAGGATGTACTCAGAGGCAGGCGCGTTCATGCCTCAAACCTACTAGCGATGCCGCCGGTGCAGACTAGGACCGTGCCAACCAGGATCATCCTCGACTGCGACCCCGGCCACGACGACGCGGTCGCGCTGCTGCTCGCCCACGGCAGCCCGGAGATCGAGCTCATGGCCGTCACGACGGTCATGGGCAACCAGACCATCGAGAAGGTCACGCGCAACGCGCTCGCGGTCGCGAAGGTCATCGGCCTCACCGGAGTGCCGTTCGCGAAGGGCGCGCATCGCCCGCTGGTGCGGCAGATCGAGGTGGCCGAGAGCATCCACGGCGAGTCGGGCCTGGACGGCCCGGTGCTGCCGGAACCGGACATCGAACTCGACCCGCGGCACGCGGTCGACCTCATCATCGACCTCGTCATGGGCAACGAGCCGGGCACGATCACCCTCGTTCCGACCGGCGCGCTCACCAACATCGCCCTCGCCGTGCGCAAGGAGCCGCGCATCGCCTCGCGCGTGAAGGAGGTCGTGCTCATGGGCGGCGGCTTCCACGTCGGCAACTGGAGCGCGACGAGCGAGTTCAACATCGTGATCGACCCCGAGGCCGCGCACATCGTCTTCAACGAGTCCTGGCCGCTCACGATGGTCGGGCTGGATGTCACGCACGAAGCCCTCGCGACCCCCGACGTCGTGGCCGCCATCGCCGCCGTGGGCACCGCCCCCGCCCGCTTCGTCGGCGAGCTGCTGGAGTTCTTCGCGCACACCTACCGCGACCAGCAGGGCTTCGACCACCCGCCCGTGCACGACCCGTGCGCGGTCGCCTTCGTGATCGACCGCACCGTGATGGAGACCGTGCGCGTGCCGCTCGACATCGAGCTCACCGGCTCGCTCACGCTCGGGATGACCGTGGCCGACTTCCGCTCACCCGCGCCCGACGACTGCACGACGCAGGTCGCGATGAACCTCGACCACGCGAAGTTCTGGGGGCTCGTGGTGGATGCGCTGGAGCGGATCGGCGACCCATGGCGGCTTCGAGTCGTTCGTCGGCTTTGTGTTTGGAAGTTCGGACTGCGAAACCGAAAAACGCGTCTCAAAGCCGCGGCAGGGGCGGGCGGTTTCGATACGCGTCGCTTCGCGGCGCTACCAGCCGATCTTGCCCGCGATCAGCGGCCCGCCGGTCATGACCTCATCCCCCGCATCCCCGATCCGGTACGCACCCTCGAGCGCCTCGTAGCGCGCGGGCGAACCGCTCGGGCTCGTCGGTGTGCAGCGTGAACAGCGGCTGACCCTTCGTGACGGCGTCGCCGGGCTTCGCGTGCAGGTCGATGCCCGCGGCGTGCGCCACCGGGTCCTCCTTGCGCGCGCGACCGGCACCGAGCCGCCAGGCCGCGATGCCGAACGGCAGCGCGAGCTGCTCGACGAGCACGCCGTCGCGGTCGGCGGTGACCGTCTCGCTCTCCTTGGGGGTGGGCAGCGCGCCATCCGGGTCGCCGCCCTGCGCGGAGATCATCGCGCGCCAGGTGTCCATCGCGCGGCCGTCCTGCAGTGCGGCCTCGACGTCGGCGTCCGGCTGGCCGGCGAGCGCGAGCATCTCGCGCGCGAGGGCGAGGGTCAGCTCGACGATGTCGGCCGGTCCGCCGCCCGCGAGCACCTCGACCGACTCGCGCACCTCGTTCGCGTTGCCGATCGCGAGGCCGAGCGGCACGTTCATGTTGGTGAGGAACGCGGTCGTCGCGACCCCGGCATCCTCACCCAATCGCACCATGGTCTCGGCGAGCGCGCGCGACTGCTCGATGTCCTTGAGGAACGCGCCGGACCCGAACTTCACATCGAGCACGAGCGCGGCGGTGCCCTCGGCGATCTTCTTGCTCATGATGGATGACGCGATCAGCGGGATGCACTCGACCGTGCCCGTGATGTCGCGCAGCGAGTAGAGCTTGCCGTCGGCCGGCGCGAGCCCGGACCCGGCCGCGCAGATCACCGCACCCACGTCGCGCAGCTGCTGCCGCATCTCCTCGTTGCTGATGGATGCCCGCCAGCCCGGGATGCTCTCGAGCTTGTCGAGCGTGCCGCCGGTGTGCCCCAGCCCCCGCCCGCTCAGCTGCGGAACCGCGACGCCGAAGGATGCCACGAGCGGCGCCAGCGGCAGCGTGATCTTGTCGCCCACCCCGCCGGTGGAGTGCTTGTCGGTGGTCGGCTTGCCGAGGTCGTCGAACGACATCCGCTCGCCGCTCGCGATCATCGCCATCGTCAGGTCGCGGATCTCCTCGCGCTCCATGCCGTTGAGGAAGATCGCCATCGTCATCGCGGACATCTGCTCGTCGGCGACGTAGCCGCGCGTGTAGGCGTCGATGAGCCAGTCGATCTGCGGCGTCGTCAGCGTGCCCTTGTCGCGCTTGGTGCGGATGAGGTCGACGACGTCGAACGGCTCGACCATTACTTGGCGTCCTCGGCGCGGTACGCGTCGAGCGTGCGCGGACCGAACGCGTCCGGGATGACCTCGTCGATCGTCCGAACGCCGCTCACGGTCTCGAGCAGCATGCCCTCGGCGGAGTGCTCGAACAGCAGCTGCCGGCAGCGTCCGCACGGCATCAGGATGTTGCCGTGCCCGTCGACGCACGTGAACGCGACGAGCTTGCCGCCGCCGGTCATGTGCAGGCTCGACACGAGCGCGCACTCCGCGCACAGGGTCAGGCCGTAGGAGGCGTTCTCGACGTTCGCGCCCGAGAGGATGCGGCCGTCATCCACGATCGCGGCGACCCCGACCGGGAAGTTCGAGTACGGCACGTACGCGTGACCGAGCGCTTCCTTCGCGACACCCCGAAGGGCATCCCACTCGATGGCTGTTGGGATCGATGGGCATGGTGCTCCTAGGACTTGATGTAGGGCTTGCCGGCCGCGGCAGGACCGCGCACGCCGCCCGACCAGGCCGGCGACCGCGACGATCGTGACGACGTACGGCAGCATGAGCATGAACTCGCTCGGCACCGGCGAGCCGATGATGCTCGAGCGCACCCTGCAGGTTCGTCGCGAATCCGAACAGCAGCGCCGCGAGCGTCGCGCGGATCGGATCCCAGCGACCGAAGATCACCGCGGCGAGCGCGATGAAGCCCGCGCCCGCGGTCATCTCCTTGTTGAACGAGCCGACCGAGCCGAGCGTGAAGAACGCGCCACCGACACCGGCGATCGCGCCGGCGATCGCGACCACGTCCAGAACCGCGTGCGGTTGACCTTGATGCCCACGGTGTCCGCCGCCTGCGGGTGCTCGCCGACCGCGCGCAGGCGCAGGCCCCAGCGGGTCTGGAACAGCCCGAACCACACCACGAACACCGCGATGTACATCAGGTAGACGATGATCGTCTGCCGGAACAGCACCGGGCCGATGATCGGGATCTCGGACAGCAGCGGGATGTCGATCCTCGGGAACCGCGGCGGCGAGTTGAGCACGGCCGCGTTCGGCGCGAGCACCTGCGTGAAGAAGAAGCTCGTGAGGCCGAGCACGAGCACGTTGAGCACGACACCGACGATCACCTGGTCGACGATGTACTGGATCGCGAATGCGGCGAGCACGAGCGCCACCAGCACGCCGGCGAGCAGGGCCGGGATGAGCGCGATCAGGCCCGCGAGCGTCGCAGCAGCCGGGCGGGCCGCTTCGGCGTCGCCGCCCATGATCCCGAGCACGAACGAGTTGATCCCGGGGAACACGAGGCTCGCGACCACGGCCGACGAGAAGGCGCCCGCGAGCAGTTGCGCCTCGATCGCGACGTTGACCACGCCGACGCGTTCGGAGAGCACACCGCCCAGCGCACCGAAGATGAGCGGCGCGCTGAGCCCGACGGAGCCCACCAGGAGGCTCGGCACCTGCACCGGGAGCGCTGCGCCCGCCGCGGCCCAGGTCAGGAACGCGAACAGGAAGAGCACCGCGAACACCGCGATCACCCAGAGCCACGTCTTCCTGCCCTGCGACGAGCGCCAGAACGAGAACACCGTGATGAGCGCGAGGACCACCGTCACGGCGACGGTCGTGGCGCGTGCCGGCACCTGCACGATCGACGGGATGACCGCGATCGACAGCAGGAACGCGACGAGCGCGGCCAGCCACACCAGTCGCGGTCGCTTGATCCGCACGAGCCACCAGCTGCCGACCGCGAGGGCCGCCAGCACGACCACGAGCACGGCGATGACCCCCGGCAGCGGAAGCGCGATGACCGGGAGCTTGATGACGTCGGCGTCGGTGTAGAGTCGGAAGCCGGTGGTGCCGTCCCGCCCGGCGACCACCGAGAGCAGGAACGCGATGACCGTGAAGATGCCGAGCGCGATCGGCGTCTTCCAGCTGCGCACGATCGCGGTCTCGAGCTCGATCGGCGCCGCGGAGGGCACGCCCGGGGTGCTGGTCGTCGAGTGGTGCGGTGACGGTGCTCACTTGGTCACCACCGCCTTCTTGCCGCTGACCTTCGCAGGCTTGGTGGCGACCTCTCCCGGGCCGAGCGGCTTCGGGATGAACGGGCGATCGCCCGCACGAGCGGCGGGGCCGCGATGAACAGCACGATGAGCGACTGCACGACGAGCACGATGTCGATCGGGATGCCCTGCGCGGCCTGCATCGAGAAGCCGCCGGCCTTGAGCGCCCCGAACAGGATGCCGGCGAAGAACACGCCGATCGGCCGCGAGCGCCCGAGCAGCGCGACCGTGATGGCGTCGAACCCGATGCCCGGCGTCGATGCCGGACGCGAAGCCCGTGGTGACCGTGCCGAGCACCTGGGTGACGCCCGCGAGCCCGACGAGCGCGCCGCGAGATGCACCATCGCCCAGACGTAGATGCCGCTTGACGTTGATGCCCGCGACGCGCGCGGCGTTCGGGTTCTCGCCGACCGCGCGGAACTTGAAGCCCAGGCTCGAGCGGTTGAGCAGGTACCAGACGAAGGCGGTCGCGACGATCACGAAGATGAAGCCCGAGATGCAGGTTGTACTGCGGCCCGAGCAGGTCGGGGAAGACCGCCGTCGGCAGCATCGGCGCCGACTTCGGGTTGGTCTGACCCGGCGCCTGCAGCAGGCCCGGGCGTTCGCAGCAGTACGAGATCAGGTAGAACGCGACGTAGTTGAGCATGATCGTCACGATCACCTCGTGCGCGCCGGTCCGTGGCCTTGAGCAGGCCGACGATGCCGCCCCAGATCGCGCCGGCGATGAGTCCGGCCGACGACGGCGACGATCAGGTGGATGCCGTAGCGGCAACGGCCACGCGAAGCCGACGTAGCCCGCCGCCGCCGCCGCGACGAGCATCTGCCCGCGGCCACCGATGTTGAACAGCCCGACCCGGAACGCAGAGCGCGACACCGAGGCCGGCCGCGATGAGCGGCGTGGCGAAGCGTGAGCGTCTCGGTGAGCGGCTTGATGCCGTTCGCGAACCCCGGGCGGCGGAAGTTGTAGATCGAGCCCTGGAACAGCGACGTGTAGGCGCCCGACACCGACTCCCAGATCGCCGCGAACAGGTCACCGGGTCGCGAGAAGAAGTAGCCGGCCGCGGCCTGCACGTCTCTCGTTGGTGGCCGCGATGAGGATCGACCCGATGAGCATCGCGAGCACGACGGCGAGCACCGAGATCACCCAGCTGCCGGAGAAGATCTCGCGCAGCACCTGGTTCGACTTCGGCGCCGGCGGGGTCTCGGTGCCCGGCTGGCCGGGCTCCTTCGACATCGGCGGCGGGACGTGGGATGCCACCTGCTCGTCGCTCATCGCGTCGCTCATGCCGCCACCTCCCCGGCGGCGTGCTCGCCGGCCATCATGAGTCCGAGCACTTCTCGCGGGGTGTCGCCCGGAACGATGCCGACGATGCTCCCGCGGTACATGACCGCGATGCGGTCGGCGAGGGCGACCACCTCGTCGAGCTCGGTCGACACGACGATCACGGGCACGCCCGCATCCCGCGCCTGCACGATCCTGGTGTGGACGAACTCGATCGATCCGACATCCAGTCCGCGGGTCGGCTGCGCCGCCACGAACAGCTTGAGGTCGCGGCTGAGCTCGCGGGCGAGCACGACCTTCTGCTGGTTGCCGCCGGAGAGCCGTCCGACGTGGGTGCCGATGCCCTGCGCGCGGATGTCGAACTCGGCGAGCTTCTCGGTCGGCGAACTCGGCGAGCGTGCCGAGCTGCAGCGTGCCCCATCGGACGAACGGCGCCTGGTCGCTGCGGTCGAGCATGAGGTTCTCGGCGATCGTGAACTCCGCGATCAGCCCGTCCTCCTTGCGGTCCTCCGGGACGAAGCCGATGCCCGCCTCGAGTGTCTCGTGCACCGACGCGGTGCGCAGGCTCTGCCCGTCGAGGGCGATCTCACCGGTCACGCGGGGCTGCAGGCCGATGATCGCCTCGGTGAGCTCGGTCTGGCCGTTGCCCTGCACGCCGGCGATGCGCGAGCATCTCGCCCTCGCGCACGTCGAAGGTCACGTCGTTCACGACGAGCTGGTTGCGGGGGTCGATCACGGAGAGGTTCTTGATCGACGAGCGCATCGGCGCCGAGCTTGGCGGGACCCTTGTCGACCGTCAGGTCGACGGCGCGGCCGACCATCATCGACGCGAGCTCCTCGTTGGTGTCCTTCGGGTCGGCCTGGCCGACGACGCGGCCGAGACGGATGACGGTGATGCGGTCCGCGACCTCGCGCACCTCGCGCAGCTTGTGGGTGATGAACACGATCGAGGTGCCGGACTCCTTGAGCTGGCGCATGATCACCATGAGCTCGTCGGTCTCCTGCGGCGTCAGCACGGCGGTCGGCTCGTCGAACACGAGCACCTTGGCATCCCGGCTCAGCGCCTTGATGATCTCGACGCGCTGCTGCACGCCGACCGGCAGGTCGTCGACGAGGGCGTCCGGGTCGACGTCGAAGCCGAAGCGCGCCGAGATCTCGCGCACCTTCTCGCGGGCCGCGTCGAGGTCGAGCACGCCGGCGAAGCCGACCTGCTCGTGCCCGAGGATCACGTTCTCGGCGACCGTGAACACGGGGATGAGCATGAAGTGCTGGTGCACCATGCCGATGCCGGCCGCCATGGCGTCTCCCGGTCCGGCGAAGTGCTGCACGACGTCATCCAGCAGGATCTCGCCCTCGTCGGGCTGGTACAGCCCGTAGAGCACGTTCATGAGGGTGGACTTGCCCGCACCGTTCTCACCGAGCAGGCAGTGGATCTCACCCGGCTCGACGACGAGGTCGATGTGATCGTTCGCGACGAGAGTGCCGAACCGCTTGGTGATGCCGCGGAGTTCCAGCTTCATGTGGGCCAATCTCTCGTGCGGCGTCGTTGCCGGTGCGGTCGGGATGCGAGAAGTGCACTCTTTCAAATGCGATATCTCAACGATATCTCTGTCCCAAGATATGCGAACCGGGAGGACCAGCGCATGCTGGTCCTCCCGGTCACGGGTGTTGCAGGTGGTGCCTAGCCGAGGTAGGACGCCACCGGGATCGAGCCATCGATGATGCCCGCCTTGATGGCGTCGAGCTCGCCCGCGAGGTCCGCGGGGACCTTGCTCTCGAAGTCGTGGAACGCCGGCGAGGCCGACACCGTCGTTCTCGAGCGTGCCGACGTACGGCTCGTTCGAGAAGTCGCCGCCTGCAGCATCGGCGACGACCGCGGAGGTCGCCGACTTGATGCCCTTGAGGATCGAGGTCAGCGTGATGTCGCAGACGCTCGGGTCGGTGTCGCAGAAGTCCGCGTCGACGCCGACGAGGGCGATCTCACGGCCGGCGTCACGGATGGCGGCGGCAGCGCTCTGGTAGATCGGACCACCGACGGGCAGCAGCACGTCGACGTTCTGGTCGATGAGGCCCTGGGCCGTCTGGCGAGCCGTGTCGTTCGCCTCGAAGCCACCGGTGAAGACACCGTCGGTGCGCGTCCCAGCCGAGCACCTGCACAGCGGCGCCCTTCTGCGCGTTGTAGTACTCGACACCCTGCTCGAAGCCGTCCATGAAGATCGAGACGGTCGGGAAGTTCATTCCACCGAACGTTCCGACGATGCCGGTCTTCGAGTAGGCCGCAGCTGCGTAGCCGGCGAGGAACGCCGCCTGAGCGGTGTTGAAGACGATCGGCTTGCGTGTTGTCGAAGTCGACGGCGCCATCGAAGTCACCATCGGCCGCGTCGTCGATGATCGCGAACTTGACGTCCGGGTTGGCCTCGGCAGCGGTCAGCGTGGCGGCCGAGAGGGCGAAGCCGACGGTCACGATCAGGTTGCAGCCCTGCGAGACGAGGCTGTCGATGTTCGGGGCGTAGTCGGTCTCGGAGTTCGACTCGACGGTGATCGCGTTCGGCGTCGGCCTCGGTGAGGCCCTCGAAGCCGAGCTGGTTGAACGACTTGTCGTCGAAGCCACCGGCGTCGGACACCATGCACGAAGGAAGTCTGCAGCGCCGGAGGTCTCTTCGCCGCCGGTCTCGGGTGCCGGGGCACAGCCAGCGAGGACGAGCGCGCTCGTGCCGACGAGGGCGATCCCGCCCAGGCCGACTTGCGGAATGTAATGGTCAAGATGTTTCCTCCAAGGTGCAGCCCGGCGCGGAGCGCTCGGGGCGTGGTGCGGTTCAGGTTACCGAATGTTACGTCGGCACTGGACAACAGGACAGGGATGACGCCAAGCCGTTACATGTCCTTTACACGGCTCGGCGTCATCCACATGCTCACTAGGGGGCCGAGGGGCTCGTCGATCACGAGGGTGCCGGAGATGATGTCCTGCGTCAGCTGGTCGATCTCGGCCTGCAGTTCGGCGCTCACGCGGTCGCTGAGGTCGTGGTACGGCGCGATGCCGACGCCGCCGTTCTCGAGCGTTCCGACGAACGGGCGTGTTGTCGAACGTGCCGTCGATGCTCGCCTTCACGATCTCCACGACGGCGTCGCCGGTGTTCTTGAGCACCGAGGTGAGCAGCACCGGACGGAACTCGGCGGGCAGGGTGTCGTAGCCGTCGGAGTCGACCCAGATCACGGATGCCGTGCCGCCCGAGTTGAGCGCGGCCTGCGCCGCACCCTCGCCGACCTGGCCGGCGACCGGCAGGATGACGTCCGCACCCTGGTCGATGAACGCCTGTGTGGTGGTGAGGCCCTTGTTGATGTCCTCGAAGTCACCCGTGAAGACGCCGTCCTGCGCCGTCTTGTCCCAGCCGAGGGCGATCACGGCCGTGCCGTGCACCTCGTTGTACTTCGCGACACCGTCGACGAAGCCGTCCATGAAGAGCGTCACGGGCGGCTGGTTGCCGCCACCGAACGTCGCCACGATGCCGGTCTTGCGTCACGCCGGCGGCGAGGTAGCCGGCGAGGAATGCCGCCTGGGCGGTGTCGAAGACGATCGGCTTGACGTTCGGCTGCGTCCACGACGTCGTCGACGATCGCGAAGTCGATGTCGGGGTTCGCCGCGGCCTGCTCCTGCGTCGCGGGCGCGAGCTCGTAGCCGACGGTGAGCACGAACTGGCAGCCGCTGTCGACGGCCTGCTGCACGTTCGGCGCGAGGTCGGTCTCCGACGTCGAGACGAGGGCCTTCACGTCGATGTCGAACTCGTCGGCCGCGGTCTGAAGCCCCTCCCAGCTGGCCTGGTTGAACGAGCGGTCCTCGAGACCGCCGGAGTTGGTGACCATGCGCGCGCAGTAGTCGCTCGCCGAGCCGGTCTCGCCGGGCGTCGGGGCGGGGGCGCAGCCCGCGAGCAGCAGCGCGGCAGCGCCGAGCACTGCGGCGCCGCGGAGGATCAGTGTCTTCGACATTCGTCGTTCTCCTTATGGATACCGCCCGGATGGCGGTTGGTCTGGAAACGACGCTAGCCATCGGCGCCTCGGCGCGC
Organism: uncultured Actinomycetota bacterium; assembly: GCA_963740815.1. Taxonomy (GTDB): domain Bacteria; phylum Actinomycetota; class Actinomycetes; order Actinomycetales; family Microbacteriaceae; genus Rhodoglobus. The sequence continues at coordinate 111,621 of CAVUFG010000009.1, forward strand.
ATCCGGCCGGGTCAGCGCTGCGAGACCTTCGTTACCGTTTCGTGACTGTGCTCGTGCTGCGCCGCCGCTAGAGAACGTCGCTGCGGCCGCTGAGCTTCAGCGCGTCGACGACGGCCTTCACGCGCTGGGCGTTCGCGGTCGTCGTGACCAGCAGGGCATCCGGGGTGTCGACGACCACGATGTCGGTGACGCCGATGAGCGAGATCAGGCGTCCGCTGTGGCTGATGACGACGCCCGTGGATGAGTCGGAGAGCACGCGCGGGTTCTCGCCGAGGATCGCGAGGTCGCTCGCACGGCCGTGCAGCTTGCCGATCGAGGCGAAGTCGCCGACGTCGTCCCAGTCGAAGTGCCCGGGGATGACGACGAGCCGGCCCTCGGCCGCTGCCGGCTCGGCCACGGTGTAGTCGATGGCGATCTTCTCGAGCGCCGGCCAGATCCGGTCGACCGCAGGGCCGCGCTTGGCCGCGTCATCCCAGACTGCCGCGAGCTCCTCGATGCCGGCGAGCAGCTCGGGCCGCGACCGGCCGAGCTGCTCGAGCAGCACGTCGGCGCGCGCGATGAACATGCCGCCGTTCCAGAGGTAGTTGCCCGCGCTCAGGTAGCCCTCGGCGACGGCGAGGCTCGGCTTCTCGACGAACGAGCTGACGGCGAGCGCGCTCGGCGCGCCATCCACCTCGATACCGCCGCCGCACTCGATGTAGCCGAAGCCGATCGCCGGGTCGGTCGGCGAGATGCCGATCGTCGCGATGTAGCCCGGCGCGCGCTGACGCGACGGCCTCGGCCACCGCCCGGCGGAAGCCCTTCTGGTCGCGGATCACGTGGTCGGCCGCGAAGGAGCCGATCACGACGTCGGGCTCCCGGTTGCGCAGGATGGCCGCGGCGAGTCCGATCGCCGCAGACGAATCGCGCGGCTCGCTCTCGAGCACGACGTTCGGGTCGGTGAGCTCCGGCAGCTGCTGCTCGACGGCGGCGCGGTGCGCCCGCCCGGTGACGACCATGATGCGGTCGACGCCCGACAGCGGCGTGAGCCGGTCCCAGGTGTCGCGCAGCAGGGTCTTGCCGGAGCCGGAGAGGTCGTGGAGGAACTTGGGTGCGTCGGCACGCGAGAGCGGCCACAGGCGAGAGCCGATGCCACCGGCGGGGATCACGCTGTAGAAGCCGTCGATCGGCCCAGTTCGATCGGTCATGCAGACAACCTTAGACGGCGGTTCACGTTGCATTCACGGCGCGGCCACCAGCGGTGGGCACGATCGAGAATCACCGAGGATCGGAGATCCGGATGCGTGTCGCCATCGTCAGCGAGAGCTTCCTGCCCACCGTCAACGGCGTCACCAACAGCGTGAAGAAGGTGCTCGAGCACCTGCGCGACCGCGGCCACGAGTGCATCGTCATCGTGCCGGCGGCAGGTGCTCCGAAGCAGTTCGCGGGATTCCCGGTGCACGAGGTGCCGGCGTTCGCGTACCGGCAGTTCCCGGTCGGGCTTCCGAACCCCGGCGTCGCGCGGCTGATCGCGGACTTCGCGCCCGACGTCGTGCACGCTGCATCCCCGTTCCTGCTCGGCGCGCAGGCGATCGCGGCGGCCGGGCGCGCCGGCATCCCGTCGGTCGCGATCTTCCAGACCGACGTCGCGGGCTACGCACGCCGCAATCACCTCGGAGCGGCGACGAAGTTCGCGTGGCGAGTGGTGCGGTGGATCCACGAGGGCGCCGACCTCACCCTCGTGCCGTCGTCCGCGTCGATGCACGACCTCGAACTCGCGGGCGTCGAGCGCCTCGCGCGCTGGGGTCGTGGCGTCGACCTGACCACCTACCACCCGAACAACCGGCTCACTCCGACCGTGCAGCGACTGCGCCAGCGCCTCGCCCCGCACGGCGAGACGATCGTCGGCTACGTCGGTCGCATCGCGCCCGAGAAGCAGGTCGAGCGTCTCGCCGTGCTGCGCGACCTGCCGGGCATCCGGCTCGCGATCGTCGGCGACGGCCCGTCGGTGCCACTGGCCAAGCGCGCGATGAAGGGGATGCCCGTCACCTGGCTCGGCTCGCTGACCGGCACCGAACTCGCCGCCGCGTACGCGAGCTTCGATGTGTTCGTGCACACCGGCACCGAGGAGACCTTCGGCCAGACCGTGCAGGAGGCGCACGCCACCGGACTGCCGGTCGTCGCGCCGCACGCGGGAGGTCCGATCGATCTCGTCGAGCCAGGGCGTCGACGGGTTCCTGTTCGCCCCTGACGACGATCGCGACCTCGGGCTCGCGGTCGAGCAGCTCGTCGCCGAACCCGATCTGCGGGCGCGGATGGGCGAGGCCGGCCGCCGCAAGGTGCTCGGCCGGTCGTGGGCCTCGATCGGCGATGAGCTGATCGGGCACTACGAGGCGGTCATCGCGTTGCGCGCCGTCGAGGACGGGATGCTGGCACGGGAGGCGGCGCTGCTGGAGCGTGGGCCGCGGTTCGACTGAGTCGTCAGGGTCCGCTCACCAAGGGGCACTGGAAGGGCTGGATCACGACCCCGTTGGGCAGCGTGATCGGTGGGAACTGGACGCACGGGAACTCGGGTGTCGGGTCGTAGTTCGACTCGGCTTCGGCCTCGGCGGCCGCCGCGGCATCCGCTGCCGCGCGCGAAGCCTCAACGACGCGCGACGGCGTCGGCGTAGGCCTGCACCGACGCCAGTGGGTTGCGGTCGGCCGCGATGTCCTCGGCGACGGCATCCATCGCGGCTTGCAGAGCGACTCGGGTCTCGCGCTGAGGCCGTGGCGTTCGCGACCAGCACGCCCGCGCCGAGCGCCGGAACATCGGATGCGACCTCGATGGCGGCGAGTTCGAGCGCGCCGACCGCATCCGCGAGTTGACGCACCGGGTGATCCGCCCAGGCGCGGTCGACGCTCTTCGCCCAGTCGAGCAGTGCGCGCTCGCCGTCCGCGTACTCCTCAGGGCGGTCGGAGTCGAGCGCGTCGGGCAGGGCCGTCGCGCGCGGCGGGTCGACGGCGAGGAGATCCTCGACGGCGGCGATGAGCGGCGTCAGGTCGGCGAGCGCGGTTGCGTCGAGGCCTGCGACGCCCTGGTAGGTGCGCGCGTCATCCACGACGTCGTTCGCATGGCCGGCGAGCTCGTCAGCAGCGACGCTCGCGTGCTCTGCCCGATCGGCGGCGGCCGCCGCCACTGCCCAAGCGTCGTCGTAGTGCGCCTCCGCGACTCGGAGCGTCGAGCTGGCCTCGCCGTTCACGACCGCGAAGACGCCGAGTCCACCGGCGGCGAGCACGCATGCCAGGAGCGCAGCGGTCCACGTGAGCTGCGGTCGGGTCATCGTGGAGTCCTCGGGTGAGGGGCGATGGGCCGCGGAGTAGGCACGGGTCCCAGATTCCCGTGCACTCCCGCCACTACCGCCTCTGTCGGTTCGGCCATGCTAGCGGGAGTCGAGCCTCGTTCATACCCGACGCACGGTCGGAAGAATCGCGATTCTTATCCGACCGCGGGAGCCTGGCCGGGCAGTGCCCCCTCCAGAGCGGAATACACTGGAAGGGTTCGCCAACGCGGACCAGGAACAGCACAGCCAAGGAGGGGTCGCACGTGGCGAACAGTCCGGCGGGAACCCTGGCGCCGAAGTCGTCATCCGGCCCCGTCTTCCCCAAGCCGAAGCGTCCAGCGGGCACGCTCTATCGCGGCCGCGAGGGCATGTGGTCCTGGGTGCTGCATCGCATCACCGGCACCGCGATCTTCTTCTTCCTCCTCGTGCACATCCTCGACACCGCGCTCGTACGGGTGAGCCCCGAGGCCTACAACGCCGTGATCGGCACGTACAAGACGCCGATCATGGGACTCGGTGAGGCGGCGCTCGTCGCCGCGATCGGGCTGCACGCCCTCAACGGGCTCCGGATCATCCTGATCGACTTCACCAACTTCGGCACCCGGCACCAGAAGGCGATGTTCTGGGTCGTCATCGCGCTCTGGATCGTGCTGCTGATCGGCTTCCTGCCCCGCCAGTTCATGCACATCTTCGGGGGTGCGTGATGAGTGCGACGATCGAGGCTCCGCGCAGCGCCCAGACCCGCCAGCGACGCGGGATCAACTGGGAGAAGTGGGGATGGATCTACATGCGCGCCTCGGGCGTCGTGCTGGTCGTGCTCATCTTCGGTCACCTGTTCGTGAACCTGTTCGCCGGTGAGGGCGTCAAGGCCATCGACTTCGCGTTCGTCGCGGGCAAGTGGGCGGACCCATTCTGGGTGGCCTGGGACACCGCGCTGCTCTGGCTCGCGCTGATCCACGGGGCCAACGGCATGCGGACCCTCGTCAACGACTACTCGGCGGGGCTGCTGCGGCGGATCCTGCTGCTGGGGCTCGCGGCATCCACGATCGTGCTGCTGCTGCTCGGCACCCTCGTGATCTACACGTTCGACCCCTGCCCAGCTGGAACGGCCGCCGAGCTGCTCCCGAGCTTCTGCCCGGTGCCGTAGCCGTGGCGGGGAAGGAATCCGTGGCCTCGAGCGTGCCCACCGTCGCCGCGTCCCAACTGATCGACGGCGTGCACCACCACCAGTTCGACATCGTGATCGTGGGCGCCGGCGGCGCCGGGATGCGCGCGGCCATCGAGGCCGGACCGCACGCCCGCACCGCCGTGATCTCCAAGCTCTACCCCACTCGCTCCCACACCGGCGCGGCGCAGGGCGGCATGGCCGCAGCCCTCGCGAACGTCGAGGAGGACAACTGGGAGTGGCACACCTTCGACACCGTCAAGGGCGGTGACTACCTGGTCGATCAGGATGCCGCGGAGATCCTCGCCAAGGAGGCGATCGACGCCGTCATCGACCTCGAGAACATGGGCCTCCCGTTCAACCGCACGCCGGACGGCAAGATCGACCAGCGCCGGTTCGGCGGCCACACCGCGGACCACGGCAAGACCCCGGTGCGCCGCGCGTGCTATGCCGCGGACCGCACCGGCCACATGATCCTGCAGACCCTGTACCAGAACTGCGTCAAGCACGGCATCAACTTCTTCAACGAGTTCTACGTGCTCGACCTCGTGATGACCGACGGCAAGCCCTCCGGCGTCGTCGCGTACGAGCTGGCGACCGGCGAGCTGCACGTGTTCCAGGGCAAGGCGATCATCTTCGCCACCGGCGGGTTCGGCAAGATCTACAAGACGACCTCCAACGCGCACACCCTCACCGGCGACGGCGTCGGGATCATCTGGCGCAAGGGGCTCCCGCTCGAGGACATGGAGTTCTTCCAGTTCCACCCGACGGGACTGGCCGGGCTCGGCATCCTGCTCTCGGAAGCCGCCCGCGGTGAGGGCGCGATCCTGCGCAACAGCGAGGGCGAGCGATTCATGGAGCGCTACGCGCCGACGATCAAGGACCTCGCTCCGCGGGACATCGTCGCGCGCTGCATGGCGACCGAGATCCGCGAGGGTCGCGGCGCCGGCCCCAACAAGGACTACGTCTACCTCGACATCACGCACCTCGAGCCCGCGGTGATCGACGCGAAGCTGCCCGACATCACCGAGTTCGCGCGCACCTACCTCGGCGTCGAGCCGTACACCGAGCCCGTGCCGGTGCTGCCGACCGCGCACTATGCGATGGGCGGCATCCCGACGAACAACAACGCCGAGGTGCTCAGCGACAACACGACCGTCGTGCCCGGCCTGTACGCGGCCGGCGAGTGCGCGTGCGTCTCGGTGCACGGATCGAACCGCCTCGGCACCAACTCGCTGCTCGACATCAACGTGTTCGGCAAGCGCGCCGGCAAGAACGCGGTCGAAGTACGTCGAGACCGCGGAGTTCGTGCCGCTTCCCGAGAATCCGGCCGGCGCCGTCAAGGACATGCTCGACCAGCTGCGCACTTCGACGGGCACCGAGCGCATCGCCGCGATCCGCAAGGAGCTGCAGGACTCGATGGACCGCAACGCCCAGGTGTTCCGCACCGAGGAGTCGCTCACCGAGGTGACCAAGGTCATCCAGGGGCTGCGCGAGCGCTACAAGAACGTCGCCGTGCAGGACAAGGGCAAGCGCTTCAACACCGACCTGCTCGAGGCGGTGGAGCTCGGGTTCCTCCTCGACCTCGCCGAGGTGGTCGTGTACTCGGCGCGCAACCGCAAGGAGAGTCGCGGGGCGCACATGCGCGAGGACTACCCGAAGCGCGACGACGAGAACCTCATGGTGCACACGATGGCGTACCTCGCGGGCGACGCGCACTCCGCCGACGCGGGCGACCACATCCGACTCGACTGGAAGCCGGTCGTCGTCACGAACTACCAGCCGATGGAACGGAAGTACTGAGCCGATGAGCACTGCGGTCATGGATTCGAAGCCCGCGAGCGCCGGGGAGATCCCGACGTTCACGGCGACCCTGATCATCCGCCGGTTCGATCCCGATGTGGACACCGAGCCGCGCTGGCAGGACTTCGACGTCGAGGTGTACGCGACGGACCGCATCCTGGATGCCCTGCACAAGATCAAGTGGGAGATGGACGGTTCGCTGACCTTCCGCCGGTCGTGCGCGCACGGCGTGTGCGGCTCGGACGCCATGCGCATCAACGGCAAGAACCGCCTCGCCTGCAAGACCCTGATCAAGGACCTCGACATCTCGCAGCCGATCTACGTCGAGGCGATCAAGGGCCTGCCGCTCGAGAAGGACCTCATCGTCGACATGGAGCCGTTCTTCGACTCCTACCGCGCGATCAACCCGTTCCTGATGGCCGGCAACGCCCCGAAGGACGGCAAGGAGCGCAAGCAGACCGTCGCCGAGCGCGAGCGCTTCGACGACACCACCAAGTGCATCCTGTGCGCGGCGTGCACCTCGAGCTGCCCGGTGTTCTGGACCGACGGGCAGTACTTCGGTCCCGCCGCCATCGTGAACGCGCACCGGTTCATCTTCGATTCGCGGGATGAGGGCGCGCAGGTGCGCCTCGACATCCTCAACGACAAGGAGGGCGTGTGGCGCTGCCGCACGACCTTCAACTGCTCCGAGGCATGCCCGCGCGGCATCGAGGTCACGAAGGCGATCGCCGAGGTCAAGCAGGCGGTGCTGCGGGGGAAGCCCTAGAAGTTTCCTCGAACCAGTTTCAGTGTCCCCCGAAGACGGGGCAAAACTCGTCGTGGATGTCGCGTCATAACCGGCCATGTGACCGGTCTCTTCTTGTGAGGGCTCAGCCCGGTTCCCCGACGTCATGCAACGGGAACCTCGCCGGCCCCGTCCAGCCACCCAGGGCTCAGGACGGGGTCGGCTTTCCTTTTGCGCGTCACGCGCGCGGCGTTCGCGGTGCTTGTTGGCCCGCCGCCGCGGTGGGTCCCCGCTGAGCAGACCGCTGGATCGCGCAGCGATCTGGCGGCGGTTCAGTAGGGGAAGGCGGGCGTCGTCCGTCGATTCGCACGAGCGCGGTCGCGCGAATCGCGGGATCACCAGACGAAGTACGTCGCGTTCGGACCCGTGCGGACGCTCATCGCGCGTGACTGGCGGCGAATTGTCCCTTCGAGGGACGGTCTGACGCGAGTGGGTGCTGGGTCACGGGCCTGAATGCGCTGAGTGGCGTCGAAGAGTCCTTTGGGGCGAGTGTGAAGGACGATTTGGCGCGACTCAGGCGGTGTCGCGACATCCGCGGCGAACTAAGTGACGTGCCGGACTTGGCGAGCCCTGCTAGAGAATGCTGAACACGACGCCCAACAGCCCGCCGCTGTCGAGGCGAAGCGGGATGAGCTGGCCGAGCAGGCCGCCGAGGAGGAGGCCGCTGGTGTCCTGCGAGATATTCACCGAGGCGACATCCCCTGGCAGACCGCTCACGACCAGGGCGAACGTGCCGTTGGCGCTGACGGTCGTGTAGACGCTCGCGATGCCGTCAGCGCTCGCGGCGATCGTCGCGCCGGGCGTGCCGTGGCCGGTGATCGTCAGGTCGGCGTGCACGGCGGGCAGCACGGCCTCGAGCACGGGATCCAGGATGCCGTCCTCAACTCCGTCGACGACACCGCCGACTCCGTCCACCACACCGCCGACGACCTCGCCGACACCGTCGGGGATGTTCGCAGGGTCATCCGCCGGCAGCGCGTTCTCGTCGATCGCGACGATCGGCGGCTGTGGCAGTGGCCTCGGCCTGGTTGCGTGCCCTCCTCGCCGGTGGACGTCCGAGTCCGCCGAGTCGGTGATCGTGGTGTCCGGGCCCGGAGCGTTCTGGTTGGCGACGACCGCGCCGCCGCCGACCGCGACGACGAGCGCGAGACTGCCGACGAGGATGGGCGTGGTCGCGGCGCCGAACAGGCCGAACGGCTCCGACCGTCGCAGCTCCACCCGCGGTGATCGCCTCCGGCAGCGCCGGGATGGATGCCGCGGCCTGCACCGTGCTCGAGGCCGAGCCGAACGACGCGAGGTACGCACCGCCCGCAACGCCGCCGAGCAGCAGTGGGATCATCACGAGCGCGAGGCGCGAGCCCACCTCATCCACTTCCTCGTTGATGATGGCGCACTTCGCGCACGTGGCGAGGTGGTCGGTCATGCGCTCCTGGTCGCGTGCCGAGAGGCCCTTGCGAGCGTGGTCGCCGAGGCGGGAGATGGTCCACTGGCACTCGCCGGATGCGGTGGCGTCGTTGATGTGCGCCTGCAGCCATGCCTTGCGAAGTCCCTCGCGCGCCCGGTAGGACAGCGCGGCCACCCCGTTCGCGGTCATGCCCATGATCGGCGCGACCTCGTGCGGGTCCATGCCCTCGACCTCGGTGTACCAGAGCACCGACTGCCAGCGATCCGGCAGCGAGCGGAATGCCCGGGCGGTCAGCGTCTTGTCGAGCGCGACGGCGGCCGGGTCGTCGATCGTGGTCGGGTCCTCGAAGTCTGCGATGTCATCCACCTGCACGTCCTTGCGGGCGGCACCCCAGCTCGACGCGAGGTTGCGGATGGTGGTGAAGAGGTACGGGCCGGAAGGCGCCGGTCGGGCCGCCGCCCGCCAGAACACGCTGATAGATGCGGGTGTACGCCTCTGAAACGAGGTCATCGGCATCTATTGACGACGTGAACTGGCGGGCGACTCTTGCCCCCGAGCGAAAATGACGGCGCCAGAGCTCCGCGAAGGCGCGCTGGTCCCCCGCACGTGTCTGCTCGACAAGTGCTTCATCCGAAGTGGTCAGCTTCGGTCCACCATCCTGATCGCTCATCCCCCTGATCCATTCCCGGGCCTCTGTTTGTCCCTCTGGGATGAGGTCCGCATCGCTGCGGGTCTCACCAAGAGAGACAGACTGCCCGGTCTACTATGACGCCGAGTTTTCAGTCGAATTTCAGCGTATTCGCACTTCCTTCAGGGTACCCGTACCCCAGTTGGAGGGGGTAGGGGCACCGCGAGACGGGCTTGTCATCCCGGCCGGATCCTCGTGCGCCTCAGGCGCGGTGCGCGCTCCGGCGGCGGAACGCGATCACCAGGATGCCCAGCGCCACGAATCCGCTCGCCGAACAGCAGCGCGCCGCCCACGCCGACCATGCCGGTGAAGGCGAGCTCGGTCAGCGGGAACGTCGGCAGCTCGAACGGACCGCAGTACACGCCGGTCGGGTAGGTGATCGCGGACGCCTGGTACGGGTTCATCCGCACCTCGACGATCGCGCCGTCCCGCACCGGGTAGAACGGGCTGGTCGGGATCCTGCACCCACGTGCCGTTCACGAGCTTCCAGCCCGGCCAGCCGTTGCCGACTCCGCTGCCGTCGACGCTCGCGCCCGCCCAGAGCGAGGTGCCCGTGGTGGTCTCGCCGGTGACCCAGCCGCCGGCCGGGGTCGGGATCGAGCGACCTTGACCGCGCCGTCGGCGAGGATCGCGGCCGTGTCGCTCGCCGGGATGCTCGGGTCGCGGTCGGCGAACGCCGCCGGCGTCCACCAGATGACGACCATCTGCTGGTCGGCGATGCCCTCGGTGTTGAACGGCGTGATCGACCAGCTCGCGTACGGCGCGTTCTTGGCGCAGATGCCGTTCACGGTGAGTCCGATCGACTTCACGGGCGTGGTCTCGGTGGACGGTGTTGTCGCCCGGCGTGGCTTCGACGCCGGACGATCCGACGATCGCGGTGTTCACGATGTTCGAGATCTTGCCCGGCGGCGTTGCCACCCTCGCGCGGCAGCGTCGCGGCCGTGGTCACGTTGAACACGAACGTCGCCGTCGCACCGACCGGGAACGGGGTCGCCTTGGTGAGCACGAGCGTTCCGCCGAAGCCGTTCGCGTCGGCGCCCTCGAGGGTGCCGACCCAACCGGCCGGGATGGTGACGAAGTCGAGATCGACGGCGATCGTGGCCGGGATGACGTCGGTGACGACCACATCCTCGACGTCGATGCCGCCCTGGTTCTCGACCACGAACGTGTACTGGTACGTGGCATCCTCATCGGTCGGGATGTCGCCGCCATCGGTCTTCGTGATCTTCAGGTCGACCGGCTCGCCCGTGTTCGTGATCTCGCACGTGACGTCGTCACCGACCGCGATGACCACGGTGTCGCCGTCGAGGTCGCCCTCGTCGCAGCTCCAATCACCGGCGGTGTAGTAGTCGATGAGCGTCGTGCCCGAGTCCGGGTCCGCCTGCTCGCCGAGAGCCCAGGAGCCGATCGGCACGAGCACGCTCGTGACCTCGTCCGTTCCGGTGCGGCCCTCGATCGAGTCGTCCGCGAGGTCGGCGCCGAGCACCCAGTCACCGGCGTCGGCGAGGATGTGCCCGTCAAGGTCCAGTCCGTCGAACGCGTCGTTGTCGACGTGCTTGACGAGGGTCAGGCGGGCGAGCTCGAGGTCGGCGCACGCGTCATCCGAGTCGGTGTAGTCACCCGACGTGATCGTCGCGAGGTTGAACAGGCCGTGACCCGCACCGTCCTCGGCGTCGCAGGTCACGTCGTCGAGGTCGAGCGCATCGGTCGGCGTGGCCTTCAGCGTGATCGTGTACACGTTCTGCTTGTCGGCCGCGAGCAGCTGGTCGGAGGCGACCAGGAGGTCGATCCGGCCATCCCACTCGGAGCGCGCACCGGGCCCGGTGACCTCGGCGTCGGTGATGGTGACGCCCTCGGCGAAGCCGAGCTCGTCGGTGAGGTCGTAGGCGACCTGCACGTCGGAGTCGTTGGCGACCGTGACCAGGTAGGTCACGAGGTAGCTGCCGTCGGTCTGGCGCACCGGCGGGTTCGCCGGGTCGACGACCTTGGTGATGGTCGGCAGGGCGGGCTCGGCGCAGTCCCAGGCCACTCGGGGCTCCGCGTCGCCGCTCGTGAGCGTCGCGGTGTTGAGGAAGCCGCCGTCGGCCGGGGGCTCGCCGGTGAGGCAGAGGGTCGTGTCATCCTCGAACGACGTCGCGGGCACCGTGGCGACCACATCGATCGTGTACGTGTGCACGACATCGCCCGCGGGCAGCACGACGCCGGTCGCGATGACCAGGTCGTTCACGCCGTCCCAGTCGGGGTTCGTCGTGACCGGGGCTGCGACGACCTCGGCCGAGGTGACCACGATGCCGGCCCCGAAGCCGAGTTCATCGGAGAGGTCGTAGACGGCCTCAAGGTCACTGTCGGCCGAGACCGTCACGTCGTAGGTGATCGCCCAGGATCCGTCGACGAGCTGCTTGGGCTGGCCGACGACCGTCTTCTGGATGATCGGCACGACGCTCTCGGTGATGTCGCCGCAGTCGTCGCTCGGAAGCGCATCGTTGCCGACGGTGAGCGTCGCCGCGTTGTAGAACCCGGATCCGGGCTCGCCGGTGCAGGTCAGTTCATCGGTCGGGAACCCGGCCGGCACGGTCGCGTTGATCGTGATCCGGTAGGTGTGCACGGATCCGGAGGGCAGCCTGACCGCGGTGGTCGGCAGCGAGGTGGCGAAGCCGGACACCGTGACGGAGTTCACGTCGACACCGGTCGGGAAGCCCGGCAGGTCGGCGAGCGTGTAGTACACGTCCTTGGAGCCGAAGCCGGAGTTGTCCGCCACGAGGTCGAACTGCACGTTCCAGGTGTTCGCGCCGGCCGCGATCGCATCGACGAAGTTCTTGGTGAACTTCGGCAGCGTCGGGCTCGAGCAGTCGGCCGCCTCGGTCTCGACACCGTTCACCGTGAGGGTCGCGATGTTGTTGAAGCCGCTCGTGTCGTCCTGCGGGTTGCAGGCCGCGTCCGCGGTACCCACAACGCCGGCGGCGACGTCGGCCACGACGGTCACGCGGTAGGTCTCTGACGCGCCGCCCGCGAGCAGGCGGTTGGTCGCGAGGGTCTGCTCCGACGTGCCGTTGAAGCCTGCCACGGGGTTGCCGCCGAAGGTCGCGGATGCGTCGACGAGCGTGATCGCGGAACCGACCGGCAGCTGCGGGGCATCACTCAGCGAGTAGAAGCCGCTCACGGCGCCCGGGTTGGACACCTCGACGTCGTACACGATCTTCCAGTCGCCGTCGGGCAGCATCTCGGTCGAGACCACGGTCTTGGTGTGGTTGATCGTCGGCAGCGGGATGGTGACGCACGCGTCATCGCCGATGGTGTCGTTGCCCGAGGTCAGGGCAGCCTCGTTGACGACGGGGATGCCGGGCTCGCCAGCGTCGCAGGAGTCCTGGTCGATCGCCACGTCGGGCGCGATCGCGACCGGCACGGTGATCGTGTAGACGACGGTGCGCAGCGGACCGCTCGCGGCGCTCGCCGCGATGACCGCGTCGGTCACGAGGGTCGTGTTCGGCGCGGTGCCGGTCCAGGCCGGGTTCGCGACGGGCGAGGAGGTCGCCGGGCCGATCTGGGTGACACCGGTCTGCAGCTGCGGGGCGTCCACGATCGAGTAGTGCAGCGCCGAGACGCGCGACGGGTTGGTGACCGTGAGGGTGTAGGTCACCTTCCAGGTGCCGTCGGGCTGCTGGGTCGCCGTGCCGGGATCCTTCTGGAACGCGGGCTTGGCGGGCTCGGCGCACGCGGTCTTCTCCACGGTGGCTCCGTTCGCGGTGAGCGAGGCGGAGTTGAGGAAGCCGTTGGTGCCGTTGGGGGCGCACAGGGCGGGGGCGGTGCCCGTGACATCCTTGGCGACCGACGCGACGACCGTGATCACGAAGTTCTGCGTAGCGCCGGCGACGATCGGCTGGTTGGACGCGAGCACCTGGTTGGCGCCGCCGTTCCAGGTGGCCGCCTGCGAGGTCGGTCCGGTGGCCGACGGGGTGCCGACGATCGAGATCTTGCCGGCGACCGCGAGCTTCGGGGTGTCGGTGAGCGAGTAGACGCCCGCGACCGTGCCGGTGTTCGTGACGGCGACCGTGTAGACCACGGTCCAGGTGCCGTCGGCGTTCTGGGTGTTCGAGGTCACGACCTTGGTGTGCGTGATCGCCGGCAGCGGCACCGTGAGGCACGCGTCGTCGGTGATCACCTGGTTGCCGGAGACGAGGGTCGCGCTGTTGAGCAGACCCTTGGCCTGGGTCGCGCAGTCGAGCGCGGCCGGGGTCACCGACGCCGCGATGGTCACCGTGACCGAGATCGTGAAGGTCTGGGTCGAGTTGGCGGGCAGCGACTGGGCCGACACGACGGTGGTGTTCTTGCCGGATGCCGCGGGCTGCCACGAGCTCGAATAGCCCGGGTACGCCGCCGCCGGCGTGACGCTGCCACCGGTCACCGTGACGCCGGCCGGATACGTCGCCTGCGGGTCATCGGTGAGGGTGTAGTACAGCGGGGTCGCCGTCGCGTTGGTGGCCTTGAGCGTGTAGGTCAGGGTCCAGGTGCCGTTGCCGTTGTTGGTGACGGTTCCCGGGTCCTTCTGGAAGGTCGGGCTTGACGGGCGACTGGCAGGCCGAGGCGTCGTAGTTCTTGCCGGCGACCGTGAGCGTCGTGCGGTTGAGGAAGCCGCCGTTGCCGGCCCCGGCCGGGCAGTCCGTCACCGACGGGGCTGCGCCGTTGGGCACCGAGGCCTTCGTCGTGATCGTGTAGACGTGCGATCCGGCGGCGCCGAGCGCGACGTCATCCGCGAGCACGTGGTTCGAGCGCGGTCCAGGTTCCGGCCTGCGGTGACGGGCCGGTCGCCGAGGCGGAGACGACCGTGATCGTGCCGCCGAAGGCGAGGGTGTCGCTCAGGTCGTAGACGATGCCGGCGTACTTCGACGGGTTGCTGACCGTCACGGTGTAGACGATCGTCCAGGTGCCGTCGGCGTTCTGCATGGCGGGTGCCGCGGACTTCGTGACCACCGGGTCGGAGGCCTTCGGGGTGTTGACGATCGTGCAGGTGGTGGCCGAGGCGAGCGGACGCCCGGTGAGCGCGCCGTCGGTCAGGGTGAACGCGGTGCCGCCGTTCGTCGAACAGCTCCACGCGCTGCCCTGGAAGTCGCCGGCGCCGCCGAAGCTCGCCGACTCCGCGAGCGTGTAGGCGGTGTTCGCCTTGATGTTCCCGGTCGCGGTGCCCGGCGCCGGTGACCACGGTCGTGGTCGCCCTCCTTGGCGGTGAGCGTCCAGTTGGTGGCGGGAACGCCATCCGCACCCTGCACGGTCTTGACGAGCGTGAGGGTCGGTGCGATGTCGTCGTTGGTGAACGTGCAGGTGACGGTGGTCGCGATCGGCACGGTCACCGTGGTGCCGGAGAGTCCGGTGGTGCAGCTGAGCGGGTTGGTCGCGCTCGGGGCGTAGCCCGCGGAGCCGGCGAGGCCGGTCTCGGTCAGCACGTACGCGCCGGGCGTGACGACGCTGGTCGTTCCGCTCGTGACGCCGGTGGATCCGTGCAGGAGGGTCCAGTTCGCCGCGGTGGCGGTGCCGCCGTTGTCGTTCACGACCTGCTTGACGAGCTTGAGCTTCGAGGTGCAGGTGACGGTGTTCGTACGGTGATGGTGTTCGTCGAGTTCGCCTCGAGCGCCGGGCTGACGTACGGCGGTGGTGGCGATGTCCACGTCGAGCACGGTCGCGTTGAAGGCCGTCACCTTGCGGGAGTTCACCGTGCAGTACTCGCTCGGCACGGTCACGTTCGTCTCGCCGACGGACACGGTGCCGACCGGGATCTGCTTCGCGACGCCCCACGAGGTGACCGTTCCGGTCACCGTCTGCGGTGTAGCCGGCCGGGAACTGGTTGAGCGGCAGGGCGGAACCGTTGACGACCCACTGCTTGTTCACGGTGACCGTGGCGTTGGGCTGCGGCGCCTGGTTGTAGATCGTGCAGGTCACGACGTCGGACGGTCCGACCGGCACGGTGAACCCGAGGGCTCCGCTGTTGGTGACGGTCAGGCTCGTGCTGCCGGCCTTCGTGCACACGGCGTTCTTCGACGACTGCTGCGCGAGCGTGTAGCCGGACTGCTGCACCTCGGAGCCGGTGAACGTGGTGCCGGCGACGGGGATGTTGCGTCAGCTTGAAGTTGACCGCGCCGTTGTTGGCGGCCGTGACGGCCGTGTTCTGGTCGAGCGAGACGCCGCGCCGGAACCGTCGCGTTGATGGTCCAGCCGCCGGTGGCGACCGCGGTCGCCGCGGTGCCGCCGTACGGGATGACCTTCTTCACGACGGTGACCGTGCCGCCGCAGTTCGCTGCGGCGATGTTGGAAGGGTCGTCGAGAGGGAATCCCAGTCGCCGACGAAGTAGTCCGAGTCGAGCACGGGACCGGAGATCGCCTTGAGGTTCTCGCCGCCCTCGAAGTTCGAGCCGACACCGACCGTGACGATGCGCATGCCCTGCGACTTGAGCTTGTTCGCCGAGAAGATCGCTCGCTCGATCTCGTTGAAGCGGGTGTCGACGCCGTCGGTCGTGCGTGTTCACGCCGTACGCGGTCGGGTTGCCGTCGGTGATGACGATCACCTGGTCGAAGGCGCCGCCCTGCAGCTGCCAGAGTCCGGCATCCCAGTTGGTGTAGCTGCTGCCAGGCACCGTGAGTCCGGCGATCTTGTTCTTCAACGCCGTCATCTGGGCCGAGTTGAGGGCCGACTGGCCCGTCAGGTTGCTGTTGTTGGCTCCCGGCGCGGGCGCCGTGGTGCCGAAGGTGTAGAGCGAGATCGTCGAGGGCGTGCCGGTGAGCGCCGTCACGAACGCGGTCGCGGCCTCCTTGAGGTCCGCGAGCGCGGACGCATTGACCGAGGATGACAGGTCGGCGAGCACCGCGATGTTGAGCCCGCACTTCGCGAGCGCCGCGGGGTTCTTGTAGGAGTTCTGCCAGAAGCCGGACGAGACGTCCCGCTGGTTGCCGGTGGAGAGCGTCATGAAGTCGGTGCCCGAGACGTTCCGGGTGCTGTCGGCGATCTCGTTGGTGCGGAACTGGTACGCGCTGACGTCGAAGTTGCTGTTGTCGAGCGCCGTCACCAGGTTCGGGTTGGCCAGGTAGTTGTTCGCAGCCGGCGACCCGGCAAGCGACGCCGCCTGGTGGATCCAGAACCGCGTGTTGCTGGTCGAGGCGTTCGGCACCGTGAAGACGCACTCGCCGGCCACGGAGTAGCAGTCGGCCCAGGTGCCGGCACCGTCGTCGACCTTGGCCGTGTTGTTGCTGTTCCAGAGCTCGAGGTGCACGCCGTCGAGCGTGGCGATGTCGGGGTTGGCCGTTCCCGTTCGCAGGCCGCCGGTCTTGACCACGATCTCAGCGCTGCTGCCGCCGATGGGCGTCGAGGACGCCGAGGGGCCGGTCGGCAACGCCGCTGCGCCGAGCGGCACCGAGACGAGCACGAGAGCGGCCGTGGCGAGTGTCGCGGCAAGAATGCGCGCAGCGCGCAGCAGGGAAGAAGGCATCGGGTAAGCCGTTCGATCACCCGCGCGCCAATTTCGGGTTGCCGCGCGGTCATGTGGTGGATCTGCCGCGCATTCGGGTGCACAGCCTCCCCGAGTATGAGGCCTCGTCGATATACCGGGCCAGTCCCCCATGTGGGGGACCGACCGATGGGCTCAGCTTCCGGCGGCGCGTGCTCCGGCGGCCGTCGTCGCGGCGAGCGCGGCCGCGGCCTTGGCGCGGGCCTCCTCGAGCGTGACGGTGGCGAGCTCTGCGCGGACATCCGCGAGCGCCGCAGGCGTCATCGACAGCGTCGTCGCAGCCGAGTCCGACGAGCACGACCGCGAGTTTCGGGTCTGCCGCCGCCTCGCCGCACACGCCGACGGGCTTGCCCGCCGCGGCGCCGGCATCCCCGAGCAGCTTCACGAGACGAAGCACCGCTGGATGCCAC
The DNA here is from genome assembly GCA_963740815.1 of uncultured Actinomycetota bacterium. Lineage (GTDB taxonomy): Bacteria > Actinomycetota > Actinomycetes > Actinomycetales > Microbacteriaceae > Rhodoglobus. The sequence goes on from CAVUFG010000009.1 coordinate 128,668, forward strand.
GGGTCCTGGTACGCCGCCACCGACCCGAGCATCCGGTCCGCCGCGAGGGTGTACTGCGTCAGGTCGTTGGTGCCGATGGACACGAAGTCCGTCACGGCCGCGACCTGGTCGGCGAGCACCGCGAGCGACGGCACCTCGGCCATCACGCCGACGGTCGTCAAGCCCGAGCGCCTTGCCGTACTCGACGAACCACTGCGACTCCTCGGCATCCGCCACCATCGGCGCCATCACCCACAGGTCGGCCTCGGTCGCCGCCTGGGCGTTCACGAGCGCCTGCAGCTGGTCGTTCATGATCTGACTCCTTCGCGCGCGTCGCCCGCAGCCCGCGGAGCCCGAGCGCCGGGTTCTCCTCGTGCGCGTCGTTGAGGAACGCGAGCGGCTTGTCGGCGCCGGCATCGAGGGTGCGCACGACGACCTTCTTGCCGGGGAAGTGCGTGCAGCAGCTCGGTGTACTGCTGCGTCTGGTCCTCGACGGTCGGGCGCGGTGGGCGAATCGAGGAACAGGAACTCGGTGCGGAAGAGTCCGACGCCCTCGGCGCCGAGTTCGACGGCGGCCGCGGCATCCTTCGGGGAGCCGAGGTTGGCGAGCAGCGGCACCTTCGTGCCGTCCTTGAGGGCGCCGTCGGTGATCGGCGCGGAGGCCGGCGGCCGCACGCTCCGCGATGGTCGCCTCGGCCTGCGGCGATCGGCTCGGGGCTCGGGTCGACGGTCACGGTGCCGGCGCCGGCGTCGAGCACGATGACCGTGCCATCGGCGAGGTCGAGCGCGCCGCCGACGCTCACGATCGGCGGGAGGGACTTGGCGCGGGCGAGGATCGCGGTGTGCGCGGTCGGCCCGCCGTCCTGGGTGACGAGTCCGAGCACCTTGTCGAGTTGGAGCAGCGCGGTGTCGGCGGGCGCGAGGTCGCGCGCGACGAGGATGAACGGGGTGTCGCTCTGCGGCACGCCCGGCGCCGGCACGCCGCGCAGGTTCGCGATGATGCGCTGCGACACGTCGCCGAGGTCGGTGGCGCGCTCGGCCATGTAGCCGCCCATCGCGATGAGCTGCTCCTGGAACGAGGCGAACGCCTCGAACACGGCGCGCTCGCCGGTCGTGCCGGAGTCGATGCGGGCCTTGACGTCGTCGACGAGCATCGGGTCCTGCGCCATCATGGATGCCGCCTCGAGCACCGCCTGCGCCTCGCCGCCGGCCGCCGCGCCCTTCGCGGTGAGCTCGGCGCCGACCGTGGCGAGCGAGGACTGCACGGTCGCGAACTCGGCGGCGGCGTCGCCGCCGTGCTGCTTCGCCGCGGGATCGGGCAGGGGGTCGGGCATCCTCAGGATCGGGACCGACCGCGATGCCACGACCGACGCCGACTCCGTGCAGTTCCATCACGCTGTGCTCCTTCTTCAGTACCGCGTCCTCGCGGCATCCTCAAGCCCGATCGTCAGCCTAGCCGCGCGCCTAGGCTGGCTGGCATGGGCGCTGAAGGAGCGGATCACGCAGGCTCGTCGCGTGGGTGCAGCGCCGCAAGCCCGTGCGGGTGTTCATGCAGTACAGCGCGCAGCGCGGCCCGATCCTCGCGAGCGGGCCTCTCCTACCAGGCGATCTTCGCGGTGTTCGCCGCGCTCTGGGTGGCGTTCTCGATCGCCGGCGTCGTGATCGTCGGCAACCCGACGCTGCTCGACGGGCTCGTCCGATTCCTCAACGAGAACGTGCCGGGGCTCATCGACGACGGCGACGGCCGGGCGCGATCGATCGCGACCTGCTGTCGCAGGCGGGCATCCTCGGGCTGGACCGGCGCGATCGCCGCCGTCGGGCTCGCTGTTCACGGCGCTCGGATGGCTGGCGTCGGGGCGGGATGCGGTGCGCGACGATGTTCGAGCCTGCCCGCGGCATCCACGAACTTCCTGCTGCTCAAGCTCAAGGACCTCGGGCTCGCGATCGGCTTCGGGCTCGCGATCATCGCGTCGGCCGCGCTCTCGGTCGCGAGCACCACCGCGCTCGGCGTCGGCTGTTCGACGCGGTCGGGATCGACGAGCGCTCGCTGCCCGGCGGTGATCGTCGCCCGCGCGGTCGGGCTGCTGCTCGTGCTCGCTCGTGGACACGCTCGTGCTCGCGCACGTTCTTCCGGGTGGTGTCGGGCATCCGCATCCCGTTCCGGATGCTCGCGCAGGGCACGATCATCGGCGCGGTCGCGCTCGGCGTGCTCAAGGCGCTCGGCTCGACGCTGCTCGGCGGCGCGACGAGCAACCCGCTGCTCGCGGGATTCGCGGTGATCATCGGTCTGCTCATCTGGTTCAACCTGGTCTGCCAGGTGATCCTGATCGGCGCGGCGTGGATCGCGGTGAGCGCCTCGGATGCCGGGCTCGACCTGCGCGGCCGAGCGGCAAGGTGCGAGAAGGGCAAGGCCGAGCCCGACCGGCACCGAGGTCGCCCTCTGAGCCGGTCGCGCTGCGCGGCCGTGTCGCACGCTCGCCATAGGCTCGGCTGGTGCCGAACCCCAAGCCCCTCCGCGTCGCCTCCGTCAACGTGAACGGCGTGCGCGCCGCGTTCCGCAAGGGCATGGGCGAGTGGCTCGGCCGCGCGCGACGTCGACATCCTCGCGATGCAGGAGGTGCGGGCCTCCACCGAGGACCTGCAGGAGCTGCTCGGCGACGAGTGGGACGTCATGCACGACCCCGCGACCGCGAAGGGTCGCGCGGGCGTCGCGATCGCCTCGCGGCACGCAAGGCGACGATCCACCGGGTCGAGCTCGGCGACCCGAAGCACGACTTCGCGGGCCGCTGGCTCGAGGCCGACTACGAGGTCGACGACCGGATCATCACCGTGGTCTCGACCTACGTGCACTCCGGCGACGCGACACGGCCCGAAGCAGCGCGAGAAGTACCGCTTCCTCGACGCGATGACCAAGCGCATGCCCGAGCTCGAGGCGCACAGCGACGCTCGCCGCTCGTCGTCGGCGACCTCAACGTCGGGCACCGCGAGCTCGACATCAGGAACTGGAAGGGCAACCGCACCAAGGCGGGCTTCCTGCCGAAGGAGCGCGCCTACTTCGACCGCTTCTTCTCGCCCGCCGGCAAGCGCACCCTCGCCGCCGACGGGGTCAAGCGGGTCGGACTGGGCTGGGTGGATGTCGGCCGCACCTGGTCGCGGCGAGGTCGACGGCCCGTACACGTGGTGGTCGCAGATGGGCAAGGCGTTCGACAACGACAGCGGGATGGCGCATCGACTACCAGCTGGCCTCGCCCGCGCTCGCGGCCACCGTCGTCGACTACGCCGTCGACCGCGCGCCGGCCTACGACCAGCGCTGGAGCGACCACTCGCCGGTGGTCGTCGACTACGCGCTGTGATGGCTCGATCGCGACGCTCGTGGCGTACTCGACACCGAGCTTGACCGGGTGACCAAGCCCCGTCTCTTCTCCGGCATGCAGCCGTCGGCCGACTCGCTCCACGTCGGCAACTACATCGGTGCGCTGCTGCAGTGGCGGGAGCTGCAGGAGACCCACGACGCCGTCTTCTGCGTCGTCGACCTGCACGCGATCACCGTGCCGCAGGATCCGGCGCAGCTGCGCGAGGCGACGCGGCGCACCGCCGCGCAGTACATCGCGGCGGGGATCGACCCGGCCAAGTCGATCCTGTTCGTGCAGTCGCACGTGCGCCGCGCATCCGCAGCTCGCCTGGGTGCTCGACACCATCACCGGCTTCGGCGAGGCGAGCCGCATGATCCAGTTCAAGGACAAGTCGGCCAAGCAGGGCGCCGACGGCACGAACGTCGGGCTGTTCGCCTACCCGATCCTGCAGGCCGCCGACATCCTGCTCTACGACGCGGCGATCGTGCCGGTCGGCGAGGACCAGCGCCAGCACATCGAGCTGACCCGCGACCTCGCGACGCGGTTCAACGCGCGCTTCGGCGCAGACCTTCGTGCTGCCGGAGCCGGTCATCCAGAAGGAGACCGCGAAGATCTTCGACCTGCAGGAGCCGTCGTCCAAGATGAGCAAGTCCGCGTCGAACGACAAGGGCGTGATCTGGATGCTCGACGACCCGGCCGCGAGCGCGAAGAAGATCAAGTCGGCGACCACCGACAGCGACGGCGAAGTGCGGTTCGACGCCGCCGGCAAGCCCGGCATCTCGAACCTGCTGACGATGCACTCGTCGCTGTCCGGTGAGTCCGATCGCGACCCTCGAGGAGCGGTTCGCCGGGCGCGGGTACGGCGACTTCAAGGGCGAGGTGGCTGAGGTGGTGGCATCGCACGTTCGGTCCGATCCGCGAGCGCGCACTCGAACTGCTGGATGACCCGGCCGAGCTCGACCGCATCCTGGCCGGCAACGCGGACCGCGCCGCCGCCATCGCCGACGCCACGCTCGCGAAGGCGTACGACGCGGTCGGGTTCCTGCCGCGCGGACGGTGACGGCGGTGGACACGCTGCGCACCGCGCACCTCGTGCTCGACGCCGTGACCGCCGCCGACACCCAGCGGGTGTTCGAGTACTGCCAGGACGAGGAGTTGCAGGGCTACGTTCCGGTGCCGCTGCCGTACACGATGGACACCGCGACCGGGTACACGCAGGGGTACGCCCCCGATGCGCGCTGGCTCTGGGCGATCCGCGACCGGGTGGATGGCCCGCTCCTCGGCGTCATCGAGCTCAAGCCGCGCGAGCTCGAGTCGGCCGAACTCGGTTTCTGGCTCGGCGCGGATCACCGCGGCCGCGGGGTCATGACCGAGTCGGCGATCGCCGTGGTCGAGTTCGGCTTCACCGTCGCGGGGCTCGAGCACATCGACTGGTGTGCGATCGTCGGCAACGTGCCGTCCGCGATGGTCGCGCGCAACGCGGGATTCCGGTACGAGGGACTGCGCCGCAAGTCCATGCCGCAGCGCAACGTGCGGCTCGACGGCTGGTTCGCGAGCATCCTGCGCACGGATGACCGCAGCCCGCAGGGCGGCTGGCCGCTGTGATCGGGTCGGCACTGTGATCCGGGTCGTGCTGTTCGACCTCGACGACACGCTGTTCGCGCACTCGGCGTCGGTGCGGGCCGGGGTGGCCGCCCACCGGAACGCGCACGGCGGCGAGCTCGCCGCAGCGGACGAGGCCGCCGAGTGGGAGCGCTGGCACGCCCTCGAGGAGCAGCACTACGTGCGCTACCTCGACGGTGAGCTCGGCTTCCAGGAGCAGCGCCGCGTGCGAGTGCGTGACTTCGTCGAGCCCTACGGCCTCGACCTCGCGGACGACGCGGCCGCCGACGCCTGGTACGCGGCGTACTTCGACCACTACCGCGAGGCGTGGCACCTGCACGACGACACGCTGCCGTGCCTCGACTCGCTCGCCGAGTCGCTCCCGGGAGTGCGCTTCGGCATCATCACGAACGCCGACCTCGCCGGCCAGCAGGAGAAGCTCGAGACCGTGGATGCACTCCACCGGTTCGAGCACGTGATCGCGAGCGGCGAGGTCGGCGCGACCAAGCCCGACCGTCGCATCTTCGACGCCGCGGTCGCCCTGTTCGGCGTGGAGCCGGCCGAGGTCGCGTACATCGGCGACCGGCTCGAGACCGATGCGCTCGGCGCGGTGGGTGCCGGACTCACCGGCGTGTGGATCGACCGCGACGCGGTCGCCACCCCCGAGGAGCTCGAGCGCGCGGCTGCGGCGGGTGCGTTCGTCATCCGTGGGTTGGACGAGCTGCCGGCGCTGCTGGTCGCGCGCTGAGCACCGGGAATACGAGCGCACGGGCTGCGTTGCTACACTCGAACCCAGTAACAGGGCAGCAATGCCAAGAACGTGCTCCGGGGTCGGTGAGAGTCCGAACCGGCGGTGACAGTCCGCGAGCCTGAGGTGTCCGAGAGGATGCCGATGGTTGAGCCGGTGGAATTCCGGGACCGACGGTGATGCAGGTCGATCGAGAGATCAGGTGCAGAGTCCGGATGGGAGGCAGCACGAGATGTGACGGCGTCGCCGTTGCATCCGGTCGTTCATCGACCACAACCCCGGAGTCCGTCCCAAGGACAGGACACGGGATGACCACCGCCGAGCAGGGGCCGTACGACGCAGCGATGCGCCGCGCCCTCGAGCTCGCGGCCAACGGTCCCGCGCTCGGTCGGCAACCCGCAGGTCGGCTGCGTGCTGCTGGATGCCGCGGGCACGATCGTCGCCGAGGGCTGGCACCGCGGCGCCGGAACCCCGCACGCCGAGGTGGATGCGCTGCACAACCTCGCCGCACTGAGCTGTCGGACCGATGCGACCCGCGGACTCACCGCCGTCGTCACCCTCGAGCCCTGCAACCACACGGGCCGCACCGGCCCGTGCAGCGTCGCCCTGCATCGAGGCCGGCGTCGCGCGCGTCGTCTACGCGGTCTCCGACCCCGGCCACGAGCTCGAGCGGCGGCGCCGAGCGCCTGCGCGACGGCGGGCGTCGAGGTGATCGGCGGCGTGCTCGCCGACGAGGTCGACCGCGTTCCTGCACACCTGGCTCACCGCGGCGGCGAACGCGGCCGCCCGTACGTCACCGTCAAGTGGGCGTCGAGCCTCGACGGCCGCGCCGCAGCCGCCGACGGCTCGAGCCAGTGGATCACCGGCACCGCGGCGCGGCAGCGCGTGCACGAGCAGCGCGCGGCGAACGACGCGATCCTGGTCGGCACCGGCACCGTGCTCGCCGACGACCCGCGCCTCACCGCTCGCGGCGATGCCGGCGAGCTGCTCGCGCAGCAGCCCATCCCGGTCGTGATCGGCGAGCGCGAAGTCCGGCGGACGCCGCGGCTGCGCAGCCACCCGGCCGGGCTCATCGAGGCTCGGAGCCGCGATCTCGGGCAGCGTGCTGTCCGGGCTGTACGAGCGCGGCATCCGCACGCGTCTACGTCGAGGGCGGACCGACGCTCGCGAGCGCGGTCATCGCCGGCGGCTTCGCCGACGAGTACGCCGTCTACCTCGCGCCGGTGCTGCTCGGCGGCGACCGCGTCGCCGATCGGCGACCTCGGCGTCCCGTCGATCGGCGAGGCACGGCGGCTCGAGCGTCGTCTCGGTCGAGTCGCTCGGCGACGACCTGCTCGTGACGGCCGCCGGTCACGGCCGGCCCCGTCGCATCCAGCCAGAAGAAGGAGAGCTGATGTTCACCGGCATCATCGAAGAGCTCGGCGAGGTCGTCGCGTGGGAGCCGCGCCGGCGACGCCGCGCGCCTCACCGTGCGCGCGCCGCTCGCGCGTCTCGGACGCGAAGCACGGCGACTCGATCTCGGTCAGCGGCGTGTGCCTCACCGTCGTCGACCAGGGCGCCGACTGGTTCACCGCCGACGTCATGCGCGAGACGATCGCGATGTCGACGCTCGACGACGCTCGCCGCCGGCGACCGCGTCAACCTCGAGCGCGCCGCCCAGGTCGGCGACCGGCTCGGCGGCCACATCGTGCAGGGCCACATCGACGGCACCGGCGACGGTGCTCGAGCGTCGACGCCGGCGACGGCGTGGCGCGTCGTGCGCTTCAGCCTCGACCCGCGAGCTCGCGCCGCTCGTCGCCCGCAAGGGCTCGATCGCGGTGGACGGCGTCTCGCTCACCGTCAGCGCCGTCGAGCGCCGGTGGGCGCGACTGGTTCGAGGTCTCGCTGATCCCCGAGACCCTCGCCGCCACCACGCTCGGCGCCGCGGCGCCCGGCGACCGCGTCAACATCGAGACCGACATCCTCGCCCGCCACGTCGCAGCGCCTGCACGAATTCGAATCGATCAGCACCACCAACGGAAGGAGCGAGTCATGAGCCTCGCCGACATCCCCACCGCCCTCGAGGCGCTGCGCGCCGGGCAAGCCCGTCATCGTCGCCGACGACGAGGGCCGCGAGAACGAGGGCGACGTCATCATCGCCGCGCGAGTCCGCCGCGCAGGAGTGGGTCGCCTGGATGGTGCGCCACTCCTCCGGCTTCATCTGCGCGCCGATGACCGAACGAGATCGCCGACCGCCTCGACCTGCCGCCGATGGTCGCGGACAACGAGGACCCGCGCGGCACCGCGTACACGGTGAGCGTCGACGCCGCCGACCGGCTCAGCACCGGCATCAGCGCCGCCGACCGCGCCCACACCCTGCGCGTGCTGGCCGACGTCGGCGTCGACGCCCGACGAGCCTGTATCCGCCCCGGCCACATCCTGCCGCTGCGCGCCGTCGACGGCGGCGTGCGCGAGCGCGACGGCCACACCGAGGCCGCGGTCGACCTGATGAAGCTCGCCGGGCTCACGCCCGGTCGCCGCGATCGCCGAGATCGTCGAGGACACCGGCGAGATGATGCGCCTGCCCGGCCTGCTCGCGCTCGGCGAGCGCGAGGGCGTGCCGGTCATCACGATCGAGGAGCTCATCCGGTTCATGGAGGAGCGCAAGTGCGAGAACGACCCGACCGCCGTGGTCGAGGTGCCCGAGTTCCAGCGCGTGTCGTTCGAGGTCGAGACCACCGTGCCGACCGAGCACGGCGACTTCCGCGTGCGCGCCTACCGCGACCGCTCGACCGGCGCCGACCACGTCGCGTTCGTCAAGGGTCCCGTCGTCGACGGCACGCTCGTGCGCGTGCACTCGGAGTGCCTGACCGGCGAGGCGTTCGGCTCGCTCAAGTGCGAGTGCGGACCGCAGCTGGATGCCGCGCTCGACGCGCATCCAGCGACGAGGGCGGCGTCGTCGTCTACCTGCGCGGCCACGAGGGCCGCGGCATCGGCCTCATCAACAAGCTGCGCGCCTACCGCCTGCAGGAGGAGGGCCTCGACACCCTCGACGCGAACCTCGCGCTCGGCCTGCCCGCCGACGCGCGCGACTACGGCGCCGCGACCGCGATCCTGCGCGACCTCGGCATCTGTCGAGCGTGCGGCTGCTGAGCAACAACCCCGAGAAGCAGCGCCAGCTCGAGGAGCGCGGCATCGACCGTGACCGAGCTGGTGCCGCTGCGTCGTCGGCGTCGGCGCCGACAACGAGGGCTACCTCGACACCAAGCGCGACCGGATGGGCCACGCCCTGCCGACGCACGCAGTACTCGACGAGGCCCTGCGCGCCGGGCCGGAAGGCGGCAAGCTGATGAGCGGAGAAGGCAGCACCGACGGTCGCGGTGGACGGCACGGGCCTGAAGGTCACGATCGTGTCGGGCCTGTGGCACACCCGCATCTCCGAGGGGCTGCTCGCGGGCGCCCGCGGAGTCCTCGCCGCGTCCGGCGCGACCGTCACGCGAGGTGCAGCGTCGCCGGGCAGCTTCGAGCTGCCGGTCGTCGAGCAAGGTCGCGCTCGAGGCCGGTGCGGATGCCGTGGTCGCGCTCGGCGTGATCGTGCGCGGCGAGACCCCGCACTTCGACTACGTCGCCGCGGCCGCGACGGACGGACTCACCCGCGTCGCGCTCGACACCGGCAAGCCGGTCGGATTCGGCGTGCTCACCGTCGACGACGAGCAGCAGGGCCTCGACCGTGCCGGGCTCCCCGAGTCGAAGGAGGACGTCGGCGGCCGAGCGGCCGAGGCCGCGATCGCGCACGGCGCTCGTGCTGCGGGAGTTGCGCGCGCGGGCGCTGAGGTTCGGCCCGATAGCCTTGGGCACATGCTCAAGGGAATCGATCCGCTGCTCTCGGGCGACCTGCTCAAGCTGCTCGACGACATGGGGCACGGCGACCAGCTGGTGATCGCCGACCGCAACTTCCCTGCGTACGCGACCGGGCGGCCGGTGATCCGGCTCGGCGAGGTGACGATCACCCGAGCCGTGCGGGCCGTGCTGAGTGTGTTCCCGCTCGACACGTTCGTGCCGCATCCGCTCGAGCGCATGATCGTCGCGGACGACCCCGCGCTCACCACGACGCGCGGCGAGGAGATCCTCGATGCCGCGATCGCCGCGGAGGGCCGCACGCTCGAGTGGGGACTCATCCCCCGGTTCGAGTTCTACACGCGCGCGGCCAACGCGTACGCGGTGATCCACACCCTCGAGACCGAGGGCTACAACGATTTCATCCTGACGAAGGGCGTCGTATGAGTGTCAACGGTGGTCGCATCATCCTGGTCCTGGCGGCGGTGCTGGCCGTCGTGCTCGCGGTGGGCTTCGTCTATGTCAACTTCGTCCGCTAGCGGGCCGCGCGCCACCGCGCGCGATTGATAGGCTGCTGCACGCTGGCGGCGCGTCTCCCCGGCTCCGCTCCGCGCTCGGTCGAGCCGGAGGCATCCACTCTCGAGGAGACCCATGCAGAACCGCGCCGCCGTCATGCCAGAACTCGGACGCATCGAGATCCGCGACGTCGGATACCCGGAGGTCACCGGCCGTGACGTGATCGTGCGGATCGAGGCCGTGGGGGTGTGCGGCTCCGACACCGCGTACTTCACGGTGGGGTACATCGGCGACTGGGTCGTGGACGGCCCGATCATCCTCGGCCATGAGGTCGCCGGCCAGGTGCACGCCGTCGGCGCCGGACGTCACGCAGGTGCAGGTCGGCGACCGGGTCGCGATCGAGCCGGGCACGCCGTGCCGCGACTGCCGTGACTGCCTCGCCGGCCGCTACCACCTCTGCCCCGACCTCGAGTTCCTCGCGACGCCGCCCTACGACGGAGCGCTCGTCGAGTACCTCGTGATGGATGAGCGGAACCTGTTCCCCGATCCCCGACTCGATGTCCTACGAGGAGGGCGCGCTGCTCGAGCCGCTGTCCGTCGGCATCTGGGCGTGCCACCGCGCCGGCCTCGAGCCCGGGGACGATGTGCTCGTGAGCGGAGCCGGACCGGTCGGCATCCTCGCGGCCCAGACGGCTCGCGCGCTCGGCGCCGGGTCGGTGACCCTCGTGGATGTCTCGGACTTCCGTCTCGACCTCGCCCGCACCCTCGGCTTCGACACCGAGCGCAGCGGAGACCCCACCGATCGCGACTTCGACGTGCTGCTCGAGTGCTCCGGCGCCCCCGGCGTGCTCGCCGAGGGACTCTGGCGCCTGCGGACCAACGGCCGCGCCGCGATGGTCGGCATGCCCAAGCAGGACGTCGAGCTGCCGCTCTCGCGACTGAACCTGCGCGAACTCACGATCGGGCTGGTCAACCGCTACTCGCACACCTGGCCGACCGCGATCGCGCTCGTCGCGAGCGGGCGGGTCGACGTGAAGTCGATCATCACGCACCGGTTCCCGCTCGCGGGCACCGAGGAGGCGATCACGCTCGCGAAGCGCGTGCCCGATTCGATGAAGGCAGTCATCCACCCGCAGGAGTAGTCGTGGGTGGTGGTTTCGAGACGCGTCGCTTCGCGGCGCTCCTCAACCAGCGGTCAGTCCAGGAACAGGCTGCGCAGGCGCCGCGTGGTGAAGATCATGCCGATCGCGATCATCACGAGGAAGTACGCGACGTGCACGAGCATCCCCGGGTTCGAGCGCGCCGAGCGTCAGGCCGCGCACGAGCTCGACGCCGTGCCAGAGCGGCAGCGCCTGGATCGAGCCACTGGATCGGCTCGCGGGTAGACCGTGAGCGGGTAGAACGTCGCCGAGAACAGGAACATCGGCAGCATGCACGAACTGGATCCAGTCCATCTGCTGGAACGACTTCAGGTAGCTCGTGATGCCCATGCCGAGGCTCGCGAAGCCGAACGCGATGAGCAGGATCGCGGGCAGCGCGAGCAGCGCGGTCCACGACAGGTTGAGGCCGAGCACCTGCATCACGAGCAGGAACGTGGTGCCGTACGCGGCGCCGCGCAGCAGTGCGAGCGAGATCTCGCCGAGCGCGACATCCAGCGGGCCCGAGGCTCGTCGCGAGCATGCCCTGGTAGAGCTTGCCGAAGTGCATCTTGAAGAAGACGTTCCAGGTCGAGTCGTAGACGGCGCCGTTCATCGCCGAGACGGCGAGCAGCGCCGGGGCGATGTAGGCGGCGTACGGCACGACGTTGCCGTTCGCGTCGGTGACGCCGTCGATGTAGCTGCCGAGGCCGATGCCGAGCGCGAGCAGGTAGAAGATCGGCTCGAACACGCCGGTGAGCACGATGATCCAGTTCGTGCTGCGGGTCGCGAGCAGACCGCGCCCCACCACCGAGCGCGCGTTGCGGCCGTAGAGGCTGCGCACGCCGCCGCTGCGGCGCGCGGTCGCGGGTGCCGTGTCGACGCTCACTTGTTCAACCGCTTCGCGACGTTGCGCACGCACAGCTGCCAGCCGATCACGGCGAGCGCGAGCGAGGTAGACCACGTGGATGACCGTGAGCCAGATCGGCTCGGTCGGCCCGTACGACGAACTGGCGGCCGAGCTCGCTGCCGTGCCAGAGCGGCGAGAGCCAGCCGATCCACTGCAGGAAGATCGGCAGCTGCGTGAGCGGGAACACCGTGCCGCTGAACAGGGTGAGCGGCAGGATGAGCACCCGCTGCACGATCGCGAACTGCCCGCGGTCCTCGGTGATCGTCGCGGCGTAGGCCGCGATCGGTGCGAAGGCGAATCCGGTGAGCATGCCGGCGGGCACGGTCAGTGCGGCCCAGCCCGACGGCACCGCGCCGAACGCGACCATGACCGCGAAGTAGATCCCGGTGGTCAGCAGCATGCGCAGCCCGACGAAGATCATCACGCCGTCGACGATCTGCCGCGGCGTGATGGGCGACGCGTTCATGCCGACGTAGGTCGGCGTTCCACTTGAGTCCGAGCAGGATGCCGAAGGTGTACTCCTCCTGCGCGACGAGCACCGCCGCCGAGGCCAGCAGTGCAGGAGCGACGAACTCGAGGTAGCTGACCCCCGGCACCGGACCGACATTGCCCGTGATGAGCGTGGCAAGGCCGACGCCGAACGCGAACAGGTAGAGCACCGGGGTGCCGATCGCGGTCGCGATGAGCGTGCTGCGGTAGACCCCATCTGCCGGAGCTTGTGCTCGGTGACGTACCAGGCACCCCATCTGGCGTGACCCGTGGGTCGACGCCCGTCGAGACCTCCACGGCACTCATTCGATCAGGGTCCGTCCGGTGAGCCGCAGGAAGACGTCCTCGAGCGACGAGCGGCGCACGAGGCTCGTGACCGGCTCGAGCCCGCGGCGGGTCACCTCGACGAGGGCGTCCTCGCCGCTCGTCGCGTAGACCAGGATGCGGTCGGGCAGCACCTCGAGCCGATCGCCGATGCCGGCGAGCTCTCGGCCGCCGCGGTCTCGTTGCGCTCCGAGCCGAACCGCACCTCGAGCACCTCGCGGCTCGAGTGGTCGCGGATCAGCGACGCGGGACTGCCCTCGGCCATGATGCGGCCCTTGTCGACGACGACGATGCGGTCGCAGAGCTGCTCGGCCTCATCCATGTAGTGCGTGGTGAGCACGAGCGTCGTGCCCTGCTCCTTGAGCCGGAACAGCCGGTCCCACAGGATGTGGCGGGCCTGCGGGTCGAGCCCGGTGGTGGGCTCGTCGAGCAGCAGGATGCGCGGCTCGTTGATGAGGGCGCGCGCGATGGTGAGGCGCCGCTTCATCCCGCCGCTCAGGTCGTCGACCTTCGCCTTGGCCTTCTCGGTCAGCTGGGCGAACTCGAGCAGCGCGTCGGCGCGCTTGGCGACCACGGCGCGCGGCAGACCGAAGTAGCGGCCGTAGACGAGCAGGTTGTCGCGCACGCGCAGTTCGGTGTCGAGGTTGTCCTGCTGCGGCACGACGCCGAGCTGCGAGCGGATCTCCGGGCCGTGCTGGTCGGGGTCCATGTCGAGGATGGTGAGGTCGCCGCTCGTGCGGGTCGACACCGCGCCGACCATGCGCATCGTCGTCGACTTGCCCGCGCCGTTCGGCCCGAGCAGGCCGAAGGACTCGCCCGGCGCGACCTCGAACGAGATGCCGTCGACGGCCGCGAAGTCCTTGTACTTCTTGACGAGGTTGCTGGCGGTGATCACGGGTGCTGGCACTCGATCGACGATAGCAACTCCGACCGACATGTGGACAGCGTCAACTCGCGCTCGTCCACGAGGAGCACACTCCCGCTGGAGTACGTCCGCGTCGGCTGGATCGGGGGAGGATGGAGGCACCATGTCGACCACCGAGTCCAGCACGCCCGCCCCCCGCACCGCGCCCATCAGGAACCCGTTCGCCCGCAAGCCCGACACCGGCCCGCGCGCCACCTTCCGCCAGCTGCTGCCCTACCTGTTCGAGCACAAGAAGGTGCTCGTGTTCGTCATCGCGCTGAGCATCGTCGGCGCCGCGGCATCCCTCGCGCAGCCGCTGCTCGTCAGCAACGTGATCACCGTGGTCGAGTCGGGCGCGCCGCTCGGCTGGCTCGTGTGGGCGCTGGTCGGGCTCGTCGTCATCTCGGGCCTGATCTCGGGCTACCAGCACTACCTGCTGCAGCGCACCGGCGAGGGCGTCGTGCTCTCGAGCCGCAAGCGGCTGGTGGCGCGGATGCTGCACCTGCCGATCAGCGAGTTCGACGCGCGCCGCACCGGCGACCTGGTCAGCCGGGTCGGATCCGACACCACGCTGCTGCGCGCCGTGCTCACCCAGGGACTCGTCGAGGCGATCGGCGGCGCGCTCACGTTCGTCGGCGCGCTCATCGCGATGCTGATCATCGACCCGATGCTGCTCGGGCTCACCGTGCTCGTCGATCGCGCGTCGCGGTCGTGACGGTCACGACGCTGTCGGCGCGCATCCGGGTCGCGAGCCGCGAGGCGCAGGAGAAGGTCGGCGACCTCGCCGCCGCGGTCGAGCGCGGCATCTCGCGCGATCCGCACCGTGCGCGCCGCGAACGCGACCGAGCGCGAGATCGCGGCGATCGACGGCGAGTCGCGAGGGCGCGTGGCGCGCGGGCATCAAGGTCGCGAAGATCTCCGCGCTCGTCGTGCCGGTCGCGGGCATCGCGCTGCAGGTGTCGTTCCTCGTGGTGCTCGGCGTCGGCGGCTTCCGGGTCGCGAGCGGCGCGATCACGGTCGCGAACCTCGTCGCGTTCATCCTGTTCCTGTTCATGATGATCATGCCGCTCGGGCCAGGCGTTCGGCGCGATCACGGCGGTCAACTCCGCGCTCGGTGCGCTCGGGCGCATCCAGGAGATCGTCGACCTGCCGAGCGAGACCGAGGGGGATGCCGCGATCCGCACCGCCGCCGCCACCGAGACGGATGCCGCGATCACCTTCGACGGCGTCTCGTTCGAGTACCCCGAGCAGGTCGTCAGGGCGCGCGCCGCGGATGAGGGCGAGCTCGCCGAGACCGCGGCCGAACTCAGTCTCGCGAGCGAGGCCGCCGCGACTCGAGGCCGACGTCGACGGCGCCTACGACCGGGTCGTGCTGCGCGACGTGACGTTCAGCGCGGAGCGCGGCCAGCGCACGGCGCTCGTCGGGCCGTCCGGCGCCGGCAAGACGACCATCCTCGCGCTCATCGAGCGCTTCTACGACCCGACCGGCGGCGTCGTGCGGCTCGGCGGCATCGACATCCGCGCGATGGACCGCACCGACCTGCGCAGCCAGATCGGCTACGTCGAGCAGGATGCCCCGGTGCTCGCCGGCACGATCCGCGAGAACCTGCTGCTCGGCACCCCCGACGCGACCGACGAGCGCTGCATCGAGGTGCTGCACGCCGTGAACCTCGGCGAGGTGCTCGACCGCAACCCAGCCGGGCTGGATGCCGCGGTCGGCGAGGACGGCGTCATGCTCTCGGGCGGCGAGCGCCAGCGCCTCGCGATCGCGCGCGCGCTGCTCGCCGCCCCGCCCATCCTGCTGCTCGACGAGTCGACGTCGTCGCTCGACGGACTCAACGAGCAGATGCTGCGCGAGGCGATCGACGCGGTCGCCGAGAACCGCACGCTCATCGTGATCGCGCACCGGCTCGTCGACCGTCGTCGACTCCGACCAGATCGTCGTGCTCGACCACGGCCGCGTCGTCGGCGAGGGCACGCACTCCGAGCTCGTGAAGTCGACGCCGCTCTACCGCGACCTCGCGAAGCACCAGCTGCTCGTGTAGGAGGGGAACGACCATGAAGGTGTGGGACCAGGCGCTGCTCATCGACGGCGACTTCGAGGGGCGTGCGTTCGGCTCGGAGGTCACGTTCATCCTCGTGAAGACCGACGAGGCCGGCTACGGCCCCGCGCTGCACCGCCACCCGTACACCGAGACGTTCGTGATCCGCTCGGGCGAGGCCCGGTTCACGGTCGGCGATGAGGAGTTGGTCGCGGTCGGTGGTCAGATCCTCGTGGTGCCCAAGCTCGTGCCGCACATGTTCCGCACGCTCGGGCCGTTCGAGTCGATCGACATCCATGCGAGCGACCACTTCATCACCGAGTGGCTCTAGCGGGCGATACCATCGAGGAGTCAGGCGCCTCGGCGTCCTTGCCCGGAAAAGGGGCAATAGCGTTCGACTCGTCGCGAGACAGATACGGCCTCGTCCGTTCTCTCCATTGGGAATCCGCATGACCTCCGTCTCCGCTCACATCGCCCACGCGCTCGCGCCCTACGTCACCGACGTGTTCGGCGTCATGGGCAACGGCAACGCCTGGTTCATCGATGCCCTGCGCGACACCCCGGTCGCCTACACCGCCGTGCGCCACGAGGCCGCGACCGTCGCGGCCGCCGACGCCTACTTCCGCTCGAGCGGCCGCATCGCGATCGCCACCACGACCTACGGCGCCGGCTTCACCAACGCGCTGACCCCGCTCGCCGAGGCCGCGCAGGCCCGCGTTCCCCTGCTGCTCGTGGTGGGCGACCAGCCCACTGCGGGCGCGCGGCCCTGGGACGTCGACCAGCCCGCGATGGCCGGAGCCGCCGACGTCGAGACCTTCCGGGTCGGACTCGAGGATGCCGCGGCCACCGCCATCCGCGCGCTCCAGCGAGCCCGCGACACCTGGCGCCCCGTCGTGCTCGCGATCCCGTACGACCTCGCGTCCGACGAGGCGCCCGAGGCATCCGCACCCGTGCTCGCCGAGCGCGATCCCGTGCTACCCCCGCCGGTGGACCGGATCGTCGGCCAGCTCGCGCGGGCCGAGCGCCCGCTCATCCTCGCCGGGCGCGGCGCGTGGATCTCCGGCGCCGGCGACGACCTGAGGGCCCTCGCCGAGCGCATCGATGCCCTCGTGACCACGTCGGCGCTCGGCGCGGGCATGTTCGCGGACGGCGACGGCGAGCGCGGCGAGCGGGATCTCGGGATCGCGGGGGGCTTCGCGACATCCTCGAGCCGGGAGCGGATCGCCGAGGCCGATGTCGTGCTCGTCGTGGGGGCGGCGCTCAACCAGTTCACGACCGCGTTCGGCGAGCTGTTCGGCGAAGCCGCGACGGTCATCCAGGTCGACAACGAACCCGCGGCGACCAACCCCCGCGTCGACCTGTACGTGCGCGGGGATGCCGCGGCCACCGTCCGCGCCCTGCTCGAACTCTCGCCGGAGTCGACCCACCCGGGCTGGGTCGTCGGCGAGCGCGCCGAGCCACCGGTCGGCGACCCGGTCGCGCCCGATGGACTGCTCGACCCCCGCACGGTCGCTCGCCGCCTCGACGACCTGCTGCCGGCCGACCGTCTCGTCGTGCAGGACGGCGGGCACTTCCTGTCCTGGGCGCCGACCTACTGGCGCATCCCCGCGCCGGACCGGCTGCTCATGGTCGGCACGGCGTACCAGTCGATCGGCCTCGGCATCCCGAGCGCGGTCGGCGCGGCGATCGCGCGACCGGAGTGCACGATCGTGGTGAGCAGCGGGGACGGTGGCGCACTCATGTCGCTCGCCGACCTCTCCAGCTTCATCCGGGTGGCGCGCAGCGCGGTGATCGTGATCTGGAACGACTCCGCCTACGGCGCCGAGCTGCACCAGTACGCCGTCCGCGGGCTCGACCCGACCGCGATGCTCATCGAGGACACCGACTTCGCCGCCGTCGCACGCGCGTTCGGCGCGAGCGGGACCACCGTGCGCGACGATGGCCGACCTCGATGCGCTCGGGGACTGGGTGCGGGATGGCGCGCACGGCGTGCACCTGCTCGACTGCCGCATCTCACCCACCGTCGTCGCGCCGTACATCCTCGAGATGGTGGAGCACGCGATCAAGACGGCCTAGCTCGCCGCGGTCAGCCCTCGCAGCTACGCGGTCGGCGACACCGCCGCACGGCGACGCGTCACCGCGAGCACGACCCCACCGAGCGCAAGCAGGGCCACGCCACCGAGCAGCAACTGCTCGATCGGTGCTCCAGCGCCCGTTGCCGCCAGCACCGGCGCCGGGGCAGGGCCGATGGCGAGCGTGTCGATGTTCTGCCCGCGCCCCCCGCCCGGGCCGGGCTCGCTCGAGAGTCCGACGATCGTGGCCGTGACATCGGCCGCGAACGCGCCGGTGGTCCTGGCGAGCGCGTTCTGCGAGTCGAAGACGTAGAACCACAGGATGCCGTCCGAATCGAAGTCGGCGCCAGCAACGTAGCGCGGATCGATGGAGTCGAGAATCCCGGTGAGGAGGTCCGGGCCAAGGTAGCTGTCGTTGTTCAGGTCGAGCACGATCACGCTGGGATCGCCGCTGTCGGTGTCGCTGAACGCGTAGGTGAGCCCCGAGATCGGGTCGCTTGCGAGAGAGTCGACGTAGAACTGCCCGGGCGCGTCGAACAGGACGGAGAGATTGACGAGCGGAGTGAAGACGCCCGTCACAGGGTCGAGCGAGCCCACCCAGGCCTCACTGCCATCCTCCGGGATGTCGATGATCGCAAGAGTGACGAGCGTGCCGTCGGGCAGCTCTGCGTCGTTCTGCGTGGCCGTCAGGGTGCCGATCTCATCGATCTCGCCGAGCGTCGTCGTGACCTCGAAGGTGTTGATCAACTTGCCGGTCGCGACATCCCAGCGGAACACGGACGCGGTACCTACGTTGTCCCTACCGACGGCGTAGCCGACGCCGTCCACGATCTCGATGCCGGCGAAGTCGATGGTGTTCGGAAGGAGCTCCGGCAGCGGTGCGATGGTCGCATCGGTATCGCTGACGACGCCGAGCCCCTGGGCGAGAACCGAACCCCCGCTGCCGAAGTCGGTGTACGTGCCGTACAGCTCTTCGGCATCATCCAGCGCGGCCGTCGCGGGGATGACACCAAGCAGACCGAACGTCGCGAAGGCGACGGCGGCGATGGCAATGCGGCGGCGCGTGAGGGTCATTCCAGCCATGTCGAGCTCCCAGTGACGATGAATCAGAGTCGATTCACGCTAGCAGCAACCGCGCCACGATCACACGAGGCTCCACATCGCCACCGCGGCCGTCGCCGCGACGTTGAGCGAGTCGATGCCGTGCGCCATCGGGATCTGCACCACCGTGTCCGCGGCGTCGATCGCGTCGCGGGTGAGGCCGTAGCCCTCCTCGCCGAGCACGAGGGCGACCCGCTCCGGCGGGTCGGCGGCGAACTCGCGCAGGCTGACCGCGCCCGGTTCGAGCGCGAGCGCCGCGACGTGGAACCCGGATGCCGTGAGCAGCGCGCGAGCGGATCCCCCAGTCCCCGATCCGGGTCCACGGCACCTGCAGCACCGTGCCCATGCTCACGCGGATCGACCGCCGGTAGAACGGGTCGGAGCAGCGCGGCGTGACGAGCACGGCATCCGCCCCGATGCCCGCGACCGACCGGAAGATCGCCCCGACGTTGGTGGGGTCGGCGACGTTCTCGAGGATGACCACGCGCCGGGCATCCCGCAGCAGCTCCGCCGGATCGGGCAGGGCCGGACGCTCCATCGCGGCGACGGTGCCCCGATGGAGGTCGTAGCCGGTGAGGGCGGCGAGCCCCGCGGCATCCCCGGTGAAGACCGGCACGTCGAGACCGACCAGCGCGACGACTTCGTCGACCGCCGAGGGCAGCGCGAGGACCGATCTCGGCGTGTGCCCAGCACGCAGCGCACGCTGGAGGATGAGCAGGGACTCCGCGAGGTACAGCCCGTGTTCGCTGCCCTTCGCCTTGCGCAGCGCGACGTCGGTGTCGTGCGAGTAGTCCGCGAGCCGCGGGTCGTCGAGATTCTCGAGCGTGATGATCGGCACGCGGCTAGCGTGTCACAGCTGGTTGCCCAGCTTGAAACCCTCGTCGGCGTCGCCCTTGCGCGTGTACGAGAACCCGTCGGCACCGATGGTCACCGCCATCTCGCTCGGCTCGTCGCGCTCGACCACGGGCATCGGCTTGCCGTCGAGGTCGAGCACGAGGGACGCCTCGGTGTACCAGCTCGGCACCACCGGGTTGCCCCACCAGTCGCGGCGCTGGTTGTCGTGCACGTCCCAGCGCACCACCGGGTTGTCGGGGTCGCCGGTGTAGTAGTCCTGCGTGTAGATCTCGACGCGGTGCCCATCCGGATCGAGGATGTACAGGTAGAACGCGTTCGAGACGCCGTGGCGGCCGGGGCCGCGCTCGATGCGATCGCTGAGCCGCAGCGCGCCGAGCTTGTCGCAGATCGCGAGGATGTTGTGCTTCTCGTGCGTCGCGAACGCGATGTGGTGCAGGCGCGGGCCCGCGCCGCCGGTGAGCGCGGTGTCGTGCACCGTGGACTTGCGGCGCATCCAGGCGGCGTAGACGACGCCGTCGGCGTCCTCGATGTCCTCGGTGACCCGGAAGCCGACGCCCTCGAGGTACTCGATGCCGCGCGGCACGTCGGGGGTGACCTGGTTGAAGTGGTCGAGGCGCACGAGGGCGCCCGGCGTGTGGAGGTCGTAGCGCCAGGCGAGGCGCTCGACGTGCTCGACGTCGTGGAAGAACTCGTACGGGAATCCGAGCGGGTCGGTGACGCGCACGGCGTCGCCGATGCCGTCGGACGAAGCCGTCCGGCGCGGCGCTCGGTGCGGCATCCGAGCCCGCGGTAGTACTCCTCGGCCCGGTCGACGTCCTCAGGGGTGCGCACCCGGAACGCGAGCGCGGCGGCCGCGGCCACCGGTCCCTGGCGCAGCACGAGGTTGTGGTGGATGAACTCCTCGAGCGGGCGCAGGTAGACGCGTCTGCTCGTCCTCCGCACGTGACGGTCAGGCCGAGGACGTCGACGTAGAACTCCCGGGACGCGGCGAGGTCGGTGACGACGAGTTCGAGGTACGCGCAGCGCAGGATGTCGAAGGCGGGGTGCGTCACGATGCAGCTCCGAATCGCGGGGTGTGGCGGCGGCCGAGCGTGATGTGCACGGCCTGGCTGTCGGTGTAGAAGTCGATCGAGCGGTAGCCGCCCTCGTGGCCGAGGCCCGACGCCTTCACGCCGCCGAACGGCGTGCGCAGGTCGCGCACGTTGTGCGAGTTGAGCCAGACCATGCCGGCCTCGACGTTCTGCGCGAACGTGTGCGCGCGCTCGAGGTTCGTGGTCCAGACGTAGGCGGCGAGGCCGTACTTCACGCCGTTCGCGAGTTCGAGCGCCTCCTCGTCGGTGTCGAACGGGGTGATCGCGACGACCGGGCCGAAGATCTCCTCCTGGAAGATCCGGGCGTCGGGCGCGACGTCGGCGAACACCGTCGGAGCGACGTAGTTGCCCTCCGGGAACCCGTCCGGCCGCCCGCCGCCCGCGAGCAGCCGGCCCTCGGACTTGCCGATCTCGACGTAGCTCATCACCTTGTCGAAGTGCTCGGGATGCACGAGCGCGCCGACCTCGGTCTTCGGGTCGTCGGGTCGCCGACGACGGATGTTGCGCGCGCGCTCCGCGTACCGCTCGAGGAACTCGTCGTAGATCGGACGCTCGACGAGGATGCGGCTGCCGGCGGTGCAGCGTTCGCCGTTGAGCGAGAACACCCCGAACAGGGTCGAGTCGATCGCGGCATCCAGGTCGGCGTCGGCGAACACGATCGCGGGCGACTTGCCGCCGAGCTCCATCGAGAGGCCCTTGAGCATCGGCGCGGCGTTGCGCGAAGATCAGCTGGCCCGTTCGGCTCTCGCCCGTGAACGAGATGAGCGGCACGCCGGGGTGCTTCACGAGCGCGTCGCCCGCCTCCTCGCCGAGTCCGTTCACGAGGTTGAACACGCCCTTCGGCAGCCCGGCCTCCTCGAAGATGCCCGCCCAGAGGCTGGCGCGAGAGGGGGGTGAACTCGGCGGGCTTCAGCACCACGGTGCATCCCGAGGCCAGCGCGGGAGCGAGCTTCCAGCTCTCGAGCATGAACGGGGTGTTCCACGGCGTGATGAGTCCCGCGACGCCGATCGGCTTGCGGTTCACGTAGTTCACCTGCGCGCCGGGCACCTTGTAGGTGTCGTCGCTCTGCGCGACGATCAGGTCGGCGAAGAACCGGAAGTTCTCCGCGGCGCGCTGCGCCTGGCCGAGCGCCTGCGTGATCGGCAGGCCGGTGTCGAAGGTCTCGAACTCGGCGAGGTGGGCGTCCTGCGCCTCGACGGCGTCGGCGATGCGGTTCAGGATGCGGGATCGCTCGCGCGGCTTCATCCTCGGCCACGGTCCGTCCTTGAACGCGCGGGTCGCGGCGGCGACCGCGAGGTCGATGTCGGCCTGCTTGCCGGCGGCCGCCGTCACGTAGGTCTGGTTGGTCACCGGGTCGAGCACGTCGAACGTGTCGCCGTCGACGCTGTCGACGAACGCGCCGTCGATGTAGTGCTGGATGCGGTCCGGCAGTCCCTCGGGCTTGCTCATCGGCGCGCTCCGATCTGGAAGTCGTCGGCCGGCGTCAGGTACTGCCTCGCCCTCGGCGAGGTAGCCGCGGATCTTCGCGAGCCCGGCCTCGGTCGGGCGTGATGAGCGGCGGCCGCACGTAGCCCGAGCGGATCAGCCCGCGCTGCTCGAGCACCCACTTGCCGGGCGCCGGGTTGGTCTCGACGAACAGCAGGTCGACGAGCGGGTGCAGGCCGTAGTGGATGTCGCGGGCCGCCTCGACGATCGCCCGCCTCCCACAGCTCGAACATCCGCGCGTGCGCCGCCGGCGCGATGTTCGCCGTCGCGCTGAGGAACCCGGCGCCGCCGAGCGCGAGCAGCGGAAGGCACAGCAGCTCGATGCCCGACCACACGATCAGGTCGCGGCCGCAGAGCTGGATGCACGCGGGAGAAGTGCTCGAAGTCCTTCGTGGTCTCCTTGATGCCCACGAAGTTCGGCACGTCGCGGTAGAGCCGCGCGACCGTCTCGGGCGCGATGTCGACCGCGGTGCGCGATGGCACGTTGTAGGCGATGATCGGCAGGTCGGGGAACTCGGCGGCGACCGTCCTGTACCAGACGTACAGCGCCTCCTGCGTGGGCCGCGCGTAGTACGGCGTGATGATGAGCGACGCGTCGATGCCGAGGTCGACCGCCGCTGCGGTGAGCTCGATGGTCTCGTGCAGCTGGGCGGTGCCCGTGCCCACGACGACCGGCACGCGGTCGTTCACCGTCTCGGTCACGGTGCGGATGGCCGCGATCCGCTCCTCGATGCTCTGCGCGCCCGGCTCGCCGGTGGAGCCGCCGATCGAGACACCGTGGGTGCCGTTGGCGAGCTGCCACTCGATCAGGTTCGCGAGGCTCTCGTGGTCGACGCGCGCCATCCTCGGTGAACGGGGTCATCAGGGGCACGATCGATCCCCTGAGCTGGGTCGGGTCGCTGCGGAAGCGCATGGTGGTCCTTTCGGGGCGTTTCAGTGCCGGTGGGATGCCTGGTATGCGAGCACGGCATCCAGCGTTCGGGAGCGGTGGCCGCGCGCGGCGAGTTCGATGTCGAGCGCCGCAGCGCCGGACTCGATGAGCTCGAGGATCTCGTCGTGCTCGCGCACCGACTCGGCGGCACGCCCCGGCACGAAGCTGAACGAGGAGTCGCGCAGCACCTGCATCCGTGCCCAGCCGCGGTGCACGAGGTCGAGGATGTGGTCGTTGGGGCAGCCCTCGAAGAGCACCGAGTGGAAGTCCTGGTTGAGTGCGGTGAACCGGTGCGGATCGAATCCGGCGAGCGATGCCTTGAGCTGCTCGTTGATCGCGCGGGCGCGTGCGAGCTCCTCGGCCCCGATGAACGGTGCGCTCATCGCGGTCGCGGCACCCTCGACGATGCTCAGGGTCTGCATCGTCGTGACGTACTCGGCCTCGTCGATGAGGGCGACCTGCGCGCCGATGTTCCGCTCGAAGGTCACGAGGCCCTCGGATTCGAGCAGCCGGATCGCCTCGCGCACCGGCACGACCCAGATGTCGAGGTCGCGGGCGATGCTGCTGAGCACGAGGCGGTAGCCGGAGACGTAGCTGCCGTCGGCGATCCGCGCCCTGATCCACTGGTAGGCGAGCTGCGACTTGCTCGGCGCGAGCTGCTGGGCGGTGCTCACTCCGACCACTCCGCGTACTTGGCCTTCCACGCGGCATCCATCGGGTAGAGGCCCTCGACCGATTCGCCGGCGGCGACCTGCGCGGCGATGAACCGCTCCTCGCGCTCCTGCTCGATCGCATCCGCGACGACCTCGGCGACCAGGGCCGGCGGGATGACGAGCACGCCGTCGTCGTCGCCGACGATCACGTCGCCCGGCTGCACCGTCGCGCCACCGCACGCGATCGTCACGTCGGTCTCCCACGGCACGTGACGACGGCCGAGCACGGCGGGGTGCGGTCCGGCCGAGTAGCTCGGGATGTCGAGCGCGGCAACCGTCGCGAAGTCGCGGATGCCGCCGTCGGTGACGATCCCGGCCGCACCGAGCTGCTGCGCGCGCAGGGCGAGGATGTCGCCGACCGTGCCCGTCGTCGCGAGTCCCGCGGGCCTCGATCACGAGCACCTCGCCCGTCGCCAGGGTGTCGAACGCGCGCTTCTGCGCGTTGAAGCCGCCGCCGTGCGTCGCGAACAGGTCCGGGCGGAACGGGACGAAACGCAGGGTGCGGGCGCGCCCGATCATCCGCGAACCGGGCCGGCTCGCGCGCACTCCGTCGATCGAGACGTCGTCGTAGCCGCGCTTGCGCAGCTGGGAGCTGAGGGTCGCGGTGCCGACGCTCGCGAGCGCATCCCGCAGCTCGTCGGTGAGCTCGGAACGGCTCCGGGAGTCCGGCCGCGGCGGCCGATCCCCACGCCTCGGCGCGCTGGAGGTCGTCGATCTGCGGCCGTGCGCCGAAGTCGGCGAGCGGGGCCGTGCCCTCGACCACGGGGGTCACGAGCCGACCGGTGCTCGGGCGCGCCAGCGGCCGACGGGGCATCCACCTCGATCTCGACGGTGTCGCCGGGCTGCACGACCGTCGAGCCGGCCGGCGTGCCGGTGAGGATGACGTCGCCCGGCTCCAGGGTGATGAGTTGGGACAGGTCTGCGACGAGTCGGCCGAACGGGAACACCAGCCCGGCCGTGGTGTCCTCCTGCACGAGGTCGCCGTTCACCCAGGTGCGGATGCGCAGGGCGGCCGGATCGAGCCCGGCGGCCGGAATCGCGGTGGGGCCGAGCGGGGTGAACCCGTCGCCGCCCTTCGAGCGCAGGTTGGAGCCCTTGTCCGCCCAGCGCAGGTCGTAGACGCCGAAGTCGTTCGCGGCGGTCACGGCGGCGACCGCGCTCCAGCCGTCCTCGGGCGAGATCCGCCGTGTGGTCGTGCCGATGATCAGCGCGATCTCGCCCTCGAACGCGAGGAGTTCGGTGCCCGCCGGACGCTCGATCGGGGTTCCGGACTGCGGAGACCGACGTGGTCGGCTTGAGGAAGTACGAGGGCTGCTCGGGAGTGCGACCCCGCTGCGCGATGCGCGACGGGTAGTTGAGGTGCAGGGCGATCACCTTGCCCGGCCTCGCAATGCCGTCGATGCTGTTCATGACATCCTTGTCGGTCGACTGTATGTGAAATCATATACGATATCGGGAGTCAGCAGTTCACGAAGATGTGAGGGCCACATGCAGTTCCACCATCGCGGCTACGTCTCCGGTGACCCGCGCAGTCGAGCCGGCCGCGGGCGTCGGTCTCGATCGGCCCGAGGAACTCCCCGACGTCGTCGACGTGCTCATCGTCGGCACCGGGCCGGCCGGGATGACGGCCGCGGCGCAACTCGCCCAGTTCCCCGACGTCGTCGACGCGGATCGTCGACCGGCGCGACGGGCCGGCTCGTGATCGGGCAGGCCGACGGCATCCAGGCGCGCAGCGTCGAGACCTTCCAGGCGTTCGGGTTCGCCGACCGCATCATCGGCCGAGGCGTACCGGATCACCGAGATGTGCTTCTGGAAGCCGGACCCGGACGATGCCGTCGCGCATCGTCCGCACCGCCCGCCCGCTCGACGATCCGAGCGGGCGTGAGCGAGTTCCCGCACCTGCTCGTCAACCAGGCGCGCGTGCTCGACTACTTCGCCGAGTGGATGCACAACTCCCCCACCCGCATGAAGCCCGACTACGGCTGGGAGTTCACGGCGCTCGAGCGGTCACGCGACGAGTCCGTCGAGTACCCGGTCAGCGTGACCCTCACCGGCACCGGAGTGCACGATGGCGAGCAGCGCATCGTGCACGCGAAGTACGTCGTCGGCGCGGACGGCGCGCGCAGCCGCGTGCGGGATGCGATCGGGCTCGAGCTCGTCGGGCGCGCAGGCGAACCACGCCTGGGGCGTCATGGACGTGCTCGCGGTGACCGACTTCCCCGACATCCGGCTCAAGTGCGCGATCCAGTCGACGCGCGGGGCAGATCCTGCTCATCCCGCGCGAGGGCGGGCACCTGTTCCGCATGTACGTCGACCTCGGCGAGGTGGTCGAGGGCCAGGAGCGGATCGTGCGCTCCACCACGATCGAGCAGGTCATCGCGAAGGCGAACGAGATCATGCATCCCTACACGCTCGACGTGAAGGAGGTGGCCTGGAACAGCGTCTACGAGGTCGGGCACCGGCTCACCTCCCGCTTCGACGACGTCGCGCCCGAGGATGCGCCGGACCGCCTGCCGCGCGTCTTCATCGCGGGCGACGCCTGCCACACGCACAGCGCGAAGGCCGGCCAGGGCATGAACGTGTCGATCCAGGACGGCTGGAACCTCGGCTGGAAGCTCGGCCACGTGCTCGAGGGCCGGAGCCCCGAGAGCCTGCTCTCCACCTACTCCGCCGAGCGGCAGGTGGTCGCGCAGAACCTCATCGACTTCGACCGCGAGTGGTCCACCCTCATGGCGACCAAGCCCGAGGACCTGGCCGATCCGACCGAGCTCGAGGACTTCTACGTGCGCACGATGGAGTTCCCGGCCGGGTTCATGACCGAGTACGCGCCATCCATGCTCGATCGGGGATGCCACGCACCAGGGTCTCGCGTCCGGCTTCACCCTCGGCAAGCGCTTCAAGTCCGCGCCCGGTGCGTGCGGGTCTGCGACGCCAACTTCGTGCAGCTCGGCCACCTCGCCCGCGCGGACGGCCGCTGGCGCATCTACGTCTTCGCCCCGCAGGATGCCGCGAACGGCCCCCACCGCGTCGAGACCCTCGCCGCGTGGCTCGCCGACTCCCCACTCGCCGACAACGCCCGCTACGACCTCAAGGTGATCTACCCGAAGCCGCACGCCGAGCTCGACATCACCGACGGTGCCGGACGTGTTCCGCCCGCTGGTCGGCCCGTGGCAGCTCCACGACGACGAGAAGGTGTTCACGTCCGACAGCCCCGACGGCGACATCTTCGCCGAGCGCGGCATCTCCCCCGACGGCGCCATCGTCGTCGTCCGCCCCGACCAGTACGTCGCCGCGGTGCTTCCCATCGACGCGACGGACGAGCTGAGCGCGTTCTTCGCCGGAGTCACCGGAACCTGAACGCAGAACCCGAGGGAGCGGCCGGGTCGGATGGTCTCGGGTGTGGCGGGCCTCTATGGGCGGAGACCACCGAACCCGGGCGCTCCCGACCCACGCAGACGTCCGCGCCCGGCCGCTCCCCGACCACCACGACGCTAGCTGAAGGGATTCGGCGTCAGCACGTACTTCGTCTCGAGGTACTCGTGGATCCCCTCGAACCCACCCTCGCGACCCACACCCGACTGCTTCATCCCGCCGAACGGCGCCGCAGCGTTCGAGACCACGCCGACGTTGAGCCCCATCATCCCGGTCTCGAGCGACTCGATCATCCGCTGGCCGCGCGCGAGATCCTTGGTGAAGACGTAGCTGACCAACCCGTACTCGGTGTCGTTGGCCTTCGCCACGGCATCCGCCTCGTCGCTGAACGTCGTGATCGACAGCACCGGCCCGAAGATCTCCTCGCGCAGGATGTCGCTGCCCGCCGTCACCCCGGTGAGCACCGTCGGCTCGTAGAACGAGCCGTCGCCCTCGACCCGCGCGCCGCCGGTCACGACCGTCGCACCGCGTCCGACCGCATCCTGCACGAGCTCGTCGGCCTTGGCGACCGCGTCGTCGTTGATGAGCGGCCCGATCGTGATGCCGTCCTCGGTGCCGCGGCCGACCTTCATCGCCTTCACGCGTTCGGTGACCCGCTTGGCGAACTCGTCCGCCACGGACTCGTGCACGAGGAAGCGGTTCGCCGCGGTGCAGGCCTGGCCGATGTTGCGGAACTTCGCGAGTATCGCGCCGTCGACGGCCTTGTCGAGGTCGGCATCCTCGAAGACGACGAACGGAGCATTGCCGCCCAGTTCCATCGAGGTGCGCAGCACGTTCTCCGACGCCTGCTTCATGAGGTTCTGGCCCACCGAGGTGGATCCGGTGAAGCTCAGCTTGCGCAGGCGGGGGTCCGCGATGATCGGGGTGGAGACGTCACGGCTAGTCGAGGTCGTGATGACGTTGACGACGCCCTTCGGGAGTCCGGCATCCTCGAGCAGCTTCGCGAAGTAGAGCGTGGTGAGCGGGGTCAGCTCGGCGGGCTTGATCACCGAGGTGCAGCCTGCGGCGATCGCGGGGGCGATCTTGCGGGTCGCCATCGCGAGCGGGAAGTTCCACGGGGTGATGAGGAACGACGGGCCGACTGGCAGGTGGGTGACGATCATCCGACCGGTGTTCTCGGGGTTCGGTCCGTAGCGGCCCGTGATGCGCACCGCCTCCTCGCCGAACCAGCGCAGGAACTCGCCGCCGTAGGCGACCTCGCCCCTCGCCTCGGCGAGCGGCTTGCCCATCTCGATGGTCATGAGCAGGGCGAACTCGTCGGCGCGCTCCTGCAGGAGGTCGAAGGCGCGGCGGAGGATCTCGCCGCGGACGCGGGGCGCGGTGCGGCCCCAGTCGGCCTGGGCGGCGGCCGCAGCATCCATCGCCGCAGCCCCGTCGGCGACCGAGGCATCGGCGATGGTCTTGATGACGGCGCCGGTGGCCGGGTCCTTGACGTGGATCTCGCGGCCGGAGGTCGAATCGACCCACTCGCCGCCGATGAAGAGTTTGCCCGGCACCTTCGCCAGCAGGTCGGCTTCAGCGGCAGCGGTCATCGTGGAACTCCCTCGTGCATGGGTGGTGGCGGCACCCGGGTGATGCTCCAAGCGTACCGAGTGCGGAGGGTGCTCTCCCTGCGTCAGGAGTGGACGAGGATTGCCCCAGCCTCCTCGAGCCGGCGGAGGGCCGCCGCGCTGCTGTCGGGCGCGACGCCGACGACGAGGTCGGTCAGGATGCGCACCCGGCGGCCGGATGCGAGTGCGTCGAGCCCCGACGCGAGCACGCAGTAGTCCGTCGCGATCCCGACGATGTCGACGTCGGTGACGCCGAGCTTGTCGAGCTCCTCGTGGAGCGTGCCGCCGTCGTCGGTCGTGCCCTCGAACGCGGAGTACGCCGGGATGCCCTGTCCCTTGCGCACGTGCAGGTCGACGTGGTCCGTGGCGAAGTCCGGGTGGTACTCGGCCCCGACGCTCTCCGGCGACACAGTGCTCCGGCCACGAGTCGACGTAGTCCGGTTCGGGGTGGAAG
Source organism: uncultured Actinomycetota bacterium (assembly GCA_963740815.1). Classification (GTDB taxonomy): domain Bacteria; phylum Actinomycetota; class Actinomycetes; order Actinomycetales; family Microbacteriaceae; genus Rhodoglobus. The sequence continues at coordinate 158,172 of CAVUFG010000009.1, forward strand.
TGGCCCGCGTTGTCGTTGTCACCGTCGTGCCAGTCCCTTGACGCGATCACGAGGTCGTAGTCGTCGGGATGCGCCTCGAGCAGCCGCGTGACTCCACCCGCGATCGCGTTGCCGCCCTCGACGCCGAGCGCCCCGCCCTCGGTGAAGTCGTTCTGCACATCGACGACGAGCAGTGCCCTGGTCATCCGCGCTCCCCGGATCAGTTGTTGGAGGTGTTGTTGCCGCAGATCCACGCGTACAGGGCCAGGTTGTCGAGGGACGCCTTGGCCGCCTCGCCCGCGTCGAAGTCCGTGCCGACCCCGTCGCGGATCGCGTAGAACGCGAACGTGAGGGCGGTGCCGTCCTGGGCGTTGATGATGCCGGCGAGCGAGTACTCGTTGTCCAGCCATCCGGTCTTCGCGATCACCGCACCGCGTGCGGCCGCGGCATCGCCGTTGAACCGGCTCGCGAGCGTGCCCGACTGGCCGGCGACCGGCAGGCTCGACAGGATGATGCCGAGGTCGTTCTCCCCCGTGCGCACCTTCGTCATGAGCGCGGCGACGTACTGCGGCGGCACGCCGTTCAGCCCGCTGAGGCCGGAGCCGTCGCGGATGGCGAGCCCGGTCGTCGGCACGCCGTAGCTTCGCCAGCGCGCTCGGGATCGCCTGCGCGAGCGACGCCGAGCTGCCGCCGAGCCCGGTCGTGTCGGAGACGACGCGGGCCATGGACTCCGCGAGCACGTTGTCGCTCTGCTGGAGCATGTAGTTGATCAGGGTGCTGAGCGGCGCGGACTGCACCTGGCCGAGCACGGTGCTGCTCGCGCCGGTGCCGGTGCCGAAGCTGACGTCGTCGAGGTCCATCGCGGAGGCGAAGGCCTCGGCGGCCTGGGTGACCGGGTCGTCGCTGCGCGCGCTCACCGAGCTGAACGGATCATCCCGGCCGCCGTCGACCATGAGTGCGGTCACCTCGGCCTGGTAGCCGTCGGTCTGCTCCTTGCGCAGCCACGAGTCGTCCCAGTTGTCGTTCGGGTCCCACATCGTGGCGTCGACGATGATCTGCGTGATCGGGTCGTCGCCGTGCAGTCCCTCCCAGGCGTCCTTCACCTGGGCGGCGAGGTCGTCGAGGCTCGGAGCCTCGGGGTAGACGTTGCTGCCGCTGCGGGCCAGCGTGACGTCCCCGCCGCCGACGAGCACGATCGATCCGGGTGCGGAGCCGGCGACGACCTTCGTCGTGAAGCGGTAGTCCGGTCCGAGCGCGGAGAGGCCGGCGGCGGCCGTGAGCACCTTGAGCACGCTGCCCGTCGAGTTCGGGCGCGGCGGCGTTGCGGTCGAACAGCACCTCGCCGGTCGCCGCGTTCATGACGACGCCGGAGAAGTTCGCGAGATTCGGGTCGGCGGCGGCGCCGGCGATCGAACAGGTGCGGATGACGCTCGCCGACGGCACCGCGGACGGCTGCGTGCGCAGCCGGAATGCCGCTCTCCTCGGGCAACGGGGCCGCTTCGGAACTCGACCCGAGCGCCACGCCCGCGAACAGCGCCGACGTGCCGAGGATGAGGAACGCGACCGCGAGCGCCGAAGCGAGCCACGCCGTCGGATGCTTCGCGATCAGCGCTCGGAGGCCGCCACCGGTCGCGGCGGCGGCCGGAGTCGCGGAGGCCCCAGCGGCTCGCAGGCGCCGCGGCGGCGCCGGCGGTTGCGCTTGGCCGTTGCCGACATTGCCTCGGTCGCCGACGTCGCCGGCGGAGTGCCGCAGGAACGCCGGCTGGAGCCTGCCCGCCCTGTCGGAGGGAGCGCCGGGTCGGCATCCCCGCAGACGGATCGGTGGGCGGAAGCCCGGGCGTATCACTCACCCGGCAATGATACCCGGGCTGGATTTGCCGATTCCCGCCGCAGGGCGGGCTCCGGGCTCGACTAGCAGCCGACCCAGCGCGCGGCCGCGCGCGTGAACTCGTACGGCTCGTTCGGCACCCCGCCGTGGGTCATCGCGAAGCAGGATGCACACCCCGCCGGTGCCGCCCGAGTAGCCGGGACGGTACAGCGATTCGCGGTGCGCCGCTCGAGTCCCACCACTTGGAGGCGACGGTCGCGCCGGAGTTGCCGTATCCGCCGGCCAGGTTGCCGTCGCATCCCGGGCTCGGAACGCCGTCGATGCGCACGGAGCCCATGTGGCCCCAGGCATCCATCGGGTCCTCGCTCGGCGACTCGGCCATCCAGAACAGGCGGGCCTCCATGCAGGAGTCGTAGACGGAAGTTGCTCGAGCGGGATGGGCTCGAGGCAGTTCGCGACCCGGATCGCGTTGTAGGTGTACGCGAACGAGGCGATGTCGTCCGAGGTCGTACCGGCGACGCCGAGCGACGAGTACGCGCCGGGCGCCCCACCCGGGGAGCCCCCGCCACCACCGGGGCACGACAGACCCTGCTCGGCGTACCACTGGCGCAGGTCGGAACTGCCGATGCACCGGCTGCTGAGCACCGGCTTCGGCTTCGGAACCGGCTTCTGGGCGAGGTGCTCCCAGTCGTGCGTGAGCCACTCCGCGTGGGCTGCCGCCTGCGCGGCGATCGCACCCTCGTCGATCCTGACGACGGATGCGATCGCCACGCGAGGCAGATCCGCTTCCTCGCTCGCCGTCGGCGTGGCAACGTTCGCGGCGAAGATCGGCGCAGCGGTACCCGAAACCGCTGCAGCCTGGGTCGTCAGAAGACCCGGTCCTCCGCCGCCGATGAACGGCAGCACGACAACGAGCACCGCACTGATCGCGGCGATGAGGAAGGCGGATCGCTTCATGGTTCCCCCCGGTTCCATTCAGGCGCAATCCCCCCGGACTGCTCGTGCCTTCGTGCTCACGCTAGACCCGGAACGTTCCACACCACAAGCGTTTCGGGGGACACGACCGAAGGTTCCACCCCCGTTCTGGGGCCGCGAATCGCCCCCGAAGTCCCCCGAAATGCGGACACCCGGGATCGTCCGACCGGGGTACAGCGGGTCGGATCAGCAGGTCGCCCAGCGCGCCGCAGCTCGAGCGAACTCGTACGGCTCGTTCGGCACTCCGCCGTGCGTGATGGCGAAGTAGATGCACACGTTCGCCGTGCTGCCGGTGTACGTGGGCCGGTACAACGAGTTCGCGATGATCCGTGGACGTCCACCACTTCTGCGCGACGGTCGCTCGCGGTGTTGCCGTAGCCGCCGGCGAGGTTGCCGTCGCAGCCCGTGCTCGGCACACCGTCGATCCGCACGGAGCCCAGGTGACCCCAGGCATCCATCGGGTCGAGGCTCGGCGACTCGGCCATCCAGAACAGCCGCGCCTCCATGCACGAGTCGTATCGGAAGTTGGCGAGCGGGATGGCGGCAGGCAGTTCGCGGCGCGGATCGCGCTCACCTCGAACGCGAACTGCGCGAGGTCCTGCGATGTCGTGCCCGTGACGCCCTTCGGCGAGATCTTGGTCGGTGCGCTGCCCGCGTGCCCGTCGGCGGCTTGGGGCATCCCGGCGGGATGGCCGACAGCTGCACACTCGCGGGCATGTTGTTGGGCGCGACCGCGCGCTTGGCGACGGCGAAGCGCGGACCGGACACCACGGGCGCCGGCGGGGCCGATGCGACCGGCGCGGGCGGCGACGTGGTCTCCGGAGCCGGCGCCGTCGGCGTCGGCGTCGAGGCTTCGGGTGCGGGAGCGGGCGGCGGCACGACGGGTGCCGGAGCCGGCGAGCTGGATGGCGCGGGCGCCGGTGCCCGACCGAACGCCCCCTGCCCCGACGAGTTCGACCCGTCCGCCACCACCGGCTCGCTGGATGGACCCGGTGCCGGCGTCTGAGCCCCGGACGCGACCTGCGCCGGCCCGGCCACGACGAGCGCGAGCATGAGCCCGACGATCGCCGACCCAGCGGCGACCCCGAGCGTCGACTGTGATTTCATGGTGTACCCCCGTACCACTCGAGCCCGCATCCCCCCTGGTCGCGGTGCCCTTGGCGCTCACGCTAGACCCCGGCCTCCTCCGCCACAAGGGCCACCGGCATTCTCGGCGAGCACGGCGTCGCGACCGTCGGTCGCCGGGCCCGGCCGGACGGTGCCGGCCGCTGCATCCTCGGGCCGACGGCACTGTATGCTTGCTTGCTGTGTCGCGGGCGACCGCACACGCCGCCCTAGCTCAGTCGGCAGAGCATCTCACTCGTAATGAGAAGGTCAAGGGTTCGATTCCCTTGGGCGGCTCTCATCGAACAGGGACCGCGCAGGCGGTCCCTTTTTCGTTGCGACCGATGCCTGGGTCTGCGCCGCCGCCGCTGCGGGGCGTCGTCCGCTCAGCGCTCGAGCAGCTCCCGCAGGTCGTCGAAGGACTCGGTGGATGCGCGCCGGCAGCGCCGCGAACGCGTCCTCCTGCGCCGACGCCGGCTCCTGGATCCACGAGTGCCACGCGCTGCGCATCGCCGCCATGCCGACGAGGGTGGCGAACCGCGATCTCCGCTGCAGCGACGGGAGGTCGTCGGCGAGCTCCGGGCGGTCGTGCGCGAGCCTCGCCTCCACGATCTCCGCGAGTTCGCTCTCGAAGGCGCGCATGGTGAACAGGCGGAGCCCGAAGAGCTCGGGGTACTGCTTGATCACGCGCTGGCGGGTGGCCGTGACATCCAGGTCGACGCTCGCCTCGCTCCAGGCGTCGATGAGGAGGTCGGTGAGGTCGGCGAACAGGTCACCCGTGCCGCCCTCGACGAACGCGGCCGTCGCGGCCTCGCCCGGGCGCTTGGGCGGATCGCCGAGCACCGCCTCCTCCTTGGAGGCGAAGTAGTTGAAGAACGTGCGCGGCGAGATGTCGGCGACCCGGCTGATCTCGTCGATGGTCACGCCGCTGAGTCCGTGCTTGCCGACGAGGTCGAGCGCGGCGAGCTCGATCGCGCGTCGGGTCGCCAGGCGCTTGCGCTCGCGGAGGCCGGGCTCGCTGGGCGAGGCCACGGCCGACGAGTTCAGCGTCATGTCCCTATTCTTGCACAGACTGCAAGAATTTGCGCGGCACTAGCAGTCGGGGTCGGACGCGGGCACCGTTCCCTTGATGAAGTAGTCGTCGACCGCGTCATCCACGCACGCTACTCCGCCGTTGTAGGCCGTGTGGCCCTCGCCGTTGTAGGTGATGAGGTGCGCGCTCTCGAGCTGCTCGCTGAGCGAGACGCCCCACTCGTACGGGGTCGCGGGGTCGCCCGTGGTCGAGACCACGATCACGTCGGGAGCACCCTTGCCGTCGATCGACAACTCCTCGCCGATGAAGTGGTACGGCCAGTTGATGCAGGTGACGTCGCCGATCGGCGGCGTCTTGCGGTAGGTGGTCGGCGACGCGACGGCGTACTGCGCCTCCTGGTCGGCGAGCACGGCCGGGTCGGTCTCCACCGGGAAGTCGACGCAGTAGATCGCGATGAACGACTCGAACGAGTTGTCGGCGTACGTGCCGTCGGAGTTGCGGCTGTAGTAGTAGTCGGCGAGGAAGAACGCGGTGTCGGTGACGCCGTCCTCCGCCTCGGAGAACAGGTCGTTCAGGAACTCCCACGAGTCCTGCGAGTACAGCGCCATGCTCATCGCGGTGTCGAGCACACCGGCATCCATCATGCGGCCGTCCGCGCCGGGGATCGGGTTCGCGTCGTACCGGTCGTAGAGCGAGCGCACGGTCGCGAGGTCGGTCGTGGTGTTCCCGGTGAACGGGCAGGTGTCGGGGAACAGCTCAGGGCACGCCTTGAGGTAGTTCGTGAGCGCGCGCTCGAAGCCGGCGGACTGCACGAGCCCGATCTCGAACACCGGCAGCTTCGGGTCGGTCGCGCCGTCGAGCACGATCCGGCCGACCTTCTCCGGGAAGCGGTCGATGTAGCGCGTGCCGATCGAGGTGCCGTACGAGTAGCCGAGGTACTGGAGCTTCTCGTCGCCCACGATCGCCCGCATCATGTCGAGGTCGCGCACGGTGCTGATCGTGTCGATGTACTGGAGCACCGGTCCGGTGTTCTCGAGGCAGGCCTGGCCGAACTCGACCGCCGACGCGGTGACCTCGGCGGTCCAGCCGGCCGGGTCGGTGTTCGGGTCGGCGTCCGCGAGACCCCACAGGTAGTCGTCGAGTCCCGCGTCGTCGAAGCACGTGACCGGGGTCGAGCGGCCGACGCCGCGCGGATCCCAGCCGATGATGTCGTAGCTGGACTGCAGGTTGCTCGACACCGCGAAGTCCACGCTGTCGTGCACGAAGTCGAATCCGGAGCCGCCGGGGCCGCCGGGGTTCACGAAGAGGGAGCCGAGCTTGTCGCCCGTTCGCGGCGTGGCGGGTGAGCGCGAGCTCGACGTCGGGACCCTCTGACGGGTCATCCCAGTTCATCGGAGCGATCGCGGTCGTGCACTCGGCGCCGTCGCCGCAGTCCTCCCAGACCAGCACCTGGTCGTAGTACTTCTGCACGTCCGGGGATGGCGCGGTCTCACCCGTCGGCTTCGAGGTCGGCTCGCCGCCGCCGCTGCCACCGGTGAGCGGGCCGAGCAGCGAACAGCTCGAGAGCAGGAACGCCATCGCCGTTGCGGCGACGATGGTGCGGAGGGCACGGGACTTGGACGATGCGATCACGCGTCGACTATAGCCGGGGCGGGTGGCGCCGTGATCAGCACTCAGGATCGGAGTCGGGCACGGTTCCGTCGACGAGGAACTCGTCGACCACGTCGTTCACGCACTGGTTCGACTTGTTGTACGCCGTGTGGCCCTCGCCGTCGTAGGTGACGAGGTGGCCGTGCTCGAGCTGCTCGGCCAGTGCCTCCGCCCACACGTACGGCGTCGCCGGGTCGTTCGTCGTGCCCACGACGAGGATGTCGGCGGACCCGGCGGCCGTGATCGCCACCCGCTCGCGCTCCGACGGGAACGGCCACTTCGCGCATCCGGTGCCGCCGTACGACATCTGCGGCCCGAACACCGGTGCGAGCTGCTCGAGCTCTGCCGCCTCCGCGCGCATCGTCGCGACGTCGTCGTCGCTGTCGTAGTCGAGGCAGTTGATCGCGATGAACGCCTCGGTCTGGTTGTCGGCGTAGGTGCCGTCGGGGTTGCGGCTGTTGTAGCTGTCGGCGAGCGAGAACGCGAAGCTCGGGTCGCCCGCCGTCACGTCGGTGAACAGCTGCGTGAGGTACGGCCAGTTGCTCTGGGTGTAGAGCGGCAGGATGATCGCCGTGAACATCGCCGCGCTGCCGAGCTGGCGGCCGTCCGGTGCGGTGAGCGGGCTCGCGTCGAGTGAGTCGAGGATGCGCGCGGATCTCGGTCCATCGCGTCATCCACCATCGCCATCGAACGGGCAGTCGTCCGACGCCGAGGCAGTCCGCGAGGTAGGCCCGCATCGCGCTCTCGAAGCCCTGGGCCTGGATCGCCGTGACATCGAAGTCGGTCGTCGCCGGGTCGATCGCGCCGTCGAGCACCAGGCGCCCGGTCTTCTCCGGGTAGAGGTCGGCGTAGGTCGCACCGAGGAACGTGCCGTAGGAGTAGCCGAGGTAGTTGAGCTTCTCGTCGCCGAGGATCGCGCGCAGCAGGTCGAGGTCGCGCGCGGCGCTCACGGTGTCGACGTACTGCAGCAGCTCGCCGGTGTGCTCGAGGCACAGCTGGCCGAGCGTCTCGTTCGCGGCCTCGAGGTCGGCGATCCAGCCGTCGGAGCCCGGCGGCGTTCGGCGAGATGTCGTAGAGGTACTCGTCGAGCTGCCGCGGGTCGTCGTAGCAGGAGACCGCGCTCGACCGGTTGACCCCGCGCGGGTCGAACCCGACGATGTCGTAGCTGCGCCTGCAGACGGCGCATCGGTCGCGAAGTCGACGCTGTCGAGGATGAAGTCGTAGCCCGAGCCGCCCGGCCCGCCCGGGTTCACCAGCAGCGAGCCGAGGCGTTCGGTGCTCGTCGCCGGCTGGCGCACGAGCGCGAGTTCGATCGACTCGCCGGGACGGGTCCGCCCAGTCCATCGGTGCGGTCGCGGTCGTGCACTGCATGCCGTTGCCGCAGGTCTCCCACTGCAGCACCTGGTGGTAGAACGGCTCGAGGTCGGCGGCCACGTCCTCCATCGTCGGCGTCGACGTCGTGCTCGCCGCCGGCGGCAGGAACCACGAGATGCAGCCCGCGAGCGGCAGCGTGACGGCGAGGAGTGCAGCCGCGAGCGTGACGCGGCGGTTTCGAGACGCGTGCGCCCGCGGTGCGCGCTCCTCAACCGCCGCTGTGCTCATCGGCGACCCTTGCGGATCCCGACGACGAGCATGGCCTCGAGCGCGAGGGCGGGCGACGTTGCCCTCGATGCGCTTGCGGGCGGTGGCGATGGCATCCATGCGTCGCGAGCGTCTCGGCGGGCGTCGAGAGCTCGGCCTCGTCGCGCAGCCGGGACTCGACCTGCAGGTTGATCGGCTCGATCGGCGACCCGAGCTGCAGCGAGCAGCACGTCGCGGTAGAGCGAGAGCAGGTCGACCAGGATGCGGTCGATGCCGTCGCGCAGGCTGCGGGTCGCGCGCCGCTTCTGGTCGTCGTCGAGCTGCTTGAGCTGGGCGCGGAGCGCGGGCGGCACGGTGCCGCCGGGCTCGATGCCGAGCGAGCGCAGCGCGCCATCGCGCTCCTCGGCGTCGCGCTCCTCGGTGATCGCCTTGGCGTCGTCGCCCGCGAGCTCGAGCAGCTGGGCCGCCGCGAGCACGGCGCCGCTGACCGAGCGGATGCCGAGCGCGAGTGTCGAGCGTCTGCTCGCGTCGTCGGCGCGCCTCCTCGTTGGTCGCGAGCCGGTGCGCCATGCCGATGTGGGACTGCGCCTCGCGCGCCGCGCGGGTCGCCACCGCCTGCATCGACGCCGTCGCGGCGCACGAGCAGCTCGGCGACCTCGTCGACCGCGGGCACCCGCAGCCGCACGGTGCGCACCCGCGAGCGGATGGTCGGGATGAGGTCGGCCTCGCTCGGCGCGCACAGGATCCAGACCGTGCGCGGCGGCGGCTCTTCGAGCGCCTTGAGCAGCACGTTGGAGGTGCGCTCGGCCATGCGGTCGGCGTCTTCGATGATCATCACGCGGTAGCGGCCGACCGGTGGGCGAGTACTGCGAGCGCTGCACGAGCTCGCGCACCTCGTCGATCGAGATGATGACGCGGTCGGTGCTGAGCACGGCGAGGTCGGGATGGCGTGCGGGCCGCGACCTGAGCTTCTCGGTGCGCGGCATCGCCCTCCGGGTCGCCCGGGCTGAGCAGCGCGGCGGCGAACGCGTAGGCGAGGTTCGAGCGGCCGGAGCCGGGCGGGCCGGTGATGAGCCAGGAGTGGGTCATGACCGCGTCCGGGGCATCCACGATCGTGGATGCGGCCGCCGCAGCCTCGACGATCGCGATCGCGTCGGCCTGGCCGGTCAGCTCGTCCCACACGGTCATGGTCGCCAGTGTAGGCGTCACCGCTGCGGTCAGAGCAGGGTGCGACACGCGGTCGCGGATGCGCCGCCGCGAGCTCGTCGACGGGCAGGGTCGCGTCGAGCACGAGGAAGCGCTCGGGCTCGGCGGCGGCGAGCTCGAGGTAGGCGGCGCGCACGCGGGCGTGGAAGTCGTCGCCCTCGGCCTCGAGCCGGTCGTAGCGGGTGCGCGACTCGGCGAGGCGGGACTGGCCGGCCGCGGCATCGTCGAGGTCGAGCAGCACGGTGAGGTCGGGCAGCAGGCCCTCGGTGGCCCAGAGCGAGAGCTCGCGCACCTCGGCCGGGTCGAGCACGCGACCGGCGCCCTGGTAGGCGACGGACGAGTCGAGGTAGCGGTCCTGGACGACGACCTCGCCGCGCTCGAGCGCGGGGCGCACGATGGTCGCGATGTGGTGGGCGCGGTCGGCGGCGTAGAGCAGCGCCTCGGCGCGCGGCGCGATGTCGCCGCGGCGGTGCAGCACGATCTCGCGGATCTCCTCGCCGAGGTCGGTGCCGCCGGGCTCGCGGGTGTGCACGACCGTGCGGCCCTGCGCGACTCAGCCAGTCGTCGAGCAGCGCCGACTGCGTCGACTTGCCCGAGCCGTCGCCGCCCTCGAAGGTGATGAACAGGCCGGCATCGACATCAGGACTTCTTCGCGGCGGGCTTCCGCGCTGCGGGCTTGCGGGCCGTGGTCTTGGCCTTCGGCTTCGCCGGGCCCTTGGCGCGCTTGTCGGCGAGCAGCTGCACGGCGCGCTCGAAGTCGATGTCGTCGAGCGTCTCGCCGCGCGGGATGGTCGCGTTCGTCGCGCCGTCGGTGACGTACGACGCCGAACCGGCCGTCCTTGATCTTGATCGGCTTGCCGCTGACCGGGTCGCCGTCGAACTCCTTCAGCGCACTGGACGCGCCGCGGGCGCCGTACTTGGGCTGCGCGTACAACTCGAGCGCGCCGGCGCAGGTCGATCGTCGAAGATCTGCTCCTCGGTCGTGAGCGACCGGCGTGTCGGTGCCCTTCTTCAGGTACGGGCCGAACCGGCCGTTCTGCGCGGTGATCTCGTCGCCGCGTCTCCGGGTCGTGCCCGACGACGCGCGGCAGGTCGAGCAGGGCGAGCGCGGTCTCGAGGTCGACGTCGTCGAGGATCCATGCGACTTGAAGAGGGATGCCGTGCGCGGCTTCACCACGTCGGCCTTCTTCGCCTTCTTCGGCTTCTTGATCTTCACCTCGCCGGTCTTCGGGTCGATGACCTCGATCGGCGCCGGCTTCCGGCTCCGGCTCGACGTACGGCTCGAGCTCGGTGACGTACGGGCCGTAGCGGCCGTCCTTCGCGACGATCTCCTTGCCGTTCTCGGGGTTCACGCCGAGCACGCGGTCGCCGGCGACGGTGCGTCGATGAGCTCGCGCGCCTTCGCGGCGGTGAGCTCGTCGGGCGCGAGGTCCTCGGGCACGTTGACGCGGCGCGGGGTCTCGCCCTCCTCGGCCGGGAGCCTCGAGGTACGGGCCGTACTTGCCGATGCGCAGGGTGAGGTCGTCGGCGATGCGCACCGAGTTGATCTCGCGCGCGTCGATGTCGCCGAGGTTGTCGATGACGGTGCGCAGGCCGCTGGTTCTTGTCGTTGCCGAAGTAGAAGCCGGTGAGCCAGTCGACGCGGTCCTCCTCGCCGCCGGCGATGCGGTCGAGGTCGTCCTCCATCTCGGCGGTGAAGTCGTACTCGACGAGGTCGGCGAAGTGCTCCTCGAGCAGGCGGACGACGCTGAACGCGATCCAGTTCGGCACGAGCGCCTGGCCGCGCGGGGTGACGTAGCCGCGGTCGATGATCGTCGAGATGATCGACGCGAAGGTCGACGGGCGGCCGATGCCGAGCTCCTCGAGCGGCTTCACGAGGCTCGCCTCGGTGTAGCGCGGCGGCGGGCTGGTCTCGTGGCCCTTGGCCTCGACATCCACGAGGGTCGAGCGCCTGGCCCTCGGTGAGCGGCGGCAGCTTCTCCTCGGCGGGCTCGGCGGCCTCGGCGGCGTTGCGCTCCTCGTCCTGCGCCCTCTTCGTAGGCGTGCAGGAATCCGCGGAACGTGATGACCGTGCCGATGCCGTGAACTCGGCGAGCTCGGCGCGGTCGCGGCGGCGATCGTGACCGAGGCGGTCGAGCCGCGGGCGTCGGCCATCTGCGAGGCGACGGTGCGCTTCCAGATCAGGTCGTACAGCTTGAAGTCGTTGCCGCGCAGCACGCCGCTGCAGCTCGGCCGGGCGTGCGGAACGTGTCGCCCGACGGGCGGATCGCCTCGTGCGCCTCCTGCGCGTTCTTGCTCTTGCCCTTGTAGACGCGCGGCTTCTCCGGCACGGTCTCGGCGCCGTAGAGCGCCGTCGCCTGGGTGCGCGCCGCGTCGATCGCCTGCTGCGAGAGCGTCGGCGAGTCGGTACGCATATAGGTGATGTAGCCGTTCTCGTAGAGCGACTGCGCGACGCTCATCGTCTGCCGCGCGGAGTAGCGCAGCTTGCGGCCGGCCTCCTGCTGCAGGGTCGAGGTGGTGAACGGGGCCGCGGGCTTGCGCGTGTACGGCTTGGACTCGACCGAGAGCGACCGAGATCGTGGTGCTCGGGCGACGCAGCTGCGTCGACGAGCTGGTTCGCCGCCGCTCTCGTCGAGCGCGACGGCGTCGCCCTTGAGCTGGCCGCGGTCGTCGAAGTCGCGGCCGGCGGCGACGCGCTTGCCGTCGACGCGCGCGAGGCGCGCGGCGAACCGCTCGGTCTCCGACGTCGGGGTCAGTCCGGCGATGAGGTCCCAGTAGCTCGCGGAGACGAACGCGAGGCGCTCGCGCTCGCGGTCGACGACGAGGCGGGTGGCGGCGGACTGCACGCGGCCGGCGGAGAGGCCTGGGCCGACCTTGCGCCAGAGCACCGGCGAGACCTCGTAGCCGTAGAGGCGGTCGAGGATGCGCCGGGTCTCCTGCGCGTCGACCAGCGCGGTGTCGAGCTCGCGCGGGTTGTCGATCGCGTGCTGGATCGCGTCCTTGGTGATCTCGTGGAACACCATGCGGTTCACGGGAACCTTCGGCTTGAGCACCTGCAGCAGGTGCCACGCGATGGCCTCGCCCTCGCGGTCCTCATCCGTTGCGAGGTAGAGCTCGTCGGCGTTCTTCAGCGCCGCTTGAGTTCGGCGACCGTCTTCTTCTTCGCATCGCGAGACGACGTAGTAGGGAGCGAAGCCGTTCTCGACGTCGATCGAGAACTTGCCGAGCGAGCCCTTCTTGAGCTCCGGCGGCAGGTTCTTCGGCTCGATCAGGTCGCGGATGTGCCCGACCGAGGACTGCACCTCGTAGCCCTCGCCGAGGTACTGGGCGATCGTCTTCGCCTTCGTCGGCGACTCGACGATGACGAGTCGGTTGAGGCTGGGCACGGGGTTTCTCCTGAGAACTGCTGGATCGAACGGTCAAGGCGACCGCGTCGGGGCCACCATACACAGGTGAACGCGCCAGATGCCTAATCGATGCCCGGCGGTCCGGCCGTGGCGCGGATCGTGAAGGGGATGCCCAGCACACTCCCAGAGACCCCGACCGTCACCACCGCGCCGTCCACGTCGCAGCTCGTGAGGACACCACCGTTCGCCGCCGCGAGCACGCCAGCAGCGTCGCACGGGATGCCCGGCACGAGCCCCGACGCGACGTCCGCGGCCGCGAGCGCAGCGGCATCCGCGGCGCCCGCGACGGACCGCTTCTCCACGAGCGCCGCCCCGACCGGGAGCACCAGCGCCGTGAGCAGGATCGTCGAGCCGGCGATGGATGCGGAGAGGATGGAGCCGCTCATCCTGACCGTCTCCTCTGCACGTTCGCGGTCATCGGCCCGCGCCCGGCGCGCAGCTCGTCGCGGTGAGGGTGATCGACTGGAACGGTGGTCCGGCGGCGCGGGCGAGCGGTCACGCAGACGAGGTCGCCGCGGTCGTCGACCGCGGAGCCGGGCGGCACCGGTCCGCCGCGGCCGGCGGAGCGCGCGGCGGCGGATGCGGCATCCTGCAGTCGGATCTGCTGCGATGCGGCCCCGAGCGCACCGAGACAGCACGCGAGCACGAGGATCACCGCGGGCAGGGTGATCGCGACCTCCGCGGTGACGCTGCCGCGCTCGCCGCTCCGCGCGCGCGTGGCCCGCGCGTCAGCCCGCGACCGAGAGTGCACTGCGCACGAGGTCGGTGAGGATCTGCCGCACCTCCTCCGACCGCAGGATCACGACGAGCAGGCCGGCGAAGCCGACCGCGGCCATGATCGTGATCGCGTACTCGGCGGTTGCGGCGCCGTCGTCGTTGCGCCAGCTGGGACTGCGCCAGCCGGGGAAGGGGGGACGCCGCGTCCAGTCGCGGCGGATGCCCGTCCGCCAGGTCGGGTGCTGCATGGGAGGCTCCGTTCGCGGCACGAGCGGTGGGTCCATCCTGCGACTGTCGTGCCCGCTCGCGCGCGACGCTCGGAGAGCGCTGGGGAGACCGTCAGTTGTCGACGCGTGTGAGCGAGCAGAGGGTGCGGCGCTCCCGGCCGACGGTCACTGCTCCGCGCGCCGCAGGAGGAACGTGCGCTCACCCTCCGTCGGTGCGAGGGCCGCGGCAGCACTCGTAGAGGGGCCTCGCGTCCGCCAGCGGCCGGCCCGGCGCAGCAGGTCCGCGCGCGCGGCGGGCAGCAGGTAGTAGCCGTCGAGTCCTCCGTCGGCGGCCACCGCGTCGAGGGCGGCGCATGCCGGCAGCCAGTCCATCGCTGCATCGCCGATCGCGATCGCGCGGTTGAGCCGGCCGACCGGTGAGGGATGCACGCCCAGCAGCGCGTCGTGCAGCGCCACGATCTCGGCCCAGTCGATCTGGTCGACGCGGTCGACCGCGAAGCATCCGGCGATCATCGCCTCGAGCAGGTAGCGGCCCGGCGCGGCCGCGAGCCGCGCCGCTCGCTGGAGCGCGCGCTCGGCCGCCGCCTGTGCCGTGCGCGGTTCCAGCCGCGTGCTGTCCTGCTCCTCGAGCGGGATGGGCACGCCCTCGGCGATCGAACCGTGCGGCGAGCCGTCGAGCTCTGGAACAGCAGCAGCGCCAGCAGCGCCGCGCGGCTCCGACTCGTTGGGCAGCAGGTCGGCGACCATCGACGCGAGGCGGATCGATTCGTCGACGAGCTCGGCGCTGTCCTGCCGTGAGTACCCGGCGTTGAACACGAGGTAGATCACCCCGAGCACCGCATCGAGTCGCTCGCGCGAGGTCCGTCTCGTCGGGAACTCGATACGGGATGCCCGCGGTTGCGATCCGCTGCTTGGCGCGGAGCAACCGCTGCGACATCGTCGCCTCCGGTGACGAGGAAGGCCCGGGCGATCTGCGCCGTGCTCAAGCCCGCCACGAACCGGAGGGTCAGCGCGACCCTCGCCTCGAGCGACATGGCCGGGTGGCAGCACGTGAAGATCAGGCGGAGCCGCTCGTCCTCGATCGCGGGCACGTCCATCACCTCCCCGGTGTCCTCGTCGAGCCAGTCCGCCTGCGCGAGCTTGGTCCGCTCGGTGGCTGCGACGGCGGAGGATGTCGATGGCCCGCCGCCGCGCGACGGTCGTCAGCCAGGCGCCGGGAGCGTTCGGTGTGCCGCTGGTCGGCCACACGGCGAGCGCGCGTTCCACCGCATCCTGCAGGCAGTCCTCGGCGAGCTCCCAGTCCCCGAAGTCGCGGATGAGGGTCGCCACCACCCGCGCTCGTTCGGTGCCGAGCACGGATGGCAGCGCACCCTCGATCTGATTCAGGTCAGTCGTCCCAGACCATGAACGGCCGCAGCTCGATCTGGCCGTTGCGGGCCATCGGGTGACGGGACGCGATCTCGATCGCCTCGTCGAGGTCGTCGACCTCGAGGATGTCGAAGCCGCAGATCCATTCCTTCGCCTCGGTGAACGGGCCGTCGGTGAGCAGCTTCTCGCCGTCGCGCACGCGCACGACCGTGGAGGCCGACGGCGGCTGGAGCACCTCGCCGATCAGGCGCTTGCCGCGAGCATCCAGGTCGTCGACCCAGATGTCGACGTCACTCTCGTCGCTCACGGTGTCGGGCTTGCTGTCGGTCACGACGAACATCATGTACTTCATGGTTCCATCCTCTCGGTTTGGTCGTTCGTAGATACGACGAATGGCGAACGGCCGAATCCGACAGCGACTCCGCGAAGAAGTTCAGAACGACCCCACCGTAGACGTGAGCACCGTCGCGAGCAGCGGCACGACGCCGACCGCGAAGAAGGCGGGCAGGATGCACGCCCCGAGCGGCAGCATGAGCATGACCCCGAGGCGCGCGGCCGCGGCCTGCGCATCCGCTCGCGCGTCGCGCCGCGCTTCATCCGCGGCCGACCGCAGCAGCTCCGCCGCCGGCACCCCGGCCGCCCGCGAGAGGGCGAGCGGCTCGTCGACTGCTGCGGTGTCGAGCACGAGGTGGAACTCGGTGGCCGCGTCATCCACGACCCTGCGCGCTCGAGCGATCGAGGCGCCGCCGCCGAGCGCGATCGCGACGAGGTCGCACGCGAGGCCCGGCGAGGGATCCTTGGGTCGTGCGCGACGCACCAGCGAGCGGTTCCAGATCAGGGCGAGTGCGACGAGTGCGGCGCCGATGCCGAGGCACGCCCAGCCGAGCGGGGTCGCGACGAGGGTGGTCACGGTGTCGAAGCCGAGGGCGAGCCCGAAGCCGAGTCCGAGCAGCGGGAGGGCCAGCACGAGTCGTGCGGTCGCGACCGGTCCGGCGAGGGCGACCGACGCATCCCGCGCGGCTTGCGCGAGGTCGCGCAGCGATGCCGGCGTACTGGCGGAGCGTCGGTGCGAGCGGCGCGCCGGATTCCGACGCGATCGTCCACGCCGCAGCGAGCCCGCGCCACGCGGTCGGGTCGCTCGGCGCTCGTGCGCAGCATCGCGGCCGGTACGTCCATCGAGTCGACGCGCTCACCCGTGACGAAGCGCCACGCGGAGGCCGGCGCGACCCCCGCAGATAGCAGCACGGCCAGGCGCTCGGCGGTGCGGGCGGCGGCGAACCCGTCCGCGCCCGATGGGCGTGAGCGCGGCATGCGTGGCCGGACGCGTCACGGCCGCCACCACCAGCCGGTCGCCGTCGAGCTCGAGGCTTCCGAAGCGCGCGAGCCGTCGCATCCCGGCGTTCGGTCCGCCGCTGACGCGTTCGACGTGCAGCACGGCTCCGATCGCGGAGACCGCCTGGCGCGCGATCGGTGGCCGGCGACATCCCGGCGAGCGCGCCGAGCGCCTCGAGCCGGGCGGGCACGTCGTCGATCGAGTTGGCGTGCAGCGTGCCCGCTCCCCCGTCGTGACCGGTGTTGAGCGCCGAAAGCAGGTCGCGCACCTCGGCGCCGCGGCACTCGCCGAGCACGAGCCGGTCGGGTCGCATCCGGAGCGCCTCGCGCAGCAGTCGGGCGAGGTCGATCGAGCCCGCGCCCTCGAGGTTCGCCTGCCTGGCCTCGAGAGGAACGAAGTGTGGATGCCGCACCCGCAGTTCCGCGACATCCTCGATCGCGACGATCCGCTCGCTCGGCGACGCGCGACTGAGCAGGGCCGCGAGCAGCGTGGTCTTGCCCGACCCCGCGGCGCCGGTCACGAGCAGGTTCACCCGATCGCGCACGAGCGGCAGCACGTCGGCGAGCGGGACCGACGTCGAAGAACCCGCCTCGCTCGAGGTCCGGCGAGGGTCGGCGGCCGCGGCGCCGGCAACCGCACCGAGACGACGGTGCCGATCGGCGACACCGGCGCGAGCGCGGCGTGCACGCGGATGCCATCGCTCAGCCGTGTGTCGACGAGCGGGTTCGCTTCATCCACGTGCCGCCCACCCGCCGCGACGAGTCGCACCGCGAGGTCGCGCGCATCGGACTCGGTGAGCACGACCTCGGTGCGCTCGAGACCCGCACCCGCGGTCGACCCACGCCGCTCCCCCGCCGTTGACGAACACGTCGGTGACCCGCGGGTCAGCGACGAGCGGGCCTGAAGCACCCCGAAGTCGACAGCCGGCAGCCCGCCCACGCCGCGCGACCGCTGCACCCGCCGAGAACCGCTCCACACCCCGACCATAAGAAGGAGGAACACCCGCGGCCTCCGGCTCCACGAATGTGTGCGACCGGCCACACGTCGACAGTAGAGGAGGCGAACGGCAGCCGCGACCGCAGCTGCAAGCCAGCAGAGCCAGGCGATCCCGGCGAACTCGCGCGACGACGCTCGTGCGACTCGAGGAGGCGACCGCAGCCGCTGACCGAACGCAAGCCAACAGACCTGGTGATCCCGGCGAGATCGCGCGACCGCGCTCGTGCGATCTCGACGGACGACGCGCGCCGCAGCAGCGGCGGCGCGCCGATTAAACGAGAGGGGCGGCGCCTATTGGGGGGAACAGACGCCGCCACAGCAACGCCGGAATGGGGGGATTCCGATGGCGCTGCATGCCGAACTTGCGCCCGGCGTAGCTCAGTGTACCCCAACGGCCCCTGATGCGCAACGGGAGATTACGCGCGGCCGACGCGAGATTTCGCGGGCGTCTAGGATGCTTCGAGTACTGCACTTTCCAGCATCGCGGCGTCCGGCAGCCCCGCGAGATCGACGAGGATCACGATGTCCACTCACTCGATTGACAGCCTGCTCACCGAAACCCGGCGGTTCCCTCCGTCGAAGGATTTCGCAGCCGGCTCCATTGCCAGCCAGGACCTCTACGACCGCGGCGAAGGACGACCGGCTCGCGTTCTGGGCCGACCAGGCCCGCGAGCTGCACTGGCACACGCCGTTCACCCAGACCCTCGACTGGTCGGACGCCCCGTTCGCGAAGTGGTTCGCCGACGGCAAGCTCAACGTCGCCTAGAACTGCCTCGACCGTCACGTCGAGGCCGGCAACGGCGACCGGGTCGCGATCCACTGGGAGGGCGAGCCCGGCGACAGCCGCACGCATCACCTACGCCGAGCTGACCGCCGAGGTCAAGCGCGCCGCGAACGCGCTCGAAGGCCCTCGGCATCCAGCAGGGCGACCGCGTCGCGATCTACCTGCCGGTCATCCCCGAGGCCGTCGTCGCGATGCTCGCGGTCGCGCGGCTCGGCGCCGTGCACTCCGTCGTGTTCGGCGGGTTCAGCGCCGAGAGCCTGCGCAGCCGCATCGACGACGCCGAGGCCAAGCTCGTCATCACCGCCGACGGCGGCTGGCGCAAGGGCAAGGTGTTCCCGCTGAAGGACGCCGTGGATGCCGCGCTCGCCGACGGCAAGTCGACCGTCGAGCACGTGCTCGTCGTCAAGCGCGGCGAGAACGACGTCGCCTGGACCGAGGGCCGCGACGTCTGGTGGAGCGACGAGCTCGCGAAGGCCGACCCCGAGCACGAGGCGGAGGGCTTCGAGGCGGAGAACCCGCTGTTCATCCTCTACACGTCCGGCACGACGGGAAAGCCCAAGGGCATCCTGCACACGTCCGGCGGATACCTGACCCAGGTCGCGTTCACCCACAAGAACGTGTTCGACCTGCACCCGGAGACCGACGTCTACTGGTGCACGGCCGACGTCGGCTGGGTCACCGGGCACAGCTACGTGGTCTACGGTCCGCTCGCGAACGGTGCGACGTAGGTGATGTACGAGGGCACGCCCGACACGCCGCATCCGGGCCGGTGGTGGGAGATCATCCAGAAGTACGGGGTGTCGATCTTCTACACGGCGCCCACGGCGATCCGCACGTTCATGAAGATCGGGCGGCAGGAGCCGCAGAAGTTCGACCTGTCGAGCATCCGCGTGCTCGGCTCGGTCGGCGAGCCGATCAACCCCGAGGCGTGGATCTGGTACCGCGACATCATCGGCGCCGGCACGGCCCCGATCGTCGACACCTGGTGGCAGACCGAGACCGGCGGCATCATGATCTCCGCGCTGCCCGGCCTCACGACCCTCAAGCCCGGTTCGGCGCAGACCCCGATCCCGGGCGTCAACATCGACATCCTCTCCGACGACGGCACGCGGGTCGACCCGCCGCAGGGCGGCCTGCTCGTGGTGAGCGAGCCGTGGCCGTCGATGCTGCGCGGCATCTGGGGCGACCCGGAGCGATTCAAGGAGACCTACTGGTCCCGATTCAGCAAGGACGGCGAGTCTGGAAGTACTTCGCCGGCGACGGCGCGCACGTCGATGCCGGACGGCGACATCGTGCTGCTCGGCCGGGTGGATGACGTGATGAACGTCTCCGGCCACCGCCTGTCCACCCAGGAGATCGAGTCCGCCCTCGTGTCGCACCACATGGTCGCCGAGGCGGCCGTCGTCGGCGCCGCGGACGAGCAGACCGGGCAGGCCGTCGTCGCGTTCGTCATCCTGAAGTCCAACCAGACCGACGCCGAGACGCCGGAGGAGGCATCCACGATCCTGCGTGCGCACGTCGCGCAGCAGATCGGGGCGATCGCTCGGCCACGTCAGGTGTTCATCGTCGCCGAGCTGCCGAAGACCCGCTCGGGCAAGATCATGCGGCGGCTGCTGCAGGATGTCGCCGAGGGCCGCGAGATCGGCGACACCACGACCCTCGCCGACACGACCGTGATGCAGATCATCTCCGACAAGTTGCGGTAGACCGAGAAGAACTCTGCACGGCTGGGCCTTGGTCGAGGAGCATCTCCTTCCAGCTCAAACATCGTGAATGAAGGGAGGATCGTCCTGCGGGCGACCCTCCCTTCATTCACGAAACTCGCGAGTCAGGAGACACTCCTCAACCAGTCCCCCATTCCGCATTGACTCGAGCCGCGCAACGCCCCGCCGCACGAACACGCGGCCCTGTGGCCCGCGTTCGTGCGATCGTCACCGCCCCACGGGGTGGAACTCGGGTAGCCCGGCTCACCCCACGCGAATCAACGCCCCGCGCATCCCGTTCGCGGCGGCTCGCCGCTCGCGGACCGTGCGTGTGACGGCGGAAGCGTGCCGCGCGGCGTGAGGTGGGCGCGCAGCGTGCGGAACGGGCAACCCATGTCTACAAAGAATGGGGTGTCTTCTCGACTTGACCGTTGGTCTTCTCAACGTGACCGTTGGTGGGAGCCGAGCGCCCGGGGTGTCTCCTGACTCGCGAGTTTCGCGCGGGAATGAGGGGCGCTCTTTGCCCCTCATTCCCGCGCGATGTCTGAGCTGGAAGGAGATGCCCCGGGCGATCGGGCCCACCCCCGCGATGACGCGGCCTAGGCGAACTCGAACAGGAACTCGACCTCGACCGGCGCATCGAGCGGCAGCACCGCGACTCCGACCGCCGAACGCGCGTGCGTGCCCGGCCTCGCCGAAGATCTCGCCGAGCAACTCCGAGGCTCCGTTGATCACACCGGGCTGCCCGGTGAACTCGGGCGCCGACGCCACGAAGCCCACGACCTTCACGACCCGCGTGATGCGGTCCAGCGAGCCGATCGCGCCGCGCGCCGCGGCGAGCCCGTTGAGCACGCACTGGCGGGCGAGCTCCTTGGCCTGCTCGGCATCCACTTCGGCCCCGACCTTGCCGGTGGCCGGCAGCGCGCCATCCACCATCGGCAACTGGCCCGAGGTGAACACGAGGTTGCCGCTCACGACCGCCGGGATGTAGGCGGCGACGGGCTTGGAGGTCGCGGGCACCGTGAGCCCGAGCTCGGCGACGCGGTCTTCGATGCGGGACATCAGTGCTCCTGGGTCTGCTCGCGCTTGAGGTAGGCGACGAGGCCGCCCTCCGGACCGGGCACGACCTGCACGAGTTCCCAGCCCTGCGAGCCCCAGTTGTTGAGGATCGCGGCGGTGTTGTGAATGATCAGCGGGGTCGTCATGTATTCGAAGGTTCGAGTCTCGATGGTGACCATGTTGTCGGCGTCCGTTCAGCTTGGTGCTCGGGATCATCCCGTACCCTTGATCATATGTCTGCCCAAAAACCTTCGCGCGGTGGCGTGTTCTCAGCGCTGCTCGGCCTCGTCGGCTTCAGCGCACTCGCCGGCCTTCTCGTGACCGTCATGGTCACACCCGCACTCGCCGTCACCGGCATCACCGCCTCGAGCACCATCGGCGTCTTCGACAGCCTCCCCGAGTACATCGAGATCGGCCGCCAGCCCGAGCAGAACATCATCTACGCCCACTCCACGGGCGAGGGCAATGTCGACGGCTGGACCCCGATCGCCACGATCTACGACCAGAACCGCGTGGAGGTCCCGCTCGACGAGATCTCCCAGTTCGCGATCGACGCCGCGATCGACGGTGAGGACGTGCGATTCTTCGAGCACGGCGGAGTCGACGTGCAGTCGGTCATCCGCGCCGCGGTCGGCAACATCGCCGCGGACGGCATCGAGTCCGGGTCATCCACCCTGACCATGCAGCTCGTGAAGAACATCTTCGTGCAGAAGGCCCTCGAGGAGCCGACCGAAGCCGAGCGGGATGCCGCGTTCGCCGCGGCCACGGCGCCGGACTTCGACCGCAAGCTCAAGGAGATGAAGCTCGCGATCGGGCTCGAGAAGCGGTACACGAAGAACGAGATCCTCAACGCGTACCTGAACATCGCCTTCTTCGGCGACAACACCTACGGCATCCAGTCCGCCGCGCAGCGCTACTACAGCGTCGACGCGAAGGACCTCACGCTCGCCCAGGCCGCGAGCCTCATCGCGATCGTGCAGTACCCCGGCGAGCGCGGCCTCGACCTGCCCGAGAACTACGAGCGCAACCAGGCGCGACGCGACGTCATCCTCGATGCCATGCTCGGCGCCGGCAGCATCACGCAGGCGCAGTACGACGAGGCGATCGCCATCACGGTGAGCGACGAGACCCTCGTGCCGTCGGCACCGCAGAGTGGATGCATCGGCGCAAACGCCTACGCGAAGTGGTGGTGCGACTACGTCACCAAGAACATCGAGAACTACCCCCAGCTCGGAGCGACCGCCGAGGAGCGTGCCGAGAACTGGAAGATCGGTGGCTACCACCTCTACACGACCCTCGACATGGACATCCAGGTCAACGGCGCAGAACCAGACCTGGCTCTGGGTTCCGAACGACGACGCGGCGACCGGGATCAACCTCGGTGCGGCCGACGGTCTCGATCCAGCCCACCACCGGCAAGATCCTGATCATGACGGAGAACAAGGAGCTTCGACGACACCCTCGAGGGCGGCGGTCCGAACATCCACGGCCGTCAACTACTCGACCAGCGCCGACTACGGCGGTGGTACCGGATTCCAGAGCGGATCGACGTACAAGCTGTTCACCCTGCTCGCCTGGCTGGACTCAGGGCGTGGCCTCGGTGAACGCGTGCTCGGCACCGAGCGCACGGAGAACCAGGCGAAGTTCCGCGACTCGTGCAACTACCCGAACGGTCCGTGGGGCGGCCCGTACCCGTTCAAGAACGACTCGGGCGGCGGCGGCATCATCGACGTGATGTCGGCGACCGCGGGCTCGGTCAACGGCGCGTTCATCTCGATGGCGCCTGCAGATGGATCTCTGCACGATCCGCGACATGGCGGCGAAGCTCGGCGTGGTGCGCGGCGACGGCGACGACCTCTGGACCAACCCGTCCGCGATCCTCGGCACCAACGAGGTGACCCCGCTCAGCATGGCGAACGCCTACGCGACCGTCGCGGCGAACGGCCTGTACTGCAAGCCGATCTCGCTCGAGAAGGCGATCGGACCGGACGGCACGGACCTCGGCGGCGAGGCGATCGACTGCCACCAGGCGGTCGAACCCCGAGGTCGCAGCGACCGCGGCCTACGCGCTCGCGGGCGTCATGAACGGCGGAACCGGTAGCGCGTCGAACCCCGGGGACGGCATCCCCGATCATCGGCAAGACCGGAACCACCGACGACTCGGTCGACACCTGGATCATCACGGCGACCACGCAGGTGGCGACCGCGGTGTGGGTCGGCAACTGGATCAGCAAGGCGTCGATGACCGACTGGAGTTCCAACGGTGTCGGTGGTCGCGTCGTGCGGCACGAGATCATGCGCAACACGCTCGCGGCGATCAACGCGAAGTACAGCGGTGCAGCGTTCCCGCCACCGGCGGACCGCCTGCTCACCGGATCGGGCATCAACATCCCCGACGTGATCGGGCAGTCGCCCGAGGCGGCCAAGGGTCTGCTCGAGGGGCTCGGGTTCGTGTACGCCGACGGCGGCCAGGTCGACTCCAGCCAGCCGGCCGGCCGCGTGGCATCCACCGATCCTGCGCCCGGTTCGCCGGGAGCCGCGGGCATGACCGTCACGGTCTACACGAGCAACGGCAACCAGATCCAGGTGCCGGATGCGGTGTCGGGCAGCGGCAGCTTCAACGAGTCGCGGTCGATCCTCAACGGCGCAGGGTTCAACAACGTGAGCCCGGGCTGTGTGGTGGTGACGAACCCGTCGGATGTCGGTGTTCCGCAATCGCAGAACCCCGGGGCCGGAGCCTACGCAACGCCGAACACGCCGATACGCGTGAACATCGGCGCGCTGAGCTGCTAGGAGTGGGCAACTCGATGGCCAGGACCGCAGCGGGTGCGCTCGGTGGGGTCCTGGCCGTCGGTGCCGCCGCGTTCGCCTACGGCGCGATCGTCGAGCGCAATCGCTTCGTCGTGCGCAATGAGCACGTTCCGGTGCTGGATGTCGCGGCCCGCCCGATCACCGTGCTCCACCTCTCCGACCTCCACATGGCGCCGTGGCAGCACCGCAAGCAGGAGTGGATCCGCGCACTCTCGACCATCGAGCCCGACCTCATCGTCAACACGGGCGACAACCTCGGACACCCGGACGGACTGGAGGGGCTGCGTGTCGCCCTCGAACCCTTCCGCGGCGTGCCCGGCGTCTACGTCAACGGCTCGAACGACTACTACGCGTCGGAGTTCAAGAACCCGTTCTCCTACTTCCGGCCGCCGAAGAGCCGCAGCGGCAAGTCGAACGGACGACTCGACACCGACGCGATGGAGGCGTACTTCGACTCGCTCGGCTGGTGGTCGCTGAACAACGCGGCGCGCGCGATCGAGCTCAAGGGCTCGCGGCTGGAGTTCTTCGGCGTGAACGATGCGCACCGCGGCTGGGACCGGCTCGACCTGCTGCCCGCGATCGTCGAGGAGATGCGCGAGAACGTCGGCTGGCAGGATGAACCGGGCGGCCCCGATCCCGTCACCATCGGCGTCACCCACGCCCCCTACCGCCGGGTGCTCGACTCCTTCACGACGTACGGCGCCGAGCTCATCTTCGCCGGGCACACCCACGGCGGACAGGTGCGGATCCCGGGCCTGCCGCCACTGGTCACGAACTGCGACATCCCCCGCGACCAGGCGCAGGGCCTGAGCGTGTGGCACCACGCCCGCCACGCCGCCTACCTCAACGTCAGCGCGGGCTCGGCACATCGATCTACGCGCCCGTGCGCTTCGCGTGCCCGCCCGAGGCCGTGGTCGTGACACTCACTCCCGGAGATATCGGCTATTCTTGATCCTGCTCATCCGCGAGGGGTAACTCACGAGGGTCGAGCATCGGGGTGTGGCGCAGCTTGGTAGCGCGCTTCGTTCGGGACGAAGAGGTCGTGGGTTCAAATCCCGCTACCCCGACAAATGACAAGAGGTCCGCCAGTGGCGGGCCTCTTGTCGTTTGTCGGGGTGGTTGAGGCGTTCGTTGAGCGCACCGGGGTCCCCACCGCGCAGTCCGGGCGATCGCGTTCAGCGATCGATCGGCGGCGTCGGAAGGGGCGTCAAATCCCGCTACGCGTCGGAGGCACCCGATGGGCGCCGGAGATGCCAACTGCGGTCAACGCGGGCTCCCGGAGGAAGGGGCCCGTCCGGTCCGCAACGCCCGCGCCGCGAGGTTCGGCACGTACCCGAGCTGCGCGATCGCCGCCTCCACTCGCTCCCGCGTCGGGGCAGAGACCACGACCGCTCCCGTCACCACGTTCGACGCCGTCTTGATCGAGACCCCGGCCAGCCCCGCGACATCCACGAGGGTCGGCACTCGCGTCGCTGCCCATGATCTCGGCGTCGGCGTCGCCGCCGTTCCGCCGCCGCATCTTCAGGTAGTTGCCGCAGCCCTCCATCGAGCACCACCGCGACGACGCGTTGCGCGATCCGTCGTAGTACGCCCAGCGGCACGAGTCGCGCGAGCAGGCCTTGAGCCGCGACCAGCTGCCGTCACCGCGGGCTGCCGCGACCGCGTCGAGCACGAGGGCGAGCGGTGCCGCAACCGTCGCGCGGCTCGCCTCGAGTCCGAGCGAGCCGGTCGCCGTCGAACCGCATCCGCAGGGGCAGGCTGCCGAGCGCGTCGTTGAGATCATCGATGGATGCCGCGAGCGGCTCGTGCCCCGCATGCGTCAGCAGCACCGACCGCAGTCCCTCCCGAATCCGCCGCGCGGTCACCAGATCGGACGCACGGAAGCCCGGACACCGGGATGCCGGCTCGCCCGGCGAACCAGGCCTCGAGGTCGGCCGGGCTCTGCCAGGTCTCGTCGTCCTCCTGCCACTCGACCGAGTTCACGAAGTCGCGCACCAGCGCGGCCGCGGGCGGCGCGACCGCGCCGAGCACCGGGATGGGGCTGAACGACATGACACCAGCGTATTGCTGTTGCCGGTGTCGTGCTAGGTGAAGTCCGCGTCCGGTCCACTGCGGTACGAGAAGTCCGCCTTCGGGCGCCAACCGCTGTTGAGCACGCCGCCGGATTCGTCGAGGTAGCAGGATCCGCAGAGGGACTCGTACGTGACATCCACGCCGTCGATCGCGACCTGGTCGCCGTCGAAGATGAAGCGTCCGTCGATCTTGCGCGCGTTGAACACCGCCTTGCGGCCGCAGCGGCAGATCGTCTTGAGCTCCTCGAGCGAGTGCGCGATCTCGAGCAGGCGGCGGCTGCCGGGGAACGCGACGGTCTGGAAGTCGGTGCGGATGCCGTACGCGAGCACCGGCACGCCCTCGACGATCGCGATCCGCAGCAGGTCGTCCACCTGCCCCTCGGTGAGGAACTGGGACTCGTCGACGAGCAGGCAGCTCACGGGCTTGCCGGTCTCGGCGAGCACCCGCGCGCGGTGCTCGACGAACTTCGCGTAGATGTCCTCGTCGGGGCCGACCATGAAGTCGACCGGGCGCTCGAGCCCGAGGCGCGACACGATCGTGCCCTGGCCCTTGGTGTCGATCTGCGGCTTGGCCAGCAGCACGACCTGCTCGCGCTCCTCGTAGTTGAACGCGGCCTGCAGCAGCGCGGTGCGACTTGCCGCTGTTCATCGCGCCGTAGCGGAAGTAGAGCTTGCTCACCTAGTTAAGGTACCCGTCCTCCGCCGCGCGCACGATGAGCTCGGCCTTCTTGCTCGCCGGCCGCCCGACCTTCGCGTACTTCTCGCGCACCCGTCGCAGGTAGGTCTTCGCGGTCTCGTACTGCACGTGCATCGACTCGGCGACCTCACTGGTGCGAGAGCCCGGTGACGTAGAGCTTGAACGCCTCCACCTCGCCCGCGCTGAGCTTGGGGCGCTCGACCTGCAGCGGCGCCGACCGGCAGCGGGCGCCAGTCCCGCGGGGCCGCGGTGTCGGCGGCGACGCCGAGCACGTCGCGGGCGGCATCCATCACCTCCCGCATCGGCAGGGACTTGGACAGGAAGGCGGAGGCCCCGGCCGCGAGTGCCCGCTCCTTCGACTCGCGGGTGTCGAGGCTGGAGAGCACGATGACCTTCGCCCCGGCGGCACGGCAGGTGCGCACCCGCGCCTCGATCGAGACAGGCTCCTGCAGCTGGAAGTCGAGGAACACGAGGTCGGTCGGGAAGTTGTCGGAGTGCACGAGCTGCAGCCAGGTGCTCGCGCTGAGCACGAGTTCGAAGTCGGGCGCGTGCGCCGCGATCCACGAGCTGATGCTGTCGAGCAGCAGCTCGTGATCGTCGAGGATGGCCAGCCGCACGCGAGTGCGCGGCACCTCCGGCGCGACGCCCACGAGGCCGTCAGTGCTGGTCATAGGAGAACCTTACTGTCAGGGATGACGCGGCAAGATCGACCTGCAGGTCGACGAACACGACCCGGAGGATCGCGAGGTACGGCGCGAATGCGGTGCGCGGAGCGGGTGCGGATGACGCGAACGACGCACGGATGACGCCGTCGGCGCGAGCGGCCCTCGTCGACGATCGCGATCGAGAACGTCGTCGCGGCGCGAAGCCCGGATGACCGACGGATCGCGACGAGCAGCGCGCGCATCGCCGTGCGCTGGTCGGTCGACATCGCGCTGGCCAGCGCGGGCGCGGGTCGCGCACGGCATCGGCGCCGACCGTGCCCCTTCGACGCCTGCCCGACGACGACGTCGAGCCACGAGCGGTCGACCTCGGCGACCACGACGCGGCGGATGGCTGTCCGAGATCTCGCGCGCGCGATCCCGGTCGGCGTCGTCGAGCTCCTGCCTGGCCGAGCACCGCGGTGAAGAACGGCACGACGTCGCGGTTGAGGATGGTGACGCGGTCCTGCTGCACCGAACGCGTGATCCCCTCGCGGTGCTCGTCGGCGAGGGCGCGCACGGCTCGGTTGGCACGCGATTGCCAGCGGCGCAGCATCCTCAGCACGATCGCAGCGAATGCGGCGCCGGCGAACGAGAGGCACATGAGCGGCGTGATCGGCGACGACCACGAAGACGAGCACGGGCACGCCCGTGACGAGCGACTGCGACTGCACGAGCACCACGAATCCCGCGAAGATGCGTCGCGAGCACCCCGACCGCGATCAGCTCGCGCGGCGGCCGGTACGGGCACAGGATGAGGCAGACCGCACCCACCGCGATCGTGCCCCAGTCATCCTGGATGAACCCGTTCGACTCGAGCATCGACATCGCGCTCAGCACCATCGCGAGCAGTGCGAGCGACACCGCGACGATGTGCACGGTGCGGTTCACCGGCGGCCGCAGCGGGCTGGATGCCACGATCACGAGCGACACCGCGATGCTCAGCACCCCGATCGCGGCGACGGCGAGCGCAGGGATGTCGATGTCGTCGCCGATTGAGCACCGTCATCACGATCGCGTAGCCCGACGATCGCGAGCGAGCCGAACACCGTGACCGCGCGACCGTTCACGCCGGCCAGCGGATCGAGCTGCTGCACGGTCTGCTCGCGATGGCTCACGCGTCGACCTCCTCGGGCGCAGGCGGCGGGCACTCGCAGCACGACGGAGGTGCCCCGTCCGGGCTCCGACCAGAGGCTGGACGTCGCCGCCCACGGCATCCATGCGGCGGCGCACGGACTCGCGGATGCCCAGCCGGTCGGCCCCGGTCTCGTCGACCATGAATCCCTTGCCGGAGTCGATGATCATCACGCTCACGTCGGTGTCGGCACCGAACACGACGACCTCGGCGTTGTCGACGCCCGCGTGCTTGAGCACGTTGATGAGGCACTGCTTGGCGGCGAGCCCGAGTGCGGCCGCGCGTCGCGGGTCGAGACGCGCCGACCGCGGCGGGGTCTCCGGTCACCTCCACGTCGAGTCCGAGGGTGCGGGACTCCTCGATCGCTGCGAAGAGCGGGCTGTGCTGCCATTCGGTGCGGGCACGGGAGTCGACGGCGCGCGCGATCATCCGAGAGCCACTCCTCGCCGATGAGCACCTCGAGGTCGCGCTCGACCTGCTGCCGGAGGGCGGGGCTGAGCGGTCCCGGCGGTGCCGCAGCGATCGCGGCGAGGTGGCCGAGCACGGTGTCGTGCATGACCGCGGCCGCCTTGGCCTCGATGCGGTAGCGCAGGGCGGCGAGTTCCTCGTCGCGGGCGGCTCGGTGGATGGTCGGCTGGGTGCCGGTGCTCCGCCGCAGGCCGCGACGGATCGCGAACAGGGCCAGCGTCGCGAGCAGGAAGGCGACGATGCTCGTGGTGTCGACCATGATCGGGGTGTCGGTCTGGAGCGCCGCCGCGACGACCGCGATCTCGGCCGCGACGAGCCCGATCGCGCACCACGAGGATGCCCGCGACGTGATGCTCACGCCGGCGCCGCCGACCATCATGAGCGCGATCCGCACCGCGCTGAGCACGAACGAGTCGCTGCCCGAGAGCGGGTACTCGGCCATCACGGTGATCGAGAACCAGTACACGCACGCGCCGCCCGACCACGATGTAGGTGACCGAGTTGAACAGCGTGCGCCGGCGATCGACCTGTCGCAGCAGGATGGCCATCGGCACGAGCGCGATGAGCGCGGGCCACAGGATGCGGTGGACATCGACCAACTGCACCGACGCGACGACGACGAAGGCGGCCGCGATCGCCACGAACCCGACGACGTGCGCCGAACGGGCGAACGCCCGCACGATGATCTGCGGGCGCAGGTGTCCGGGGAAGCCGATCGACATCGTCGCCTGTCCCCTCCATTCAGCGTGCGGGATCTCGCAATGTACCCCGAAACCCGACGGATCGCAGCGCTGACCCTATCTTTCCGTGGCCGGCTTGTCCCCCATACCCCCCATGCGGGGGTGATGATGATTCACCAAATCCGGTCAGAACAGCGTGGGCTGCACGTCCGGCGGCAGCGCGGCGTCGATCAGTCCCGTTCCCGATCGGATGCGGCCGAGGGACTGCGACCGCAGATCGCCGGATCTCCGCCGGGCTGTTCGCGACTCCCGGCGTCCGCCCGACGCTCGAGGCCGTGCCGACGGATGATCGGCGTGATCTTGCGCGCCAACCAGCGCCGGTAGTCCTCCGGCGCGCTCGCGCCCGTGCCGTACATGGTGCGGTACCGCCGCACGAGCCCTGGATGCTGCTGCTCGAGCCACTCGAAGAACCACTCCCTCGCGCCCGGTCGCAGATGGAGCGCCGTGTAGAGCACCGACGTTCCGCCCGCCTCCTTGATGTCGGCGATCGCGGTCTCCAGGTGGGCACGCGAGTCGGTGAGGAACGGGAGGATCGGCATCATGAACACGGCGCAGTCCAGGCCGTGCTCGCGCACCGCGCGCACGGTCGCGAGCCGCGACTTCGTGGTCGGCGCCCCCGGCTCGACCGAGCGCTGCAGCTCGTCGTCGTGCACCGCGACGGTCATCGCGAGTTCGATCGGCACGTGCTCGGCCGCTTCGGCCAGCAGCGGCAGGTCTCGTCGCAGCAGCGACCCCTTGGTCAGGATGCTGAACGGCGTGCCGCTGTGCGCGAGCGCCGCGATGATCCCGGGCATGAGTTGGTATCGACCCTCGGCGCGCTGGTAGGGGTCCGTGTTGGTGCCGAGCGCGACCGGCTCGCGCTTCCAACTCGGCTTCGCGAGTTCCTTCGCGAGCACGTCGGCGACGTTGACCTTCACGATGATCTCGCTGTCGAAGTCCTTGCCGGCGTCGAGGTCGAGGTAGGTGTGGGTGTTGCGGGCGAAGCAGTTGTGACTGATCACGCCGTTGGCGACGAAGTCGCCCGTGCCGGTGGTGATGTCGAACATCTGCTCGATCCGGTCGAGGTCCTCGATCGCGACGACGTCGAGTCGCGCGGATGACTTCACGGCCCACCCCGTCATCGCCAGCTTGCGAGTGATTGCCGGGCCGACCAGCTGGAACAGTCGCTGTCGTTCTGGCATCCCGCCGCGCACCCTGACGGTTCGCACGCCATTCGGGGCCGGAACGTCATCCGTGTGGTCGAAGCCGAGCACGTCGAGCGACTCCCGGATCTGCGCGAGGATCTCCTCGTCGCCGTTGGAGATACGGAGGGCGCCGTCGGAGTTGCTGCCCTCGGCGTCGAAGATGCCGGCGAGGAATCCGCGATGCCATGCGAGCGGCTGGTCGGCGCGCCAAGCGACGAGCGCCATGAGCAGTTCGACGTTCGCGCGCTTCGCCGTGCGGATGCCGAGCACCTCGCGGTGGCGCTCGTTCGCCTTCGAGAAGACGAACGCGCTCGTCTCGACCGACTCGAGCGCGAGATATGTCTTGGATCGCAGCAGGGCCTCCCGGTCAGCGAGCGCAAGCCGGAACTGGTAGATCGTTCCCGGCCTGCCGCTCGGCCGGCGGTACTCGTGGGTGCCGAGGTGAGCATCGCCTCGGATCATCCCGGTCAGGTAACCGCGGCGGTAATCGGCATCGAGCATCGGCGCCCGGTCGAGTTCATCGAGCCCGGCGAGGCCGAAGCCCATGAGGGTGTTGTTCGTGGTGAGGTGCGGTCGCGTGCCCGGCCCGGAACTGGCTCCGGTCACGTACTTCCACCCGCGATCGGTCAGGAACCGGTGGTCGCCGCTCGCGATGATCCGAGTGCCGTCGGCGAGCACCACCCGGTGGGCCGGCTTCGCGGTCGCCCAGTGTGCGAACACCGGAGTCTCGACATACCGGAGGTAGCGGCCGCGCTTCTCCGTGCCGATCACCCGATCGCCGACCCGAACATCCCAGATCGGCTTCTGCGTGCCGTCGGCCATCAGGATCAGGGTCTCGGCCCCCAGGCAGAAGACACACGCATGGCTGCACCCCCGGTACGGGTTGATCGTCCACCCGAACGGCATCTGGCTCTGCACGGGAACGCGGTTGAGCGCGCTCTTGGCGAGCACTTCGTGGAAGCGGATTCCGGCGAACTCGGGCGTCGACACCGACCGCACCAGGTTGTTCAGGCGGGCGAGTGCCGGCAGCGCATCCGGGTTGTCGACCCCCAGTTCCTGTCCACTCCACCGCATCACGTCATTCGAACATACATTCGAATGTCAGTCAAGCGATGGAGTGGACGATCCGGATTCATGCCACCAGACGTCCGGCGTCGAGCGCGAGGGACGCGCCGCGCCAGCGCCGCCGGAGCCAGCGGTCGTGGCTCGCGACGACGACCGCGCCCGGGTACTCGCCCAAGGCATCCTCGAGTTCGGTCGCGAGCGTGAGGGACAGGTGGTTCGTCGGCTCGTCGAGCAGGAACACGTGCGGCGGCCTCGCGATGATCAGCGCGAGAGCCAGTCGGCGCTGCTGCCCGACCGACAGGTCGCCGACCGGGCGATCGAGCTCGGCGGCGCCGAGCAGTCCGAGGTCCGCGAGCGGGATCGCCTCCGCCCGACGTTCGCCGAGCACGGATTGGTAGGTCGAGCGTGCGGTGCGGCGCGGCTCCGCGAAGCGCACGTCCTGTTCGAGCAGGGCGACGCGCAGCCCCTTCCGTCGGGTGATCGAACCCGCGTCGGGGATGACGCTGCCCCCGAGCATTCCGAGCAGCGTCGACTTGCCCGCGCCGTTGGCACCCGTGACGAGCACCCGGTCCCGCGGGTGGACCGCGAACGCCTCGAGCTCGAGACGGCCGGCGAGCCGGGCATCCCGCACCGAGATGATCGGGTCGTCGTCGATCAGCGCGTGCGACCCGTGCGGGATGCCAGCGAACGACAGCACGGGCGGTGGCTCGTCGACCCGGTCGCGCTCCAGCACCTCGATGCGCACCTCCGCGTTGCGGACCCGGCGGCTGACCTGCTTCGCGACCGCGCTCTTCTTGAAGTTGAAGACGAACTTGTCGTTGTCGCGCTTCGGCCGATCGCGAACGAGGGCGTGCTCGGTGGCGTCGACCGTGTGGGCGAGATGCTCGAGCTCGGCCTCCTCGTCCTCGAACTGGCGCTCCCACCGGGCACGCTCGGCGGCCTTCGCCGCGAGGTAGTCGGTGTACGTGTGCGACTCCCCCGGTGCGACCTTCGCGGGACTGAACCGCGTGACTCCCGACCGTGCAGGGTCGATGTCGAGCAGGGTGGTCGCGACCTCGTCGAGGAACGCACGATCGTGGCTCGCGAACACCACCGGCCCGGTCCAGGACCGGAGCTGCGACCGCAGGTAGGCGGTCGCAGCGTCGTCGAGGTGGTTGGTGGGCTCGTCGAGCAGGAGCGCCGTCGGACGCCCGAGCAGCAGCGCCGCGAGCGCGAGCCGGGAGCGCTGGCCGCCGCTCACCTCGTCCAGGCGTCGGTCGAAGGGGATGTCGCCGACGCCGAGTCCGTCGAGCGCTTCGGCGACGCGTGTGTCGGTGCCCCAGACATCCACGCGCTCTGCGGCCTCGAGGGCGGTGGTGTAGCGGTCGTCCGCCTCCGCCGTGCGGGCGGCCAGCCCGACCGCGGCGTCATCGAGCTCCCGCTCGATCGCACGCACGCCGGCGAGGGCATCCTCGATGAGCTGCTCCACGGTGTCGGTCGGAGCGTTGCGCACCTCCTGCCAGTGCAGGCCGGTCTCGAGCGGTCGTTCGATCAGCCCCGAGTCCGGCCTCCTCGGCGCCCGCGAGCAGGCGCAGGAGGGTTGACTTGCCCGCGCCGTTCTCGCCGATCAGGCCGAGGCGCTCGCCGGGCGAGACCACGAGGGACAGGTCGGTGAGCACCCGCCGGTCGGCGTAGCCGTGGCTGAGGCCGTCGGCACGGAGGAAGGTGATGGCGCGGTTGGTTGACGTCGTTGCAGGCATGGTGGCCCCGTTCGGGTGTAGCTGCACTCCTCCCGCCGGGCATGCCTCGGACGCGGGACTTCAGGGAGTGATCAGAACTTCACGGGAGTCGACGATAGGCGAGGATGCCGCAGCCGTCAACTCCGGCGGAGCACCTTCGCCACGCCGTGCGCGAGCCGGAACGAGCGCGACGCCTTGATGTCCCGCACCTCCGCCCGGAGCGCCGCGACCTCCTGGAAGAGTTCGATCTGCCGCTTCTCGCTGTAGTGCTCGCCGAGCGCCGCGATCGGCTCAGGCAGGATCGGCACCGGTGCGTTGCTGCACACGAAGTAGAAGTAGCGCATCTGCTCCGGGCCG
The DNA here is from genome assembly GCA_963740815.1 of uncultured Actinomycetota bacterium. Lineage (GTDB taxonomy): Bacteria > Actinomycetota > Actinomycetes > Actinomycetales > Microbacteriaceae > Rhodoglobus. Next base: position 192,070 of record CAVUFG010000009.1, read on the forward strand.
ATCGGGGCGAGATTCAGCGTCGTCCGCTCGGAGGTGGCCCCGAGGGCGTCGAGCCGGTCGAGCGCGACGTACTTCCAGGTCGCCTGGAAGTACTCCTCGATCACCGAGTAGTCCTTGCGGAGCAGGTCGAGCAGCTCCTGCCGCTCGAACTCGTGCAGGTGGAAGTGGTTGTTCTCCTCGTACTCGAGTTCGTTCGGCGTCGAGATGATCGCGAGCCCGTCCGGGCGGAGCACCCGCCGGATCTCGGCGAGGAAGGCCCGGTAGTCCTCGATGTGCTCGAGGGTCTCGAAGGTGATCACGACATCGATGCTCGCGTCGTCGAGCGGGATGCTGGTGGCATCCCCAACCCGGAATTCGAGGTTCTCCGCCGCGTAGTTGGCCCTGGCGTAGGCCACGGCGTCCTCGCTCACGTCCACGCCAACGACGGAACGGGCCGCCGCGGCGAGCTCGTGGCTGCCGTAGCCCGATCCGCTCGCGATGTCGAGCACGTCCTTGTCCCGGCACAGCGGCAGCGCGGCCAGGTAGCGCGTGAGGTGCTCGGCGTAGCCGATCTGCTCGGCGTGCACCTGTGGGATCAGTCGCTCGCCGGTGTCTTCAAGCACGGCTCATCCTCCCACGGAGCGCAGCCTATGACGCGGCGATCTCCAGCGTCTTCGCCGTTCGCTTCATGGTCTTCTCGGCGAGCGCGGCCTGCTCACCGAGCTTCACACCCGCGGCGGGCACCATCTCGGCGAGCATCGGCTGCCACGCCTCGAGCTGGTCGGGGAAGCACTTCTGGATGACGTCGAGCATGATCGGCACCGCGGTCGAGGCCCCGGGCGAGGCGCCGAGCAGCCCGGCGATCGAGCCGTCCGCCGACGAGACCACCTCGGTGCCGAACTGCAGCACGCCGAGCTTCTTCGGGTCCTTCTTGATCACCTGCACGCGCTGGCCGGCGGTGATGCGGTACCAGTCCTGCGGGGTTGCCGTCGGGCACGAACTCCTCGAGGGCCTCGAACTTCTTCGACTTGGATGCCAGCAGCTGCCCGATCAGGTACGTCACGAGCGAGAGGTTGCCGAGCCCCGCCGCGACCATCGGGATGACGTTGTGCCAGCGCACCGACGCGAACAGGTCGAGCAGCGACCCGTGCTTGAGGAACTTGGGGCTGAAGCCCGCGTACGGTCCGAACATCAGGCTGCCGGCGCCATCCACGACCCGGAGGTCGAGGTGCGGCACCGACATCGGCGGGGAGCCGACCGCTGCCTTGCCGTAGACCTTCGCGCGGTGCTTGGCGACGAGCTCCTGGTTGTCGGTGCGCAGGAACTCGCCGCTGACCGGGAAGCCGCCGTAGCCGCGGATCTCCTTGATGCCCGACTTCTGCAGCAGGCGGAGCGCGCCGCCGCCCGCGCCGACGAACACGAACCGGGCCGTCGCCTTCTCGGGGGTGAGGCCGATGTCGCGGCGCATGCGTGAGCTCCCAGAGCCCGTCCTTGCGCTTCGTGAGGTTGTCGACGCGGTGCTCGAGGTGGACGGTCGCGCCGTGCTCGACGAGGTAGTCCATGAGCTGGTGGGTGAGCGAGCCGAAGTCGACGTCGGTGCCGGCCGGCATGCGCGTCGCGGCGAACTTCTGCGACTTGAGGCGGCCGGGGATCATCAGCGGGGCCCACGGAGCGGATGGTCGCGGCATCCTCGCTGTATTCCATGCCGGCGAACAGCGGGTGGTCCTTGAGCGCCTCGTAGCGCTTGCGCAGGTACTCGACGTTGTCCTCGCCCCACACGAAGCTCATGTGCGGCGTCGGGTTGATGAACGACTCGCGGCTCGGGGATGGCGCCCGCGTTCACGAGGAACGACCAGAACTGCCGCGAGACCTGGAACTGCTCGTTGACCTTCACGGCGCTCGTGATGTCGATCGAGCCGTCGGCCTTCTCGGGCGTGTAGTTGAGCTCGCAGAGCGCCGAGTGGCCGGTGCCGGCGTTGTTCCACGGGTTCGAGCTCTCCTGGGCGATGTCGCTCAGGCGCTCGTAGATCTGGATGTCCCAGTCGGGCTCGAGCTGCTTCAGGATCGCGCCGAGGGTGGCGCTCATGATGCCGCCGCCGATCAGGGCGACATCGGCAGGTTTGCTCACCCCCTCAGTTTACGTCGGCTCGCCGAGGACGATTCCTTCCAGCGACCCGTTGACACCGTCAAAGACCGAGCTTCTTAAGCTCCTCGTCCATGCGGATCGCCATCTCGGCGTAGCCGTCGTCGTTGGGGTGCAGGCCGTCGGCGGCCATCCACTCCGGGTGGCCCTCGATCCAGTGCGATGCGCCCGGGATCCAGTCCGCGCCGATGCGGTCGGCGGACTCGTGCACCCAGTCGATGATGATCTCGACCGAGTCCGGGCGCTCGTCGGTGTACCAGAACGGCTCGACCACGATGAAGCGCGCATCGGGCAGGGCGGCGACGAGCCGGTCGAAGTCCTCGTCGATCTGCGCGCGGATCTGGTCGGCCGCGCGGCTGTAGCTGAAGTTGTCGTTGAGCCCCATCGTCACGAACACGATGTCGGGCTGCTGCGCGATGACCATGGACGGCAGGTCGCCGTCGCCGTAGGTCGGCCGGTTGTTCACGAAGCCGAGGCCGTTCACGCTCGGGTTGAACTCGGTCCAGCCGCGCTGCTCGCAGATCACGGTCGACCAGCGCACCGACGGATCGGTCGCGCCCGTGCCGAGCGTGTACGAGTCGCCGTAGAACGCGACGAGCGGCTGCGTGCGGTCCTCGGGGGCGGTCACGGGGCCTCCTTGCGTGGTCACTTCAGGCGAGGTCGCGCATCCGGCGAGCAGGAGCACGGCGGCGACCGCGGCGACGAGGATGCGCATGCTCCATCTTCGTCGCCGAGGGGGTGTTCCGATTGCCGGTGTGGTGGTTTCGAGACGCGTGCGGCTGCGCCGCACGCTCCGGGGCCACCGTCAGGCGCGAGCGGTGGCCAGCTCGGCGGCGACCAGTTCGGCGATCTGCACCGCGTTGAGCGCCGCACCCTTGCGGAGGTTGTCGTTGCTGACGAAGAACGCGAGGCCGCGGTTGTCCGGCACGCCCTCGTCCTGGCGGATGCGTCCGACGTAGCTCGGGTCCTTGCCGGCCGCCTCGAGGGGCGTCGGCACGTCGCGCAGCTCGACGCCCGGCGCATCCCGCAGCAGTTCCTTCGCGCGCTCGACGCTCAGGCTGTCGGCGAACTCGGCGTTGATGGCCAGCGAGTGACCGGTGAAGACCGGGACGCGCACGCAGATGCTGCTCACGAGCAGGTCGGGCAGTTCGAGGATCTTGCGGCTCTCGTTGCGCAGCTTCTGCTCCTCGACGGTCTCGCCGAGGCCGTCGTCGACGAAGTCGCCGGCATGCGGGATGACGTCGAACGCGATGGTCTTCGGGAAGGTGACGGCGGCCGGGAAGTCGACCGCGGAGCCGTCGTGCACGAGCTGGATGGCATCCTGCTCGACGGCCGCGCGGGCCTGCGCGAGCAGCTCGTCGCCGCCCTTGAGCCCGGCGCCGGAGACGGCCTGGTACGTGCTCACGATGAGTCGCTGGAGTCCGGCCTCGGTGTCGAGCACCTTGAGGATCGGCATGGCGGCCATCGTCGTGCAGTTCGGGTTGGCGATGATGCCCTTGCGCGCCTCCTTGATGGCGTGCGGGTTCACCTCGCTCACCACGAGCGGCACGTCGGGATCCATGCGCCAGCCGGAGGAGTTGTCGATCACGAGCACGCCGGCGTCGGCGAAGCGCGGCGCCTGCGCCTTGGAGGTCGTGGCGCCTGCGGAGAAGATCGCGACGTCGAGTCCGGTCGGGTCGGCGGTCTCGGTGTCTTCGACGACGATCTGCTGGTCCTTCCACGGCAGGGTCGTGCCTGCGCTGCGGGATGACGCGAAGTAGCGGATCTCGGCGACCGGGAAGTCGCGCTCCTCGAGCAGCCGGCGCACGACCGCGCCCACCTGCCCGGTGGCGCCGACGACGCCGATGCGGATGCCTGAACTCATGCCGAGAAGTTTACCTGCGCCCGGCTGCCACCCGCCGTCGAACGACTGCCAGCGGCTAGCGCCCGGTTCCGGCGTGCACGACGGCGACATCCTCGGCGTCGAGGCCGAACGCGGTGTGCACGATCCGCATCGCCTCGTTGACCGTGTCGGCGCGCGTGACGACCGAGATGCGGATCTCACTCGTGGAGATCATCTCGATGTTGATCCCGGCCTCGTAGAGCGCCGTGAACAGCTTCGCGGAGACGCCCGCGTTCGTGCGCATGCCCGCTCCGACGACGGCGAGCTTGCCGATCTGGTCGTCGTGCTCCAGCGATTCGAAGCCGACGGCGTTCTGCTCGGCGTCGAGCGCGGAGAGGGCGGCCTGGGCATCCGACTTCGGCAGGGTGAACGAGATGTCGGTGCGACCGGTGGACGACGTCGACGAGTTCTGCACGATCATGTCGATGTTCGCGTTGGTCTTCGCCACGATCGTGAAGATCTGCGCCGCCTTGCCGGGAACGTCGGGAACGCCGACGACGGTGATCTTGTCCTCGCTCAGGTCGGCGGCGACGCCGGTGATGATCGGTTCTTCCACGACTTCACCCTCCTCGGGGTTGTAGACGATCGTGCCCTCGTTGTGATTGAACGACGAGCGGACATGCAGGGTCACACCGTGCCGGCGGGCGTACTCCACGGCTCGGATGTACAGCACCTTCGCCCCCGCGGCCGCGAGCTCGAGCATCTCCTCGCTCGTGACGCGGTCGATCTTCTTGGCGAGCGGCACGACGCGGGGGTCGGCGGTGAACACGCCGTCGACGTCGGTGTAGATCTCGCACACCTCCGCGTCGAGGGCGGCCGCGAGCGCGACCGCGGTGGTGTCGGAGCCGCCGCGGCCGAGGGTCGTGATGTCCCCGGTCGTGCGGTTGAAGCCCTGGAAGCCCGCGACGATCGCCACGGCGCCCTTCTCGACGGCTTCGCGCACGCGGCCGGGCGTGACATCCACGATCCTGGCGGAGCCGTGCGTGGAGTCGGTGATCATGCCGGCCTGGCTGCCGGTGAAGCTCAGGGCCTCGACGCCGAGGTTCTTGATCGCCATCGCGAGCAGCGCCATCGAGATGCGCTCACCCGCGGTGAGCAGCATGTCGAGCTCGCGCCCGGACGGCAGCGGCACGACCTCGCGGGCGAGGTCGAGCAGTTCGTCGGTGGTGTCGCCCATCGCGCTCACCACGACGACGACCTCGTTGCCGGCCTGGCGGGTCTCGACGATCCGCTTGGCGACGCGCCTGATGCTCTCGGCGTTCGCGACGGAGGAACCGCCGAACTTCTGCACGATGAGACTCACGGGATGAAATCCTACCGACGACGAACGGGGACGTTCGCCGTGTGACGTCGCGGCCGGCTCGGGCTACTGCTCGACGACCCGGCGGCCCTCGAATGCACGCCCGAGGGTCACCTCGTCCGCGTACTCGAGGTCGCCGCCGACCGGGAGCCCGGACGCAAGGCGCGTGACGCGGAGACCGGGCTGCACGAGCAGCCGGGTGAGGTAGGTCGCGGTCGCCTCGCCCTCGAGGTTCGGGTCGGTGGCGATGATGACCTCGGTGACCACGCCATCCTGCAGCCGCACGAGCAGTTCCTTGAGGCGCAGGTCGTCGGGGCCGATGCCGTCGATCGGGCTGATCGCGCCGCCGAGCACGTGGTACAGACCGCGGAACTCGCGGGTGCGCTCGATCGCGACGACGTCCTTCGCCTCCTCGACGACGCAGATCGTCGCGGGCGAGCGCCGGGGGTCACGGCAGATGTTGCAGGTCTCCTCCTCGGTGACGTTGCCGCAGATGAGCAGAACCGCACCTTCTCCTTCACGTCGCGCAGCACCTCGCTGAGCCGCGTGACGTCGAAGCTCTCGGTCTGCAGGATGTGGAACGCGATCCGCTGCGCCGACTTCGGCCCGATGCCGGGCAGGCGGCCGAGCTCGTCGATCAGCTCCTGCACGATGCCGTCGTACGCCACTACTCCGCCTCGCTCGGCCGTGGGACGACCTTGGGGGCGATGGTCTGCTCCTCGATGAAGCTGGCGCCGAGCAGCTCGCGCACGACGGACTCGCCGTACCGAGCAGGCTCGGTGGATGCCGCGGGCTCCGCCGTGGGCTTCGCTGCCGCCGGGGCGCGCTTCTGGTCGGTGCGTCGTCCTGCGGGATCTCGGCCACGGCCCAGCCCTGCGCATCCACGGCCGGCTTCGAGGGCTGCCGGCTCGGGCTCTGGCGCAGGAGCAGGAGCGGGCAGGAGCAGACTTCGCCCGGGCGTGGACTTCGCGACGGGTTCGGCTTTCGCAGCGGGCTCTGGCGCCGGCGAGGTCTCGACGCGGCTCGACGGCCTCTGCGGGCTCGACGGGCTCCGGCGGCTCCGGCTCGTCGCGCACGGGCTCCTGCGGCTCCTCCGCGATCGGCGCCGCCGCCGGTCCCTCGGCGCGCGCGATGAACTTCACGCGCAGCCCGAGCACCTCGATGATCGCGTTGCGCAGCACCTCGCTCACGCCGGCCGGCCCGCCCTGCTTGAAGGCATCCACGTCGTTCTGGCTCACGAAGCTCAGCGTGAGCACGTCGTCCGTCAGGCCGCGGGCCTGCGAGGTGTAGACGACCGTCCACGCGCTGCGCTTGGCGGCCTGCACGACCTCGAGGATCTCGGGCCACGAGTCGCGCACCTGCTGCAGGGTGACCGAGCCGGGCGCGGCGACCTTCGGTTCGGGCTTCGCGGGCTCGAGCTCGTCGGACGCTGCCTCGGGCGGCCTGGGCAGCAGGCGTCAGCGATCGGTTCGAGGGCGCGACGGGCGCGCTGCCGTTCGACGCGCTGTGCACGGGCGGCGGCCGGAGCGACAGCGGCATCCCCGCCCTCGACTCCGACCCGGCGCTCGAGGCGCTCGACACGGGCGAGCGCACCGCGCTCGGAGTCGTCGCTCGAGGGCACGAGCACGCGCGCCATCATGAGCTCGAGGTGCAGCCGCGGCGACGTGGCGCCGGTCATCTCGGTGAGGGCGGTGTTGATCACGTCGGCGGCGCGCGAGAGCTCGGCCTGGCCGAACAGCGCGGCCTGCGACGCCATGCGGTCGAGCTGGTCCTGCGGGATGCCGCGCATGACGCTCGCCGCGTTGTCCGAGGTCGCCGCCACGACGATGAGGTCGCGGAGCCGCTCGAGCAGGTCCTCGACGAAGCGGCGCGGATCCTGGCCGGTCTGGATGACGCGGTCGACGGCGGCGAACACCGCCGCGGCATCCCGTGCCCCCATCGCATCCACCGCTTCATCCAGCAGGGCGCCGTGCGTGTAGCCGAGCAGGGACACCGCGCGCTCGTACTCGATCGTGCGTGCCCTCGGAGCCCGCGATGAGCTGGTCGAGCAGCGAGAGGGTGTCGCGCACCGAGCCGCCGCCGGCGCGCACGACGAGCGAGCAGCACGCCGGGCTCGACCTTGACGCCCTCGCTCTCGCTGAGCTGCTGCACGTAGTCGAGCAGCTGCGCGGGCGGCACGAGGCGGAACGGGTAGTGGTGCGTGCGCGAGCGGATCGTGCCGATGACCTTCTCGGGCTCGGTGGTCGCGAAGATGAACTTCACGTGCTCCGGCGGCTCCTCGACGATCTTGAGCAGCGCGTTGAATCCGCCGGAGGTGACCATGTGCGCCTCGTCGACGATGAAGATCTTGTAGCGGTCGCGCGCCGGGGCGTAGACGGCGCGCTCGCGCAGGTCGCGGGCGTCCTCGACGCCACCGTGGCTCGCGGCGTCGATCTCGACGACATCCAGCGATCCCCCGCCGTCACGGCTGAGCTCGACGCACGACGGGCACGACCCCGCACGGGGTGTCGGTCGGCCCCTCGGCGCAGTTCAGGCAGCGGGCGAGGATGCGGGCGGAGGTGGTCTTGCCGCAGCCGCGCGGTCCGCTGAAGAGGTAGGCGTGGTTGACCCGGTCGGTGCGCAGCGCGGTGCGCAGCGGATCGGTCACCTGCGACTGGCCGATCAACTCGGCGAACGTCTCCGGCCGGTACCGGCGGTAGAGGGCTGCGACCACGTGACAAGAGTAGTCGTGACCGCAGACCATCGCCCCGGACCGCCGTGGCGGTGTTCCGGGGCGATGCGTGGGGAGGTCAACCGCGGCGTGCGGCGGACCGCCAGAGGATCAGCACCACGACGGCGGCCGAGAGGGCGAGGCCGGCGAGCGCGAATCCGAGGGTGCCGAGGATGACGCTGAGCTGCGCCACCACCGCGCTGCGCCGGAATCGGCTCGTCGGCGCTGACGCCCTCATCCGCGGTCTCCGTCGGTGTCACCGGAGCGACCTCGACGACGGGATCGCGGCACGGCTCCGGCTCCGGCTCCGGCAGGGGCTCGGGCTGGGCCTCCGGCTGGTCCTCGGGTCGGGCTCCGGCTCGGGCTCGGGGTCGGGCTCCGGCTCGTTCTCCTCGAAGTCGGCCCACGGCACGTCGGCGCCGGGGTTGTCGTCATCCGCGAGCCTCGCCGAACGGCGCCCACGGCACGTCGGCGTTCGGGGGATCCATCGGGGTGATCGCCTGTGCGGCGCCGGCGCCCCAGCAGAGCGCGAGGGCGAGCGGAAGGGCAAGGGCGGCGATGCGGGCCGTGCGGTGCGTGGCGGTGTTCATGGCGTCTCTCCTCTGCTTCTGGCTCCGCGAGTGCGGTGCCGTGGAGAGGGGAGTCGGCCGGGGCATCCAGCCTTACAACTTTCTGCGGATCAGCCTTCGGGGCCGCACGCGTCGATCGTCACGACGAGGGGTCGCCGCGTCGCGGACGCCCCGCGCACGTCGAACGCCTCGGCCTGCAGCGTGAGCTGCACGCCGCTCGTGAACGGCCCGAGGTCGGCGAACCAGGAGCCGCCATCGGTCTGCATCGTCACCGAGCCAGAACCCGTGGATGCTCCGGCCGCACTCCACGTACAGCGTCACCGAGTCGAGCCCGACCTCGGATCCCGCCTCGACGGCCACGCGACCAGCAGGGTCGGCGGAGTGCACTGCACGTCATCGAGCGTGGGCTGCGCGACGAACGGCGGCTGGGGCTGGGTCAGCGTCACGGCGACCGCGACGGTGCGCCCGGCTGCACGAACTCGATCGCGCCCGACGCTGCTCCCGGCGCGCGATGCCGAGCGGTCGGCTGCGATGGCGACCGTCGCCGACGCGCCGGGCTCGAGGGTCGACGGTCGACCGCGTCGAGCCCAGCCAGCCGACGGTGGTGCGGATGACGACGTCGAGATGCCTGCCCACCGGTGTTGGTGAGCACGATCGAGGCGTCCACCCCATCCAGCCCCAGATCGACACTGGCCACCGAGACCGTGAGCGTGCCCGGCGGCGGCGCGGTGGTCGGCGGGCGGATGGGGTGGAGGTCGGTCGGATGGCGACCGGCGGGTCGTGAACCGCCCGCGCCGGCAGCACTGCGCCGACCGTGAGCAGGATCGCTGCGGCGCCCCGGCGACGATGGCGCTGATGCCCACGACCTTCGCCGTGGTCGGCAGCGCGTCGAGCCGTCGGCCCGAACGCGGCACGCCGCGATGACCGGGTACGCCTGCTCGAGCACTCGATCCCGCAGCCCCGACGGGCAGCAGCGCGGCCGGCACGCCGGCCAGCAGCACGAGCGGAGCTCACGGTGCTGCGCTTGCGTGCGCCGCAGGTCTCGCACTGCTCGACGTGACGTGCGACGCGCTTGCGGATGAGCGGGGTGAGCGCGCCGTCCCAGTCGCCGAGCATGGCATCCAGGTCGCGGCACTCGGCCCGGCCGGTCCGCGCGACGAGGAGCGCGCCGATCGATCGCTCGACCTGGCTGCGCAACCGGTGCAGCTGCACGTAGGCCTGCGCGGCGCTCATCCCCATCGCCTCGCCGAGTTCGGCGCCGTCGAGTCCCTGGCGCACGTGCAGGTCGAGCATCGACGCGATCGCGGTCGGCGAGTCCTGCCGCCGCCGCCCAGACCAGTTCGCGCAGCGCGGACTGCTCCGCCTCGGCGTCCGGGGTCGTGCGCGCGGTCAGCCATCTCGGCCAGCCGGTCCTCGCCGTCGTAGGCCACGCGCTTGCGGGCCCGGATGATGCGGAGGCACTCGTGCCGCGCGATCGCGTACAGCCACGGCCGCAACCGGTCGGGGTCGCGAAGCTGCCCGAGCCGCTCGGCGAACCGCAGGAACGTGTCGGAGACCGCATCCGCGGCATCCTCGCGGTTGCGCGTCGTCGCCCACGCGAAGTCGAACAGGCGCGGGGCGTAGCGGTCGTAGACCGCGGCGAAGGCCGCGCGATCCCCGGTTCGGACCGCCGCGACCAGATCGCGGTCGGTCGGACCTGCCGGCGAGTCTCCTGCGACGGGCGCCCCGTTCACGGGCCAACCCTATCGGCGTGGTGCAGCATCCCATCGGGCATGTCCCTCCCTCGTTCGAAGGGTGGGAGTGCGGATGACCCGGAACCTTACCGATTTCCGCGAGCACGCACGAAGGCGCGGGTGGCCGACGAATCGGTCACCCGCGCCCCGGGTAGTGCGGTGTCCCTTACGGGATGTAGATGTTCTGACCGACCGAGGACCGCGCGAGCGTGAGGTCCACGTTGAAGTCCGGGCCGAGCAGGTCGAGCACGCCGATGCGGATGGCCGCGACGTCGTACTGCCCCGCCGGAACCGGCGGGTCCTGGAAGTTGGTCGGAATCGGGTTGGCGTTGCCGGTCGGTGCACTCTGCGCGTTGACCACGATCGACAGCAGACCGGTGTCAGCGTCGAACAGCCCGTCGAGCAGGGCATCCAGCAACAGGTACAGGTTGCCCGTGAGATCGTCGAGCAGATTGAACACCCCGATGACCAGGTTGATGGCGGAGGTGACCGCCGTCCCCAAGGTAGTGAGGATGCCGTCCAGCGTCGGCAGCAGGGCCGTCACCGTCGTCCCGAGCAGCGTCTGCAGCACCGTGATCAGCCCACACGTGACCGTGTTGAGCGGGTTGAGGATGAGGTTGCAGTACTGCGGGTCGAGCAGCGTCAGCTGAACGTTCCCGGTGCCGAGGTTGATGTTCACCGACGCGATGTCCACTCCGAGGAGATCGACGTTCGCCGTCACCGTGCCACCGAGGCTGATCGAGTTGACGACCGTGTCGATCGCGGCGCCGAGCTGGGTCAGCAGCTGACCCACCGCAGCGGTCAAGCCCGTCTGGAGCTTGGTCAGAACCCCCGCGTCCACCAGCAGTTCGGTGTTCGGCGGCAGGTCGTTCAGACCGTTGGGGCCACCCAGGAGGGTCGCGAGGTCGAGCCCGATCGTGCCGTCCGCCAGGTTCAACGAGACGGTGCCGTTGCCGGTGTAGGTGCTGGTCAGCACCGTCGCCAGCGCGGACGTGTCGATCGTGACCGTCGGGTTGATCGACAGGTCAGCGAGGACGAGTCCACCCGAAGCGAGAGGCCCCAGCACCGTGTTGATCTGCGCGGTGATGTCGGCCAGCGCGGTCACCCGAAGGCTCTCGATGTCCGTGAGCAGGTCGGTGACCTCGGTGACGATGTCGCCGAGCAGGGACGAGTCGATGTCGAGGTCGAGACCAGCGATCAGGTAGTCACGGACGAGGTTCTCCGCGGAGTCGTCGCCCCACATGAGCGGGCACGCATCCAGGCGAGCCTCAGAGCCGACCGCACCGAGCGTGAGGTCGAGGTCCGCGAGATAGTTCACCAGCGGGCTGGTGCCCGGGAGCACCGAACCGACGAGCGTGGCGAGATCCAGGGTGCCGAGCGGCTCGAGGTCTGAGTCGTCCGCAGCATCCAGGTCGAGACCACCCGTGCTGGTGATGAGACCCGAGCCCGCTGCCGAGTAGCCGTTGGGCTGCGCTTCCGCGTAGCTCGCGAGCACACCGAGGTCGGTGTTGAGCGGGAGGTCGATGTCGTCCAGGTACGCCGAGATCAAGCCGTTCAATACTCCGAGGTCGATCCCTGCAAGGTACTGGTTGACCTCGGGAGGGTTCGGGCCGATCGGCGCGGTGACCGGGTCGGACGTGCTCGTCGTGCCGTCGTTGGTCGCTTCGAGGAAGCCGGCCGTGAGCGTGTCATCGAGGAACAGAGCGTCGAGCTCGAGGAACGTGGCTGCGCCACGCGTCGAGAACGTCGGGTCCTCGCAGGTCCCCGTTCCGACACCGGGCTGGGTGCCCTGCGTCGCCGAGACCCACTCCGGGTCCACCCACGAAGCGCTGGTGGCGATGCCGGGGATGGTCGCGATGACCAGTCCCACTGCGGCTACGCCTGCGACGCCCGCGGCGCCCTTCATGCGCGCCTTGGTGAACATCGCCTTGGTGAGGAACTTGCGGCTCATGAGCGGCTCCCTTCGTCGAAGCCGATTCGTGCGCGACGAGCGCCCATCAGCACGATGCCGAGTCCGAGGACGCCGACGCCGATCACGATGAGTGCCGTGACGTCCATACCGGTGTTCGGGAGGTTGCTCGGGTCATCGCCCATGGCGGTGAAGCCGAACCCGAACGAAGCCTCGAGCCCCATCAGGGACTGGTCGGACTGGGCCTCCGGGTCGAGCTGGGCCGGGAGGCTGAGCGTCACGAGCACGAACTTGTCTGCGACATTCGTCAGCGTGCCGAGGTTGTAGATCGGCGCCGTCCCGGGAACCGGGTCGCTGTTGGCAGCGAGCGGCCCGAAGGTGCCGATGCTGTTCGCCGGCGTGGTCGCGATGATGTCCGTCGCGCCGGTGCCGCACGTGGGAGCTGCCGGGAAGTTGGTCCAGGCCTGCGCACACAGCTGCGCACGCACCTGCAGACCGTCGGTGCCGGGACGCTCGACGAGGCTTCCGTCACGCTTGAACTGCATCGTGAGTGGTGAGCTCGGCGTCGACGAGGCTGGTCTCGATCTCCCAGTAGACCGTGTCTCCCGGGGTGAGTGACATGAAGTCCGGGTTGAGGGTCGTGGGGTACGGATCTGCGCGGAGCGACAGGTGGCCCGGCAGTCCGTTCTCCGCGACGGAGACGAACGCCGCCATCGCGCGGTTCGATACGAGCGCGAAGCCTGCGATCAACGTGAGGATCGCGAGCACGAGTGCGGCGGTCCTCCCGAAGGTCCAGACCCGCGCTGGGGCTGTGGTGTTCACTGTTTCACTCCTGAGAAAAGGTCGGCCAGAACGCGAGGACTCTCGTGGTCATGCTCTGAGTCCTCGGACGGATCGTCATTGTGGTCGTTGCCATCGGCATCCTGCGCTTCGGCAGTGTGCTTCGGCTTGCTTGCGGGCCAGAACGCCCAGAGCACCAGGCCCGCCACCACCATGGTGGTCAGGCCGAGGAACAAGGGCTGCCGGCCGAGTTCGATCACCGTGCCGAGGCCGGGGATGGGGAATACCACCCTCACGGCCTCGGTCACGTGATACGGGGATGGATCGTTGACCTCGTTGTCGTCGCCCTTGAGGACGAGGATCACGCCGCCATCGACCGCCGGGTCCGGGTCAACCGAGATCACGCGGTGCGTGACCGGCAGCTGGCCCTGGCGCTCCACCATGACCACGTCGCCCACGTTGATCTGCTCGGCCGTGATGGGCTGGGCGATCGCTGCGGTACCGGTGGGCATGGTGGGAGCCATGGAACCTGTCTGGAAGATGAGCATCTGCAATCCGAAGAACGTGGACGCGACGAGCCAGAGGATGCAGGCCAGGCCCGCCACTGCGGCGACTCCCAGCACTGCGTCCTTGACGACGCGCTTCACGGTCATGAGAACGAGATCGGTGTCGTTGTTAGACGGCGACCGAGGTGGAGACGAACTCCCAGGCCGGCGCGATCGTCAGACCCATGAGGGTCGTCGGGTCGATGTCGTCCTCTTCGAGTTCCTCGATGGTCGGCAGGCTCAGCTCGAAGCACCAGTGGAGGTAGCTCGAGCCGTTCGAGTCGATCGGAACATCGACCGGGAACGGGTCACCGAGCGAACCGGTGGTCTCGAAGTCCGCTCCGACGAAGAACTGTGCGTCGCAGACCGGAGCCGGCAGGGCGTCATCCACCTCGACCACACCGACGTGAACCACGATGGCGTCCCAGAGGTCGCCGCTCGGGTCGTCGACGGTGACGCCGTCGGCCGCGACCGCGCCCTCGAGCTGCACGTTTCCGCCGATGGAGTCGAGCGTGGTGCGCAGCGAGACGCGCGTGTAGGTCGAGTCGCCCGGCGTGAGCGCGAGCGGGTCGGTGCCCGTGAAGGTGAGCGAGCCGCCCGGGTTCTCCGGGAACTCTCCCCAGCTGCCGAGGTCATTGACGTACGGCGTCGAACGGTTCTGCTCGACGATGAACTCCGACGTGCCGACACCCGGCTCGTCACCGCCCGAACCGCCGTAGACCCACTCGTTGTCGACCCATGCCGCGAGCGTGACGGTACCGCCGACGCCGAGGATGAGTCCGGCTGCGGCGAAGGCCATGATTTTGCCGCGCGTAGAACTGCTGAATTTACGCATATGCGTCTCCCCTAAAAGGCGCGGGAGCCGCCTGGTACAGTCCCCGCGCTGTTCCTGATCGACCCATCCCCGATGGTGGGCCTGTCCTGCACGATACACGGCTGGCAAAGTGCTGGGAACAGCAGCCGCGATTGGCGTCGTACCCCGTTCGGGGGTATGTTCCGCCGACTCCCCCGGAAGTACGGGCCTGTCTACCCCTACGAGCGACTCGAATTCACTCCGAGTTAATTTGTCAATCCCCCGGCGGCAAGTGCCTCTCGGGCGATCTCGAGTTCCTCGTTCGTGGGGACGACGAGGATGCTGGCGCGCGCGTCATCCGTCGAGATCACGGTCTCGATTCGAAGCGTTGCGCGCGGCGTCGAGGGTGAGGCCGAGGAACTCGAGTCCACGGAGCACCCGCGCGCGCATGGCGGCCCCGCGCTCGCCGACGCCGGCGGTGAACACGAGCGCGTCGAGTCCGCCCAGTTGCGCGGCGTAGGCGCCGATGTAGGCGCGGATGCGGTGCGCGTACACCTCGAGGGCGAGGGTCGCCGCGGCATCCCCGGCTTCGGACGCCTGCTCGACCGCGCGCAGGTCGGACGCTCCCGCGAGCCCGAGCAGCCCGCTGCGGTGGTTGAGCAGGTCGTCGAGTTCGGCGGCGCCGAGCCCGAGCGAGATGAGGGCACCGGGGTCGATGTCGCCCGAGCGCGTGCCCATGACGAGGCCCTCGAGGGGCGTGAGGCCCATGGATGTCTCGACCGACCGCCCACCGCGGATCGCCGCCGCCGACGCACCGTTCCCGAGGTGCAGCACGACCATCCGGTCGTGCGGCCTGCCGAGCCCGTCGAGGATCGAGGCGGCCTCCCGCGACACGTACGCGTACGACGTGCCGTGGAACCCGTACCGGCGGATGCCGAGCTCCGGCGGCACCGCGTAGGTGTACGCCTCGGGGCGAGCGTCTGGTGGAACGCCGTGTCGAACACCGCGACCTGCGGCACATCGGGCAGCGCCGCGCGGGCGGCACGGATGCCGAGCAGGTTCGCCGGATTGTGCAGCGGCGCGAGCGCGGCGAGCTGCTCGATCTCGGCCTCGACCTCCGGCGTGACGACCGTCGCCTCGTGGAACAGCGCGCCGCCGTGCACCACCCGGTGGCCGACGGCCGCGAAGTCCGTGTCGCCGCCGAGCGACTCGAGGGCGATGCGGAGGGCGGCGTCGTGATCGGGGACGTCGGAGCCGGGCTCGCCGATGCGCTCGATCGTGCCATCCACGGTCGACTCGCCGGTCACCGCGTCGATCACCTGGTACTTGAGCGACGACGAGCCGGAGTTGATGACGAAGACGCGGGTGGAAGTCATGACGCTCGTGAGGTCTCGACAGGCTCGACCCGCTCTACCGTCTGGGCCTGGATGGCCGTGATCGCCACGGTGTTCACGATGTCGCGCACGAGCGCACCGCGGGAGAGGTCGTTGACGGGCTTGCGCAGGCCCTGCAGCACCGGGCCGATCGCAACCGCGCCCGAGCTGCGCTGCACCGCCTTGTACGTGTTGTTGCCCGTGTTGAGGTCGGGGAAGATGAAGACCGTCGCGCGGCCGGCCACCGTGGACTCCGGCATCTTCGTCTTGGCGACGGCGGCGTCGGCGGCCGCGTCGTACTGGATCGGGCCCTCGACCGGCAGCTGCGGCATCCTCTGCTTCACCAGCTCGGTCGCCGCGCGCACCTTGTCGACGTCCGCGCCCGAGCCGGACTCCCCGGTCGAATAGGACAGCATTGCGACGCGCGGCTCGATGCCGAACTTCTGGGAGGTCTCGGCCGACGAGATCGCGATGTCGGCGAGCTGGCCGCTGTCGGGGTCCGGCACGATCGCGCAGTCGCCGTAGACGAGCACGCGATCCTCGAGCGCCATGAAGAACACGCTCGAGACGATCGAGACACCCTCGACCGTCTTGATGATCTCGAAGCTCGGCTTGATGGTGTGCGCCGTGGTGTGCTGCGCGCCCGAGACCATGCCGTCGGCGAGGCCGAGGTGCACCATCATCGTGCCGAAGTAGCTGAGGTCGGTGACGATGCCGCGGGCCTCCTCGACGGTCATGCCCTTGTGGGCGCGCACCTTCGCGTACTCCTGCGCGAACCGCTCCACGTACTCGGGGTCGGTCGGCGACAGGATGTGCGCGGCCGCGATGTCCACCCCGAGCGCCGATGCCCTGGCCCGGATGTCGCTCTCCTCACCGAGGATCGTGAGCTCGACCACCCCGCGCGCGAGCAGGGTGCTCGCTGCCTGCAGGATCCGGTCGTCCCCGCCCTCGGGGAGCACGATGTGCTGGCGGTCCGAGCGCGCGCGCTCGAGCAGCGTGTACTCGAACATGAGGGGGGTCACGGCGGTCGAGGTGCCCTCGGCGACGGCGTCGACGAGCACTGCGGCATCCACGTGCCGTTCGAACAGCGCGAGCGCTACGTCGATCTTCCGCTGCGAGCGCGCGCTGAGCTTGCCGCGCGCCATCGGCGATCCGCTGCGCGGTCGGGTAGGTGTCGAGGGCGGTCGTGATGATCGGGATGCCGCCACCGCCCGACGCGTCGAGGCCCTCGATGAGCTCGGTGACCGGAGCCGCGAGCGTGAAGCCGCCGTTGAGCACGATGCCCGCGATGGACGGGAAGGTGTCGCTCGCGTGCGCCGTGAGCACGGCGAGCAGCACCTCGCTGCGATCGCCGGGGATCACGACGAGGCACCCCTCGGTCAGCCGCGGCAGCACGTTGTCGACCGACATCGCCGCGATCACGACGCCCGTGACCTCGCGGCCGAGCAGGGACTCGTCGCCGAGCAGCAGCGTGCCGTCGACGGCAGCCTTCACCTCGTCGACGGTCGGCGCGACCAGCAGCGGGTCTTCTGGGATGGCCCACGCCGGCACCCCGGTCTGCTCGTGCAGCGAGCCGGCGATCTCGTCGATGCGCGTCCGGGTCGGCGCGGTTCGCGATCACGGCGAGCAGGCTCGCGTGGGCGTTCATGAGTTCGGGCAGGCTCAGGTCGGTGATCTGGCGCAGCTCGTCGACGGTGCGCGGACGCGATTCGTCCACGCTCCGGCCGGTGAGCACGAGGATGACGGGCGCGCCGAGGTTGGCCGCGACCCTCGCGTTGAATCCGAGTTCGGTGGGGGTCGCGACATCCGTGTAGTCGGAGCCGATGATGACCACGGCGTCGCACTTGCGCTCGACCTGCTTGAACCGGTCGACGATGCGTGAGAGCGCGGCATCCGGGTCGTCATGCACCTCTTCATAGGTGACGCCGACGCACTCGTCGTACTCGAGGTTCACGCCGTCGTGCGCGAGCAGCAGCTCGAGCACGTAGTCGCGCTCCTGCGTGGAGCGCGCGACCGGGCGGAACACCCCGACCCGCTCGATGCTGCGCAGCAGCGTGTCGAGCACCCCCAGCGCGATCGTCGACTTGCCCGAGTGCCCTTCGGCGGACGAGATGTAGATGGAGCGCGCCATGAGGGCCAGCCTAGAGAACGCAGCGGGCGTGGAACTGAGCGTCCTGAACCCAACCACCTCGAACGGCAACCTACTTCCGTCGCTCGTAGGAGCGACGAAACCGGTCCGTGCCGCGCAGCGCACGTTGACCGGAAATGTAACGACCCCTCGCGCACCCGCCAGAGCCCGGTTACCCTTGCTGCGTTTCCGCCCTGGGGGAGTTGGCCTGGATGGCGCCACGCGAGGAGCCGGGACGAGTTTACCGCGTCGATCCCATGTCCCCCACACCGACGACAGAGGCGAACGGCACCGATCCTCTAGGATGCTCTAATGGCCTCCAGCGATGGGGGCTCCTGGAGGATTCGCCTAGTGGCCTATGGCGCACGCTTGGAAAGCGTGTTGGGTGCAAGCCCTCGGGGGTTCGAATCCCCCATCCTCCGCGGCACCACCACCACCATCCAGTCCACGTCCTGCACCCGAAGCACCGTGAACCGAGGAATCCCCGTGAGCTCGACGCCGACCACTGGCAGCATCCCCGTTGCGGGCCTGCGAGTTCGCGTGCGCCCGAGGATCTCGCTGCTGCGCAACGGCATCGTCGCGGCGCTCGCCGCCGGCATCCCGATCTTCGTCGTGCTCTACTGGCTCGGCATCGAACGAGGCGCGTGGATGACGGTGCTCGGCCTCCACGCCGTCGTCACCTTCATCTGCCTGATCTTCGTGTGGCGGCACCTCGTGGCGTTTGCGGAGGTGCGGGACGGCGTGCTGCGCAAGCAGGCGTTCTCGACGCGGACCTCGGTGCCCGTGGCATCCATCGACCGGATCGTGCTCGCCGAGACCTACCGCGGGCACTCGACCGAGACCATCCCCCAGTTGATCGTGCTCGACGCGCAGAACCGGCGGGTGATGCGGATGCGCGGCCACTACTGGAGCGCGGAGGACATGCGCAGCATCGCCGATGCGACCGGAGCGCGGGTGCTCGTCGAGTCCGACCCGCTGAGCACGAACCAGTACTACGCGCTGTTCGACGGCACCGCCTACTGGTACGAGGGCAAGCCGTGGCTGACGATCACGGCGATCGTGCTCGCGGTCGGTGCGGGCCTCGGCCTCATGCTGCTGCTCATGCACCTGCTCGGCATGGACCTCGCGGGGCGCAGCTAGCCGCTACTTCCGCTTGAGCGTCGAGAAGATCCCGCGCAGCACTTCGCGCACCACGGTCTGTCCGGTGCGCGAGCCGAGCACCTCGTCGATCGGGTTCTTCTGCGTCGTGCGCGTCGTGCGCGTGGTGGTCTTCGGCTGGCTCTGCTTCTGCATGTCGCGCAGGGCCTTGTCGTAGTCGGCCTGCACCTTCGCGGCATCCTTGGCGGCCTTCGCAGCATCCTTCTCGGCCTGCAGCTTCGCCTCGGCCTCCGCCGCCGCATTCATCTTGACGGCGAGGATCTCGCGTGCGGACTCGCGGTCGACCGGGGTGCCGTACTGCGCGAGCAGCGGCGAGATGTCGACGGTGTGCTGCATCTGCTCGGCCGGCGTCGGCGACATCGAGCCCTGCGGTGCCCGCAGGCGCGTCCACGCCACGGGGCTCGGCGCGCCCTTCTCGTTCATGACGGTGATGATCGCCTCACCCGTCGCGAGGCTGGTCAGCACCTCCTTGAGGTCGTAGCCCGAGGTCGGGTAGGTCGACACGGTCGCCCGAGGGCCTTGGCGTCATCCGGGGTGTGGGCGCGCAGCTGGTGCTGCACGCGCGAGCCGAGCTGGGCGAGCACGTCGCTCGGCACGTCCTTCGGGGTCTGCGTCACGAAGAAGATGCCGACACCCTTCGAGCGGATCAGCCGCACGGTCTGCGTGATCGAGGCGATGAAGTCCTTGGATGCGCCGTTGAACAGCAGGTGCGCCTCGTCGAAGAAGAACACGAGCTTCGGCTTGTCGATGTCGCCGACCTCGGGCAGGTCGTTGAACAGGTCGGCGAGCAGCCACATCAGGAAGGTGGAGAAGACCGCGGGCTTGTCCTGCACGCCGGGGATCTCGAGCAGGCTCACGATGCCGCGGCCCTGGGCATCCACTCGCAGGAAGTTCGCCGTGTCGATCTCGGGCTCGCCGAAGAACACGTCGGCGCCCTGGTCGGAGAACGCGATGAGCTCGCGCAGGATGACGCCCGCGGTCGCGGCCGACAGCCCGCCGAGGTTCTTGAGCTCCGGCTTGCCCTCGTCGGAGGTGAGCCAGAGCAGCACCGTGCGCAGGTCGGAGAGGTCGACGAGCGGGAGCCCGGCGGCATCCGCGTAGTGGAAGACGAGGCCGAGGCTCGACTCCTGCGTCGCGTTGAGACCGAGCACCTTCGACAGCAGCAGCGGTCCGAAGCTCGAGATCGTCGCCCGGATCGGCACGCCGATCCCCATGCCGCCGAGCGTGTAGTACTCGGTCGGGCTCGCGATCGGCTTCCAGTCCTGGCCGATGGATGCCGTGCGCTCGAGCAGCTTCGGATTGCTCTCCCCCGGCGACGCGATCCCCGAGAGGTCGCCCTTGATGTCCGCGGCGAACACCGGGACCCCGGCTGCCGACAACTGCTCCGCGAGCACCTGCAGCGTCTTCGTCTTGCCGGTGCCGGTCGCGCCCGCGACGAGCCCGTGACGGTTCATCATGGCGATCGGGATGCGGATCGGCACGTCCGGCTGCGGCGCTCCGTTGACGAGCGCACCCATCTCGAGCGCGGGCGCGTCGAACGTGTACCCGGCCCTGATCGTCGCGATCTGCTCGGCGTCGAGAGGGCCGTCGGCGGCCGCAGCGGGAGCGGAGGGCGGTGTGGGGGGAGCCGTGGTGGGGGCGGCGGGCGGCGTGGCCGCGGCCGCGTCATCCTCGGCCTGCTTCGCCGCGAGTGCGGCCTTCTTCTCGGCGAGCTCGCGCTCGAGCGCTTCGATCTCCGCAGCCTCATCCGCCATGCGGCAAGCCTAGCGAGCCGTCGTGGGCGCGAGCGGCCCCGCTTCTTCGCCGTTCAGGCCAGCAGCCGCTCCGGCTCGATCACGCGCACCCACTCATTGCCCGGCGAGACCGGTCGCCATCCCAATCGATCGTAGAAGGCGGCGGCACCGGGGTTCGCCGAGTCGTAGGCGAGGTGGATGCCCGGCACCCCCTCCGCGACGAGCCGAGTCGCCGCGTCCCTCAGCAGGGCGCGCCCGAGTCCCTGCCCCTGCGCCTCTGGGAGCAGGTCGATGTGCAGGTGCGCGGGGAACCGCTCGAGGTCGAGGCCGACGTCGGCGGGGATCATCCGCTCCGGCTCGTATCCCAGGTCGTGCAGCCACTGCTCGCGCCTCGGTGGGCGCGACCCGCGGATGCGCGAAGCCCGGCGTGACCTCGGCCCGCCACCAGTCGACGAAGGCGAGCGTGTCGGGCACCACGAGCAGGTAGCCGATCGGCAGGTCGGCCTCGCCCGCGACCACGACCACGCGGTCGGGGGCGTAGCGCACGTACGGGGTCAGGTAGACGTCGGGCAGGAGGGCGTCGCTGGACCAGCGGCCCGTCGCATCCATGCCCCTGAGCCCCGTGCGCAGGCAGACGTCGCGCAGGATGTCGTGGTCGGCGTCACGATACGGGCGCAGGCGTGCCATGCCGCAAGCCTAGGTTCAGCGCCGGCCGACCCACGCCGCTCGCTCGCTGCCCGCGGCGTCGGAGACGACTTCGTCGCCGGTCTCGAAGATCCTGGTCGCGCGGTCGTCGGTGTCGTACTGCGGCCACGGCGCTTCGCCGGTCTTCGCGAACTGCACGAACGCGCCGTGCATCGCCGTGGCGACCGCCTGCGAGGGATGCGCGCCGAGCAGGTCGCGCCCGCCCTGGCCGGTGAGCGCGAGCACGTCGTCGACGTTGTCCCACGCGAACGGGTTGTCGAGGGCGTGCAGGGCACCCTGCCCGGGCGGGAGCAGCTCGGACTGCCAGCGGAACTCGTACAGCCACTTCGGCTGCTGCCACGCCTCGAGCAGCAGGATCGTCGGGATGCGGAAGCCCCAGTCGCTCCACGCCGCCTCCGCGACCTCGGCGCGCTTGGTGAGCCGGCGAGGGCCGTCGGCGTACGCGCCGAGCGGCGCGTTGACCTTCTTGAGCGCGCCGAACAGACCGCGCGAGGCGATCGGCCCGAGCGGCCCGAGCTCCGAGATCGCGGAGACGAACCCGCCGGTCTCGTTGCGCGCGGTGCCCGCGAGCAGCGGCACAGCGGCCGAGCGGCCCGCGCGCGCGGTCTCGAGCGGCGACAGCGGGAGGGTCTCGGTGCCGTGCACGGCGCGGAACGGGCTGATGAGCAGCGACTCCGAGCGGCCGAACGCGAGCCCGAGCAGGAACTGCTCGAGTGCCTTGCGGGTCGCCTTCGTGGTGCGTTCGATCGGCACGTCGGCGAACCCGGCGAGCGTCGGCTTCACCTTGAGGATCTTCGCGATCTTGCGGGTCCAGGTCATCGCCTCGTCGGCGTCGACCGACGGCATCGAGCATCCGCTCATCGAGATCGCGCCGCGGAAGCGGCCGATCGACGACGGCATCGACAGGTTGTTCATGACGCTCACGGCGCCGCCCGACTGGCCCATGATCGTGACCTTGGCCGGATCGCCGCCGAACGCCGCGATGTTGCGCTGCACCCATTCGAGCGCGAACGCCTGGTCGCGCAGGCCGCGATTGTCGGCGGCGTCCGGAATGTGCGTGAAGCCGTCGATGCCGAGCCGGTAGTTCACGCCGACGAACACGACGCCGTCGCGCGCGAAGGTGCGACCGCTGTAGCCGGGCAGCGCGCCGCCGCCGAACGCATAGCCGCCGCCGTGGGTGTGCACGATGACCGGGAGGCCGGCGGCGCCGGGGTCGGGCGTCCACACCTCGAGGGTCAGGCAGTCCTCGCCGATCGCGGTCGGCTCGTACGCCGCCGCCATCGGGCCGCCCTCGAGGGGTTGGGGCACGGAGGGACCTGCCTTCGTGGCATCCCGCACCCCGTCCCACGGCTCGGGATGCTGCGGGGCACGGAACCGCAGTGCGCCGAACGGCGGCGCTGCGAACGGCACGTTCCGGAAGTGGTGGATGCCGTCGGCCTCGAGCCCCTCGAGCACTCCGTACTCGGTCGTGACGCGCGCCATCAGTGGTTCACCGCGATCGGGCGCAGCACGTCGTCGAGCATCGTCGCGAGCCCGCGCGGGTCCTGGATGTGCAGGTCGTGCACGGCGCCGCGCTTGACCCGGATGTCCCAGCCGAGGTCGCGCCAGTGCTGCTGGTCCTTCGGCGGGATGAACAGGCTCGGGTCGGCGAGCACGATCGTGGATGGCACGGGCGGCGGCACCGCGACGTACGGCGTGTGGCGACCCGAGTGCACGAGCTGCGGCATCATCGACGAATCCCACTTCGCCCAGTACTCGCGGAAGCGCGCCATGGTGTCGGGCGCGGCACCCTCGGGAGGCGACCCGAGGAGGTGGTGCACGCGATCGGGCAGCTTGGCCTGGTAGCGGCCGAGCGTGCGCAGCGCGAGCCCGGTCCAGAACGAGGCATTGAACGCCGGGTCGAGACCGAGGTAGCGCTTGGGCTGGAGCCGAGCCGATGCCCAGGCGCCCGTGACGCCACCGAGCGACTGGCCGACGTAGAGGTCGAGCCCCTTCGGCAGGTTCTCGACCAGGTCGTCCGCGAAGTCCTCGACGAGGTAGCGGTCGGCTCGCGGGCTGTCACCGTGGCCACGCAGGTCGACGAGGGTGACCGTGTAGTCGTACTCGTCGACGAGGATGTTCGCGAAGTCGCGCCAGATGCCTCCGGTCATGGATGCTCCGTGGACGAGGGCCGCGGTGCGGGAGCCCGCCCCGATCTGCCGGGTGGAGAGCTTCATCGGTCAACTCCGTGCTATCGTAAGTGAATTCTCGTTAGGCGACGATAGCGCGTTTGACTGGAGAAGACAACGGAGGGTTCTCACCATGGGCAAAGCCGCCAATCGGGTGTTCGTCGTCGGGGTCGGGATGACCAAGTTCGAGAAGCCCGGTCGCCGCGAGGGGTGGGACTACCCCCAGATGGCCAAGGAATCGGGCACGAACGCACTCGCCGACGCCGGCATCGAGTTCGACCAGATCGAAGAGGCCTACGCGGGGTACGTCTACGGCGACTCCTCCTCCGGGGAGCGTGCGATCTACGAGCTGGGGATGACCGGCATCCCGATCACGAACGTGAACAACAACTGCTCGACCGGCTCGACCGCGCTCTACCTCGCGGCACGCGCGATCCGCGGCGGGCTCGCGGACTGCGTGCTCGCGATCGGCTTCGAGAAGATGAACCCGGGCTCGATCGCGATGATGTTCGACGACCGAGAAGGACCGCTCGACGACCACATGGCCGCGCTCGAGCCGATGTACCCGCGCGTGCAGCCGTTCGCCGCCTGGATGTTCGGGGCGGCCGGCGCCGAGCACATGCGCATGTACGGCTCGACCCCGGAGCACTTCGCGAAGATCGCGGAGAAGAACCACCGGCACTCGACCAACAACCCGTACGCGCAGTTCCAGACCGAGTACACGCTCGAGCAGATCCAGGGCGACAAGATGATCTACGAGCCCATGCAGCTCACTCGCCTCCAGTGCTCCCCCACCTCGGACGGCTCCGGCGCCGCGGTCGTCGTGAGCGAGGAGTTCGTCGACCAACACGGTCTCGCTGGCCAGGCCGTCGAGATCGTCGCGCAGGCGATGGTCACCGACATGCACTCGACGTTCGACACGAACCTCGCGCGCAACCTCGTCGGAGCCGACATGAGCGCCAAGGCGGCCGCGGCGGTCTACGAGCAGGCGGGCATCGGCCCGGAGGACGTGGATGTCATCGAGCTGCACGACTGCTTCTCGGCGAACGAACTGCTCACCTACGAGGCCCTCGGCCTCGCCGACGTCGGCAAGGGGCACGAGCTCGTGGAATCCGGGGACACCACATACGGCGGCCAGTGGGTCGTGAACCCGTCGGGTGGACTCATCTCGAAGGGGCATCCGCTCGGCGCGACCGGGCTCGCGCAGGCGTCCGAGCTCACCTGGCAGCTGCGCGGCACGGCGGGCGACCGCCAGGTGGCGGGCGCGAAGGTCGCGCTGCAGCACAACATCGGCCTCGGCGGCGCCGCGGTCGTGACGGCGTACAAGCCCGCGGAGCGCTGAGCCTTCTGCCGCGCCGCCGCTGCTGCGGCGCGGGTCGTCCGTGCGGAAGCACGAGCGCGGTCGCGCTTCCGCCCGGAATCGCCCAGGAGCGCATGTCGCGTTCAGTCCGGGATGAGACTCACAAGCAGAGGAGGGAAGCCGCGACCTGGGCGAGGGCGGTTTCGAATCCTTGGCGTGCTCGCAGGTGGCGGGTCTGCACCGTGTCGTTGACCACGAGCAGGGCTGCCTGCACGCGGACGCGGGCGGTCGTCGCATCCAACTCGGTGTACTCGCGCAGCAGCGCGACCCACACGTCGATGTAGGAGACCTGGCGGGCGCGGGCGGTCGCACGCTCGGCGGGGGGCAGCTGGTCCATCTCGGAGAGCAGCATCCGGATCAGGAAGCGGTTGCCCGTCGCCATGCTCACGTACGACCGGATGAGTGCGGCGAGCGCCTCCTGGCCGCTGACCCCGCTCGCGAGCACCTCGGCGGCATCCCGGTCCAGGATGTCGGTGCCCCGCTCGATCGCCGCGACCAGGATGGCCTGCTTGCTCTCGAAGTGGCCGTAGATGCTCGGCCCCGCGATGCCGACGGACTCCGCGATCTCGTCGATGCCGACGGCGCCGTAGCCGCGCTCGGCGAACAGCTCGCTCGCGCTCACGATGATCTGCTCGCGCCGATCGGCTTCCGGATCGCTGCGAACCGTGGATGCCGCGGGCCCGACCGCCGGCTCGAGCTCCAGCCCCGCGATCGTCTCGCACAGCTCGACGAGCACCTCCACGTACGCGTCGCGGGACAACCCGTACCGCGTCGCGACGAGGGCCGCCATGACGCACCAGGCCAGGAAGTCCGCATCGGCGGCCGAGACAGCCGGCCGCTCGGCGACGATCGCGTCGGCGAGCGCGTGCGTCACCTCGCGGAACGCCGTACGCACCTTGGCCTGTTCGGTGGCATCGAGGTTGCGGGCCTCACGCTGCCAGAGCACGCCGACGCGACCGTGGTCGCCCGCCGTCGTCGCCATGCTGGTGATGAGCTGCCGCAGGTCGCTCGGGCGTGCTCGCGCTACCTCGGCGAACGGTTCGATCCCGCTGTGCACGACGGCCGCGAGCAGTTCCGCCTTGCTCGAGAAGTGCCGGTACAGCGCCGAGGCGCCGATGTTCACCGCGGTGGCGATGTCGCCCATCGAGACATCCGCGTAGCCCCGTGACACGAAGAGGTCCCACGCCGCGGCCACGATGAGCGCGCGCCGATTCGCCGGACGCGTGCCGCGGGGCGGCGCGGCCGGAACCGCATCCTGCATGACCACGCGACCGCCTCCCGTCCGCTCGTGAGCCCTGGGCCTGCCCAGTTCTCCAGACAGCGTACGACCGCCCGGGTCTCGCTCCTCGCAGCTACACCTGTTCGCGCAGCTCCCGCTTGAGGATCTTGCCCGCGCCGGACAGCGGCATCGCGTCGATGATGGTCAGGCCACGCGGTGTCTTGAACGCCGCGAGGCTCTGGCGGCACAGGGCATCCAGTTCCTCGAGGGTCACGGTGGTGTCGGGCTTGAGCACGACGACCGCGTGCACGCGCTCGCCCCACAGCTCGTCGGGGAGCCCGATCACGGCGCACATGGCGACGGACGGATGCGTGGCCAGCACACTCTCGACCTCGACCGAGTACACGTTCTCGGCGCCGGTCTTGATCATGTCCTTGATGCGGTCGACGACGTAGATGTAGCCGTCCTCGTCCATGTACGCACCGTCGCCGGTGTGCATCCAGCCGCCGGCGAGCGCCTTCGCGCTCTCCTCGGGCTGGTTCCAGTAGCCCTGCATCATGCTGCCGCCGCGCACGAGCACCTCGCCGACGGTACCGCGGGGCACGGTGTTGCCGTCTTCGTCCGCGATGCGCACCTCGGTGTGCGGCGCGGCGCGACCGGCCGAACCGCGACGCACCTCGTGCTGGTGGTCCTCCCACATCAGCACGGTCGCCACCGGGGCGAGCTCCGTCATCCCGTAGGCCTGGAGGAAGGTCGCGTTCGGGAACCGCTCGCGAGCCTTCATGAGGGCCGCGACCGGCAGCGGGGACGACCCGTAGATGATGTGGCCCATCGAGGAGAGGTCGAACTCCTCGAGCGTCTGGTCGGCGAGGATCATCATGATCATCGTCGGCACCATGAGCATGTCGGTGATCTTGTTGGTCGCGATCGACTCCGCGACCCCGCGTGGCGTGAACGAGGGCACGAAGTAGTGGGTGTTCTCGAGCACGAGGCCACCCATCCAGATCGCGATGTCGGCGAGGTGGAACATCGGTGCGGCGTGCAGCAGCCGGCCGTTGCGCGAGACGAACTCGCCCGTCACCGCTGTGCCGTAGGCCGACGCCATCATGTTGTCGTGGGTGAGCATGACGCCCTTGGGGAAGCCCGTGGTGCCGCCCGTGTAGAAGATGCCGTACAGGTCGGTGCCGTTGCGGCGCACGTCCTCCATCGGCGCGGTCTCGGCGATGAGCGTCTCGTACGACAGCATGCCCTCCGGCGTCTCGCCGTTCCCGTTGTGCACGACGTGGCGCAAGCCCGGCAGCGTGCCCTTGAGCCCGACGATCATGGGCGCGAAGGCGTCGTCGACCACGAGGACGTCGGCGCCCGAGTCGGTGATCGCGAAGCTCACCTCGGTGGCGTTCCACCGAAGGTTCAGGGGCACGACCACGCCCCCGACCCACGGCACGGCGAGCAGGTACTCGTGGAACCGGTCCGAGTTCAGCGCGAGGATCGCGACCCGATCACCGGGCTTGATGCCGAGGTCGCGCAGCGCCGCTGCGAATCGCGCGACGCGGTCGATGGAGTCGGCGAACGTGCGGGTGACGCCGTTGTGGACGGTCGAGGCACGGTCGGGGGTCAGGGCCGCCGAGCGGTGGAGTGACTGGGTGAGTTCCATGATGTGTACTCGCTTCGTTGGGAGTTGGGTGGATGGGTGGTGGATGGGACTAGAACATGAATCCGCCGCCGCAGACGACGGTCTGGGCGCTGATGTAGTCGGATTCGGGGAGGCAGAGCAGGTACACGGCGCCCGCGGCATCCTGTGGGGTGCCGGCGCGGCCGAGCGGGATCAGCTGGGCGGTCGCCTCGACCAGGTCGGCGCTCATGCCGACCTTGATCGACTTGCCGTCGACGTCGATGTGCGCCGCGTCGTCGGCCGCGACCGTCAGTCGGGTCGTGATCATGCCGAAGGCCACGGCGTTGACCGTGACGTTGTACCGGCCCCACTCCTTGGCGAGCGCCTTGGTGAGCCCGACGACGCCGGCCTTGGCCGACGCGTAGTTGGCCTGGCCGGCGTTGCCGCCGAGCCCGGCGATCGAGGAGATGTTGACGACCTTGCGGCAGGTGACCGCGCCGGTCTCCTTCTCCTTCTTCGCCTGGGCGGAGATCACCGGCTGCGCGGCGCGCAGGATGCGGAACGGCGCGGTGAGGTGCACATCGAGGATCGCGTCCCACTGCTCGTCGCTCATCTTCTGCACGACGTTGTCCCAGGTGTATCCGGCGTTGTTCACGATGATGTCGAGGCCACCGAACGAATCGACGGCCGTGGCCACGAACCGATCGGCGAACTCCGGCTCGGTGACGCTGCCGACGCACGCGACCGCCTGGCCGCCGGCGGCGAGGATGTCTGCGACGGTCTCATTCGCGGGCTCGGCGTCGAGATCGTTGACCACGACTCGCGCGCCTTCGCTCGCGAGCTTCAGCGCGATCTCGCGACCGATCCCCCGGCCGGAGCCGGAGACGATCGCAACTTTGCCTTCGAGGGTTCCCATGATGCCTTCTGTTCGATGGAGCGTCGTGTGGTGAGGTGGTCAGTCCAGCGCGATCGTCGCGCTGCCGGAGAGGGTGACGGTGCCGTCGGCGAGGGCGACCTGGATGTCGAGGGTCGCGAGTCGCTCGTCGCCGACGCTGTCGATCGAGACGACCCGGCCGGTGCAGACGGGCGACGCGTGCACCGGGGTGATCGCGTTGAACTTCGCCTCGAAGGTGCGGATGCGCTCCTGCGGAACCCAGTCCGTGAGCAGCCGCGCGAGGTAGGCCATCGACAGCATCCCCTGGGCGAACACGTCGGGCATGCCCGCCGACTTCGCCACATCGCTGTCGATGTGGATCGGGTTGTGGTCTCCGGATGCGCCGGCGAACAGCGCGAGCGTCGCGCGCGTGATCTCGCCCGCCTCGAGCGACGGCAGCTCCGTGCCGGATTCGATGTCCTCGAGCGCGATCATCGGGCTGCCTCCAGTTCGGGGTGACGGACCACGATGGTCTCCTCGAGCACCGCGATGGGTTCGCCGTCGCGCGTGACGGCGGTCTCGACCACGAGGAACTCGAGCGCGCCGCCGCGCTTGTCGAACACGTTCGCGATGCGCGAGACGAAGGTCAGGGTGTCCCCGGCGTAGGCGAGGGAGCTGTAGGTGAAGCGCTGGGTGCCGTGGAGCACGAACCGCAGGTCGACGCCGAGGTCGAGCATCCACTGGAACGGCGCGGGCACGTCGAGCTTGAGTCCGAACAGGAACGTCGGCGGCACCGGCAGGTCTCGGTGGCCGGCGGCCCTCGCGGCCGAGACGTCGCTGTAGATCGGATCGGCCTGGCCGGTGGCCTCCGCGAAGAACGCGAGCCTGCCGCGTTCGACGAGCAGCGACACCGTGATGATGTCGGTGCCGATGACGGACGGGGAGAGCGGCATGTGATCGTCCTCGATCTTCCGGGTTCGGATGGGTGTGCTCCGCACTTGCCTAACGGCAGTTCACTTACGGTAGCATCATGATCACGATGAACACAACGACCCCCAGCGCCGAGGGCTGAGTCCATGGGCAGATTCGATCGAGAACTCCGGCTCGCGTGGCTGATCCCACCGATCCGCAGCACACTGCGCGGCACGCTCCGCGGCCAGCGCAGTGTCCAGAAGGGCATCGAGGCGCCGGCCGACGTGACGATCGAGGAACGGTCGATCCCCGGTCCAGACGGAGCGCCGCCGCTGCGGCTCAAGGTCTTCACGCCCAAGGGCGTCCGTCCGTCGTCGCCGGCACTGTTCTGGCTGCACGGCGGCGGCTACATCGGTGGCACCCCGGAGCAGAACGACGCGAAGAACGTGCTCTGGGCCCGCGACCTCGGCATCGTCGTGCTCGCGCCCTCGTACCGGCTCGCTCCGAACGATCCGCACCCGGCTGCGGTCGAGGACGCCTACGCCGCCCTGACCTGGGTCGCTCGCAACTCGGCGCTGCTCGGCATCGACCCGGACCGCATCGCGATCGGCGGCGCGAGCGCCGGGGGCGGCCTCGCGGCGGCGCTCGCGCTCGTCGCGCACGACCGCGGCGAGGTCACTCCCGTCTTCCAACTGCTGGTCTACCCGATGCTCGACGACCGGACGGCCCTGCGCACCGACCTGGACCTCAGCGGCGTGCGCGTGTGGCGGCCGCAGAACAACCACTTCGGCTGGAGCCAGTACCTCGGAACGGAGCCCGGCGGGTCGGACGTTCCGGAGTACGCGGCGCCGTCACGCCGGAGGGATCTGAGCGGCCTGCCGCCCGCGTGGATCGGGGTCGGCGGCAACGACCTGTTCCACGACGAGGACGTCGAGTACGCACGGCGGTTGGATGCCGCGGGAGTCCCGACCGAGCTCGTCGTCGAACCGGGTGCGTTCCACGGCTGGAACTACCTGTTCACCAAGGCCGAGATCACGCGCCGGTTCGAGGCGTCGCAGCACCGGGCGCTGCGGGTCGGGCTCGGCCTGGAGCCCGCGTAGCCCCGGCGATCAGGGCAGGAGCACGACCTTGCCGCCGGGGTGGCCGCCCCACACCAGCTCGAGCGCGTCGCGCACGTCCGCGAACGGGAAGCTCGGTCCGACGCGCACGGTGAGCCGGCCCTCGCCCGCGAGGTCGAGCAGCGGCT
The DNA here is from genome assembly GCA_963740815.1 of uncultured Actinomycetota bacterium. GTDB lineage: Bacteria > Actinomycetota > Actinomycetes > Actinomycetales > Microbacteriaceae > Rhodoglobus. The sequence continues at coordinate 222,901 of CAVUFG010000009.1, forward strand.
GCCGCGCGGCGTTCCGGACCGCGCTGCCGGGGTCGGCACCCGGTCCTCCACCGAGCCGCAGGATGCCCAGCTCCGCGCCGCGCTCGAACGCCTCGATCGTGGCGATCCGCTGCCGATCGGGCACGAGCTCGATCGCCGCATCGAGGAAGTCGTCGTTGCCGAACGTGTCGAGCGCGACGGTCGCGCCGTCCGGCAGCGCCGCGCGCAACCGCTCGAGCATGCCCGGGCCGCGCTCGATCGGTTCTGCGCCGAGCGCGCTCACGGCGGCGGCGTTCGATCCCGAGGCGACGCCCACGACCCGCGCACCCCGGATGACGCACAGCTGCGCCGCGAGCGATCCCACGCCGCCGGATGCCCCGTTCACGAGCACCACGTCACCCTCGCGCACCCCGGTCGCCTCGACGAGGTGCCAGGCGGTCGCGCCAGCGAGCAGGAGTCCGGCGGCCTCGTCCCAGCCGAGTGACGACGGCTTGTGGAACACCGCGGTCGCGGGGGCGACCACCTCGTCGGCGAAGGCGCCGGTCACGCGGTAGGCGACCACCTCATCCCCCGGCGAGACGTGATCGACCTCGGCACCCACCGACGTGACGACACCCGCGACCTCGGCACCCATCCGCAACGGCAGCTTGGACTCGTCGCGGCCCCACATGCCGAGGATGCTCTTCACGTCGGACTTGTTCACCCCTGCGGCGCGCGTCGCGATGACCACGGTGCCGGGTTCGGCGACGGCGGGCGCGACCTCGCGGATGTGGACGGAGGCGATGCCGTCATAGGACTGGGCGACGATCTGGCGTGGCATGGGGTCAGGCTAACCCGTCGATCGGTGGGCGCGGGCGCTCGCCGGGCGAGTCAGCTCCGCGTGATGTCGACGCGCTGCGTCGCGTGGTCGATCGTGAAGGTGCGGGAACCGCGGCGCACCCGCTCGATCGAGCCGCCCGCGGCATCCCGGTCGACACCGGCGTCACCGAGCACCCGCTCGAGCAGCGCCCCCGTCGCGTCGGGATCGGGCAGGGTCGCCACGTACCAGGCAGTGCCGTTCCTCGTGATGGCGGGCCACCCGCTGAGCGGGCCCTCGGCGAAGGTCGAGACCACCTCGGCATCCGTCGTGTGCAGCGCCTCGCTCCAGAGCGAACCCGTGCCGCCGATGGCACCGTCGAGCGCGATCGTCGGCGGGATGCCGCGACCGGCGCCGAACAGGTCGGGAGCCGAGAGGGGCGTGAACTCCTCGATCCGCACGCCGAGCGTCGCCTGCAGCGCGCCGAGGTAGCCGCCCTCGGTGATCCGCGACGACGGGTCGACAATGCCGGTCTGGAACGTGACGACGAGGTGACCACCGGCGGCGGCGAACGCCGCCAGGTTCTCGAGCGCGGTCGGCGCCGCGCAGAACAGGCTCGGCACGATCACCACGTCGTAGTCGGCGAGATCGGCATCGCTGCGCACGAAGTCGACGATCACATTCCGCTCGAACAGCTGGCGGTACCACGCGAACGCGTGCTGCACGTAGCCGAGCGTCGTCGGCGTCGCCGGCTGCTCGAGGCTCCACCAGCTGTCCCACTCGAACACCATCGCGACCCGAGCATCGAGCGTGGCGCCGACCACATCGTCGAGACCGGCCAGCTCGGCGCCGAGTGCGACGACATCGCGCCACACCCTGGTGTCGGTTCCGGCGTGCGGCACCATCCCGGAGTGGAACTTCTCCGCGCCCGCCACCGACTGCCGCCACTGGAAGAACAGGATGCCGTCGGCACCGCGGGCCACCGCCTGCGTCGACCACGCCGCCATCTGCCCTGGGGCCTTCGCCGCGTTCCGCGATCGCCAGTTCACGGCACTCGTCGCCTGCTCCATGAGGATCCAGGGCTGGCCGTGGCGCAGCGACCGCATCAGGTCGCGGGTCATCGCGGCGTAGGCGGGACTCGCGGGGTCGGCGGGGTCGGGGTAGGAGTCATCCGAGATGACGTCGACCTCCTCGGCCCAGGCCCAGTAGTCCGCTCCCTTGAAGAAGCCCATGAAGTTCGTCGTGACCGGAATGGATGGCGCGGCCGCACGCACGATCGCCGCCTCCGCCCGGTACAGCTCGAGCAGCGCATCCGAACTGAACCGGTCGAAGTCCAGCGACTGCCCAGGATTGGGCAGCGTCGGGGCGAGCCGCGGTGGACGCACCTCGGCGAACTCCGAGTACTGCTGTGACCAGAACGCCGTGCCCCACGCCGCATTGAGGGCGTCGACGGTGCCGTACTTCGCCTCGAGCCAGTGCCGGAACGCGTCGGCGCTCACGTCGCAGTAGCAGTGGCTCACGTGGCATCCGTACTCGTTGTTGATGTGCCACATCGCGAGCGCCGGATGCCCCGCGTACCGCTCGGCGATCTTCTCCGCGAGCCGGGCCGCGAGTCGCCGGTAGACCGGCGAGCTCGGGCAGTACTGCTGACGACTGCCCACGGCGAGCTGCACGCCCTCGCGCGTCACGGGAAGCACCTCGGGGTAGCGGTGGGTGAGCCAGGGCGGCGGCGAGGCCGTCGCCGTCGCGAGGTCCACCCGGACGCCGGCCGCGTGCATGGTGTCCATGACGCGGTCGAGCCAGGCGAAGTCGAACTCGCCCTCACGCGGTTCGAGCTTGGCCCACGAGAAGATGCCGATGCTCACGAGGTTGACCGACGCCTCGGACATGAGACGGGCATCCTCGACCCAGACCTCCTCCGGCCACTGCTCGGGGTTGTAGTCGCCGCCGTACCAGATCACAGCGGATCAGCCCTTCACACTGCCGGTCGCGAGCCCGGTCTGCCAGTAGCGCTGCAGGTAGAGGAACGCGATCACGAGCGGGATGATCGATAGGAACGCCCCGGTGATCACCGTCGAGAACAGCGCCTGGGCTCCCCCGCCGGCAGCCGAGGTCGCCTGCAACTGCGCGACGCCGACGGTCAGCGGCAGCAGCTGCCCGCTGTTGAGCATGATGAGCGGCAGGAAGTAGTTGTTCCACGTCGCGACCAGCGAGAACAGCAGCACCGTCACGATGCCCGGCCCGAGCATGCGCAGCGCGACCTGCCAGAAGATGCGGACCTCGGAGGCGCCGTCCACGCGCGCGGCCTCGATCAGCGAGTCCGGGATGGCGTCGGCCGCGTACACCCGCATGAGGTAGACGCCGAACGGGCTCACGAGCGACGGGATGATGACCGCCCACGCCGTGTTGGTCAGCCCGGCCTGTGAGAACAGGAGGTAGGTCGGGATCGTCAGCGCGGTGAGCGGGATCATGATCGCCCCGAGCGTGATGCTGAACAGCAACTTGCCGCCGGGGAACTGGTACTTCGCGAACGCGTAGCCCGCCATCGTCGCGAGCAGGGTGGCGCCGACCGCGCTCGTCGTCGAGTACAGCACGGTGTTGAGCGCCCAGCGCAGGTAGATGCCGTCCTGCACGGTGAACACGTCGATGACGTTCGTGAAGAAGTTGAAGTCCCGCCCGAACCACAGGCCGAACGTCGAGAACAGGTCGCGGTTGTTCTTCGTCGACGCGATGAACAGCCAGACCAGCGGAAGCACGAAGTAGAGCGCACAGAGCCACATCACGATCGTGAGCACGTTGCTGCGGCGCTTCTCCCGGTTGTACGGCCTGCGCCGGGTGGGAGCGGCGACCGGGATCGCGGGGGCGGTCACGAGCGACGCTCCCTTCGCTGGGTGCCGAGTTGCACGACGTACGAGACGATCATGATGACGAAGCCGAGCAGGAAGGCGATCGCCGCCGCGTAGTTCACGTCCTGGTTCACGAAGGCGAGGTTGTAGGCGTAGAAGTTCGGCGTGTAGGACTGCGTGATCGCGGTCGGAGCGAGCGGCTGCAGCAGGCTCGGCTCATTGAAGATCTGGAAGCTGCCGATCACCGAGAAGATCACGGTGAGCACGATGGCCGATCGGATGGCGGGGATCTTGACGCTCCACGCGAGCCGCCACTGGCTCGCCCCGTCGATTTCGGCCGCCTCGTACAACTCGCCCGGGATCGACTTGAGCGCCGAGTACATGATCACCATGTTGTAGCCGACGTAGGCCCACGTGACGATGTTCATGATCGAGAACAGCACGGTGCTGTCGGAGAGCAGGTCGGGAGCAGGCAAGCCGATGCCGCGGGCGATCTGGCCGATGAGACCGAACTCGCCGCCGTACAGGTAGCCCCACATCAGGGTCGCGACGACGCCCGGCACCGCATAGGGCACGAAGATCAGCAGCCGCAGCACCCGGCTGCCGCGAGCGCGTCCCGAGTCGAGCGCGAGCGCGAAGAACAGCGCGAGTCCGAGCATGATCGGCACCTGGATGAGCAGGATGAGCGCGGTGCGCCCCAACCCGGCGAGGAAGGACGGGTCGGTGAAGGCCCGCGCGTAGTTCTCGAAGGCGACGAAGTTGACGCCGCCGATGATGCGATCCACGAAGAAGCTCAGGTAGCCCGAGAACACGAGCGGCACGACGAGCATGGCCACGAAGACGATGAGGAACGGCAGTACGAAGCCGTAGGCCGCGAGGTTCTGGCGGCGCTTGGTGAGGTTGGGGCCGATCCTGGCGGTGGTCATCCGAAGCTCCTTCGATTGGATGGGTGGAACGGGGTGGTGGCCCGGGCTCGCGCCCGGGCCACCGATCTGATTAGCCGCCGTTGACGGTGAAGCCCTGCTGGGTTCCGTATTCGACGAGCGCGTCCTGCCACGCATCGAGACCAGCGGAGAGGTCGCCCTTCGCCGTCACCGCTGCACCGAAGATCTCGGTGAAGCTCGAGTAGGCGTAGTCCATGTAGGGCAGCCACTGGAACTCGGTGTCGACGGTGTCGGAGATCCCGGCGAACAACTCGTTCACCTTCTGGCCACCGTAGAACTCCGGCTCCTGGTCGACGAACGTGGGGTCGGTGAGCACGGAGTTCGCGGTCGGGAACAGGAACTGCTGGGTGGAGAACAGCAGCGCGGGCTCCTGGGCGTTGTTGATCCACTTCGCCAGCTCGTACGCCGCAATCGGGTTCTTCGACGTGGCGAGCACCGCGTCGGAAGAACCGCCCCAGTTGCCCGAGACCTCATCGCCCTCGTTCCACTGCGGCAGCGGTGCGGCGCGCCACAGGCCCGACGTGTCGGCAGCGGCACCCGAGAGGAACACAGGCGCCCATGCGGCCGTCAGCCATCCGGCGTACTTGCCCTGGTTGAGACCCTGGTACCACTCATCCGTGAAGTCGGGGTCCGTCGAGACGAGGTCGTTCTGGATGAGGTCCTGCCAGTAGCTGACGACCTCCTTCGCCGTGTCGCTGTTGACGTCGACCGTGACGCCCTCGGCGCCGTCGAAGCCGAACGGCTTCGCCCCCGCCTGCCACATGAGCCCGAGCCACTGCCCCGCCTGGTTCGCGGCGATGTTGGAGATGTACGAGTCGGTGTTCGTCCGCACGGCCTCGGCCGCGGTCTTGTAGTCGGCCCAGGTGGCGGGCGGCTCGGTGATGCCGGCCGCAGTCAGGATGTCCTCGCGGTACAGGTTGCCCATCGGCCCCGAGTCCTGCGGGATCGAGTACACCTTGTCGCCATCGACCACCTGGTTCCACACCCACGGCACGTACTCGGACTCGAGGTCGGAGGCGCCGTACGGGGCGAGGTCGAGCAGGTCGCCGGTGACCGAGAACGACGAGATGTACTGGTACTCGAGCTGGATGACGTCGGGCGCGCCGCTGCCGGCCTGGAGCGCCGTGCGCACCTTCGTGTAGTGGTCGAGGCCCTGGCCGACGTTCTCGACCGTGACGTTGATCTCCGGGTACTCCGCCATGAACAGGTCGACTTCGTCCTGGATGTCAGGGACCCAGGTCCAGAACGTGAGGTCGGTCGGGGTGTTCAGTGCCTCTTCGCGCTGCGCGTCGGTGATCGGACCCGTCGTGCCGCCGTCTCCGCTGTCGCCGGTGCAACCGCTGAGCGTGAGTGCTGCCACAGCGGCGACCGAGGTCAACGCGATCGCGACTTTGCGTGCTCCTAGCCTCTTCATCTCTGTACTCTCTCTGTTTTCGGTGGAGTTGCGGCCTCGGATTCGAGGACGCTGCGCTCGGTCAGGACGCGAACGTCCCACGGACCGAGAACGATGGGGGTGTCGCCGACACCGGCGGGCGGGATCGCCGTGGCGGTCTCCGGCGACCAGTTGCTCACGAACCACACGCGGCCGCGGGCGGCCAGGCCCGAGGCGATGGTGACCGTCGGGTCCGCCTGCCATGCGGTCGAGGCGCGCTGCGGCGTGGCCCAGGTGAGGATCGACGTCGCGAGTGCGAGGTCGGGAAGCGTGCCGACGTACGTGATGCGTCCGGCGCCGACCGCGCGGGTGGTGACTGCAGGACGACCGGCGTAGATGCCGCTCGTGAACTCGGCCACGACATCCGCACCGTCGAGTTCGAGGCCGTCGGCCCACCCCTCGGCGGCGCCGTCGCCGAGGATGTCGCTGGCCACACCATGCGCGACATCCAGCGTCGAATACTCGTCGAACCACACCCCCGCAGGTTCCGCGAGCCGCGCCGGAGCACGTTCCGCCCGCGCCCGTGCGAGCTCGTCGCCGTATCCGGTGCGGGCGCCCACGACGAGATGCCCGCCGGCCCGGGCGTAGGCAACGAGAGCGTCGAGCGTCGCGTCATCCGCGACGTACAGCGTCGGCACGATCAGGGTCGGGTGGGCCGCCGCGAACTCGGCGGGCTCGGTCGCGGTGAACTGGGCGGTGTGCACCACGCGGGCCTGCGCCCGCGCCTCGAACGCGGCGCGATAGTAGCGGTCGAAGATCCGGTCGTACGACGCGCGATCCGGACCACCCTGCGCGGTGGGCAGGGGCGGGTAGAACTCGAAGCTGCGCTTGGTGTCGGTCGAGTAGAGCAGCGCCACATCGGCGTCGGGGACGAACCCCTCGAGCTCGGGCCCGAGTTCGCGAAGCCGGTGTCCGAGTGCGGCGATCTCGCGGTAGATGCGACCCGGCTGGCCGCTGTGCGGCAGCACTCCGCCCCAGTAGGTCTCGATGCCGAAGTGCAGCGTCTGCCACTGCCAGTACTCGACCATGCGCGCGCCGCGCGCGACCAGGGCGAGCGCCGCCTGCGCGATCTGGCCGGGGTACGGGGTGTGGTTCTCCCAGTGCGACTGCCCGATCGACTGCGCGTTGGTCTCGGTGACCAGGAACGGTCGCTGCGCGGAGCTGAAGATGCGGTCGGCCTGTTCGAACAGCGACCAGACCCCCGACGTCCACCAGTTCTCGTGACGCGGGTCCTCGACGCCGATCCGGAGGCCCTCCTGCATCTTGTAGTAGGGGTTGCCGGCAGTCACGTCGAGGGATTCGACGAGCGCCTCGTCATCCAGCGCCGGGCGGTTGTACGAGATGCAGGTCGTCACGAACTGGGTCGGTGCGGAGTACTCCCGCACGATGTCGGCCTGCCACGCGATGAAGTCGGTGACGAGCTGCGCCTGGTACCGCCGCCATTCGAGCTGGTACTGCGGCGAGTGGTTGCCGTCCGGCCGCCACAGCTCGTCCCAGTCGCGGATCCGCTGCGACCAGTAGGTGAGGCCCCAGGCCTGGTTGAGCGCGGCGACGTCGGTGTAGCGTCCGCGCAGCCACTCGAGGAAGCCGGCAAAGGCGCCCTCGTTGTGCAGGAGGTGAACCCCTGGTTCGTTGTCCACCTGGAATCCGATGATCGCGGGGTGGTCGGCATAGCGGGCGAGGATGGCGCGGATCACACCCTCGGCGTAGCGCCGGAAGACCGCGTTGGTGATGTCGACCTCCTGGCGCCACCCCCACGCAACGTGCGCGCCGGTCGCCTCCGCTGCCGCGATGTCGGGATCCATCGCACGCAGCCACGGCGGCACCGCGTAGGTCGGAGTGCCGAGGACCACCGAGATACCTCGGGCGTGGGCACCGTCGAGCACGGGCTGCAGCCAGTCGAGGTCGTAGACGCCGGGCTCCGGCTCCCACGTGGACCACACCGACTCACCGACTCGGATGACCGAGAACGCCGCCTCGACCATGAGGTCGAGATCGCGCTCCAGCGAGCCGTTGACCCGGTACTCGTCGTAGAACGCCGCGCCGAAGAGGATGCGATCGGCGGGGAAGTACGCGTCGGTCAAGGGTTTCACTCCGTTGTGGATGCTGGACGAACGCCGGATGTTACCGGCAACATTGCGTTAGCGACATTCTGTTACCGGTAACATTGCCTTGTCAAGCCATACTTTCCACCGGAGGCCCGAATGACGCAGACACAGCCCGGTGTCGGCCGCGCGACGATCTACGACGTCGCACGGGCCGCCGGTGTGTCGCACCAGACGGTGAGCCGCTTCCTCAAGGGCTACCAGGGCATCCGCCCGGAGACCAGGGAACGAGTGACCGAGGCCCTCATCCGCCTCGACTACCGGCCGAACCTGTCGGCCCGGTCGCTCACCACCGGACGCTCGCACCGGCTTGGCGCCCTCACCCACGAGATCTCGCAGGTCGGGCCGAGCAAGATCCTCGAGGGCGCCAACACCGCGGCGCGCGAGGCAGGGTACCTGCTCGACGTCATCACGCTCGACGTTCGCGATCCCGCTGCGATCAAGGAGTCGATCGAGCTCGTGATGCAGAACGACCTCGCCGGCGTGCTGACCCTCTCGTCGACGGACGAGATGACGGCGGCGTTCTCCTCCGCCGTGTTCCGGGTGCCCGCGTACGCCGCGGTCGACATCGACGACGAGTTCCCCGATCGGGATCGGTTCCAGGGGGTCGGGATGGCCGTCCTGGTCCAGCACCTCGCCGCGCTCGGCCACCGCGACGTGCTCCATGTCGCCGGTCCCCCGCTGTGGGTCGCCGCGCGCAACCGGGTGCGCGAGTTCGAGCATGCGATGGCGGATGCCGGACTGCAGTCGCGGGGCATCATCCACGGTGACTGGTCGGCAGCGTCCGGCTACCGGGCGATCATGGATATCCCTGAGGGCGACCTCACCTTCACCGCGGTGATCGCGGCCAATGACCAGACCGCGCTGGGGGTGATGCTCGCCCTCGGAGACCGTGGACTCCGCGTACCCGACGACGTGAGCGTCGCGGGCATCGACGACATCCCGGAGGCGGAGTACTACTCGCCCCCGTTGACCACCATGCGGCTCGACTTCGCCAACCAGGGACGCGAGGCGGTGCAGCAGTTGATCGCACGCATCGACGGCGTCGAGGCCCCGCCGTCACCGCGGCAGCCGTCGAAGCTCATCGTTCGCCGGTCGACCGGACCGGTGCGGCCGCACTGACCGCGCAGCGACCGGATCACGCGTCCAGCAGGTCGACCTCGAGCGGCGCTTCCGTCGCCGCGATGACCTCCTCGACCGTGACCCCTGGTGCGAGTTCGCGCAGTACGAGCCCGCCCTCGGTGACGTCGATGACGGCGAGGTCGGTGATGATCCGATCGACGCAGCCGACACCCGTGAGCGGCAGAGTGCACTCGGTGACGATCTTGGCACTGCCGTCCTTGGCGACGTGCTCCATCACGACGATGACCCGCTCGGCGCCGTTGACGAGGTCCATCGCGCCACCCATGCCCTTGATGAGCTTGCCGGGCACCGCCCAGTTGGCGATGTCGCCGGTCGTGGAGACCTGCATCGCACCGAGCACCGCGGTCGCGATGCGGCCACCGCGGATCATCCCGAAGCTCGCCGCCGAATCGAAGAACGACGCGCCGGGCAGCACCGTCACGGTCTCCTTGCCCGCGTTGATGAGCTTCGGATCCTCCTCGCCCTCCCACGGGTAGGGACCGACCCCGAGGATGCCGTTCTCGGAGTGGAGCACGACGTGCACACCCTCCGGCACGTAGTTGGGGATGAGGGTCGGCAGGCCGATGCCGAGGTTGACGTACGTTCCGTCGATGAGCTCGAGCGCGGCGCGGGCGGCCATCTCGTGTCGGGACAGGGCCATCAGGCACCGCCATTCGGGCGAGGGCGGACCGTGGTGTTCTCGATCGGCAGTTCTGCGGCCTGCTCTGGGGTGAGCTGCACGATCCGATCGACGTAGATGCCGGGCAGGTGGATCTCGTCAGGGTCGAGCTCGCCGGGCTCTACCAGCTCGTCCACCTCGGCGATGGTGATCCGCCCACTCATCGCCACCAGCGGGTTGAAGTTGCGGGTCGACTGCTCGAACACCAGGTTGCCGTGCCGGTCGCCCTTCGCCGCACGCACGAGGCCGAAGTCCGCGCGGATCGCTTGCTCGAGCACGAATTCCCGCTCGGTGCCGAGCGACCCGAGCAGCCGCGTCTCCTTCGGCGGGGACGTGACATCGACGCTGCCGTCGGGCGCGTACCGCCACGGCATCCCGCCCTCGGACACGACCGTGCCCACGCCGGTCGCGGTGAAGAACGCGGGGATGCCGACACCGCCCGCCCGCAACCGCTCGGCGAGCGTGCCCTGCGGGGTGAGCTCGACCTCCAGCTCGCCGCCGAGGTACTGCCGCGCGAACTCCTTGTTCTCACCGATGTACGACGCGATGATCCGCCGGATGCGACCTGCCTCCAGCAGCAGCCCGAGTCCCCAGCCGTCGACGCCGCAGTTGTTCGACACCACCTCGAGGTCGGTGGCGCCGTTCGCGAGCAGAGCACGGATCAGGGTGATCGGCACACCGCTCAGGCCGAAGCCGCCGAAGGCGACCGTCGAGCCGGATGGGATGTCGGCGACCGCGACGGCAGCGCTGGAGACAGCTTTGTCCATGGTGTCCATCCTCACCCGTGCCGGGCTCGTCGGCCAGAGATTCGAGCAACTCCGCGCGCACATCACGATAATCAAGGCATGGACCTCACCGATGTGCACGCCGCGATCGATGTGCTCGACCTCGAGAGTGAGCTCAGCGAGGGCGAGCGCGCGTTCCGCGACCGCACCCGCGCACTCGTCGACGAGCGCATCCGGCCGAACATCGGGCGCTGGTTCGCCGACGCTCACTTTCCCGTCGATCTGATCCCGGCGCTCGGCGAAGCGGAACTGCTGGGCACGTCGCTCTCGGGCTACGGCTGCCCTGGGCGCTCGGCGGTCGAGTACGGGCTCGGCGCGATGGAACTGGAAGCCGGCGACTCGGGCATCCGCACCTTCGTGAGCGTGCAGGGCTCCCTCGCGATGACCGCGATCCACCGGTTCGGCGGCGAGGAGCAGAAGGAGCGCCTGCTGCCCGGGATGGCCCGGGGCGAGCTCATCGGCTGCTTCGCGCTCACGGAACCGACCGCGGGCTCCGACCCCTCGAGCATGCTCACCACGGCCGAGCCGGATGGCGACGGCTGGATCCTGCGCGGCGCCAAGCGCTGGATCGGCCTCGCGTCGATCGCGCACGTCGCGGTGGTGTGGGCGCGCACGCCCGACGGGGTGCGCGGATTCCTCGTGCCGACGGACTCACCCGGGTTCACGGCGACGCCGATCGAGGACAAGCTCTCGATGCGCGCGTCGATCCAGTGCGACATCCTGCTCGAGGACGTGCGCCTGTCGGCCGATGCGCTGCTGCCCGGGAGCGCGGGCCTCCGCTCGGCGTTCGCGTGCCTGAACGAGGCCCGCTACGGGATCGCGTGGGGCGCGATGGGCGCCGCCCGCGACAGCCTCGCCGCCGCGACCGCCTACGCGCTCGAGCGCGAGCAGTTCGGCCGGCCGATCGCGGGCTTCCAGCTCACCCAGGCCAAGCTCGTCGAGATGCTCGTCGAGGTGCAGAAGGGCACCCTGCTCGCGCTGCACCTCGGGCGGCTCAAGGACCGCGGGCAGCTCACCCCGCAGCAGATCTCGCTCGGCAAGCTCAGCAACGTGCGCGAGGCGATCGCGATCTGCCGCGAGGCCCGCACGGTCTTCGGCGGCAACGGCATCACCACCGAGCACTCGCCGTTCCGGCACGCGAGCAACCTCGAGAGCGTGCGCACCTACGAGGGCACGGACGAGGTGCACGTCCTCGTGCTCGGCGAGGCGCTCACCGGGATCGCCGCGTTCCGCTGAGCGCGGTCGACGACTACCTCGCCGTCACCAGCCGGTCCTCGAGCCCCCAGCTCTGCCCGTACCCGCCATCCGCCTCGGCGAGCTGCATCAGGTCGAGGAACGGCTTCGCGTCGAACGCCTCCGGCCCGAGCACGCCCGCACCCGACCACACGCCCTTCGCGAGCAGCTCGAGCGCGATCACCGGGTTGAGCGCGGTCTGCCACACGACGCACTGGCTCTCGTACTCGGCCATCGTCCACTCGTTGTCGCTCACGTGGTACAGGTACACCTCGCGTGGCTTGCCGTCCTTGCCCGTGCCCGTGACCCAGAGTCCCGCGCAGGTCTTGCCGGTCATCCGCGGACCGAGCGTGGCAGGGTCGGGCAGTCCGGCGGCGACGACGTCGCGCGGCGCGACCATCACCGGCCCGTCGGCCGAGCGCACCCGCAGCGGCTCGGTCTTGTCGAGGCCGAGCTGGTGCAGCGTCTTGAGGATGCCGATGAACTCGTTGCCGAGCCCGTACTTGAAGGTCACGCGCTTGGCGTCGACCCAGCGCGGCATGAGCAGCACCTCCTCGTGCTCGACGTTGACGCACTCGACCGGCCCGATCCCGTCGGGGAACTCGAAGACCTCGGGCTCGCTGAACGGCTCCGTCGTGTACCAGCCGCGGTCCTTCTCCCAGATCACGGGAGGGTTCAGGCACTCCTCGATCGTGGTCCAGATGCTGAAGGATGGCGCGAAGATCTCGTTGCCCGCTTCATCCCGCACCACGAGGTTGGCGCCGTCCCTGGTGCCGAGCTCGTCGATGTCGCCGAACAGGTGGTCGGCCGCGTAGCGCGCGAACACGTCGCTCAGGCCCGGCTCGACGCCCATGCCCACGAGGGCGAGCCGGCCGGCGGACTCCCAGTCGGGCGCCTGCGCGAACTGGTCGTCGCCGAGCTTGATGCCGGTCTCGGTGTGCGGATCGGTGGGATGCGGCTCGCTCAGGCTCATCGCCATGTCGAGGTAGTCCGCCCCCGCTGCCAACGCGCCCGCGAAGATCGTCGGCACGAACTTCGGCTCGACGGCGTTCATCACGTGCGTGGCGCCGTGCTGCTTGGCGACCGCGGCGACGTCGTCGGGGTTGGACGCGTCGATCTTCGCGGCGACGAAGCGGGACGCGGCATCCTTGCCGTGCTTGCCCTCGATCCACGCGATGGTCGCCTCGGCGCGAGCCGAGGTCGTAGTCGCTGACGACCATCAGCTCGAAGAAGTCACGACGGGCGGCGATCTTGGCGATCGCGTTGCCGACGCCACCGGCGCCGACGAGGAGGATTCTCATGGCCCGACCGTATCGCGCTCGCGTGACCACCGCCATCGCAACGGGAGTTGCGCTTCGTCGCGCAGCTTCGCGGCGAACGGCGCCCAGACCAGCACCGCAACCGCGGCGCCGAGCAGGGCGCCGCCGATCGTGTCGGTGAGCCAGTGCGCGCCGAGGTAGGTGCGGCTGAACGCCATCACGAGCGTCCAGGCGATCCCGGCGGCGAGCGCCCACCAGCGCCACGTGATGATGAAGAACATCGCGCCGAGGGTCGCGGCGTTGGCGGTGTGCCCGGAGGGGAACGAGCCGAAGTCCGCGGTCACCAGGATGTCCTCAGGGCGCGCCCGCCCGAACAGGTGCTTGAGCAGCTGCACGGCACCGGCGCTCAGCGCCGACACCAGGATCGAGTACATCGCGGTCCACGGCCGGCGCAGCAGCAGGAGCGCGCCCGCGACCCCGAGCGGCACCACGAACACGCCGAACACCCCGCCGCCCAGCCAGCTGATCGCGTACGCGATCGAGTCCCAGAAGCCGGTGCGGGCCTCGAGGATCTCCTCCATCCACTCGTCGTCGATCTCGCTCGGCAGGGTCGCCCGCAGCGTCACGACGATCCCGAGCAGCGACCACGAGACCGACCGCGATCGAGCCGCTCACCACCGGCCAGAGCCGCGCGACGCGTTCGGTGGTCGCGCGGGATGGGGTGGCCTGCGTCATCCATCCACGCTAGCGGGCCGTCCGTGCGACTCAGACCGGAGCCGGACCCAGCTCGGCGAGCAGCTTGGCCATCGCGACGTACGCGCGGTTGCGGTACGCGACGAGCTCCGGGATTCGCTCTGCCGGGACATCCAGGTACCCGGCGCCCGACTTCGTGCCGAACTTGCCCTCGGCGAGCAGCGCCGCGAGCGCCTCCGGGGTGTCGAAGCGCCCCGGGTAGGTGCCCTGCACCGACGCGAGCGACATCCCGTAGGTGTCGAGTCCCGCCATGTCGGCGATCGCGAACGGCCCGAAGAACGGCAGCCGGAACCCGAAGGTCGTGCGCACGATCGTGTCGATGTCCTCGGCGGTCGCCACGCCCTCCTCGAGCACGCGATTGGCCTCGATGAAGAGGGCGAACTGCAGCCGGTTGAGCACGAAGCCGGTCTGGTCCTTCACCAGCGCGGTCGACTTGCCGGTCGAGCGCACGATCTGCTCGACGACGGGGATGATCGCGGGGTCGGTGCCCTCGTGCGGGATGATCTCGACGCCCGGGATGAACGGCGACGGGTTGCTGTAGTGCACGCCGATGAACCGCTCCGGGCGCTCGACCGCCTGGGCGAGCACGCCGATCGAGATCGTCGAGGTGTTGCTGCCGATGATGGCGTCGGGCGGCGCCGCGGCGCTCACCCGGCGCAGGGTCTCGTGCTTGAGCTCGACGCGCTCCGGCACGGCCTCCTCGATGAACGAGGCGCCGGTCACGGCGTCCTCGAGCTCGTGCGCGGTGATCCGATCCCGCACGACGTCGGCAGCCCCGGCCGGGAAGAGGTCGTCCGCCGAGAACGCGGCCGCCTCCTCGATGAGGCGCTCCCGGTTCGCCTGCGCGACCGTCAGGTCGACGTCCGAGATCCGCACGTCGTTGCCCGCGAGTGCGAGCAGTTGGGCGATGCCTCCGCCCATGTATCCAGAACCGACCACTGCGACGTGTGCCATCATCCGACCCTTCGTTCCATCTGCTGCCGCACCCGACTGGCTGCGGCCTCCGGAGCGGACTTCGGCAGCACCCGCTCCCGCAGGTACCGTTCGTTCGTCGCGCTCACACTCAAGCCGTCGCCACCGTAGTGCTCGGTGCACAGGATGCCGCGGAACCCCGCCGCCATCGCGAGCCGGATCACCTTCCGGTAGTCGATCAGCCCCGACTCGAGCGGAGCCGGAACGGCGAAGTAGAGGTCACGCGCGAGATCCTCGTCGCGCGCGTAGTTCTTGATGTGCCAGTAGTTGGCGTACGGCAGCGTCTTCTCGTAGAGCTCGAGCCACGACTCCACCGGTCGATGCAGGCGGATGAGGTTGCCCACGTCGGGATTGATCCCCACGTTGTCCAGACCGATCCGCTCGACGAGCTGCACAGCGGAATCCGCGGTGCCGAGGTAGGTGTCCTCGTACAGCTCGAGGGAGAGCAGGATGCCGACCTCCTCGGCATGCCGACCCAGTTCCCGCAGGCGGTCGGCGGCGAGTTCGCGCACGCCGTCGTCATCCGGATCCACGTGGCCGTCGGCCGTCCAGAACCAGAGCCGCTCGCGCTGCTCGGCGGTGAGTGGCTGGTGCAGTCCGAGGCACACGACTGCGAGATCGAGTTCGGCGGCTGCCTCGATGGTCCGGTGTGCGTAGGCCAGGTTGGCCTCGCCGTGCTCGGCGTCGATCACGCTCTTGCGCACGACCGAGAGCGAGCGCGACTCGAGGCCGGCGTCGCGGATCGCGGCAGCGAACTCGGAGCGCTGCTCGGAGGACAGGTCACCGGGACTGACCCAGCTGTCCGTGATGTCCACCATGCCGAACCCGGCGTCGGCCACCTCGGCGAGGTCGGCGGCCCAGCGTTCGGGCGTCGCATCCGGGAACTGCAGCATCGCGGCCGCGATCGGCCAGTCGGAGGCGGTCGGCGCCCGCCCGGTGCCGGTCATGCCCGCACCAGCGCGATCGCGGTCCACGACACCGGCGGCAGGACGGCCTCGATCACCCCGTCGGCGATGACGACCGAGTCGTTCGGCGACGGCACCACGCGGTCCTGGTGTTCGAGCGTGTTGGCCGCGGTGACGTCCTCATCAGCGATCGTGTGCGTCTCACTCACCGCGAGTTGTCCGAGTGAGGCGAGCGAGATCCGCACCGACAGGGGCTGGTCGATGCTGCGGTTGACCAGGAACAGCGCGACCGCACCGGTCTCAGGGTCGTGGGTTGCCGCGACATCCACCAGGGGAACCGTGCCGTACTGCGCGGTCGCGTACTCCTCGGTGTCGAGCGCGACCGCGAGGGATGCCCCGCGGGCGAGCCGCGACGTGATCGCGAACGGGTAGAAGATCGTCTGGCGCCAGGCCGGCCCGCCCGGCTCGGTCATGATCGGTGCGATCACATTCACCAACTGCGCGAGGCTCGCGGCGGTGACTCTATCCGCGTGCTTCAGCAGCGAGATCAGCAGGTTGCCGACGACGACGGCGTCCGCGACCGAGTAGATGTCCTCGAGCAGTCGCGGCGCCTCTGGCCAGCCCTCGATGCCGGTCATCTTCGAGGCGCGGTACCGGGTGTTGTACCAGACGTTCCACTCGTCGAACGAGATGTTGATCGTCTTGTCGCTGCGTCGCACCGCCTTGACGTGATCCGCCGTCGCAACCACCGTGTCGATGAAGCGGTCCATGTCGACGGCCGAGGCGAGGAAGCTGCCGAGGTCGCCGTCCTTCTCCTCGTAGTAGGCGTGGCAGGAGATGAAGTCGACGTCGTCGTAGGTGTGACCGAGCACGACCCGCTCCCACTCGCCGAACTGCGGCATCCTGGCATTCGAGCTGCCGCACGCCACCAGTTCGATCTCCGGATCGACCTGCCGCATGGCCTTCGCGGTCTTCGAGGCGAGGCGGCCGTACTCGTCGGGCGTGCTCGCACCGAGCTGCCACGGGCCGTCCATCTCGTTGCCGAGGCACCACATCCGGATGTCGTGCGGCTCGGCGTGCCCGTTCTGCGCGCGCCACTCGGAGAGCCGCGTGCCCGAGCGCAGGTTCGCGTACTCGAGCACGTCGAGTGCCTCCTGGATGCCACGGGTCCCGAGATTCACCGCATACATCGGCTCACTGCCCACCCGCCGCGTCCAGTCCACGAACTCGTCGAGGCCGACCGCGTTGGACTCGGTGGAGTGCCAGGCCAGGTCGAGACGGCTGGGACGCTCTGCGCGCGGCCCCACGCCGTCCTCCCAGCGGTATCCCGACACGAAGTTTCCGCCGGGGTAGCGGATCGTGGAGACCCCGAGTTCGCGCACGAGTTCGATGACGTCCTCGCGGAAGCCGTCCTCGCCGGCCGACGGATGTCCCGGCTCGTAGATGCCGTCGTAGACGCACCGGCCGAGGTGCTCGACGAACGAGCCGAACAGGCGGCGATTGACCGTGCCGATCGTGAAGTGCGGATCGATGGCGAGCGTGGCGGAGAGCATCGGGATTCCTTGGGGTTTCGAGAGGGTCGGATGTGGTCAGGCGAGCCGGCCCGCGGTGCGCAGGTCCTCGCGGGTGTGATCGAGATGGCGGCGCATCATCGTCGCGGCTGCCTTGACGTCGCCACGACCGATCGCCGCCATGACCTCGCGGTGCTGGTCGATGAGCCCGTCCATGTCGTCGCCTCCGGCGCGGAACCCACGGAGACTCTGCAACCGGCTGCGCTTCAGCGGCACCTCCATGCCCTCGAGCAGCAGGGCGAGAAGGCGGTTGCCGCTCGCTGACGCCACGAGTTCATGGAACCGGACGTCGGCGTCGGCGAACTTCTCGTCGTCGTCCCCGGCATCGCGCATCGCGGCGAGCGCGTGCTCCATCGACTCGAGGTCGGCGCGCGATGCGTGGGCGGCGGCGAGCGACGCCGCCGTGACCTCGATGCTGACCCGCAGCTCGAGCAGGGCGAGGAGCCCGCGGGCGTCGAGCGCGACGGCGGCCGAGAAGAAGGCGGTCAGCGGTTCGGCGGTCAATTGCGAGACGACCGGACGGCGACCCTTGCTCACTCGCACGAGGCCGCGGGCGGACAGGGTGCGCACTCCCTCGCGGACGGTGAGGCGGCTGACGCCGAGCTCGGTCGCGAGTTCCGACTCCGACGGCAGCGGATCGCCGACGCCGAGCTGCCCGTGCAGCACGAGCCCCTCGAGATGGCGCACGACCACCGAGAGCGCAGGGCTCTCGCCGGTGGTGGCGACGGTGCTGTCCACGGGATCCTTCTCACGGTCGTTTGGACGAAAGGTATCAGATAGGCAACGGTCGGGTGCAAATCCATGCGATCTGATCGTTGCGTCACATTCCTGTATTTCAGGCGTTCCCGACTGCCAGATTGTCAACAATTTATGATCGACTCTTGATCTACCGCTGGCGTGGCTGATACGTTCCGTGAACTGCACCACCACAGATCGGGACCGCAAAGCGGCGGCCCGGGAAACGGATTAACGATGATTCGCTCCATTCGCAGAAGCGTGCCGGTCGCCATCGCGGCCGCCGCAACCGGGGCCATGCTCCTCGCCGGATGCTCGGCCCCCGGTCCCGCAGAGCCCTCAGGGCCCATCACCATGTGGACCCGCGACGTCACCGCAACGCAGAGCCAGGCGCTCGTCGATGCGTGGAACGCGAGCCATGACCAGCAGGTCGAGCTCACGGTCGTTCCCGGGGCCGACTACCTCCAGAAGATCGGCGTCGCCGCCGGCGCGAACGAGCTGCCGTGCCTGATGGCTTCGGACGTGGTCTACGCGCCGAACTTCATCGACAAGAACCTGCTGATCGACATCAGCGATCGGGTGAACTCGCTCGACTTCGTGGATGCACTCGCGCCCGGCCACCTCGCGGTGTCGACGGTCGACGGCAAGACCTACATGGTCCCCCACACCCTGGCCGTGTCGGCGATCTTCCAGAACAACCTCCTGCTCGAGCGCGCGGGCATCGATCCGGATGCACCACTCGAGTCGCTCGAGCAGCTCAACGAGAACGCGCTGAAGGTGGCGGCCCTCGGTGCGGACATCACGGGCTTCCTGTTCACCTCGGACAGCGCAGGCACCCTCTCGTTCACGATGTTCCCGTCGATCTGGGCTGCGGGCGGCGAGGCACTGAGTGAGGATGGCACGGAGTCGAACCTCGACTCGCAGGATGCGATCGACGTCTTCACGGCCTACAACACGATGGCCCACGACGGCAGCGCGCCGACCGCGGAGACCGCGACGGGTGCGACCCGCAACGAGATCTTCGCCACCGGCAACGTCGGCTACGTGCTCGCGAGCAACTCGGTGCTGCAGGCGGTGCCCGACTCCGACACCGTCGAGGTCGGCGTGCAGGCGATCCCCGGACCGGACGGCGGGCAGGCCACGTTCCTCGGTGGCGACGTCATGGGGATCTCGGTGTCGTGCGACAACCCCGATGGCGCGTGGGACTTCCTGTCCTGGTCGCTCGGTGACGAGGCCCAGAGCATCTACAGCGACCTGAACCAGCTCACGGTGCGCAGTGACATCACGAATTCGGCCAACCCGAACATCGCGAAGCTCATCTCGATCATCGCCGACGGCCGCACGCCGTTCGCCCTCCGGTACGCCGAGACGTTCAACGATCCGCAGGGCCCCGCCCTCGCGGTGTTCCGCGAGGCGCTGTTCGGCGACGACCCGGCCGGCGCGCTCGAGGCCGGCAACCAGTCCATCACCGACTCGCTCCAGCAGTGAGTCGCGTGCGGCCCGGGCATCGACGCCCGGGCCGCACGACCCTGGGAACAGGAGATCGCCCAATCATGACCTCAACCCCGATCGCACGGCGCCCGAACTCCGGATTCCGGATGCGCGAGGGCCGGCTCGGCTGGCTGTACTCGGCGCCGGCTGCTGCGTTCATCATCATCTTCTTCGCCATCCCGCTCGTGCTCGCGGTGATCATGTCGCTCAGCGACTGGCCCCTCATCGGCCAGCCCAGCTTCAACGCTCCGGCCAACTACACCGACATCGTCGACAACAAGCTCTTCCTCGGGTCGATCGCCTTCACCGTGAAGTGGACGATCGTGACCACGATCCTCTTCCTCGTGATCGGTCTCGGGCTCGCACTCCTCATCCAGAACGCCCGACCGGGCGTCGGGTTCTTCCGCACCGCGTTCCTGCTCCCGGCTGCGGTCGGGCTCGCGTCGGCATCGCTGCTCTTCCTCGGGCTGCTCAACGTGCAGTTCGGGCCGATCGACGACATCCTCCGCCCCCTCGGCCTGCTGCCGCCCGGTCCGACCGACTTCCTCGGGACGCCCGATGGGGCGTTCGGCTCGGTGCTGAGCATGGTCACCTGGAAGGTCGCCGGCTTCAACATGATCATCCTGCTCACCGGGCTGCAGGCCATCCCGGTCGAGGTCTACGAAGCGGGGCGCGCCGACGGCGCCACCTGGTGGCAGCTGCTGCGGCACATCACGCTCCCGCTGCTGCGGCCCACGATCCTGCTGATCCTGGTGCTGAGCGTCACGGGCGGACTGCTCGCGTTCGAACCGTTCTACGTCATGACCCAGGGCGGCCCCGACAACAGCACCGTGACCATGGTCATGGCGATGTTCCGCGAGGCGTTCACGCTGTTCGACCTCGGCAAGGCCGCCGCGATCGCGATCACCCTGCTGATCGTGCTCGTCATCATCAATGCGCTCCAGCTGGTGCTGTTCCGCGAGCGAGGAGAACGCCGATGACCGCCACCGCCACAGCGCCCGTTGCGACCGCACCGAAGCGCGCGCACAGCATGCGCCGCCGGAGGAGGGCCGCGGATGTCGGGTTCTACAGCACCGCATCCGTGCTCGCCGTCCTCTTCCTGTCGCCGCTGGTGTGGTCGCTCGTGAGCTCGTTCACGGGCTCGCGCGCGACGGACGGCGCGGGCGGATTCGGCATCGCGAACTACGAACGGCTCGTCACGTTCGGCGAGGGCCTCGGCACCTACTCGCTCAACAGCATCGCGATCTCGGCGATGACCGTCGTCGGAACGATCATCGTCACGGTGCTCGGCGGCTATGCTTTCGCCCGCTTCGCCTTCCCGGGAAAGAACCTGCTGTTCCTCGCCGCGCTCGCAATCCTGATGATCCCGCACTCGACGATCCTCATCCCGCTGTACACGCTGCTGGGATGGCTGCACCTGCAGAACACGCTCGTCGGCGTCGCGCTCGTGCTCATCATGTTCCAGATGCCGTTCGGCCTGTTCATGATGCGCAATGCGTTCGAGGGACTGCCGCGCGAGCTCGAGGAGGCGGCGCTGCTCGACGGGTGCTCGACCTTCGGGGCACTCCGCCGGGTGCTCATCCGCGCGGTCGCACCGTCGGTCGTGACCGTGGGCATGTTCGCGTTCCTCGCGTCGTGGAACGAGTTCCTCGCTCCCCTCATCTTCCTCACCCAGGGAAAGCACTTCACCCTGCCGATCGCCCTCGTCACCTTGCGCAGCGGCGACTTCGGCGCGATCGACTTCGGCGCCCTCCAGGCCGGGATCATCGTCACCTCGATCCCGTGCCTGCTCATCTTCACGCTGCTGCAGCGGCACTACGTGCGCGGGTTCGCCTCGGGCGCCGTGCGCGGCTGACCACATCCACCATCGAACGAAGGAACCACCGTTGAGCCGTCCCGCCATGCCCGTCGCCCCCGTCGCCACGACGGCGCTCCAACCACTCGCGATCGCCGACGTGTCGGCCGACGGCGGATTCTGGGGGCACGTCCAGGCACTCAATCGCACCGCGATCATCCCGCACTGCGACTTCTCGCTCGAGCGGGTCGGCTGGATCAACAACTTCGTGGCGGCCGCGAAGGGCACCCTCGCGACCGAGCGGGTCGGGCGCCTGTTCACCGACTCCGAGCTGTACAAGACGATGGAGGCGATGGCGTGGGAGTCGGCCCGCACGAGCTCGTCGGAGTTCGCGGCGCGCCTCGACGACTTCACGGCCCTCGTGCAGGCCGCCCAGGACGACGACGGCTACCTCAACACGTTCTACGGCTGGGAGGGCGGTCCGGAGCGCTACTCCGACCTCGGCTCGGGGCATGAACTGTACTGCGCGGGCCACCTGATCCAGGCCGCGGTCGCCGTCTCGCGCTCGGGCGGACCAGTCGAGTTCGTCACGGTCGCGCGGCGCCTGGCCGATCACATCTGCGACACGTTCGGCCCCGACGG
The DNA here is from genome assembly GCA_963740815.1 of uncultured Actinomycetota bacterium. Classification (GTDB taxonomy): domain Bacteria; phylum Actinomycetota; class Actinomycetes; order Actinomycetales; family Microbacteriaceae; genus Rhodoglobus. Next base: position 244,945 of record CAVUFG010000009.1, read on the forward strand.
CAACCAGGGCATCTGCGGACACCCCGAGATCGAGACAGCACTCGTCGAGCTCTACCGCGAGACCGGCGAGCGCCGCTACCTCGAGCAGGCGAAGCTGTTCGTCGATCGGCGCGGGTTCCAGACCCTCCCCGACACGATGTTCGACGGCCGCGACTACTACCAGGATCGCGTTCCGGTTCGCGCCGCGACCGTGCTCGTCGGGCACTCGGTGCGCGCCCTGTACCTCGCTGCGGGCGCGATCGACGTCGCGATGGAGACCGGCGACGATGAACTGCTGGATGCCGTGCGCCGCCAGTACGATCGCACGCTCGAGCGTCGCACCTACCTGACCGGTGGCATGGGATCCAACCACCACGGGGAGTCGTTCGGGCACGACTTCGAGCTGCCGAGCGAGCGGGCCTACGCGGAGACGTGTGCGGCCGTCGCATCCATCCATGTCGCCTGGCGACTGCTGCTCGCGACGGGTGACGAGCGGTACGCCGACGTCATCGAGCGGACCATCTACAACAGCGTGCTGTCCGCGCCGTCGATCGACGGCGAGACGTTCTTCTACGTCAATGCGCTGCAGCGGCGTGAACCCTCCCGAGAGCCGGAGCCGGGCGGCGTGAGCCTGCGCCGGACGGACGGCCAGCGGGCGTCCTGGTTCACGACGTCGTGCTGCCCGACCAACTTCGCCCGGCTGTTCGCGAGCTTCACGGCCTACGCGGCCACTACGACGGAGGCGGGTCTGCAGGTGCACCAGTACCTCGGTGGCTCGATCGACGGCTCGTTCGGGGATGGCCGCTCCGTCAGGCTGCGGGTCGAGACCGACTACCCGCGCACCGGCGCCGTGCGGATCGTGGTCGTGGAGACCGACGAGAAGCCGTGGGAGCTCGCGCTTCGGATCCCGCCGGCCGGGGGCACGGTCACCGCGGACGGTGACACCACTGACCACTCGGCCGGGGTCGCTCGGATCCAGCGCACCTGGACGGTCGGCGACGCCGTCGAGCTCACACATCGACATGACGCCCAGGGTGGTGCGGGCCGATCCGCGCGTGGACGCGTTGCGCGGCCAGATCGCGATCGAGCGCGGTCCCCTGATCTACTGCGCCGAGTCCGTGGACCAGGCGGCGGTCGACCTCCAGTCGGTCGAGGTGGACCTGGACGTGCCGATCCGTGAGGCCGCTGCGATCGACGGGCTGCTCGATCTGCCGACAGTGCTGGTCTCGGCGCGCACGCGAACCGTGTCGGAGGAGCTGTGGCCGTTCCGTGAGGAGTTGCCCGAGACCGAGAGCGAACCGTTCGATCTCGTGCTCATCCCGTACTTCGTCTGGGCGAACCGTGGGGTGTCCACGATGCGTGTCTGGCTGCCGCAGGCATGAGCCCGGAGCCGCACGCGGTGGCGTCAGCGCGCCTGCACGCCGGAGAGTCCGCCGGCGCCCGCGTCGAGTTCGGGATGCAGGCTCATCAGGCGCTCGTACGATCCGGTGACATGGCCCTCGATCGCGGCCGCGGCCATCGTCTCGTCGCCGGCGCTCAGGATGTCGCGGAGCTCCTTGTGCTCCGCATATCCCACGTCGAGGAAGTCGCGGAACTGCACGTTGCGGGTGTGGAGGAAGAACGCCACCTGGCTGCGCACGAAGTCCCACGACCGGCGGAGGCGCTGGTGGTCCGCCGCCTCGAACACGATGTCGTGGAAGGCGAGGTCGAGGTCGACGACCTCTTCGGCGGTGTAGGACTTCCTGATCCGCTTCATCCTCGCGAGCACCGTGTCGAGCTCGGCGAGCTGGGCATCGGTGATGCGCGTGGCCGCGCGCTGGATGGCCAGCCGCTCGAGGACGAGCCGGAGACTGTGCACCTCCTCGATGTCGTGGTGGGTGAGCGACACCACGAACGCGCCCCGGTGACGCCGGAGTTCGATGAACCCCTCGGCTTCGAGCTGCACGAACGCCTCGCGCACCGGCCCGCGGCTCACACCGAGCGCGGTCGCGATGTCGGCTTCCTTGAGGTGCTGGTCGGGCTCGAGCCCGCCACGCACGATCATCTCGCGGAGCGCGTCGGTCACCGTCTTCGAGAGGGCGGCGGATGGCACGCCCCTCGACAGCTCGGACAGATCCACCACACACTCCCGATTGTCAACAATAGATCGGCTTCGGCCGTGGTTCACCGTACCGCGTCCGCACCACCGAGAGAGGCAGCATGACCACCATGAAGGACCCGGGCGTTGGAACGTCGCGACGATTCCCGCTCGCAGCCCCGAGCTACCCCGACGCACCGCACGTGCGGCAGGCATCGATCACCGTGGACGCCGGACACGCGACCGGAGCCCTCCAGCCGATCTGGGCGAGCCTCGGCTACGACGAGATCAACTGGACGTACACCGCAACCGGCGCCGGCCTCCTGCAGACCATGGCCTCCACGAGCCGGGTGCCGTTCCACGTGCGGCCGCACTACATGTTCCTGAGCGGGTCGGGCTTCGGATTGCCGCACTTCGGCAGCGGCAACGTCTACCACGAGGATGCCGCCGGCGTGCCCTACTTCGACTTCACGGTGCTCGACCAGACCTACGATGCCATCGTCGGCGCCGGTCACCACGTGCTCGTCGAGCTCGGCTTCACGCCGAAGGACCTCGTGCCGGACCGCGCGTACGAGGAGCTCACGCTGACCGACAGCCCCACGGTGTACAGCGCCTACGAGGCGGGCCACTGGTCGTACCCGCCCAAGGACCTGGACAAGTGGGCGAAGCTCGTCGCGGGCGTCGCCACCCACTCGCTCGAGCGGTACGGCGAGGACGAGGTCGCCACCTGGCTCTGGGAACTCTGGAACGAGCCCGACATCTTCTACTGGCGCGGCACTCCGGAGGAGTTCTCCGAGCTGTACCGTGTGACCGTGGACGCCGTGCGGTCCGTGCTCCCCGGCGCGAAGGTGGGAGGACCCGCGGTGACCGGCGGCGAGAACGGCCCGGAGTTCCTGCGCGGCTTCCTCGCGAGCGCCTCCGCGAACCGGGTGCCGCTCGACTTCGTGTCGTTCCACACCAAGGGCTCGGCCTTCCGGCCCTGGCGAACCTACGGACCGCTCGATGCCGGGGTTCGCCCGGACGAGCAGCAGTCGCCGAGTGCGGCGAAGATGCTGTTCGAGATCCGGCGGCTGCTGCGCGTGATCGCGGAGTTCCCCGAGTACGTCGACCTCCCGGCGATCGTCGACGAGTGCGATGCGGGCGTTCCCGCGCACTGGGGCATCTACGACAACCCCAACTTCGTGTTCCAGAACACGGAGTACTACCCCGCATTCCAGGTGAAGCTCATGAAGAAGATCCTCGACCTCAACGGCCGCGAGCAGGCGTCCGTCGAGCAGGCGACCACGTGGAGCTTCTACTTCGAGGGCGAGCGCTACTTCGAGGGCACGCGGTCGTTGCTCACGACCGGTGGTATCGAGAAGCCGTTCCTGAACGCGTACCGCGCGCTCGGGCTGCTCGGCGCCACCCGCCTCGCGGTCACCTCGGATGCCGCCTGGGACGTGGACGAGCTCGACGCGCTCGAGCGCGCCAACCTGCCCGAGGAGGTGGACGCGCTCGCCTCGCGCGCCGATGACGGCCGCGTGACCGTCCTGGTCTGGCGGCACACCGACGACCAGTACCAGCGCGACGCGCAGCCGGCCGATGTCGAGCTCACGGTCCGCGGGTTGGGTGCAGGACTCCCCCACACCGTGACCGAGTACCGCATCGACGCCGACCACAGCAACGCCCACACCATCTGGCAGCAGCTGGGATCCCCGCAGCGACCCACGGACGAGCAGCTCGCCGCCATCCGCGCCCGCCAGGGACTCGAGGTGCTCGCGCGCAGCGAGGCAACCGCATCCCCGGACGGCACGCTCGCACTCAGGACCGAGCTGCCGCTGCCCTCGGTGTCCGCGTTCGTGATCGAGGTGGCGCGATGAGGGTCCCGTCGATCGACCTCGGTGGCGGCGTCGGCATCCCGCAGCTCGGGTTCGGGGTGTTCCAGATCGCACCCGAGGGCGCCCAGCAGGCGGTGGAGGAAGCGCTGGCCGTCGGGTACCGGCACATCGACACCGCCGCGGCCTACATCAACGAGTCCGGGGTGGGTGCCGCGGTCCGCGCGAGCGGCCTCCCGCGCGACGAGGTGTTCGTCACCACCAAACTGCGCAACGGCGACCAGGGGTACGACCAGGCGCTGCGCGCCTACGACGAGACGCTGTCCCGCCTCGGGCTCGACTTCGTCGACCTCTACCTCATCCACTGGCCGGCGCCCACGCTCGGCACGTACGTCGAGACGTGGCGTGCACTCGAGCGCCTCCACGACGACGGTCGCGTGCGGGCGATCGGGGTGTCCAACTTCCTGCCGGAGCATCTCGATGCCCTGGCCGAGTCCGGGTCTCGTACGCCGGCGGTGAACCAGCTCGAGGTGCATCCCACCTACCAGCAGCCCGACGTCGTGCAGGATTCGCTCGATCGCGGCATGGTCGTCGAGGCCTACAGCCCGCTCGGCCAGGGCGCCGATCTCACCGATGAGCGCGTGACCGCGATCGCACGCGCCCACGCACGCACGCCGGCGCAGATCGTGCTGCGCTGGCACCTCCAGCTCGGCCGCGTGGTGATCCCGAAGACGACGTCGCGCGCCCGCATGGCGGAGAACGCCGAAGTGTTCGACTTCGAACTCAGCGACGACGAACTCGCAGCCATCACCTCGATGGACACACCTCAGCGGCTCGGCAACGACCCGCTGACATGGGACTTCCACCAGATCCGATGAGCACGGCCGTCACCACCCCCGAGAGCAGGACGACATGACCTCCACCTTCCCGAAACTCCGCACCGCGATCGTGTCGGGTGCCGCTTCCGAGCGCGGCATCGGCCGCGTCACCGCCCACCGCCTCGCGGCCGAGGGATGGGCGATCGGCCTGCTCGACCTCGACGGCGGCGCGCTCGACGCGCTCGCCGCGGAGCTCACGTCGCGCTACGGCGTCGACGCGGCCGGCGTCGCGGTGGATGTCTCCGACGAGCCCGCCGTGCGCGCCGCGGTCGACACGCTGGAGTCGAAGCTCCCCCAGCTCGTCGGCCTCGCCAACATCGCCGGCGTCAGCTCGCCCGTCCCGTATCTCGAACTGGATGACACCGAGTGGCGGCGCGTGCTGAGCATCAACCTCGACGGGGTGCACTACGTGACCCGCCGGGTGGCCGAGTCGTTCGTGCGACACGGCGTCGGACGGATCGTGACCCTGTCCTCCGTCTCGGCGCAGCGCGGTGGCGGCACCTACAGCAAGACCCCGTACTCGGTCGCGAAGGCGGGCGTGATCGGCCTCATGCGCTCGGTCGCGCGCGAGCTCGGTCAGTTCGGCGTCACCGCGAATGCGATCTCTCCCGGACCGATCGACACCGACATCATGGGCGGCACGCTCACCGACGAGCGGCGGGCGGAGCTCGCGTCCGACCTCCTGGTCGGGCGCATCGGCACCCCGGATGACATCGCGACGGCGATCGTGTTCCTGCTCTCCGAGCAGACCGCGTTCATCACCGGCCAGACGCTGAACGTCGACGGCGGGCTCTACATGCACTGACCGTCGTCAGTGCTCGGTCAGCGCGTGAGGGCGGGCACCGTCCACGGCCGCACGATCGACAGGATCACGACCAGGGCGAGCCCGAGGCAGATCGCCATCGCGGAGCCCATCGGCACGGCATCCACGATCTGGAACAGTCCGAACAGCGGTGACACCGCCCCCGCGAGCAGGAAGTTGATCGCTCCGAGCAACGACGCCGCGGTGCCCGCCTCGCTGCCGTGGTGGGCGAGCGCGATGACCTGCGTCATCGGGAAGGTGAGCCCGCAGCCGAAGATGAAGAACCACAGCGCGATGAGCACCCCGGTCTGACCCCAGCCGACGAGATCGCTGCCGAGGATGACGAGCGACGCGAGCAGCACGATCACCACGGCGCCGAGCTGGATCCATTGCGGGCCGAGGACCCTGGCGAGCCGCGAGGCGAGCTGCACCCCGAGCACCACCCCGACCGAGTTGACGGCGAAGAGGATGCCGTAGCCCTGCGCATCCAGCCCATAGACGTCCTGGAACAGGAACGACGACGACGAGAGGTAGGCGAACAGGCCGACCCAGATCAGGGCGCCGGTGAGCGCCGTGCCGACGAAGATGCGGTCGGTGAAGAGCGCGCGGTAGCGCTGCGCGGTCGTGCCGTGACCCGGGTCGATCCGCCTGGCCTTCGGCAGCGTCTCGATGATGAGGAACCAGGCCGCGACGAGCACGACGACGCCGTAGGCGGCGAGCAGCCAGAACAGGCCACGCCACGGGAGCACGAGCAGCAACTGCGACCCGATCACCGGGGCGATGATCGGCGCGAGCCCGTTGACGAGCGACAGGTTGGCGAGCATCCGCACGAGCGAGAGCCCGCCGAACAGGTCGCGCACCATCGCGACGGCGACGACCGTTCCGGCCGCGGTGCCGACCCCCTGCAGCAGACGGAAGACGAGCAACCAGGTGGTGTCGGGCGCGAGTGCGACGCCGAAGCTCGCGAGGATGTGCACGCTCGTCGCGATGATGAGCGGCAGCCGCCGGCCGACCTTGTCGCTCCACGGTCCGGTGATGAGTTGCCCGAGGCCGAAGCCGATCGTGGTCGCGGTGAGCGTGAGCTGCACGACGCCGGTCGTGGTGTCGAAGTCGCGCTCGATCAGCGGGAACGAGGGCAGGTACAGGTCGATCGTGAACGGCCCGAGCGCGGTGAGCGCGCCGAGCACGATCACGTAGACGAGGCGCTCGCGAGGGGACAGCGAGTCGCCCGGGTGCACGACGGTGGTCACGGCGGTCCTTCGGTGGTGGTCGACGAGGATGACCGTCGAGCAGCACTGCTTCTGATCTACACGCTGTTGATGTTCACAGGGGGCGGTCCGGAAACAAGCCTATTGCCCGAGCACGGGCCATCCGTCCGCATCCCAGGCGAGCGCGCGGATGGCCAGGGTGGGATCGCCGCCGCGTGCACCGTCGTAGAAGTGGTGGGCGAGCCATCCACCGGAGACCGACTGCCCGCCGGGCCCGATCACGTCCCCGTCGGACTTCAGCAGCAGGGTGCCGCCTGCCTCGAGCATCGGCACGCCGTCGCGGTCGAGGTACGGTCCGGTCACCCGGTCGGCGCGGCCGACCCACATCGAGTAGGTGCTGTTCAGCCCCTGGCAGCACGAGTCCTTCGAGACGAACAGGTAGAAGCGGCCGTCGTGCTCGACGAGGTACGGTGCCTCGATCGCGTTGGGCGGGGTGCCGCGATCCGCGAGCCGCAGCGGTTCGGCCGAGGGATCCACGACCATGCCGGACGGCCACTCGAGCTCGACCATGCGGATGCCGCTCCAGAACGATCCGAACGCCATCCACGGCGTGCCGTCCACATCGATGACGGCCGGGTCGATCGCGTTGAAGTCGTCACTCGTCTGGGACGCGAGCACCGGACCGCGGTCGACCCACTCGTACTCGGAGTCGCCCGCGTCGAGCGTCGTGTTGGTCGCGAGCGCGATCACGGAGTGGTTCGAACCGAACGTGGATGCCGCGTAGTAGAGGTACCACGTGCCGTCATGCTCGATCAGCTCCGGCGCCCAGAGGTTCGCGACCCCGCGCACGTCCTCGACGATCCACGCCGGCTTCTCGTTGAACACCGTGTCGACGAAGGTCCAGGTGTGCCCCTGGTCGGACGAGTGCCGGATCTGGATGTTCCCGTCGCCGCGAGCGCTCCCGGTCGCGAAGACGTACCAGTCGTCGCCGTCCACGACGAGCGCCGGATCGTGCGCCGCCAGGTCACCGGTCAGCTCGAGTCGCTCGGGGGCGGGCGCGGAGCATCCGGCGAGCAGCACCGCGGCCGCGACGGCGAGCGCCGCCGCTAGCCGAGGGACAACGCGGTCCACGAGACCGGCGGCAGCGTGATCGTGAGCCTGCCGTCGTCGCCCACCACGACGGACTCGTTCGGGCGGAGCCCGACGCGGTCCTGGTCGGCGAGGGTGTTCTTCGCGTACACGTCGTCGTCGGCGAGGGTGACGGCGGCGCGGACGGCGGCGGACGGCAGGGCGGTCACGTCGATGGTGACGGTGGCTGCTTCATCCTGGCTGCGATTCACCAGGAAGACCGCCGTGCGCTCCGGTGTCGGCGTCGTGCGTCGCGACCGCGTCGACCGACGTTCACCGTGCCGTACACCTCGGTGTCGTACGAGTCGGACTCGAGCCCGACCTCGAGCGACTGGCCCTGCGCGAGTCGCGACGTCTCGGCGAACGGGAAGAACGTGGTCTGCCGCCAGGCCGGGCCACCGGGCTCGGTCATGATCGGCGCGATCACGTTCACGAGCTGGGCGAGGCTCGCCGAGGTGACCCGGTCCGAGCGCCGGAGAGCGAGATCAGCAGGTTGCCGAACACCACGGCGTCGGCGACCGAGTAGATGTCCTCGAGCAGGCGCGGGGCCACCGGCCACTGCTCGATCTCGGTGATCTTGTCGACGTTGTGGTACCGCTCGATGTACCAGACGTTCCACTCGTCGAACGACAGGTTGATCGTCTTGTCGCTGCCACGCTCGGCCTTCACCTCGTCGGCGACCGTGACGACGGTCTCGATGAAGTGGTCCATGTTCGTCGCCGAGGCGAGGAAGCTGCCGAGGTCGCCGTTCTTCTCCTCGTAGTACGCGTGGCAGCGAGATGTAGTCGACGTCCTCGTAGGTGTGCTCGAGCACCGTTCGCTCCCAGGTCGCCGAACGTCGGCATCTGGGCGTTCGAGCTGCCGCACACCACGAGCTCGACCCGGTGGTCGAGCTGGCGCATCGCCTTCGCGGTCATGGATGCGAGGGTGCCGTAGTTCTCCGCGGTCGAATGGCCGAGCTGCCACGGGCCGTCCATCTCGTTGCCGAGGCACCACATCCCGATGTCGTACGGCTCGGTGCGGCCGTTGGCGACCCGCCAGTCCGAGAGCCGGGTGCCGGAGCGCACGTTCGCGTACTCGAGCACGTCGAGGGCCTCCTGCACCCCGCGGGTGCCGAGGTTGACTGCGTACATGAGCTCGCTGCCGGCCTTCTCGATCCACTTGGCGAACTCGTCGAGCCCGACCTCGTTGGTCTCGGTCGAGTGCCACGCGAGGTCGAGGCGCCGCGGACGCTCGGCCTGCGGGGCCGACCCCGTCCTCCCACCGGTAGCCCGAGACGAAGTTGCCACCGGGGTACCGGATGGTCGAGACGCCGAGTTCCTTCACGAGCTCGAGCACATCGGTGCGGAATCCGTCGGCGTCGGCTGCCGGATGCCCCGGCTCGTAGATGCCGTCGTACACGCACCGGCCGAGATGCTCGACGAAGGAGCCGAACAGTCGGCGGTTGACCGGCCCGACCGTGCGCTGGGGGTCGATCGTGAGGTGTGCCTTGGGCATGGTTCGCTTTCGTGAGTCGGGACGGGATGCGGCGAGCGCGCTACTTGAGGCTGCCGAGCGAGAGGCCGCCCTGCCAGTACTTCTGCAGGGACAGGAACGCGATGATGAGCGGGATGATCGAGATCAGGCAGCCGATGATGATGTAGCTCCACAGCGACTCGCCACCGTTGTTCGCCGACGCGAGGCCCTGCCAGAGCCCGATGCCCACCGTCACCGGGAACAGCTGGCTGCTGCTGAGCATCGCGAGCGGCAGGAAGTAGTTGTTCCAGGTGCCGACGATCGACAGCAGCAGCACGGTGACGAGCGCCGGGCGCATGAGCGGCAGCGAGACCTGGAAGAACGTGCGGAACTCGCCCGCCCCGTCGACACGCGCGGCGTCGAGCAGCTCGTCGGGCACGGCATCCCGCGTGTAGACCGCCATCAGGTACACCCCGAACGGATTCAGCAGCGACGGCAGGATGACCGCCCAGATCGTGTTCGTGAGGTGCGCGCCCGACAGCATGATGAACGTCGGGATGACGAGCGCCGTCAGCGGCACCATCACGGAGCCGAGCAGGAGCGAGAACGCGAAGGTTCGCCCGCGGAACGCGAACTTCGCGAACCCGTAGCCCGCGAGCACGCACAGGATCGTGGCGCCGACGCCACCCGTGAGCGCGTAGAACGCCGAGTTCAGCAGCCAGCGGCCGTAGATCCCGCCGTTGAAGCTGAACAGGCCGACGAGGTTGCCGAAGAAGTCGATGCTGTCGGCGAACCACAGCGCGTTGCCGCCGCCGAACAGGCCCTGGGCGTTCTTCGAGCTGTTGACGATCACCCACCAGAACGGCACGAGGAAGTACAGCAGCATGAAGCCGAGCACGAGCTGCGGGCCGATGTTGCGCGGCTTGCGCTGCACGCGCGTGACCCGGGCGACGGGGGACGGAGTCTGCAGCGTGGTCATGCGAGGAACCCTCCGCGCTTGCGAGTGAGGAACAGGAACAGGTAGACGCAGATGAAGACGACGATGCCGAGCGCGAACGAGATCGCCGAGCCGTAGTTGAAGTTCGCGAGCGCGAAGGCCTGCTGGTACGCGTACATGTTCGGCGTGAAGTCGGGCCCGATCGACCCGGCGGCGAGCAATCGGAGGATCTGCGGTTCGTTGAAGAACTGCAACGTGCCGATGAGCGCGAACACGAGGATGAGCAGCAGCGCGTTGCGCACGAGCGGCACCTTGATCCGCAGCACGATCTGCAGGTTGCTCGCACCGTCGATGCGCGCGGCCTCGTAGAGCGTCGGGTCGATGCCCTGCAGCGCGGCGTACAGGATGATCATGTAGTAGCCGGCCCACTGCCAGGTCACGATGTTCATCAGCGCGAAGAAGATCAGCTGCTTGCTCAGCAGGTCGGGGGCATCCGCGCCGAACGCGCCGAAGATGTCGGTGAGCGGCCCGAAGTTCTTGCTGTACAGGAAGCCCCACATCAGGGCGCCGATCACGGCCGGGATGGCGTACGGGAGGAAGATCATCAGCCGCGAGAAGCGCGCGAATCGCGTCGTGACCGAGTCGAGGATGAGGGCGATCACCAGTGAGAGGAACATCTGCACCGGGATCAGCACGAGCGAGAACCGGATGACGAACCCGACCCCCTCGAGGAAGTTCGGGTCGGTGAACGCCTTCGCGTAGTTGTCGAACCAGACGAACTGGGTGCCGCCGATGAGCGCCTTCTTGAAGAGCGACAGGTAGAACGCGTAGGCGAGCGGTGCGATCAGGAAGACCAGGAACACGACGCCGAACGGGGCGATGAAGAGCCAGCCGATCGCACCGCGGCGCTGATGCTTGCGCGCCGGTGTGCGCACTGGGCGGGCCTTCTGCGGGGCCGCGGTGAGGACTTCGGTGGCCATCGGCTTCCTTGTCGTGGTGATGGAGGGGATGGCGTGCCGGCCGGGTCCGGGACTGTTCCGATGAACACCCGGCCGGCACGCCTGGGGACTACTCGGTGACCGTGAAGCCCTGCTCGACCGCGTAGTCGACGAGCTTCTGCTGCAGTTCGTCCATCGCGTCGGAGCCGCTCAGCTCACCCGCGTTGATCGCGGCGATCGCCTCGGTGAACGATGCGTAGTAGAACTGCGCGAACGGGCTGTACGTGAAGCCCTTGTAGGCATCGGCCGCCGGAACGTACACCTCCTTGTTGGCCTGCTGGCCGTTGAAGAAGGCGACCTCGGCGTCGACGAACTCGGGCGAGGTCAGCACGCCGTTGTTGAGCGGGAAGATGATCTGGTTCTCCCAGCCGTCCTTGAGGCTGTCCGGGTCGGCGTAGATGCCGAACGCGACCTTCGCCGCGAGTTCAGCGTCCTTGGCCTGGGTGGTCACCGAGAAGGCCGAGCCACCCCAGTTGACCGAGACCGGGTTCGACGGGTCCCACTGCGGCAGCGGTGCGGTCGAGAACTTGCCCGCGTCATCGCCCTCGCCGACGCCGGCACCGCTGAGGTAACCGGGCGCCCACGCCGCCGAGATGTAGGTCGCGTAGTCGCCGCCGACCACACCCGCGATGTACTCGGGGGTGAACTGGTCCTGCGTGCCGACGAGGCCCTTCGAGACCATGCCCGCCCAGAAGTCCATGACCTCCTTGGAGGCGGCGTCGTTCACGTTGATGCCGATCTCCTCGGGAGTGGCGGGGTCGTAGGTGAATGGCTTCGCACCATTCTGGATGGTGAGCGCCATGAACACGGCGGGCACGTTCGCGCCGACGTCGCCGAAGAGCGGGCCGCCGGCATCCTTCACCGTCTGCGCTGCGGTCTCGTACTCGGCCCAGGTCGTGGGCGGCGTGATGCCGTACTGCTCGAAGACGTCGGAGCGGTAGATCATGCCCATCGGGCCGCCGTCGACCGGAACACCGAACACGGAGTCGCCGACCGAGACATCCTTCCAGGCACCCTCGCTGAAGTTGCCCTCGACGTCGGCGTAGCCGAAGTCCTTGATGTCGACGAGCGCGTTCTGCACCACGTAGTTCGGGATGCGGTCCGCCTCGAGCATGATGACGTCGGGGGCGCCGGTGCCGGCCGCGATCGCGGTCTGGAACTGGTCGTACTCGTCGTTGCCCTGGCCGACGTTCGTCCAGCAGATCTGCACGTCGTCGTTCAGCTCGTTGAAGTTGTCGACCACGAGGGCCATGTTCGGGTACCAGCCCCAGACGGTGACCGCCGGTGCGTCGGTCTTGGTGATGGTGTTGTCGCAGGTGGCGGCATCTCCGCCGCCACCGCCGCCGCCGTCTCCGGTCGGCGTGCAGGCGGCCAGGAGGGCCGCGAGCGCGATCGCGGAGGATGCCGCGAGAATGATGCTCTTCTTCACTGTGTGGATCCCTTCAGTGCGTAGGACTTCGTTGTCAGGGTGGAGCGATCGCCGCGCATCGCGGGAACAGCAGGAGCAGGCGGCGAAGGATGGTTGGGCCAGCCGGGCCCTGGACGGTTCGCGCGGACGTAGTGCGTCATCGTGATCCTCCTCGACCCGAGCTGAAACCGTGTTTACAACGTTGTAGGTAAACGTTGTAATGGTGAGTAAAGCAAAGCCCCGAACGGGTGTCAAGACCCGCGGCGCAATCGGTCACCTCACGCGGTGGATTCGCGCTCCACGATCCGGAACGCGGACAGCAGCTCACGAGGGGCCACTCTGGTGTCGCCCTTCTCGGCCTTCTCCGCGATGCGCTGGAGCAGCACATCCACGGCGGTCTCCGCGATCTCGCGCCGGCCGGGATCCACGGTCGTGAGGCTCGGCAGCGAGTAGCGGCCCTCGTCCACGTCGTCGAAGCCGATCACGGCGACGTCGTCCGGGATGACGAGCCCCTTCTCCTGGAGCACGCGCATCGAGCCGAGCGCGAGCTCGTCGTTCATCGCGAACAGGCCGTCGAACCGGGCTCCCGTGGCGAGCAGCTTGCGAGTCGCGTCCGCGCCGTTCGCGCGGTGCCAGGTGCCGACGTAGGAGATGAGCGACTCGTCGAAGGGGATGCCCGCGGCATCCAGCGCCTCGCGATAGCCCCTGAGGCGGAGGCCGGCCGATCCGATCACCTCTCCCTCGTGGGCGCCGACCACCGCGATCCGCCGACGGCCCTTCGCGATCAGGTGCTCGGTCGCGGCTCGCGCTGCCTCGACGTTCTGCATCGTGACGTGGTCGGCCGGCCCGTTGAAGATCCGCTCGCCGAGCAGCACGAGCGGCGTCGGGATGTCGACGAGCGCCGCGTCATCGATCCCGAGCCCGAGCGGGCTGAACAGCAGGCCGTCCGTGAGTTGCAGTCGAGGGCTGCGGAGCACGGAGAGCTCCTTCTCCCGATCGCCGCCGGTCTGCTCGATGAGCACGATCTGGCCGCGCAGCTCGGCGGCACGGATCACCTCGTCCGCGAGCTGCGCGAAGTAGGCGAGACTCAGCTCGGGCACGGCGAGCCCGATCACGCCACTGCGGCCCGAGCGGAGACTGCGCGCGGAGAGGTTCGGCTGGTAGCCGAGCTCGTCGATCGCCGCCCGCACCTTGGCTCGGGTCGAGTCGCTCACGTGCGGATGGTCGTTGATGACGTTGGAGACCGTCTTGAACGAGACGCCGGCGAGACGCGCGACATCGTGGATGGTGCTCGTCACGGGCCTCCCTCCGTCGGGCTCGAGGAGAGACTACAACGTTGTACAGGCTGCGACGCTACAGGGCGGTGGACGCCGGATCCCCGATCAACCCGCGGAACGCGAGCTCGGCCGCACCAACATGGAGGAGCGAGGGCCCGAGGGCGCTGCGTGCGAAGCGCACGTCGTCGCGGGGGCCGGCCATCGCGGTGCTGCGCACGGCATCCTCGAGCACGGCGGGCGCCGCGTCGTAGAGCGGGCCGAGGAATCCGCCGAGCACGACGAGCTCCGGGTTGAAGACGTTGACCACGCCCGCGAGTGCACGCCCGAGGGTGCCGAGCTGGCGCTCGACGAGCGCCGCGACATCCGCGTCGTCCATCCGCGCTGGGAGCTCGTCGCCGATGCGGGCGGACTCGGCGGTGGTCAGGCCGAGCGCGGCGAGCAGGTGCTCGCGGCGGACTTCGGTGTCGAGGCATCCGATCGCGCCGCAGTCGCAGCGCGCCCCGGCCGAGTTGACCGTGGTGTGGCCGAGCTCGCCCGCGTAGCCCGAGCGTCCGACCAGCAGCGAGCCGTTCGCGATGACGCCGCCGCCGATGCCGCTCGCGCCGCCGTTCACGTAGACGAGGTCGCGCACGTCGCGTCCCACTCCGCGGGCCGACTCCGCGACCGCTCCGAGGCTCGCGTCGTTCGCGGCCCAGACCGGCGAGCCCGTCGCGTCGGAGAGCAGCTGCGCGAGGGGCACGTCATGCCAGTCGAGGTGCGGGGCGAGGATGACGCACCCATCCGCATCCCGAACCAACCCCGGCACCGCGACCCCGATGCCGACCGTCCGCACGCCCGCGCCCGCGTCCTCGAGCAAATCGCGGATCGCATCGGCCGCGATCGCGACCGCCTCGGATGCCGTCGGCGCACGTTCGACGTCCGACCGCACGGTTCGCAGCACCCGCCCGCCCAACCCGACCATCGAGACGGTGACTGCGTCGAGCTCTGGATTGACCGTGAACGCCGTCACCCGCTCATCGGGCACGATCACCGGACTCGGCCGGCCGACGGTGTTCGTGGCGGCGGGCTCGGTCTCGACCACCAGGCCGAGACCCTCGAGCTCGTCGACGAGGGCGGCGATGGTCGAGCGGTTCAGTCCGGTCTCACGGGTGAGCTGCGCGCGCGACACCGCGCCGAGCACGTGCACGCGCGACAGCACGAGCGACAGGTTGCCCCTGCGCACGGCGTCGAGATTGCTGCCCCGGATCACAGTGCGAACCTACCGGGTGCGGGCACGACTACTTCGTGCTGAACGCGGCGTCGAACGCCGCCTCCGGCGGATCGAAGGTCAGTCGGCGCACGAACTCGAGCGCCTCGGGGGCGCCGACCAGGCGGTCCATGCCGGCGTCCTCCCACTCGACCGAGATCGGGCCGTCGTAGCCGATCTGGTTGAGCATGCGGAAGGACGCCTCCCACGGCACATCGCCGTGGCCGGTCGAGATGAAGTCCCAGCCGCGTCGGCCGTCGGCCCAGGCCAGGTGCGAGCCGAGCCGGCCGGCGCGGCCGTCGCGCGCCCGCAGCTTCGTGTCCTTGCAGTCCACGTGGTAGATCCGGTCCTTGAAGTCCCAGAGGAACGACACCGGGTCGATGTCCTGCCAGACCATGTGCGACGGGTCCCAGTTGAGGCCGAACGCCTCGCGGTGCCCGATCGCCTCGAGCGTGCGCACCGTCGTCCAGTAGTCGTAGGCGATCTCGCTCGGGTGCACCTCGTGCGCGAACCGCACGCCGACCTCGTCGAACACGTCGAGGATCGGGTTCCAGCGGTCGGCGAAGTCCTGGTAGCCGGCGTCGATCATCGCCTGCGAGGCCGGCGGGAACATCGCGACGTACTTCCAGATCGACGACCCGGTGAAGCCGACGACGGTCTTCACGCCGAGCTTCGCGGCCATCCGCGCGGTGTTCTTCATCTCCTCGGCGGCGCGCTGGCGCACGCCCTCGGGGTCGCCGTCGCCCCAGACCGAATCCGACAGGATGTCGCGGTGCCGCTGGTCGATCGGGTCGTCGCACACCGCCTGCCCCTTGAGGTGGTTCGAGATCGCCCAGACCTTGAGGCCGTGCTGTCTCGAGCAGGTCGAGCTTGCCCTGCACGTAGCGCGTCGTCATCCCAGCGGTTCGGGTCGAGGTGGTCGCCCCAGCACGCGATCTCGAGGCCGTCGTAGCCCCAGTCCGGCGGCGAGCTTCGCCACCTCCTCGAACGGCAGGTCGGCCCACTGGCCGGTGAACAGGGTGATCGGGCGGGCCATGGGGTTCCTCTCGGAGCAGTGGAATGGGTGGGGCTAGACGCTCGTCCAGGCGCGAGCCGTGCTCGGAACTGTGCTCGATCGCGGCGAGCGCGCGCTGCACCTGCAGGCCGTCGGCGAACGACGGCTCCGGCTGCGTGCCGACGGTGATCGCGTCGACGAAGTCCTTGGCCTGGTTGGAGAAGCCGTGCTCGTAGCCGAGCATGTGGCCGGCCGGCCACCACGCGGCGACGTACGGGTGCTCCGGCTCGGTGACGAGGATCTTCGTGAAGCCCTGCTCGCCGGCCGGCTTGGTGCCGTCGTAGAACTGGAGCGCGTTGAGGTCCTCGAGGTCGAACGCGATCGCGCCCTCGGATCCGGACACCTCGACTCCGCAGCGCGTTCTTGCGACCCGTCGCGAACCGGGTGGCCTCGAAGATGCCGAGGACGCCGGACTCGAAGCGGCCCGTGAAGAGCGCGACGTCATCGACGGTCACTTCGCCGAGCTCGGTGCCGGGCTTGCCGGCGAGGCCGGACCGCTCGCCGAGCACCGGGCGCTGCTTGATGATCGTCTCGAGACGACCCGAGACGGTCTGCAGCCGCTGGCCGGTGATGTACTGGCTGAGGTCGATGATGTGGGCGCCGATGTCGCCGAGCGCGCCCGGAGCCGGACAGGTCCTTCTGCAGCCGCCAGGCCAGCGGTGCGGTGGGGTCGACCAGCCAGTCCTGCAGGTAGCTCGCGCGCACCTGGTGGATCTCGCCGATCTTGCCGGCGCGCACCAGGTCGCGGGCGAACGTGGTCGCCGGGAGCCGGCGGTAGGTGTGCCCGAGCATCGCGCAGACGCCCTTGGCGGCGGCCTTCTCCGCGGCGGCCGCCATGGCCTCGGCCTCGGCGACCGTGTTGGCGAGCGGCTTCTCGCACAGCACGTGCTTGCCGGCCTCGAGCGCGGCGATCGCGATCTCGGCGTGCGAGTCGCCGGGGGTCACGATGTCGACGATGTCGATGTCGTCGCGCGCGATGGCCTCGCGCCAGTCGGTGGCGGACTCAGCCCAGCCCCACTTCTCGGCTGATGGCCTCGGCACCGGTGCGGCCGACGACGACCTGCATGACCGGGTTCGGCATCGAGGTCGAAGAACCGGGGCGCGACCCGCCAGCCCTGGGAGTGGGCGGCGCCCATGAATCCGTAACCGATCATCGCGACGCGGAGGGTGGGCTTCTGTGCCATGGGTTCAGTCTGCCAGTCCGCGGGCGGCCCAGAGCAGCCCGCGCTCGATGATCGTCCGCACCGACGGGTGCTCGAGCACCTCGACCCGGTGCCCGGGAGTGCACGCGAAGATCCGGCCCGCGCCCCACTGGCGCGTCCAGATCGCCGGGGAGACGATCTCGCGGCTCCACGGGTCCTCCGCCCGCACGCCCTGGGTGGTAGTGGCGAGCACATCGAGGTAGTCGTCGTGCAGCACCCAGTACTGCTCGGTGACGAGCTCGAAGTCGTCGATGCCCGCCGTGATCGGATGGGCAGCCGCGGCCGCGGTCATCTCGATCAGGTGCGGCACGTAATTGTCCGCCTGCCCACCGGCGCGCTCTGCCGCGGGCTTGCCCGGGTGCGCGGCGAACTGCGCACCGATGAGCTGGAGGTAGTCGGCGTCGTTGCGGTAGGAGTCCGCGATGCCGCCGTGCCAGCCGGCGAGTCCGGTGCCCGCCTCGACGGCGGCACGCAGCCCCGCGGTCTGCTCGCGCTCGATCGTCGACATGGTGACGGTCTGCACGATGAGGTCGGTGGCCGCGAGCTCTGCAGCATCCTCATAGATCGCGGGCGAGTCCTCGACCCGAACCGTGAACCCGTTGGTTTCGAGGAACGGGATGAACAGGTCGGTTGACTCGACCGGCTGGTGACCATCCCAGCCACCGCGAACCACCAACGCGCGCCTCATCGGATCCTTCGTCATCGTCGTCGATCCTCCCGGTACCGATCATGCCGGGGAACCGGATTGACCGTGGCTATCAGACCACGATACGTTGTCACACGCAACAATTGCCGCCGCTGCGAAGGAGCATCATGGCCCTCACCCCCACCCCCGCCGACAAGTTCTCGTTCGGCCTCTGGACCTTCGGATGGACGGGCAACGACCCGTTCGGACCGCCGACGCGTTCCAACGTCGACACCGAGGAGGCCGTGCACAAGCTTGCCGAGTACGGCGCGTACGGCATGACGTTCCACGACGACGACCTCTTCCCGTTCGGATCGACCGACGCCGAGCGGCAGAAGCAGATCGACCGGCTGAAGAAGGCGCTCGCCGACACCGGGATCATCATCCCGATGATCACGACGAACCTGTTCAGCCACCCGGTGTTCAAGGACGGCGGCTTCACGAGCAACGACCGCGGGGTGCGCCGGTTCGCGATGCGCAAGGTGCTGCGCAACCTCGACCTCGCCGCAGAGCTCGGCGCGAAGACCTTCGTCATGTGGGGCGGGCGCGAGGGCAGCGAGTACGACTCGGCCAAGGACATCCGGGGCGCCCTCGAGCGCTACCGCGAGGCGGTCAACTTCCTCGGCGACTACGTGGTGGACCAGGGGTACGACATCCGGTTCGCGATCGAGCCGAAGCCGAATGAGCCTCGCGGCGACATCCTGCTGCCCACCCTCGGTCACGCGATGGCGTTCATCGCGACGCTCGAGCGCCCGGAGCTGGTCGGCCTCAACCCCGAGGTCGGTCACGAGCAGATGGCCGGACTCAACTTCACCCACGGGATCGCCCAGGCGCTCTACTCGGGCAAGCTGTTCCACATCGACCTCAACGGGCAGCGCGGCGTGAAGTACGACCAGGACCTCGTCTTCGGCCACGGCGACCTGCAGAACGCGTTCTCGCTCGTCGACCTGCTCGAGCACGGCGGCCTCGGCGGCATCCCCGCGTACGACGGACCCCGTCACTTCGACTACAAGCCGTCGCGCACCGAGGACTACGAGGGCGTGTGGGAGTCGGTGAAGGCGAACATGCGCATGTACCTGCTGCTCAAGGAGCGCGCGCAGGCGTTCCGTGCCGATCCCGAGGTGCAGGAGGCGCTGGCGGCGTCACGGGTTCCCGAGATCCTCGAGCCGACGCTGAATGAAGGCGAAACGGTCGACGTCCTGAAGTCCGACCGTTCCGCCTACGAGGACTTCGACGCCGACGCCTACTTCGATGGGAAGGGCTTCGGCTTCGTGCGGCTGCAGCAGCTGATGCTGGAGCACCTGATGGGCGCGCGCGGCTGACGCCGCACGCGAGACTGTCGTCATGGTCACTCGGTCGCACGGAGTCGACAGCTCCACCCAGTCCTGCAAGGTCGTCATCGTGGATGCCGCGACCGGCGCCATCGTGCGCTCCGGCCGCGCCGCGCATCCCGACGGCACGTCGGTTGCCCCATCCGCGTGGTGGGACGCGCTGCAGTCCGCGATCGCGGACGCCGGCGGACTCGACGACGTCGCGGCGATCTCGATCGGCGGCCAGCAGCACGGCATGGTCGTGCTGGATGCCGCGGGCGAGGTCATCCGTGACGCCCTGCTCTGGAACGACACCCGCTCCGCCGAGGCCGCCCAGCAGTTGGCCGCGGAGGTGCCGGACATCGTGCAGCGCACGGGGTCGTTGCCCGTGGCATCCTTCACGGCGACCAAGCTGCGCTGGCTCGCCGACGCCGAGCCGGAGAATGCGGCCCGCGTGGCCGCCGTCGCGCTCCCCCACGACTGGCTGACCTGGCGACTGCGCGGGTTCGGTCCGGGCAATCCGGACCTTGGCGAGCTCACGACCGATCGGTCGGACGCGAGCGGTACGAGCTACTGGGGCGTCGGCGCCGACGGGGTCGAGGGCTGGGACCGCGGCATCCTGTCGGTCGCGCTGCGCCGCGACGTCGAAAATTCAGGAGTTGTGCTGCCGCGCGTGCTCGGTCCCGCCGAATCTGCAGGGGTCACACTCGCAACTCCTGAATATCCGACGCTCACGTCCGGCGTGCTGGTCGGGCCGGGCGCGGGAGACAACGCCGGCGCCGCCCTCGGACTCGGCGCGGTGAGCGGCGACGTCGTGGTGTCGATCGGCACGAGTGGCACGGTGTTCGCCGTGACGGACGAGCCGACCCATGACGAGACCGGCGCCGTAGCGGGGTTCGCCGACGCGAGCGGGCACTGGCTGCCGCTCGTGGCGACGCTGAACGCGGCGCGGGTGCTCGGCTCGATCGCCGCGGTGCTCGGGGTCGACCACGACGAACTCGGCCGGCTCGCGCTCGAGGCCGAGCCGGGCGCGGGCGGACTCGTGCTGCAGCCCTACTTCGAGGGCGAACGCACCCCCAACCTGCCGGATGCCACCGCCACCCTCTTCGGCATGACCCTCGCCACGACGACCCGCCCCGCCCTCGCGAGGGCCGCGCTCGAGGGGATGCTGTGCGGCCTGGCCGACGGTCTCGACGCGCTGCGGGCGAACGGGGTGGTGGCCCGCCGCATCCTGCTGATCGGGGGTGCGGCCCAGAACCCGGCGGTCGCCGCGGTCGCCGCCCAGGTGTTCGACGTGCCGGTGGTGGTTCCGGAGCCGGGCGAGTACGTCGCGCTCGGCGCCGCGGTCCAGGCCGCGTGGGCCCTGGGTGGCACGCGCCCCGAGTGGCACCGGCCGACGGTCGCGGAGCCCGCGGTGGACACGCGTCCGGTCATCCGCGAGCAGTACGCCGCCCGCGCGTGACTTGTCCGCGCGCATCGCGACGGCCTACATTAATCTGATCGTATGAGTGCCACGGCCGAGCCATTCCGCGACCACGCCCTGCCCGTCTCGGATCGCGTCGCCGACCTGCTGCCGCGGATGACCCTGCGCGAGAAGGCGGGCCAGCTCAACCAACGGCTGCTCGGCTGGCACACCTACGAACGCACGGCATCCGGATTCGCGACGACGGCGGCGCTCGAAGACGAGGCGGCACACTGGCACGGCATCGGCGCGATCTACGGGCTGCAGCGTGCGGACGCGTGGTCCGGCCGCGACTTCGCGAACGGGATCGACGCCGCCGCCGGCGCCGAGGTGGCTGCACTCGTGCAGGAGCGGGTGCGCGCGGCATCCCGGTTCGGCATCCCGGCCCTGCTGGTCGAGGAGGCGCCGCATGGGCACCAGGCGCTCGGCAGCACGCTGTTCCCGACCAATCTCGCGGTCGCGGCGAGCTGGCGACCGGACCTGCTCGAGGCCGCCGCCGAACACGCCGCACGCGAACTCACCTCGCGAGGCACGCACCTCGCACTCATCTCGGGACTCGACCTGCTGCGCGATCCGCGGTGGGGCCGCGCCGAGGAGACCTTCGGCGAGGACGCGCTGCTCGCATCGCGATTCGTCCGCGCGCTCGTGCGCGGCATGCGCGCGGGTGGCGCGGTCGCGGTGATCAAGCACTTCGCGGGGCAGGGTGCGGGGATCGGCGGCCGCAACAGCTCGGGCGCGCCGATCGGCCCGCGCGAGCTCCGCGAGGTGCACCTGCCCGCCGCGCGTGCGGGCGTGGACGAGGGCGCGCTCGGCGTGATGGCCGCCTACAACGATCTCGACGGTATCCCGTGCCTGGCCAACCGGGACCTGCTCACGGGGATCCTGCGCGACGAGTGGGGCTTCGAGGGCATCGTCATGGCCGACATGGGGGCGATCGATCGGCTCATCCCGGCGGCCGGCTCACTCGAGTCCGCCGCCGCGATCGCCCTCATCGCGGGCTGCGACCTCAGCATGCGGGACGAGGCCTATGCCGCCATCGAGGGTGCGGTCGAGCTCGGGCTCGTCGACGAGGCCACGGTCGACCTCGCGGCCGGCCGGGTGCTCGCCCTCAAGATCCGGCTGGGACTCCTGGATGACGCCGCGCCGCTGCCCGCCTTCCCCGCCCCCGACCCCGCCAGGGCCCTCGTCGACGCGACCACGGTGCTGCTCCAGAACCGCGGCGAGCTCCTGCCGCTCGCGATCGCGCCCGCGCGCGTGGCGGTCATCGGTCCGAACGCCGACAGCGTGGACTGCCTGCTCGGGGACTACGTGCCGCCGCTGCCCGACGGCTATGGTGTCTCGCTCGCCGCAGGCATCCGCCGCCGCGTGGCGGACGTCGTGGTCGAGTCGGGCTCGGGCCTCACCGATCCGATCGAGGGCGGACTCGCTCGTGCCGTGGATGCCGCGACCTCCGCAGACCTCGTCGTGATCGCCCTCGGCGGCACGAGCGAGCGCGGCTACGACGACGATTTCCAGGCCAACGGCGCCGCGGCGCTCGGCGGCATGCGGCCGGCCGCCACGTCGGGCGAGGGATTCGACGTCGCCGAGGTCACCCTGCCCGAGTCGCAGCGTGCACTCGTCGCCGCCGTCGCCGCCACCGGCACCCCGCTGGTCGCCGTCATCATCGCGGGCCGCCCGCACGGCATCGGCGCCGTGCTCGAGCTGGCGGACGCGGTGCTGTTCGCGGGCTATCCGGGCCCGGAGGGCGGTGACGCGATCGCGGACCTCGTGCTCGGCGACCGCGAGCCGGTCGGACGGCTGCCGGTCTCGATCCCGCGCAGCACCGGAGTGCTCCCGGCGACCTACGACGAGCGCATCGAGGGCACCAAGCGCTACATCGACCAGGATGCCGCGCCGCTGATCCCGTTCGGCGCGGGCCTCGGCTACACGAGCTGGGCGCTGGACGGTGCATCCGCCGCGGGTGCTTGGCCGGAGACGACGCTCTCCGTGTCGCTGACCAACACCGGGCCGCGCCGCGGCACGCAGGTCGTGCAGCTCTACGGCCGAGCGCTCGTCCCCGGCGTCGCGAGTCGCCGCGCGGTGCTGCTCGGTTCCGCGCATGTCACGGCCGAGGCCGGGAGCACGACCCCGATGAGCGTGCCGGTCGATCGCGACGCACTCGCGCACCTCGGCGATCCGGTCGCGGGCCGCGTGCTGCTCTGGGCCTCGGTGGTCGGCGCGGGTGAGCCGGTGGACGCGGTCGAGGTCGTGATCGGCCGCTAGCCGCACCGTCGGACCGACAGCCGGATCCGGCTCCAGGCAGCCCGCTGGCGCGTTTCGAGAAAGCGGTTTCTCCGCTAGGCTCGTGGCGATGAAGACAGTGCCCACGCGGACCGCGACGGCGCCGTCCGATCGCGATGCGAAGCTCGCCCGCGTCTGGACTCTGCTCGACCAGCTGGGCGTTCCCGCCATCCAGTTCACGAGCCAGGAGAGTCTCGCCTGGCTGTTCGACGGCGCACGGGTGACCGTGCCGATCGGCGGGTCTCCCGTGCTCACGGCGGTCGTGGATCGGAATGGGATCACCGCGCACGCGCACGCGAACGAGGTCGACCGGCTGCGCGACGAGGAGCTCGGTGACGCCGAGCGGCTCGACCTCGTCGCGGTGCCGTGGCACCATCCGTTGCCGCGAGCGGTCGGCATCGCGCAGGAGGACGCCCACCCGATCGACGTGCAGCGACTGCGCTCTCCGCTCACACCGGGCGACCTCGCCCGGTACCGCGCGCTCGGACGGGATGCCGCGGGCGCGATGACCGCCGTGCTCCAGTCCGCACGGCCGGGCCAGTCGGAGCAGGAACTGGCCGCGGAGCTCGCCCGCGCGGCGGTGGCGATCGGAGCGGATCCGGTGGTGCTGCTCGTCGCCGGGGAGGGGCGTCGGGCGGTGCGACATCCACTGCCGACCGCCGCCGCGCTCGGCGCCCGGGCCATGGCCGTGCTCGGTGCCCGACGGAGCGGGCTCTTCGCGAACCTGACCCGCTGGGTTGCGTTCCGCGACGACCCCGCCGCCGCGGCGACGGACCGCCGGTTGCTCGAGGTCGAGGCGGATGCCTTCGCGGCGACCGCGCCCGGCCGCTCCATCGGCGAAGTGCTCACCGACATCGCCGCCGCGTACGAACGGCACGGCTTCGGTCGCGATGCCTGGCTCGGTCACCACCAGGGCGGCCCCACCGGCTACCTGGGCCGCGAGCCGCGCGCGACCCCCGACAGTCGCGAGCCGATCGTCGCCGGGCGCGCGTTCGCCTGGAACCCGTCGGCGCCGGGCGCCAAGGTGGAGGACACCGTGCTGCTCACCGACGGCGGCATCGAGGTGCTCACCGCAGACCCGGCCTGGCCGACCACGGACGTGCGCGGGATCGCTCGACCCGTCGCCCTCGCGGTGGACGGCCGCTGACCGCGCGGTCGTGGTTGCGGACCGCTCGTCAGGCGCGCGGCGCGACCAATCCGATCGACGTGCGCTGTCCGGTGGCCAGCTCCACCCGGTCGTTGGGAGCGAGCTCGAGCGAATGGGTGGCACCGCCGATCGTGAGCACGCCCGCCACGGACGTCGCCGCGAGACCGACCACCGCAACCGGCTCACCGGCGCGGTCCGCGATCACCCGCCACCCGCGTGGGAACGACCACACCTCGGCGCCGTCCCGGAACACGACGGCCCGCTCGTCATCGGCAGCGATCTCGAACCGCACACCGTCGACGACCCGGGATGACGCCACCGCCACCGCCGACGCACCGTGCCCCAACCTGGTCGGGGCGAGGCCGCTGAACCAGACCTCCCCGTCGGGCCGGGGCAGGATGCCGCACAGGCGCTCGACCGCGTCGAGGAACCAGAGGATCGCGGGCGAGTACTGCGACGTGAAGCCAACCGCCCCGCTCCAGCCGTCGAGGCACTGCGGGAACCGGTCCGCCACCGCGAGCGCCGCGAGCACGGGCTCGGCGGTGAGCGCGAGCTCCGCGACCCGGCCGTGGTGCTCGAACGCGTGCGGCGCACGGATGAGCGAGAGCAGGTTCACCGGACCCGCCCACGAGTTGCGGGTGAAGTCGGGGTCGAAGCGCGGATCATCCATCGCGATCGAGGTGAATCCGAACGCCGAGAGGAACTTGCCGCTGTTCAACACGTAGCGCTCGAGCGCCGAACGGAAGAACGCGTCATCGCCGACCTCGCACGCGAGCACGCGCAGCAGCACGTCGGACTGGACCCGGCGGAGCGCGCCCGTGGCATCGCGGTCGTAGAACATGCCGTCGGGCTCGTCGAAGCACTGGGCGAACAGGGCGGCGAGCGACGCCTCTGCGGCGCGCTCCCACCCTGAGCCGTCCTCCGCCAGCTCGGACGCGATCCGCGCGAGGTACGCGCGCTGGCACGCGACATTCGCGGTGAGATCGGGAGCGACGAACGGCAGGATCGGGTTGCTGGGGTCGAAGCGCGTGGCGTCCCCTTGGAAGCAGCGATCGGGCACGGACCAGAACCGCGGCGACAGGTCGTGCCCGGTGTCGAACGTGCAGAACGCTTCGACGCCGCCAGTGCCGCGGGTGTCGCGGAACCGCGCGAGCCATCCGTCGTACCGCACCAAGGCGTCGTACATCGTGCGCAGGTAAGTGCGGTCGCGGCCGGCGAGCAGGTAGTGGTTCCACACCGTGCGCGCGAGCGGCGACACGATCTGGATCTGGCTGAAGGCCGGCCCGTCGGCGGTGACCTTGTAGGGCAGCGTCCCGTCGTCGCGCTGGTGCTCCGCGAACTGCAGCGTCGTCGCGGTCGTGACCTCGGGCGCGAACCGCGACAGCACCTCGGCGCTGATCGTGCCCGTGCTCTCGAGCCAGGTGCCGTGGTAGACGCCACCCTCGCTGAGCACGGAGGAGGTGCCGGCCGACGAGATGCAGGCGTCGAGTTCCAGGATGGCGCGACTCCACCGCTCCCCGAGCGGTCCACCCACCGCGGCGAAGGCCGTCCCACTCGAGTCCAGCCCGTCCTGCAGGGCGCCGGGCCGCAGCCCGGCCCCTGCGGCGGCGGGCCGCGCGCGCAGCAGCTGCACTGCGTCATCCAACGCCGTCATGCGCACCTCCCGTCGTCAGCATGCACGATGGGCGGCTCCCGGAGGAACCGCCCATCGTGCGTTGCGAGCGCCTAGCCCGCGGCGAGTGCCGCGGTCAGTTCATCCACCCACTGCTGCGCGCCGTCCTTCGCCGACACCCGGCCGAACAGGATGTCCGACTCGATGCGCTGCGACAGCTCGTTGAGGATGCCACCACCAGCGGGCTGGGGCGGTGCGACGACGCCGATCTCGAGCACCTGCTTCAGGTACGCGGCGGACTGCGCGTCCACCGGTGCCAGCAGCGGCTCGACCACGGCGAGCGTGTCCGGGTTGAACGGCAGGCCGCGGTTGGCGAGGATGATCTCGGCCGCCTCCGGCACGTTCAGCAGCCAGTTCACCAGCAGTGCGGACGCCTCGGGGTGCTCCGTTTCGGCCGCGATCGCCCAGAACTGCGAAGGCAGCACCGCGACACCGGAGACGTCGGTCGACGTCGGCGGGGCGATGATCTCGACCTCGGCGCCGCCCAGACCGGCCGCGTACGCGCCGATCTGGTTGCTGTAGGCGAACGTGATGCCCGCCTTGCCGGTGCCGAACAGCGACAGGTCCGGTGTGACGTTCTGGTGCTCGACGATCACCGAGGGGTCGGGGAGCCCGCCGCCCTCGACGAGGTCCTGCTCCATCGAGTACCAGTCCTCGATCACATCGGCGTCGACGCCGAGCTGGCCGTCCGAGGTGTAGATGCCTTCGTCGGTGTACTGCGCGACATAGGTGCCGAGGATGTCCTGCACCCGCAGGTCGAGTCCGACGATGCCGTCACCGGCGTTCGCCGAGATCTCGTTCGCAGCGTCGATCAGGTCGTCCCAGGTCCAGCCCGCCTCCGGCAGGTCGACCCCGGCCTGCTCGAAGATCGCCGGGTTCACGAGCACGCCGATCGCGTTGCCGCCGGTGGGCAGCCCGTACAGGGTGCCGTCGACGGTCGCGTTGGTGAGGGTGAAGTCCTCGTACTTCGAGGTGTCGAGCTCGGTGCTGACCGTGGAGAGGTCGAGCAGGGTGCCGGCCGCGCCGTACTCCTGCGGCTTGGCGCCGCCGAGTGCGAACACATCCGGTGCCGTGCCCGAGGCGAAGTCGGTCGCGAGGCGGTTGAAGAGGTCGTCGGGCGCGCCGACCGGCTCCTCGACCACGGTCACGTTCGGGTACTCGGCCTCGAACAGGTCGATCACGTCGGCCATGATGGCCGCGCGCTCGTCGTTGCCCCACCAGGCGATGTGGAGTTCGATCTCCTCCTCGGGGTCGAATCCACTCGTGGGCTCGGGCGCCGGAGTGGCGGAGCACCCGGCCAGGATGAGCGCCGCCGACAGAGCGGTGCCGACGAGCATCGGGAGTGAGCGTGCTGGTCGCGTCATTGCGCCTCGTTTCTCAAGGTGATCGGTGGCGTACCACCGTCGATGGTGGGGGTGACAAGCAGGGCCGGGGCCCCAGTGGCGAGATCACGAATCGGCTGACCGGGTCGAGAAACCGCTTTCACGGAAACTAGCACCGAGGTGCGGAACTGTCAACGGAATCGTCCGTGAGTGGGTTCAGGAGGTCGGGGCGGGCCCGGTGGAGCCGCGCACCTCCAGCCGTGGCTGGAACACGACGTCGTGCCCGGAGGGCTCGCGGCGGATGAGTCCGAGCATCCGGTGCCAGGCCTGCACGCCGAGTTCCGCGTGGGGCACCGAGGCCGTGGTGAGCGATGGCGAGGTGTACCGCGCGAACGGGATGTCGTCGAACCCGGTGACCGAGATGTCCTCCGGCACGCGCACCCCCTGCTCGATGAGACCGTTGAGCAGGCCGATCGCGACGAGGTCGTTGAAGGCGAGCGCCGCGGTCGCGCCGGACTCGCGGACGCGCGTCGCGGCATCCCGCCCATCCTCGGATGACGCGCCGCACGGGATCCGTAGCACGCTCACGCCCGGCTCCGCCCGCTCGAACTCCGCGAGCCCGAGCAGCCGGTCGCCGTTGGACATGCTGCTGGCGGGACCCTCGAGGTAGACGAACCGGCGATGTCCAAGCTCGTGCAGGTGGCGGGCGAGGGTCAGGATGCCCGAGCGGTAGTCGATCGACAGCGAAGGGGCCGAGATCCCTGCGTTCCTGCGGTTGATGAGCACCATCGGCCGCAGTCCGTCGGCGAGCGCGACGAGTTCGTCGTCCGGCATGCGGGGTGCGCAGAGCACGATCGCGTCGCAGCGGCGTCGCACCTCGGAGGCGAGGATGGGCTCGTCGCTGGGCGTCTCCGCGGAGTCGGCGACCAGCACCCGGTAGCCGTCGCGGGCGGCGGTCTTGCTCAGGCTCGACAGCACGGCCTGGAACGCGGGGTTGGCCAGATCCGGCACGACGAACGCGATCGCGTTGGTCTTGCCGAGGGCGAGGCTGCGGGCCAGGTGGCTCGGCGAGTACTCGAGCTCGGCGGCTGCGGCGCGCACCCGTTCGGCGATCACGGGCTCTCCGAGGAAGCGTCCGTTCATCACCCGCGAGACGGTGGCGGGCGAGACGCCGGCGTGCGCCGCGACCTCGGCGATCGTCGTCACGCCAGAGCGTCGCGCCATCCTCGAGTTCTCCGTTCCCGCGTTGCTGCCACCATATTGCGTCGACCGTTGGTTCGTGGTTCGGTCGGAACTGCCGTTTGACGTTTCGGACGACGTCGGGCAATAATCGTCCACACTACGAGAAACCGCTTTCTTGTGCATGGAGCGCGGTCGACGATCGACGAGGAGGTCAACCGTGAGCGGACTCGGTGAGTTGCGCAAGCTGGCCGCCGAACGCCCCAGGGGCGGGGTGCGCGTCAAGCAGCGCCGGCCCGACAACAAGGCCGCGTTCATCTTCCTCGCGCCGTGGCTGCTCGGGCTCGTGGCGTTCACCATCGGGCCGATGGCGGCGTCGCTGTACCTGTCGTTCACCGACTACAACCTGCTGCAGCCGCCCGAGTGGATCGGCATCGGCAACTACGTGCAGATGATCGGCGACGAGCGGCTGTGGAACTCGTTCCGGGTCACGATGGTCTACGTCGTCACCTCGGTGCCGCTGCAGCTCGCCTTCGCGCTCGCGATCGCGCTGCTGCTCGACCGCGGCCTGCGCGGACTCGCGATCTACCGGTCGATCTTCTACCTGCCGAGCCTGCTCGGCGGCTCGGTCGCGATCGCGATCCTGTGGCGCCAGGTGTTCGGCAAGGAGGGGATCGTCAACGGGTTCCTCGGCCTGTTCGGCATCGACGGCCCCGGCTGGATCTCGACCCCGGACACCGCGCTCGGCACGATCATCGTGCTGCACATCTGGACGTTCGGCTCGCCCATGGTGATCTTCCTGGCCGGGCTGCGGCAGATCCCGGAGATGTACTACGAGGCCGCCGAGATGGACGGGGCGGGCAAGATCCGCCGCTTCTTCTCGATCACCTTCCCGCTGCTCACGCCGATCATCTTCTTCAACCTCGTGCTGCAGATCATCTTCGCGTTCCAGTCGTTCACCCAGGCGTTCATCGTCTCCGGCGGCACCGGCGGACCGTCGGACTCGACCATGTTCTTCACGCTCTACCTCTACAAGGAGGCGTTCACGCAGCTCGACATGGGCTACGCGTCGGCGATGGCGTGGTTCCTGCTGCTCGTGATCGCGGGCTTCACCGCATTCAACTTCTGGCTCTCGAGGTTCTGGGTGTTCTATGACGACTGAATCGACCGTCGCGGCATCCCCGGCGATGCCGCTGCCCGCCCGTCCGGCGCCCCGACGCCAGCGCGACTACCGTCGACGCGCGCGCATCGTCGCCGTGTTCAAGCACACCGGGCTCATCGCGCTCTCGCTGCTCATGATCTACCCGCTGATCTGGCTCGTGGTGTCGTCGCTCAAGCCGAACGACCAGATCTTCACCGACCTGAGCATCTTCACGCTGGATGTCTCGCTCGACAACTACATCTACGGCTGGACCTCACAGCAGCTGCCGTTCAGCACCTTCCTGATCAACTCGGCGATCCTCGCCCTCGGCGCGATCATGGGCAACCTGATCTCGTGCTCGCTCGCCGCCTACGCGTTCGCCCGGCTGCGGTTCTGGGGGCGCAACACGTTCTTCGCGATCATGCTCGGCACGATCATGCTGCCGTTCCACGTCGTGCTCGTGCCGCAGTTCGTCATCTTCCGCGAACTGGGATGGCTCGAGACCTTCCTGCCGCTCATCGTGCCCAAGTTCCTCGCGACCGACGCGTTCTTCGTGTTCCTCATGGTGCAGTTCATCCGGGCGCTGCCGAAGGAGCTGTTCGAGGCGGCGCGGATCGATGGCGCTGGTCATCCTCGGATCTTCGCCCAGGTGACCCTGCCGCTCATGGTGCCCGCCCTCGCGACCACGGCGATCTTCACCTTCATCTGGACCTGGGGTGACTTCTTCGGCCCGCTCATCTACCTGCGAACCCGGGAGAACTTCCCGGTCTCGGTCGCGCTCAAGGGGTTCATCGACGCGCAGTCGAGCTCGAACTACGGTGCGATGTTCGCGATGAGCGTCGTGTCGCTCATCCCGCTGTTCATCGCGTTCCTGCTCGGCCAGAAGTACCTGGTCAAGGGCATCGCGACGACGGGCATCAAGTGAAGCACCGGTACGCGATCGTCGGCACCGGCTCGCGCGCCCAGCTCTACCTGTGGGCGATCGCGGGCCCGCACCGCTCGACGACCGAACTCGTGGCGTGGACCGACACCAACCCGGGCCGGATC
This sequence comes from uncultured Actinomycetota bacterium, assembly GCA_963740815.1. GTDB lineage: Bacteria > Actinomycetota > Actinomycetes > Actinomycetales > Microbacteriaceae > Rhodoglobus. Next base: position 275,653 of record CAVUFG010000009.1, read on the forward strand.
GACTTCAGCGAACGCCGACTCGCGCAGGACGGCATCCCGGCGCCGCTGCGCTTCGCCCCCGACCAGCTCGGCGCGGTGATCGCCGAGCACGGCATCGACCGCGTGATCGTCACGTCGCCGGACTTCACCCATGCCGGGCACGTGGTCGCGGCGCTGGATGCCGGAGCCGACGTCATCGTCGAGAAGCCGCTCACCACCACCGCCGAGGGCGTGCGAGCGATCGCCGAGGCCGTGGAGCGCTCGGGCCGGTCGGTCACCACGACGTTCAACTACCGCTACTCCCCCCGCAACTCCGAGCTCAAGCGCGTCGTGGCCGACGGTGAGATCGGCGAGGTCACGTCGGTGCACTTCGAGTGGCTGCTCGACACCGCGCACGGCGCGGACTACTTCCGGCGCTGGCACCGCGACAAGGCGAACTCGGGCGGACTGCTCGTGCACAAGTCGTCGCACCACTTCGACCTCGTGAACTGGTGGATCGCCGACGCCCCGGTTCGGGTCTTCGCGAGCGGCGGGCTGCGGTTCTACGGGGCCGAGAACGCCGCGAAGCGCGGGCTCGGCCACCGGCCGGAGCGCGGCACGACCGACGACCCTGCACGGGATGCCTTCAGCCTCGACCTGCGCTCCGACCCTGGCCTGCGCGGCCTCTACCTCGAGAACGAGCAGTTCGACGGCTACCTGCGGGACCGCGACGTGTTCGACCCGGGGATCACGATCGAGGACAACCTCTCGCTCGTCGTCGACTACGCGCGCGGCGCGAGCATGTCGTACTCCCTCAACGCGCACTCGCCGTGGGAGGGCTACGTCGTCGGCGATCAACGGCACGCGCGGCCGCGCCGAGCTCACCGTGGTCGAGCGCGGATCGGTGCAGCTCGACGAGCACGGCGCGGCGATCGTCGACCCGAGCGCGCGACCCGAGGGCGTGCCGGAGGATCTCGCCCGCCCGGTCTCCGAGCGGCTCGTCGTGCAGCAGCACTTCGGCTCGGCGCGCGAGGTGCCGATCCCGGTCGCCGAGGGCGGGCACGGCGGAGGCGACGGCATCCTGCTCCGCGACCTGCTCGATCGTGACCGGCACAGTGGGGCGTCCGACGACCCGCTCGGCCGTGCCGCGGACTGGCGGGACGGCGTGCGCGCGGTCTCGGTCGGCCTGGCCGCGAACGCCTCGCTCGGCACCGATCGCGCGGTGCGCATCGCCGACCTCGGGCTGGGCGACGCTGCACTGCGGGATGACCCGCCCGGAGGCACCGCATGAGCCGCTACCTCGTGACGGGCGGCTCCGGGCGGCTCGGCACGAGCGTCGTCGCCGCGCTCGCGCACGCCGGGCACGACGTCGTGTCGGTGGATCGCGAACCCTCGCCGCTCGTCGCCGGCGAGCAGGTGGCGCTCGACCTCCTCGACGGGGACGCCGCGAGCGCACTGGTCGCGGAACTCCGACCGCACGGCATCATCCACCTCGCCGCGATCGCGGTGCCGTTCACGGCGCCCGACCCGGTGATGTTCGCGACGAACACGTCACTCGCGATGAACGTGCTCGCCGCCGCGGTGGCCGCGGGCACCGGGCAGCTGCTCATGGCGAGCAGTCCGACGGTGATCGGGTACGGCAACCCGCGCGGCTGGGCGCCGCAGTCCGTGCCGATCGACGAGACGCATCCGACCGAGCCGTGGAACGGCTATGCGCTCTCCAAGCTCGCGGTCGAGCAGATCGCCGGGATGGCCGCACGGCGGCACGGCGACGCGCTGCGGGTGGGCACGTTCCGCCCGTGCTTCGTGATCTCGCCCGACGAGTGGCGCGGCGCACCCACGCAGCAGGGGCACACCGTGCGCGATCGGCTCGCCGACCCCGGGCTGTCCGCGGTCGCGCTGTTCAACTACGTCGATGCTCGGGATGCCGCGGACTTCACGGTCGCGTGGACGCGGGCCGCGGCATCCATCCCCAACGGATCCGGATTCTTCGTCGGCGCCGCGGACTCCCTCGCCGAGGCACCCCTCGACGAGCTCGCCCCCGAGTACCTGCCCGGCATCGTCGTGCCCCCCGGAGTTCGGGCGATGTTCAGTTGCGCGAAGGCCGAGCGACTGCTGGGCTGGAAGCCCACCCGCAGCTGGCAGACCGAACTGGAGCGCGAGCATGGCTGATCCCACGATCGGGTTCGAGGGCGTGCTGTTCTTCCCGGTCACGCCCTACGGCGAGGCGGGCAAGATCGATCACGACGTGCTGGCCCGCCACGTAGACGACGGTGTTGGCAACGATGCGGGCGCGGTGTTCGCCGCGTGCGGCACCGGCGAGTTCCACGCGCTCTCCGGCTCGGAGGTCGAGGCCGCGGTCGGCACCGCGGTGAGCGCGGTCGCGGGACGCGTGCCGGTCATCGCAGGTGCCGGCGGACCACTCGCGCACGCGACGCGCTGCGCACGCGGCGCCGAACGGCAGGGTGCCGACGCCCTGCTCGTGCTCCCGCCCTACCTCGTGACGGCTCCGCAGCAAGGCCTCGTCGACTACGTGCTCGCGATCGCGGCGGCGAGCGAGCTGCCGGTGATCGTGTACCACCGCGGTGCGGCGCAGTTCACGGTCGAGTCGATCCGACGGCTGATGGCGGAGCCCAAGGTCATCGGCATCAAGGACGGCGTGGGCGACATCGCCCTCGCACAGCGGTTCGTGCTCGAGGCGCAGCGCGCCGGGCGGCCCGACATCCAGTTCTTCAACGGCCTGCTCACCGCCGAACTCAGCCAGGCCGCGTACCGCGCGATCGGCGTGCCGCTCTACTCGTCGGCGGTGTTCGCCATGGCGCCGGGAATCGCGAACGCGTTCTACCGTGCGTACCGGGCCGAGGATGCCGCGGCGCAACGCCGCCTCCTCGACGACTTCTACGCCCCGCTCGTCGCGCTCCGCGACGAGACCCCCGGCTTCGCCGTCTCGCTCATCAAGGCGGGGCTGCGCCTGCGCGGGATGCCCGTCGGCAGCGTCCGCGCCCCGCTCGTCGACCCCGACGAACGCCAGACCGCGCGACTCGATGAGCTCCTGCGGATCGGCGAGGCGCTCGCGGGATGACCGCGCCCACGATCGCGTCGCTCGAGACGGTCGCGCACAGGATCCCGCTGCGCCGCCCGTGGGGACCGGACGTCACGGACATCCGGGTGATCGCCGTGACCGTCACCGCGAGCGACGGCGCGGTCGGCTCGGGCTTCAGCTGGACGCCGACGATCGGCGGTGAGGCCGTGCGCGCGATGCTCGACCACGACGTCGCGCCGTTCGTGGTCGGACTTCCGGCCGACCCCTCGATCTGGGATGCCGCGTGGACCCGCCTGCACGAAGCCGGCGGCAGCGGCATCACCACGATCGCGCTCGCCGGTCTCGACCTCGCGCTCTGGGACCTCGCCGCGCGCCGCCGCGGCCAGTCGATCACCGAACTGCTCGGCGCACAGCACGAGTCGCTGCCGGTGTACGGCAGCGGTGTGAACCTGCACTACCCGCTCGCCGACCTCGTCGCGCAGGCCGAGCGCTGGGTCGCCGCGGGCTGCGTCGGGGTCAAGATCAAGGTCGGCAAGCCCGACCTGTCCGAGGACCTCGACCGGATCGCCGCCGTGCGAGACGTGATCGGTCCCGACCGGATGCTCGCGGTCGACGCCAACCAGCGCTGGGACCTCGACACCGCGACCCGCGCCGCCGCCGCGTTCGAGCCGCTCGGGCTGACCTGGCTCGAGGAGCCGCTGCGCGCCGAGGACCTGCGCGGGCACGTCGAGCTCCGCGCCCGCACGTCCGTGCCGATCGCGGTCGGCGAGAACCTGCACACGGTGGCTCGGTTCACGGAGTACCTCGACGCGGGCGGGGCCGACATCGTCCAGCCGAACATCGTGCGGGTCGGGGGGATCACGCCGTTCCTGCGGATTGCGGAGGTGGCGGCGGGGTACGGGGCGCCGCTGCATCCTCACCTGCTGCCCGAGCTGTCGGGGCAGGTCGCGCTCGCGCTGCGTCCGGAGTCGATGATCGAGGACGTCGAGGATGCCGCGTTCGCGACCCTCGGCGCGCTCGAGGGCGAGTCCCCGGTGCACATCCACGACGGCCGACTCACGAGCCGCGGTCTGCCGGGCCTCGGCATGCACTTCGGCTGAGAGGAACGCCGAAGGCCGGCCCGGGCGAACCCGGACCGGCCTCGTGCAGTCATGTTCGACTGCTGGTGCTGCGTGGATCTGCTACTGCGTGAGCGGGAACAGGTCCGGGTTCTCCTTGTACGCCTCAGCGGCGTTGTCCTTCGTCACGACCACCGGCGGGAGCAGGTAGGACGGGACGACCTTCACACCGTTGTCGTACGACTCGGTGTCGTTGATCTCGCTGGGCTCGTCTCCGGCCTGCAGCTCCTTGACCATCGCGATGGACGCGGCGACGAGCGCACGGGTGTCCTTGTAGATGGTCATGTACTGCTCACCGGCGACGATCGACTTGACCGACTCGACCTCGGAGTCCTGACCGGTCACGACCGGGAGGGCCTTGCCGGCGGCACGAGCGGACTCGATGATCGCGCGGGCGAGGTTGTCGTTCGGGGCGAGCACGCCGTCGATCGGCACGTCACCCGTGTAGAAGCCGGAGAGCAGCGTGTCCATGCGGCTCTGCGCCTCCTCGGCAGCCCAGCCCTGGGTCGCGGTCTGCGCAACCTCGGTCTGGCCGGAGAGCACGACGAGGGTTCCGTCGTCGATCTTCGGCTGGAGGACGCTCATCGCGCCGTCGAAGAACACGCCGGCGTTGTTGTCATCCGGCGAGCCCGAGAACAGCTCGATGTTGTAGGTGTCCTGGTCCGGGAACTTCGCGGCGAGGCCCTCGAGCAGCGCAGTGCCCTGCAGGACGCCGACCTCGAAGTTGTCGAACGCGACGTAGTAGTCGACAGCCTCGGTGTTGAGGATGAGGCGGTCGTACGCGATCACCTTGACACCGGCAGCCTGCGCGGCCTCGACCTGCGCGGACAGCTGTGCGCCGTCCTTGGCACCGATGATGATGACCTTCGCGCCGTTCTCGACCATGGCGTTGATCTGGTTCTGCTGCTCGGCGACCGTGTTCGACGCGGGGGCGTACTGCACGTCGGGCGAGAAGCCCGCCTCAGTGAGCCCGTCGGTGAACAGCTGGCCGGCGAGCACCCAGTTCTCGGACGTCTTGTCCGGGAGGGCCACACCGATCACGGCGTCAGCAGCGAAGCCCGCGGTCTCCTCGCCGCCACCGGTACCGGTGTCGGTGCGAGGAGAGCAGCCCGCAAGCATCAGCGCGGCACCCGCGGCAACCGCGGTCGCCGCCAGAGCGAGTTTCTTCATGGGTATTCTCTTCCTTGGTGCATTCATGTGATGGGAAACCGGTGTTGCGCTAGCCCTTGGGAGTGAGGTCCTGTGGGCGGTTGGTTTCCTCGGCCCCACCCGAAGGGGTGGGAGTCTGTGTACCTGCCGGAGCCGCAGCGGGTGGTGGTGCCTCATCGAGGCCCCCATCCCTGCGGTTCCGCGTGAGCAGGCCGATGATGGACGGGCGTCCCTGCCGCTTGCTGTAGACGTCGATGCCGACTGCGATCAGCAGCACGAGGCCCTTGATCATCTGCACCTTGTCCTGGCCGACGCCCTGCAACTGAAGTCCGTTGTTCAGCACGGCGATCACGAGGCCGCCGACGATCGATCCCGCAACGGTGCCGATGCCACCCGAGACGGCGGCGCCACCGATGAACACGGCCGCGATCGCGTCGAGCTCCCAGCCGACGCCGTCGCCGGGGCCGGAGGCCACCGAGCGGGCGATCCACATCATGCCGGCGAGCGCGGCGATGATCGACATGTTCATCATGACGAAGAAGTTGACGCGCTTGATGTTCACACCGGACAGCTCGGCCGCCCGCCAGTTGCCGCCGATCGCGTAGATGTGGCGACCGATGGTCGTGTTCGTGGCGAGGAACGAGTAGCCGATGGCGATGATGCCGAGGATGATGCCCGCGACCGGGTAGCTCGTGCCGATGCGGCCGGTCGAGAACAGGTACGTCGCGCCCACCACGACACCGCCGAGCACGACGAGCTTGACGACGCTCACCCAGGCCGGAGCGCGCTCGGCACCCATCGCGGCCTGCGCACGGCGCAGCCGGAACTCCTGCCAGATGATCGCGACGAGCACGAGCAGGCCGAGGATGATCGTGGGCACGTTCGCCGGGATCCCCAGGTTCGGGTCGGGCAGGAAGCCGCCGCCGAGGAAGGTGAACTCGCGCGGCACCGGGATCGACGTCGAGTTGCCGACGAACTGGTTCGCGCCGCGGAAGAACAGCATGCCGGCCAGGGTCACGATGAACGCCGGGACGCCGACGTAGGCGACCCACCAGCCCTGCCAGGCGCCGACCAGGGCGCCGATGATCAACCCGACGACCAGCGCGGAGAGCACGGTGAGCAACTGCGGCAGCCACTCGGGAGCCCCGGTCATCAGCACGTCGAAGTTGGCCCACTTCATGAACTGCGCGACGACGATGCCGACGAACGCCGCGACCGATCCGACCGACAGGTCGATGTGGCCGGCGATGATCACGAGCACCATGCCGACGGCGAGGATGAGCACGTAGGAGTTGCCGTTGACGATGTTGATCAGGTTCTGCGGCGTGAGCGTCTTCCCGCCGGTCTGCCACTGGAAGAAGATGATGATCAGCACGAGCGCGCCGAGGATGCCGAACTGGCGCCCCGAGCTCGTCGATCCGCCGAACATCTTGCCGAGGTCCCTGAAGCGGAACCCGGTCTTGGTCTCGGTGGTGTCGGTCATGCTGTGGCCGCCTTCGTGCTCATGCTGGTCCGGTCGCTGGTCATGCTGCGCATGAGGCTCTCCTGGTTGGCATCCTTGGTCGCGATCTCGGCGGTGATGGCACCCTCGAAGATCGTGTAGATGCGATCCGAGACACCGAGCAGCTCCGGCAGCTCCGAGGAGATCATGATGATGCCCTTGCCCTGCGCGGCGAGGTCGTTGATGATGCCGTAGATCTCGGTCTTGGCACCGACGTCGATGCCGCGGGTCGGCTCATCCAGGATGAGCAGGTCGGGGTCGGTGAACATCCACTTGCCGAGCACGACCTTCTGCTGGTTGCCGCCCGAGAGCTTGTTCGACGCCCTCGTCGACGCTCGGCGTCTTGGTGCGCAGGCTCTTGCGGTAGAACTCGGCCGCCTGGTACTCCTCGACCTTGCGGATCACACCGCGCGGCGCGATCTTGCGCAGCTTCGCGGCGGTCGTCGAGCGTCTTGATGTCGTCGAGCAGGTTGAGGCCGAGCGCCTTGCGGTCCTCGCTCACGTAGGCGAGGCCGGCCTTGATCGCCTGCTCGACGTTCTTGAGCTCGATCTCCTCGCCGTCCTTGATGATGACGCCCGACTCGTAGACCCCGTACGAGCGGCCGAACAGGCTCATCGCGAGCTCGGTGCGTCCGGCGCCCATGAGGCCGGCGAACCCGACGACCTCGCCGCGGCGCACGTAGAAGTCGGAGTGCTTGGCCACGAGCCGGTCGGCGGCGAGTGGATGACGCACGGTCCAGTCGTGCACCTCGAAGAACTTGGCGCCGATCTCGTTCGTGCGCTTGGGGAACCGGTTCTCGAGCACGCGGCCGACCATGCCGCGGATGATGCGGTCCTCATCCACCTCGTCGCCGTCGCTCACATCGAGCGTCTCGATCGACTTGCCGTCGCGGATGATCGTGATCTCGTCGGCGATCTGCTCGATCTCGTTGAGCTTGTGGGAGATCATGATCGACGAGATGCCCTTGGACTTGAGTCCGCGCAGCAGGTCGAGCAGGTGCTGCGAGTCGGACTCGTTGAGCGCCGCGGTCGGCTCGTCGAGGATGAGCAGCTTGACCTTCTTGTTGAGCGCCTTCGCGATCTCGACGAGCTGCTGCTTGCCGACGCCGATGTCCTTGATGAGCGTGTCCGGGTCCTCGTTGAGCCCGACGCGCGCCATGAGCTCGACGCGACTGCTTCTTCACCGAGATCCAGTCGATGGCGCCGAAGCGGGTCGGCTCGTTGCCCATGAAGATGTTCTCGGCGATCGAGAGCAGCGGGATGAGGGCGAGCTCCTGGTGGATGATCACGATGCCGGCGTGCTCCGACTGCCGGATGTCGCGGAAGCGCATCACCTCGCCGTTGTAGACGATGTCGCCCTGGTACGTGCCGTAGGGGTACACGCCCGACAGCACCTTCATGAGCGTGGACTTGCCAGCGCCGTTCTCGCCGACGATCGCGTGGATCTCGCCGGCGTGCACCGTGAGGGAGACATCCGAGAGTGCCTTGACTCCGGGGAACTCCTTGGTGATGGAGCGCATCTCGAGGATGACGGGCGACTCTGAGGCCGTGCTGCGGGCCGACGGCGACGGGTGCGTTCTCCGCGTTCATCCACAGCCTCCTCATCGAGATCGACAACCACGCCATGTTTCGTGCGCGTTACGAACGGTAACCCCGCGTAGGGCTTGTCGTCAAATGTTGAACACAAGAATGCCCAAATCGTGATCTTACGGTCAGGGAGCCTCGATCTCACGGTCAGGTTGGTCGCTTCGCGGCGCCCGATCCACCGCGCGGACTGCACGGTCGATTTGTGGTTCCAACCCCGTATTTTCCCTGATCACACCCGCCGTTTCGCGGGATCGCGGGTACAGTGATCCCGTGGCAGGCCGAAACCCGACGCCGGGTTCACAGACTTCATTGCGCGAAGCCAACCGCGCGCGCATCGTCGACTCGCTGAAACGCCACGGCCACCTGACCCAGGTCGAACTCGCGGGCTCGACCGGGCTCTCCCCCGCCACCGTGTCGAACATCGTCAAGGAGCTCTCCGCCTCGGGCGTGCTCAACACCTCGACCACCTCCCGCAGCGGACGCCGCGCGGTCGAGGTCACGCTCGCCCGGCGACTCGGACTCGTCGCCGGCCTGCACTTCTCGAGCCGCCACCTCCGCATCGCGATCTCGGACGTCGGCCGCACGGTCGTCGCCGAGAACCACGTGCCGCTCGCGCTCGAGCACCGGCACGATCGCGAGCTCGACCGCGCCTCCCTGCTGCTCGGCGACATGGTGGAGTCGGTGAACGCGGCTCGCTGGGCGACATCATGGCGGTCGGCATCGCGCTGCCCGCGCCGATCGACGAGAGGACCGGGATGATCTCCACGCCCGGCCTGCTCCGCGGCTGGGAGGGCGTCGCCGGTCGCCGAGGCGATGAGCAACCGCGTGCAGGTGCCCGTGTTCGTCGACACCGAGGCGAACCTCGGCGTGCTCGCCGAAGCCGCGATCGGGCGCGGCGCGCGGCGCCCGCGTCGTCGGCGTACATCCGGGTCGGCCACACCATCAGCGGCCGGCCTGCTCATCAACGGTTCGGTCTTCCACGGCGTCTCCGGCAAGGCCGGGCAGATCGGGCACGTCACGATCGACGAGAACGGGCCGATCTGCCGGTGCGGCAACCGCGGCTGTCTCGAGACCTTCGCCGGCGGGCCCGCGCTGCTCGAGCTGTTCCGCGGATGACCCGGGCATGCAGCGCATCCGCGACCTGCTGCTGCGCGCCGAGAGCCGGCGACGGGAGCGCCAACGCGTGATCGCCGACGCCGGTCGCCACATCGGCATCGCGGCGGCGAGCCTCGCAACCTGTTCGACCCCGAGCTGATCGTGATCGGCGGCGAGCTCGCGCAGGCCGGCGAGATCCTGCTGGCGCCGATGCGGCACGCGCTCGAGCGCACGGCGCTCGCCGGCAGCGACGGCGTGCCCGAGATCGTGCAGGGCGCGCTCGGCGACCGGGCCGAGCTGCGGGGCTGCCTCGCGCTCGCGATCGACAACGTCGGCGTCGAGAGCGAACTCCGGGCGGTCGGACGATGACCGCCCCGCGCCAGGCGCGCGTCTGCGCGCCATCATCGCGCTCGCCACGCCGTGGTCGGCACGGTAACCGGCATCGCCGGTTGCACCCCGGTGCGAGACCGGGCCGAAGATCGCGCTGCTGCTGCCCGAGTCCAAGACGGCGCGGTACGAGACGTTCGACCGCCCGTACTTCGAGGCACGCATCGCGGAGCTCGGCGAGCGGCGGGCATCCACTACCAGGTGCTGTACGCGAACGCCGACCAGGATGCCGCCAGCCAGCAGTCCAGGCCGAGTCCGCGCTCACCTCGGGCGCCGAGGTGCTCGTGCTCGACCCGGTCGACTCCGCGGCCGCGGTGAGCATCGTCGCGCGCGCGAACGCCGCCGGAGTCCCGGTGATCTCCTACGACCGCATCGTCAACGGCGGCGACCTCGCCTACTACGTCTCGTTCGACAACGAGAAGGTCGGCGAGCTGCAGGGCGACGGCGCTGGTCGACGGGCTGGATGCCGCGGGGACGACGGCGGCGGCATCCTGATGGTCAACGGCTCGCCCACCGACAGCAACGCGGCCCTCTTCAAGACGGGGGCCCACGCGTCGATCGACGCGAGCGGACTACCAGGTGCTCGCCGAGTACGACACCCCCGACTGGAGCCCCGACAAGGCGCAGGAGTGGGTCGCGGGCCAGATCACCCAGTTCGGCGACCAGATCGCCGGCGTGTACGCCGCCAACGACGGCACCGCCGGCGGCGCGATCGCGGCGTTCAAGGCGGCGAACGTCGACCGCTCCCGATCGTGACCGGGCAGGACGCCGAGCTCGCCGGCATCCAGCGCATCGTCGCGGGCGACCAGTACATGACCGTCTACAAGGCGATCAGGCAGCAGGCCGAGCTCGCGGCCGAGCGTCGCGGTCGCGCTGCTGAACGGCGAGACGCTCGCCGGCGACGTCGAGTTCGACGGCATGCCGGCGACGCTGCTCGCGCCCGTCGCCGTGACGATCGACAACATCGTGGAGACCGTGATCGCCGACGGGCTGTACACGTCGAGCAGATCTGCACCGCGTACTACGAGGCCGCGTGCGAAGCGGCCGGGCTGCGATGACCTCGATCAGGACTGCGAGGATGGACTCGTGACGACTCTCACGGCGGTGCCGATGACGCGGCCGACGCCGCTGCTCACGATGCGCGGCATCAGCAAGCGGTTCGGCGCGGTGCGCGCGCTCACCGACGTCGACTTCGGGGTGCAACGCGGGCGAGGTGGTCGCGCTCGTCGGCGACAACGGCGCGGGCAAGTCGACGCTCGTGAAGATCCTCGCGGGCGTGCACCCGCCGGACTGCGGGCACGATCGAGTTCGACGGCGGCCCGGTGTCGATCCCGTCGCCGACCGACGCCCGCGACTCGGCATCGCGACCGTCTTCCAGGACCTCGCGCTGTGCGACAACCTCGACGTCGTCGCCAACCTCTGGCTCGGCCGCGAGCTCGCGCAAGGGCGGCGCGCTCGACGAGGTCGACATGGAGCAGCGCACGTGGTCGCTGCTGCGCGAGCTGTCGGCGAAGATCCCGTCGGTGCGCATCCCGGTCGCGTCGCTGTCCGGCGGCCAGCGGCAGACCGTCGCGATCGCGCGCTCGCTGATCGGCGACCCGCGCGTCGTCATCCTCGACGAGCCGACCGCGGCGCTCGGCGTCGCCCAGACCGCCGAGGTGCTCAACCTCATCGAGCGGCTGCGCGAGCGCGGGCACGGCGTCATCCTGATCAGCCACAACATGGCCGACGTGCAGGCCGTCGCCGACCGCGTCGTCGTGCTGCGGCTCGGCCGCAACAACGGCGAGTACAGCGTCGCCGAGGTCACCAGCGAGCAGATCATCGCCGCGATCACCGGCGCGACCGACAACGCGGTCACGCGGCGCGCCGACCCTGCGGACGCGTGCAGTGAGCACGGCCGGTGACCCGACCTTCTCCGCGACCGAGGCGGACGCGCACGGCGACGCACCGCGCGGCATCCGCGGGTCACTGCGCGAGTTCCTGCTCCGCGTGCGCGGCGGCGACCTCGGCTCGCTGCCGGTCATCGTCGGGCTCGTCTCATCTGGGCGTGTTCCAGGTCCTCAACCCGCCTTCCTCTCGAGCGAGAACCTGGTCGACCTCACCAGCAGTGCGCAGCGATCGGCACGATCGCGCTCGGCGTCGTGCTCGTGCTGCTGGTCGGCGAGATCGACCTGTCGGTCGGCTCGGTCAGCGGGCTGGCCGCCGCGGTCCTCGCCGTCACCTGGCTGCAGGGTCCGCTGTCGTACCTGCCCGAGCCGCTGCAGCTGCCGGTCGCCATCCTCGCCGCGCTCGGCGATCGGGGTGCTCGTCGGCCTGCTCTACGGCTTCCTGTACACCCGGTTCGGCGTGCCGAGCTTCGTCATCACCCTGGCCGGGCTGCTCGGCTTCCTCGGGCCTGCAGCTGTGGGTGCTCGGCAGCACCGGCTCGATCAACCTCCCGCTCGAGTCTGGATCGTCGAGTTCGCGCAGCAGTGGTTCCTGCCCGCCTGGGCTGTCGTACGTGCTCGTCGGTCTCGCGGTCGCCGCCTACGCGCTGGTCGCGCGATCTCGCCGCGCGCGGCAGCGCGCGCGGCCGGGCTCTCGTCGACGTCGACTCGTCGTGATCGTGCTGCGCGCGCTCGGCATCCTCGTCGTGCTCGGCGGTGCCGCTGGTACCTCGGACCTCACGCGCGGGGTCGGGGCGATGTTCCTGTTCTTCCTGCTGCTCGTCGTGGTCGTGCACCTCGTGCTCACCCGCACGCGGTGGGGGCGCTCGGTGTACGCGGTCGGCGGCAACGTCGAGGCGGCGCGGCGGGCGGGCATCCGGGTGAACCGCGTCTACATCTCGGTGTTCGTGCTCTGCTCGACGCTCGCGGCGCTCGGCGGCATCCTCGCGGCCGCCCGGCTCGGCGCGGCGAACCAGTCCAGCGGCGGCGGCGACATCAACCTCAACGCGATCGCCGCGGCCGTCATCGGCGGCACGAGCCTGTTCGGCGGTCGCGGCTCCGCGTTCTCCGCGCTGCTCGGCATCGTCGTGATCAAGTCGATCTCGTCGGGCCTGACGCTGCTGAACCTCGACCCGTCGTCCGCTACATGGTCACCGGCGCGGTGCTGCTGCTCGCCGTCATCATCGACTCGCTGTCGCGCCGGTCGCGCGCGGCCTGCGGGATGGCGTAGGCCTGGCGCAAGCAGACCACCCGGAAGAGCTCTTCAACCACGCGAGCTTCGCCAGCTGGTGGTGCTCGCCGCCGCCCTCGTGGCCGTTGAACGGGTAGACCTCGATGGTCGCGCGCCGCCCCACGCGTTGTAGGCGGCGAACACCGTCGACGGGAGGCAGATCTCGTCCATCAGGGCCACCGAGAACAGCGCCGGCACGGTCGCCTCGCGGCGAGGTTGACGCCGTCGAAGTAGCTCAGCGTCTCGAACACCCGCTGCCTCGTGGTCGCGGTAGCGCACGAGGTAGCGCGACGATCTCGTTGTACGGCATCGGTCGTTGAAGGTCGACCGCGCGGCGGAAGTGGCAGAGGAACGGCACGTCCGGCATCGCGCCGACCAGCCGTCGCTGAGGGCCGCCGCGGCGATCGTGATGCCGCCGCCCTGGCTGCCGCCGGTCACGACGATCCGGTCGGCGTCGACGTGCGGAAGCGGCGCGCGGCGTCGACGGCCCGCACGGCGTCGGTGTAGACCCGGCGGTAGTAGTAGGTCGCCGGGTCGAGGATGCCCTTGGTCATGAGCCCGGGGACCGTGCTGAGCCCGGCGCCGGCGCGGGTCGGGCGTGGCGTGACCGCGGCCCAGCCCTGGCCGCGGGTGTCGACCGTGAGGTGCGCGTAGCCGGCGAGCGCGTAGAGGTTGTTCTGGTCCGGCGAGGCCGCGGCTGCCCGAGTAGCCGTGGAACTCGACGACCGTCGGCAGCGGCCCGCTCGCGCCGTGCGGCACGTGCAGCCAGGCGTTGATGCGGTGGCCGCCGTAGCCGGCGAACGACACGTCGTAGGTGTCGACGACCGTCAGCCCGCTGTCGACGGGCGTCGCCTGCACCTCGAGGTCGAACTCGCGCGCCTCGGTGAGCGTGAGCGACCAGAACGCGTCGAAGTCGGCGGGCTCGGCGACCTCCGGTCGGTACTCGTGAGCTCGGCGAGGGGCAGGTCGATGAAGGCCATGGTGCTCCGGGGTCGATGATCCGATACGAAGCGAGCCTAGGTGCGTCAGAAGCCCTGCGCGAGGCGGTAGTAGGCGTTGTTCCAGCGCACCTCGCGCTCGAAGCCGCGCACGGTCGTGGCCTCGTCGATGAGCAGCAGCTCGACCTTGGCCATCTCGGCGAAGTCCTCGAACACCTCGGCGCCGACCGCGGTCGAGAGCACCGTGTGGTGCGCCGCGCCGGCGGTGAGCCAGGCCGTCGCACTGGTCGCGAAGTCGGGGCGCGGCTTCCAGACCGCGCGCGCCGACCGGCAGCTTCGGCAGGGGCGCCGGCAGCGGCACGACGTCGACGACGTTCGCGGTGAGCCGGAAGCGGTCGCGCATGTCGCTGAGCGCCGCGACCAGGCCGTCGCCGGGGTCGGTGTCGAAGACCAGGCGCACCGGGTCCTCCTTGCCGCCGATGCCGAGCGGGTGCACCTCGAGGCGCGGCTTGGACGGTCGTGAGGCTCGGGCAGATCTCGAGCATGTGCGCGCCGAGGATGCAGCTCGTCGCCCGGGGTCAGGTCGTAGGTGTAGTCCTCCATGAGGCGATGCGCCGCCCGGCAGGCCCGCGCCCATCACCTTCGCGGCGCGCACGAGCACCGCGGTCTTCCAGTCGCCCTCGGCGCCGAAGCCGTAGCCGTCGGCCATGAGCCGCTGCACGGCGAGGCCGGGCAGCTGGCGCAGGCCGCCGAGGTCCTCGAACGTGGTGGTGAACGCGCCGAAGCCGCCGGCCTCGAGGAACGAGCGCAGGCCGAGCTCGATGCGCGGCGCCGTAGCGCAGGGAGTCCGCGCGCTCGGCTCCGGGGAGCAGCTCGTCGACGACGTCGTAGGTGTCGAGGTACTCGGCGACGAGCGCGTCGACGTCGGATTCGCGACGCGGCATCCACCGCCTCGACCAGCTCGTTGACGCCCCAGGTGTTGACCTGCACGCCGAAGCGGAGCTCGGCCTCGGTCTTGTCGCCCTCGGTGACGGCGACGTAGCGCATGTTGTCGCCGAAGCGGGCGAGCTTGAGGTTGCGCGACGGCGTCCCAGCCGGCGGCCGCGCGCGACCAGGCCGCGACCTGCGCTGCACGACCGGGTTCGACACGTGACCGACGACCGTCTTGCGCGCGACGCCCAGCCGGGTCTGGATGTAGCCGAACTCGCGGTCGCCGTGCGCGGCCTGGTTGAGGTTCATGAAGTCGAAGTCGATCTCGGCCCACGGCAGCTCGACGTTGGCCTGCGTGTGCAGGTGCAGCAGCGGCTTGCTGCAGCAGCGTCGAGCCCGGTGATCCACATCTTCGCCGGGCTGAAGGTGTGCATCCAGGCGATGACGCCGATGACCGAGTCGTCGGCGTTGGCGTCGATGGCCATGCGGCGGATCGCGTCGGTGGACTTGAGCACCGGCATCCACTCGATCGTGACCGGCACCGCTCGCCGAGCTGGTCGGCGATCGCCCTGCGACTGCTCGGCGACCTGCGCAGCGTCTCCTCGCCGTAGAGGTCCTGGCTGCCGGTGAGGAACCAGACCTGCGTCGTCGTCGAGGTCGGGGATGATGCTGCGGGTCATGAGTGGCTTTCGTGGGTCGATCGGATTGGTCAGATGGTCTGCGCGGCGGTGCGCTCGATGGCGAGGCCCGCGCGGTAGCGGTCGAGGTAGGCGGCGAAGCCGGCGACGTCGTCGGGGTCGGGCTCGACGGCGTGAACTCGGCGTCGCGGAACACGCGGTCGTCGAGGTAGTCGCCGAGGCTCGCGGCCGGTGCGCGCGATGCCGCGGTACGACGGCGAGCACGGCCATGCCCCACGGCCCGCCCTCGGAGGCGGTCGCCGCCGACCGAGACGGGCGTGCGCAGCGCGCGGCGAGGAAGCGCTGCGCGACACCAGCGGTGCGGAACACGCCGCCGTGCGCGAACATGCGGTCGAGCGCGACGCCCTCCTCGTCGAGCACGCCCATGCCGAGGCTGAGCGTCGCGAACACGCCGTAGAGCTGCGCGCGCATGAGGTTCGGCGAGCGTGAATCGGCTGTCGTCGGTGCGCACGACGAGCGGGCGGCCCTCGGTGAGCCCGGCGATCGGTTCGCCGGCGAGCTGGTTGTAGGCGAGGATGCCGCCGGCATCCGCCTCGCCGTCGAGCGCCTCGCGGAACAGCGCGTCGTACGCGGCATCCGCGTCGACGGGCGCGCCGGCGGCCTCGGCGAACTGGCGGAAGATCGACACCCACGCCGCGAGCTCGCTCGCGCCGTTGTTGCAGTGCACCATCGCGACCGGGTCGCCGGCGGGCGTCGTGACCACGTCGAGCTCGTCGTGCACGCGCGGCAGCGGGCGCTCGAGCACGACCATCGCGAAGATGCTCGTGCCGGCGCTGACGTTGCCGGCGCGCGGTGCGACCGAGTTGGTCGCGACCATGCCGGTGCCGGCGTCGCCCTCGGGCGGGCACAGCGGGATGCCCGGGCTGCAGCGCGCCGGTCGGGTCGAGCAGCGCGGCGCCCTCGGCGGTGAGCGTGCCGGCCGGCGCCCCCGCGGGGAGCACCTCGGGCAGCAGGCGCGGCGAGCGCCGGCGCGCGGCCGGCGGCGAGGGCGTCGAAGCGCTCGAGCAGGTCGGCGCGGTAGCCGCGCGTGGCGTCGTCGATCGGGAACATGCCCGACGCGTCGCCGATGCCGAGCACGAACTGCGCCGGTGAGCTTCCAGTGCACGTAGCCGGCGAGCGTGGTGAGGAGGCGCACGTCGGCGACGTGCGGCTCGGCGTCGAGCACCGCCTGGTAGAGGTGCGCGATCGACCAGCGCAGCGGGATGTTGACCCCGAACTCGCGCGGTGAGCTCGGCGGCCGCGGGGCCGGTCGTGGTGTCGCGCCAGGTGCGGAACGGCACGAGCAGCTCGCCGCTCGGCGTCGAACGCGAGGTAGCCGTGCATCATCGCCGAGATGCCGATCGCGGCGAACGTGTCGGGCGCGCGCCGTGGCGCGACTCGGCGTCGGCCACGAGGTCGGCGTAGGCGGCCTGCAGGCCCGACCAGACGGCATCCAGCGAGTAGGTCCAGTGGTCGTCGACGAGCTGGTTCTCCCACTCGTGGTCGCCGACCGCGAGCACGACGGACGGGTCGTCGGCATCGACGAGGCAGGCCTTGATGCGGGTCGAGCCGAGCTCGATGCCGAGGGCCGTGCGGCCGTCGCGGATCGCGGCTGCCGATCGGCGCTCGTGTCGTGGTCGTCATCGGCGGTCGTCCTCACTCTGCCCGTAGACGTTCTGGTAGCGGTCGTAGAGGCGGTCGATCGCCTCCTGCGGGATCGGGATGAGCGGGCCGGCCTCGCGCGCGAGGTGCACGGTGCGAGCGACATCCTCGACCATCACCGCGGCCTTCACGGCGTCCTTCGCCGTGACGCCGATCGTGAACGGGCCGTGGTTCTGCATGAGCACCGCCCGCGAGCGGTGGCCGCGGAGCGTCTCGACGATGCCGCGGCCGATCGAGTCGTCGCCGATGATCGCGAACGGGCCGACCGGGATCGGCCCGCCGAACTCGTCGGCCATGGCCGTGATCACGCACGGGATCTCCTCGCCGCGCGCCGCCCACGCGGTCGCGTAGGTGGAGTGGGTGTGCACGACGCCGCCGACCTCGGGCATGTTGCGGTAGACGTAGGCGTGCGCGGCGGTGTCGCTCGACGGGCGAGCGCTCGCAGCCCGGGCGAGCCGGGGATGACGTTGCCGTCGAGGTCGCACAGGATCATGTTCTCCGGCGTGAGGTCGTCGTAGGACACGCCCGACGGCTTGATCACGAACAGGTCGGCGCCGGGCACGCGGCCGGAGACGTTGCCGCCGGTCCAGATCGACGAGGCCGTAGCGCACGAGTTCGGCGTGCAGCGCGGCGACCTCCTCGCGCACGCGCCCGATGGCCGCCTGGGTGTCGAGGGAGAAGGTGGGTGGGGTGCTCACTGCGGACTCCGTCGTCGTGGTCGATGCAGGCGCTGCTCGGAATGTGATCGGTCACATTCTCGGGGCCATGCTACCCGCTCGCGGCGGCGCGGTCGATCCCGCACGATGAGCTCGGGGGGGATGAGGGCGTCGGCCGCCGCATCCTGCCCCGCGAGCGCGGCGACCAGCCTAGCCATCGCGCGGCGGCCGATCTCGGCGAAGTCCTGCCGCACCGTGGTGAGCGGCGGCAGGAAGTGCGCCGCCTCCGGCATGTCGTCGAACCCGACGACGCTCAGGTCGCGCGGCACGCCGAGTCCGAGCGTGGAGGCCGCGTGCAGCAGCCCGAGCGCGAGCTGGTCGTTCGCGGCGAAGACCGCGGTCGGCGCATCCGCCCCGCCCGCCGGGAGCAGCTCGAGGCCGAGCCGGAACCCGGCCTCGGCGTCCAGTCGCCTTCGAGACGGCGGCGCCGCGAGACCGGATGCCGCAAGCTCGGCCTCGTAGCCCGCCACCCTCGCCCGCGCCTCGACCCAGTCCAGCGGACCGGACACGTGCGCGATGCGCGCGTGCCCGAGCCGACCAGGTGCCGCACCGCGAGCCGCGCGCCGCCGACCTGGTCGACCGACAGCCCGTGCACCTGATCGAGCCCGGTCGCCTCGAGCGTGACGAACGGCACGTCGATCGACAGCTCGCGGATCGCCTCGACCGTGCGCACCTGCGGCGCCACCACGACGATCGCCTCGACCCGCTGCGCGACGAGCGCGTCGAGCCCCGCCCGGATCGCGTCGCGGTCCTCGGCGGCGATGTTCGACGGTCAGCTGGTAGCCCGCATCGCGCGCAGCGGACTCGATCGCCTGCACGCTCTTCGACGGACCGTAGTGCCCGGTCTGCGTCGACAGCACGCCGATCAGTCGCGACCGCTTCGACGACAGCGCGCGCGCCGCCTGGTTGGGCCGGTAGCCGAGCTGCTCGATGGCGCTGAGCACGCGGTCCCTGGTGCCGGCGCGCAGGTTGGGCGAGTCGTTGAGCGCCCGCGACACGGTCTGGTGCGAGACGCCGGCGAGGCGCGCGACATCCCGGATGTTCGGGGTGCGCTCGGCGTCGGGCATGTGCCCAGTGTGACCGATCACACCGGCGGATCGCTACAGCGTCGCGAACGCCCGCACCGGGAACGTGCCGAACCCCTCGACCGTCGGCGGCGCTGCGGTGAACCGCGCGCCGCTCGGCGGCAGCGCCCCAGATTGGTGAGGTGCTCGACGACGTGCACGCCCGCGGCGAGCAGCACGCGAGTGCGCGGGCCGCTCGCCGCCGGACTCGGTGTCGTCGATGTTGAGCGAGTCGATGCCGACGAGCACCGCCCTGCTCGATCAGGTATGCGGCGCCTCCGCGTCGAGGAACGGCGCGCCGTTGCCGTACTCGGGCGTGCCGAAGTGCCGGTCCCAGCCGGTGTGCAGCAGCACGGCCGCGCCGCGCACGTCGCGGTCGCCAGAAGACGCTCGCGGCACGCGATGCCCCGGCCGATGGGCGCAGTGCGTCCGTGAGGTGGAACACCTCGGCGCGCAGGTCGACCAGGGTCGCGAGGTCGAGGCCGGCCAGATCGGCGCCGCCCGCGTAGCGGTGGAACGGGCTGTCGAGGTAGGTGCCGGTGTTGCCGATCATCGTGATGATGTCCATCGCGAACTCGGTGCCGGGCGCGTACCTCGCCGCGAGTCCTCGCGGGTCAGGTGCGGGGTGATGATGGGCGCGGGCAGGCCCGGGTAGGTGACGAGGCCGGCGCGGATGGGGTGGCTGAGGTCGATCACGCGCCCGGCCGATCCTGCGCACCGGCTCGATACCGCGCGACTGCCGCGGTGCTGCTCCTCGACGATTCGAGGTTGGTGATCTCGACCGAGCCCACGAGCGCGAGCCCGAGGTGCTGCACGAACAGTCGGCCACGGTCTCGGGCGACTGGTCGGCGCCGTCGGGGAGGTCGAGCCGGAAGTCCTCCGCCGACAGGCCACCGCCGTTGGCGAACGGACCTCCGCGTCGAAGTGGGCACGCAGTGCTCAGGCAGGATGGCCTTTCGTTGCCGAGCGTGACGACGATCGCGATGAGCGCGAGCACACCGGCGACGAGCAGGTTCGGCGCCGCGAGCACGAGCAGCCCGGCGACCATCACGGTCGCGATGACCGCGAGCCACCAGCCGACGCTCCACCTCGAGCAGGATCACCGCGGCCACCATGCCGAGCGCGTAGACCGCGACCATGTTCGAGGTGTGGATGAGGATGAGCGGCGGCGAGTTCCATGTCGAGCGCGAAGAACGCGAATGCGAAGTACGACAGCTCGATCACGATCGTGAGCACGAGGCGCGCCGCGGCACACTGCCCCCTCCGATCCCTTCGCGAAGCTGGGCAGGTGGCCGTCACGACCGAGGGATGCCGCGAGGTTCGCGAACGCCGGAATGTACGCGTTCAGCACCCCCACCGCCATGATCGCCGCGATCACCGCGACCACGACCGGACCGACGCCGGGTCACGCCACGAGGTCGATCAGCGGCACCTGGCTGTCGGGCTTGCCGGAGCCGAGCGCGCCGACGGTCACGACCTGCAGTGACAGGTACGCGACGCCGACGATCACGATCGCGATGGCGGTCGCGAGCGGGATCGTGCGGCGCGGATTCGGAACTCGGACGCGAGGTGCGTCACGGCCTCCCACCCCGCGAACGCCCAGACGAACAGGTTGATCGCGAGGCCGACGCCCCACCAGCCGTTCGGCATGAACGGCGCGAAGTTGGTCGGCTCGATCACGGGGGTCGCCACCGATCACGACCCGACGACGAGCACCACGAGCAGGCTGCTCAGCAGGACCTGCACGCCGCCGCTGATGCGCACCCCGAACAGGTTCACGCCGAACGGGAAGACAGAAACGCGATCGCGAGCGGCGGCACCCAGCACGGTCGGCCCCGATCGCGGCCACGACGTACTCGGCACCGAGGGTCGCCACCACCGGAGCGCCGAACTGCACGCCGAACAGGAACCAGTAGCCGGCCATCCGCGCCGCGGTCGGTCCGATCGCGAGCCGCACGAACGTCGCGACGCCGCCCGCGTCGGGGAAGCGCGCGGCGAGCGACGCGAAGTGCCGGCGAGCGGGATCGAGAGCAGGAAGACCGCCGCGACCGAGAGGATCGACGCCGGACCCGCGGCCTCCGCGGCGAGCCCCGGGAGCACGAGGATGCCGGTGCCGAGCACCGCGGCGACGTAGAGCGCCGAGGCACGCACGACGCCGACGCGGCCCCGCCCCCGCGCCCTCGACGTGCACGCGGGCTGGTGCGTCGGTCACCGGCATGCTCCCATCTGGTGGTGGCAGCGTGTCGCCAGCCACCGACATCCTGCCAGCGTGAGTGCGGAGGGTCCCCGCCACCAACGAACGCGGAACGGCCCGGCGCCTCACGGTGCACCGTAAGTCGTCATGGCCTTCGCGTTGCGGCGCACGGGCGACGCCACGCCAGCGGCGCCGAGCATCAGCAGCGCGAGCGCTCCCACCGCGGCGGCACGCAGAACGGTTGCAGCGAGTTGCGGCACCGGCACGTTGACGAGGTATTGGAGCACGATGTTCCAGAGGTCGTGCGCTCCTCGGGCTCGCCGGGTACCAGTCGTAGGCAGCACGCTCGCGCCTCGATCGACATCGCGCGGCGATGCTGGTCGCGTTCGCGTACAGCGGAGTGACGCAGCGACTGTGGAGACATGCCAGGGCTCGATGGGTAGGTGCGTCGAGTAGCTGACTGACCGGGCAGGCGGGTGGTGACGAGCGGCCAAGGGCTCGCGCCGTGAGCGATACCGACGCGTAGTCGAGGCCCGTGAGGTAGCTGGGCGGCGCGGGGTTCTTGGTGCTCAGCACACCTTCGCCGGCGACGACGAAGTCGAGATCGCGTCGACGGCGTCGGCGCGGATGACAGCCAGAGATCTTGCGGTTTCGGGGATGACAAGCGCGTTCTGCCCCGCGAGCGCGCGGCCCACGCCGGCCAGTACCGTCGCCGCCGTCGAAGACCGTCACCGGTCGCCCGGCTCGGGGAGCGCCGCGATCTCGGTCGCGTCCTCCTCGACCGGGTCGGTGAAGACGCATTCGAGAAGACCAGGATCTGCGCCGCGCTCGGCACGGCTGCGGCGGCCGACGCGGCCAGCGCGATCGGCGCGAGGACGAGGCCGGCCGCTACGGCGAGGGCGAGCGCTGCGGTACGGAGACGTGAATCATGGATGGTTTCCTCGGTCGTCGGTCAGGCCGCGCGAGCATACCTGAGAAAGTGCTGAGTACCGAAATGAAAATAGCGCAGAGCCGTAGCAGCTACATCAGAGCGGTCGAGCGCCCCCAGCACGTCGTCGATCAGGTCGGCGGCATCCTCGATGCCCACCGAGAGCCGCACGACGTTCTCGGGCACCGCGAGTTCGGTGCCGCGCACCGACGCGTGGGTCATCTCGTGCGGGTAGCCGATGAGCGACTCGACGCCGCCGAGCGACTCGGCGAGCTGGAAGATGCGACGTCGACTCGGCGAACGTGCGCGCGGCGGCCGAGCCGCCCGTGAGCGACACCGAGAGCATGCCGCCGAAGCCCGACATCTGGCGCGCGGCGAGCTCGTGGCCCGGGTGCGTCGGCAGGCCCGGGTAGTACACGGTGTCGAGCTTGGGATGCCCGACGAGCGCCTCGGCGATGGCCTGCGCGTTCGAGGTGTGGCGGTCCATGCGCACGGCGAGCGTCTTGATGCCGCGCACGGTGAGCCAGGCATCCATCGGACCCGACACCGCGCCGACGCCGAACTGCAGGAAGCCGACCTGCTCGGCGAGCTCGCCGTCGTTGAGGACGATCGCGCCGCCGAGCACGTCGGAGTGGCCGCCGAGGTACTTCGTGGTCGAGTGCACGACCACGTCGGCGCCGAGCGCGAGCGGCCGCTGCAGGTACGGGCGACGCGAACGTGTTGTCGACGACGACGCGTCGCGCCGAACTCGTGGCCGAGCTCGGCGAGCGCGGCGATGTCGCTGATCTTCATCAGCGGGTTGCTCGGGGTCTCGACCCACAGCACCTTGGTCGCGTCCGGGCGGATCGCCGCGCGCACCGCGTCGAGGTCGCTCATCTCGACCGTCGAGATCGAGACGCCCCACGGCACGAACACGCGGCTGACGAGCCGGTGGGTGCCGCCGTAGACGTCGTTGCCCATCACGATGTGGTCGCCGGGCTTGAGCGCGCGCGCAGCAGGGTGTCTTCGGCGGCGAGGCCGGAGGCGAAGCTGTACGCCCGGTCGCCGCCCTCGAGCGAGGCGAGCAGCTTCTGCAGCGACGAGCGCGTCGGGTTGCCGCCGCGCGCGTACTCGTAGCCGCCGCGGAAGCCGCCGATGCCGTCCTGCACGAAGGTGGAGGTCTGGTAGATCGGCGGCACGACCGCGCCGGTGGTCGGGTCGAAGTCCTGTCCCGCGCTGATGGCGCGGGTGGAGAAGCCGTGGTTGGTGTCGGTCACGTGGGCCGTTCTGTTACTGTGGATGGGTCGATGCTGCGAGTGCGCGCTACTCGGAGAGGAAGGTGAGCAGGTCGTGGCGGGTGAGCACCGCCGCGGGCTTGCCGTCGTCGGTGACGAGCAGGGCGTCCGCCGTCGCGAGCGCCTCGCGCGCCGCGCTCACCGACTCGTGCACGCCGATCAGGCCGAGCGGCTTGCCGACGAATCGCGCACGACGTCCGTCATCTTGGCGCCGCCGCCGAACACGTGCTCGAGCAGGTCGCGCTCGTTGATCGCGCCGACGACCTCGCCCATCACGACGGGCGGCTCGGCGGTGAGCACCGGCATCTGCGAGACGTCGTACTTGGTCATGATCTCGATCGCGTCGCGCACGGTGTCGGCTCGGATGCACGTGCACGAGGTCGGGCAGCTCGCCGTTCTTGAGCCGGATGACGTCGCCGACCGTCTTCTCGTCGCTCGTGCGGAGAAGCCGTAGGACCGCATCCACTTGTCGTTGAAGACCTTGCCGAGGTAGCCGCGGCCGCTGTCGGGCAGCAGGATGACCATGACGGCGTCGGCGGGCAGGTCGCGCGCGGCCTTGAGCCCGCTCGCGACCGCGAGGCCGGACGACCCGCCGACGAGCAGCCCCTCCTCGCGCGCGAGCCGCAGGGTCATCGCGAACGATTCGGCGTCGGATGACGCGATGATCTCGTCGACGACCGTGCCGTCGTACGCGGTCGGCCAGAAGTCCTCGCCGACGCCCTCGACGAGGTACGGACGACCCGTGCCGCCCGAGTACACCGAGCCCTCGGGGTCGGCGCCGATGATGACACGTCAGGGCGTGCCGGCGAGCGCGGCCTGCTCCTTGAGGTACTTGCCGACGCCGCGAGATCGTGCCGCCGGTGCCGACGCCCGCGACGAAGTGCGTGACCTTGCCCTCGGTGTCGCGCCAGATCTCGGGGCCGGTGGTCTCGTAGTGGCTGAGCGGGCCGTTCGGGTTCGAGTACTGGTTGGGCTTGAACGCGCCGGGGATCTCGCGCGCGAGCCGGTCGCTCACGCTGTAGTACGACTCGGGGCTCGACGGCTCGACCGCGGTCGGGCATCACGACGATCTCGGCGCCGTAGGCGAGCAGCACGTTGCGCTTCTCCTCGCCCACCTTGTCGGGCAGCACGAACACGCAGCGGTAGCCGCGCTGCTGGGCGACGAGGGCGAGGCCGATGCCGGTGTTGCCGCTGGTGGGCTCGACGATCGTGCCGCCGGGCTTCAGCAGTCCCTTGGCCTCGGCGTCGTCGATGATGCGCGTGGCGATGCGGTCTTTGGATGAGCCGCCGGGGTTGAGGTACTCGACTTTGACGAGCACCGTGCACGCGATGCCCTCGGTCACCGAGTTGAGCTTCACGAGCGGGGTGTTGCCGACGAGGTCGAGCACGGTGTTCGCGTACTTCATGGGGACGAGCCTACCGGCGGCGGGGAGGGTGATTACGCTGACGGAAGGGGTGGGGGGAAAAAAAAAAAAAAAAAAAAAAAAAAAAAAAAAAAAAAAAAAAAAAAAAAAAAAAAAAAAAAAAAAAAAAAAAAAAAAAAAAAAAAAGGGGGGGGGGGGGGGGTCCGAACGCCGCTCACGACAAGAACCGCGGCGCATCCCCACCGACCGAGTCGAGCGCCGCCTTCGCCCACGGCGGCGGTTGTCGAGCTCCTGCCCGATGTCGCGGGCGAGGCGCGGGCGGGACTTCGCGAGCTCGTCGAGCACGGCGACCGGCACGAACAGCACGGCGACATCCGTGAGCGCGGTCACTCGGCGGCGAGGCCCTGGCGGGTGAGCGCGGTGAGGCCCATCACGTCGCCGGGCTCGAACGTCGCGAACGGCATCTCCGCGCCCAGCTCGACGGCGTGGCCATCTGGCACTCCGCTGATGATGTAGCGGTGGCCGTTGGGCACCTCCTACGGCCGCTGGATCACCTCGCCCTCGCCGTAGCGCTCGAGCCGCACCTGCGCATCACAGCGAAGTCCTCCGGTGCGAGGTACAGGCCGGGGGCGAACCGCTGCAGTGCGGGGTCCACGTTCTCAGGCGTGTGGTAGTTGTCGGTCAGATCCCCGTCGAGGTGAAGGCCGTGGCGGCGAGCGGCATACCAGAGGTGGAAGCGGAACGTCGTGGTCGTCGCCCAGTTGTCGGCGGGCTCGCAGATGGGAATCTCGACCTCGTACTTCGCCTTCGGCATCGGCGTGATGTCGAGTCGACGCCCGGGACCGTCCACTGCAGGTCGTCGGCGACGCTACGGCAACCTCGGCGACCAGCGACGGGGGATCGTCGGTCGCGAACCTGACGAGTGGAGGTCACGAACGGCGAGGCATTGCGGCTCAGGTTCACGAACGAGGCGCCGGCGAGCTCGGCGTTCGGCATGATCAGGATGCCCGTGGGAACCTTGAGGTGCACCGACCGCCAGTTCACCTCGACCACACGCGCGCGCTGGCCGTTGACCAGAGCCAGTCGCCGAGCTGGAACGGCTGCTCGAACAGCATGAGCAGAGCCGGAGACGACTCCGCCGACCGCGTTCTGCAGCGCAAGGCCGATCACGATGGATCCGATGCCGAGCGCCGTGAACAGGCCCGCGATGTCGGTCTGCCACACGGTGCTGAACAGCAGCGCGACCAGGATGACGATCACGACGACCCGCACGATGTCGACGAAGATCGAGGCACCCGGCTGCGCCACGTTCCCTGCCGCGCCGTGACGAAGATCGCGAAGTTGAGGCTGTTGAGCACCACGAGGATGACGAGGAATCCGAACACCGTCGCCGTGACCTGCCACCACGCCGGCTTCGACCTGCGCGAACCGCACCTGGGTCATCAGCACGAGCAGCGCACCGACCGGCGCGACGTAATTGCGCAGCACCGAGACGATGCGGGTGGCGCGGCTGCCCCGCCGCTCGAGCACCGAGTTGATCTCGGTGAGCACCAGCAGCACGATCGGCAGGCCGATCACCACGCCGAGGGCGGGCCAGAACCAGGGTTCGTTCCAGATCTCAGTAGGGCATGCGACTGCCAATCGGTGAGGGGGTGGTCATCAGACGCTCACGGTCGCCGGGTTGACGCGCCAGATGCGCTGCGGTCCGCTCGCGGAGTTCACGATGCCCCAGTCGAGCACCGGCACGAGGTCGGCGATGCGGTCGACCACCGACTGCGTGAGGAAGATGCCCGACTCGTGGCTGCCGGCCTGCACCTGGAACGCGAGGTTCACGGCGTCGCCCCAGAGGTCGAACGCGATGTGGTTCTGGCCGACGATGCCGCTGGTCACGGTGCCGGTGTCGACGCCGGCGCGCAGCGAGAGCCGCACGCCGTACTTGCCGCCGACCGTTCGAGGATGCGCTGCAGCTCGGTCGCGAACTCGACGACGCGGCGCGCGTTGTCCACCCGCGGGATCGACATGCCGCAACTCGCGAGGTAGCCGCTGCGCGTCGTGCGCACACGCTCGATGCCGAGGCGGTCGGCCGCTTCGTCGAACAAGGACAGGATCTCGTTGAGCTGCTCGAGCGCAGCCTCCGACTCGAGGCCCCGGCTGAACGCCTCGAAGCCCACGATGTCGGCGAAGATGACCGACACCTCCTGGTGGTCGAACGCGATCGTCTTCGAGCCCTCCTTGTACTTGCGCACGAGGTTCTCAGGCATGATCGACAGCAGCAGCCGCTCGTTCTCCGCCTGCTGCTCCTCGAGCAGCGCGGCCTTCACCTGCAGGCTGCGGCTCATGTCGTTGAACGCGACGCCCACGTCGGAGAGTTCGTCGCTCGTGCCGGCATCCACCTGCACCCCGATCTCGCCCGCGGCGATCCGGCGCGCGGCATCCCGCAGGCGCCGCAGCGGCGCACGATGAAGCCCGCGATGAGCAGGGAGAGCAGCGAGACCACGACCACGATGAGCGCCGAGCTGAGCACGAGGTTGCGAGTGAACTCGTTCACCGGGGCGAACGCCTCCGCCGTGTCGAATTCGGCGACGATCACCCAGTCGAGTCCCTCGATGTCGAGCGGTGCGTAGGCAGCGATCGTCTCTCCCCCGAGGTAGCCGCCCGTGAGGGTCGTGCCGGAGCGGCCGGCGATCGCCTCGTCGACGGCATCGGTGCGCACCGGTTGCAGCAGGAGGGTCTGCTGGGACTCGATGACGCGCTCGGCCTCGGTCGGGGTCATGCCCGAGCCCACCGCCTCCTCGAGGTAGCCCTCGGGGTCCTCGAGCATCTCGCGGGACTGCGAGCGCATGAGCTGGTCGTTCGCGCCGACGATGTAGGTCTCACCGGTCTGGCCGAGCCCGCTGTCGGCCCAGCTTCCCCCGCCCGTCATCACTTCGTTGATCGCCGCGATCGGCAATTCGACGGCCATTGCTCCGATCACGGTGCCATCGACTGCGACCGGGGTCACCGCCCACGCGGCGGGGAGGCCGAGGGATGGCGCGTACTCGTCGAAATCGCTGAGCACGACCACATCGGCCCGGTTACCGCTGATCGCCTCCGCGTACGCGGTGGCGAGGTTGGTGAGGTGGAGCGGGCCGCTCTCGAGGTTGCTGCCGAGATCCACGCCCTTGTAGGCCGTGTAGACGATGTTGCCGCTCGCGTCGATGAGCAGCACGTCCTCGAAGCGGAAGAGCTCCGTCATCCTGCGGAAGAAGTCGTGGTACTCCGCGTGGGCCGCCGACCAGGCACTGCCGTCGCCGGCGTCGTCGATGGCGATGGCGTCGGCGAAGTCGGGGTACGGCACGGCGTAGTTGAGTTCGAGGTAGCTCTCGGCGGCGCTGGTCGGCACGAAGGTCTGCACGTCGACGGGCTCGTCATAGGCGGCCTCAAGGCGGGCGCCGAAGTCGTCGGTGTAGAAGGTGTTGAGCTGCGCGACCTGCTCGGGCGTGAGTTCGGTCTCGCCCAGTTCCTGGAAGGCCGCGGTGAACGCCGTCAGTGCCTCGGCCGCGCTCTCTCCGCGAGCGACGAGCGTGAGCGTGTTCTCCATCGAGTCGAACAGCGACACGATCTCGCGGGCACGCGAGTCGCGCACCTCGATGAGCTGGCGGAACGCGGCATCCTCGAGCGCACTCCGTCCGTTGCTGTACCCGATGAGTCCGACGACGACGCTCGAGCCCGTGCTCACGAGCAGCAACATGATGAGCAGGATGGAGCGGATGCTCAGCCCGGTCTTCGGAGCGGTTCTGGGCAGCGTGATGGAACCCTCCGCGGGGGGTGGGGTCACGCCGGGGTCGGACACGGTACTCCTTAGCACGGCGTTGCGATGGCACGCAAGTCGACAGCGCCTCAGCGCTGCACTTGCATCACTGTACCCACACCAGTAACAGCAGGACTAGCGGCAAATCGATAACGTCATCCGACGGGGCGCTCGCGTGCCGCTCGCTTCGCCGCATCGATCGCGCTGCCGAGATCGGTGCCGACGGCCGGGTGCTGCCGAGCGAGCCGCTCGACGGTCGCCGTGGGCACCACCACGACCTCGGTCGGCACGAGCGCGATGGCCGAGGATGGCGCGGCCTCGCGGGTGAGCGCGCCCTGCCCGAGCACCTCGCCGGCACCCGCCGTGCCCAGCGCCGAGCGCTCCGGGCCGACCGAGAGGCTGACGGCGCCGGAGCGCAGCACCCGCACGGCGTCGGGAACGACGGACTCGCGCACGATCGGTTCCCCCGCGGCATAGTGCTCGACCGTCACCCCGGCGAGGTCGCTCACGGGAACCCGGAGCGCCCGCGCGGCGGTCTCGACCGCGGCATCCGAGGAGTCGCGCGACGAGCCGCCGCCCGACCAGTGCAGGCCGGCGCGGCCTGCCGCGTACCAGAGCCAGGCGAGGAACAGCGAGCGAGCCCCGTCCTCATCCGCGGGCGAGGCCACCGGAATCTCGACGAGGTACTCGCCCGGCCCGGTGAGGGCAACGGTCGGTCGGCGGGACTGTTCGAGCATCGGAAGGTCGCCCGCCACCCGCCCGAGCACGTCGACGATCGCGTGCGGGGCATCGTCGGCCCCGAAGGAGAGCGCCACGGCGACGAGGTGCTGGTCGGTCGGACGGCTCAGGTTGGTGAACGACCCGTCGGCGAGCTGCGCGGTCGGGATGACACGAGTGCCCTCGGGCAGTTCGAGGTGCACCGCTCGCCAGTTGACGGTGACCACGCGGCCGCGGCCCTCCGCGGTGTCGAGCCAGTCCCCGATCCGGAACGGCTGCTCGAACAGCAGCAGGAGACCGGAGATGACCGAGCCGAAGGCGTTCTGCAGCGCGAGCCCGATGACGATCGAGGTCACGCCGAGTGCGGCGAACAGGCCACCCACGTCCGCATCCCACACCCACGACAGCAGCAGGGCGAGACCGACCACGATGAGGGCGAGCCGGATGAGGTCGACGAAGATCGACGGCATCCTGCTGCGCCAGCTTTCGGGCGCCGCCCGCCCGAACACCACCGCGTTGATCCCCGAGAGCAGCAGCAGGATCACCAGGAATCCGAACACGGTGGCGGTGATCCGCACCCAGGTGACCTCGACGTGCTGGTCGCCGACGAGCGCGAGCAGCACGAGCACCGCACCGATCGGCAGCACGAGCGTGCGCAACAGCTGCACGGGCTTCGCCGCGGGCGAGTTGCGCCGCGCGAGCCAGTTGCCCAACTCGGTCAGGGCGATGAGCGCGATCGGCA
Organism: uncultured Actinomycetota bacterium; assembly: GCA_963740815.1. Classification (GTDB taxonomy): domain Bacteria; phylum Actinomycetota; class Actinomycetes; order Actinomycetales; family Microbacteriaceae; genus Rhodoglobus. The sequence goes on from CAVUFG010000009.1 coordinate 305,643, forward strand.
GTCCGATCACGATCGCGATGGCCCACCCGAACCAGGGTTGGGTCCAGAACTCAAGCACCGCGGAGCTCCCACACGCGGTCGCCGCCCGTGCCCTTGCCGACCGGCTCGAATTCGTACGCGCCGCCCAGCAGCTCCTGGATGCGGTCGCTCACGAAGATCCCGGCCCGCTCCGACGCGCGATGCACCCGATGCGCCACGCTCACCGCGTCACCCCAGAGGTCGTAGGCGATCGACTCCCGGCCGATCAGTCCGCTCGTCACGGTGCCGGCGGCGATGCCGACCCGCACGCCGATCTCGGCGCCCGTGCTCGAGTTGAAGCGCGCGACGACGGCCTGGAACTCGATGGCGAGATCGACCGTGCGGCGGGCGTTGTCGACGCGCGGCACGACGATGCCCGAGCTGGCGAGATACCCCTCGCGCAGCGTCCGCACCCGCTCCACCCCGAGTCTCGTCGCCGCCTCGTCGAAGCCGCGGACGATGCCGTTGAGCTGGGCGAGCACCTCCCCGGAGTCCTTGGACTGCGCCCACTCGTCGAATCCCACGAGTTCGGAGTACAGCACCGCCGCATCCTCGTGGTCGAGCGCGATCGTCTCCTCACCCTCCCGGTACCGATCGGCGACCGCCTCGGGCATGAGCGAGAGCAGCAGCCGGCGATTCTCGGCCTGCTGCTCCTCGAGCAGGTCCGCCTTGACCTTGAGCGTGCGACTCATCGTGTTGAACGCCTGGCCGAGGTCGCCGATCTCGTCGGTGGATGACGGCACCACCTGCACTCCGAGGTCGCCCGCCGCGACATCCTCGACCGCACCCGCGAGCCGTCGAAGCGGCCGGGTGAACGCCTGCGCGAGCAGGAGCGACAGCAGGGCGACCCCGATCACGATCGCGACGAGGGTGATGAGCAGGCGCTGGGTGAACTCGGTCACCGGGGCGAACGCCTCGGCGGTGTCGACCTTCGCGACGATCACCCATTGCAGGCCGTCGATATCGAGGGGCGCGTACGCGACGAGGGATTCCTCGCCCGTGTAGCCGTCGGCGACGACGGTGCCGGCCTCGCCGCGGAGGGCGGACTCCACCGCGGTCGTGGCCACGGGCTGGAGCAGCACCGTGCCGCCGATCTGCACCTCACGCGCCGCGATCTCGGGCGAGGTCCCGCCGGCGATGACTGCGGCCTCGAATGCCTCGGGATCCTCCATGAGCAGTCGCGATGCGGATCGCATGGTCTCGTCCGGCCCGGCCAGGTACACCTCGCCGGTGTGGCCGAACCCGCTCTCGAGCCACTCGCCGCCGTTGGTCATCACCTCGTTGATGGTCTCGATCGGCACCTGCACGGCGAGCACGCCCGTGATGCCCGAGGTGTCGCCGATCGGGGACGCGATCCATGCGGTCGGCACGTTGAGCGACGGGACGTACCGCGCGAAGTCCGTCGTGATCGAGATGTCGACCGCGTTGGAGTCGATCACACCGCGGTAGGCCTCGGCGAGCGCGGACCCGGAGTACGGCCCGGTGACCACGTTCGTGCCGAGGTCGGGGCCGGCGTAGGCGGAGTACACGACGTTGCCCGACGTGTCGAGCAGCAGCACGTCCTCGTACCCGAGTTGCAGCACGAGCTCCCTGAAGTAGTCGTGGTACTGCTCGCGGGCAGCGGACCATGCGCTGCCGTCATCCATCGACTCCGAGGCAAGGGCGGCGTCGTAGTCGTCGAACGGCGCGGTGTAGAGACTCTGGAGGATGACCGAGGCCGGGTCGGTGGGCTCGAGCAGCGCGGCGTCGAAGTCCTCGCCGGAGCGAGTCTCGAGGGCCGGCACGAACACGTCGTCGTAGTAGGCGTCCACCGCGGCCTGCTGCTCTGCCGTCGGCGTCGCGGCCTGCAGTTCGGCGAACGCGGCGTTGAAGGCCAGCGATGCGCCGGCCGCACTCGCATTGCGCGAATCGAGGATGACGCCCTGCTGCATCACCGCGAAGGTGCGCTCGATCTCGCGCGCCTTGAGCTCGCGCACACTGGTCAGGCGATCGAACGCGGCATCCCGCAGCGAATCACGGCCGGAGACGAACCCGATCACGCCGATGATCGCGGTCGCGATCATGCTCACGCCGAGCAGCATCGCGAGCAGTTTCGACTGGATGCCCAACCCAGGCCTTCGCATGGTGGTCCCCCCGACTCGATCATCACTCTAGTAAACGAGCCGCTTTGGCGCGCCGCCGCCCCTGCGGCGCGCATGCCGAGGGCCGGCCGCGCGCGAGCGCCCGGCCCTCGGAGGGATTCCTAGCCCTTCGTGGAGCCGGCGAGCAGGCCCCGCACGAAGAAGCGCTGCAGCGCGAAGAACACGATGAGCGGCACGATCATCGCCACGAAGGCGCCCGCGGTGAGCAGGTACCAGTCCTGGCCGCGGTTGCCGGTGATCTCACGCAGCACCTTGGTGATCGGCCCGACCGCGCCGTCGGCGAACACGAGCGCCACGAGCAGGTCGTTCCAGACCCAGAGGAACTGGAAGATCGCGAAGGACGCGATCGCCGGCATGGAGAGCGGCAGCACGATCCGGAAGAAGGTCTGGCCGTGGCCCGCGCCGTCGACGCGCGCGGCCTCGATCAGCTCGCGCGGGATCTCCGAGATGAAGTTGTGCAGCAGGAAGATCGCGAGCGGCAGGGCGAAGATCGTGTGCGCGATCCAGATCTGGCCGTACGAGTTGCCGCCGGCGCCGAGGCCCGCGAACAGCTCGAGATCGCCGATCTTGAAGCCCGCGCGAGAACAGGCTGAGCAGCGGCACGAGGGCCATCTGGATCGGCACGACCTGCAGCGCGAACACCCCGATGAACAGGATGTTGCGGCCCCGGAACGGGATCCACGCGAACGCGTACGCCGCGAGCGACGCGATCACGAGCGGGAAGATCGACGCCGGGATCGTGATCGCGATCGAGTTGATGAACGACTGCCCGAGGCTGACGGTCGTCGCCTCGCCGCCGAGCACGGCCTCGTAGTTGCCGAGCGTGAAGCCGGGGTTGGCGAAGATCGTCCACCAGCCGGTGGTGTTGATCAGCTCGGGCGGGCGGAACGACGTGATGAGCAGGCCGATGGTCGGCGTCGTCCACAGGATCGCGATCACGATCGCCGCGATCGTCGCGCCGCGGCTCGTGAGCTTCTCCTTGGACTTGCGCAGGGTCGGCGCTCCGACTTGCGCTCGCCGCGCTTGAGCTGCGCTCGGTCTTCTTGTCGATCGGAAGCTCGATCGGCGTCACGGCGCTCATCGGATCTCCTTCTGCAGACGGATCTGCCTGACGTTGTAGATGATGATCGGCAGCACGAGGATGAACAGGATGACGGCGAACGCAGATGCGCGGCCCTCCTCGAGCTTCTGCGCGTACACCGCGTTCGCGAGCACGTTGGTGCCGTTCGCGCCGCCGGTCATCGTCTGCACGATGTCGAAGACCTTCAGCGAGGCGATCGAGATCGTGGTGAGCACGACGATGAGCGAGCTGCGGATGCCGGGCACCGTCACGTTCGTGAAGCGCTGCCAGGCGTTCGTGCCGTCGAGCGCCGCCGCCTCCATCTGCTCGGCCGGCACGCCCTTGATCGCCGCGGACAGCACGACCATCGCGAATCCGGTCTGCACCCAGATCAGGATGACCATGAGGAACAGGTTGTTCCACGGCGCGACCTGGATGAAGTCGTAGGGGTTGCCGCCGAAGAACGTGATGATGCCGTTCAGCAGGCCGATCTGGGGCTGGCCCGGCCTGGTTGGCGTCGTAGACGAACTTCCAGATGATGCTCGCGCCGACGAACGAGATCGCCATCGGCATGAACACGAGGGCCTTGAGGAATCGCTCGCCGCGCGCCTTGTCGATGAACACCGCGTAGGCGAGCCCAACGATCGTGGACAGCGCCGGCACGACGAGCACCCAGATCACCGTGTTGATGATCGCGACCCGGTTGCCCTCCTGACTGAAGACGAGATGAAGTTGTCGAAGCCGACGAAGCGCGTGCCGCGCGCGTTCATGAACGCCTTGAAGAACGTCGCGATCGTCGGGTAGACCAGACCGATGCCCAGCAGGACGATCGCGGGGCCAGGAACCCGATCAGCTGGAACAGGTAGCCCTGCCCGGCTCGCGCTCGGTAGTCGAGCAGGAAGAACAGTGCGCCGAGCACGGCGGCGGCAATGGCCGCCCACCAGACCGAGCCGAGGGCGAAGAAGATGCGAGCGGGCGAGCACGCAGGCGAGCCGCGGATGACCGTGTACCGGCGCCCGATCGCGGAGCGATCTCGATGAAGAAGATCACGAGCCGCGACCGCGAGGAAGGCGGCGACCACGAGGGGGATCTGGGCGAATGGCGGAAGCAGCTCAGCCATTTCAGGAACCCTGACATGGACATCCTTTCGAGTACGACAATGGACTCGGTGTGGTTCGACGATAGGGGATGGCAGGGCCGGCGGGGGAACTCGTCCGCCGGCCCTCTTCGTACTGCAGGCCTTTTACTTCGGTGCTACTCAGAGGGCCACGAGGCGTCGATGGTGGCGAGCACCTCTTCGGTCGACTTGCCGTTGATCCAGTCGACCATGCCCGTCCAGAACGAACCTGCACCCACGACGCCCGGCATGAGGTCGGACGCGTCGAAGCGGAACGTGGTGTTCGGGTCCTGCAGGATCTTGATGGCCTCCTGCAGGATCGGGCTGGATGCGTTGGCCGGGTCGAGCCCGTTGTTCGCGGAGATCACGCCGCCGAGGCTGACGCGGCTGTTCGCCCACTCGGGGCTGGACAGGAACTCCTGCACCTTGACGGTGTCGGCGTCGTTGGAGAACGCGGCGACGATCTCGCCACCACCGGTGACGGCGGGGGCGCCGGCCTCGACACCCGGGAGGATGAACGCCCAGATGTCAGCGTCCGGTCCGACCGTGGCGTTGCCGTTGTCGGGGTCCTGGATGAACCCGTCGTAGAACGACGCCTGGTGGTGCAGGTGGCACGTGCCGTCGCCGAGCGCGCGAGCCGGGTCACCGAACGGGGTGCTGTTGATCGACTTGACGTCGCCGAAGCCCGCGTTCACGTAGTCGGGGTTGAGCAGGATGTCGCCGACCGAGTCGAACGCGTCAACGATCGCCGGGTCGGTGAACAGGAGCTCGTGCGTGACCCACTGGTCGTAGACGTCCGGTCCGGCCTGGCGCAGGACGAAGTCCTCGACCCAGTCGGTGCCCGGCCAGCCGGTCGCGGCGTCGGAGCCGAAGCCCGCGCACCAGACCGGTCCACCGAGGGTGGTCTGCATCTCGGCGGTCAGGTCGAGCAGCTCGTCGAACGTCTGCCGGCACCTCCCAGCCGTTGTCCGCGAACTCGGCCGGCGAGTACCAGACGAAGCCCTTGACGCTCGCCATGAGCGGCGCGCCGTACAGGGTGTCGTCGACCGTGCCGTAGCCGCCCAGTCCTCGGACCAGTAGTCGGCGACGTTCGCCTCAACGCCCTCGGGCGCGGGCTGGACGTAGTCGCGCGACGCGAGGTCGGCGAGCAGACCGGGCTGCGGGAAGATCGCGAGGTCGGGAGCGGTGCCGCCCTGTGCGCGGGTGCGATCTGCGCCTCGAACTCCTTCGAGCCTTCGTACTGGATGTCGATGTCGTTCTCGTCCTCCCAGTCGGCCCACGACTCCTCGAGCAGTTCGGCCTCGGTGTCCTGGATGGTGCCGTAGACGGTGACGACGCCGTCGGCGTCGCCGGCATCCCCGGCTCCGCCGCCGCCGCCATCACCGGAGCACCCGGCAAGGGCGATTCCGGCTGCGGCGAGCACGGCGAGCGGCGCGAATGCGCGTCGGTTCACGGTGAAACTCATACTTCCTCCTCGTTGAGGCCGAACGCGGTCGGATGGATGCGACGCGTGCTGCGGATTCGATGATTGCAAGGGTGGAAAGGCCGTGACGCATCGGTCGCGTCGTCGGGAACCGGTTCCAGATCACAAGCTAATCGCGGACCGTGGCGCTTTGCAAGCGCTTAGCATCCCGAACTGCTCACGATTTGGCCACGGGCCCGCCGTGACGGAGTGGCGCTCCCACGGCGATTCGAGGGGGATGTGGAACCGGTTCCACACCGGTACACTGACGCCGTCCGATCGACGAGGAGGGATGCCGATGAGCGCGCTCAGCGACGTGGCACGCCTCGCGCAGGTGTCGAAGGCGACGGCATCCCGTGCCCTGAGCGGCCGAGGCTACGTCTCGGAAGAGACGCGCGACCGCGTGGTCGCAGCCGCAGCGGAGATCGGCTACGTGGTGTCGTCGAACGCCTCGAGCCTCGTCACCGGGCAGACCCGCAACGTCGGCGTGGTCATCCCGCACATCAACCGCTGGTACTTCGCCGAGGTGCTCGAGGGCATCGAGTCGGCGCTGATCGCCGCCGGCTACGACCTCACCCTCTACCGGCTCAGTGACGACCCGGTCGCGCGGCGCCGGGTCTTCGAGTACTTCCTGGTGCGAAAGCGAGTGGATGCCGTGATCGCCGTCGGCATCGAACCCACCGCCCACGAGGTCGGCCTGCTGCACTCGCTGCGCGTGCCCGTCGTCGGGCTCGGCGGCCCCGTGGACGGCATGGCGACCATCAGTGTCGACGACGCCGAGGTCGCGGCGCTCGCGACCGACCACCTCATCAGCCTCGGCCATCGCCAGATCATGCACATCGGCAACCAGCCGACCAACGAGCTCGACTTCCACACCCACGCGACGCCTGGTCGGCTACCAGCGCGCGATGACGGCGGCCGGGCTCGAGCCGACCGCACGCGCACCGAGTTCACGATCGCGGGCGGCTACGCGACCGGGCTGGCCGTGCTCGCCGATCCGCGGCACCGCCCGACCGCGATCGTCGCGGGATCGGACGAGGTCGCGATCGGCGTGATCGTCGCCGCCCGCCAGCTCGGCATCACGGTGCCCGGCCAGCTGTCGATCACCGGCATCGACGGCCACGAGCTCGCCGCGATGTTCGACCTCACCACCCTCGCGCAGCATCCGAACGCCCAGGGCGGCGTCGCGGTGGGCCTCGTCATGGACGAACTGCTCGGCACCGCCCCGCCACCCGACGCACGTGGCGACCCTACCCCGTCGTGCTCGAGGTGCGCGGAAGCACGACGGCCCCGCCCGCCTGATTGCCGAAGGACGACTCGCGCCGCAGAAGCGGCGGCGCGAGTCATGGCGCATCCGGCGACCGGCATTCTCGGCGCAGCCGAGAAATGCAGATGGCCGGCGGGCGCCGAACCAGGGCACCCACCGGCCGTGACCGCGGATCAGGTGGCGGTCACGACACGCACGGAACGCGCGCGGCGACTCTGGGTGCCGGGCGCGCCAGGCGGAGGGTAAGACTACCTGGATCGCACGACGTTCTGCGAGTATCGGTATCGGGTTGTTGCGTACCGCGAACGGTGGGTGCCGGGCGAGCAGTCCCCATTATGGTGGACATGCTCAAGTCCATGCAAACTAGAGTTTCCTCATCGCGAAGCGGCGATCCATCCTTGATTCGAGGCCCATGAGCGAGCAGGTCGACGCCAGCGCGCTCTTCGCGGCAGCCCTCGATGCGGGTGACTTCGAGACCGCGCTCGGGGAGCTTCGGAGGGCGTGGCCGGAGCTCGCTCCGGAGCATGGCTCGCTCATGCGCAGGGTGCTCGACGCGACCCCAACCCAGGCGTGGGAGCGCGACCCGTGGCTCGTGGCGGCCTACGCGGCGAGCCACCGATCGCTCGATTCGATCCCGACGTCGGCAGCGCTCTCCTACTTCGCCATTGCCGAAGCCGCAGTGGATGCCGCGACTCCGACCCTCGACGTCGTCGCCCTGCGAGCGCATCACGCCGCCGCGCTGCGTAGCCTCGGTCGGTTCGAGGAGGCACTCGCGCTGCTCGCCCCCATGATCGACGATGCGCTGGCCGTGACCTCGGCGCCGCTCGCCTGGCGCATCACCCTCGAGGCGCGGTCGTCACTGCAGCTCGGCATCATCCACTACCACCTCGGCGACTACGACCGGGCGAGGCAGTGCCTGCGCCTGACCGAGGGACTCGCGGATCGGGGGCTGCTGCGCTCCGAGCGCGTGGAGTGCTACGCGGGGCTCGCGATGCTCGAGTACGTGATGGGCGACTTCGCGAGCGCCCAGCGGTACGCGGGGCTCGCGCGGCAGGCGTCCGAGTCGACAGGTCTGCTCGAGAGCGGATTCGGGGCGGCGGCGCTCGTCGTCGAAGTGCTCATCGCCGTCGAGCAGGACCGGCTCGAGGATGCCCTGGCGCTCGCCCGCGTCGCCGTCGCGGCATCCCGGGGCAGCGACTGGGAACCGCTCGCGCTCTACGCCGAGGCCGCGACCTCCATCATCAGCGAACGGTATGTGGAGGGTCTCGACCTGCTGCGCCGCGCACTCCAGCTGTGGCGCGCATGGCCGGACCCCGGCGGCATCATGACGATGGCTGAGGGACTCCGGGCCACGCTGCTGCTGCGGCTGGGCGAGACCGATGCGGCCTGGGACATCCTGGTGTCGCTCAACCCACCCAGCACCATGCCAACTGCCCCGCGCGGTTCGTGTCGCACCTGCGACTCATCACGGGCGACGTCGCCGGTGCCCTCGCGGCACTGCGCGAGTGCGACGCGCTCGGCGACGCGCACTCGAGCCGCACGCTCGTCGACGTGCTGCTCATCAAGGGCGCGGCGAACTACCTCCTCGGCTCGCTGCAGTCCTCCGACGTGGCGATCGACCGCGGTCTGCTGCTGGCCGGACGCAACGGGGTGCGCATCCCGTTCCGCCTCATCCCCACCGAGACGATGGATGCCATGCTCGCCCGCGCGATCGCCCGCACCCAGCCCGGCGAGGTCGTCGCCATCCTCGAGGATGCCCGCGGCTCGGTCGCCAACCTGAGCCCGCGCAGCGCGCTGAGCGAGCGCGAACGGGAGATCCTGCAGCTGCTCGCGAGGGACAAGTCGGTCGCCGCGATCGCCGAGGAACTGTACATCTCGGTCAACACCGTGAAGAGCCACGTCAAGAGCGCGTACCGCAAACTCGAGGTCTCGTCACGGCAGGACGCCATCCGCCGAGCCCGCGAACTCGGGCTCCACTTGGATCTCACCCGCCCCTAACCCTCGGATCACCCTCGCACCGGCTTGTCCCCCTTTGTGCGGACTGAGAACCTATCTCTCGGAACAGGACCCGAATGCTGTTCCGTTGGCGGTTCCGGCCCTGTGAACCTGATCTCACCGGCCGGCGGCGTAGCGGTGCGACGGCGGGGCGCGTGGTGTGGTTACCCTTCGCGCCCCGCCGTCAGCCGTGCCCATGGCGCGCCGCTTGGCGGCGCGCGTCGTCCGCTGCGCGGCACGAGCGCGGTCGCGCCGCGCATCGGGATCGCTTGGGAGCGCAGGCGCGGGCACTTGTCTGTTGCTGAGTTCGAGTGGGCGTGGGACGCTGGGACATCCGATTGATCGGATGTAACCCGGAGGTGTGGTGACCACGTTCCCGCTGTCCGTCTCGACCGACGGACGACACCTCGTCGGCGCCGACGGATCGATGTTCCTCGTCACCGGCGACACCGCGTGGTCGCTGTTCGCGAGCCTCACCCCGGACGAGATCGTCGAGTACCTCGATCACCGCGCCGGCCTCGGGTTCAACACGATCATCGTCAATGTGCTCGAGGCGCTGTTCGCACCGAACGCGCCGGCGACGATCGACGGCATCCAGCCGTTCCACACCGCCGGCGATCTCAGCACGCCGAACGACGCGTACTTCGACCGGATGACCTGGGCGTTCGAGCAGGCGGCGGCGCGGGACATCCTCGTGCTCGCCTGCCCTGCCTACCTGGGCTACGAGAACCCGAACTTCCCCGGGTACGGCGAACGCGCCGAGGGCTGGTTCGCCTCCATGGTGCAGGCCACCGAGGCGCAGGCGCGCGACTACGGACGCTACGTCGGCGGGCGGCTGGCCCACCTCGACAACATCGCCTGGGTCATGCTCGGCGACTGCAACCCGGGCGTGGTGATCGAGAAGGTGCGGGCCCTCGCCGCAGGGTTGCTCGAGGCACGCCCTGATCGGCTCGCGATGGCGCATCCCGCTCCCGACAGCAAGGGGCTCGACTTCTTCGAGGGCGAGCAGTGGCTCACCCTCAACTCCACCTACAGCTACCTGCTCGTGCACCGGTCGCTGCTCGCCGACTACTCCCGCGCGGTCATGCCGAACCTGCTGTTCGAGACCACGTACGAGGGCGAGTGGAGCTCCACGCCGCTGCAGATCCGCCGACAGGCGTACTGGTCGGTGACCCTCGGCGCCATCGGCCACACCTACGGCCAGTGGCCGGTGTGGCCATTCCGCGAAGGATGGCGCGAAGCCCTCGATTCCCCCGGCTCGCACGCCATGGCGCACTTCCGGCGGTTCTTCGAGTCCTTCGAATGGTGGCGGACCGCCCCGGTGAAGGACGGACTGTTCGTCGGCGGCGACCACTTCCTCATGGAGGGACTCGGCGAGATGCACGGCATGGACTACGCCTCGACCGGGGCGTCGGAGTCGGGCGACCTCATCGTGACGTACGTGCCGAGCGCCCGTCGCATCCTGCCGGACCTCGCTCGCTTCGGGGACGGCACGTGGTCGGCCGTGACCTTCGACCCCGTGAGCGGTGAGTTCGGGGAGCCCTTCGACGTGGGCGCCGGCGACGCGATCGGGCCGGCCACCGACCATGACTGGGCCGTCGTGCTCACGAAGCAGGAGGGCTGACCATGGGCAGCTTAAACGGACGGTCCGGCATCGTCACGGGTGCGGGCTCGGGCATCGGGGCCGCGGTCGCCGCCGAGCTCGGCGCGCGTGGTGCGGCGGTCGGAGTGCTCGACGTGAACCTCGACGCGGCTGAGGCGGTCGCGGCATCCATTCGCGAGGCGGGCGGCGCCGCGACCGCACACCGCGTCGACGTCAGCCGGTTCGAGTCGATCGAGCAGGCCATCGCAGCCTTCGGTCGCACCGACTACGCAGTGGCCTGCGCCGGCTTGGCCGACTTCAGCTCGATGCACGACGGCGACGTCGAGCACTGGCGCCGCGTCGTCGAGGTGAACCTGCTCGGCATCGCCTACACCGCCCGCGCCGTGCTGCCCGCGATGAAGGCCGAGGGCGCTGGCGACATCGTCTTCATGGCCTCGATCGCGAGTCGGGCGACGTGGATCGGCGAACCGATCTACATCGCCACCAAATGGGGTGTCGCCGGCCTCGGGCAGGCACTGCGCCGCGAGGCGAACGAGTACGGCGTGCGCGTGACGCTCATCGAACCCGGCATCGTGGACACCCCGATGGTCCGCGCCACGCAGACCGGTCGAGACGAGCTCGACCGCTATGCCTCACTGACCCCGAACGACGTCGCGCAGGCCGTGGCGTGGTCGTTCGAGCGCCCTGCCAACCTGCAGGTCTCCGAGCTGGAGATCCGCCCCGTCGGACCGGATGTGACATGACGAACCTCGATGACCTCACCACGCCGGCCCTCCTCATCGAGGTCGACGCGCTCGATCGCAACATCGCCCGGATGGCGGCGTGGGCCGACGGGCACGTGCAGCTGCGACCGCACGTCAAGACCCTCAAGAGCCCGGATGTCGCCACGCGCCAAGTCACCGCCGGCGCGCTCGGCGTGACGGCCGCCACGGTGGAGGAGGCGCTCGCCATGGCGGCCGCGGGCATCCCGGAGATCCTCATCGCGAACCAGATCGTGCAGCCCGCCGAGCTCGCGCGGCTGCTCGCGGGGCGGGCGGGGGCTCGCATCATCCTGTGCGTCGACACCGACGCCGGCGCTCGACTGGTCTCGGAGGCCGCCGGTGCCGCGGGCACGGTGGTCGACGTCGTGCTCGAGATCGACGTGGGCATGCACCGCGGCGGATCCCGCACGATCGACGAAGCCCTCGAGCTGGCCACAGTGGTCGAGTCGCTCGACGGCCTCCGGCTGGTCGGCGTGATGGGCTACGAGGGGCACACCGTGCTCGAGCCCGACGACGCTACGCGCGCCACCAATGCGGTGGCCGCGATGGACTTCCTCGCCACCTTCGTCGTCGCGCTCAGGGACGCCGGGCACAGCATCGACATCGTCGCGGCCGCGGGCACGAACACGCACGCCACCACGGGTCACCACCCGATCGTGACCGAACTCCAGGTCGGAACGTACGGCACGATGGATGTCTCGTACCTCCCGTTCGTGAACTCCACCCGACCCGACGACCAGTACGAGGTCGCGATGTCGATCCTCGCGACCGTCGCGTCGGTGCACGGCCGTCGCGTCGTGCTGGATGCCGGCACCAAGGCCTTCGGCCCTGCCCGGCTCACCATGCCGCGAGCGCACACCCCCGGCTGGACGGTCGCGGCCGTGCACGAGGAGCACACCCTCGTCGACATCGACGAGGGCACGGCCGTGCCCGCGGTCGGCGACCGAGGCCGGTTCGACGTCGCCTACGCGGGTGGACCGCCGCTGCTGTTCGGCGAGTACACGGTGGTGCGCGGAGATGACGTTCTCGAGACGTGGCCGATCGTCGGCGGCGCGTCGACCAGGGGAGTCCGCCGTGGTTGACGTCACCGGCTCCAGCGCGCGCGTCACCGCAGCCTTCGACCAGGGCGACGGCACCGACCTCCGCCATGTGCTGATGCACCGGGACCAGCACAGCGCCGGGGTCGAGGTCGCCGCGCGCATCTACTTCGCCATGCGCGACGAGCGCTGGGGCACCGCGCGCTTCACGGTGCTCTCCCGCGACCTCACCGAGACCGCGACCGGGTTCGAGCTCGCGCTCGCGCTGGAGTCCGCGGAGCCGGGGATGCCGCTCACCGCCTCGGTGCGGTTCGTCGCCGACGGCGATCGGCTCACCGCATCCTTCGAGGGGGTCGCGGGCGGCGCGTTCCGGTACAACCGGATCGGCATCTGCGTGCTGCATCCGATCGAGAACCACGTCGGGCGGCCCATCCTCGTCGAGGGCGGGCTGGATGACGTGGCATCCACCATCCCGACCGAGATCACCCCCCAGCTGCAGATCGACGGTGTGCTGCTGCCTATGTTCGGCACGGACTTCACCCGGCTGCGCATCTCGCTCGACGAGGGCGATCTCGCGGTCGACTTCGACGGCGACACCTGGGAGGTCGAGGACCAGCGCAACTGGACCGATGCCTCCTTCAAGTCCTACTCGACGCCGCTGCGCCTCGGCACGCACGATGCCACCGCGGGCGAGGTGTTCAGCCAGGTCGTGACCCTGCGGTTCGCCGCGGCACCCGAGTCCGAACCGCTGAGCGACCCGCTGGATGCCGTGCCCCCGAGCGCCCCCGCACAGCCCGACGCGGTCGTGGTCGGCGACGAGGTGGGCAGGCTGCCGCGCGTCGGCATCTGGACCGGACCGCCCGCGGGAGCGCTGTACCGCCCGCCGAACGGATTCCCGGTGCTGAACCGCGAACGGCCGCGACGGCCGCGCGTTCGAGGAGTTCGACGGCGTCTCGATCGGCCTCGACGGCAGCGTGCATGCGGCCGATGACGACTCGATCATGGAGACCGCGTCGGTGCACGGAACGCTCGCGGCGCAGGTGATCGCGCTGACGCACGGGCTGCCGCTGCACCTCGGGCCCCTCGACTACGACGCGGTGCCCGGGGAGTGGCTGGATGCCGACGGGTACGTTCCGGCCCGGCCGCCTCGCCCGTGGACCCGCGCCGCACCGCGGCGTTCGGCGCGGCGTGGGTGGTGGCGAGTCTCGCGTCGTGTGCGGCGGTGGGTGCGGCATCCATCGGCTACTACGACGAGTCCGTGAAGGGTTCGCCGGCGGGACACCTGCTCGACGAACTCGCGGCCCTCGAGGGCAAGCCGGTGCACGCCGTCACGTCTCCGGACGGCATCGCGGCGATCGCCATCGGCGACACCCTCTTCGAGGCCGACCTCCGCGCGCCCTACACCCTGCGTCGCACCACCCGCTGAGACGAGCGAATTGCGCGACGCCTCGGTGGTCCCGAGCATACGAAAGGGCGGGAGCCTCGATACGTGCGGTGAGACGAATTACTTGAGGGTCACCGTCGCGCCGGCCTCTTCGAGGACAGCCTTGGCCTTCTCGGCGGCTTCCTTGTTCGCGCCCTCGAGCACGACACCGGGAGCGCCGTCAACGAGTGCCTTCGCCTCGCCGAGACCGAGGCTCGTGAGGGTGCGCACCTCCTTGATGACCTGGATCTTCTTGTCGCCAGCGGCCTCGAGAACGACGTCGAACGAGTCCTTCTCCTCGACCTCTTCGGCGGCGGCGCCACCACCGGCAGCGGCCGGACCGGCCACGGCGACGGGGGCAGCAGCGGTGACCTCGAAGGTCTCCTCGAACTTCTTGACGAAGTCGCTGAGCTCGATGAGCGTCAGCTCCTTGAACGCGTCGATGAGCTGGTCAGCAGTGAGCTTTGCCATTGTGTTTCTCCTTGGTTTCTGTTGGATCTTCGGAGGCGGGCTTAGGAGCCCGACTCCTGCTTCTGGCGCAGCGCGTCGACCGCGCGAGCGGCCTGTGCGAGCGGAGCGTTGAACAGGTACGCAGCACCGAACAGCGAGGCCTTGGCGGCACCCGCGAACTTGGCGAGCAGCACCTCCCGGCTCTCGAGATCGGCGAGCTTGGTGACCTCCGCGGCGGTGAGCGGGTTGCCATCGAAGTAGCCGCCCTTCACCACGAGGAGGGGGTTCGCCTTGGAGAAGTCACGCAGCGCCTTCGCGACGGCGACGGTGTCGCCGTGCACGAACGCGATCGCGGACGGTCCGACGAGCTCTGCGTCGAATGACGAGATGCCCGCGTTGTTGGCCGCGATCTTGGTCAGCGTGTTCTTCACCACGGCGTAGGTCGCGTGCTCACTGATCGACTGACGCAGCGTCTTGAGCTGCGCAACGGTGAGACCGCGGTACTCGGTGAGCAAGACGGCGTTCGAGCTGGAGAACTTCTCCTGCAGCTCGGCGACCGATGCTTCCTTGTTGGCCATAGTTGATATCCCTCGGTTGATGGGTGGCCGTGGACCGATCGGTGACACGAACGAAAAAGCTCCGGCGCAGACGCACGGAGCTCGGACCCATCAAGGGAAGAACTTCACACACCTGCGCTGGATTTACGCTTCCCGAAGGAAGCACCGGCGGTCTTTGGCCTCCAGAAGCATACGTGATGGATGCCGCAAACCCAAGTCCGACCGACAGGCGGCCGGCCGGCTCAGCTGCGCCAGGTGTGCTGCGGGTCGAAGCCGAGCATGCGCGTGGCCTTCTCGATCGAGTACAGCGAGCCCGTGCCATCCACCTGCGGTCTTGAACGGCACGCCGGGGAACACCTCGGCAGCGAGGGATGCCGTGCTGCGCGACATGACCGAGTCCGGGTTCGCGATGACGTAGGCCTCGAACCCCGGCACGCCGTTCTCGACCGCGCGCAGCACCGCGCGGGCGCCGTCGCGCACGTCGATGTAGGTCCACAGGTTCCACTTGCGCAGCGCGGGGTCGGCGTCGAACGCGGGGAAGCTCCACGTACTGCTCCGGCGAGATCACGTTGGAGAATCGCAGCGCCGAGATGCTGAGCGTCGGATCCCAGCGCACGAGCTCCTTCGCGAGCTCCTCCTCGAGGCGCTTGACGAGCGAGTACACGCTCTCGGGCCGCAGCGGCGATCTCCTCGTCGATCGGGCAGGTAGGTCGGCGGCTCGTCGAACGGCAGGCCCGAGCACGGTCTCGCTCGACGCGGTGACGATGCGGCGGATGCCCGCCTGGCGCGCCGCGTGCAGCACGTTGAACGTCGAGGTGATGTTGTTGCGGAAGGTCTCGGCATCGGGCACCATGCCCGGGGCCGGGATCGCGCCGAGGTGCACGACCGCGTCGAACGGGTCGCCGCCGCGCGCTCCGCCGAGCAGCAGGTCGATGACCTGGCCGTAGTCGGAGAGCTCGGTGACGACGACCCCCGTGCCGCGCCCGCCGGTGCGGTCGATCGACAGCACGTCGTGGCCGGCGTCCTGCAGGGCGGTGACCGTCGCGGAGCCGAGCTTGCCGCTCGCGCCGGTGATCGCGATCTTCATGGGGGTGCCTACTCCGGTGGGGTGGGGGGCTTCTTCGGCGTGGTGGTGCGGGGCTTGGCGTGGCCGGCTTCGAGGGGTGGCGGACCTGGCCGCCGGGTCTTGGCGGTTGCCGTCGATTTCACTGTAGCCGGAGGCTTCCGCGCTGTGGCCGGCTTCGGCGGTTTCAGTGGCTGCATTGGCCTTCGACGCCGTGGGCTTGGCCCTGCCCGATGTGGCCTTCGCGGTCGGGGCTTGGCCGCCGTCTCGGTGACTGTCTTGGTGACCGCCGTCTTGGTGGCCGCGGGACTTGGTCGATCTGCGGCTCGGGCGCTGCGACGGGCGCGATCGCTGGCGACTCGGTTACGTCGGGAGCGTGATCGCCGCGGTCGGCGTGCCGAGCCGTCGTCGGGATCGGCGTCGCCGGCCCGGCGGCGCAGCATCGGCAGCAGCAGCACGACGAGCACCGCGAGCACGGCGGCGCCCGCGACGAGGCCGGCCGCGAGCAGTCCGTCGAGATTCGGGCGCGTGCGGCGGGCGGGCTCGTCGCCCGTGACGACCGCTGGTACGCGGCGAGCGCGGTGGCGGCATCCACGCCGGAGTCGCCGGCGACGAGCGGCGTGAGCTGTCCCTCGACGAGGGTGAACCAGGCGGCGCGGGGCTCGTCGCGCACGAGTTGCGGCTTCGGCAGGCACATCCACGAGGGCTGCTGCCGAACTCGCCGAACGGTCGAAGTCGGCGAGGTCCGGCGCGTCGGTGGCGGGGTTGATCCAGATCGTGGCAAGGCCGACGGGCTTCTCGGCGATCAGGATCGGCGCGGTCCACAGGTTGGCGAGCTCAACCGGGTCGTCGCGCCGCGCCGCCACCGAGCCAGGCTTCGGTGAACACCCACGCGCGGTTCAGGGGCCCCACCGTCGTGGTGTCGTCGAACTCGATGCCCTGTCCGCTCGTCGGTGACCCCGAACAGGTCATCGAGCCGGGCAAGCAGTCCGTCGGGGTCAGCGGCATAGCGCGAGACCTCCGACGGCACCGAACCCAGCGACGCGGGCATGGGCGATGGGGGCGTGGATGCCGCGGCCGGCGCCCCGACGCCGAGCGCGATGCACACCGCCAGCACGACGGCGCTCAAGTCCGTGTGACGGTCGACTTCGGGTCGTCGGACACGCCACCAGTCTGGCACTTCGGAGCCCTACAGCGTGGATGCCGTGGGGTCCCAGTCCTCCGGCAGCGGCTCGGCCGCGGGCATCGTGCTCACGACGTCGACCCACTCGCCGGTGGCGGCGGCTTCGAGGATCGACACCATGACGTCGACCACGTGGTACGCCTGCGCGCCGTTGGCCCGCTCCGGCACCCCGGCGCGGATGGCCCGGGCGAGCTCAAGCACACCCGTGCCGCGCGTGGTGGTGACCCCGGTCGACTTCACGAGCTCCGGCTGGTCGGAGGCGTCGGTCCAGATCGCGACGTCGCCCTCGAAGTTGTTCGGGTCGGGGAACACGATCGCGCCCTCGGTGCCGGTGAACTCGACGAGACCGGCGCGGCGGATGGACGACTGGAAGCTGTACACCGACTGCGCCGTCGCACCCGACTCGAACTCGAGCAACGCGCTGAAGTGCGTCGGCGTGGTCACCGGGAACGTCTGCCCGGCGCGCGGCCCAGAGCCGATCGAGCGCTCCGCGCGCGCGGTCGAGGCGTGCGCCGCGACGCGCTTCACCGGGCCGAGGTTCTGCACGAGGGTCGTGACGTAGTACGGACCCATGTCGAAGAGCGGCCCGCCGCCGGGCACGTAGTAGAAGTCGGGGTTGGGGTGCCAGCCCTCGGGACCCGGGCCCTGGAACATCGTCAGCGGCCGTCAGCGGCTCGCCGATGCGACCCTCTGCGATCAGGCGCTTGCCGGTCTGGAGCCCGGCGCCGAGCAACGTGTCGGGCGCCGTCGCGACGCGCAGGCCGAGCGCCTCGGCTCGCGCGAGCAGGCGCGAGGCCGCTCTCGCGGTCGAGCGAGAACGGCTTCTCGCTCCAGACGTGCTTGCCGGCCGCGAGCACCTGCGGTCGCGACCTCGGCGTGCACGGCCGGGATCGTGAGGTTCACGACGATCTCGATGTCGTCGTCGGCGAGCAGCTGCTCGACCGTGCCGACTGCGCGGCACGCCGTACTGGTCGCGCCTGCGGCCTTCGCGCGCTCGAGATCGATGTCCGCGACGAAGCGCACGTCGAGATCGGGGAACGTCGTCAGGTTCTCGAGGTACTGCGTGCTGATGACGCCCGCGCCGATGAGGCCGACGCCGATCCGGTCCGCTCGGTCATGCGTGCGTCCGTTCGCGGTCAGGAAGGCGAAGCTGGCGGCGATGCCGTCGAACACGTCGCCGGCGTAGTCGTCGAATTCGACGACCGGCACGGCCTGCGGCGCGGCGGCGAGGATGTCGAGCACCGGCATCCTGCCGTCGCCGACCGCCACCTGCGCCTTGTTGTCGCGCGAGCCGTCGCCGTCCTTGACGTGGATGAACTGCACCCGGTCGCCGAGGCGCCCGAGGGTCTCGACCGCGCTGCCGCCGCCGACCTCGACCCAGTAGGTGTCGACCTCGAGGACGACGGCGGGGTCGAGCAGGTCGGCGAAGATCTCGAGCGCGGGGGTGCCATCGACGGGCGCGGGCTCCCACCAGTGGTTGTGGTAGCCGACTCGGATGCCGTGGTCGGCGGCCTGCTTCGCGCGCTCGTTGAGGGTCGCGGCGAGGGCGGCGATGCCGTCGCGCGTCGTCCAGAGCGCGGGGTCGCTCGACGGGTCGATGAGCGAGGTGACGCCGACCTCGAGTGCCGCGGCGAAGATCGGCGCGGCGTCCTCACGCAGGAACGGCGCATGCGCGCTCGACGCGCTCAGGCCGTGCTTGGCCAGGAGGTCGCGGTACTCGGCGGCGCGCTCGACGAACCCGTAGAGCTCGACCGTGCGGAAGCCGATCGCGGCGATGCGCGCGAGCGTGCCGTCGAGGTCAGCGGCGATCGCATCGCGCACCGTGTAGAGCTGGACGGACAGTGGATGGTTCGACACGTGGACTCCAGGACTGATCAGAAGAATGGGCCTCGACAAGCCTAGGCCCGGCCGCGCACGGTGGCGAACCGCGACCCGGCGTCATGATTGACTTTCCCCATGACCACGCGAGTGACCATCTGGAACGAAGGCGCCACGAGTCCACCCAGCCCGAGATCGCAGCGTACTACCCGACCGGGATGCACGGCGCGATCGCCGAGGGAGTCAGCGGATAGCTCGGCGACGCGATCGAGGTGCGCACGCTCACCCTCGCCGAGACGCTCGACGACCCGGCGCCGCGGACGAGATGCTGGACTCGACCGACGTGCTGCTCTGGTGGGGCCACATCGCGCACGACGAGGTGCCGGATGCGTTCGTCGAGCGCGTGCACCAGCGCGTGCTCGCGGGCATGGGCATCCTCGTGCTGCACTCCGGGCACTTCTCGAAGATCTTCATCAAGCTCATGGGCACGACGTGCTCGCTCGCCTGGCGCAACGCCGGCGAGGTCGAGCGGGTCTGGACGGTGAAGCCCGGGCCACCCGATCGCGCGCGGCGTCGAGCAGGGCTTCACGATCGACGCGCAGGAGATGTACGGCGAGCACTTCGACGTGCCCGACCCGGACGAGCTCGTGTTCGTCAGCAACTTCGCGGGCGGCGAGGTGTTCCGCTCGGGGCTCTGCTACACGCGCGGCTACGGCCGGGTGTTCTACTTCTCCCCCGGCGACCAGGAGTACCCGGTGTACTTCCACCCGCAGGTGCGCCGCGTGCTCGCGAACGCGATCGAGTGGGCGACGCCGACCCGCGAGATCGCGGAGCCGCCGGACGTGACGAACGCGCGCTGAAGCTAGGAGCAAAGGCCATCTCTGGCCTTTGCCGCGACGCCAGCGCCGACGGCCGTCCCGGCCGTCGGACGTACCTGCGGCCTACGAGTTCGAGGTCGCCCGGCGTCGTATCGACAGCAGCACCAGCCCGACGAGCGCGATCCCGAGCCCGGCGAGCCGATCGCGCGCTGCGGTCCGGTCGCGGCGAGCGTGGCTTCGGCGCGGCCGCCGCACCGAACGCCGGGTGGCCCGGATCGCCGCGATGGCCGAGCGCGGCCATGAAGTCGACGCCCGCGCGTTGGGGTGCAGCGCCCCGAGCGTGACGACGATGCCGGGCAGCGGCGTCGGCGTGCCGTCGGCCGGGCTGTTCGTGAACAGATGCCGAAGATGTAGGAGTCGGCGCCGCACACGGGTGTGGTCCGCGCTGGTGCAGCCAGGTCGGAACGAACGTGAAGCCGTGCGCCGGTCGCGGCGGCCTGGATCGCGTCATCCAGCTTGTCCTCGATGTCGTGCAGGTAGTGGGTGTCGACCGTGGCTGTACGGCACGGTGTTCTGCGGGTACGGCGGGTTCGGAAGCGGTGGGGCCGAGCGGCGAGCGTGTAGCAGCCGGTCGGGATGCGGCCGCGAAGATCGGCGCGATCTGCGGGTAGCCGAGCACGAACACCTTCGCGTTCGGCGCCTGCGCCTTGATGTAGCGCGAAGACCTCGATCGAGCGCGGGGTCGACGGTGTCGTCGAGCTTGTACGACGAGCTGGTCGACTCGGGCCGTCGGGATCGGGTCGAGTAGTGTCCTTGCAGTTGTCGGCGCCGGGTAGCACGATCGGCGAGTCGGTCGCATTGTGAGCTTGATGCAGCTGCTCCGCGACGTCGGCGAAACCGAGGTCGTTGCCGCCGATCGTGACCGTGACGATGTCGGTCGTCGCGCTGAGCGCCGACGCCCTGCAGCGGCGGCGGCCCGACGTCGGTCATCGTGACCTGCGCCGGTGACGGTCGATGTTCGCGGTGACGGCGCCGCTGCAGGTCATGTCGGTGAGGTCGCAGCCGAAGTGCGCGGCGACGTGGTGCGGGTAGTTGTCCTCGGCGCGGTAGCACCCGTCGGGCGAGCCGGTCGACGACCGGCTGAACAGCCCGAAGCCCGCGGAGTAGGAGTCGCCGAGCGCGACGTACTCGAGGCCGTCGGCACGGCGGCGCCGCGCTCGCCGCCGCTGCCGGGCCGGCCACCGCAGCCGAGTCCGAGGACCATGAGCACCGCACCGAGACGCCTTCGCATGTGATGAAATTAGCGCATGAGGGCGCCACAGGACGAGGGCGGTTCGGCTCGCGAACCGCCCGCCTCACCGGGATGACGGTGGCCGCGAGAGAATGGTGAGGTGACCCCTCCCACGCCGCGTCAGCGCCGAGCAGCCGATGCTCTCGCTGTGGGATGCGCCCGTCACCCGCTCCGATCACCGCTCGCGCATCGTCGCGCAGTCGGGCGATCGCGTGGCCTGGGTGCGCGCCCGCAGCCGCGGGGTGACGGCGACCGACGCCGCTCGGCTCGTCGAGCGAGCGCGCGGTGAAGGCGGTCGTCTACGACAAGCTGCTCGGCAGCGGGTTCCACGGCAATGCGTTCACCGAGCACGGCAAGGTGCGCGAGCCCGGAGATCGCGCGGTGGATGGCGCGGGAGCACGGCATCCCGTCATCCACCGCCCTCTTCCACGCGGCCGGCGAGAAGCTGCACCTCGCCACCCCCGACGGCGTGGTGGAGCGCGGCGGAGAGCTGCTGCTCGCCGAGATCAAGACGACCGGCCAAGGCGTGGCGCAGCATCCCGCGCGCGTACCTGCGGCAGGTGTGGTGGCAGCAGTACGTGCTCGGCGCCGACCGCACGCTCGTCGTGTGGGAGCAGCACCGCGACTTCGTGCCGCTCGGCACCGAGCCGAAGTGCCAGTGGGTCGAGCGCGACGAGAACGAGATCCACATGCTCGTCGGCCTCGCGAACCGGATGCTCGAGGCGCTCATCACGCCGGGCATCCTCGCGCAGCCCGGCTACGAGCGCCGCGGCTGGACCGGCGGCCGCTCGGTCGTCGACAAGATGTACAGCTAGGGACGTGCAGAGGGCGTGCACGGGTCGGCACCGCGAGCGCGGTCGTACCGTGGATGCATGGGTCTGCGCATCGGGTCGATCGTCATGGTGGTGGATGACTTCGAGCGCGCACTCGCGTTCTGGACCGCCGCGCTCGACGCCACGCCGCGGCGCGAGCCGGGCGAGGACTGGGTGATCCTCGACCACGCCGGCCAGTCGATCGGGCTCGCGCTCGACTCCGCCGGCCGCGCGCCGCGCGACGGTGCCGCCGCGCTGGCACCTCGACCTCTTCGCCGACGACCAGGCGGCCGAGGTCGAGCGGCTCAAGGGGCTCGGCGCGACCGCGCGTGCACTGGGACAAGCAGCCCGCGGACTCCGACTACGTGATCATGCAGGACCCGGACGGCAACCGATTCTGCGTCGTAGTGTGGTTAGCGCGCCGCTCAGCGGCGCGCGTCGTCCGGAAGATCGCACGAGCGCGGTCGCGCGATCGGCCGGAACGCGAGCGACAGGTAGCGGCTCGCCGCTCACGCCTCGCGCAGCAGCCGCAGCGACGTGACGACCGCGAGCGCCGCGACGATCGCGGCGAAGATCGGCACCACGAGCTGGATCGGGAAGGCGAGCGTCGCGAGTCCGACGAGCACGACCGGCACCGCGAACCCGAGGAACGCGATCATGAAGAACGTCGACACCGCCTCCGGATCGACGCGCGCCACCGTCGCGACCCCGGCGCTGCGCGAGCAGTCCGGCGCCGCCACCCGCGATCACGCCGCCGAGGATGAAGCACACCTCGACCGCGCCGAGCACGCCGATCGTCGTGAGCACGAGGCCGACGAGCACGCCCGCCGAGGCCGAGCACGGGCTGCAGCCGCCGGGACGCCGCGAACAGCAGCACCTGCGTGAGCGCCGCCGCGCCGAACACGCCGCCGACCAGCGCGCGCACCCTCGAGCTTGTCGGTCTGGTCGAACACCTCGCGCAGGATGACCGGGGCGAGCGCCCCGAACAGCCCGATCACCGCGTACCCCGCGAACGCCGCGAACCCGGCGGCGAGCACGGCGACCCGGTGCTCGGGCGCGATGCGGAACCGCGGCACGAACAGCGCGCGCGTGAGCGGCGTGCGCTCGCGCGTCTCCGGCAGGCGCAGCAGCGGGATGATCGAGAGCGCGAGCACGACGAACAGCACGATGTAGGTGGTCGAGAGCGGTCGCGGCGCGAACTCGGCGAGCAGCCCGCAGATCACCGGACCGAGCGCGAATCCGCCGAGGTTGCCGCGGTGGCGAGGATGGCCGGGCGGCGCGCGCCGTTCGGGTTGCCCGGGTCATCCAGCAGGTCCACGATGTACGCGGTCGCGGTCGGCACCGCGATGCCGGCGCCGAGCCCCGAGAGCACGCGCGCCACGAAGAGCACCTCGAGCCCCGGCGAGATCGCGTAGACGACGAGGGCGAGCAGCTGCACGAGCACGGCGATGAGCAGCATCCGCTTGCGTCCGACCGAGTCGCTCAGGTGCCCGAGCACGAACATGCCGAGCAGCACGCCGACGATGCCGGTCGAGAACACGACCGTCACCATCGCGGTCGGGAATCCGTCGACATGCTCGTACGTGCCGTACAGCGCGGCCGGCGCCGTCGGCACGGCGGCGACCGCGGCGAGGATGAGCGCGACGACGATCGAGGCTGCGGCGTGCGCGCGGACGCCGTCATCGCACGACCTCCGGCTCCTCGAGCTCGGCCTCGCCTCTCGCCGGGATCCGGCTCGACCGGCTCGCCGGTGGCACGTGCGCGGACGAGCCGCGCGATCAGCACCCCGCCGAAGATCACGACCCACGCGATCGCGATCGTCGTCGCGACGAACTCGAGCCGGCTGCCGAATCCCTGCTGGAAGCGGAACAGCGAGAGCAGTCCGCCGGTGCCGGCGATCACCGCGACGAGGATCGCGGATGCGAGCGAGAGCCGTGCGAGCACCTTGTGCCCCTCGGCGAACGAGGTCTGCAGCATCGCGAAGCACGCGAGCGCGAAGGCGAGCACCGCGGCGAGGGTGTGCAGGAAGTCCTGCAGGTTGAACGTCGGGCCGTACGGCAGCGGGCATCCCGCCGTGCAGGTCACCTGCGAGGCGAACAGGAAGAAGCCGCACGCGATCCACAGCGAGATGGCCGGGGTCCAGACCGCGAGCCAGCGGACGCGACTGTGCACACGCCGACCGGCGAACGCGATGGCGCTCCCGCCGACGACGATCAGGAGCAGCGCGACCATGAAGGCGCGGGCGGTGGGTTCGCCCTGGGCGCCGAGTTCGCTGACGTAGAGCTCACGGGGGACGGAGAGCCGTGCCATCCAGATGATCACGAGCGCCACCGTGACGGCGACGCAGCCGGCGATCGCGGCGGTGAGCTCCACCTTCGCCATGGTGGGACTCGGGGCGGCGGAGCGAGTCGGCATGACCCACAGGATATTGCCCGCGGCGACCGTCGAGGATTTTCCGCGCAGTGACACCGCCGTAACACCGACGAATCATTGGGGGGCTTCACTGGAAGTCATGCACGGCGGGGAGGCCATGGAATGAGCACGATGCGAGCGGTCGTCGTCGATGCGGCCGGTGGCCCGGAGGTGCTGACGCTCGCCGATGTCCCGATGCCGACGAAGGTCTCGGCGGAGTTCCTGGTCAAGGTCGTCGCGGCCGGCGTCAACCCGATCGACGCGAAGACCCGCGCCGGCAAGGGCGCGTGGGCGGCGGTGAACCACCACCCGGTCATCCTCGGCAACGACTTCAGCGGCGTCGTGGTCGAGTCGCCGTACGAGGGCCACCCGATCAAGGTCGGCGACGAGGTCTACGGCATGCTCGGGGTGCCGCGCTACGACGGCGCCTACGCGGAGTACGCGACCGTGTCGGCGCTGAGCCTCGCGAAGAAGCCGCGGGCGCTCAGCCACGTCGAGGCCGCGGGCGTTCCGTGCGCTGCCCTCACCGCGTGGGGTGCCGTGGTCGAGATCGGCGAAGGCGCACGAGGGCCAGCGGATGCTCATCCACGCCGGCGCCGGCGGCGTCGGGCACTTCGCGGTGCAGTTCGCGAGCTTCTTCGGCGCCCACGTGATCGCGACCGGCTCGACTCGCAACGTCAGCTGGCTGCGCGAGATGGGCGCCCGCGAGGTCATCGACTACACGACGACCCGGTTCGAGGATGCGATCGACCCGGTGGATGTCGTCATCGACCTCATCGGCAACGCTGCACGACGACACCGGAACCCGCTCGCTCTCCGTGCTCAAGCCCGGCGGCACGATCGTCAACGTGCCGAGCGGCAGCTGGCCGACCTTCATCGAGGATGTCGCGGCGGCAGGCCTGCGCGGTACTACCTACAAGGTCGCCGCCGACGGCCAGAACCTCGCCGTCATCTCCCGCCTGCTGGAGTACGGCGACGTGCGCGTCTTCGTCGACCGGGTCTTCGACCTCGCGGATGCCGCGGAGGCGCATCGCGCGCTCGAGTCCGGGCACACCCGCGGGAAGATCGTGCTGAGCGTGTCAGACGGTTAGCCGGACTCCTGCACGAGCGACCGCACCCGCACGTAGTCCTCCTCGTACCGGTCCCCGACCAGGAAGCGCTTCGGTCCCGCGATCTCGAAGCCGTGCTTGCCGTAGAACCGGTTGGCGCGCTCGTTCTGCTGGTTCACGCCGAGCCAGATCGTGGGTGAGCCGTGCGCGATGGCGCGGGCCACCGCGGCATCCATCAGCTCGCTGGCGAGACCGCTGCCGTGCTGGCCAGGCAGCAGGTAGATCTTGCTGAGCTCGGTGGTCGGCCCGTCGCCGATCGCGGCGATGACGTCGGCGTCGGATGGCGTGGCGTGCACGAGCATCGCGTAGCCGGCGGCCGCGGCACCCTCCAGTCACCTCGAGCAGCAGGAGTTCGCGCGCCGGGTCGGCGAGGTACGCCTCGAACTTCGCTTCGGAAAGGTTGGACGCGATGAACTCCGCGATCGCCTCGGCGTTGACGTGGGGCGGGCACGCGAGCGGGAAGGTGATCGCGGCGACGCGGGCGAGGGCCGCGGCATCCTGCGGCGTCGCTCTCCTGATCACGTGCGAACGCGCCGCGGTACCGAATGACGGAGATTCCGGCAGTTCGGACGAATCTGTTGCGCTCACTGCCTCATCCAATCAAGATCTCCGTCATTCGGTACCGACGCCGTTCGACGCGCGGGATGTGCAGAGCCGGGATGCAGGAAGGGCCCGCGCGAACGCGGGCCCTTCGAGTTGGTGCATGCTGTGGCAGCTGCCGACGACTACAGAACGTTGACGTCGATCGGAATGCCGGGGCCGAACGTCGTGGAGACGGTGCCCTTGGTGATGTAGCGGCCCTTCGAGCTGCTCGGCTTGGAACGCACGACCTCGTCGATCGCGGCCTTGATGTTCTCGCTGAGCTGCTCCTCGGTGAAGGCGGCCTTGCCCACGACGAAGTGCACGTTGGAGTGCTTGTCGACGCGGAACTCGATCTTGCCGCCCTTGATGTCGGACACGGCCTTGGCGGTGTCCTGGGTCACGGTGCCGGTCTTCGGGTTGGGCATGAGGCCACGCGGGCCGAGCACCTTGCCGAGACGACCGACCTGGCCCATGAGCTCCGGGGTCGAGACCGCGGAGTCGAACGCGGTGTAGCCACCGGCGACCTTGTCGATCAGCTCGACGCCACCGACCTCGTCGGCGCCCGCGGCGATCGCGGCCTCAGCGGCCGGACCCGTCGCGAACACGATGACGCGGGCGGTCTTGCCCGTGCCGTGCGGCAGGATGACGGTGCCACGGACCATCTGGTCGGCCTTGCGCGGGTCGACCCCGAGCTTGAGCGCGACCTCGACGGTCGAGTCGAACTTCTTCGACCCGGTCTCCCTGGCGACGGCAACTGCCTCAGCGGGCGTGTAGAACTTGCCCTCTTCGATCTTCTCCGCGGCGGCGCGGTACGCCTTCGACTTCTGTGCCATGCGTCAGCCCTCCACCGTGATGCCCATGGAACGCGCGGTTCCGGCGATGATCTTGGATGCCGCGTCGATGTCGTTCGCGTTGAGGTCGACCATCTTCGTCTCGGCGATCGAGCGCACCTGCTCCTTGGTGAGCTTCGCGACCTTGACGGTGTGCGGGGTTCCGGAGCCCTTGGCGACGCCGGCGGCCTTCTTGATGAGCTCTGCAGCCGGCGGGGTCTTGAGGATGAACGTGAACGAACGGTCCTCGTAGACGGTGATCTCCACCGGGATGACGTTGCCGCGCTGCGACTCGGTCGCGGCGTTGTACGCCTTGCAGAACTCCATGATGTTCACGCCGTGCTGACCGAGAGCCGGTCCGATCGGCGGAGCGGGGTTGGCCGCACCGGCCTGGATCTGGAGCTTGATCAGCCCCGTCACCTTCTTCTTGGGTGCCATGTGGCACTCTCCTTCATTTCGTGCGTTCAATTGAACGCGCTCCCACGCGCCAAGCGAATCTTGGTAGTGGTGTTGGCCCGAAGTGGGCCGGTCTATGGTACGTGATCCCGGCGCTCGGCGCGACCGCGTCGTGTCGAGCGACGGACGACGCCCGCCGCAGAAGCGGCGGCGGGCTCAGAGGCTCAGAGCTTCGTCACCTGGTCGAACGCAGAGCTCGACCGGAGTCTCGCGCTCGAACAGGCTGACCAGCACGATGAGCTTGCCGCTCTCCGCCTTGATCTCGCTGATCGAACCGGGGAGCCCGGCGAACGAGCCCTCCTTGATCGTGATGGTCTCGCCGACCTCGAAGTCGATCTCGGCGGGCAGCACGCGCGTCGCGGACTTGCCCTTCGCGGTCGAACCCTTGGCGACCGGCGCCTCGACGACCTGCACGAGGGACTTCAGCATGTTGAACGCCTCGTCGAAGCGCAGCGGGCGCGGGTTGTGCGAGTTGCCCACGAAGCCGGTCACGCCGGGAGTGTGGCGCACGACCGACCAGCTGTCCTCGTTGAGGTCCATGCGCACGAGCACGTAGCCCGGGATGCGCACGCGGTTGACGAGCTTGCGCTGGCCGTTCTTGATCTCGACGACGTCCTCCATCGGGACCTCGACCTGGTACACGAAGTCCTCCATCTGCATGGAGATCTTGCGCGACTCGATGTTCTGCTTCACGCGCTTCTCGAAGCCGGCGTAGGAGTGGATGACGTACCACTTGCCCGGCTTCGCGCGCAGCTCGGTCTTGAACTCGTCGTACGGGTCGACCTCTGGGGCATCGTCGTCGGACTCAGCGTCGTCGCCCTCGGCGAGGTCCTCGGCGAGCGTCTCGACGTCGTCGAGCGAGACCGTGACGTTGTCGTCGTCGTCGCCGAGGTCCGGGCCGTCGTAGGGCGTGACCTCTGGGATCTCCTTGGCCTCCTCCTCGGCCTCGAGGTCGGCTTCGTCGTCGGTCGCGGCGACCGAGGCATCCGCCTCATCCGCGGAGTCGATGTCGAGGGCGTCGTCGACGATCGCGTCGGCCTCGGGGTCCATCGCGGCATCCAGGGCCTCGAGCAGTCCGGCGAGGTCGCCCTCCTCCTCGTCATCGGCGATGACGTGGATGGCCTGGTGCTCCGCGGACTCCTCCGACGCCTCGGCGGCGGCGAGGGAGTTGCCCTCCTGCGCCTCATCCTCCTCGGAGGACTGCTCGGCGGCGGTCGCGAGCTCAAAATCGTCGCGGTGGTTCTCAGACACTGGATCACATTCCTTTATATGGACGTCCGTTGGGGGTTGGCGGCCGCGCCGCCGAAGTTCGTGGTGGTGGAGCGGGTCTTAGCCGGATACCAGGTTCGGGTCACCGAACACGAGGTTCACGAGCCAGCCGAAGCCGTAGTCGAGGCCCGACACCAGCGCCATCATGATGACGACGAACACGAGCACGACCGCGGTGTAGCTGAACAGCTCGCGACGGGTCGGCGTGACCACCTTGCGCAGCTCGGCGAACACCTGTCGGATGAACAGGGCGATGCGGGCGAACGGGCCGCGCCGCTGCGCACGGTCCTTCTTCGCGTTGGCGACGACATCCTCGCTCGGTTCGTCGATCACGTTCTTGGCCACTGCATACCTTCTGACTGCTTGTTCTGATTGCTCATCGCGTGATGTGACTGCGTTGTTTTGACAACAGCAGGGCGGACAGGACTTGAACCTGCAACCTGCGGTTTTGGAGACCGCTGCTCTACCAATTGAGCCACCGCCCTTTGGTGGGCCGAAATCCACGTAGCCCCGCTGGAGGGCGCGCAAAAGCTTGGCAGATTTCAACTACCTCCTCGAGTGTACCCGCTCGGCGGGGACGAGGGGGAATCAGCACAGTCCCGCTCCAAGCAGGGGAGCGGAATCCAGCGGATCGCACAAAGAAGTTCGGGATATCGCGTCATAGCGGGCGGGGGTCTCCGTCTCTTCCTATGAGAGGTACTTACCAACCGCTCACGCAGGACCGGTTCTTACCAAGCCGGAGCAACACACAACTCCATAGCTCCACCCAAACTCATTGGGCGTTACGAAGCTGAAGATCAGGCAGCATCGTGAGCCTCAATATCCCGAGTTGAGCGATCACAGACGATCAACAGCTTCCTCGTCCTCCAACGGATCAGGAAGGTACCAGTCGTGTTCACACACATCCCGCGCACTGGAGCCCCACTCGGGACCTCTGCACGAACCCATCTCACACGCACCGGCACGGTGGTCAGCGCGATCGCGCTCGGCGCAGGACTCAGCCTCCTGGTTCCGACGGCCGCCACGGCCGCGGTCGTGCCCACCTCGTACGCGCAGGCCCAGTTCCTCTCGGGCTCGCTGCTCGGCGGAGACCTCGCGAACGTGGTCGCCCTCGAAGGCGCAGAGGCGTACAACGACGGCACGCAGGACAAGCAGACCTCGAAGGATCCGCTGCACGCGACCGCGCTCGACTCGATCGACGTGGATGTCCCGGGCGGCGTGCAGCTCGACCTGGGCAGCTTCCTCGATGCCGGCGCCGTCAACCAGTACGCCGAGGCGGACAAGGACGGCAAGTCCCTCGCCGCATCCGGCGCGATCGGTGATGACGGCGCGATCGGCGTCGGCTCGGTCGGCAGCGGCGCTGCCGGCGACCTCGACCTCGACCTGAACAGCCTGCTCGGCGAGAACTACCTCGGCCTGCTGACCGACCTCAAGCTCTCGCTCGAGGCCGTTGCAGCCCAGGCGGTCGGCAACCTCGACACGGCGTCGGGCGACTACACCCTCGCGGGTGCGACGCTGAGCCTCAAGAGCCCGGCCATCTCCAAGCTCACCGAGAAGGTGCTCGAAGCGCTCGGTGTCGTGGATGACGACCTGCTCTCGCTCACCGGCGACGGTGGCGGCATCGCCATCCAGCTCGCCGCGCTCGTGCAGGCACTCAACCCGCTGCTCTCGCTCGGCGCGAACGCGGATGTCTCGGTCGAGATCAAGACGAATCTCCAGGCCGCGGTCACCCCGCTGCTGACCGGTGTGTACGGGAACGGCGCCGTGAGCTTCAACCTCCAGACCGGTGCGATCGAGATCGACCTCGAGACGCTGCTCGGCGGCGACCTCAACGACCTCCCGCCGAACACGGAGCTCATCTCCAGTGCCGTGCTCGTCCCGGTGCTCCAGGGCATCACGGGCACGATCGAGGACCTCATCGATGACATCCTGCTCAAGGTCGACCAGACCCTGCGCCAGGCCATCCTCGATGTGCACGTCGGACTCGACGTTCCGGTGAACCAGCTCGTGAGCAACCTCGTGTGCGAGACGATCCTCAAGGACGTCGTCGGACCGATCGGCGCGACCGTCGACCAGGTGCTCAGTGGCCAGGTCGGCGGCCTGATCGACGGTGTCAGCAACGGCCTGCCGATCGGCACCGTGCTCCCGGGCCTCGGCCTCGAGGGTCTCGTCGGCGGCATCACCGGCGGCACCGGCGGTGTCGGCGGCATCATCGGCGGCCTGTTCGGTGGTGGAACCGGTGGCACTCCCGCTCCGGTGGTCACCACGGTGCTCGGCCAGGTGACCGAGCAGCTGTGCGAGACCGTGCAGTCGATCGGTGACGTGCTCCACACCGGAATCACGCTCGACATCGAGGGAACCCTCGCGCAGATCCTGGCCGGCAAGCCCGGCACGGCGAGCGCGAGCCTGATCGTCGCGAACCTCCCGGTGACGGTGAACATCGCCAACATCGTGAACGCGCTCGGCATCAACCTCGCCGAGGGTCTGTTCGACACCAACGACGGGGCGATCGCCGACCTGCTGGCCGCGCTCAACCTGGGCCTGCTCGACCCCGCGGTCGACGGACTGCTCGGTGACGAGCTGCTGGGTCTGGACGGACTCGGGATCGCGCTCGACGACATCCTGTCGGTGCTCGTGAACGTGCAGGAGCGGTTCGTGGTCGGTTCGAGTGGTCTCGCGATCACCCAGCCCGGCTCGTACTTCACCGAGACCGCGGTGCGGGTGAGCGTGCTCACCGGCGGCCTCGCGGTGCTGAACGTGGCCGCGGCCACGGTCGGACCGAACGTGTCGCGGGTCATCGACCCGGGTTGCACGACCAACTGCAACCCGAACTGCCCGACCGGGCAGGTGTGCCCTCCCGGCACCGGTGACCCTGGAACGCCGGGCACCCCGTCCTCGAGTGGCAGCCTCGCCATGACGGGTGCGGGCGTGGCCAGCCTCCTCGCAGTGATCCTCGCGCTCCTGGCAGCGGGTGCCTATCTGGCGCGAGAGGGATACCGGCGGAACCACCCCCAGTCCCTCTAAGGACTTAGCCGGTAGCCCATAGGGACGCGGCCGGAGCGAATGGGTTCAGAGGACCCCGCTCCGGCCGCGTTGCTGCGTGCGCGCGACATCCACGCCCCATCGATTGGACCGTGGATGCGACGGGCCGCCGCTCTAGGATTGAGCAGGTGACCGCACGCATCTCCGACAGACCTCGCATTTCAAAAAGAATCGGCGCCATCGCCGAGTCCGCGACCCTCAAGGTGGACGCGAAGGCCAAGGCCCTCCAAGCCGATGGCCGCAAGGTGATCAGCTACGCCGCGGGCGAGCCGGATTTCGCGACGCCCACGCACATCGTCGAGGCCGCGTCCGCCGCCGTGCTCGACCCGAAGAACTACAAGTACACGCCCGCTGCGGGACTCCCCGAGCTCAGGGAGGCGATCGCCGCGAAGACGCTGCGGGACTCGGGGCTCGAGGTCGCGGCATCCCAGGTGATCGTCACGAACGGCGGCAAGCAGGCCGTGTACCAGTCGTTCGCGACCCTGCTCGACCCGGGCGACGAGGTCATCGTTCCGACGCCGTACTGGACCACCTACCCCGAGGCCATCAAGCTCGCGGGCGGGGTGCCGGTCGACGTGTTCGCGGGCAGTGACCAGGACTACCGGGTGACCGTCGAGCAGCTCGAGGCCGCGCGCACGCCGCGCACGAAGGTGCTGCTGTTCGTGTCGCCGTCGAACCCGACGGGCGCGGTGTACACGCCGGAGCAGGTCGCGGCGATCGGGGCGTGGGCCACCGAGCACGGGCTGTGGGTGATCTCCGACGAGATCTACCAGAACCTCGTGTACGACGGCGTTCGGGCGGAGAGCATCGCGGAGCACATGCCGGCGGACCGCGTCATCCTGGTCAACGGCGTCGCGAAGAGCTACGCGATGACCGGATGGCGCCTCGGCTGGATGGTCGGCCCCGCCGACGCGATCAAGGGCGCCGCCAACCTGCAGTCGCACCTCTCGAGCAACGTGTCGAACATCTCGCAGCGCGCGGCGATCGCAGCGCTCACCGGACCGCAGGACGAGGTCGAGAGTATGCGACAGGCCTTCGAGCGACGCCGGAACGCGATCGTCGCCGGACTCTCCGCCATCCCGGGAGTCGTCTGTCCTACGCCGGAGGGCGCGTTCTACGCCTACCCGGATGTCACCGGCCTGCTGAACCGCGAATGGGGCGGAGTCACCCCGACCACCTCCCTCGAGCTCGCCGACCTCATCCTCGACCAGGTCGAGGTCGCGGTCGTGCCCGGCGAGGCGTTCGGGCCGTCGGGATACCTGCGGCTGTCGTACGCGCTCGGGGATGAGGCGCTCGCCGAGGGTGTCTCGCGGTTGCAGGGGTTGTTCGGGAAGTAGGGGCCGCGCGGGCGCGCTTCTCCTGCAAGGGTCGTGCGTGCGAAGCACGCTCCTGCTCGAAATGGGCGCGCGTGCTGAGCACTTCGTCCCTCCACTCCTCCACGCCCGAACTGTGAGTTGCGCGTTATGGCGACCACCTACTCGCCGTTACTCGCAAGTCAGGAGCGGAAGCCCACTCACAACCAGGTGAGTTGCGAGTAACGGTGACCTGGAGCGCTGGTTTACTCGCCGTTACTCGCAACTCAGCGAAATCTGCTCCCCCGTCGCAGCTGTGGGTGGCGCCGGCGGTCGTTCGCTTCTCGTGCGAATGTTCCGGGGTGAACCAGCCCGCACCGCTCCCGAACCCGTTCGACCGCCAAGCCTTCACGACGCGCACGGCGAATGCGGCCGGCATCCCACGCTCGAGACTGCGCGCTGCCGACCTGGCGTCTCCCTTCAAGGGCACCCGCGTCCCCGCATCCATTCCCCTGACGCTGGCGACCCGCTGCCGGGCCCTCCAACTCCGCCTCCCCGGCGCGCACTTCAGCGGACCGACCGCGGCGCTCCTCCACGGCGCGCCCATCCCACTCGCGCTCGAGAAGTCGCCGACCCTGCATGTCACGGTGCGGGACGGCCGTCGCGCGCCCACCGGTCAACACATCCGAGGCCACCAACTCAGGTTCGAGCCGAGCGATGTGCGATTCCTGCACGGGGTGCGGGTCAGCACCCCCGCGCGCCTCTGGTGCGAGCTCGGCAGCGTGCTCTCCGTGCCTGACCTCGTGGCGGTCGGCGACTACCTGGTTCATCGCAGGGATCCGCTGACGACCTCTGCCGAGCTCGCACACGCGGTGACGACGTACCCGGGCAGACGCGACCTCAAGCGTCTTCGCGAGGCGCTCCCGCTGTTGAGCGACCGCGCGGAATCACGACAGGAATCTCGAGTCCGCGTGATCCTGACCCAAGGTGGCATCGGTGGGTTCCGCGTGAATCACTGGGTCACCGCATCCAACGGCAAGCGATACCGCGTGGATGTCGCGTTCCCCACCGCTCGCCTCGCCCTCGAGTATCAGGGCGACCACCATCGCGATCAGGCCCAGTACCGCAAGGACGTATCCCGGCGAGCGCACCTGGAAGCGGATCGCTGGACCGTGCTCGAGGTCGCCGCCGACGACGTCGGTCCCGAACTGGTCGACATCGTGCGGGCGCGGCTGTCCTTGCTGTGACCGACTCTCCCTGTGCGCGCGCCGGGTGCGCGCGCGGAGGCTGCCTTACGCGTTCTGCCGCAGGAACGTCCGCGTCCCGATCCACACTCCCGCCGCCACCAGGACCACGGTCCAGATCACCGCCCACAGCGTGCCGGCGGTGAAGAGGTCGCCCACGAACAGGTCGCGGATGCCTTGCACGATGTGCTTGATCGGCACGAAGTCCGACAAGCGTCTGCAGCCACTGGGGCGCGATCGTCATCGGCAGCAGGATGCCGGAGAGCAGCAGCACCGGCAGCGTGACGCCGTTCGCGACCGCCGCGAGGCTGTCCTCGGTCTTGACCGTGAGGGCAAGGGCGTAGCCCGCGGAGGCGATCGCCACCGTGAGCGCGAGCGCCATCGCGAAGCCGAGGAGCATGCCGCCGAGCGAGCCGCGCAGGCCGAAGACGAAGCCGAGGCCGATCAGGATGCTGCCCTGCACGAACACCGTGAGCGTGTCCTTGAGCACCCGGCCGAGGAGGAGGGCGGTGCGCGACGCGGGCGTCACGCGCTCGGCCTCGATCACGCCGTCGCGCATCTCGCCGATCAGGCCGAACCCGACGAAGAGTGCGCCGAACACCGCGAGCTGCACGAGCAGCCCTGGCACGAACAGCGTGTACGCGTTCGTCGTTCCGAGCTGCGCGGCGAGCGGCTCGAGCAACGGCCCGAACAGCACGAGGTAGAGCACCGGCTGCAGCAGCCCGATGGCGATCCAGGCCGGCTCGCGCAGGGCGAGCATGAGCTGACGGCGGAAGATGATGAAGGTCTCGCGAAGGAAGTTCTGTCCAGAAGGCATTTGGTCTACTCCGATTCCCGCAGGCTGCGGCCGGTCATGGTGAGGAAGACGTCGTCGAGGGTCGGGCGGCGCACTTCGATGGACTCGAGAGAGGCGCCCGCGGCATCCAGCGCTCGGAGCAGATCCGGCATCGAGGAGCCGCCGTCGCGAACGCGGGCGGACACGAGCGTGCCCTCGGTGGAGACCTCGCCCACGGCGATGGTGGCGAGGGTGGATGCGGCGGGCGCGGCATCCTGCTCGCTCGTCACCGTGAGCGAGACCAGGTCGCCCGACACCTGCCGCTTGAGCGCGTCGGGCGTGTCGCTCGCCACGATCACGCCGTGGTCGATCACCAGGACGCGATCGCACAGCGCGTCGGCCTCGTCGAGGTAGTGGGTGGTGAGGAAGACGGTCGCGCCGCGCTGGGTGCGGAGGTCGGAGATGTGCTCCCAGAGGTTCGCTCGAGCCTGCGGGTCGAGTCCCGTCGTCGGCTCGTCGAGGAAGACGAGCTTGGGATCATGGACGAGTCCCATCGCGATGTCGAGTCGGCGGCGCTGACCGCCGGAGAGCGTCTTGGTCGGGCGCTCCCACATGCCGTCCAGGTCGAGTTGGTCGAAGAGCTCCTTGCCGCGGGCCGTGGCCTGCGCGTGGCTGATGCCGTAGAGCATGCCGTGGTCGACGATCTCGTTTCCGGCGATGGCCTGGCTCGACGTCGATCCACTCTGCGACACGTAGCCGATCGACTTGCGCACCTTGACCGGCTCGGAGGCGAGGTCGAAACCCGCGACCGTCGCGCTGCCGGCGGTGGGCTTGAGCAGGGTGGTGAGCATGCGCAGGGTGGTGGTCTTGCCGGCGCCGTTGGGTCCGAGGAATCCGACGATCTCGCCCTCGGCGACGTCGATGTCGACGCCGGCGACGGCGATCACGTCGGTCTTCTCCCGGCCGCGCTTGGTGTGGAACGTGCGGGCGAGCCCGCGAGCGTGAATCATCTGGTCTCCAGTCGACGTTGTTCAAACTTGATTATTCAAGTTTGAACACGGCATGTCAAGTGAGCAGTGGATGCGGCGGCTCCGGCCCTAGCGCCCGAGCTGCTCGAGCGCCCGCAGGTACACCTCGCGCTCGCCCACCATCCGCCAGGCCGGGTCATCCGACGGCGGATCGAAGTCGTAGAGTCCGGCGTCACCGAGGAAGTACAGCTCCCCCTCCCGGATGGTGGTGACGAACGACTGCACCCAGGCCAGATCCGCGCTGGTCGCCGACACCGCATACTGCATGAGTCGCGCGACGTGCGGGGGTGTGCCCGCGTTGTCGTGGAGGTGCGCGATCTTCGTCTCGAGGCCGACGAGGGTGTCGCGCAGGTTCTCGATCCGGGTCTCGAGCATCGCGACCACATCCGCTCGACCGAAGAACGCGGACACGAGGCTCATCGCGGCGTAGAACTCGGTCGAGTCCATCGCGCGCACCTCGGTCACGCCCGCGCGCACGAGGGCGAGCACCTCGGCGCGTCCGGCGTCGGTGGTGCGATACACGGCGACCGGCCGGGCGCCCGGCGAGGTGACGAGGTCGATGCGTTCCACGAGGCCGAGCTTGGTGAGGGTGGTGAGCATCGAGTAGATCGATCCGGGCTGCACGTTGGCCCAGGCATCCACTTCCCACGAGAGCAGCTCGCGGCGCAGCTGGTAGCCGTTCGCCGGCTCGAAGATCCGCGTCGCGCCGAGCACGAGCATCCTCGTCGTATCGCTCGCCATGCGACCCAGACTAAATGATCAAAGTTGAATGCCGATGAGATTCGGCTCGGGCTGCAGCAGCACGCCGAACTCGGCGAGCACCCGCGACTGCACGAAGCGCGCGAGCTGGGCGATCTCCTCGGCGGTCGCGCCACCGCGGTTGATGATCGCGAGGGTGTGCTTCGACGAGATGGATGCCGCAGAGCCCGGCAACCCGAACCCCTTCCCGATCCCGGCCCGCTCGATGAGCCACGCCGCGCTCAGCTTCACCGCGTCCACCTCCGACTCGGGTGGTGGGGCCGCGCCACCGGCCGCCGGAGCGTCGGGTGCGGCATCCAGCGGCACCACCACGTCGGCGGGCGGAGCCTCGACCGGCCAGCGCGGCGCCGCGGCGGGCAGTCCGCGGGCGAAGTTCTCGCCGACGATCGGGTTGGTGAAGAACGAGCCGCAACTCACCGAATCCGGGTCGTTCGGATCGAGCACCATGCCCTTGCTCGCGCGCAGGGCGAGCACGGCGGCTCGGACCTCGGCGAGCGGAACACGGTCACCGACCGCGACGCCGAGAGCGGTGGCGAGCTGGTCGTAGTGCACGACCGAGTCGCCGGGATGCAGCTGCCAGGTCGATGGACGTGACGAGGCCAGGACGACCTCGCTTCAGAGACGAAGTTCGGTAGCCGAGTTCGAGCTCTGCGGCCGGAACTGCCGGTGAAGTCATGCCGCGAAGAGGGTCCACGAAGCTCGACGGAAACGAGGGTGTCGGAGATCTCTTGACCGTACGCTCCGATGTTCTGGATCGGGGCGGCGCCAGACGACCCCGGGATGCCGCTCAGCGCCTCGATCCCGGCAAGTCCCGCCGAGACGGCAAATTCGACTACGGCATCCCACGGTTCGCCGGCCTGGACCCGCAGACGTCCCTGCCCGAGGTCCTCTATCCCCCTTGTGGCGACCCGGAGCACGAATCCGTCGAACCCATCGTCCGAGATGAGTAGGTTGGAACCGCCGCCGAGGATCAGAGTGGGCTCGTCTTCAGTCGCGATGAACTTGCCCACGAGCCGTCGGGATCCGTGGCCTCCCACAGGCGCGCCGGCCCACCGATACCAATGGTGGTGAACGGCGCAAGATCGGTCGGAAGTGCTGGCTGCCAGTTGCGCTGCCACTCCGGCGTCTTGGTCACGACAGCGAGACCCGAACCTGCGCCTTGCCGAGCACGGTCTGGTCCTCGAAGGTCACGGTGAGGTCCACCCGGATGCCGTCGTCGTCGATCGCGCCGACCTTCGCGACCACGGTGATCGTCGCGCCGGTCACGGGGTCGACGAGCACCGGTCGGGTGAAGCGCACCTGGTAGTCGGTGATCCGTCCGCTGTCGCCGGCCCAGTCGACGACCGGCTGCACCGCGATGCCCATCGTGAGCATGCCGTGCGCGAGCACACCCGGCAGGCCGACCGAGGTCGCGATGTCGTCGCGGTAGTGGATCGGGTTGAAGTCGCCCGATGCTCCCGCGTAGCGCACGAGTGAGTCGCGCGTGAGTTCGTAGGTGGCCTCGGCGACGACGTCGCCCACGGCGACGGAGGCTGCGGTGAGGTCACTCATGCGTCATCCCCCCGCACCACGAGCGACGAGGTCGCGGTAACGACGTGCGCTCCCGCGGCATCGACGATGGATGACTCGGCCGTCACCATCGCGTTGCCCCCGAGCGTCTTCACGCTCGTGACCGTGAGGGTGGCGGTGAGCTCGTCGCCCGCGAGGATCGGCCGGCTGTAGCTGAACCGCTGGTCGCCGTGCACGACGCGCGAGAAGTCGATACCCGCATCGGGCTCGGAGAGCAGTTGGGCGAGGGTGAGCTCCTGCACCACGACGGCGAAGGTCGGCGGCGCGACGATGTCGGCGTAGCCGGCAGCGGATGCCGCGGCCACGTCGAGATTGACCGGATTGGTCGCGAAGACGGCGCGAGCGAACTCGCGCACCTTCTCGCGGCCGACGAGGTACGGAGCGGTGGGCGGGAAGACCCGCCCCTGCAGCTCGGGGTTCACTGGCACGTCAGCCAGCCTACCCAGCGGGCTACCGCTGCTCGTTGATCAGGTCGGCGTCGCCCGGCACGCATCTCGAGGTGCCGTCGAGCGTCGATCCGTTCGGACTCACGCCGAACGCGATCCTGAAGCCGTCGGCGTCGACTCCGTCGGCCGGGTAGCTCCCCCGGATCACCCGCAGCCCATCCGGCGTGGCGGACTCCGAACTCGTCGCGTCGAACCCCGCGTCGGCGAGCACACCGACGATCTCGGCGGCCACCCCATCGAGGCCGGCTTCGTCGACCGGCGGGCCGAGTCGCTGGAAGATCACCTGCGCGCCGGTGCCACCACCGTCTGGGGCGCAGGGGCGGGCGCCGAACTCGGTCGACTCCCACTCTCCGCCGATGACGGCCTGCGCGGCATCCAGCACCGAGACGACTTCGTCACGGGCCTCATCGAACTGGGCCATGGAATCCTCCTCGTCGATTGGCGGCGTCGCGCAGGCGCCGAGCGCCAGGCATGCCGCGACGCCGAATGCAGCCAGGATGGCGCGGAGCGTGCGTGGCCGCGTCACACACCACCTCCTCCACTCGACGGTGCGTCGTCGCTCACGACCGGACCGCTGAGCCCGAGACTCAGCATCGCAGCATTCTGCAGCGGGTGGGTGCCGTTGTCGAGGTACCCGTAGTCGTCGGTCGGATCGCCGGTGAGCAGCGCCTCGAGCTGCGGCGTCGACGGGTGGCCCGTCGAGCCCTCCAGGAGCACGGGCTGACCGTCCGCATTCACTCCCATGCCCGTCTCCGAGCTGAACACGTTCGCTCCGTAGGCGTCGCTGGTCGGGTCGATCTGGTGCTCGTGAACGCCGCCCGAGATGGCGTCGTTGATGATCGGGATGTCGAAGAAGCCCCACAACTCGAT
The DNA here is from genome assembly GCA_963740815.1 of uncultured Actinomycetota bacterium. Lineage (GTDB taxonomy): Bacteria > Actinomycetota > Actinomycetes > Actinomycetales > Microbacteriaceae > Rhodoglobus. The sequence goes on from CAVUFG010000009.1 coordinate 345,202, forward strand.
GTCGCCGCGACCCAGGTCGGCGATCGAATCGCCCATCGCCTCGGACGCCCAGACGTTGTCGGGATCCACCATGAGCGAGTCCACCGTCGGGATCGAGGCGTCGATGCCCGCTGATCCGAGCATGATGAAGTTCTCGACCGGCGTCTCCGCGAGCGCGAACGCGGCCGTCGTCGTGCCGTAGGAGTGGCCGATCACCGATAGGTTCTGGCCCGGATCCCAGTCCCGCGTCGCCGTGATGTCGGTGAGGAAGCCCACCAGCTCGTCGCCGCCGGCCTGCGCGTGGTCGGATCCCCACACCTCGACGCTCGGCGGCATGGCCGGCGAGTCGTATCCGATCCAGGCCACGACCGCGAGACCGTCTTCGCCGAGCCCGTAGAGGTGATTGGCCGCGGTCTGCTCCAGCCACACGTTCTCCGCCGTCATCGTCCATTCGCGCAACGACCTGGTCACCTCCGACCCCATGCCCGGCACGTCCGTGGTGATCTGGGTGGCGGTGTCCATGTTGCCGACCGAGACGGCGGCGAGCATCGGATCGCCCGGCTGGAACTGCACGAGCTGGTACGGCGGCGTTCCGCCCGGAGGAGCGCCCTCGAGGGTGAGGTCGATCTGCCGCAGTTCGAGGTACACGTCCATGAACTCGCTCACGGTGTAGCCGTGCTGGGCGAGGAAGTCGGCCGCCTCGGTGTCGTACTCGGTCGAATTCGAGAAGGTGTGGATGAGGTCGAAGTACTCCGCGGCGAGGGCCTCGATCGGCTCCCACTGCGCGTTGAACGCGATCTGGTTGGCGATGTCGCGATGGGTGTACCAGATGCCGCCCAGGTTGCCGAACACCGTAGGGTGCGCCTCGAGCAGCTGCTGCTGGATGTCGCTGGCGATCGGCTTCTCGTTCTCCCCGACGGGAGGCGCCAGCGACTGCCACCACGCGGCGACCGCGTCGGCATCCTGCACCTCCGACAGGCGCGTCGCGAACGACGGATCGGAGTCCAGCAGCGCGAGCACCTGCTTGCCGGTCATCCCGGCCACGAGCGCCATGAACTCGGCATCGGAGTAGATCGCGTTCGGCACGTAGGTTCCGCCGGTCCCATCCGCGATGGATGCGACGCCGCTGAGCCCATCGATGCACGCCCGGTCCGCGGCGAGCCGGCGCGAAGCTCAGTGCATCCCACCCGTCCTCGGTGGACCTGTCCTCGGATCGCGCCGCCCGCACCCTGGACTCGAGCTGCTGCACCTGCACGGCGGCGGCCGGATCGTCCTGCAGCGCGGTGAGGCGCAGGCCCAGCACCCGGAGCTCCTCGTCGTTCTGGGCGATGCGGGTGCGGAGGGCCGCGGCATCCTGTGCGATCTGCTCGACCGCAGAGGCATACGCAAGCAGTGCGCGGCCATGACGGTCGTACACCGACGCGAGCTTGACGACCTGGGTGCCGGCCTTGCCGAGCCGGGTGCTGAACGCGGTCACCGAGAGTCCGACCCACTCTGCGACGACATCGAGGGTGACATCGAGGCTCGTGCGGGCGGCCTGGAGGTCCTCCACCTCCTGCGAGCGCGCGGTGGCCATCGCGCGGATGCCCGCGGGGTCGCCGGCGCCGGGGTCGAGCCTGCTCCAGCTCATCCGTTCATCCCATCGGCGAGCTGCTGGTCCTGCTCGTCGACCGCGTCGGCCGCGACCATCATGAGGTTGGCGACGGCTTCGATGTCGTCCGCGGCCTTCTTGGCCGCCTTGGTCTGCTTGAAGTTCGCGGCATAGAGCGCGGAGTACACCTCGCTCGAACCGAGGGCACCCTGCGACACGGCCATCGCGGCGGGGCGCGGTTCGACCTGGTCGACCACGCGCGCGAGCTGCTGGGCGGCGCGGCGGATCGCCTCGCTGCTGACGCTGAAGTCCGCCACGATCCCCTCCTTCCGCCGGTCCTGGCGTCAGCGTATTGGTGCGGCTGCTCGCGGTCGATGGGCAGCCCTGCCCATCGTGCGGCGGCAACGAAAAAGCCCCGCCGACCGTCATGGTCGTCAGGGCTCTTACGAGTTATGTGGGATCTACTGGCAGCTGTCGCACTGCAGGAGATCCATGGGGTCGACCGGAACTGCGTAGCCGCCGACGGTGTCTTCGTTGTCCATGTGATCCTCCTTCGATGGTCTCAATGTCTCTCGGTCTACTGGCCGAGGGCTCCCACTATATAACGGGAATGACACGGATGTCATTCCACTAGATGTTGTGGTTTCGGCGTGTCGCGCCATGGTTCGAGGATACTCGGCACCGGTGACATCCTTCGGCCCGATCGGGGGTCTCGGGCTGCCGCCGCGCAGATCAAGTGGCGTCTCGATCGTGATCTTCGTGGTCTCCTTGGTCTTCACGCTCACCGTGCCGTTCCTCGGGATCTGAGCGCGCGCCTACACTGCACAGCGTGGATCCCTTCGAGCCCGCCGGCCCTGCGCTCATCCGGATCGCCGCGCTCGTCACCGACCGGTACGAGTCGATCTCGGGCGAGCTCGGCATGGACTTCCGCACCGGGCGGTTGCTCGTCGCGGTCACCCGGCAGCCGCAGACCGTCGGTGAGCTCGGCCGGTACGTGCGCGTGGGCAAGTCGACGATGACCGGCATCCTCGCCCGGCTGGTGTCGGGTGGGCTGGTGATGCGGGAACCGGATCCCCGCGACCGGCGCGCGAGTCTCATCACGCCGACGGAACGCGGACGCGCGCTCGCCGACACCCTGGTATCACGCGTGCGCGCCGAGGTGTTTCGGCTGCTCGAGCCCGTCGACCCGACCGCGAGCGCTGAGCTCGCGAGACTGCTGCAGACGATCCTGGATGCCGCGGACCAAGCCGACGGACTACTCCCCACGGAGTAATCCGCATCCCGATGCTTCCCTTGGACACTGTGGATCCCTATGGTGAGATAGTACGGATTTCGTACTATCCATCTCGAAGGAGTCACCATGACCACCCAGGCCATCCCCGCCGCCGGCACCGCCTCGGTGCCGCGCACCGCCGTCCTGCTCGTCGCCGCGTTCGCGGTCGCCGGGCTCGCCAACTCGATCATCGCGATGGCGGCCATCGCCGCCGGCGCCTCGAGCTCCTACGCGCCGCTCATGGCTCCCGTGTTCCTCGCCTTCACCGCGATCGGTGTGGGCGTCGGGTACGTCGGCTGGCGGATGATCCGCCGCATGTTCGAGCAGCCGGCTCGCGTGCTCCGGGTGCTGGTCCCGGTCGTGCTCGTGCTCTCCTGGGTGCCGGACGTGATCCTCGCGATCGTGCAGTTCATCCCGGGCACGAACCTGACCGGCGCCCTCGGCCTCGGTCTGATGCACGCGGTCGTCGTCGCGGTCGCGGTGCCGGTCTACGCGAAGCTCGCGCCGGTCTCCTAGGCGGCGAGGTCAGCCGACCCGCCCGCTCTCAGACTCTGCCACCGAAGAACACCTGCGTCTCGACGATCAGGTCGTCCTCGACGCGGATGAGCTCGGCGTTGCGGTACCGCTCCCCGCTTCCGGCGATCTCGTACTCGTAGACCACGAGCACTCCGTGGTCGGTCGAGACGAACTCGAGGAAGTCCTGGGACGCGAAGCGGTCCGCGGTGGGGAAGCAGCGCTCCATCCACTCGTCGCGCGTGAGATGGTCGTCCTGCGGCGAGGTGAAGCGGAACTCGGGCGAGAGCAGCAGGTGGGCGGCCGCGGCATCCTGGGTTCGATACGCCTCGAACGAGGCCTTCGCGGTGTCGATGTCGGTCAAGGGTTGCTCCTCAGGTCGCGGCGGACTCCCGCTTCACGATACGTGCCGCGATCATGCCGCTCAGGGGGCTTGCGACGAGCATGAGGAGCCACACGTACTTCGCGGTGGCGCCGCCGTAGGCGAGCGCGACCGGAATCGAGGCGAGCAGGATGACCGGATTCACCAGCGCATCGAGCAGCTCCGCCCGCCTCGCGACGGCCGACTGCGGCACCAGCGACAGTCCCCGGTGGACCTCCCACTGGTACATGACGACCTGCACGAGGATCGCGGCGGCCAGGTTGATCGCGTAGAGGATGTTCGGCAGCGCGAGGTCGGTGAGCTGCGGATCGCTGATGCCCTGGGTCGTGAACGGAATGAAGATCACGAGACCCGCGAGCACGATGTTCAGGATGACGCCGTGCGAGTCCAACCCGCGCAGCCGCGAGACCAGGCGGCTGTTCGAGAGCCAGAAGAACACGATCACGACGAAGCTGATCAGGAATCCGACGAGCTGGGAGCCGACGGCATCCAGCAGGGTGGACACGCTCGCCCAGGCTGCCGCGGGCGGGATGTCGAGGTTCGCGATGAGCAACGTGAGCGCGAAGCCGAAGATCGCGTCGAAGAAGCCGAGGCTGCGGCCGTACTCGGAGCTGTCGCGCACGTAGAGTTCGCGCGCGCTCGTTGGCGGGTCTGGACGGGCAGATGGAGCGGCGTCAGTCATTCGCCAATTCTGTACCCGGTCAGTTGCCGACGACCTTCTCGCCCTCACCGTTGCACTCCGGGCAGGTGACCCGGTGTTCCGAACCGTCGGGCGCCGCAATGTGCCCGGATCCGCTGCACGTTGCGCACTTCTTCACCAACATGATCAACCTCGGTTTCTGATGTGACGAGCGATCTGGGCCTCGACCTCGCGACTCGAGGCCACTCCGTACTGTCTAGCAAGTGAGGCCGCAGCGCTCTGGATGTCCGCTTGAGCGACGTTTGCGGCGAGCCCCGCTGCGAAGATGAGCGCTTTCGCGACCTCGATGATCTTCACGTCAGGCACGTTAGCCATTGAGTCTCCTTCGGTCGGCGGGGCTTGCATCGCCATCGTCTCAGGCCAGGAGACCGTTCGAAAGTCGTCCGTTCTAACTACAGGGAGCACTGCATCACCGGCGGATTCGTTCACCGAGGCATCTCAGGAGTCGCGGTCGTCCGCGTGCATGAACTCGGAGAGCTCCTCGACGACGTTCGGCTGAGCAGGAGCTGGTACAGCTGCAGCAGCTGGAGGCGCCGCAGATGGCGCGGCCTCCGCGACATCCTCGGGCTCGACCGGGTGCTCGCTCGTGATCGACAGTCGATTGAAGGCATTGATCGAGATGCCGAGCCAACGGACCGCCGCGACCTGCTCGTCCGTGAGCGGACCCTGGTCCTCGACCGCGGCGCGACGACCCGCGGTCACGTCGCCGATGAGCGTGATCTCCTCGGTGAGGGCGAGCGCCGCCTGCTCGATCGGCGTGAAGAATCCGGTGTCGCGCCAGTTCTGCAGCACCGCGATGCGATCCGTGGTCTCGCCGCGTTCGAGGGCGATGCGGGTGTGCATCCGAAGGCAGTACGCGCAGCCGTTGAGCTGTGAGGCTCGCAGTTTGATGAGTTCGATCAGCTGCGGCGACAGCCCGACTGCGGTGGCCGCAGCGTTGGCCTGCTTGCTCACGGCGATCAGCGCCTTGTACGCGTCGGGGAAGGCCTTGTCGAGGTAGAGCGCTGCCATGGATCAACCGTACGCGCGATCGCCGCCGTTCGACTTCGCGCGATACATCGAGACATCGGCCATGCGCAGCAGCTCGGTCGGGGTCATCCCCGGGACCGCGAGCGCGATGCCCACCGAGGCCGAGATCTCGATGGTGTGCCTGCCCACCGTGATCGGGCTGCGCAGTCCCGCGAGCACACGTTCGGCGAGGACCTTCGACTGCTCGAGCGATGCGTCGGAGCACACGATGACGAACTCGTCGCCGCCGAGTCTCGCGACCGTGTCCTCCGATCGGACGAGGGAGGCGAGCCGATCGGCGACCTCGATCAGCAGGTCGTCGCCGACGTCGTGTCCGAGGGAGTCGTTCACCACCTTGAACCGGTCGAGGTCGATGAACAGCAGCGCGGTCGATCCGTCGTGCCGCTGGAGCAGGTCGAGGTCCAGCCGCTTGTCGAGGAACCGGCGGTTGGGGATGCCGGTGAGCGCATCGTTCAGCGCGGCCGCTGCGAGGTGGGACTCGGCCCGCCGGTGCAGCGAGATCTCGATGTCCCGGCCGAGCTGCTGTGCCTCCGCCTCGACGATCCCCCACGCGGGAGAAGAGCCCCGCACGCTCTGGGTCCACGACGAGAACGACAGGCGGGGGAGAGGTCGTCCTGGCGGTTCGTGCTGGTCTGGTCGCCCAGCCAGTCCACGGTGCTGATCACCTCCTGACGGAAGAGTGCGAGGTAGTCGCTCGCTCCCAGGGGCACCACGAGCAGGCCGGCGGTGTTGCTCCAGCATGCCGCGAGCTCTGGGTCGTCGAGTCCGAGCGAGTTCGTGACGATCGCATCCTGGCCGGCGTCGCGACGATTGCGCATCCAGGTCTCGAAGTCGTCGGCGGCGGGCGCCTGCCCCGCCGAGCGTCGGAAACCGCCGATCGACACGACCACGCCATCGGCCGGCAGCACGTCGAACAGGCTCACCGCACCATCGAGCAGCCCGTTCACGAGGTCCTCGCTCTCGCCGAACTGCCGCACCAGCACCGTGCGGAACTCGCGGATGCGCGAGGTCGCCCTGAGCCGGTCGATCTCGGCGATCGATGACAGCTGCAAGGCCACCTGGTTCGCGAGGATCTCGAGGATGGCGCGGACCGGGAACGGGATGCGGTGCTCCGAGCGATGCGCGCACGTGATCATCCCGACGAGCTCACCGTCGCTCACGAGCGAGAACGAGAGCGTCGAGACCTGGCCCATGTTGCGCATGAACTGCAGATGGTAGGGCGAGACGCTGCGCAGGTTCGCGACACTGAGATCGAGCTGCGCGTCGATCGGCGAATCCGGCAGCCGCAGCAGTCCAGCGACCGGACGCTCGGTGTCGACGATCGGGCGGGAGAGCTTGGTCAGGTAGAGGGCACGAGCCTGCTGCGGGATGTCGGATGCCGGGAAGTGCAGCCCGAGGTACGGCTCCATGCCTCTCCGCGATGCCGCTCGCCGACCACTTCGCCGTGGCCGTCCGGATGGAAGTGGTAGAGCATGACCCGGTCGAACCCGGTCAGTTCGGCGATCGCCTCGACCGTGTCCTCTCGCAACTGCGCCACAGTCTTGACCACGGACAGCCGCCGGATCGCTTCGAGCACCCCGGAAATCGCCGGCATCGGACCATCCGGATCACGCGGCTCGAACTCGACGATCACGAAGCGATCGACCCGGTGCACGATCGCATCCCACAGGCCTCCGCCGACGACGACCGGATTGAACGAGTCACGACGGCCGTCGGCTACACCGCGCACGGCATCGGCAGGCTCGGCGACCGAGCAGGATGTCCAGCTCGCCCGAGAGCACCTGCTCGGGATCGACGCCGAACACCCGCGAGCAGTTCTCGCTCGCCAGCAGCACCGTTCGCGCATCGGTGTCGAGCACGACCAGCACGCCGTGGGACTGGATGGAGCCGGGGGTTCGGATCGGCTCCTGCACGCACGCCTCGAGCCGGAGGCGTTCGGACTCTGCGATCGCCTCGGGTGAGGTCATGGCGGATCTCTTCTGCCTTCCAGGGTCTGGGGATGGCGTTGGCGCCACTGTAGACCGGTTCTTCGCCTCCATGTCGAGATCGGTCCGTCTGCTTCGACGTACTTTTGAGAGCGAGGAACCGCCTCGCCTCACGAAGGGAACTCCATCATGAGCAAGCTCATCTCGAACCTCTCGATGTCGCTCGACGGCTTCATCGAGCACCCCACCGACGGCGTGACGCAACTGTTCGAGTGGTACACCGCCGGCCCGGTCGAGACCGCCACGGCGAACGAGAACCTCGATTACCGCCAGACCGAGGATGACGCGGACTTCACCCAGGAGATGTCGAGCCGCCTCGGCGCGCTCGTCGCCGGTCGCAGGCTCTTCGACATCGCGAGCGGATGGCAGGGCGCGCATCCCACCGGCGTCCCCGTGGTCGTGCTCACGCACAGCGTGCCCACCGAGCAGGAGTGGCCGTTCGACCGTTCGCTCACGACGTTCGTCACCGAGGGCGGCATCCACGCAGCCGTCGCGAAGGCCAAGGAGCTCGCAGGAGAGAAGGACGTCGTGATCGCGAGCCCGAACGTCGCGCAGCAGGCGCTGGATGCCGGACTGCTCGACACGATCACCGTCGACCTCGTGCCGGTGATCCTCGGTTCGGGCACGCCGTACTGGGCGAACCTGCAGTCAGCACCGATCCGACTCGAGAACCCTCTCGTGCGCAAGGGCAACCGGGTCACGCACCTGAGCTACGACGTGATCCGCTGAGCTGGGTCGCTGGGTACGCTGCTGCCATGGATGACCGACGAGACACCGAGAGCACCCTCGACCGCCTGCGCGCGTCCTACCGATCCGCGCCGACGCACGAGGAGCGCCGGGTGCTCCGTGAGCTCCAGCGCCGGCGGCGGACTCGGATCGGGGTGATCGTGGGAGCCGCTGTGCTGGTGGTCGCGGTGGGGACGGTGGCCGGGTTCATCCTGCTGCCGCACGCGACGCCCGAGGCCGGCTCCACATCGACGCCGACCGCGACCCCCGCCCCGCCTGCCGACGAGGCCGGTCCGCCCGAGATCACCCTGGTGGGCGGCGACCTGCTCGCCGAACCACCGGCGGGGGTGTCGATCACGATCCCGGGCAACGTCGTCATCGCAGCGACCAAGGTGGGCGAGCAGTCCGGCTACACCGCCTACGGTCTCGTGGGCGACGCGAACAAGGTCTGCTTGCTGGTCGAGCACGACGGCGTCAGCACGGGTGACTGCGTGACGTACGAGGAGTTCGAGCAGGGCGGAGTGACGCTCGACCGCGTGGACTGGCACGTGCGCTGGTGGGCCGACGGCCGAATCGAGTGGGTCGGGATCTGACCACGCTCCCGGTCCGAGGGCTTATCGTCGTTGGATGGACCAGTACACCGCTCCCACCGACCAGATCCTCGCAGCGCTGCGGGACGTCGCGGACTACGACAGCATCGCCGCCTACCCGGAGTTCGAGCACGCCGACCTCGAGACCGTGACCGACCTGCTCCGCGAAGCCGGCGCACTCACCGAGGCCAAGATCGCGCCCGTGAATCAGGGTCGGCGACCAGGTTCCCGCGAAGTACGACCCTGCCGACTTCAGCGTGACGACCTCTCCGGGCTTCGCCGATGCCTATCGCGCGTATGTGGACGGTGGATGGCCCGCCCTCCAGTTCCCCGAGGAGTTCGGTGGCAGCGGCTTCCCGCAGACCGTCGGGCTCGCCATGGGCGAGCTGCTCACCACGGCGAGCATGGCCTGGACTCTCGCCCCCGTGCTCACCCGCGGCGCAATCGACGCGGTCATGCACTACGCGAGCGACGACCTCAAGGCCAAGTACCTGCCGAACATGGTCAGCGGCAAGTGGTGCGCGACGATGAACCTCACCGAACCGCAGGCCGGATCGGATGTCGGGGCCCTCACCACCAAGGCCGTGAAGCAGGATGACGGCACCTACTCGATCACCGGATCGAAGATCTTCATCACCTTCGGCGAGCACGACTGGACCGACCAGATCGTCCACCTCGTGCTCGCCCGCACGCCGGATGCCCCGGCCGGCAGCGCGGGGATCTCGTGCTTCATCGTGCCGAAGTTCCTGCACTCCGGTGACGAGCTCGGCGAGCGCAACGGGGTGCACTGCACCGGGATCGAGCACAAGCTCGGCATCCACGGGTCTCCCACGTGCAGCATGAGCTACGAGAACGCGACCGGCTACCTGCTCGGCGAGGAGAATCGCGGACTCGCGGTGATGTTCGTCATGATGAACAACGCCCGTCTCGCGGTCGGCGTCGAGGGCATCGGCATCGCCGAGCGCGCCTACCAGCAGGCGCGGGCGTACGCGGCGGAGCGCATCCAGGGCACGATCGGCGGCCAGCCGGTCACGATCGACCAGCATCCTGATGTGCAGAGGATGCTGCTCACGCAAGCATCCTGGATCGCCGGCCTCCGCGCCCTCAACTACGTGACCGCGGCCGCCGGCGATCGTTCGGAGCACGACCCCGACGCCGCCACCCGCGTGCGAGCCGTGGAGCGCGTCGCGCTGCTCACCCCGGTCGCCAAGTCGATGGGAACGGACATCGGCGTCGAGGTCACCTCCCTTGCCGTGCAGGTGCACGGCGGCATGGGCTTCGTCGAGGAGACCGGCGCCGCGCAGCACTTCCGCGACGCGCGCATCGCCCCGATCTACGAGGGCACCAACGGCATCCAGGCCGCAGACCTCGTCGGCCGCAAACTCGACGTGCGCGGCGGCGACGCGATGCGCGAGCTGATCGCCGAGTTCCGCGCGGTCGTCGACGACCTCGTTGCCGCCGGCGGAGCGTTCACCGCGATCGCAGAACCCATCGCGGAGCACTTCGACAAGCTGCAGGATGCCACGGCCGCCGTGCTCGCGATGGACAAGGACGACCGGCTCGCCGCGTCCGCCTCGTACCTGCGCATGGTGGGCGCCGGACTCGCAGCGTCGCTGCTCGCCAGGTCAGCGCTCGCCGCACCGGATGACGCGGAGCGGCTGCAGCTCGCGGGGTTCTTCGGCGAGCAGCTGCTGCCGAGTGAGGGTGGGCGGTTGCGGTCGGTGTTGGCGGGTGGGGCGTACTTCACGGTCGGGGTTCTGGCAGCCAACTGAGGTTCTGAAGGGACGCGCTCCCGCTCGTCCGGTCGCCGACGACACTCAACGATTGTCATGCCCGACTCCGCTATTCGCAGATGATCCCTCTTCGAGTTCAAGGGCCTCAATTTCTGCGACGGCCCGCGCAGACTCGAGGACAAACCGGCGTCCCAGATTCGGTGTGCGATTTTTACGCGAGTGCAAGGCTCGATAGTTCTCGACGTAGTCGCCCTGAGTCACTTCGAAGACTACTACCCACGCGTCGGCGAGACTTAGGACGATCCTCGCTGCGCGGCTCAGCTTCTCCTGCGCGAACAAGATGACTCCCCTGTCGCCCTCCCGATCAACGACCGTTCGGTGGACGGCAATGCCTGCATGCGCAACCTTGCTTAGCTCTCCGTAAAGTCGGCCGGTCTGCGGCAGTACATGCTTGATGGCCCCGATGGTCGTCTGAGGCTCGAGCGCTTCGATGGACTTCAAAGTGGATAGTCGAAAGGCTCCGTTCGCCCACGCGATCTGCTCAAGAATTTGTCGAGCAACGGCGTCACCTTCAAGGTTGAGTCCGAGTCTGTAGAGAAGGTGTGTGGCGAGAAACCCGGACTCGAGGCGCTGAAGCGCGACGGACGAAGCAAGCACGCCAATTGGCACAACCAAGCCATTCCGCGGTTCGTCCCTCGCGGCCAGCTCGTTTCCTGCCGAGCCTATGTGTGCCCGGGCCGCCGCGATCGCGTCCATGTATGCCCGGACCACTGGGCGACGGTCGAAGTCCGCGCCATCCATCGGGTAGCGTCGCTTCACCCCGTCGAGGCTTGTCAGGCCCAACGCCGATGCGGCTGTTGCGGTGCGAAGGTTCTGAGGCAGTTCACTGGTTGCCTGCCGGTGCGAATACAGGACGGCGCCGGTTTCACCAGCGGGGATGACATCGAAGTTTTCGAGAGTCCGGAGGATGGCCTCGAGTTCGTTCGTACCCTCAAGACTCGCGTCTTCGTCCATTGTTGGACCTTAGTGGTCTCCAACAGGAGCCAGAATTGGGCTATAATAAAACATGTTTTAGTAGTCCAAATGATGTTTTAAGGAGGCCCCAGTGTCGAAGCGCACGGTGCCATTGCGTCCCCACGTTCAAGACGCTCTGACGGTGTGGGGCCAACTGATTCGCCGCGGCCGACTCGATCGCGGCTGGACCGGAAAGGACCTTGCCGCGCGAGCAAATGTGTCGGAACAGACACTTTATGCGGCGGAAGCAGGAAGTCAAGGGACAGCAGTGGGCACGATGATCGACCTCGCGGATCTAGTTGGCGTGCCCCTCTTCGGGATAGACGACCGTTCGGAGCTTGCAATTCGCCGCCAACGAGGCGAAGAGATGCTGGCTCTGCTCCCCAGCCGAGTTCGCCAGCAGAAGAGCAGAAACATCGACGATGACTTCTGATGAGCTCTACGTCTGGACATGGCTACCAGGACACATCGAGCCTGTGCTCGCCGGGCGGGTGGATCAAGATGGGCCGCTCGTCACGTTTATTTATGCGCTGAGCTACCGAAAGCGACCTGACAGCATCAGCCTCTATAGGCCTGAGCTTCCCTTGCAGCCGGGTGTACAGGAGCCTGCGTCTGGGCTGAATATAGCCGGCGTTCTTCGTGACGGGAGTCCGGATAGGTGGGGGCGTGGCGTAATCGAACGCAGACGAAACGCCACGCCCAACTCCTTGAGCGAAATCGACTACATGCTGAGTTCGAGTTCGAATCGTTTCGGCGCGTTGGACTTCCAAGCGAGTCGCGAGACCTACGTGCCGCGTGACGACTCAGCGACCCTGGATGAATTGCACAGCGCAGCGATCATCCTCGATGAGGGGAAAGAATTGTCCAAAGGCCTCGATGCGGCCTTGTTACACGGAACGAGCCTCGGCGGCGCGCGGCCTAAGGCGACGCTGACGGATGAGGACGGGAGCGAGTGGCTCGCAAAGTTCGCGTCGTCTGATGACCGCGTCTTCTCGGCGGTCAACGCCGAGGGCGCGATGCTGGAGCTCGCCCGGCGATCAGGCATCAACGTGCCCGAAAGCCAGGTCGTGTCGTCGCTCGGTAAGGAGGTTCTACTTGTTCGACGGTTCGACCGCGACGGAGCAGGGGGACGGCACCACGTAGTGTCTGGGCTGACAATGGCAAAGACCGACGAGATGTATGCCCGCTACGTGTCGTATCCACAGATACTCGACGTTCTCCGCGAGTACGCCGTTGACGCCTCTCAACCCGGGCCTGAGTTGTTTGAGCGAATCGCTATGAACATCGCGATCAGCAATAACGATGACCACGCGCGAAACCACGCCGCTTTTTGGGATGGGACGAGTCTGAGGTTGACTCCAGCCTACGATCTCGCGCCCGGGCAGAGATCGGGCGACACATTCACGCAGGCAATGGCATACGGCCGCGGTGACGATGGCGCACGCGTGTCAAACTTTGCGACACTTGTCGGCGAAAGCGAGATCTATGGGTTAACGCGAGGGCAGGCTCGTGGGATCATCGACAACTTAGTGTCGAGCATCAATGACAACTGGGACGACGCGGCGGACGCAGCCCGACTTACTGCGGCCGACAAGCAAAAGCTTCGCGACAGGCAAGTGCTGCCACGGGCAGCGTTTTTCGACTATTAATCGATAAGGACGCCTTGGGTCGGTGTGGAGCAAGGACATCTTTGATCGCCGGCTCGGCCAAACATCGCCGCCTCCTCGAAAATGATCCAGTGCAGATCGGACTTCGGTAGCTGGGGCGGGGTACGATCCCGCGACCTCACGATCACGAGTCGTGCGCCCGAACCTGTTCGTTTCGCATGGCAAACAACTCGATCACATGACCAACACTTCGTTGACTAGCTGGGCATACGTCGTTGACGTGAGGGCCGCTTGGATGACGTCGGTTTGTGTCCACGGTGTGTCCACGACCGACTGCTAGCTGTCCTTCCTGATCCAGCGGAACGTGATCCGCGCGGCAATGAGTCCTGCCACGAGCCAGATGGCGGTCACGATGGCGACGCCGGCGAGGTTCCAGGTCTCGCCCTGCTCCGCTGCTTCGAAGCTCGACGGCAGGAACACCGAGCGCATCCCCTGCGCGAGCCACTTCAGCGGGAACACGCTCGCGACGTTCTGCAGCCACACCGGCAGGTTCGTGAAGGCCAGGTAGACACCCGAGATGAACTGCAGGATGAGCACGATCGGGATGATCACCGCGGTCGCACTCTTGCCCGAGCGCGGCAGCCCGCTGAGCCCGATGCCCAGGATCGCGCAGGTCGTGACGCCGAACAGGAACACCCACGCGAACGTCAGCCACGCGCCGGGCTCGGTCGGCAGCTCGACCCCGAACGCGAACCGCGCCACGAGGATCAGCAGCGCCGCCTGCAGGACGCCGGTCACCAGCACCTGCCCGATCTTGCCGATGAAGAAGCTGATCGGCGACAGCGGCGTGCCGGCCAGGCGCTTGAGCGTGCCGTCGCCCTTCTCCACCGCGATGTCGATCGACATGTTCTGCAGGCCGCTCAGCAGAACACCCGCGGCGAGCATGCCGGGCAGGTAATACGTCGCGGCGCTGACCTCGCTCCCGGCGGATCCGAACGAGGTCTCGCTGAACGCGACCGAGAAGATCGTCAGCATCACCAACGGGAACAGGAAGGTGAAGAACACCGAGTCGCCCTGGCGGAAGTAGGTGGTGACCTCGTACCCGATGCGGGAGAGACCGTTCGGGACGATGCGGCTGGTCGTCGGTGCTCATGCGGCTCCTCGTCGGGCTTCCCTGCACGAGGCTCGAGGTAGATGTCTTCGAGAGCGGGCCGGACGACCTCGAGCCGTTCGGGCTCGCCCTTCGCGCTCAGTGCGGCGACGAATTCGCCGGGCTGCTCGGTGCGCTGCTCGCGCACCGCGCCGTTCTCGATCCAGCGCACGATCGGGACCCGCGCCTCGGCGCCGCCGAGCTCGTCGATCGCGCCGAGCGCGACGAGCCTGCCGCCGGCGATGACGCCCGCCCGGTCGCCGAGCTGCGCGGCCTCGTCGAGGTAGTGGGTGGTGAGCAGGATGGTCGTGCCCTCGCGCCTTGAGGCCCCGGATGAGGTCCCAGAACTGCCGCCGCGCCTCGGGATCGAAGCCGGTCGTCGGCTCGTCGAGGAAGAGCAGCTCGGGGGTGCCGATGATGCCGAGCGCGACGTCGACGCGGCGGCGCTGGCCGCCCGAGAGCTTCTGATGCGGCGTCGACGCCTTCTCCTCGAGGCCGACGGCGGCGATGACCTCGTCGACCTCGCGCGGGTTCGGGTAGAGCCCGGCGAAGTGGGTGAGCTGCTCGCGCACCGTCGCGTTGCCCTGCTCGCCGCTGGACTGCAGCACGATGCCGAGCCGCGCCTTCCAGTCCAGGCCGCCGTGCTGCGGGTCGATGCCGAGCACGCGCGCGTCGCCGCCGGTGCGGTCGCGGTAGCCCTCGAGGATCTCGATCGTGGTGCTCTTGCCGGCGCCGTTCGGGCCGAGCAGCGCGAAGGTCTCGCCGCGCTCGATCGAGAAATCGATGCCGCGTAACGGCCTCGAAGCCGCCGCGGTACACCTTGCGAAGGTCGCTGACCTCGACCACGGATTCAGAAGTCGTCATGATTCTGGGCTCCTCAACCGAGCGCGATCACTAGCGCCAACACCGCAAGCAAAGCGGACATCGGCGTCATGACGGCACGCTCGATCGGGCTCTTGGTCAGCAGATTCGGAACGACACCCAGTACGAGGTAGCCGAAGATGACCCACATCGCGATTCGTGCCACGAGCTCGGGAACGACGTCGACCAGGTCACTTCGGTCCAGCGCGACCAGGGCGATCAGCGCGTATACGGCCACCGACCACCGGCTCGCGATCCGATTGCGGGTCGGGAGGACTCGATGCTGGCCACCCCACGCGAGTCGGCCCAGGGGGGCGCCGGCGGCGAGGGCGATCTGGAAGACGGCGAGTACCACGAGCAGCGTGACGAACGCTATGGCGGCGATGGTGATCGGGTTCACGATCGGGCTCCTTCTGCTCGTGCTCGGATAGCCGCTTCGCGGCCCCGAGCGAGCTTTGTCGCTCGACGTCGGATGACGAGTTCCGCGACGCCGAGGTTGACGAGCCAGGCGGCGGCCATTGCTATCGCGCTGTAAGTCTCCAGTGCCGATCCGGTGAGGGTCGATCCCGGAATGAGGAAGATCGCCTGTGTACCGGCGGCGACTCCGAGAGCGTACGCACGTGTCATCCATGCGCCGTGCACCACGAACTTGCGCCGCAGGATTGCTCGGACGGCGAGCACCAGGCTCACGATCATGTACGTCCCGAACACGAGCCGGATCACGCGCAGGGCGGGTCCGTCGCCGGCAGGAAAGACGGTGAACGACGCCATCCACAACCCGGCCAGCGCGACCACAAATCCTGCCGGTATGAGAACCCGTCCGGCAATCTTGTGCCAACTGCGCTTGCCCCGGCGAAGCCCGGGAAGAAATTGGAATGCGCCTCCGATGCTGAACACGATCCCGGCCACGATGTGGAGGATGACGGGCACCGGGACGTCGCTGAACCTCGCCGCCTCGGGCATCAGGGCAGGCCCGCCACTCAATTGTGTGAGGCGCAGCGACCCCGAGATGATCGGGATGAGAGAGAGCAGGACCAGTCCAACCGGGATGAGCCATACACCCCGGGACAATCGCATCGGTGCTGCGACGGTCGTCATGATGTCTTGCCTGTGCTGCCGGTCGACGTGGTCGGTTCGGCGGGCCCCGCATCCAGTCGGAACGGCGGGTACTCATCGCCCATGAGCGCGACGTAGGTGAGCACGCGATACAGCCACCGGTTGATTCCCATGAGGAAGTCGAAGAACGACGTCGGGTACTTGCCCGTGATCAGCAGGAAGAACCCTGCGATCACGACAAGGAGGTTGATGACGGAGTACCCGCCTGCGGCTTGCATGTCGCCGCCGAACTCGTTGAGGGATCGGATCGGGTACAGCATGATGTCTCCGACCAAGAGTCCGACGATGATCAGATGGGGGACCGCGAGCAGCCACTTCACGAATATCAGACCCCGCGAGAGCCGGTCCGGGTAGGCGACATCCAAGGCGGCCGGGTACTCGGTGACAGCAAGTGAGAACGGCGGGTAGCGGTCGGTGCCGAGTGCGGCGTGCACGTAGAACCCGACGCGCCAGTTCCATCGCATCACTCCGACGTTGTAGTTGAAGAGCGAGCGGGGGTAGCGACCGGTGAACAGGATGGCGAACCAGGCGATCACGGTGGCGATGATGAAGCCTGCCCACAGGACGACGAGAACGACGAAATGCGGGACCGCCAAGATCATCTTGACGAGCCAGAGCCAACGTGAGAGCTGATGGTCGAGTTCACCCGTGAGCGTGAGGTGCGAGGTCGTTTCCATGCGGATCGTTCTCTCTTTCGGGTTGATTCTTAGGCGGCGGTGACGACGACGCTGGCGCTTGCAGGCCATGTCGACGAATCGGTGGGCGGCCGAGACCTGGTCTGGAGGAAAGGCTCGGGCCATGCGCCCAATGTCGAGGTAGTCATGGCCTCGGGACAAGAGTCGTTGCCGAATCGGCAATCCCTCAGTGGCTTCCGTCTCCTCCATGGGAGTGCACGTGCACACGCTCTCCTTGTCGGCTGAGCAGGTTGATGATCTCCGCCGGCTCCATCGACGCGCTGACAAAGCCGTGCGGCTTGCGGGTGTCGAACTCCGCAGCCTCCCCCGGTGACAGCAGCGTCTCGTCGTCGCCGATCGCTAACCGGACGTGGCCGCTCAGAACGTAGATCCAGTCGTAGCCCTCGTGCACCTTCGTCGGAACTGCCGAGTCGGGGGGATGCCCCGGAAGGAGCATCTTGAACGCGATGACATCGGGGTTCTGCTTGGTGAGCGGGATGATCGCTTTGCCGTCGCGATAGAAGGTCTTGGGATGGATGCGCGGGTCAGCAATCTGAGGCGCCCCCACGACGTCGTCGAGGCTCGCTCCGTATGCTGCGGCGAGCCGAATCAAGAGGTCGAGCGTCGGGCGGCGTAGGCCCGACTCGAGCCGCGACAACGTGCTCACGGACACGCCGGTCTGACCAGACAGGTCTGCGAGCGTGCGGCCGCTCTTGTTACGGAGTTGGCGAAGCCGGTCCGCGACGCCGTCGAGTACGGCTTCGATCTCATCGTCCATGACGTCCTTTGCCGTTTCCGCAAAGCATGTTGCCGACGCGTCACGTTACTCCCAATCTGAGTTCCATGACCACCACAGAAACCGACGTCCTCATCATCGGCGCCGGCAGCGCCGGACTCAGCGCCGGACTCATGCTCGCCCGCTCCCGTCGCAAGATCCTGATCCTCGATGGAGGAGCGCCGCGGAACGCTGTCGCAGCTCACATGCACGGCGTGCTCGGACGCGACGGGTGGTCACCCCTCGAGCTCGTCGCTACAGGGCGCGAAGAGATCGCGAGCTACGGCGGCGTCGTGCAACAGGACCGCGCCGTCTCGATCGAACGTCGCTCCGACCACTTCGTGGTCATGCTCGAGAGCGGGCACGCCCACACCACTCGACGGCTGCTGGTCGCGACTGGCCTTCGCGACGAGCTGCCCACCATTCCAGGCCTCGTCGAGAGCTGGGGACGAGGCGTCGCGCACTGTCCGTACTGCGACGGCTGGGAAGCGCGCGACTCCCGCATCGCTGTCGTCTCCACGGGTCCGATGAGCCTGCACCAAGCACAGTTGCTCCGCCAACTCTCGCCTGACGTCACCTACTACGTCGAGGGCACCGAGCTGCCGGAGGCAGACCTCGCCGCGCTCGTCGTCCGCGGCATCAGGATCGAAACTCGCCGGATCGCCGCCATCGACTCGATCGACGGAATCGTCACCGCGGTTCGCCTGCACGACGGAGCCGTGACCCCGACGGACAGCGTTTTCGTCCGTCCGCGGGCGGTCCCCAACGACGACCTTCTGCATCAAATGAAAGCGGCCGCCGCTCCGGGCATCGACGACCATGACTGGATCACCGTTGATCCGACGGGCCGAACCAGCGTGCCGGGCGTGTGGGCAGCAGGCAACGTGGTCAACCCCGCCGCAACCGTCCCTGTCTCTGCCGCCGCCGGCTCCACCGCCGGCGCGGCCATCAATGCCGATCTCGTCGACGACGAGATCCGAACCGCGCTTGAAGCGCACCAGAAATAGAAAGAGAACACCGCAATGTCAAAACCTCCCTCCACCCACGTCCGCGCCATCATCACGTGGCTGGCCATCTTCCCGCTCGTCGCGATCGGTATGACCGCGATCGCTCCGATCTCCGCGGAGTGGCACCCGGTCCTCCGAGCCCTGGTCCTCACCCTCGTCGTCGTCCCCGTCGCCGTGTACCTGGTGGTGCCACAACTCTTCCGCGGGTACGCCGCGATGCAGCGACGCCGCGAAATCGCCGAATAGCGGCTCGACCCCTCACAACGAGAAAGGAAAACAGCACATGGAACTCACCTGGACCGTCCCCGTCGCCCTCATCGCGGCCGGCGCAACGTACGCGATCTTCGCCCGCTACTTCGCCCACCGCGAGCGCTCGCCCGCAAGTACGAGCAGCCGAGAAATAGACCGGATGAAGAGGCAACCGCCTCGACGCCGCAGCACCGCATCAAGGAGAAGAAGGTATGAGCATCACAACCCGAAGCCTTACCCGCGCAGCCGCAATCGCTGCAGTGCTCGGTGGCGCGATCTACATCGCAATCCAGTTCATCCACCCGCCCGACAAAATCGAATCCCTCAGCACGCAACTGTGGGTCAACGTCCACATCCTGAGCTTCGCCGAAGCCGTCCTGCTGATGGTCGGCATCGCCGGCATCTACCTCAACCACGTCCGCCGACTCGGCGTACTCGGCCTGGTCGGGTACCTGATGTTCGGGCTCTTCTTCGTGCTGCAGGCGGCATTCAACTTCGCCGAGGCACTCATCGCGCCCCTGGTCGCGGTCGAAGCCCCGCAACTGGCGGTCGACTTCGTCGGATTGTTCGGCCGCTACCCGGCAGTCACCGATTTGGGACTACTCGCCACAATCCCGAACGTCGGCGCCGTGCTGTACATCGGCGGAGCGCTCGCACTCGGTATCGCGGTGATCCGAGCTCGGGTACTGTCCCGCGGTGCAGCCATCCTCCTGATCGCCGCCGCAGCCGTCACCCCGGTGGCGGGCGTCCTGCTGCCCCACACACTCGAGCGCATGGCCGCCGTGCCGATGGGGCTAGCCCTGATCTGGCTCGGGGCATCGCTACTGCTCGATCTGCGCAAGGCAGCTCCAGGCGCGGAGGCTGTCAAGTCATCATTTATTGCCTCCCCGGCGACCAGCTGACTCGATCATCTGTCGGCCGGGAGATCCATGCTCCCGGCCGACTCCTGAGGAAACGCTCAAATCCGGCCGGGTAGCGGCGCTGCACGGCAGGATGGATAGTGATCGACTCGAAGGCGGCACCCGTCACCCCATTCAGCATTCCCAGCCCCGACCTGGACTGGTCGCAATTCCAACTGGGCCCACTGACGATCCACACCTACGCCATGTGCATCCTCGCGGGAATCATCGCCGCCGTGATCATCACTCAGCGGCGACTCTCGAAGCGCGGTGGCAAGAGCGGGTTGGTGCTGGATGTGATCATCTGGGCAGTCCCACTGGGCATCATCGGTGCACGTTTCTATCACGTGTTCACTCATGTCGGGGACTACTTCTACCCAGGGGCGAACCTCTGGGAGGTCTTCGCGATCTGGGATGGCGGCAACGCCCTCTACGGCTCCCTCATCGGCGGGGCACTCGGCGCTTACATGGATGCCGACGACAAGGCGTGCGACTGTGGTCGTTCGCCGATGCACTCGCTCCAGCCATGCTCGTCGCCCAATCCCTCGGACGCCTCGGCAACTACTTCAACCACGAACTCTTCGGACTGCCCACCACGCTGCCGTGGGGACTGGAGATCTCGCCGAACGACTCGATGTTCCCCGACGGGCTACCCGACGAAACTTTATTTCACCCACTCTTCCTCTATGAGATGATCTGGAACCTCATCGGCGTCGTGCTGCTGTTGCTGCTCGAACGTCGGCTCAGCTTGCGATGGGGAAAGCTGTGGGCGCTCTACCTCATCTGGTACGGCCTCGGACGCAGTTGGCTCGAGGCCATTCGCATCGATCCGACAAGCGACGCGTTCCTGAACATCCCCGCGAACATCTGGGCGTCGTTCGCTGCTATAGCCCTTGGTATCGCTCTCTTCATCATCCAGACGAAGCGCCACCCGGAACCCGAGACGTCGATCTACGTTCGGGAATCGATCCCCGAGCAAAGCGTCGAATCCGAGGCCGCGGTCGCTCAGAGCCCTCGTGCGTGACGCTCCAGGTCGCTTCGCGGCAATCACGACCGCACCTGATTTCGACTCATGGCGCGCGAGAGCCAGCTCCATCAGCGAATATCTGGGCGTCATTCGCCGCCGTTGCCCTGGGCGCTCTTTTCGTCGTTCAGACCAGGCGACACACCGAGCCTGAGACGTCGATGTACTTACCCAAATCCCGAGACGCACAGCGTTGAACCCCAGTCCACCGTCGCTCATGGCCCCCACGCGTGAAGCGCCACGCTCACCTTGAACACACCCGAAGCGAGGCACAAGCAAGGCCACGCCCCACACCGGCGCCATCGGCACACCAGAGCCTTTATAGCGCGTGACAGCGGCCGTGACAGGCCCTCGCCCAACGGGCGCCATGACCGCTGGGCGAGGGGTGCCGAATGTCAGAGCCCGAGGACGATCAGATCCTCCGGCAGCGGCTCGCCCGCGGCCGCGGCGAACAGCGCGAAAGCGCGCCCAACCGCGCGCCGGTCCTCCGGTTTGAGCTGTGCGAGGATTTCTTCGATCTCGGTACGGCGACGGTTCGTAACATGGCTCACCAGCTGCTCGCCGTGCGGCGTCAGATGGATGAGCACCTCGCGTCGGCTGTCGGGGCTGTGCTCACGGCGGACCCACCCGCCGTTCTCCATTCGATCCACGGAACGGCTGAAGGTTGAGGGGATCGCGCCAACGCGGTGTGCGAGCACGCCCATGCGCATCGGGCCGTTGCCTGCAAGCATGACCATGACGCGGAACTGTGGCAACGTGACCATCTCGAGCGCCTCAGAGACTGATCTCGCGACAACACCGAGGAGCGCCCGAGAGGTCGTGAGGGTCGCCTCCCGCGGATCGCTGGACAGAGAGATCGCGATCTGCGCTGTGTCGAGAGACTCGAGATCGCCCACACTGTTTTGCATTCCGCAAGTGTTGCATGGATGCACAACCCGCGCATCAAGGTCTAAGCTCAGTCGTGGTGAGCCGGGAAGCCTGGTCGGCGTCATTTCGATGACCGACGAAAGGCTCAATCATGCTCGCTGCCGACCTCCAGGTTTCGCTTCCTCTCGTGAATCGGCTAACACCAGCCGTCGTGGCCGCTCGACTCGTCGCTCGGTGGCATGCATCGGGCCTCGTCGTCGCCGATGACGCCGGCACTCCCGTGGCGGTGCTCTCCGCGCCCGACGTGCTGACACTACTCTTACCGGATTCCCTGACCAACGAACCCTCTGTCCTCGCAGGTCCAGACGACAGTCGCGCTGACGCCGCATCGACCGGGGGGTCGAGCCGGCGGATCGGCGAGCTTCTCGACATGCCGGGTCGTGACCTTCGCGAGATCCCATTCGTGGAGTCCAGCGCAACGCTGACGGAACTCGCCATGGCGATGCTCGCCGCGAATGCAGAGATCGCCGTTGTCGACGGAGCGTCGCGTGGCCCTTGGTTCGTCACGCTCCCGGTGGTAATGAGCGCCATACTCGCGGAGCGTGGCGACGACGAGGATCCCAGGTGACCCGGCTCTCGATGGAACGACGGGGCGGCTGCTGTGGTCATAACCGCGCTTGAAGGCCTGATCGCCCTCGGAATCGCCGTTCCGATGATCGCTCTCGGGGCGGCGATCATCGTGGCTGTGCGCCGGCGATTGGCAGTCGGCGCGGAGACTCGCGAGGGTGTCGATCGCGGGCAGGTGCTCGCTCTCGTTGGACTACTAGCCGGCAGCTCCCTACTCTTCATGGCCGGAGGCGTTGCTCTTTTGGTCGTCGCCCTTTGGCTGAACGGAGGTGTTGCCGTCTAGCCAGCGTTTTCCGCAAGGTCAGGAGTCGAAGCGGCTAGCTCTTCCGTGCGCCCGATTGTGCATCGAACACGTGGATGTGGTTCGGCTCCGGCGTGATGACGACTTTATCCACCGCGGCGGGGTGTACCCGGCCATCCAATTGGCCACCACATCGACGCGGTGGCCGTCGATCTCGGTGTGGCTCGTAGAGGTGACCACCGGCGCCGAGTTCCTCGATCACGTCAACGACGATCTCGAGGCCGTCGCCCGAAGTCTACGCGGACGTCTTCTGGCCGAACCTCCACCGTCACCCTTGTCGCACCGCCGAGGGTGACGTGGTCGACATCGGCAACGGCCGAGCCGAACTTGAGGCCACCGTCGACGACGTCGGCGGCGAACAGGTTCACGGCGGGGCTGCCGATGAAGCCGGCGCGAACACGTTGTTCGGCTTCTCGTACAGGTAGCGCGGGGTTCCGACCTGCTCCAGCACGCCATCCTTCAGCACGGCTCCCCAGATGGAAGAACGCATTTCCGTGGGGCTTCGCTCTCAGGGTGCAGCGAGGGAGCATCATAGGCTGGATGATCGGTGGCTTGATTCTCGGGCCGTTGGCCGGACTGCTGGCGCCGGTGGTTGAGCCGCGGTGGAATCCAACGATTCTCTTGCCGATCTCATTGGGCAGTTGTCCCCTGGGCTGCACGACCAACACCCTGTTCACCATGGCACTGCTGGGGATCTCGAGTGTGCTGGCCGCAGCAGCCGGAGTGGCCGCCGTCGTCGCACTCCGGCGTCGCGACATCCCGGCTTAGCTCGAAGCCGCGCGCGGTATACTTGGAGAGGAGTGCCGCGAAGACTGGTCGGCAGCGATTTCGGTCGCGCCCTTCTACAACAGGACACGACCCATGGTGCATACGCTTGCGACCGCAGTTGGCCGCAACTTCCTCGGCAACTCTCCTCGTTGGTACAAGATGACGATTGTCGCGTTCCTCGTCGTCAACCCCGTGGTGCTCCTCATGGCGGGGCCATTCGTCGCAGGCTGGCTGATCGTCCTCGAGTTCATCTTCACGCTCGCGATGGCGCTGCAGTGCTATCCGCTCCAGCCGGGCGGACTCGTGGCGATCGAGGCCATCGCGATCGGAATGGCAACACCGGACTCCGTCTACCACGAGGCCCAGGCGAACTTCTCGGTGATCCTGCTGCTGATGTTCATGGTCGCAGGCATCTACTTCATGCGGGATCTGCTGTTGCTGATCTTCACCAAGCTCCTCATCAACGTCCGATCGAAGCTCTTACTCTCACTGACATTCACGGGCGTCGCAGCCGTCCTCTCCGCATTCCTGGACGCGCTCACTGTCGCTGCCGTGATTATCGCGGTCGCCACCGGTTTCTACACGCTCTACCACCGCTTTGCATCCAGTCGGGGATACGACGACGACCACGACCACGACGACGACGCCCTCGTCAGCGATCCTCTACGTGGTGACCTGGACCGCTTCCGCGGCTTCCTTCGAAGCCTCCTGATGCACGCAATGGTCGGAACCGCGCTCGGTGGACTTGCCACTCTGGTCGGCGAACCTCAGAACCTCCTCATCGGCGAAACCGTCGGATGGGACTTCGGAGAGTTCCTGGTGCGCATGGCTCCGATCTCCATCCCCGTGTTCCTCGTCGGCCTCGCGACCACTGCTCTGCTCGAGCGCACCCGGTGGTTCGGTTACGGCACTGAGCTGCCGGCATCCGTGCGCGAGGTTATGGAGAAGTGGGACTCGAACGAGACCGAGACGCGCTCATCGCGAGCCGCGCGAAACTTGGCGTGCAGGCGCTCACTGCTGCGCTCCTCGTCGCCGGACTCGCACTTCACGTCGCCGAAGTCGGACTGATCGGCCTCGCCGTCATCATCATCGCAACAGCCTTCAGCGGCATCGTCAACGAACGAGCGATCGGCCACGCATTCGAAGAAGCTCTTCCGTTCACGGCGTTGCTCGTGACGTTCTTTGCGATCGTCGCCGTCATCCACGATCAGGGCCTGTTCGCGCCGGTGATCGGTTGG
Source organism: uncultured Actinomycetota bacterium (assembly GCA_963740815.1). GTDB lineage: Bacteria > Actinomycetota > Actinomycetes > Actinomycetales > Microbacteriaceae > Rhodoglobus. Next base: position 369,880 of record CAVUFG010000009.1, read on the forward strand.
GTGCTTACCCAAGGTGGTACCCAGCAACTGGTCGCGCTCTTCGGCGCATCGGGGCTGCTGTCGGCGATCAGCGACAACGTCTTCGTCGCCACCGTCTACATCACCGAGGTCGCAGAAGCCTTCGACGCAGGAGCGATCGACCGCGAACAGTTCGAACTGCTCGCGATCTCCATCAACGCCGGAACCAACATCCCCAGCGTCGCGACCCCCAACGGACAGGCTGCCTTCCTGTTCCTGCTCACGTCCGCTGTCGCTCCGCTCGTGCGACTCGGCTACGCGCGGATGATGTGGATGGCGCTTCCGTACGCCGTCACCATGACCGTCACCGGACTGCTCGCGACAATATTCTTGCTCTGACCGGCCCGTCTTATGGGCAGTTTTCGCGGGCGCGCGGACCCCCACTCGCGGCGGACACTTGGAGTGTGTTCCCGGCGTGCCCAGCCCCACCCGATTGAAGCACTCCGAACTGGGGCTTCTTGCGCCCGCCCGTCGTGCGCTGGCAGCCTCCATGCGCACCGCCCGGTCTGACCCGCCCAGTAGGCACCGTTGACTCCTGGGCGGGTGTCGATTGTCAGAGCCCCAGGACGACCAGATCCTCTGGCAGCGGCTCGCCCGCGGCGGCAGCGAAGAGCGCGAAGGCGCGGCCGACCGCCCGTCGGTCCTCGGGCTTGAGCTGGGCCAGGATCGCTTCGATCTCGGTACGGCGGCGGTTCGTAACATGGCTGACGAGCTGGTCTCCGTGCGGTGTCAGATGGATGAGTACCTCGCGTCGGCTGTCGGGGCTGTGCTCGCGGCGCACCCATCCTCCGGTTTCCATTCGATCGACTGAACGACTGAACGTGGACGGGATCGCGCCGACGCGCTGGGCAAGCGCACCCATGCGCATCGGCCCGCTGCTGGCGAGCACGACCATGACCCGGAACTGAGGCAAGGAGACCATCTCGAGCGCCTCGGAGACCGACCTCGCAACGACACCCAGGAGCGCTCGTGAGGTCGTCAGAGTCGCCTCCCTTGGATCGCCGGCGAGCGAGATCGCGATCTGTGCTGTGTCGAGGGACTCCAGATCGCCCGCACTTTCTTGCATGCTGCAAGTGTTGCATGGATGCACCTGGACCGCAGTTCGGTCTAGGCTCGGTCATGGAGAGCCGGGAAGCCTGGTCGGCGTGGTTTCGATGACCGACGAAAGGCCCGATGGTGCTCGCTGCCGAACTCCAGATCTCACAGCCCCTCGTACACCGACTGACACCGGCTGTGGAGGCTGCTCGACTCGTCGCTCACTGGCATGGGTCGGGCATTGTTGTCGCCGACGACACCGGCACGCCTGTGGCGGTGCTTTCTGCGCCCGATGTTTGTCACACTCCTGGCGGTCATGAACGCCATATTCGTGGTGGGTGGCGACGATGGGGCGCCGGCATGACGTGGCTCACGCACTCGAACCAGCCAACTCGACTCGTGTGGTTCTGATGCGCGGCGCTCCTGTGCCAGGCCCCCGAGTGCGCGCCATACGTGCGGCCCGTAGCCTCATCACCCGCTCGCCGCCGCGTGCGGCCGCGTTGATCTTCCTGGCTGTGGGGATGCTGTTCACCGCCGTACTGGCCTTGCCGATGGCGAGCGCGTCGGGTCGACCGACCCCGCTCCACGACGCGCTCTTCACTGCCTTTTCCGCCGTGACGGTCACTGGTCTCACTACGGTTGACACCGCGACGCACTGGTCGATGTTCGGCAAAGCGATCATTCTCGTCGCTATTCAGATTGGTGGGCTCGGCATCGTCACGATCGCCCTCCTCCTTGCTCGTGCCGTGACCCGGCAACTCGGCGTCCGGGGCAAGGTGTTCGCGCAGCAGAGCATCGGCACGTCGAAGCTCGGCGAGGTCCGCACCCTCTTGCGTATCGTTCTGCGACAACTTTCTGTATCGAAGCATTGTTGGTGATCGTCCTCATACCGCGCTTTCTCATGCTTGACGAGCATTGGTGGGAGGCGGTTTGGCACGGCGTCTTCTACGGCGTCTCGTCATTCAACAATGCAGGCTTCGTGCTGCATGAAGGCGGCTTGACGGCCTTCGCCGGCGACTACTGGATCCTGGTACCAATGATGCTTGGAGTCTTCGTCGGCAGCTTCGGATTCCCGGTATTCCTGACGCTTCTCGCACATCGCTGGCACGTGCGCCGGTGGACACTGCACGCCAAGCTCACCCTGGCACTTGGCGCGATACTGCTCTTGGCGGGAGCGCTCGCCTGGGGTGTCGCAGAATGGAACAACCCGGCCACGGTCGGAAACGCCGAACCCGGCGACCGGGTGTTTCAGGCCCTGTTTGCATCGACCATGATGCGCTCGGGAGGCTTCGCGTTGGTAGATGTAGCGCAGCGAGCACCCGTTCACGCTCCTGGTCACGGATGCCTTGATGTTCGTCGGCGGAGGTTCAGCGTCCACCGCTGGCGGCATCAAGCTCGCCACCCTTGGAGTGCTCGTGCTCGCGATACTCGCCGAGGCGCGCGGCGACCGAGCAGTGCTGGTCTGGGGCAGGACGATCCCCAACGGCACACTTCGGCTGGCGATCAGCGTCACGTTCCTCGGTGCCACCCTCGTGCTCGGTGCGACCGCCATGCTCATGACGGTGTCCACTGCACCCCTGGATCGCATCCTGTTCGAAGTGATCTCCGCGTTCGCGACGTGCGGCCTTTCAGTCGGGCTCAGCGCGGTCGAACCGTTCGGAAAGTACGTGCTCGCGTTCGTGATGCTGGCCGGACGTATTGGCCCCATCGGCCTGGCAGCGGCCCTCGCCCTCCGACAACGCAACGTACTGTACTCGCTCCCCGACGAGCGACCCATCGTCGGCTGAAAACGCGGTCATGACTGCATGTGAAGCGCTGATCGCCCTCGGAGTCGCCCTGCCGTCGATGGCGCTGGGAATAGCGGTCATCGTTGCCTCGCGCCGCCGGTTGGGCGTGCGGACCGAGGCTCTCGACAGGCACGCCATAGCTCGTGCCCATGCACGCGGCCTGGTTGGGTTCTTCGTCGGCAGCTAGCTGCTCTCCGTCGGTGCCGGCCTCGCGCTGATCGTCGTCGTCCTGTGGCTGGACGGCGGCATCGCCAACTGATCGGGCGACCTCACCGCAGAAACGCTTAGGCCAGGCGCTCGCCCGACTCGGTGTCGAACACGTGGATGTGGTTCGGCTCCGGGGTGATGACGACTTTGTCGCCGGCGTCAGGGTGCACGCGTCCGTCCACTCGTGCGACCACGTCGACGCGGTTGCCGTCGATCTCGGTGTGGCCATAGAGGTACCCGTCGGCGCCGAGCTCCTCGATCACGTCTACGAGGACCTCCAGACCGTCGCCTGCGGTGTCGACCCGGAGGTCTTCCGGCCGAACGCCGATCGTGTACCTGTTCGCGCCACCGAGGGTCTCGCGGTCGACCTTGGCAACAGCCGAGCCGAACTTGAGGCCACCGTCGACGACGTCGGCGTCGAACAGGTTCATCGCGGGGCTGCCGATGAAGCCGGCGACGAACACGTTGTTCGGCTTCTCGTACAGGTCGCGCGGGGTTCCGACCTGCTGCAGCACGCCATCCTTGAGCACCGCGATGCGGTCACCCATGGTGAGGGCCTCGGTCTGGTCGTGCGTGACGTAGACCGTGGTGACCCCGAGGCGGCGCTGGAGCGACGCGATCTGGGTGCGGGTCTGCACGCGCAGCTTGGCGTCGAGGTTCGACAGCGGCTCGTCCATGAGGAACACCTGCGGCTGGCGCACGATCGCGCGGCCCATGGCGACGCGCTGACGCTGTCCACCCGAGAGCGCCTTCGGCTTGCGGGAGAGGTACGGCTCGAGGTCGAGGAGCTTGGCGGCCTCGAGCACTCGCTTGGCGCGGTCATCCTTGTTGACGCCGGCGATCTTCAGGGCGAAGCCCATGTTCTCGGCGACCGTCATGTGCGGGTAGAGCGCGTAGTTCTGGAAGACCATCGCGATGTCGCGGTCCTTCGGGGGCACGTCGGTGACGTTGCGGTCGCCGATCAGGATGTTGCCCTCGTTGACCTCTTCGAGGCCGGCGAGCATGCGGAGGGAGGTGGACTTGCCGCAACCGGAGGGACCGACGAGCACGAGGAACTCGCCGTCGGCGACCTCGAGATCGAGCTGGTCCACCGCGGGCTTCGTCGATCCCGGGTAAAGGCGAGTGGCCTTGTCGAACATCACGGTCGCCATCGTTCAACGGCTCCTGATAGAGAACTTCACGGCGTTCTCGTCCACTACGGCGTCAAGTTCCTTGTCAGATAGCGCTGCGGCGGCGTGCGCATCCAAGTAGACGCGGGCGCCGGCCTGCTCGACGATCTCATCCGACTCGTGCGGCTCACTTGCAAGTTGCACTTCCATGCTGCTCGCCTTCCCCGTCTTGCCCTCAATCCGGATGCCAGGGTCTGCTGCCCCGTCGGCATTGGCGATCAGGCCTTCGATGACGGTAGCGGCGTTCTCAGTGAGCGTGAGCATGCTTCCTCGATTCATTGCGGGAACGAAGAAGCCATGATTGCATAGTAGCAACAGTTGCACAAATGCAATGGTCTGGATCGGACGTGGAGGCAATGCCCTGGGGTTACCTCGTTGGAAGGGTGATTACCGCGATGATGGTCGGCTTGACCATCCGATCACCGCGAAGGCCCTGGATTGCTGCTCGCGCCACCTTCGCGGTCGCCTCGGGCATGAATGAGATGCCCGTACTCTCCGCTGCGCTCCTCGTGGGCTCGACCGCGCTCACGGTCGTCGACGGGAATGCGCTGCCCCCGGTCAGCGTCGCTGGATACGTGCTCGCGGCGCTGAGCCTGGCCGGGTTGGCCCACATCGCAGTCCGCGGCATCGCGAGCGGTGCGGTCGTTGCGTCAGCGCAGGACCTTGCGTTCGGAATCGGCTGGCACAGTCGATCGAGTGCGTCAGCGCGGCAGCGCTTGGACGAACGGGCCTCGCTGCTCCGTGGACTGCTGGTGCCGTTCCTCACCGGCAGACCCGGTGTGCGCAGGATCGGGAACATTGCCTGCGGCCAGGGTCGCAATCAGGTGCTCGACTGCTTAGTCGGCTTGCGCCAAGGCTGGGTGGTGACCCCCGCTGACTACCGTCTGCGCCCATGAAATGGATCGCAGACCACCTCGTGGATGCCAAGCGAGCCATCGCGTGGGCACACGCGCATGCCGGTGAGTTCGGGGCGCCCGAACAGGTGTTTACGCCGGGGAGTTCGGCCGGCGCCCACCTCGTGACCATCTGCGCGCTCAGCGAAAGCCGACCATCCTTGCAGTCCGGACTGACGAGTCAACTCCTCCGATCTTCCTTGCTCATGGGGCGCTCGACTCATACACGCCCTTTGCAACGCCGCAGGCCCTGGCCTCGCACCCCCGATCGGGATCGTCGAGTCCGGTCGTCTACGTGGACGGGGCGCGCAGCACAACTTCGACTTGTTCCGCAGCTTTCGCTTCGAGGCCGTCTGCGACGGTATCGATGTCTTCACGGATCGCGTCCTCGCCGACTCGGGTGTGCGCTCGTGCACCAACCATCGACGTTGAGGGTCCGTCGACCGGGGTCACGACGGGCGTCGGTCGCGTCATCGGCGGCGCAGACTCGACTCGCTCCAGGGCTGCACGAAGTTCGCTCATCCACGCCTCGTAGCCATCTGCGCTCAACGCGTTCGGCTCATCGAGCAGGTCGGGCCTCAGCGCCCCATTCGGTCCGAGCAGACCGCTGAGATCGAGGAATTGGGCGCCAAGGGTGTGGCTGAACTGTCGCAGGTGGCGGTTGGCATCCTGCGAATCCTGGACCGTCGCGGAGCTCATCGGCACGATCGAGAGCGTGAGGAGCCTCGACCCCGCCAGACCGCGTCGAAGGGTCGCCATAAGGTACTGGACGTTCCGCACGGCATGCTCCACCGTACGACGCAAGGTGAAGTCCACGTCACTTACCTGTACGACGATCACGTCAGAGTTGAGTTCCACCAGCGATGAGGCCGAGTGTGCGAGCTCGTCGGATGTCCCGGTCGGAAGCGCAACGACATGTACATGCCGGTCCGGAAACCACTGCGTCCAGTCGACCTCACTGGCCCATCCGCCACCGGCAATCGCGAGCGTGGTGCCCGACGTCACGACGGCGCCATCGTGAGTTCGACCACTCGGATTTCCGGGTTTCCCCCATGTGCCGCCACCATCGCGCCGTGGACCCGGCGCCACGCCTTTGGGTGCGCTTCGGCGTACCGCTCGAGCCGCGCCGCTGACTCCGGCCGAGTGAGCATGCGGGGAGTCGCCGGAACGCGGCGCCGCCACCCGATGGAAACGAAGGCGACCCCATTGGTCACCAAATTGAGATACCACTGAGCACGAGTGCCGAAACCAGATGCGATCCGAATCAGCCCGGGCGACCCGTGGTCGAGACACTCCACTACGACGAAACGACGGCGCGAGGTGCTCCTGCCGAGATGCTCGATCATGGCAAGCCTCGTACCGAACAGCCACCCCAGCCCCATGCGGTACAGCGCGATGGGTGCTCGCATGAGCCAACGAGTTCGAAGTATCCGAGCGGTCGCCTGATTTCCGAACCAGGCCTCACTGGTCGCACGCGCGGGCATGTCATGCCTCCTTCTCGAAATATGCTGTTTGCAATATTTGCGACAAGCATACGTCCAAGCGAGTTCAAGCAGAACCTCGCCGGCGACTGCGGTCGCCCAAACCCGTGGGAGTGTGATGCTCCAACCCATACTCATCGAGCGCCCGAGGCCGGTTATTTGCTGGCCTCGGCGGCCGCGCACGCCTCAGAGACGTGTCCAGAGCGTGGCCGCCGGACTCAATTGTTGAGCAACGAAACCGGAGTCATCTCATCCATGCTCATGTATGCATCGGAAAAGTGCTGATCAGAAGTCGGTAGCTGGGGCGGGGTACGATCCCGCGACCTCACGATTATGAGTCGTGCGCTCTAACCAACTGAGCTACCCAGCCACGGCATCCAGTCTCGAACCGAGAGGGGATGACCGAGCCCCCTGTGGGAATCGGACCCACTACCTCTTCCTTACCAAGGAAGTGCTCTACCAATGAGCTAAGGGGGCAGACGACGTTCCCGCCGAATGCAACCGTAAGACACTACCATTCGCGGCGGGCGCCTATTGCAGGAAGCTCAACCCCTCCGCGTCCAGCGCATCCTTCAGCAGGCGCACGGCCTTCGGCCCGACGCCGTGCAGGTCGAGCAGCTCGCGCTCGGTGTATCCCGACACCGCCTCGAGGGTGGTCACGCCCGCGAGTTCGAGCACGCGCGTCGCGGTCTTGCCGATGGTGGCGGGCAGCGGGCGCTCCTCGAGCGCGAGGATGGTCCCGGGCTCGGCGAAGGGGTGCAGGGTCACGCCCGGCAGCTGCCAGACACTGAACGACGGGCCGGTGCCCGACAGGTGCATCCCGGCCGGCGTTCCCTGGGCGACGCCGTCGCCGAACAGGCTGAGTGGATGGCCGGCCACCGACTGCCGCGGCAGCGTGAGGTCGAACCCGGCCCGAGCCGCAGCGACGAGCACCGACTCGTCGGTGTGCTCGCGGATGTAGACCAGCAGGTCGTCATCCGCGTGCAGCCAGCGGATGCCACCCTCGGTGAGCGCGACATGGGAGGTGCGCAGGTGGATCAGCTCCGAGTAGAGCGTGATGCGAGCATCGTGGTCGTCGAGGGTGTCCCAGGGCATGGTCGTGCGCGAGTGCTCGCCGTCGTCGCCGAGCGCGCCGAGCTCATCCCCCATGAAGACGACCGGGATGCCGGGGAGGGTCATCGACATTCCGACCGCCACCGGGATCGCGCCATCCATCGCCCGGTTCGCGAAGCGCGCGGTGTCGTGGGTGTCGAGCGCGTTCATCGTGTGCAGCCGCACGCGCCACGGGAGCCCGGCGGTGAACCGCAGGTGCGCCTGCAGGAACTCGCGTCCGGTGTACTGCGGCAGCCGGCCGTACGGCAGCCCGTAGAACCAGTTCGTCTCACCCGGCGTGGACAGCCAGCCCCAGAGCGGACGGGTGAAGTTCGCGTAGGTCATGGCCCCGTGCCATCCATCGCCCTGGAAGTCGCTCGTGGCGTCGTTCGTCGACTCCCCGAGCAGGATCGTGTCGGGGTTGATGTCGATCATCGTCTCGCGCACCGTCTGGCGGACCTCCTCGTTGAGGTCCTCGGCGAGGTAGCGGCCGGTCATGTTCGCGACGTCGATGCGCCAGCCGTCGAGGCTGTACGGCGGTTCGAGCCACTTCGCGACCACCGAGTCGGGGCCCTGGATGAACCGCCGCCGCAGCTCCCCCGAGCTCCAGTTGAACTTCGGCAGGCTCGGCACCCCGAGCCACGACACGTAGTCCTCCTGGCCCTCGTCCTTCCAGTAGTAGAACTCGCTCTCGGGCGTCCCAGGATGACGGTGGGATGCCACGAACCACTCGTGCGCGTCACCCGAGTGGTTCGACGTGAGATCGCCGATCACGTGGAAGCCGCGCTCGTGCGCCACCCGCACGAGCTCCGCGAGCGCCTCGTCACCGCCGAGCAGCGGATCGACCTCGGCGAACGACAGCGCGTCGTACCGGTGGTTCGAGCGCGCCGGGAAGACCGGGCGTCAGGTAGATCATCGTGACGCCGAGCCGCTCGAGGTGGTCGAGGTGGTCCACGACGCCCTGCGAGGTCGCCGCCGAAGAACTGCCGCGGGGTGTCCGGCCCGATGTGGATGGGCTCGTCGCCCCACTTCGCCGGCAGCGCCCAGTCGGGCAGGGCGCGGTCATCCGCCGCCTTCGATCGCGCGAACCGGTCGGGGAAGATCTGGTACATCACGCTCGACCGGCCCCAGTCCGGCGGCGCGGGGTAGGCGATGAGCTTGAAGTCGTCGGCATCCAGCGTCTCGGTGCTCGAGACGCCGAGGGCGTTCACCCAGGTGAGCGACCCGTCGGCCGAGTTGATCAGGAACCGGTAGCCGTGCACCGGGTTCTCGACCGTGACCTCGGCCTCCCACCAGGTCCAGCCGTGGACGCGCTGGAACGCGGTCGCGACCGCGAAGTACGGCTCGTGGTCGGGGTTGGATCGCACGCGCACCGAGTCGACCTCGCCGAACTGCCGCGGGATGCGGATGCGCACCCGCACGGTGTCGCCGAGCTCGGGCGTCTGCGTCGAGACGTAGAGCGGCGAGCCGTCGTGGTGCGGCGTGCTGTCGCAGGTGCGGCGCGCGGTCGGTCACGGCGTGAGCATTCAATCGCATGCACGTTTCGGGAGGATTACTTGACCGAACCGGCGGTGAGCCCGCCGACGATGAACCGCTGCAGGAACAGGAACAGCGCCATCACCGGGATCGCCGAGATCACCGCCCCGGCCGCGAACAGCGTCCAGTTCTTCGAGGTCTCCTGCGTCACGAACTGGTACAGCCCGACCGCGAGGGTCTGCGTCGACGGCTGCTGCAGCACGACGCTCGCGACGACGAACTCACTCGTGGATGCCACGAACGACAGCAACCCGACCACCGCGAGGATCGGCGCGACGAGCCGCAGGATGATCGCCGAAGAAGATCTGCACGTGGCTCGCCCCGTCGATCTTCGCGGCCTCGTCGATCGAGATCGGCACCGTGTTGAAGAACCCGTACATCAGGTACGTGTTCACGCCGAGCGCGCCACCGAGGTAGACGAGGATGAGGCCGACCTGCGAGCCGAGTCCGATCGCCGGGAAGATGTCGCCGATCGCCGACAGCAGCAGGAAGATCGCCACGACGCCGAGCAGCTGCGGGAACATCTGCACCAGCAGCAGGCTCAGCAGCCCGATCCGGCGCCCGCTGAAGCGCATGCGCGAGAACGCATACGCGGCGAGCGCGCCGAGGAACACCGTGCCGGCCGCCGCGGTCAGCCCGATGAACATCGAGTTGAGGAACCACGCGAGGAACGGCTGCTGCGGTCGGTTGAACAGCTCGACGTAGTTGCTGAAGTCGATCGCGCGGAACAGCTGGTTCGATCCGACCAGGGTGCCGGTCGGGTTCAGCGACGCGGACAGCACGTACACCAGCGGGAAGCCCGCGAACAGGATGACGACGATGCCGATCACGTGGCGCCATCCCGTCTGCCGGAACCAGCGCAGTGGGGTGAGGCGGCGTCCCTTCGGAATGACGCGGCCGTCGTACGTGACGTCGGTGGATGCACTCATCAGTTCAGATCCTCCAGTGCCTTGGTCTGCCGGAAGCCGATGACCGAGACGATCGCGACGATGAAGAAGATCAGGATGGCGAACGCACTCGCGAGGCCGTAGTCGCGTCCGGTGCCCGAACCGAACGCCACCTTGTAGACCAGCGTGATGAGCAGGTCGGTGGCACCGGCATCCACGCCTGCTGATGGATTGCGCGGACCACCACCGGTCAGCATGTAGATGATGTTGAAGTTGTTGAAGTTGAACGCGAACGACGAGATCAGCAGCGGTGCGACCGACACGAGCAGCAGCGGGAACTTGATCAGCCGGAACACCGCCCACGGTTTCGCACCGTCGACCGTCGCCGCCTCGGTGAGCTCCTCGGGGATCGACTGCAGCGCGCCCGTGCAGATCAGGAACATGTACGGGAAGCCGAGCCAGAGGTTCACGATGAGCACGCTCACCTTCGCGAGCCACTCCTGGGTGAGCCACGGGATGTCGGCTCCGAACAGCAGCACGTTGTTGATGAACCCGAAGTCCTGGTTGAAGAGTCCGAGCCAGACGAGACCGGAGAGGAAGCCGGGGAAGGCGTAGGGGAGGATGATGATCGTCCGGTAGAACCGGCGCCCCTTCATCCTGACGTCGTTGAAGACGATCGCGAGGAACAGCCCGAGCGCGAACGTGAGCGCGACCGACAGGATCGCGAACGCGAAGGTCCAGAGCAGCACGCCGAGCAGCGGACCGCGGATGTTCTCCTGGCCGAACGCCTTCGCGAAGTTCGCGAAGCCGACGTCGATCTTCCAGCCCGGGACGAGCTCCTGGCCGTCCGCGTTGGCGAAGGCCCCGTTGTCGTTGTCGGTGTAGACGTCGCCGGTCTGGGTGTTCGTGAACGAGTCGCTCGCCGCGTCGTAACTGAGCGTCGAGGTGTAGAGGTAGGCGTTGCTGCCGTCGGGCGTGCGCAGCGCGCCGTCGTTCGGATCGTCACTGAGCGGCACCGAGATGCCCGCGATCTCGGACTGCCGATTGATCAGGTCGCCGAAGGTCAGGGTCGTGTAGCCGCTCGAGCTCATCGGCCTTGCCCGTGCCGTCGAACCCGGCGTTGGTGACCTCCTCGAGCGGGCGGTCCTGGCCGCCGATGAAGACCTCGCCGTCGGGGTCGGTGACGAGGAAGCTGACCTGGCCGAGCTGCTCGAGCACGGTGAGTCCGTACGCCGGCGAGTCGGGCACGCGCTGCTGGGAGGTCGAGATGATCGCATCGATCGCGTCCTCCTTCGTGCTGTTGTGGCCGTCGCCGTAGTTCGTGAAGGCGATGTAGCCGCTGTAGAGCACCACGAAGATCTGGAAGACCAGCAGGAAGATCACGCCGGGCGCGAGGTACTTCGCCGGCAGCAGTCCCGGCTTCAGGTAGATGTAGTTGATCGCGATGAGCACCACGAGCGCGATGCCGAACACCACGAACGACTGCTGCACGAACAGCGTGAACAGGGCGAAGACCGCGAGGGCGTCGATGCCGCCCAGGAGCACGATCTTCACGAGGATGCCGGCGACCGAGGTCGAACCCCTCGTGGGTCGGGTCAGCAGATTTGTCATGGCAGTCCTTCTACGACGTCATCGTCGGGAGCGGAGTTGACGGGTGGTGCGGTGGACCGGCGGACGGGATGTCCCGTCCGCCGGTCCGATGGTGCGGTTGCTGCCTAGCCGGCGTCGATCTTGCCGCGGATGGCCTCGGCCATCGCCTGCCACAACGTCACGGGGTCACCCGTGTTGTTGATGATCGCGACCTCGGTGGTGCCCCAGTCGCCCCACACCGAGTCCATCGCCGGCACGTTGGGCATCGGAACGCCCTCGGCGCCGACGGCGCCGAACGCGGCGACATCCGGGTTGGACTGCGCGGCCTCGAACGCCGACGTGAGCGCCGGAGCGCGACCGCCGACCTCGAACAGCGCGGTCTGCACGGCGTCGGTGCCGATGTAGTTCACGAGGAACTCGTTGGCCGCGAGCGTGTTCTCGCTCTTCGCGCTGATGAAGAAGCCCTGCACACCGACGAACGGCGTGGCGACCTCACCACCGGCGGACGGGATCGGGTCGATCGCGTAGTTGATCCCGGCCTCCTGCACCGCGGGGATGTTCCACGGACCGGTCAGGAAGAACGGCGACTTGCCCGCGATGAACTCCTCCTTGGCGATGTCACCCGTGACGTTGGTGTTGAGGATGCCGGCCGCGCCCTGCGCCGCGAGCCAGGTCGCGAACTCGTCGCCGCCCGCGTTGCCGAGCTCGAGCTGGGATGCGTCGTACGTGCCGTCCGCGTCGAGACCGAACACCGGCGCACCGAACGACGCCTGCAGCGGGTACAGGTGGTACGGGTCTGCGGCGTTGGGGTCGAGACCGATCAGGAACTTGTACTGCGTGCCGGCGGCGGTGCCGGCGGCGATCGCGTCATCCCAGGTGGCCGGCGCCTCGGCGGCGAGGTCCGTGTTGCGCACGAGGGCGATGTTCTCGACCGAGTACGGGAGGCCGTAGGTCTGGCCCTCGTAGCTCATGGCCTTGATCGCGACATCCTGGAAGTCTCCGGCCTTGTCGCCGAGCTCGAGCGGCGCGACGACGCCGTTCTGCACCAGCTTGCCGAGCCAGTCGTGGGCGCCGACGATGATGTCGGGACCCTTGCCGGTCGGAACCTGGGTGATGAAGTCATCCCGGATGTCGCCGAAGTCCTTGACGACGAGCTTGACCTCGATGCCCTTGTCCTCCTTGAACTGGGCCGCGATGTCCTCGAGCACACCGGCCCGGTCGGCGTCGACCCAGACCGTGAGGGTTCCGGTGCCCTCGGCGGGCGTTTCGCCGCCGCCGGCGGCGCACCCGGAGAGTGCGATGGCTGCTGCGGTGGCGAGGGCCGCCGCAGTCAGGATGCTGCGATGTTTCGAAGGGGGCAAGTTCACCTTCATTGGTGTCACCTTTCGTGTGTACATGGCCTGTACCGGCACTGCTCCCCGCAGGTCCTGGAAGGTGATTGCGTCTTCCGGTCGCCGTTGACCACGTGATGTGAGTTTCGCCCGCAGAACTGCAAGCGCTTCCAGTTCTATCAACTCGCGGCGGATTTGCCAAGCATCACCTGTTCGAGGGTCCGCTGTTGCAAGCGCTTGCAGTGCGCTAGCCTTCATCGCATGTCCCACAGCAGTGACTCCACGGCGCCCGAAACCACCCCGACGCTCACGTCCACTGGCTCCGAATGGTGGCGCTCGGCTGTCATCTACCAGATCTACCCGCGCTCCTTCGCGGACTCGAACGGCGACGGCATCGGCGACCTGTCCGGCATCACCGCCCGCCTGCCCGAGATCGCCCGCCTCGGCGCGACGCGATCTGGCTCTCGCCGTTCATGACGTCCCCGCAGAAGGACGCCGGCTACGACGTCGCCGACTACTGCGACGTCGATCCGCTGTTCGGCACGCTCGACGACTTCGACGCCATGCTCGCGGCAGCGCACGGCCTCGGGATGCAGGTCATCGTCGACATCGTGCCGAACCACTCCTCCGACCAGCACCGCTGGTTCCAGGAGGCGCTCGCCTCCGCGCCCGGCTCCGCCGAGCGCGCCCGCTACCTGTTCCGCGACGGCAAGGGCGCCGGCGGCGACCTGCCGCCGAACAACTGGGAGTCCGTGTTCGGCGGCCCGGCCTGGACCCGCACGACCAACGCCAACGGCACCCCGGGTCAGTGGTACCTGCACCTGTTCGACTCGTCGCAGCCCGACTTCGACTGGCGCAACCCGTGGGTGCGCGAGCAGTTCCTCGGCATCCTGCGGTTCTGGCTCGACCGTGGCGTCGACGGATTCCGCGTGGATGTCGCGCACGGCATGATCAAGGCCGACGGCATGCCCGACTGACCGCCCCCGAATCCGGCGGCAGCATGGGCGGCGGCCTCGTGGATGCCACCTCCATGGAGCCCGCCGTGAGCGTCTCCCACGACGAGCCGACGCCGCCCTTCTGGGCGCAGCCCGGCGTGCACGAGATCTACCGCGAATGGCACCGCGTGCTCGAGGAGTACCCCGGCGACCAGGCCCTGATCGCCGAGGCCTGGGTCGAGCCGCTGAGCAAGCTCGCGCTCTGGGTGCGCCCGGACGAGATGCAGCAGGCGTTCAACTTCTCCTACCTCGAGACGCCGTGGCAGGCACCCGCGCTCAAGCGCGTGATCGAGGGATCGCTCGAGGCGTTCAGCGCGGTCGGCGCGCCGAGCACCTGGGTGCTGTCCAACCACGACGTGGTGCGGCACGCGAGCCGGCTGGCGCTCACCGCGGAGAATCCGCAGGGCGCGGGGATCGGCCCGAAGTCGGTCGGGCTGCCGATCGCGGATGTCGGGCTGCGGCGGGCGCGCGCCGCGTCATCCCTCATGCTCGCCCTGCCCGGCAGCGCCTACCTCTACCAGGGCGAGGAGCTCGGCCTGCCCGAGGCGATCGACCTGCCCGACGACGCGCGGCAGGACCCGACCTGGTTCCGCACCAACGGCGAGAAGTACGGACGCGATGGATGCCGCGTGCCGATCCCCTGGGAGTCCGAGCGCCCCGGCTACGGCTTCGGCCCGTCCGACGACACCTGGCTGCCGCAGCCCGCGGAGTGGGCGGACTTCGCGCGCGACGCGCAGATCGGCGTTCCCGGCAGCACCCTCGAGCTCTACACGGATGCCCTGCGCCTCCGGCGCGAGCACGGGCTCGGGCTCGGCTCGCTCGAGTGGCTGCCCGGCTACGGCGAGGGTGTGGTCGCGTTCACGAATCACCACGGGGGCGGAGTTGGCGGGGTGACGGTGATCGCGAATACCGGCACGGTTCCGGTGGAACTGCCGGTCGGCGACATCCTGCTCGCGAGCGAGGAGATCACCGGCGGGGTGCTGCCGCCCGACACGACGGTGTGGATGCGCTAGGTATCAGGCTGCAGCTTGGAGGAATCGCCGATCTTCGGCGGCCAGCGATGCCCAGACCTGCTCGGCGATCGCGAGGTCCTCGGTCTCCTGATGACGGTGGTGACGAGCAGTGCGCAGGTAGACCGGACGACCGAGGCGAAGTCGAACAGCGTGCACGATCCGTTGCCACACGGATGGCTTCGACGGCTCGACCAGCACGACCCCGTCGGCGATGCATGCCTTCGCGCGGTAGAGCCAGGACATCCGGTAGCACTGCTCGGCACCCCAGCGGACCCGGCGCACTCGCATGCCCCACCGCTGGTCGCGGCGAGCGGTCTCGAGCAGGATGAACGGGTCGAGACGTGACGTCAACGTCACGATCCGCGGGAACGCGTACTCGAAGAAGTGCGCCTCTCGCACGGTGCCGTACTCGATGAGCGTCGCGATGTCGTTGAACTTGTTCACGACCTCCTTGGCCCTGCGCAGATCATGGGGCGCGAGGTTGGTCTTGCCGTGCGCTGCGAACTGTCGGAGCCGGTCGGCGAGGTCACCGTGGAAGAGCGGGAAGAGCGTGTCGATCTCGACCGCGTGTGCACCGAGGGATCTCTCCGTGGTACTCGTCGAACATCTTCGTGAGGGAGTCGTTGAGGCGCTGCTTCGTCGACTGCCGGAGCGAGACCACCGCGAACGAGACTCCAACGAGCACGAGGATCGTGTTGAACACGCCGAGCAGGAGAGCCCACCAGTCGAGGGACAGGCCCAGGAAGGTGGTGGTGTCGGTCACCCCGAAACCGTACCGTGCGGACGGACTAGTTGACCGTCTGCTGCAAGTACGCGAACGGGTCGACGTTCACGCCGTCCAGCTTGATCTCGAAGTGCAGGTGGTTGCCGGTCGCGGTTCCGGTCATGCCGACCAGGCCGACGAAGTCGCCGACGTGCACCACGTCGCCCGCGTGCAGCGGACTGGAGTTCATCTGCATGTGCGCGTAGAGGCTCTCGACCTGGTGTCCGTTGATCTCGGAGACGATGTACACGTGGTTGCCGAACCCGTAGTCCGAGACCTCGGCGTAGCGCACGACGCCGTCGGCGATCGCGTAGATCGGCGAGCCGCCGCCGGGGGTGAAGTCGACGCCGTTGTGGAAGGTCGAGCATCCGTAGCAGGGCGCGACCCGCGCGCCGTAGCCGTCGGAGATCGGCGACGCGAACGGGAACGGCCAGCGCACGGTGCCGGTGCCCACCGTGTACTCGTAGCTGCGCGTGCCGTACTGCAGGGTGAGCACTTCGGCCCACGAGAGCACGCTGAACGCGTCGCGGCTCGCGCTGACGGCCGCGACCTCGTCGCCGACCTCCATGGACTGTGCCGGCAGGTTGCTCTCGAGCTGGTCGGAGCCGGGTGCCGAGATGGTCTGGGTGATGAACGCATTGGCGGGCACGGACATCCCGATTGCGATCACGCCGACGAACAGCATCGCGCCGAGCGACAGGAAGCGCTGGCCGATCCGCGGCTTCTGGCGATCACGGTCGTTCCGGGGTCGCCGGGCGGTCGGGCGCCGCTTGCCGGTGACGCGCACCTGGCGGCGGAACTGGCGCTCGAACTTGCGGGGCGAGACGCGCTTGCCCGACTTGGGGCTCACCGGTCGGCGATCGTCGCGGCGGGTCGGCGCGGCGCCGACGACCTCCACGAAGTCGTCGATCGACTTCGGGGCGGTCGAGGTCTCGAGGTCGCGCGCTTCGCGCCGAGTCAGGGCTGCAGCGGGAGGTGTCGCAGCTGGAGAGGTCGCAGTCGGCGGGGTCACCGAGTCGCCTGGCACGGCGAAATCCGACGACAACTGCAAGTGCGGAGCTCCTTCGACACGAGACGAGTGCCGGGGGGAGCATCGTCCTGATCGTCCGTCAGCCCAACGCGGGTGGGGAAGTAACGGATTGGTAAAGGTTAGACGATCAACTCCTGAGTTTCCAGTCGGCCGCGCCCACCTCTTCGAGGGCCGATTCGAGCCTGGATGCCACGGAGGCTTCGGCCGCGAGGATGAAGTCGCGGCTCGGCGCGGCATCCCCCCAGCCCTTCACGGTCGCGCCGGCCTCGCGCGCGATGATCGCGCCCGCGGCGTGATCCCACGGGCTCAGGGTGCGCTCGAAGTAGGCGTTGTACCGTCCGGAGGCGACGAAGCAGAGGTCGAGGCTCGCGGTGCCCTGGCGTCGGATGTCGCGGACCAGCGGCAGCAGCTTCGTGACGGCCGCGCCCTGCTGGCCGCGCATCCACGAGTCGTACGCGAACCCCGTCGCCACGAGCGCCTGCGAGAGCTCGACCGCCGGAGCGACGTGGATGGGCTGGTCACCGAGCACGGCCCCGCCACCCACCGCCGCGGAGAACACCTCGCCCGATGCCGGGTTCACCACGCACCCGGCGAGGCCGTTCCAGGTGAGCGGATCGGGGTCGCCCTCGACCACCGCGATCGACACCGCGTAGTGCGGGATGCCGTAGAGGAAGTTGACCGTGCCATCGATCGGATCCACGACCCAGTTCAGCCCGGTCGTACCCGACTTCGACGCGCCCTCCTCGCCCAGCACGCCGTCATCGGGGCGTGCGTCGGCAAGCAGGTCGAGGATGAGTCGCTCGGTCTCCCGGTCGGCTTCGGTGACGATGTCGACGGCGGTGGACTTCGTCGCGGCGACCTCGACGCCCTCCCGACGGCGCTGGGCGGCGAGCTCACCCGCAGCGATCGCGATGCGGCGCGCGATGACGAGCAGGTCCTGGGTTCCGGCGGAGGCTGGCACATCCCGAGCCTAGTTCGAGCGCGCGAGGTCCTTCTCGAGCACCTCGACCCAGCGGCGGTAGCCCTCGCCGTTGAGGTGCAGCGCGTCGAGCGAGAGTTCCTTGAGCAGCAGGCCGTCGGGCGTTCCGAGCACCGGCCACAGGTCGAGGTACTCGACGCCGAGCTCGGCCGCGAGCGCGACGTAGCGCGCGTTGAGTGAGCGCAGCCGGTCGCGGAAGTTGGCCTTGCGCGGCATCACCGACTGGATGACGATGCGCGCCTCGGGAAACCGTGCTCGAAGACCGACCAGGATCGCGCGGACGGTGTCGACGATCTCGCCCTCCTTCACCCGCATCGTGAGGTCGTTCGTGCCGATAAGCAGGTACACGACGTTCGCCGTCGCGGTCAGGGCATCCATGCGGGCGAGCACCTCGGCCGACACGTCGCCGCCGATTCCCCGGTTGGCCGTGGTGCGGGTCGGGAACCACTCGTTCCAGATCCCGCCCTCGGTGATGCTGTCGCCGACGAACAGCAGGTCCGCCTTGGAGTGCGAGAGCGCGGCGAACTGGGTGCGCCGATGCTCCTTGGCTGCCCGAACGAGCGGGGCCAGGATCCTGAGGAGGAGCGCGAGCAGCACGCGGATCACCGAGGCCCGTCGCCGAGCTTCATCGAGCGTCCGATGAGATCCTTCATGATCTCGGTGGTGCCGCCGTAGATTCGGGCCACCCGTCCGTCCGCCCACATCTGCGCGATGGGGTACTCCGTCATGTAGCCGTAGCCGCCGTGCAGCTGGAGGCAGCGGTCGAGCACGCGGCCCTGCATCTCGGTGGTCCACCACTTGGCCTTCGCGGCATCCACTGCGGTCAGCTTGCCCTCCACGTGCAGCGCGATGCAGGAGTCGACGAAGGCTTGCGCGACATCCACCTCGGTCGCCATCTCGGCGATCGAGAACCGCACGCTCTGGTTGCTGCCGATCGGCGTGCCGAACGCCTTGCGGCTGCGCACGTACTCGATCGTGAGGTCGAGCGCCGCCCGCGCCGATGCGACCGAGCTGATCGCGATGCCCAGCCGCTCCTGCGGGAGGTTGCCGGTGAGTCCGGCGAAGCCGTCTCCGGGCTGGCCGAAGAGGTTCGTCGCGGGCACCCGCACGCCCGAGAAGAACAGCTCGGCGGTGTCCTGCGAGTGGAGGCCGAGCTTGTCGAGCTTGCGTCCGCGCTCGAAGCCGGGCATGTCCCGTTCGATCAGGATCAGGCTGAGGCCCTTGTGGCGATCCTCGCTCGTGCGCACTGCGGCGATCACGAGGTCGGCGTTGATGCCGTTGGTGATGAACGTCTTCGCGCCATCGACGACGTACTCGTCGCCATCGAGCACGGCCTTGGTCTGGATGCCGGAGAGGTCCGAACCGGTGCCGGGCTCGGTCATCGCGATCGCGACGATGGTCTCGCCGCTCGCGATGCCCGGCAGCCACTTCTGCTTGAGCTCCTCCGACGCCATCGACAGGAAGTAGGGCACGCAGATGTCGACGACGAGCATCGGACCGACGAGCGCGTTGAGCACGCCCATGCGGGTGGCCTCCTCGCTCAGGATCGCGTTGAACCGGTAGTCGTCGATGCCGCTGCCGCCGTACTCCTCCGGCACGCCGAAGCTCAGCGCCCCGGTCTCGCCGAGCCCCCGGAACAGCTCGCGCGGCACGATGCCGTCGGCCTCCCACTGCGCGTAGTGGGGCACGACCTCGCGCTCGAGGAAGGTGCGGACGGATGCCCGGTACAGCTCGTGATCGTCATCGAACAACGTGCGTTGCATGAGTGCTTACCTAACGTCAATTCACTTAGGATAGGGACGCAGGATGCGATCTGTCAACGCGAGCGACGGTCGTCGCGGGTGGTCAGGCCTCGGCGAGCATCCAGCCCATCGATTCGTTGCCGTGCACGAGCGCGCGGCGCTCGCCGTTGACGACCCGCCGCACCTTCTCGACCAGGCCGAGCACGTACTCGCGCGGCACCCGGATGCCGCGCACCGCCGCCGCCCGCAGGAACTCCCCCACCCCGAGCCTCGACCCGGAGCGCTCGACGAGCGTACGGAGCACCTCGTACTCGAGCGGACTCAGCGGCAGGTACTCGCCGTCCCGCCACGCGGCGCCCGCGGCATCGTCGATCACGAGGTCGGCGACCCGGCGGCTCGACGGCGCGAGGCCGAGCCGGCGCACGATCGGCTGCAGGTGGTCGATGAGCTCCTCGATGCCGAACGGCTTCGTGACGTAGTCGTCGGCGCCCGACGCGTAGCCGGCGACCCGGTCCTCGTGAGCGTCACGCCCGGTCAGGAAGATGATCGGCATCGTCGCGCCATTGGCGCGCAGTCGCCTCGCGACCTCGGTGCCGTTCATGTCCGGCAGGCCCATGTCGAGCAGGACCATGTCGGGGGCGAACTCGTCGACCGCGGCGAGCGCGGAGGCGCCATCCGGGGCGACTCTGGAGACCCAGCCCTCGAGTGCGACGGCGATGGACACGATGTCGGTGAGTCCCTCCTCCTCGTCGACGATGAGGATGCGGACGGGACGAGTCACGGTTTCGGTCATGCATCCAGCCTCTGCCGTCGCATCCCGGCTCGCGTACTCCGGCGGGAGCATCTTGCCGTGAAGTCGTCGGCCTCGAGGATGACGCTCAGGCCAGCAGCCGCGCGACGGCGGTGCGCGCGCGGGCGTACGGCTCCGCGCTGTCGAAGAGGAGGGACATCGAGTTGGCACCGTCGAGCAGGGAGGTGAGTTCGAAGGTGAGCTGGGCGGCATCCGTGCCGGGATCGAGTTCGCCCGCGTCCATCGCGCGCTCGATCGCGCCCTGGAGGAACGCGTGCCAGAGGTGCTGCTGGGCGGCGATGGCATCGCGCACCGGTCCTGGCCGCGAGCCGAGCTCGGCCGAGACCGCGGCGAAGAAGCAGCCGCCCGCGAAGACCCGCCGCTCGCTGTAGTCGAGCCAGCCCGTGACGAGCGCCTCGAGTCGTGCGCGGCCCCTGCGGACGGCCAGCGCCGGCTCGACGACGGCCGTGCGGAAGATGTCCGCGGCCGCGGCCACCGTCGCGAGTTGCAGCTGCTCCTTCGTGCCGAACAGGGCGACGACGCCGCCCTTGCTCATCGAGACCTCGCTGGCCAGTGAGCCGATCGTGAGTCCCTCGAGTCCGCCGATCGACGCGAGGTCGACCGCGCGGCGCATCACGGCGCGGCGCGAGGAGTCGCCGCGCGCGCGACGGCCGTCGAGGGCCGGAGTTGCGGTAGTCATGCGCATCATCCTACTATACGAACGATCGTATTTGTTTTAGCGACACCGTTGATTGGAAGTGCCATGCGCGTGTTCCGGATCCTCCCGACCCCGATCGCCACCGAGATCGCCTACGCGATGTGGAAGAACCTCGGGCGGCCGGAGGCGGTCCACGAGCGGGATGCGGCCGTGCACGCGCGGGCGGTCACCGGGGAGCTCGTGGTGAACGGCAAGCGCGTCGTGACGTACCGGTGGGGAAACGGGCGGCGCGTCATCCTGCTCGTGCACGGATGGCGCAGCCGAGCGTCGCGGCTCAGCGCGCTCGTCGCCGCGCTCGAAGGCCCCGACTGCACGATCGTCTCGTTCGATGCCCCCGGCAACGGCGACTCGGAGGGCCGGAGCACGACCGTGCTCGACTACGCCGAGGCGATCCACGAACTCGGCGAGCAGTACGGGCCGTTCCAGGCGATCGTCGGGCACTCGTTCGGCGTGCTGTCGACGTTCCTCGCCGTGCGCGAGGGCGCGGCGACCCGCCGGATCGTGGGCATCTCCGGCATGCACACGGCGGCCGGCATCGTCGACGAGTTCTCCCGCACGCTCGGTCTCCCCGCACGCGTGAAGACGCGACTGCGCACCCTGATCGAGCGCCGGACCTTCCCGGTCGTGGACGACCCGTGGACGCGCTTCGTCTCGCGGGTCGACGATCCGCGGATCCCGCTGCTGCTCATCCACGACCAGAAGGACGGCGTCGTGCCGTACGTCGAGATCGACAAGATCGCGGACGATCACGTCGGCAGCGTCGAGCTGATCCGCCCGATCGGGCTCGGGCACTCCCGCGTCCTGTCGGATCCCGCGATCGTCGAGGCGGTCGCGGCGTTCGTCCGCGCGCCGGTCGCGGTCAGGTCGGCGGCGTCCGCCTAGTCCTGCGGGCGGGCGGCCCGGCGATCCCGCCGACGGGCTGCTCGGCGTTCCCGCCAGGTCATCGCGGCGAGGCGCTGCTGCTCGGCCGCGGCGTTCGGCCGCGGCGGCTTCGTGCTTCGCGGTGCGGCGGGCGCGCCATCCACGCACCTCATCCTCGATGTCGCGGGTCGGCGTGACGACCGGTGGTCCGCCCTGCAGCTGCCGTCGCGCCTCGATCACGCGCTTGTTGAAGTCGGCGAGCAGGTCGCGCACGTCCTCCTCACGGAACATCGTGTCCAGCCGTTCCTCGAGGGTCGCGTTCTCGGTGCGCAGGGTGAGGGCCGGTGGGCCGAGCCCGGTGAGCTGCTCCCGCTCGATCTTGCGACGGATCCACCAGTCCGGGTCGTGCACGTCGGTGAGCCCGGTGAGCGGCTTGCCCGCGCCGGGCAGGTTGTCGAACTCGCCGCGGCGGATCGCCTGCTGGATCGCGGTCTCGACGAACATCGCCCGCTCCTGCGCGGTTGGGCCCGAGTTCCTCGGCGCCCTCTGGGCTGAGGATGCCGCGGCCTCCCGCTCCTCGTCGGTCGGCCCGAACCCGAGCTCGTCCGCAACCTTCTCGATCTGGTATCGGAGGGCATCGCGGCGCGGGTCTTCGGCCATGGTTCCAGCGTAATTCCACTCTGGACACCGCGGGGAGGCCCGCTAGCCTGACGTGGTGGATGCTCCGACGCTGACGAACCCCTTCCTGCACCTCCAGCGCAACGCCGACGAGAACCCCCGCGGTGTCTTCCTGCGTTCACCCGCCGACCAGCTCACCAACGTTGAGGCGGTCGTCGAGGTCAAGAAGCTCGCCTACGAGCTGCGGCGACTGGGCGTGCGCGCGGGTGACGTCGTCGCGCTCGACATGCCCGACCGGCTCGGCGTGCTGTTCACCGAGGCGGTCTATCACGAGGCGGCCATCAGCACGGTCCTCCCGCAGGGCGCCGCGCCCGGCGACGGGGTGCAGGTGCGGTGGGTGTTCACCAGCCGCACCCCGCGCGAGCTCGAGGGCGCGACCGTGGTCGTCGTCGATTCGAAGTTCCTCCAGGACGTGCATCAGAACCCGTACGGGATCAGCCCGAGCGAGGAGCCCATCGAGATCCTCCGCATCGTGTTCTCGAGCGGGACGACGGGCACCCCCAAGGCCATCGCCCTCGGTCGGGAGATGGAGGCGCTCATGGACATGGCCCTCCCGACCTGGTTCCGCGCGGGTCCGAACCTCAGTCTGATGGACCTGGGCACGCCGACGGGCATGGGGGAGTTCTACTTGAGCGTGAAGGGCGGGCAGCCGTATCTGTGTGTCGGCGGCGAGCCGCAGGAGAGCATCGTGCGCGTCATCCTCGACAACTCCGTGCGCACCCTGAAGGCCTCCCCCGCGCAGGTGGCGGCGCTCGTTCGCGAACTCGAGTCGCAGGGTCGCGCCGTGCCGAGCATCGACATCGTGAGCTTCGCCGGCACGGTCATGCCGCCCGGCGTGGCCGACCGCATGCGCCGGGCAGCGGAGGGATGCCAGATCTTCAGCAGCTACGGATCCACCGAGGCCGGCGCGGCGACGCGGCGCCTGTACGAGTCCGACGACCCGTTCGACCTCGGGCAGATCGCGCCCGGCTCGGTCGTCGAGATCGTCGATGAGGATGACCGCCCGCTGCCGCAGGGCGAGACCGGGCGCATCCGGCACCGCAGTCCCGGGATGTCGCGCGGCTACCTCGGTGACCCCGAGACGACCTCGAAGAACTTCAAGGAGGGGTGGTTCTACCCCGGCGACCTCGGCTTCATCCGCGAGGACGGCGGGCTCTCGCTCGCGGGCCGCGAGTCCGAGGTGCTCAATGCGGGAGGCGTGAAGATCGACCCGAACCGTCTCGACCATGCCGCGATGGCGCATCCCAAGGTGATCGACGCGTGCAGCTTCAACTACCCGGGCGAATCCGGGCTCGAGCAGATCGGTCTCGCCCTCGTGACCGAGGACGACGTGGACGTCGAGGCGCTCATCGCCGATCTCAAGGCCGAGTTCGGGCACGCCGCCCCCACCCTCGTCGCGCGGATCGACGAGGTGCCGCGCAACGCGATGGGCAAGCCGATGCGTCGAACGCTCGCCGATCGGTACGCCGAGGACTAGGTCGCGAAACGAGAACGGAGCCCCGGTCTCCCGGGGCTCCGTTCGTCAGTTCGGTTTGCGTCAGCTCTCGCGGCGCTTGCGGGTGTAGGCCGCCGCCATGGCGAGGCCGATACCGGCGACGAGCGCCGACATGCCGATCACCATCGGGGCCGGGTTCATCTCACTGCCGGTCGCGGCGAGCGCGGCGGGCCAGCGGACGACCACGAGGCCGTCAGCGCCCGCGAGGGTGGTCTGGTCGGAGACCGCGAAGTTGACGGCGCCCGCGCCGCCACCCGAGTTCGGAACCGCAGCGACCAGGGCCGTGGCCGTGTTGTCGGTCGGGAATCCGCCGCCGCAGGTCGCGCTGCCCAGCACCGAGGTGATCGGCTCGACGGTCGAGACGAAGCCCGCGCCGCCACCGCCGCCGAAGCAGCTCGTGTAGTTCGAGAAGAGTGAGGTGTCGGGCACGATGTCGCCGACGACGACGCCCGTGCCGCCCACGTTGCCCAGGCCGATCGATCCCGCGCCTCCACCGGAGCCGTAGGAGCTGGCCGAAGGGTTGGTGAACTGCTGGCCGAGGTTGCCGCTGCCGCTCGTGCCACCGCTGCCGACACCCTCGGAGCCACCCGTGCCGTTGTTGCCGTTGTCGGCTCCCTCGAGGAGCCCTTCGGCGTCTTCGACCCACGTCGAGGAATCGTTGGACTCGCCGATGACCACGTCGACCTGGCCGGTCGCCGCGCTGAAGTCGACGACGCGCACCTCACCGCCACCACCGGCTGCGGCATAGCCGTTCGACGGAGCGGGCTCGCCGCTCTGGCGGGGGCTGAACGAGGTGTTGCCACCCGCACCGACGAGCAGCACCTCGAGCTTGGTCATCTCGGCGGTCTTGATGAAGTTGCCGTCCGAGGTGAACTTGAGCTCGCAGATGCCGGGCGAGACGAGCGCGCCGCCCGAGCCGCAGGTGTCGACGGCAGCGGCCGGGGATGCAGCGAGGAACATGCTGCCCGCACCCATGGTGGCGAACGCCGCGATGGCGGTGGTGGTCTTGCGGACGGTGAGGTTCATGTTCTGCTCCTACGAGAAATCAAAGTTCTCGTCGAGTATGCCAGATTGTGGGCGTTTTCCCAGAATCCGTCGGGAGCGGCGGGCAGGCATTTCGTGTCGCGAGTTCTGCGCTGGTCTGCACGCGGCTCAACGCAGACGGTCGAGCCGAGCGCTGCGGGCGAACGCAACGGACCTGGTCTGGTGATTCCGGCGAATCGCGCGACCGCGCTCGTGCGATTCGACGGACGACGCACGCCGGGCAAGGACCGGCGTGCTCAAAGGCAGCATCCTGTGCTTGACGCGAAAACGCCCCGCAGAGCGGGGCGTTTTCGTGGCAAGTACAGGATTCGAACCTGTGAAGGCGAAGCCGTCTGATTTACAGTCAGATCCCTTTGGCCACTTGGGTAACTTGCCGGGGCGCTTCCGACCACATGTGCTCACCTAGCCGAACGCGCCGTACAAATATACAGGCGGATAGGATCGGTGCCGACCCAAGGGAGGGCGCCCGCATGCCCGGTATCAACGAGGTCGCCCAACTCGCCGGCGTCTCGACCGCGACGGTCTCGCGTGCGCTCAGCGGCAACGGGCATGTGTCGGAGTCGACGCGCATCCGGGTTCACGAAGCGGCACTCGAACTGGGCTACGTCGTCTCCTCGAACGCGTCGAGCCTGGCGACGGGGCGCACGAAGAACGTCGGCGTCGTCATCCCGTTCCTCAATCGCTGGTTCTTCGGCGCGGTGCTCGAGGGGGCCGAGCAGGCGTTGCTGAGCCACGGCTACGACCTGACGCTCTACAACCTGTCGGGCGGC
Organism: uncultured Actinomycetota bacterium; assembly: GCA_963740815.1. Classification (GTDB taxonomy): domain Bacteria; phylum Actinomycetota; class Actinomycetes; order Actinomycetales; family Microbacteriaceae; genus Rhodoglobus. The sequence continues at coordinate 395,784 of CAVUFG010000009.1, forward strand.
GGCGAGGAGCGTCGCAGCGTGTTCGACCACTTCCTGCTGAGAAAACGAGTGGATGCCGTGATCGCCATCTCCCTCGAACTCACCGCAGATGAGTTGAGCCGCCTGCTCGAGATCGGCAAGCCCGTCGTCGGCGTGGGCGGCCCGCTGCCGGGCATCCGCACCCTGAGCGTCGACGACGTCGCCATCGCGCGCCTGGCCACCGAGCACCTCATCTCCCTCGGACACACGGCGATCGCGCACATCGGCGGCAACGTCTACTACGAAATGGACTTCCACCTGCCGACCAATCGGCGCGTTGGCTACGAGGAGGCGCTGCGCACGGCGGGGATCGAGCCCGATCCGGAGATGTTCGCGGGCTCGGACTTCTCGCTGCAGGGCGGCTACATGGCGGCGAAGCAGCTGCTCGGCCGCCCGCACAACAAGCCCACCGCGATCTTCGCCGCGTCGGATGAGATGGCCATCGGCGCCATCCTCGCCGCTCGTGACCTCGGACTGACCGTGCCGCACGACCTGTCCGTGATCGGCATCGACGACCACGAGCTCGCCGAGTTCTTCGGGCTCTCGACGATCGCGCAGTTCCCCGCGCTGCAGGGGCGGATGGCGGTCGACATCCTCATGGACGTGCTCAACCCGGGCCATCGGGAGCCGGTGGCGAACAACACGCCCCTGCCGTACGAGCTCATCGTGCGCTCGAGCACGGCCCGCCCGGTCACGCCGCGCGACTAGCGCGTCGGGGTGGGCGACGGTGACGGTGTCGGAGGGGTCACCGCAGCGGCGTATCGATTCGCCGCCTTGGCGACGGCGATGGCGTACTCGGTCGACGAGTTGTAAGTGGAGATCGCCTGGCGCCATTCGTCCGCATCCGTGAGGTCGTAGCCGTCCGCGCACAGGTAGAGCGCGGCGGTGTACGCGGCGTCGTCGATGTCGTTCGCGTTGATGTCGCCGTTGGTGTCACCGTCGTGCCCAGAACTCGCCCACGATCCAGGGATGAACTGCATCGGCCCGACCGCTCGGTCCCACACGCTGTCACCGTCGAGCGCGCCGCCGTCGGTGTCCTCGATCGCGTCGAAGAGCTCACCGTCCAGCGGCGGGCCGGTGATCGTCGGGCTCACGAAGCCCGCGGCATCCATCGTCGATCCCCCGTAGGTGCCGTGCCGCGACTCGACGTAGCCGATGGCGGCGAGCGTATTCCAGCCGAGGTTGCACCCAGGAAGGTTGAACTGCAGTGCCACGACCGCTCCGGCGTAGGCCTGGAGTGCGCGCTCCGGGATGCCCGTTGCGGCAGCGGTCTCGGCCAGCCACGCCTTGTCGGCCATGCTGTCGATGTTGCTGGAGGCCGCGGCATCCAGCGGGACCGGCTCGACCGGGTCCGCCATGTAGGGCAGGAGAGTCGGAGAACGCCCGGGCCCGAGCGGCGCAGCCACGAGGAGGACGGCCACGCAGAGCGCGGCGACGCCGATCACGGACCCGCCCGCGATCCACACCGACCTCGGGATGCCCATGCACAGGTTCTAGCATGGGGACATGGCAGATTCCTCATTCGACATCGTGAGCAAGGTCGATCACATGGAGGCGGAGAACGCCGTCAACCAGGCGCAGAAGGAGATCGCGCAGCGATACGACTTCAAGGGCGTCGGCGCATCGGTGGAGTGGAGCGGTGAGTCGCTGCTGCTCAAGGCGAGTGCCGAGGAGCGCGTGAAGGCGGTGCTCGAGGTGCTCGAGCAGAAGTTCATCAAGCGCGGCATCTCGCTGCGCAGCCTCGACGCCGGCGAGCCGTTCCCGAGCGGCAAGGAGTACCGCATCGCGGTGAGCCTCAAGAACGGCATCTCGTCGGAGGACGCGAAGAAGATCTCCAAGATCATCCGCGACGAGGGTCCGAAGTCGGTCAAGTCGCAGATCCAGGGCGACGAGCTGCGGGTGCAGTCCAAGAGCCGCGACGACCTGCAGGAGACCATGGCCCTGCTCAAGGGCAAGGACCTCGACGTGGCCCTGCAGTTCGTCAACTTCCGCTAGGGGTTCATTCCCTCGAGGTAGCGGGCGACAACTGCGAGCTCGTCGGCGGTGAAGGTCGCGTTGTGGTGCTCGAGCGCCGTGACGATCTCGGCGTAGGGGTCGCGGTTCTTCGACTTCGCCTCGAGCGCGCCCGGCACCGCCGACACGATCACACTGCGCCGGTCCGCCGGATCGGCTGACCGCGCGACGAATCCGGCCGCCTCGAGCCGGTTGATCACCCGCGTGACCGTGCTCGTGGGCAGCTCGGTCATCGTCGCGATCTCGGTCGGGGTCACCGGCGCACCCTTGCGCAGGATCAGGCCGAGCGTCTGCAGGTCGACGACGTGGATGCCGTAGCTCCGAGCAATCCGCTCGTTGGTCAGCACCGCGTTCGCGATCAGGTCGCGCATCGCCTCGGCGATGCGGCCGTTCGACTCAGCACGACTGGACACGGGGATCACTCTCGGTTATTGTTCCCGTTGTGGGATTATCCCATTACGGGACTTTCCCATTCCGGGATGACTGTACCAATGCCCTCAGTCTAAGGAGCCGACCATGGCCGATCACACTCCCCGCCGCGGACTCGCGATGGCGGTGCTCATCTTCGCCTCATTCATGGACCTGCTGGATGTCACGATCGTGCAGGTCGCCCTCCCCACGATCCGCGAGGACCTCGGCGCGACCCCGGCCCAGCTCGAATGGACCGTCAGCGGGTACATGCTCGCCTTCGCCGTGCTGCTCGTGACCGGCGGCCGACTCGGCGACATCTTCGGTCGGCAGCGCGTCTTCATCGTCGGCGTCGCGGGCTTCACGCTCGCCTCCGTCGCCGCCGGCCTCGCACCCGGAGCCGACCTGCTCGTGGCGGCCCGCGTCGCCCAGGGTGCGTTCGCCGCACTCATGGTTCCGCAGGCTCTGTCCACCCTGCAGGCGCTCTACTCCCCAAAGGAGCGGGCGCCGATGCTCGGCATCATCGGTGGGGTGAGCGGGCTCTCCGCGGTCATCGGCCCGGTGCTCGGCGGCTGGCTCGTGACGGCGGATGTCGCGGGCACCGGATGGCGCAGCATCTTCTTCCTGAACGTGCCGGTGGGCATCCTCATCCTGCTCCTCGCGCTCGCGTTCGTGCCGAACACGAAGTCCACATCCGCGCGCCGGCTCGACTGGCTCGGCGTCGTGCTGCTCTCCGGCGCCGTGCTCGGCCTGGTCTACCCCCTCGTCGAGGGCACGAGCCTCGACTGGCCGGCCTGGCTCTGGATCCCGGCGATCGGCGGCGCGCTGCTGGCCGTGCTCGTTCGTCGTGGCGCAGCGCCGCCGCGAGCGCCGGGACGGCAACTCCCTGCTGCCGATGCGGCTGTTCGTCGACCGTGGCTTCAGCGCGGGCCTCGTGACGCAGTCGCTGTTCCAGGGCTCGATGAATGCCTTCACCCTCGTGTTCCTCATCTACGTGCAGTCCGTGCTCGGGTTCGACGCGTTCGGCGCCGGCCTCACGCTCCTCGCGTTCAGCGTCGGGGCGATCGTCGGGATGGGCGCGGCGATCCCGCTCGCGAACCGGGCAGGGCGCGCCAGCGTGACGGTCGGGCTCGTCATCCAGGCCGGCGGAGTGTTCTGGGCGATGACGATCGTCGCCGCGCGCGGGCTCGAGCTGAGCGGGTGGCACCTCGTGCTGCCGCTCGCGATGATGGGGGTCGGGCTCGCCCTCGTCGTGGTGCCGCTCGTCGACATCGCGCTCTCCCGCATTCCGGTCGCGGATGCCGGCGCAGCCTCCGGCGCGTACGGCACCTTCCAGCAGCTCGGCGCCGCACTCGGGGTCGCGATCGGCGGCACGGTGTTCTTCACCGCGGTGGGCGACGACTGGTCCCAGCCGCACGTGCTCGCCGCGCTGTGGGCGGCCGCGTGGGTCGCGATCGGCGGGTATCTGATCGCGGGCGCGGCATCCCTGGTCCTGCCGCGGAAGGTCGAGCACCGCGCGGAAACCTCGGAACTCGAGAGCGAGGTCGTGGAGCCTGTGCGCAGATAGGCTCTGGCGCGTGGATGACATCGGGTTCGAGCTCAACATCACGTGGGCGACGGTCTTCGTCCTCGTCGATCTGATCCTGCGCGTCGTTGCGGTCATCGTCGTGCCGCGCAACCGCCGGCCCCAGACCGCGATGGCCTGGCTGCTCGCGATCTTCGCGCTGCCGGTGCCCGGGTTCCTGCTGTTCCTGCTGCTCGGCAACCGCAACCTGTCGAAGCGCCGGCGCGAGAAGCAGCGCGAGATCAACGAGTACATCATCAACACCACCGACGGCATCGACCGGGTGAGCTCCGATCCGCCGTGGCCGGCGTACCTGGCACCGATCGTCGAACTGAACCGCAACCTCGGCGCGATGCCGATGGTCGGCGGCAACGACGCGAAGCTCTACCCGCACTACGAGGCGTCGCTCGAGGCGATGACGAACTCGATCTCGGACGCCAAGAAGTACGTGCACATCGAGTTCTACATCCTCGCGCTCGACTCGACCACCGAGCCGTTCTTCGACGCGCTCGAGGAGGCGCGTGCAGCGCGGCGTCGTGGTGCGGGTGCTGCTCGACCACATCGCCTGCGTGCGCTCGGTGGGCTACAAGAAGATGAAGAAGCGCCTCACGAGGATCGGCGTGCTCTGGGCGCCGATGCTGCCGGTGCAGCCGCTCAAGGGCAAGTGGCAGCGCCCCGACCTGCGCAACCACCGCAAGCTCTCGTCATCGACGGGCTGATCGCGTTCACGGGCTCGCAGAACTTCATCGACTCGAGCTACAACCTCAAGAAGAACATCAAGCGCGGCCTGCACTGGAAGGACCTCATGGCGCGGTTCGAAGGCCCGATCGTGAGCGGCATCAACGCCCTGTTCGTCACCGACTGGTACAGCGAGACCGACGAGCTGCTCACGCGCGAGACCGAGGACATCGGGCACGTCGAGCATGCCGACCCGATGGATGCGCAGGTCGTGCCATCCGGCCCCGGCTTCGAGGGCGAGAACAACCTGCGACTGTTCAACGCGCTCATCTACGCCGCGACGAAGAAGGTCATCATCACGTCGCCGTACTTCGTTCCGGACGACTCGATGCTCTACGCGATCACGACCGCGGCGCAGTCCGGACTCGACGTGCAGCTGTTCGCGTCGGAGATCGGCGACCAGTTCATGGTGTTCCACGCGCAGCGCAGCTACTACGAGGAGCTGCTGCGCGCGGGCGTGCGGATCTTCCTCTACCCGGCGCCGACCATCCTGCACGCCAAGCACTTCACGATCGACGACGAGGTGTCGGTGATCGGCTCGAGCAACATGGACATGCGCAGCTTCAGCCTCGACTACGAGATCTCGATCATGGTGCGCGGGCACGGCTTCGTCGAGGAGCTGCGCGAGGTCGAGGAGGAGTACCGGGCAGTCTGCCGCGAGCTCACCCTCGAGGAGTGGCTCAAGCGCCCGCGCCGAGTCAAGGTGCTCGACAACACGATGCGGCTCACGGCCGCGCTGCAGTGACGCCGAGCCGATGACCTGGCTGGATGACGCATCCATCGACCCCGCAGTGCTCGAGCTGCGCCCCGACTATCGCGCCATGCTCATCGTCGCGGAGGGCCTCCGGGGTGGACCGCCGGATGCGGACTCCGAGGCACTCCTCACCCGCGCCGAATCCGCGGGCGTGAGCATCGAGCATCCGCATCTCGAGGCGTGGCGGGACGCGTTCCGGCAGTTCGGCGCGAACCCCCGGAAGACCCGGCCGTCGGCCGACGCGCTCGTGCGCCGGGCATCCACGGGTCTTCCGCGCATCGACCGCATCACCGACACCTACAACGCGCTCTCGGTGCTGCACGCGATCCCGACCGGCGGCGAGGACCTCGCGGGCTACACCGGACCGCTCCGCCTCGCGCGAGCCGACGGCTCCGAGACGTTCGACACCGTCGCGGACGGCGTCGAGATCATCGACCACCCACTGCCGGGCGAGGTGGTGTGGCGGGATGACGCGGGCATCACCTGTCGCAACTGGAACTGGCGGCAGTGCATCCGAACCCGCCTCTCCGAGACCACGACGCGCGCGGTGTTCATCTTCGACGCCCTGGCCCCCGTTTCGGATGCGGAGCTCGAGCAGGTGGCGGACGAGCTCGTATCTGCGCTGAGACCGGAGTCGTGGGACCAACGCATCCTTCGGTGATGCGGCGACCGCCATTCGATCTCGGCTTGGGGGGATCGGGTGGATGGCTCGGGAGTGGCGGGCCTCTATGGGCGGAGCCGTCCACCCGATGCCCCCAAGCCCCACGTGATGACTAGGGCTGGTGCCGCAGCGCGTCCAGTTCCTCCTGCACGTACTCGTCGTCCGGCCGCTGCACCGCCAGCACCTCCTGGATCCGGATCGCATCCGCCGTGCGACCGAGCGCGCGGTAGGCGCGCGCAATGGACCACTGTGCGACCTGCTGCTGGTCCTCCGTGCCGTGCGCGTCGGCCGCTGACGCGGCGAGCTCGAACTCGGTGAGCGCCTCCTGCAGGCGGTCGGCGTCGAAGTGCAGCCAGCCGAGGTTGTTGTGCAGCGCGATCCCCCATCGCTTCGCACGCGGGTCGGCCGCGGATTCCGCGAGCTCGAGTCCGCGGGCGGCCCACTCGCTCGCGCGGTCCGGGTCGGCGATCGCGAGCATGTGTGCGGCGTCGATCGCGAGGAACTCCTCGCCCGCGACGACGGCCTCGTCGAACGCCTGCTCGAAGTGCGGCACGGCGGCCGCGGCATCCCCGGCGCTGTTGGCGAGGCGGCCCCGCTCGAGCTCGGAGCGGATCGAGACCACGGGATGCCCCGTATCGAGCCCATCGAGCACCGTCAGCGCCTCGGCGCCCTGCCCCGCGAGCCCGAGCGCCCGCGCACGCTGGGTCGCGAGCTCACCGGCCGCCACGGAGCCGGCCGCGACGGGCTCGGTGCGGAATCGCTCCGCGGACGCCGCCGGGTCGTCGAAGTCCCAGAGGTCGTCGAGACGGGCGGGGTCGAGGCGGTCGGTGGCGGCGTCATCCATGGCTCCATCGTACGAAGGCAGGTCGCTCGAACTGGGCATATCGCCGGCCGTACGGCACTGCCATACTCAGCGGATGAAGCCAGCCTCCCGACGCGGGTTCGCCGCGCTGCTCACCGCCACCCTCGTCGCGGCCCTCGGCCTCGTCGGTTCGGCCCCAGCGAGTGCCGCCAACGGATCGATCCAGGGCGTGCTCTACGGCACGAGCAACATCATCGCCGACACGAACGTGTACCTCGAGACGATCACGGCCTCGCACTCGTGGGAGGCCGTCGCGGTCGACGAGACCGCCTACAACGGCTACTACCTCTTCACCGACGTGCCACCCGGCCAGTACCGGATCTACGCGCCACTCAGCGGTGTCGATCACTACTCGGGATGGTTCAGCAACGACGCCGCCATCAGGCTCACCCAGGTCGCGGCGCTCGCACGCGTCATCACGGTGGGCAGCGGTGAGGCCGTGCTCAACATCAACGGCCAGAGCCTCTTCGACGGCAGCATCGAGGGCTTCCTCACGCAGAGCGCCGGCACCCAGCCCCTCAGCGGGTTGGTCACGCCGGAGGTGCTCTACAACTCGCCGGCAGGCTGGGTCGAGATGACGGAGGCGCTCCCTTCGGTCACCACGAATTCGTACCAGATCGAGGGACTCGCGCCGGGCGAGTACAAGGTGCTGTTCGTGGACTCGACCGGGGACTCGGTGCACTACGTGAGCGAGTGGTACAACAACGTGGCGAGCGAAGCCGCGGCGAGCGTCATCACCGTCGACGGCCAGGAGTTCAACATCAACGCGGACTTCGCGATCGACACGTCTCCCGGCACCATCGTGCCGACCGCCCTGTCCATCACGGGCACCTTGAAGGCCGGCCAACCGCTCACGGCGACGAGCAGTGCGTGGAACCCTCCCCAGACGGAGTACACCTACCGCTGGTACCTGAATGGCGACCCGGTGCCCGGCCAGTCGTCCTTCATCCTGCCCGCCAACGTCGCGAAGGCCGGCGACTGGGTGCAGGTCAAGATGAGCGGCGAGGCGCCGGGGTACGTGCGCGCCACCACGTACTCGTCCACGATCGGTCCGGTGGCGACCAGGTTCACCGACGTGGCGATCGGCCAACCGTTCTACACCGAGATCGACTGGGCCGCCGTCTACGGCATCGCCAACGGATATCCCGACGGCGGCTACCACCCCATCGAGAACGTCTCGCGGCAGGCGATGGCCGCCTTCCTGTTCCGCCTTGCGGGCAACCCCGGCTACGTCGCGCCGGGTGTCGCGAGCTTCAACGACGTACCCGTCGGCGCTCCGTTCTTCCGCGAGATCGAGTGGATGAAGTCGCTCGGCATCTCCAACGGAGTCGGTGGCGGCGCCTTCGATCCGACCGGCCTGGTGACTCGCCAGTCCATGGCAGCGTTCCTGTATCGCACCGCCGGCAGCCCCGCCTACACCCCGCCTGCGAGCGCGACGTTCAACGACCTGCCGACGGGAGCGCCGTTCTTCAAGGAGGTCGAGTGGCTCAAGGCGAACTCGATCGCCAACGGCTATCCGGACGGAGGGTTCCATCCCACCGAGTCCGTGAGCCGCCAGGCCATGGCGGCGTTCCTGTACCGGTTGGCGGGGATGCTCGGCGAGGGTTAGTCGGCGGGCACTCGGGCTCGCTAGAGCTCAGTTCCGCGCGAGATCGCGACCATCTCGTCGCGCGGCACGACCTTGATGCGCGCGCGACCCTCGGGCTCGCCGAGCGCGAGCTCGTGCTCGTCGAGGCGGTGCCAGCCCTCGAGGTTCGTGTACTCGACGCCGCGCGACTCGAGCAGGTCGACCACGGACTGCTCGTCCGGATGCTCCGGTGACCACCAGCTCGCCTGGTCGTTCACGAGGTTGCGGATGGTCTCCATCGCGTCGGACTTGGTGTGGCCGATCAGGCCGACCGGGCCGCGCTTGATCCAGCCGGTGGCGTAGACGCCGTGCACCTGCTCGTCGGCGTCGTCGAGCACCTGGCCCTCGTGGTTCGGGATGACGCCGCGCCGCTCGTCGAACGGAATCCCGTCCAGCGGCGACCCGAAGTAGCCGACCGCGCGGTACACGGCCTGCATCGGCGACCTCGCGGAACTCGCCGGTGCCGCTGCACGCCGCCCTCGCCGTCCGGGTCCGTGCGCTCGTAGCGGAACGCCTCGACGTGGCCGTCGTCGCCGAGCGACCTCGACCGGCTTCGGCGTAGAAGTGCAGGTGCAGGCGGCGGGAGGCGCCGGTCTCGCGGTTCATCGCGCCACTTGCGTGCAGCACCTGGTCGATGACCATGACCTGCTTGTTGGTCGCGATCGCGAGCTTCGAGGCGTCGTCGTAGTCGAAGTCCTCGTCGTAGACGACCATGTCGACGTCGCGCAGCTCGCCGAGCTCGCGCAGCTCGAGCGGCGTGAACTTCACCTGCATCGGGCCGCGGCGGCCGAACACGTGCACGTCGGTGACCGGGGATGCCTTGAGCCCGTCGTACACGTTCGCCGGGATCTCGGTCGGCAGCAGGTCGTCGGCGTGCTTGGCGAGCATGCGGGCGACGTCGAGCGCGACGTTGCCGTTGCCGATGACGGCGACCTCGGCGGCATCGAGCGGCCAGTCGCGCGGCACGTCGGGGTGGCCGTCGAACCAGCTGACGAAGTCGGCGGCGCCGTAGCTGCCCTCGCAGGTCGATGCCGGGGATGTCGAGGTCGGCGTCGCGGACCGCGCCGGTCGCGAAGATGACGGCGTTGTAGTGCTTCTTGAGGTCGTCGAGCGTGATGTCGGTGCCGAAGCGCACGTTGCCGAAGATGCGGATGTCGCCGCGGTCGAGCACCTCGCGCAGCGCGGTGATGATGCCCTTGATGCGCGGGTGGTCGGGCGCGACGCCGTAGCGCACCAGCCCGTAGGGCGCGGGCAGGTGCTCGAACAGGTCGATGGAGACGTCGAACTTGCGCTCGTGCTTGAGCAGGATGTCGGCGGCGTAGATGCCGGCGGGTCCGGCACCGACGATGGCCAGGCGGAGCTTGGTCAAGAGGTTCCTTTGCGAGTTGCTGTGGCGATCGACGTCACCATTCGGAGCGCGTTCAGCTGGAGCGCTCGACGATCGTCTCGGCGAAGCGCGTGAGCGCCTTCTTCACGGGGCCGTCGGGCAGCGGGGCGAGCGCCTCGACGGCGTCGTCGGCCCAGCGGCTGCGCCTCGTCGAGGGTCTCGCGCGGTGACCGGGTGGTCGCGCAGCTCGGCGATCGCGGCGGCGAGGTCGGCGTCGGTCGCCCTCGCCGTGACTCGGCGTCGACGTCGCGCTCGATGCGGGCGAGCAGGTCGACGCCGCGTCGGCATCGGTCTCGGCGCTTCGCGCAGGTAGAGCAGCGGCAGGGTCGGCACGCCGGCGCGCAGGTCGGTGCCGGCCTGCTTGCCGGTCGGTCTCGGCCTCGCTCGAGAGGTCGATGACGTCGTCGATGAGCTGGAACGCGACGCCGACCTTCTCGCCGAACAGTGCGCAGCGGCTCGCTGAGCGACTGGTCGGCGTTGCCGAAGATGACGCCGACCTCGGCCGCGGCCGCGATGAGCGAGCCGGTCTTGTCGGCGAGCACCTGCAGGTAGTGCGCGATCGGGTCCTCGCCGTCGCGCGGGCCGATGGTCTCGTGCAGCTGGCCGAGGCACAGGCGCTCGAACGTGTCGGCCTGGAGGCTGAGGGCGCGCTCGCCGAGCCCCGCGATGATCTGGCTCGCGCGCGCGAACAGCAGGTCGCCGGTGAGGATCGCGACGGAGTTGCCCCAGACCGCCTGGGCGCTGGGCACGCCGCGGCGCATCTGCGCCTCATCCATGACGTCGTCGTGGTAGAGCGAGGCGAGGTGGGTGATCTCGACGCCTGGGCGGCGGCGATCACGTCCGGGTTGTTGCCCTCGCCGAGCTGGGCGGTGAGCAGGGTGAGCATGGGGCGCACGCGCTTGCCGCCGGCCTCGAGCAGGTAGCGGGTCGTGACATCCGCGAGCCCATCGGCGAATTGCATCTCGGTCGAGCAGTCCGGCCTCGACCTCCTCGAGCCCGTCCTCGATCGCGTCGGCGAACTGGCGTTCGTCGCTCGAGGCGAAGAGCTTCTCGCCGAGTCCGAGCGACGAGCTCAGCGTGCTGCGGCGCGTGAGCGGCGCGGGGGTCACGAGGGAGTGCCCGGGGACTTGATCACCTTGATGGGCTGCGTCATGTTCTTCTTGCGGCGCGCGACCGACGCGAGCACGGTCTGGTCGACGGGCTTGCGGCCGCGGTGCAGCGCGACGACGCCCGCCGTGAGGTTGCGGTAGGCGACGCGGATGAACCCCGCTCCGCGGATCCACTGGCTGAGCTCGCCCTGGTCGGGCCACTCCTCGATCGACTCGGCGAGGTAGCGGTATGCGCTCGGGTTGGAGCTCGTCGCTCCGGCGATGAGCGGCATCGCCCACTTGAGGTACGCGTCGTAGCCCGCGCGCATGATCGCGACCGGGCGGCTTCGAGAACTCGCAGATCACGAGGCGCCCGCCGGGCTTGAGCACGCGGTACATCTCAGCCAGCGCGGCCTTGGGGTCCTCGATGTTGCGCAGCCCGAAGCTGATCGCGACGCCGTCGAACTCGTCGTCGCCGAAGGGGAGCTTCGTCGCATCCCCCTGCACGAACTCGAGCTTCTTGTGCTTCTTGCGGGCCTCGGCGACCATGCCGGGCGAGAAGTCGAGGCCGACGACCCGCGCGCCGTGGCGGGCGAGGGCGGCCGTGCTGGTGCCGGTGCCGGCGGCGACGTCGAGGATGCGCTCGCCGGCGACGGGACCGAGCGCGCGAACCATCGCGAGCCGCCAGAGGACGGCGTTGCCGCCGGAGAGGAACAGATTGGTGCGGTCGTATTTCGGCGCGACACCGTCGAACATGTCGGCCACTTCATCCGGCCGCTTCTCCATGTCGGCTCTGCTCACACCGTCCACTCTATCCTCCGGATCTGTGCGGTTCCGCTGGTGCTCGGGAACCGTGGGGCCCGCGCGTACGCTGGCAGTGTGAGCTCTGACGCCGACCGGATTGGCCAGCTCCTCGTTTCGAGCAGATTCGTCGACGATCCGGGCGATCTGCTCGGCTACGCAGACCGCTGGTCGCCTCTGGCCTTCCTGCGGCGTGGCGACGGACTCGTCGGCATCGGTCGCGCCTTCGTGATCAGCGCGGGACTTGACGGAGTCGGCGAGTTCTGGCGCACCCTCTCGGAACGCGCGGTGGTGGACGACCAGGTGCGCCAGCCAGGCTCAGGTCTTGTTGCGTTCGGCAGCTTCCCGTTCTCCCCCGCGTCGGAGAACGGCACCCTCGTGGTGCCATCGGCGATCATCGGGCGCCGGAACGGCCGGGCCTGGATCACCGAGATCACCACGGAGCTGCAGTCGCAACGGCCCCACAGAGCTGGTGCAGACGCCGATCGAGGCCGTGCAACCTGTCACGTTCGAGCCGGGCGCGATGTCGCTCGAGGGGTTCACGGGGGCGGTCGCGACCGTGGTGGAGCGGATCCGCGCGCACGAGATCGGCAAGGTGGTGATCGCTCGGGATGTCGTGGCGCGCATCTCGGAGGGCGCTGACCTGCGTCATCCACTGGCCAGGCTCGCGCGCGACTACCCCGACGCCCTGACGTTCGCCGTCGATGGGCTGCTCGGGGCGAGCCCGGAGACGCTCGTGCGCGTGCAGGGTGGTCGGGTCACCGCGCGGGTACTGGCAGGCACGGCGGCCCGCGGTGCCGATGAGACGGCCGACGATTACGTGTCGATCCAGCTGCTCGGCAGTCGCAAGGACCGCGACGAGCACGGACTCGCCCGAGCGAGTGTCATCCGCGCGCTCAACCCGCACACGTCCAACCTCGAAGCCGGCGAGCCGTTCGCGCTCGAACTCCCGAACCTCTGGCACCTTGCAACCGACCTGCACGGAACCGTGGCGGACGGGTCGAGTGCGCTCGACCTGGTGCGGGCACTGCACCCGACCGCCGCCGTAGCCGGCACGCCGACCGAGGATGCGCTCGTGGCGATCGCCGAACTGGAGCCCTTCGATCGCGGTCGCTACGCGGGGCCGGTCGGATGGATCGATGGCAACGGCGACGGCGAGTGGGCCGTCGCCCTGCGGTGCGCTCGCGTTGCGGATGGCACGGTCACGGCGTACGCGGGCGCGGGCATCGTCGGCGACTCCGTTCCGGTGCAGGAGCTCGCCGAGACCGAGCTGAAGCTCAAGCCGATCCTCGGCGCTTTCGGCGCCTAGCCGGCGACGAACCGCACGAGCGTGTAGACGCCGAGCACGACCACGGCGACCCCGACGATGATGTCGGTCCAGGTCGCGATGCTCTCCTGGCTGTTCTTGCCCTTCTTGCCGACGTGCATGAGCCCCGCGATGAGCAGGAACACGCCACCGGCGAGCCCCACCGGCAATGCCCAGCCCGGGATGAGCGCGAAGAGTCCCGCGAACCCCATGCCGATGTTGGCCGTGCCGAGTTCGCGCACGAGCTGCGTCTCCTGCACGCTCGGCGTGGCCGAGCCCAGGATCTTGGCGGTCGGTCCCTTGCCCGACATCTGCACGATGCCGGCCAGGAACAGGCGCGTACCGACGCCCCAGAACACCCACCACTTGCCGAACACGAGCACCGGGTCGCCGCCGAACACGAGCAGTTCGATGACGCCCGAGACGATCGGCAGGATGACCGTCTGAAGCAGTACTGGAATCGCGTAGCCCATCAGGTTGCCGCCAATCTCTGCTTCTCCACCTCGGGGTCGAACTCGGCCTTCGGCCACTGCAGGTCGAATCCCTTCAGGGCGTCGAGCAGCAGCTTCGCGACGGCGAGTCGTGCGTACCACTTGTGGTTCGCGGGCACGACGTGCCAGGGGGCATCCGGGGTCGCGGTGCGGTCGATGGCGATCTGGTAGGCCTCCATGTACTGGTCCCAGTACTGTCGCTCGTCGACGTCGCCGGGGTTGTACTTCCAGTGCTTGTCGGGCCGGTCGAGCCGTTCCTGCAGGCGAGCCTTCTGCTCGTCCTCGCCGATGTACAGCATGACCTTGATGATGGTCGTGCCGGCCGCGACGACCTCGCGTTCGAAGTCCTTGATGATGTCGTAGCGAGCCTCGACCTCCTCGAGGGTCGACAGCCCTCTCACGCGGTGGATGAGCACGGCCTCGTAGTGCGAGCGGTCGAACACTCCGAGGAAGCCCGGGGAGGGAAGGTTCGGCTTCACCCGCCAGAGGAAGTCGTGCTTGTTCTCCTCCTCGGTCGGCGCCTTGAACGCCTTGATCCGCACGCCCTGCGGGTCGACGCGACCCGACGACGTGGCGAACGATGCCGCCCTTGCCCGCGGTGTCCATGGCCTGCAGCACGAGCAGCACGCTGCGCGTGCCGCCGAACTTGGACTCGGCGAACAACTGCTCCTGCAGCGAGCTCAGCTCCTCGCCGATCGCGGCGAGCTCCTCCTCGCCATCAGCCTTCTTGCCGGTGAAGCCCGGCGTCGAGTCGGGGTCGACCGCACTCAGGTCGAAGCCTGCGGCGGTGATGGGGTCAAGGGCGTCCATCGGCCCAGCGTATTGGTGCAGGGGGTCAGCGCGGGAGGGGCACTTCCACGATGGTGGGACCGGTGGATGCCGTGAGCGCCTGGTCGAGCTGCCCCCGGTTCTCGACGAGCCGGTACTCCCACCCGAACGCGGACGCGAGCTGCTCGAACGACACGAGCTGCCCGGTGAGCAGCACCCGGTCGAACGCGGAGGCTTCCGCCGAGGATCCCGACCTCGAGCCCGTCGAAGATCGTGCCGCCGCCGTCGTTGCCGACGATGAGCTGGATGCGCGGCCGCGGCTCCCCGACGCCGAGGGCGAGCGCGCCGACGTCGTGCAGGAACGCGAGGTCGCCGAGCAGCACCCGAGTCGTTCCCTGTTCAGGGTTGGCGCAGGGCGATGCCCAGACCCGTGGAGATCGTGCCGTCGATGCCCGCGAGGCCGCGGTTCGCGTGCACCTCGATGCGCTTGCCGGTCGCGACCCTGTCGAGCTCGCGGATCAGGCGCGATGCCCCGAGCACGAGCCGGTCGTGGGGCCAGCTCGCGCGCCAGACGGCCTCCACGAGGCTCCGCCGCGTGACGGGAGCGCGCACGGCGGCGAGCTCCTGCTTGGCGTGGGTACCGGCGTCGGCGGTGACGTCGGCGGCGACATCCTCGTCCCCGATCAGGGCACGGGATGCCGCAACCCACCGCCCCGCCCAGCTGCGCTCCCCCGGCTCGCCCTCGACGACGAGCTCGTCCACGTGGGCCGCGACCCGCCGCCCGGGGTTGTAGTCATCGGGCGCCGGACCCCGCACCACGACCGTCTCCACGCCGTCGCGCTGGATGAGCTGCGGGATCTCGCGGCTGAGCGTCGGATGCCCGAACACGATCACGCGCGAGATGCGATCGCCGAAGTTGGCCGCGTTCAGCAGCTCGCGGTACGCGACCACGAGGTTCGGGCCGAAGTGCGCTCCGCTCGCGACCTCCGCGAGCAGCGGAGCGCCGAGCTCGCGGGCGACCTCCTCGGCGCGCGGTCCCGCGCCGGTGCCGGCGACGACGACGGTGCCGGGGACGAAGGAGACGCGAACGCCGCTCGGCCCCGCTGGTTGAGGAGCGTCCGCCTCGGGCGGTCGCGTCTCGAAACCAAGCTCGATGTCGAACTCCGTGGTGTCGGACTCGGTGGTTTCGAGACGCGAGCCTTCGGCGCGCTGCTCAACCACCGAGGGATCGAGGTCGTCGGGCAACCAGGAGGTGGTGGTTTCGAGACGCGACGCTTCGCGACGCTCCTCAACCGCCGAGTCGGGGAGGGTGAACGGCGCCGACAACGGCTCCATGAACGCCAGGTTGAGGTGCACCGGCCCGCGCGACCGCCACGCGGCTTGGCGCGAGCGCGGCCGCCGCCTCGAGTTCGCCGTCCTCGCCGGTCGGGCGCACCGACATCCCAGGTCTGCTGCACCGCCGTGCCGAACATGCCGGGCTGGTCGGTGGTCTGGTTCGCGCCGATGCCGCGCATGGATTCCGGGCGGTCGGCGGTGAGCACGATGAGCGGCACGCCCGAGTGGTGGGCTTCGAGCACCGCCGGGTGCAGGTTCGCGACCGCGGTGCCGGACGTGGTGACGATGGCGACCGGCATCCCGGACTCGACCGACAGCCCGAGGGCGAGGAACCCCGCCGATCGCTCGTCGATGCGCACCCGGAGTCGGAGCAGTCCGGCGCGCTCGAACTCGGCAGCCGCGAGTGCGAGCGCCTGCGAGCGGGAACCGGGGCACACGACGATGTCGCGCAGGCCGAGGGCCACGAACTCGTCGAGCAGTGCGACCGAGAAGTCGGTCGCCGGTGAGTCAGTCCTTGGGCGGGTCATCGTCGAGCTCGGACAGCTCCTGTTCGAGCTTGCGGATGCGCTCGTCGGCCTCCTCGTCGCGGCGGAGGTTGCGCAGGAAGTTCGGGTCGTCGTCCGGAGCGACGGTGCGGCGCTGATCGCTGCCGCCCGAGCCGCTGTCACCGCGCGCGCGTCCGATCGTGAACCAGAGGATGACACCCACGAACGGGAACAGGATGACGACGGCGACCCAGAGGAACTTCGGGATGCCCCGGACCCGTCGCTCGTCGATCGTGATGATGTCGATGATCGAGAACACGTCGAGCGCGACGGCGATCACCGGGACGATCACGAACAGGCGGGACATGGCCTCATTGTATGGCGCAGCGGCTGACCGCCTGCCGTGCACAGCTGGGGTTGCGCTGCACCGACTTAGACTGCACCACGTGAAACCGTGGCTGCAGTACGCCCTGATCCGGGTCGGTATCTTCGCGGTCGTGTTCGCGGTGCTGTACTTCCTGCGTCCCGACCTCTGGTGGGCGTGGGCGATCGGCGCGGCGCTGATCAGCCTGTGCGTCGGCTACATCTTCTTCGGCCGCCTGCGCGGACGCATCTCGGAGGACATCGCGGCGCGACGAGCCGACACGACGCCTTCGGCCGACGAGGTGGCCGAGGACTCCTAGAAGGCGATCGCCCAGCCCAGCCCGAGCCCGAAGGCGAGCGCGGTGAGGGTCGTGAGCCGCAGCGCGACGACGAGGTCCTTGCCCTGGCCGGTCATCCCGATCAGCACCGCGGGAAGCGCGGCGAGCAGCGCGAAGTACACCAGGTACGCGTTCGCGTAGAAGAGCACGAAGAACGCGAGGATGCCGAACGGCGCCACCATGAACACCGAGTAGACGATCGCGCGCCGGCAGGTTGCCGACCAGCACCGCGAACGTGCGCTTGCCGACGATCTTGTCGTTCTCCCGGTCGCGGATGTTGTTGACCATGAGCGCCGCGCACGCGAACAGGCCGGCGCAGGTTCCCGCGAGCCAGCCCTCGATCGTGACCGTGTTCGCGAGCACGATACTGGGTGCCCGCGGTCGCGACGATGCCGAAGAACGCGAACACGAAGAGTTCGCCGAGGCCGTAGTAGCCGTACGGCCGCTTGCCGCCGGTGTAGAAGTAGGCGGCGAGGATGCACACCGCACCCACCGCGAACAGCCACCAGATGCCGGTCCGCACGACGATGACGGTGCCTGCCGCCGCCGCGAGCGCGAAGAACACGAGCGCGACGATGAGCACCGTGCGCGGCTTCGCAGCACCGGAGGCGACCAGCCGCTTGGGGCCGACGCGGTGCTTGTCCGTGCCGCGGATGCCGTCGGAGTAGTCGTTCGCGAAGTTGACGCCGATCTGGAGCGCGACGGCGACGGCGAGGCAGAGCGCTGCACGCAGCCAGTGCCACCACGGGCCGGCATCCTCGTGCGGCAGCACGTAGGCGGCGGCGGTACCGAGCGCGACCGGAGCGATCGCGAGCGCGAGCGTGATCGGGCGTGCGGCGGAGATCCAGTCGCCGAGGGTGGCCTTCTTCGGCTTCGCGACGCTCGGCGGCGGTCCGCCGGGGCGTCCGCTCTTCTTCTTCGCCTTGGGCGGCGTCACGGCCACGGCGCGCGCCTCCGCGGTGCGGAGACCGTCGGCGCACTCGAGCGCTTGGGAGTCGGGGGCACCACGGCCTTCTTCTGGGTCTGGGGCCGCTTCGCCCCGACCTTCTTCGGATCCATGCGCTGCTGTCTGGGATTCGCCACGGAGGGGAGTCTACCTATCCCGTCGACGCGACCTCACGAGAGCGCGAGCGTCGTCGCCGCCACCCGATCGGGCTTGCCGGTCGACGTGCGGGGCACCCGGTCGACGAGCACGATGCGCACCGGGGATGCCGCGGCCCCGAGCTCCCCCGCGACCACCCCGCGCACGTGCTCGAGCTCGACCGCCACCTCGGTCACGACGACGGGGGACTCACCCCACTCGCTCGGCACCGCCACGACGACCGCGTCGCCCAGCCCCGGCATCCCGCGCACGACGAGCTCGACCTCGCCGAGGGACACCTTGACGCCGCCCGTGACGATCACGTCGTCGATGCGTCCGGTGACGCGCAGCACGCCATCGACGAGCAGGCCGCGGTCGTCGGTGCGGTACCAGCGGCGTCCGTCGGCGGTGTGGAACGCGGCATCCGTTCGCGCGGGATCGTCGAGGTAGCCCTCGGCGAGGGTCGGCCCGCCGAGTTCGACCCGACCCGCGCCGGCGATCGGCTCGCCCTCGGGCGAGACGATGCGCACCGCGGTGTCCGCCGATGCGCGCACGCCGTCGTAGACGCAGCCGCCGCAGGTCTCCGCCGATCCGTAGGTGCGCGTCACGTTGAGACCGAGCTCGATCGCCCTCGACAGGAGATCGACGGGCGTGGCCTGGCCGCCGACGAGGATGCGGTCGTAGCGCAGGAGGGCGTCGAGCACGAGCTCCGAGGTGTCCACCGCCTCGACGAGACGGGCGAGCTGGGTGGGCACGAGCGAGACGAAGTGGGGGGTGTCGCCCGGGGTGAGGGTGGCCGTGGCATCCACGAATCGTTCGGCGGTGAAGTGCTCGGGTTCGAGCAGCACCGGCTCGGTCTGCGCGGTGATGGATCGCGCGAGCACGTTGATGCCCGCGATGTAGTGCACCGGCAGCGCGAGCAGCCACTGTCCCGGTCCGCCGAGTGCGGACTCGGATGCCGCTGCGCTCGCCAGCACCGCATCCGCGCTGAGCACCACGCGCTTCGGCCGCCCGGTGGACCCGCTGGTCTCCACGACGAGCGCGACCCGCTGCTCGACGGACTGCGCGGGCGACTCGGTCCCCGCGGCTGCGCTGATCGGAAACACCGCGGGGCCGTCGCCGGTGAGTGCGTCCCGCAGGGCGGCGAGTACGGCCTCCGGATCGCGCGGGTCGACGGCGACGAGACTGCGGCTCATGGAGCGTGGGTCATGCGCTCAGGGCTGCCATCTCAGTACTGCCAGGGATACGGGCCCCAGTCGGGCGCCCGCTTCTCGAGGAAGGCGTCGCGCCCCTCGACCGCCTCGTCGGTGCCGTAGGCGAGCCGGGTCGCCTCGCCGGCGAACACCTGCTGGCCGACCAGCCCGTCGTCCACGGCGTTGAACGCGAACTTGAGCATGCGGATCGCCGTCGGTGACTTGGTGAGGATCGTCTCGGCCCAGTCGTACGCGACATCCTCGAGCTGGGCATGGGGCACGACCGCGTTCACGGCGCCGATGTCCATCGCGCGCTGCGCGTCGTACTCACGGGCGAGGAAGAACACCTCCCGCGCGAACTTCTGCCCTACCTGCTTCGCGAAGTACGCGCTGCCGTAGCCGGCGTCGAACGAGCCGACGTCGGCGTCGGTCTGCTTGAACCGGGCGTGCTCCTGGGATGCGATGGTCAGGTCGCACACGACGTGCAGCGAGTGCCCGCCCCCGGCCGCCCACCCGGGCACGACCGCGATGACCACCTTGGGCATGAAGCGGATGAGCCGCTGCACCTCGAGGATGTGCAGGCGCCCGGCACCCGAGCGCTCCGAGTCCTTCGAGCTGTCGCCCTCGTGGTACTCGTAGCCCTCGCGTCCGCGGATCCGCTGGTCCCCGCCGGAGCAGAACGCCCAGCCGCCGTCCTTCGCGGACGGCCCGTTGCCGGTGAGCAGCACGACGCCGATGCGGGGGTTCTGGCGCGCGTCATCCAGTGCCCGGTACAGCTCGTCGACCGTGCGCGGGCGGAAGGCGTTGCGCACCTCTGGCCGGTTGAACGCGATGCGGGCGACCCGGCCGCGCGCGTCGTGGTGGTAGGTGATGTCCGTCAACTCGTCGAACTCGTCGACCGAGCGCCAGCGCTCCGGGTCGAACAGCTCAGAGACCTCGGCCATGCAGCCAGCCTACGGCGTGTAGTCGCCGCCGTACGGTTCGAGCGCGGCCTCGTAGGCCGCTCGGTCCGCGGTCTTGAGCAGCGCGCCGGCGTACCCGTATGACCGTGACGTAGAGCGTGTCCGAGCTCTCGTCGTAGACGAACGAGTAGTCGCCGGTGAAGCTGCCGTCGACCGGGATGCTGCGGTCGATCACATCACTCGAGAGGTACAGGCCCGCGAGCTCCGGGAAGGAGTCGAAGAACGACCACAGCGCCTGGTCCTCGAGGTCGGCCGCACCGAACTGGTCGAGGGACGAGACCTCGTCGTCCGCGTAGATGTCGTTGCGCAGCAGCACGCCCTCGCCGCCGTAGCTCGTCGAGAGTTCGGTGAACAGGTCGAGCACGTCCTGGCGGGCGGACGGGTCATCCAGCGTCACCTGTCCCTGCCAACTGCCGGTGTCGTAGTAGGAGAGCATCGAGTCGCCGCCGTAGCCGTTGCTCTCCGGTCCGCTGTACGGCTCGTAGCCCTGCGACCAGACCAGGCCGAACCGGGCGGTCAGCGCCTCGCGGTACTGGCCCATCATCACCTCGCTCTGCGCGACCACCTCCTCGTACGACGCCTGGCTGAGCGCGACCTCCGGGTCGATGTACGACACCCCCGGGAACGACTGCCACTCCTCGGAGTAGCTCGGCTCGACGTTGGGGTCGGAGTCGATGACGGGGCCGCTGTCGAGGGCGAAGAAGGCGACGAACCCACCGATCGCGAGCACTCCTGCGACCGCGACGATGCCGACGGCGACGGAACGCGATCGGCGCGGGGAGTCGAGTGCGGTGCCCGGTTCGCTCGGCAGCGGAGTCTGCGGCTGGGCGTACGGGTCGGGCCGCACCGGGTCGGCCGCCGGTCCGTAGGGCGTGTTGGACCCAGCGGCGAGGCGCGCCTGCGTCTCCTCGAGGGTCTCCTGGTCTTCGGCCATGGTCGGGCTCTCAGTTCGTGGCGGCCGACGCGAGGTCGAGCAGCCGGGTGAGCAGGAACGGGTTGGCGAGCAGTCCGAGCGGGATGGCGATGGCCCCGGGCATCCTGCCCCAGCCGGCGACGACGGCGAGGATGCCACCCGCCACCGCCGCGCACGAGAGCACGATCGCGACCCAGGCGAGCACCGTGCCCGTCACGAACTGGCCGTCGGAGACGAGTCCGACGCCGATGCCGGTGACCACGGCCGCACCCACCGCGACGGCGAGCGCGAGCCAGCCGACGAATCGGCGGCGGTCGCGAGCGGGCGCTGCGGGCGCGATCGGCAGTGGCTGCGAGTTTCGGGGCGATCGGCGCCTCGGTCGGCGCCTCGGCGGTCAGCGAGACGTAGCTCGACCCGCCCGAGCGCGTGACGACCCCGGTGGGATCGCCGACGACCAGCTCGTCATCCGCCATGGCCCTCAGCCTAACCGCGGGGCAGACTGGGGCCATGGAACCAACGGCGGCCTCCGAGCCGCGCGCGAGCCCCGCCGCCACGACCGTCCTCCCGCCCCTCGCCGACCTGATCGCGTCTGCCAGGGTCGTGTCATTGCCGCTCGTGACCCGGTTCCGCGGCATCGACGTGCGGGAGGCGATGCTGTTCGAGGGACCGAACGGCTGGACCGAGTTCTCCCCCTTCATCGAGTACGACGACACCGAGTCCGCCGCGTGGCTCGCGGCCGCGATCGACTTCGGGTGGGGGGCGGAGGCTCCGCGGCTGCGGGATCGCATCAGGGTGAACGCGACGTTGCCGGTCGTCGCGGCATCCGAGGTCGCCGGGGTGCTCGCGCGCTTCCCGGGATGCCGGACGGTCAAGGCGAAGGTCGGCGCGGTGCCGCTCGCCGAGGATGTGGCCCGCATCGCCGCCGCCCGCGAGGCGCTCGGCCCGGACGGCCGCATCCGCATCGACGCGAACGGGGTCTGGACGGTGGATGAGGCGGAGCGCGCCATCCACGCCCTCGCCGCGTACGACCTCGAGTACGTCGAGCAGCCGTGTGCCACGGTCGACGAGCTCGCCCAGGTGCGCAAGCGCGTGAAGTACATGGGCATCCCGATCGCGGCCGATGAGTCTGTGCGCAAGGCCGAGGACCCGCTCGCCGTCGCCAGGGCGAAGGCGGCCGACATCCTCGTCATCAAGGCCCAGCCCCTCGGCGGAATCCACGCCGCCCTCGCCCTGGCGTCCGAGGCGGGTCTGCCCGTCGTGATCTCGAGCGCCCTCGACACCTCGGTCGGCATCGCAATGGGCCTCGCCCTCGCCGCGGCGCTCCCCACCCTCGACTACGACTGCGGCCTCGCCACCGCCGCCCTGCTCGCCGCCGACGTGACCGACACCCCGCTGCTCCCGGTGGATGGCACGCTGCCCGTCGGCCGCGTCACCCCGTCACCCGCGCTGCTCGACACCCACGCCGCGCCCGCCGAGCGCCAGCCTGGTGGATGTCGCGGCTCGAGCGCACGCACGCCGCACTCGCCGCCCGCTGAACCCTCGACGCTCGCGCCCGGCGCCCTGCTCCCGCCGACGTTGGTTCTCGACACTCCTCAACCCACGTCGGTCGCCCGATCTCGCTCGACTCGCGGCAAATGATCCTTCCTGCGCGCCGGGAAGGACCATTTGCCGCAACTCAAGGCCATTCGGGCCAGTCGGCCATCGCGACCTGTGCCATTTCGCCCTCCCAGAGGGCGATTCGACGCAACTCAAGATTCGACGCACTCAATCCGTGACTGGCGAGCAATGGTGGGCAGCGCGACGCCCACACCCACCATTACTCGCGACTGAATGCATTCAAGCCGCGCGGCCTCCACTGACTCGCGACGAACGGTGGGTGCACACCCACCATTACTCGCAACTCAGCACTCAGGCCCCCCGCGAAGCCCCACCGCGGTGAAGCCGGGGCTCACGCAACCCGCACGGTCCGCGGCGAAGCTCGCGGAGCATCGGTCGGATGGCCCCGCGAGCCCCCGAGCTACACCGACTTACAGGCCGCTGTACGCGTGCAGACCCTTGAAGAACAGGTTGACGATGGTGAAGTTGAACACGATCGCCGAGAACCCGATGATCGCGAGCCACGCCGAGCGTGAGCCGCGCCATCCACGGGTCGCCCTCGCATGGATGTAGCCGGCGAACAGCACCCAGATGATGAAGGTCCAGACCTCCTTCGTGTCCCACCCCCAGTACCGGCCCCAGGCGCGCTCGGCCCAGACGGCGCCGGCGATGAGGGTGAAGGTCCAGAACACGAAGCCGACGACGATGACCCGGTAGGCCATCGCCTCGAGCTTCTCGGCGTCGGGCAGGCGGGAGAGGAAGTTCGCGCCGCGGCCGAGTGCCGCTCGGCGTGCTTGGAGCAGCTGGGTGATCGAGAGTGCTGCGCCGACGGCGAGGAACCCCGTGCCGGTCGCGGCGACGAAGACGTGCACGACGAGCCATCCGGACTGGAGGGCGGGCGGCAGCGGCACGACGTCGACGTAGAAGTTCACCGTGGCGATGCCGAGCGCGATCAGGGCGAATCCGACGATGAACACACCGAGGAACTCGAGCCGCTGCCAGAGCTGCACGACGAGGAAGATGCCCACGATGATCGCGGTCGCGGTGAGCGTGAACTCGAACATGTTGGCCCACGGCACGCGTCCGCCGGCGATGCCGCGGAGCACGTCACCCGCGACATGCAGCGATCCAGGCGAGGATCGTGAGCGCGAGCGCGATCCGCGCGAACCGGCTGCGAGCCGGCTTGGTCTCGCTCGCGGCTCCGGCACCCGACGAGCCCGCGCCCTTCGGGCGCTCGAGCACCGCGGTCGATCCGCGCTTCGCGGTCACTGCGGTCGCTGCGACCAGTTCCTCAGCGGGAGTCGCTGCCGCGCGCCGGCCGAGGTCGAGGGCGAAGACGATGAACGCGAGCGCGTAGACCGCCATCGCGGAATAGACGAGGACCAGCGAGTACATCGCGAAGGTGTCGGTCACGAGTTCAGCCTAAGCCTCGGTGCGATCGGTCAGCTTCTGGGCGTGCTTCTCCGCGAGCTCGGCCACCGCGGCATCCAGCGTCGGGTCCTCCCCGCGTGCCAGCCCCGCGTACTCGAGGCGCGACCCGACGACCTTCACCCACACGCGTCGGCGCGGGATGAACAACGACGTCAGCAGGCCGAGGACCGCGGCGATCGCGAAGCCGAGCACCCAACCTTGCGCGGGGTCGCGGTGGATCTCGAGCGAGACGAACCTCGGGATCTCGGTGAGTTCGACGCTGCCGAGCCCGTTGGGCAGGTCGACGCGGTCGCCGACGCCGAGTTCGATCGTGGGCTCCGGGGCATCCCGTCCGGCGATCTCGGTGAGCGACGCGGTGTCGAGCGTGTAGACGCCGACCGCGATGCCCTCGCTCAGTCCGAGGTCGCCGGTGTACACCTCGAGGGAGAGCGTCGGGTCGAGCAGGTCGGGATGCACCGAGGCGAGCGCCCCGTTGTCGAGGAGCCCGGTCGTCGGGTAGAGCAGGCCGCGGAATCCCACCTGCTCGTCGAGACCGTCCGGCACCTTCAGCACGCAGACGCTGAACAGCTGGGCGTTCTGCGGGATGCACGGCACGGGCTGCGACGTGACGATGTCGCCCGCGGCATCCCGCACGGTGATCACGGGCGCGTACCCGTTGCCGAGCAGGTACACCTCGGTGCCGCCGATGTGGAGGGGCTCGTTCACCTTGATCGTCGTCTCGGCGCTCGCGTCGCCCTCGGTGGTCGACACGCTCGCGGTGAAGTCGATCGGCTGGCCGTAGCCGTTGAAGTTCTCCTCCTCGTACTGCACGTCGAAGTCGTCGACCACGATGCGATAGGGCGAGAGGTTGGAGCCGTCGACGAAGCGTCCGGGGTTGAAGGAGTCGTAGTTGCCGAGCGTGTTCACGAACGCCTGGCCCTCGACCACGATCTTCTGGCCGGTGAATCCGAACCCGCCGCCGAGACCGACCGTCACGAGCACGCCGATGAGGGCGGTGTGGAACACGAGGTTGCCGGTCTCACGGAGGTATCCGCGCTCGGCGCTCACCGAGTCGCCGTTCGCGCCGTTCGACGAGTACACGGCGGTGCGGTAGCCCTGCCGCTTGAGCAGCGCCTGGGCGGTGGTGACGGCGGTTGCGGCATCCACCGGGTTCTCGACGCTCGTGAAGCCCGGCAGGCGCTCGAGCCGCGCGGGCGTCTTCGGCGGCTTCGCGAGCAGGGCGTCGAGGTGGTGCTTCGTGCGCGGGATGACGCAGCCGATGAGCGACACGAACAGCAGCAGGTAGATCGCCGAGAACCACACCGACGAGTACGTGCTGAAGACGCCGAGCACGTCGAGCACCGCGGCGAGTTCCGGATACTGCGCCTTGTACTGGATGACGCCGTTCGGGTCACTCGTCACCTGCGGCACGAGCGACCCGGGGATCGCCGCGATCGCCAGCAGCAGCAGCAGGAACAGGGCCGTGCGCATGCTCGTGAGCTGCCGCCAGAAGAACCGGAGAGAGCCGACGAAGCCGAGCTGCGGCTGCACGATGCCGGGCTCACTCTTGACGGGAGCGTCCTGGTCGAAGTGATCAGAGGGGCGTGACGAATCCACCGATCACCCCCGCGAGCCGAGAGATGACCTCGTGCCACAGGCCGAACACCATGAGCAGGCCGAGCACGATGAGCAGCGCGCCGCCGACGATGTTGATCACGCGGATGTGCCGCTTGAGCCACGCGACGGAGCCGGTCACCCAGCCGAGCCCGAGCGCGACGAGCAGGAACGGGATGCCCAGCCCGAGGCAGTACGCCACCGCGAGCAGCGCCCCGCGCGCCGGGTTGCCCGACTCGAGCGCGAGGCTGTTGACCGCCACCAGGGTCGGACCGAGGCACGGAGTCCAGCCCAGCGCGAACACGATCCCGAGCAGTGGCGCGCCGGCCAGCCCGGTCGCGATCTTCCACTGCGGCTTGAACGTGCGCTGCAGGAAGCTCACCTGCCCGATGAACACCGCGCCCATGATGATCAGGATGACGCCCGCCACCCGCAGGATCACGTCGAGCCACGACTTCAGCAGCAGCCCCGCGGTGCCGAAGAGGATGCCCGTGAGCACGAACACGACGCTGAACCCGAGGATGAACAGCAGCACCCCGAGCAGCAGCCGTCGTCGCCCGCCGGGCTCGCCGGAGTCGAACCCGCCGATGTACCCGAGGTAGCCCGGAACGAGCGGGAGCACGCACGGCGACGCGAACGAGATGAACCCGGCGGCGATCGCGATCGGGATCGCCAGCAGCAGGTTGCCGTCGAGCACGAGCTCGCCGACCGTGCTCGCGAGGTGCTGCACGCTAGCCGTCCTCGAGCACGCGGTCGATCATCGCGGCGAGGATCGACGGGTCGCGGATCAGTCCGCTGATGCGACCGGCGACGCGGCCCTCGGCGTCGACGACGATCGTCGTCGGCACCGCGTTCGGCGGCATCCCGGATTCGGCGAACGCGAGCTGCACCGAGACGCTGTTCACGTCCATGATCGACGGGTACGCGATGTCGTACTTCGTCGCGAAGGTGCGCGCGGTGTCCGGACCGTCGCTCGTGTTGACCCCGAGGAACGGCACGTCGTCGTACTCCTCGGACAGCGCGGCGAGGTCGGGGGCCTCGGCGATGCAGGGCGCGCATCCTGCCCACCAGAAGTTCACGACGTAGACGCCGCCGAGGTAGTCGGCGCTCGAGATGGTCGCGCCGTCCTGGTCGACCCCCTCGAACTCGACCGGGTCGGTGCGCTGCTCCGGGGTGAGCTCGACGGTGGATCCGTCACCGGAGATGTAGCCCTGGTCCGAGCCGCTCGCGTACTGGTCGGCGAGCGGGTCGTTCGAGCAGCCGGCGAGCAGCAGCGTGGATGCCACGAGCGCGACCACCAGGACTCGGCGGCCCAGCCGGCGGGTCATACCGCGCCCGAGTCGACCGCGTCCGCGAGCAGGTCCTTCGCCGGCTCCGCGTAGCCCACCTCGCGGAACACCCCGCCGACGACCTCGAACGTCGTGATCGACGACAGGCTGCACCGGCGCTTCGACGGGTTGTGCGCGAGTTGCCGCCCCGCCGCACCGCGGGTGAACGTCACGATGGGCATCTGGTGACTCACGAGGACGACCTCGCCACCGTCGACGGCGAGATGAGCGGCCGAGACCGCCGAGCGCATGCGCGCGAGCACGTCCCGGTACGGCTCGCCCCAGCTCGGCTTGAGCGGGTTGCGGAACTTTGACCAGTCCGACGGGGTGCGCAGCACGCGCTTGAATGAGAGCTTGCGTCCCTCGAACTCGTTGGTCGGCTCGATGAGCCGCTCGTCGGTGTGGATGCCGAGGTCGAACCGATCCGCCCACGGTTGCGCCGATTCCTGCGCGCGCTGCAGCGGGCTCGCGACCAGGCGCTCGATGGGACGGCCGGCGAGGCTCGCGGCCGCGACCTCCGCCATCCGGAAGCCCAGCTCGCTCAAGTGGAAGCCGGGGATGCGGCCGTAGAGGATGCCATCCGGGTTGTGCACCTCGGCATGGCGCACGAGGTGGATGAGGTCGGCGGGCACGACCTCGATTCTACGTTTCCGCGCCGAAGCGACCTGCGAGTCTTCCGTGGAGGGCGGCGCTGGCCGTGTTCATCCCCTCGAAGCGAACGTGGATGCCGCGGCGCGAGTACTTCGACTCGATCGCGTCGAGCGTGGCGACGGCGGACGCATCCCACACGTGCGCCGCGCTGAAGTCGACCACCACCTCCGTCGGATCGTCGGTGTAGTCGAATTGCGTCACGAGGTCGTTGCTCGACGCGAAGAACAGCTCGCCTCGCACGGCGTAGTGCACGATCGCGCCGTCCTCCGATACCGTGCGGGTCACCGTTGCAACGTGCGCGACCCGGCGCGCGAACAGCACGGCAGCCGTGACCACGCCCGCGACCACGCCGATCGCGAGGTTGCCGGTGGCGATCACGAGCGCCATGGTGATCACGAGCACGAGGGTCTCACTGCGCGGCATCCGTCGCAGGGTCGACGGCCGGATGCTGTGCCAGTCGAACGTGCCCACCGAGACCATGATCATCACGGCGACGAGCGCCGCCATGGGGATGAGGCCGACGACATCCCGGAATACGACCGCCAGCAGCAGTACGAACACGCCCGCGGCGAACGTCGAGATCCGCGTGCGCGCCCCGCTGATCTTCACGTTGATCATCGTCTGGCCGATCATCGCGCAGCCGCCCATGCCCCCCGTGAATCCGGTGATCACGTTGGCGACTCCCTGCGCCCACGCCTCGCGCGTCTTGCGGGAACCCGTGTCGGTGATGTCGTCGACGAGCTTTGCGGTCATGAGCGACTCGAGCAGGCCGACCGCCGCCATCCCGAGTGCGAACGGTCCGATGATGGTCAGGGTCTCGAGATTCAGTGGCACGTTCGGCAGGAACAGCATCGGGAGGCTGTCGGGCAGAGCACCCTGGTCGCCGACGGTCGGGACCCGCCAACCGGCAAGGAGCGTCACGCCGGTGATCAGCACGACCACGACGAGCGGTGCCGGAACGATCCGGGTGACCCTCGGCAGGAACACGAGGATGAGGACGCCGGTCGCGACGAGCGGGTACACCAGCCAGGGCACGTCGATGAGGTGCACGAGCTGCGCGACGAAGATCAGCACCGCGAGCGAGTTCACGAAGCCGACCATGACGCTGCGCGGGATGAACCGCATGAGCTTCGCGACCCCCAGCAGGGCGAGCACCACCTGGATGAGACCGCCGAGAATGACCGTGGCGACCAGGTAGTCGAAGCCGTGATCGCGCATGACCGGCGCGACCACGAGCGCGACGGCGCCCGTGGCGGCCGAGATCATCGCCGGGCGCCCGCCCAGGATCGCGATCGAGACGGCCATCGTGAACGACGCGAACAGCCCGACCCTCGGATCGACTCCCGCGATGATGGAGAACGAGATCGCCTCGGGGATGAGCGCGATCGCGACCACGAGGCCGGCGAGCAGTTCGCGGGTGAGCAGGCGCGGGGAGCGGAGCGCGCTGAGCACGGTCGGCGCCGGATGCGGGGCGTTCAGGGGGATCCTCGGAGACTGGAGGCGGATGCGGGTCGAAGAGCGTGGCCCAGCCTAGGTGCGGTGGTATACCAGGCCAAATCGACAGCCCGTTCTAGCAGTTATCGTCAAGGGATCGGCGATGCGGGGAGGCTCCCGCGCCCATCGGCCACCGCGCGCCGCGCGGCAGGCACGACCTCCTCGGCGAACCGCTGCAGCACCGCTGCGTCATCGGACGCGAGGATGAACGTGCCGACGCCGTCCTCGAGTGCGAGCTCGACGATCCGCTCGACCGGCAGCTCGCCGATGTTCAGGAGGCGGCGGATCTCGCTCGGATCGCGTCCCGCCTCGGTGGCGGCTGCGTCGATCTCGGCGTTCCCGCGTGCGAGGTCGCCGGGCTCGAGGCGGCCGAGGGAGGGGAGCCAGCCGTCGGCGGCGCGGCCGATGAGCCGCAGCATCCTCGGCTTCGTCGCCCCGATCCAGATCGGGATGGGGCGCGCTGGAGACGGACCGCGCTTCGCGCCGTCGACGTGGTGGAACTCGCCGTCGACGCGCAACGGCGTGCGGTCCTCGGCATCCCAGATGCCCCGGATGATCGCCAGAGCCTCCTCGAGTGCCTGCACGGCCTCTCCGGGTGCGAGCCGCTGCCCGCCCATCGCGTCGATCGCGTCCCAGAACCCACCCGCTCCGAGGGCGAGGTCGAATCGTCCACCGCTCAGCAGGTCGAGCGACACGGCCGCGCGTGCGAGCACGGCCGGCGGACGCAGCGGCACGTTGAGCACGTTGCCGCTCAGGCGCACGCGCTCCGTGCGGGCAGCGACGAACGAGAGCAGTGTCCACGTGTCGTGGAACCGCGGCTGGTACGGATGATCCTGGAACGTCACGAGGTCGTAGCCGAGCTGCTCGCTCAGCATCGGCGAGCTCGACCGCGACCTGCGGCGGCGCATTGAGCGGGGTGATGAACGTGCCGAAGTGGAGGTCGTGACCGTAGTCGGGCATGTTCCCAAGCCTGCCACTGCGCCGAGCCCCGGAGTCGCCCGCGACTAAACTCGCGGGGTGACCCAAAGCCCTTCAGCACCACAACGCACCCTGATCAAGCACCTGCTCGCCGCAACGGACGGACCCGTCTCCGTCTCGGGCTGGGTGGATACCGTGCGCGATCAGAAGAAGGTGCAGTTCGTCGTGCTGCGCGACGAGTCCGGTGCGGTGCAGCTCGTGCATCCTCGCCTGTTCGCAGAGGATGGCACGCCAGAACCCGACGCCCTCGCCGACCTCATCTCGGGCCTCTCCCAGGGCACCTTCCTCACCGCGACCGGCGAGCTCAAGCACGACGAGCGCGTGAAGCTCGGCGGCGTCGAGATCAAGCTGGATGCGATCGTGGTCGCAGCGAGCGCGATCCCCGAGACGCCGATCGCCGAGGACTCCGGCCCCGACAAGCGGCAGGACTGGCGCTTCCTCGACCTGCGGGTGCCGAAGAACCAGCTCGTGTTCCGCGTGCAGACCACGCTCGAGCACGCCTGGCGCACCTACTGGGTCGAGCACGACTTCATCGAGCTGCACACCCCGAAGCTCATGGCGAGCGCGAGCGAGTCGAAGGCCGAGCTGTTCGAGATCGGCTACTTCGAGACCAAGGCCTACCTCGCGCAGAGCCCGCAGTTCTTCAAGCAGATGGCGCAGCCCGCCGGCTTCGGCAAGATCTTCGAGGTCGGGCCGGCGTTCCGCGCCGACCCGTCGTTCACCAGCCGGCACTCCACCGAGTTCACGAGCGTCGACAGCGAGATCAGCTGGATCGACTCGCACGAGGACGTCATGAAGCTCCACGAGGAGCTGCTGGTCGCCGGCTTCCAGGCCGTGAAGGACAAGCACGGTGAGGAGATCCTCGAGCTGTTCGGGGTGGAGGTCGCGGTGCCGACGACGCCGTTCCCGCGCATCCCGCTCGCCGAGGCGAAGCGCATCGTCGCCGAGCGCGGCTACGAGGTGCCACGCCACGACGACGACATGGACCCCGAGGGCGAGCGCCAGATCGCCGCCTACGTGCAGGAGACCTTCGGTCACGAGTTCGTGTTCCTCACGGACTACGCCTC
Source organism: uncultured Actinomycetota bacterium (assembly GCA_963740815.1). Taxonomy (GTDB): domain Bacteria; phylum Actinomycetota; class Actinomycetes; order Actinomycetales; family Microbacteriaceae; genus Rhodoglobus. The sequence goes on from CAVUFG010000009.1 coordinate 427,078, forward strand.
GAGCATCCGGCCGTTCTACCACATGCGCCACGAGGATGACCCGGGCCTCACCAACAGCTACGACCTGATCTTCAACGGCGTCGAGATCTCCACCGGAGCCCAGCGCGAACACCGCGTGGACGTGCTGGTCGAGCAGGCGAAGGCCAAGGGCCTCGACCCGGAGGAACTCGACTTCTACCTCGACTTCTTCCGCTACGGCGTGCCGCCGCACGGCGGATTCGGCATGGGCCTGAGCCGCGTGCTCATGCTGCTGCTGCACCTGCCGAACATCCGCGAGGCGACGTACCTGTTCCGCGGCCCGACGAGGTTGCTGCCGTAGCCCGACGCTCAATCTGACAAAATCCGCTAGTGCCCCTCAGGTTGCACTAGCGGATTTTGTCATCTGGGCGGCGCGGTGCCGCCTGTGCCAGATTTGAGGCATGGCCCGCACGCCGAAACCACCGCGCACGCATCCGAGGCTCGCGCACGACGGGATCCGCGGGTGGCTGCCCGGGCTCATCCTCCTGCCGCTCGTCGTGGTCATCCCGCTCGTGCTCGTGTGGGTCGAGGCGGATGTCGAACGCAGCGGGCTGTCGATCGCGACGGTGTTCATCTGGTGGACGCTCGTGTGCCTGCTCACGGCCATCCTCAATGTCACGACGTTCAACAAGGCCGCAGCAGAGGATCTCGCGCGCTGGCTCCGCGAGACCCAGCCGCCGGAGCGCACCAAGTGGGTGTGGATCATCGTGCACGGCGGCGGCTCCACCGGATGGGCGATCACCGGCTCGATCATCGCGGTGTTCGCCGTGCTGGTGATCTCGTTCATCCCGGCATTCCGGTCGTCGTCGGTGATCGTGTTCTCGGGCATCGCAGTCGTCGTCGCGTCGCTCGCGCTGACCATCACCTCCTACGCGGTGCGCTACGCCCGCGAGTCCGCGGTGAGCGGCGGCATCGTCTTTCCCGGCAAGGATGCGCCGCGATTCGTCGACTTCGTCTACCTGTCGATCCAGGTGTCGACGACGTTCTCGGCATCCGACGTGCAGCTCGAACGCAGCGCCGCACGCCGGGTGGCTTCGGTGCACAGCCTCATCGCGTTCACGTTCAACACGATCATCGTCGCCCTGCTCGTGAGCGTGCTGGTCAACGTCGCCGCCTAGGTCGGTCGCTCTCCTGCGGCGATCTTGTCCACGTACTGCTGGATGCGACGGGCGCGGGTCTCGGCCTTCACCGCGTTGTTGATGCTCAGGTACATCTCGAACTTCACGCCGCGCGGCAGCGCCTCGTAGAACTCGGTCGCGCCCGGGTGCACGCTGAGCGCCGCCATGAGGTCCTCCTGCGGCTGCACCTGGCCGGCGTACGCGCGCTCCCAGCGACCGTCGGACTTCGCGGCATCCACGTGCGCCTGGCCGGCGGGGTGCATGCGACCCTCGGCGGTGAGCCGGTCGACGATCTCGACGTTGCGCAGCGACCACACGCTACGCGGTCGGCGCGGGGTGAACCGCTGGCCGAACGAGTGCTCGTCGATGCCGTTCACGAGTCCGTCGATCCAGCCGTAGATCAGGCCGACCTCGACGAGGTCGTCCCGCGAGATCGACGAGTAGGGCGCACCCTTCTTCGCGAGCACGAGCCACACTCCCGGGGCGGTTGCGTGGTGCTCGTGCATCCACGCCTCGAACTCCCCGCGGGTCTCGAACCGGATGCGCGGGAGGTCGTCGGCCATGACTCGACGCTAGCGCCAACCACCGTCGCGATCCGGGCGCGAATCCACCCGTGCCCGCATTCACCCGAATGGGGCATGATGGGCGGCATGTCCAAGAAGATCGATGCGGCCCGCAAGGAACTCTCGAAGGCGCTCAAGAAGCACGCCGAAGTCGTCGGCGCGGACGCCGTCTCCCTCAAGAAGGCACAGCGCGCGAGCGCCCGGGTGCAGGCGGCTGCTGCGGCCTACGCCGAGGTGGTGCAGGCCAAGAGCGGCATGCCGAATCCGTTCGACTCGGTGGATGCGACGGGGCTCGAGGCCTCGACGATCGCCTCCCTCAAGGCGGAGCGCAACGCGATCCACAACAAGTTGACCGGCCCGATCGAGGTCATCAAAGCCAGTTGATCCGAGGTCGTCAAGGCGAGCTGACCCGGTGAGGTCGGGCTCGGTCTAGGTCAGGTCGACGACCGTCGCGCCTGAGGCGTTCTTGATCACGGACTCGACCGCGCTCTTCGCGGACGCCTTCGCAACGTAGTTCTCGCTCACGGCGAGCGTCTGGCCGTTCGCGGCGACGATCCGCCAGAAGTACGGCTGCTTCACGCTCTTGCCCTTGACGATCTCGAACTTCATGGCCAGCTCCTTCTTCGTGTCCCCAGGTCGACCGACGGCCGGCGCACTCGTCAGCCTAGGACTGCGCGGAGGATCCGTCACCTGAATATCGGTGGCCGGCGGCCGTCACGAGCGCGGCGCGCAGGCGGTCGGGGTCGACGGTCCAGATCGTGTGCACGCGGTCGTCGACGAGCAGTACGGGGATCTCGTCCCAGTAGCGGGCGTTGAGCTCCGCGTCATCCAGGATCGAGCGCTCCTCGAGCCGGACGGCGGATGCCACGGGCCCGAGCCCCGCGAGAACCTCGGTCACCACATCCCGAGCCGTATCGCACAGGTGGCACCCCGGCTTGCTCAGCAGGGTCACGCGCACCTCGGACACGGACCAAGCGTAACCGCGCCCGTAGACTGAACGAGATGCCCGAAGCCGCGCCACGTTCCGAACCGGACCGCTCACCGAGCGATCGTCCGATCATCGCGTTCTTCGATGTGGACAACACCCTCATGCGCGGCGCGAGCGCCTTCCACGTCGGCAAGGGCGCGTTCCGCAAGGGCATGCTCGGCATCCGCGATGTCGCGCTGTTCGCGTGGCACGACTTCCGGTTCGTGAAGGTCGGCGAGAACCGGCAGCACCTCGCCACGGTCCGCGAGCGCGCCATGGCGCTGCTCGCCGGCCACAGCGAGAAGGAGGTCACCGAGCTCGCGCAGGACATCTTCGACCGCAACATCGCTCCACGTCTCTGGCCGGAGACGGTGGACCTCACGCGCGAGCACCTCGCGAAGGGCCACGAGGTCTGGCTGATCTCGGCGACACCCCAGCTCGTCGGCCAGGTCATCGCCGACCGACTGGGACTCACCGGCGCGCTCGGCACGGTGCTCGAGGCGCACGACGGCAAGTTCACCGGCGAGATCATCGGCAACGTCGTGCACGCGGAGGAGAAGGCGGTCGTCGCCGAGACGCTCGCGCGCGAGCGCGGCGTGAATCTGGCGGACTGCTGGGCCTACTCGGACTCGACCAACGACATCCCGCTGCTGAGCATGGTCGGCAACCGGGTGGTCGTGAACCCGGATGCCCGGCTCAAGCAGCACGCGGTCGACCACGGCTGGGCGATCATGCCGCTGCGGCACGCGAGCATCCGCGAGGCGCAGAAGCGCGTGCGGAAAGAGGCGCGGGCCGTGAAGAAGTCGGCCCGCCGAACGAAGTAGGGGCGCGGCTACTTCTTGTTGCGACGCTGGTGACGCGTCTTCCTGAGCAGCTTGCGGTGCTTCTTCTTGGCCATCCGCTTGCGGCGCTTCTTGATGACTGAACCCATGGAAACCTCTTCGGTTGAACTGAACGAGCAGACCCGGCTCGATCAGAACCGCGGAAAGACAACCGGAGCAGTCTACCGCAGCGCGCTGCCGGAGTGAATCGGAGCCGTCAGCCCGCAGCGCTCTCGGCGTTGGGCGTCTGGATGGCCGCGACCACCGCGGACTCCGGGATGCGGAACGAGCGTCCGAATCGCACCGCAGGCAGATCGCCCGAGTGCACGAGGCGGTACACCGTCATGTTGGAGACGCGCATCATCTCGGCCACCTCGGCGACCGTGAGGAAGCGGACTTCGGACAGCGACATCCTGCGATCCCCTTCCTGATTGGCGGCACGACTCCTGTGACTGGAGTGCTCAGCGATAACAGTAGGGGCAGGAGTGAGCCGCTGTCTACGGCTGGATCAGTCCCTGCCGAACAGGCGACGCTGCAGTTTGCGCGGCAGGGTCTGCACGACCTCGCCCGCTTCTGAGATCACCGTGCGAGCCTGGTAGGTGCCCTCGGCGAGGCGACGCCCGATGGTGTCGCCCACCTCCGAGCCGGACCAGGCGGCGAACACCGCCGCGCTGCGCGGGTCGTCCACCAGGTCGCCGTCGAAGTCAGCGCTGAGGAACGGGATGAGCCAGTCCTCGACCTCCTCGAGCGGGTCGGTGTCGAGGCGGTAGTAGCGGTGCTGGCCGTCCTCGCGCACGGAGACGAGTCCGTGGTCGCGTAGCACCTTGAGGTGCTTGGACACGGTCGGCTGGCTCAGGCCCATGCGCTCGACGATCTGCCCGACGCTGATCTCGCCATTCGCGGACTCCGCCGAAATGTATTGACCGAGGAGCACCTTGAGCAGGTCGCGACGCGTGCCGTCGGCGATCACGTCGAAGATGTCGGCCATCCCAACAGGCTAGTGGGGGCCGCCGGGGAGTACCATGACAACCTGTTTCAGGGGCCACGGTCCCACCAGAGCGGGAGGGATGGGGATGCGCGGCAAGCCGGTGTCCCGCTCCACGATCTTCGAACGGATCCGCGACGGCGTCGACGCATTCGTCGCCGCGACGCCCGCCCGCTTCGCCATCACGATCTTCGCCGCACTCGTGCTCGTGTTCACCGGCCTGTTCTCGCTGCCGATCGCGACGACGTCCGGGCAGCAGGCGCCGCTCGTCGACGCGCTGTTCACCGCGGTGTCCGTCATCTGCGTCACGGGCCTGTCCACGGTCGACATGGCGACGTTCTGGTCGCCCATCGGGCACGTCTTCGTGTTCGTCGGGGTGGAGATCGGCGGCGTGGGGGTGCTGACCGTGGCATCCATTCTCGGACTCGTGATCGCGCGCCGACTCGGCCTGCGCCAGAAGCTGCTCGCCGCGGGTGATGCGAACCCGCTGCGCATCCGCAAGGGCCCCATCTCCGAGAGCCAGTCCGTCAAGCTCGGCGAGACCGGCGGGCTGCTCATCACGGTCGCGATCAGCGTGCTCGTGATCGAGGCGATCGTCGCGATCCTGCTGTTCCCGCGCATGCTCATCGCCGGTGTTCCCGTGCTGGAAGCCGCGTGGCAGTCGGTCTACCTGTCCGCGATGGCCTTCACCAACACCGGCTTCCTCCCGACCACCGAGGGCCTCACTCCCTACGCCGGAGACGTGTACTTCCTCACCGTGCTGATGATCGGGGTGTTCTTCGGCGCGATCGGGTTCCCGGTGATCTTCGTGCTCGCCCGCAGCCTCAAGCGCCCGAAGCACTGGTCGCTGCACGTGAAGCTCACGCTCCTCACCTTCGTGCTGCTGCTGGTCGGCGGCGCGGCCGCGTACTTCGTGCTCGAGTTCAACAACGAACGGACGATGGCCGGCATGGACGCCGGCCAGCGCATCCTGCAGTCCTTCTTCATCTCCTCGATGGCCAGATCCGGCGGATTCGCGACCCTGGACATGGGAGCGCTGGATGGCTCGAGCCAGCTCGTCACGGACATGCTCATGTTCATCGGCGGTGGGTCGGCCTCCACCGCCGGCGGCATCAAGGTGACGACGCTCGCCGTGCTGTTCCTCGCGGCGTTCGCCGAGGCGCGCGGCCGCAGCGAGATGGAGGCGTTCGACCGCCGCATCCCGTCGGACATGCTGCGACTCGCGGTGAGCGTCGTGCTGTGGGGGGCGACGCTCGTCGCGGCGTCGACGATCGTGCTGCTGGTGATCACGAACGAGCCGCTGGACTACGTGCTGTTCGACGTGATCAGTGCGTTCGCGACCTGCGGACTCTCGACCGGATTCACCGTCGGCGCTTCGGAATCCGCGCAGTACGTGCTCGCCGCCACGATGTTCCTCGGCCGCATCGGCACCGTCACCCTCGCGGCCGCCCTGGCTGCCAGCCAGAGCGCACAGTTGTATCGTCGTGCTGAAGAGAGGCCCATCGTTGGTTGACACGCAGTTAATGGACACAGTGCGCATGACGCCCACGAGAGACGAGAACCGACGTGGTTGACAAGATCGCCCATGACGCCCCGGTCCTCGTGATCGGGCTGGGACGCTTCGGCGCCGCCACCGCCGGCCAGCTCCAGCGACTCGATCGCGAGGTGCTCGCCGTCGACGAGGACATGGGCCTCGTGCAGAAGTGGTCGGAGCGCGTGACGCACGCGGTGCAGGCGGATGCGCGGTCCATCGACGCGCTGCGCCAGATCGGTGCGCAGGACTTCGCGATCGCGGTGGTGGCGGTCGGATCATCCATCGAGGCCTCCGTGCTCATCACGGCGAACCTCGTCGACCTCAAGATCCCGCAGATCTGGGCGAAGGCGATCAGCCAGTCGCACGGCAAGATCCTGTCGCGCATCGGCGCCAACCACGTGATCTACCCGGAGGCCGAAGCCGGCGAGCGCGTCGCGCACCTCGTCTCAGGGCGGATGATCGACTTCATCGAGTTCGACGACGACTTCGCGATCGTGAAGATGTACCCGCCCAAGCCGATCCGCGGCATCACGCTCGCCGAGTCCGCGGTGCGTCGCAAGTACGGCATCACGGTGGTCGGGGTGAAGAGCCCCGGCAAGGACTTCACCTACGCGACTCCCGAGACCGTGGTCTCCAACCACGACCTGATCATCGTCTCGGGCAATTCGGCGGACATCGAGAAGTTCGCGACGCTGCCCTCCTAGTCAGCCGCCCGCTGCCATCTCCCTGGCGCGCACCAGCCCGGCCTCGACCGCGCGGTCGAACAGGGCCGTGAGGTCGGCGGCGGTGAGCACGCCGATCGCCCGCTCGGTGGTGCCCTTGGGGCTCGTCACCTCACGGCGCAGCTCCTCGGGAGCGCGACCGGACGCCTTCAGGTACTCCATCGACCCGAGCCAGGTCTCCTCGACCATGACCTTGGCCTGCTCTGGGGTGAAGCCGAGATTGATCGCGGTCTGCGTGATCCGCTCGATGAAGAAGTAGACCCAGGCCGGCCCTGAGCCGGAGATCGTGCCGAGCGGGTCGACCTGCGATTCCGCGATGTCGACGACCGTGCCGACGGTCTCGAACACCGCACGACCGAGCGCGAGGTCCTCCGGCGTCGACCGCGTACCGGGGGCGAGCCCGGTGACCGCGCGCCCGACGACGGCGGGCGTGTTGGGCATCGAGCGCAGCACCGGGTTGGGCACGATCGACTCCATCGTCGCGATCGTGACGCCGGCGGCGAGGCTGATGATCACGGCATCCGGCTCGAGCGCATCCACGATCCCCCGCAGGGTGTCGGGCACCATCGCCGGCTTCACGCCGATCAGCACGATCCCCGCGCCGCGCACCGCGACCCGGTTGGCGTCGGCGTCGCGCTCGAGCGCGAGGGACTCGACGCCGTCGTGCGTGATGGCATCCGCCTTGGCGGACGTGCGGTTGGTGACCCGGATGCCGCCCTCCACCGTCACCCCCGGCTGCACGAGTCCGGACAGGATCGCTCCGCCCATCGCCCCCGCTCCGATGATCGCGATGGACGGCAGCGGACGGGACGGCTCAGGAGTGCTCACACGAGCATCCTAGGATTGGACCATGGCGACCCAGGGCGGATTCAAGGCGATCATCGCGGCATTCATTGCGAACCTCTTCATCGCCTTCACGAAGTTCATCGCATTCCTGTTCTCCGGGTCGAGCGCGATGCTCGCCGAGAGCATCCACTCGCTGGCCGACTCGTGCAATCAGCTGCTGCTGCTGATCGGCGGACGACGGGCTCGCCGCGAGGCGGACGAGTCGCACCCGTTCGGCTACGGACGCACCCGGTACGTCTACGCGTTCATCGTGGCGATCATCCTGTTCTCGGTCGGTGGGCTGTTCTCGATCCTCGAGGGCATCAACAAGATCCAGGAGCCGCACCCGCTCGAGAACTGGTGGATCCCGATCGGCGTGCTGCTGGTCGCGATCGTCGCGGAGTCGTTCTCGCTGCGCACCGCGATCCGCGAGTCGAACCACGTGCGCGGCAAGCAGGGCTGGGTGGAGTTCGTGCGCCGGGCGAAGGCGCCGGAGCTGCCCGTGGTGCTGCTCGAGGACATCGCGGCGCTGATCGGCCTCGTGTTCGCGTTCCTCGGGGTCGGGCTCACGATCATCACCCACAACGGCATCTTCGACGCGATCGGCACGCTCGCGATCGGCACGCTGCTGATCGCGGTCGCGGTCATCCTGGGCACCGAGATGGCGAGCCTGCTCGTCGGCGAGGGCGCGAACCCGGATGACGCGATCAAGATCCGCGACGCGATCAACGCGCACCCCGACGTCGAGGCGCTCATCCACATGAAGACCCTCTACGTCGGTCCGGAGGAGCTGCTCGTCGGCGCGAAGATCGCCCTCGCGAAGACGACCAAGCTCGCAGATGTCGCGCGCGGCCATCAACAAGGTCGAGGAGTCGATCCGCGCCGCCGTCCCGGTCGCGCGCATCATCTACCTCGAGCCCGACGTGTACGTCGCGAAGTCGGCGAACCCGTCGACCGACGCGATCGTGATCAAGGGCACGGACTAGACCGGAGTACCTTGCGCGCCGGTCACGTCCGGCGTCGCATCGCACCTCACCTCGAACTGAAGCCGAGTTCTGCGACCCAGTCGGCCGCGAGGTCGTCGGCGTTCGGCACCGCATCGAGGCCGTCGAACGCGGCGAACACCGCGTGCTGGAACGCCGCGCCGCACAGGAGGGCGGCGGCACGGCGTACGTCCACGTCGGCGGGCACCCGGCCGAGGGACTGCTCCGCTTCGAGGTACCCCTCGAGGGCGCGGAGCGGGATGCGCGGCCCGCCGCCGCGCGCAATCATGGCGTCGCGCCATCCAACGAGCAGGGCGGTGTCGCTGAAGAGCGAAGCGGAGATGGGAAACGAGACCACGTAGAACGCCATGAGTCCGAGCGTGAGCTCGACGAGGTTGTCGGCGACGGAGTCCCGCCCGACGTACTCGTCGGGATTGGTCACGGCGCCCGACCGCTCGCGCATGACGGCCATGTAGATCTCCTGCTTGTCGGCGAAGTGCTTGTAGAGCAACGCCTCGGAGTAGCCGGCCTCACGGGCGATCTCCTTCGTGGTCGCGCGGGCGATCCCCTTCGTGCGCATGACCGACTCCGCAGCGTCCAGGATCGTGTCGCGTGCTGCCATGGGCCCCTCCGACTTGACGGGTGAGTGTTCACTCACCGTATCATCGAGGTAGGTGAGTGAACACTTACTCACCCCGAGTGTCGGAGGCATTCATGCGGATCGCAGTCATCGGAGCGCAGGGCAGGACGGGGCGGCTGTTCGCCGACGCCGCCGAGCGTGCGGGACACGAGGTCGTGCGGGTCACGCGAGCGGAGGCGGACGCGACCGACGCCGATGGACTGCGACCATTCGTCGCGGATGCCGACATCGTAGTCTCCTGCGTCGGCCCGAGCACGCAGGCAGCCAACGGCATCCTCGCCAGTTCGACGCGCGCGCTTCTGGACGCCGGCGCCGCGCGGATCATGACGGTGAGCGCCACCGGGCCCTACACGGACGGCGACGGGCTCCTCCTGGCGCGCGTCGTGAAGCCGATCCTGGCGCGGTTCTTCTTCGGCGGCGCCTGGCAGGACATGCGCGACTCCGACGCGCTGCTCGCCGCGAGCGATGCCGACTGGACGTCGATGCGTCCGCCGCAGCTCACCGATCGGCCGGCCAAGGGCTACCGGTATGCGTTCGGGCGGAACGTCGCGAACGCGATCTGGGTCACGCGTGCCGATCTCGCGGACGCGATGGTCGACGCGCTCGAGTGGCCGGAGGCGCGTCGGAACTCGGTGAGCGTCGCGAACTAGCGGCGCTGTTCGAAGAACTCGGTCAGCAGGGCCGCGCACTCGGCCTCGAGCACGCCGCCGACCACCTCGACGCGGTTCGGCATCCGGCTGCCGCGCAGCAGGTCGACGACGCTGCCGACCGCGCCCGCCTTCTCGTCCCACGCGCCGAACACGACGCGGCCGATCCGCGACTGCAGGATCGCACCCGCGCACATCGCACAGGGCTCGAGCGTGACGACGAGGGTGAGGTGGTCGAGCCGCCAGGACCCGGTGGATGCGGCGGCCGCCCGGATCGCGAGGAGTTCCGCGTGGGCGGTCGGGTCGCCGGTGAGCTCGCGCTCGTTGTGTCCGGCGCCGAGCGTGGTGCCCGACGCGTCGAGGACGACGGCTCCGATGGGCACGTCGGCGGAGGCAGCGGTCAGGCGGGCCTCGGCGATGGCCCGCGACATCCACTCTTCGAATCGCTCCATGGGTAGATTGAGCCTATGCGCCTCCACGTTGCCGATCACCCGCTCGTCACCCACAAACTCACGGTGCTGCGCGACGAGAACACGCCGTCGCCGACGTTCCGGGCGTTGGTCGAGGAGCTCATGACGCTGCTCGCCTACGAGGCGACGCGCGAGGTCCGAACCGAGGTCGTGACCATCAGGACCCCAGTGGCTGAGACCAAGGGACTCGCGATCGCGTCGCCGCGGCCGCTGGTCGTGCCGATCCTGCGCGCCGGCCTCGGGATGCTCGAGGGCATGACCAAGCTCGTCCCGACCGCGGAGGTCGGCTTCCTCGGCATGGCCCGCGACGAGGAGACCCTGCAGCCCACCACCTACGCGAAGCGCCTGCCGGAGGACCTCTCGAACCGCCAGTGCTTCGTGCTCGACCCGATGCTCGCCACGGGCGGCTCGCTCATCGCCGCGATCAACTTCCTCTTCGACCGAGGAGCCGTGGATGTCACGGCGATCTGCCTCATCGGATCCCCCGAGGGCGTCGCCGCCGTCGAGGCCGCGACCGAGGGTCGCGACGTCACGCTCGTGCTCGGAGCCCTCGACGAGAAGCTCAACGAGGTCGGGTACATCGTGCCGGGGCTTGGGGATGCTGGGGATCGGTTGTACGGGACGGTCTGAGTCGAATCCTCCGGCAAAGCCGGACAACGCTCGCTACTCCGTGAAAGCGACCTCGAGATGGCTCATCCCGTCGAATCCAGCGGTTCCCCGTACATCGTGAATCTTCACGCTCTCCACAATTAGCGTTCGGGTTCCTCCGCGAGGGTCATCGAGTTCGATGTGATCGCCTACGAAAACGGGGGCGTCTAAGTCGAAGAACGCTTTTGAACTTTGGACGTGGGCACGAACCTCGGCTCGGGATTCTTCTTCGCTGGCGGGCTTGTGTACAACTACAACGTCTTGCTGCGGAAACGAAGACCCCATTCCATTCAGAAAGGAGTCCATACCGCCAGAGTTGAGTGCCATATTGCAGACCTTTCGCGCGGTGTTGCGAGTCGGACGATCGTGTCATGATCACGTTGTGACGGACAAGCCATTTACGCCACTCGGGATGTCGAGCGAACAGGCCGCGGCGTACCACGTGCTTCGAGACGAACTCGGCACGGGTGCGCGACAGCTCGTTATCGGTTGGATCCGGGCCAAGATTGTGCGCTCCGACAACGAGCGCTGGGCAAATCCAGCCCTGTGCCGCGACATTCAGCTCTACACCGACGTTTGGCTCGGGGTAGGCCCGGACACTTTCTACGGCACCGACTCAGTCCGAAGTCAACTGGAGGGTCGGAGTGACCTCGACCTCTTGCGAGTCGTCGACTACTTGCTGTCAAGATTTCCCTCGACGTCGGGGGGGACTCCGATCGAAACCACCCTTGTCGGCGCTCGTTCGAAGTGGACCGTTGGAACTCGAGATGGTCGAACCGGGCTGGTAGAGCGGGTCCCTTCGGGAGTTCAAGACTTCGCCGAAATCGTGATGGACTCGAGCACTGCTGGCAAAGTACTGTCCCGGGCGTGGGCATCCATCCACGGGCTGGACACAACTGCAAGTAGCGCGTACGCGGACGCCGTGAGGGCCGTGGAGATCGTCGCGATCAGTGTGGTGCAGCCGAGACACGCGACTGCGACGCTCGGCACGGTCATCGGCCAGATGGCAGCCGACGGCGACTGGCAATTGCCACTTCGAGAACCAAAGGAGTCACCGGCTGCAGACCTGATTCTCGGCATGTTGCGGACGCTGTGGCATGGTCACCGCGACCGTCACGGAAACGTCGACTACAGCGACGTTTCCGAAGTCGAGGCGCGCGCTGCCGTGTCGTTGGCGGTGACTCTGGTGGATTGGTTCGCTTCCGGAGCCATCTCGCGTTCGGTGGCCTGATGGCTCCGACAACTTGCATTTCTTGCGTACATGCACGAAAGTTGCATCCATGACTGCTCGCCTGCACTCCCGTATTGCCCCTGCGGCGATCGGTGGCGCGGTCATGTGTTGTCGAATGTGTGCCTAACGGCCCTTTCGCCGAGCTCCTACGACGAGCTCCTCGGGCTTCTTCCCTCATAACGGTCGAAGCACGCGCACCACAAGGCAACACACCCGAAGGATCACAACCTCATCATCAGAGGCCCTTCACCCCGAGTCATCCAAGGATTCCAGGACCATGTCCATTGCACCCATTGATCACGCACCCCTGACGGCAGTTCCGGCTGCCCCTGCCCCCGCCCCCGAGCGCCGACTGCGCGCCGTGCCGACCGGAACCGAAGCCCGCGGCTTCGTGCTCTACGTCGGCGTCGACGAACTCAAGGCCGCGGACGCCGGCACCGACCTCGGAAAGATCGTCGAGCAGCTGCGGGCACTGGCCGCCCAGCTCGTGCCCTCCGCCGAGACCTACGCGGCCGTCGCCCTCGCCCCGATCGGCGCCGGCGGACGGGACGTGGATGTCGTGCGCCTGGCCCTCCAGGACCCGGCAGCACTCGCGCAGCACCGCAACGTCGAGCCCGCTCCCACCCCGAAGCGCCGCACCGGCATCGTCGTCGACCTCTCCCGCAAGCGCGTCGAGCTCGACGGCGAGGTCGCCCCACTCACCTACAAGGAGTTCGAGCTGCTGCAGTACCTCGTGCTGCGCGAGGGCCGCACCATCGACCGCGCGGAGCTCATCGCGTCGCTGTGGTCGGTGGACGAGGATGACGCGCCGAACGAGCGCACCATCGACGTGCACGTCCGCCGCCTCCGCGCCAAGCTCGGCGACTACGAGGACATCGTGCGCACGGTGCGCGGCGTCGGCTACCGCTTCGACCGCCACGCGGACGTGAGCATCCGGCACGCCTCGACGCCGAGTCCCGACTTCTTCTGAGCTGATTGGGAAACGCGCCTCCCGCTCGGCGGCGCAGCGTCGTCCGTCCATCTGTTGAATCCGGTAAACAAACTTTATTTGGCCCCCATGATGGGGATATACCGCGAGACGCACAACAAAAGTGTGGACGGTTCGCTCTGGCGCTGATAAACCGGATTTATGAACAGAGTGGTTCGGGCCCAGAGCCCCACAGGAAGTCGATATCGGATCCATCGTCTCGCCGCCGTCGCGCTCAGCGCCGCGCTGGTGTTCGTGGGGGGCGGCCAGCTGGCCGCAGCATCCTCACTCCCCTCGGGTCCCGTTGCCTCGAACGGCAACGGGCACATCAGGACCACCGTCGAGTGGGCCACGCCGGTGAAGGACGACGTGCTCGACGGCACGGTCGACCTGGCCGTGACGGGCACCTACCTCACAACGGTGGACGTGTACGCGGGCAACCAGCTCGTCACGAGTCTCACGGTCGACCCGACGGGCACGTCGGCGTCGGGCGAGCTCGACACCACCGCATGGCCGGATGGCACGGTGAAGCTCACCGCGAAGGCGACCGGCACGCAGGGACCTCCCGGCCACCGCAAGGCCAGCGCCTCGGTGAAGGTGGCCGTGGGCAACGCCGGAGCGGACTACGCGCTGCCGGGCTACTCACTGATCTTCTCGGATGAGTTCGAGGGCACCGAGCTCGACCGCAGCCTGTGGTGCACCCGCTACATGTACGACGGCGGCGTGTTCCCCGAGCCGCAGGTGCCCGACGAGGCCTGCATGGGCGTCGACCCTGAGACCGGCGCGCTGCTCGGCACGCTCGACACCCTCGGAGGCAACGGCCAGGAGGAGCAGGTCTACCGCGACTTCAACGCGAACGGCGAGCCCATGCACACCGTGCAGAACGGCTACCTGTCGCTGCATGCGACGGTGACCGGACCGAGCGCGCAGTTCCCCTACGAGTCGGCGATGATCCGCACCAAGCCGGAGTTCCAGCCGACCGAAGGTCACCCGATCTACCTGACCAGCCAGGTCAGGATGCCGGACGTGCAGGGCAGCTGGCCCGCCTTCTGGCTGGCCGGAGGATACGGCGACGGAACGATCCGCCCGCCGTGGCCGCCGGAGATCGACATCCTCGAGGGCGCACTCAACGTGCAGGATGACCGTCGCGACATGTTCCACATGGGCACGATCACCTGGGGCAGCGACCAGGACCCGCCGCCGCAGGGCACGCAGGAGTGGTTCGAGACCGGACCGAACTTCGACACCCAATGGGGCAACTACCTCGCCCCCGACGGTGAGTCCATCCGCGACCAGTGGATCGAGGTCGGCCTCGAGTGGTTCACCGACCACGTGTGCTGGTACGTCGATGGCGCGAAGGTGACCTGCCAGCAGTACACCTGGGTGACCAACGAGGGTCCGACCAACCCGGCCGCCGTCATGCTGAACCTGGCCGTCGGCGGTCCGTGGGCAGGACGGTACGGCGAGGACCTCGCCGGCTTCCCGATGACGTACGACATCGATCACGTGCGCATCTACCAGCAGTAGCGACATCCATCAGGGGCGGCGGTCGCGGCAACGCGGTCGCCGCCCTCCCATGCTGTCGGCGCCCTGGGTTAGCGTCGAAGCATGGACATCGTTCTCGTACCAGGACTCTGGCTGGATGCCGCGTCGTGGGCCCAGGTCATCCCACCCCTCGAGGCAGCCGGCCACCGCGTGACCGCGGTTGAGCTGCCCGGCATGGAATCCCGCACCGCCGATCGCTCCGGCATCACGATCGACGACCACGTCGCGGCCGTCGTGGCGGCGATCGACGCGGCCGGAGGTCCGATCATCCTCGTGGGTCACTCCGCCGGTTCGGGCATCGCCTCGGCCGCGGTGGACGCGCGGCCCGATCGCGTGGCGCGCGCGATCTACGTCGGCGGCTTCCCGAGCCCGGATGGCTCCGTGCTCATCAACGGATTCGACGCGGTCGACGGCGAGATCCCGCTGCCCGAGTTCAGCGAGTTCTCGGAGGACGACCTACGGGACCTGGATGACGCAGCGCTGACCGCCTTCCGCGATCGCAGCCTCCCCTCGCCCGAGCACGTCGTCCACGGCACGGTGCACCTGCACGACGAGCGGCGCTACGACGTTCCGGTCACGGCGGTGTGCCCCGAGTACACCGCGGCCGACCTGCAGGAGTGGATCGCGGGCGGCGAGCCGTCGGTGCAGGAGTTCGCGCGCATCCGCGACGTGACCTACGTCGACCTGCCGACCGGGCACTGGCCGCAGTTCACGAAGCCCGAGGAGCTTGCGGCGATCGTGCTCGCGCAGCCGCCGCTGAGCTCGTGAACGGGCTCAAATCGAACTCCCAGAAAAATAACGAACAGGTAACTAGACAGCGTTACCGTTCCGTTATACATTCATAGAGCAGAAGTTGTTTGCTGTGGCAGCTACTGCGGAATGTGATTGCAGGACACTCTTGGTGCAAGGGAGAGGGCCGGCTTCTAGCCTCTGAAGCCGACCCTCAATCCTTTCCGCACCGAAGATCTTCAGGCCTGGGGTCGCAGTGGCAAGATCCTGCGACCCCAACCATTCCCTCGTCGCCGTCGGCAGCGTTCTGCGGCGTCTCCGCGTTGCTCATAGAGTGGATCGGGTGAGTGAACGGTCCGAAGCGGTGGATGCCTGGGAAGCGCTGTTCCGCGCGCAGGTGGCCGTACTTCGTGACCTGAGCCGCGAGTTCCCGCACGGCGAGATCTCGCTCAACGAGTACGACGTGCTGTTCAACCTGTCCCGGCAGCCGGAGCAGCGGTCGCGCATCCGTGACCTCAACAAGCACCTGCTGCTCACCCAGCCGAGCGTGAGCCGACTCGTCGACCGGCTGGTCGCGCGCGGTCTCGTGGGCAAGTCCACCGATCCCGCCGACGCACGAGGCACGGTCGTTGCGCTCACCGATGCGGGCGCGGAGCTGTTCCGTTCGGTGGCGGTGCAGCACGCGGCATCCATCAGCCGGCGCGTGGGCAGCGCGCTCGACGCCGATGAGCTGCGCACGCTGACCGAGCTCACCGACAAGCTGCGGCGCGGGCCGGCGTGACGAGCATCGTCTGGTTGCGCGACGACCTGCGGGTCGCCGACAACCCGGCGCTGCGCGCGGCGGCGGAGCGGCAGCGCTCCGGGGAGCACGGCCCGGTCGTGGTGCTGTTCCTGCGGGATGAGGTGAGCCGCGGCATCCGCGCGCTGGGCGGGGCGAGCCGGTGGTGGCTGCACCACTCGCTCGAGGCGCTCGGGCGCGACATCCCGCTCACGCTTCGCACCGGCGCCGCGGCCGACGTGCTGCCCGCACTCGTGCGCGAGACCGGCGCGACCGCCGTGTTCTGGAACCGCCGCTACGGCGCAGTCGAGAGACGTGGATGCCGCGCTCAAGGAGCACCTGCGCGCCGACGGCGTCGAGGTGCAGAGCTTCCACGCCAACCTGCTGTTCGAGCCGTGGACGGTGCTGAACGGCTCCGGCGAGCCGTACAAGGTGTTCACGCCGTTCTGGCGCGCGGCCCGGGAGCGCGAGGTGCGCGATCCGCTGCCGGCCCCGCGCAGCGTGGACTACGAGCAGGCGAAGTCCGAGCACCTCGACGACTGGCAGCTGCTGCCGACCCGCCCCGACTGGGCGGACGGCCTGCGCGAGACCTGGACGCCCGGCGAACAGGGCGCCCACGATCGGCTCGAGACCTTCGTCGACGAGCACCTGCACGACTACCACCGGCGCGACGAGCCCGCGCGTCGAGGCCACGAGCATGCTCAGCCCGCACCTGCGGTTCGGCGAGATCAGCCCGTTCCAGGTGTGGGAGCGGGTGCACCGCGACATCCCGCCCGCCGCCCGCAAGAACGTCGCGAAGTTCCTGAGCGAGGTTGGATGGCGCGAGTTCAACTGGCACATCCTGTTCCACCACCCCGACCTCGCCACGAAGAACTACCGCCCCGAGTTCGACGCGTTCGAGTGGGCGGGCACCGAGGGGCTCACGGCCTGGCAGCGCGGGCAGACCGGCATCCCGCTCGTGGACGCCGGCATGCGCGAGCTCTGGCGCACCGGCTACATGCACAACCGGGTGCGCATGGTGACGGCGAGCTTCCTGATCAAGAACCTGCTCGTCGACTGGCGCACGGGCGAGCAGTGGTTCTGGGACTGCCTGTGCGACGCCGACGAGGCGAACAACCCGGGCAACTGGCAGTGGGTGGCGGGATCGGGGGCGGATGCGGCGCCGTACTTCCGCGTGTTCAATCCCGAACTGCAGGCATCGAAGTTCGACCCGACAGGGCGAGTACCTGCGGCGCTGGGTGCCGGAGCTCGGCACCGACCTCTACCCCGAGCCGATCGTGGACCTCGGGGAGACGCGCAAGCGCGCGCTGGCGGCCTACGAGAGCATGCGGCAGACGCGGTCCTGATTCATCTGATGATTGGCTAGGATGACGTGCATGAGCACTGTCGCCTGGCCGATCCGCACTGCCGCGTCAAGTCGGCACCTCGAGGATGCTGACGGCACGCCGTTCCGTGTACAGGTCGACTCGGCGTGGTTCGCGTCCACCGAGTTCTGGCTGGATGACCCGGAGAGCGCGGCCGCGTTCGAGCACTACCTCTCCGACCGTGCCGCGAAGGGCTTCACCGGCATCCTGATGATGGGGATGGTGCAGGACGGCTACAACTCGTACCACAACATCGAGGCCGGCGACTATGCGCACCTGCCGGCCAACCGGGTCTCCGGCGCACAGCCGCTCGAGCAGCCAGGGGACTTCTCGACGCCGAGACGCGAGTACTGGGCGAATGTGCGCGACCTCATCCTCGCGGCCCGCCGGCACGGCATCGCGGTGCTGCTCGCCTACAACTACCTGGGCTACCAGGGCAGCCACAGCGACCAGGGATGGTGGAACGCGATCTCGAGCGACGCGAACTCGATCGAATCGATGCGTGGCTTCGCCCAGTGGCTCGTCGACCTGCTCGACGATTGCGACAACATCATCTGGTACCCGTACGGCGACATGAATCCTCCCCCCGGCGAAGGCTCGCGGCGCGTTCGCGCGACGATCGAGGCGATCCGGGCCGCCCATCCCGACGCGGTGCTGGCCGCCGAACTCGACGCGCCCGACGACGTGATCGGCGACAACGCCGACGCCGACCAGCTGCTGACCGTAAACAGCTTCTACGGTTTCGGACCGAATGACGGCGGCGAGGTCTGGCGCACGGCCGACGAGGCGTGGTCGGCGATGCCGCCGCGGCCGGCCTGGGTGTGCGAACCCCAGTACGAGGGTGCCGAGATCGGCGGGAGCGGCACCGCGGACGATGTCCGGGAGGGACTCTGGTGGTCGGTGCTCGGCGGAGGGTTCGCCGGCCAGACGTTCGGCCGCGTCGGCGTCTACAACTTCGCCCGCCACGCCGGACCGTGGAGTCCGACCTGGCAGGACTGCCTGGACTCCCCCGGTTCGCAGCAGGTCGCCGTGCAGCATCGCTACATCGGCTCACTGCCGTGGCACGAACTCGCCCCATCGGGCACCTCGCCGGTGCATCTCGGCGTCGAGCTCGTCGCCGATGGCCAAGGGGACGGCCTGCGCCACATCGCCGCCGCCGGGACGCCCGATGGCACGGTCACCGTGCTCTACGTGCCGAACCGGGATGAGCGCCGCAGCTTCGCGGTCGACACGTCGCTGCTGCGCGGTGCGGCGCGCGCGCGATGGATCGATCCGGTCGACGGCAGCTCCTCGGACGCCGGCGAGGTCGAACTCGGCGGTCCCGCCGCTTTCGAGACGCCTGGCGCCAACGCGGGCGGCGCGTGGGACTGGGTGCTCGAACTGCGCTCGTGATCGGCGAGTCGGACGCGTGACCCAGATGACAAAATCCGCTCGTTGCGGGCCGCCGGACTAGCGGATTCTGTCAGATGGTGGGCCGCCCACCCTTCGCCGCGACCGCTCGGGCTCCGACCTCGACCGCCGAGCGTGTGGCCGCGATCGCGTCACGGTCCACGGCCCATGACGCGAGGAACCCCGCCGCGAACGCATCGCCTGCGCCCGTCGGGTCGATGATCTCGACGTCGACTGCTGTGACCAGTTCGGTGACCGCGCCCGCCCGCACGATCGCACCGTCACGTCCGAGCTTCGCCACCACCGTGTCGAACGGCAGCGCCTCGACAATCGCGAGCGGATCGTCGAGCCCGGTCAGCAGTCGCGCTTCGTCGATGCTCGGCAGCAGCACATCCGCTCCCGCGACCGCGGCGAGGAACGACTCCACACCGAAGTCGGCGAGGAACCCGGCCGAGCCGGGGTCGACGGAGACCAGCAGGCCGGCATCCTTCGCGCGCGCGATGAGCGCGGTGAACGCCGCGCCGCCGTCCGTCGACTGCAGCAGGGGATGCCCCGTGAGGTGCAGCACGTCGAACCCCTCGAGGTCGATCACGCCCAAGTCGAGTTCCGCGTTGGCCCCGCGCGAGGTGAGCATCGAGCGGTGCTGCCCCTCGACCAGCACGACGATCGCGCCGGTCGGTTCGTGGGTCGCGTAGAGCCGCGCCTCGACGCCGGGCATCGCGGTCGCGACGCGCAGCACGTCATCCGCCCCGACCGCACCGACGAACGCGACCGTGGCGCCGAGCGCCGCGAGCCAGGCCGCGGTGTTGGCAGCCGACCCGCCGGGCACCTGGCTGATGGATGCCGCGGTGTCGGTGTCCACCCGGATCGGACGGTCGAGCACCACGAGCACATCGTCGATCACGTCCCCGACGACGAGGAACCTCGGGGCCCGACCCGGAGCCATCAGGCCCGGTTCGCGGCCGCGTAGGCCGTGGCGATGTCCGCGGCGACGCGCACGTTGTTCCGAGCGAGGTCGAGGTTCACCTCGAGCGACCTGCCGCCCGAGAAGCTCCACGATCTTGAGGAGGAGGAACGGGGTCACGGCCTTGCCTCGCACGCCGTACGTCTCCGCTTCGGCGAACGCGGCCGCGAGCACGCGGTCGTGCTCGGCGGTGTCCCAGGCCTGGGCGGCGGGGATCGGGTTGGCCACCACCATGCCGGAGCGGGAGCCCGCGGCATCCTGTGCCCGAAGGATGGCCGCGATGTCCTCGGCCGAGTCCACCGACCAGTCGAGCGTGAACGGCGACTCGCGCAGCCAGAAGCTCGGGAACACGTTCGTGCCGTAGCCGACGACGGGCACGCTCAGGGTCTCGAGGCGCTCGAGGGTCGCTGCGATGTCGAGCACCGACTTCACGCCCGCGCTCACGACGGCGACCGGGGTGACCGCGAGCGTCGAGAGGTCCGCGGACTCGTCGAAGGTCTCGCTCGCGCCGCGGTGGACGCCGCCGAGCCCGCCGGTCGCGAACACCCGGATGCCCGCCCGGCCCGCGAGGTACGCGGTCGCCGCGACCGTGGTCGCTCCGCTCGCCCCGCGCGCCGCGATGATCGGCAGGTCGCGCACGCTCGCCTTGGTGAGGTCCTCCTCGGCGATGCGGCGGACACCCTCGGCGTCGAGCCCGATGCGCGGGATGCCGTCGAGCACCGCGATCGTCGCGGGTGTCACACCGGCATCGCGCAGGATCGTCTCGAACTCGATCGCGGCCTCGAGATTGCGCGGCCGCGGCAGGCCGTGCGAGATGATCGTGGACTCGAGGGCGACGACCGGGCGGCCGTCCGCAAGCGCGGCGGCGACCTCGTCGGAGGGCTGGAGGGTCGATGTCATGGCCGTACGAATCTACCGGCCCGCATCTCCACCGACCCGCACCGCCTCCTTCAGTCGAGCCACTCGGTGGTGCTCGCGGCGGACGGGCGGGCGTCGGTCGCCGCGACCCAGAGCGCGCCGTCGCCATCCGTCGGGTCGGTGAGCCCGACCCGTGCTGAGGTGATCACCGCCACCGAGTCGCCGTCGATCTCGGTGAGGCAGACCGACGTGGGCTGACGGGCTCCGAGCGCGATCGCGTCGACCTGGCGGCCGGACGGGTCGAGCCGCCGTACCTCGGATGCTCCCCAGACGGCGACCCAGAGGCATCCATCGGCGTCGACGGTCATGCCGTCGGGCAGGCCACCCTCGATGTCGGCCCACGGCTCGAATGCGTCGAGCGAGCCGTCGTCGTGCAGCCTCGACCGCAGGATGACCCGAGCCACCGTATCCGCGAGGTACACCTCCCCCGCGGCGCCGAAGGCGGGGCCGTTCGGGCACACGATCCCGTCGAGCACGCGCTCGGGAGCATGATCGCCGCGCACCCGGAACACCGCCCCGGGCGCTCCGTCGCCATACGGCATCGTGCCGACCCAGAGCACGCCGTGCGGATCCACCGCCGCGTCGTTCACGCGGTGCGTCACGAGTTCGGACCCGGAGCCGAACGACCATCGCTCGCGCGGCACCGGATCCGGTTCTGCGAGGTCCACGACGGACACCCCGAGGCCCTCGGCGAGCACGAGCCGCGTGGGTGACCCGGCGACCGCGGCGGCGGCACCGATCGGGCGGGGGCTGCGGATGACCTCGGTCGCGACATCCCCGTCCTTGCGGTAGAGCACGCCGGCCAGCAGGTCGACGAACCACAGCTCGCCGCGGATCTCCCGCGCACCCTCACCCAGCTCGAGCGCGAGCGGCAGCAGGATCTCGCCGCGCACGCTCAGAACTCGTTGTCGACGAGCACCGTCTGCCCGGTGCGGGCCGACTCCACGCACGCCGTGAGCGCAGCGACGACGCGGGCGCTGTCGAGCGCGGACGTCATGGGCTCGGCCTTGCCCTCGATGCAGTCGAGGAAGTGGGAGATCTGCTCGCCCCAATGGTGCGACTGCGGCGAGCGCGAGACCTTCGCGGCGTGGTACTGCGTCTCGTAGGCGAAGTCCCGGATCGGCCACGGGGAGTGGTACTCGTTGTCGTCGCGATACAGCGCCGAGTTCCACAGGCTGCCCCTGGTGCCGCGCACCTTGATGTAGCCGCCGTCCGGCACGTGGCCCCGGCTGCCCGATGCGGCGCACAGTCGACCGACCGCCCCGCCCTTGAACTTGAGGATGGCCACGTAGCAGTCGTCCGCCGGCAGGAGCGGCTCGGAGAGGTGGTTGCTGAACGCCGACACCTCGACGATCTCGTCCTGCAGAACCCAGCGCATGAGACCGAGTGGATGACACCCGCCGCCGATCATGATGTTCTGCGGGTTCGTGGCGTCGCTGCGCCACGGCGTACGACCGGTCTCGCCGTAGAGGTGCTGCAGGTTCGAGACGTAGTCGCCCTCGACCAGGAACGCCTCGCCGACATCGCCGTCCTGATAGGCCTTCGCGAGCAGCTGGTAGTCGGGCCGGAAGTGGTACACGTGCCCGCCGAGGAAGACCCTGCCGGATTCGCGCTGCGCCGCGACGATACCCGCCGCGTCGTCCCGTGTGGTCGAGGTGGGCTTCTCGCACAGCACGTGCTTGCCGGCGCGGAGTGCCGCGATCGCGTGCTGCGCGTGCAGATGGTCGGGCGTGGCGATCACCACCGCGTCGACCTCGGGCAGTGCGAGCAGCTCCTCGAGCGATGCGCACTGCGTCGGGATGCCGAACTCCCGCGCGCGGTCGGCGAGCTTGTCGGCGTTGATGTCCCAGGCGGCGACGATCTCCGCCCGGTCGTCGAGCTCGAGTCCGAGCAGGTG
The DNA here is from genome assembly GCA_963740815.1 of uncultured Actinomycetota bacterium. Taxonomy (GTDB): domain Bacteria; phylum Actinomycetota; class Actinomycetes; order Actinomycetales; family Microbacteriaceae; genus Rhodoglobus. The sequence goes on from CAVUFG010000009.1 coordinate 449,801, forward strand.
CCCGTACGCTGCGTCGCCGCCGGCGCCCAGCACTCCGACGCCGATCCTGTCGTTCATGGTCGAGCTCCTCAGAAGTCGTTGTCGACGGTGACGGGCTTGCCGGTGTTCGCGGACTCGACCGCGGCGGTCAGCACGGCCACCACCCGAGCGCCGTCGACGGCGGTCGTGAGCGGCTCCGCCGTGCCCTCGATGCAGTCGAGGAAGTGCTCCGCCTGCTCCGCCCAGTAGTGCACCTGCTTGTTGCCGGTGATCCGCGGGCCCTGGTCCTTCGTCTCCTCGGCGAAGTCGCGCTTCGGCGCAGGGTTGCGGTACGAGTCGTGCGGATCGCGGTAGAGCGCCGACCCGAACAGCGTGCCGTTGGTGCCGTGCACGCGGATGTGGCCGCCGTCGGGGGTGTGGCCGCGGTCGCCGGCCGCCGTCCCGAGCCGGCCGATCGCGCCGCCCTTGAACTTGAGGATGGCGACATACGCGTCGTCGATGTTCAGGCGCGGCTCCGCGAGATGGTTGCTGTACGCCGTGACCTCGACGATCTCGTCCTTCATCACCCAGCGCATGAGGCCGACCGGGTGGCAGCCGCCGCCGATCATGATGTTCTGCGCGTTCTCCTTGGCGCTGCGCCACGGGGTGCGGCCGTCCTCGCCGTACATGAGGGACAGGTTCGACACGTAGTCGCCGTCGACGAGGTATCCCGTGCCGATGTCGCCGTTCCAGTACGACTGCGCCAGCAGCCGGTAGTCCGGACGGAAGTGGTAGACGTGGCCGCCGAGGAAGATCGTGCCGGCCTCGCGCTGGGCGTCGACGATCCGCTTCGCATCGGCGCGCGTGGTCGCCATCGGCTTCTCGCACAGCACGTGCTTGCCGGCCTTCAGCGCGGCGACGGCGTGGTCACCGTGGAAGTGGTCCGGGGTGGCGATCACCACGGCATCGACCTCCGGGTCGGCGAGCAGCGCCTCGAGGGTGTCGTAGGTGCGCTCGATCCCGAGCTCCGCAGCCCGCTCCTTGAGTGCTTCCTGATTGGTGTCCCAGCCCGCGACGACCCGCGCGCGCGGGTCCGCCTTGAATCCCAGGATGTGGCCCTCGGCTGCCTCTCCGGCGGCGCCAAGCACGCCGATGCCGATGGTCTTGCTCATCTGACTTCCTCTCGTTGGGTGATTCGTGTCGTCGATAGCGCGTGCAGGACATCCGTGAGGCGCTCGGCCTCGGCGGCGGTCTCGGGGTCGAGCACGAAGCCGACCGGTCCGCGCATCCGTGCCGACGGGATGATGCCCTGCCGGTGCAACAGGTGCTTCTCGATGGCCACGTACGCATCGAGGGAGGTCTGCAGGGTGACCAGCGCGCCGAGCGGACCGTGGATGGCGGCGGCGGTCTCGGCGTCACCGGCCTCGAGCGCGTTCCAGAGCGCGACGAGCGCCCAGCAGACGTCCGCCGCGGGCATCGTGCCGACGATCCCCCGACGGTACGAGTCGACGAGCGAGATCCCGCCGCTGCCCTCGAGGATGCGCGCCCGTCCGCCCGAGCGGTCCCGCAGCTCCGAGAGCCGCTGACCGAACGGCGGCGCCTCTGGCTTGAACCAGGCTTGGTCGCCCAGCGCGTCCAATAGGCCGACCTGGAAGTCGATCGACATCGGGGTGCCGACGTAGCCGCTCGCATCCTGCACGATCACCGGCAGCGGTGTGGCGCGCGCGACCTCGAGGAAGTACTCGCGCAGCGACGCCTCGCCGCTGCGCACCGTCATCGGCGGCGTCACCATGAGGGCGGTCGCGCCGGCCTCGGCCGCGGCGACGGCACGCTCGACGGCCACCTTCGTGCTCTCGGCCCCGGCACTCGCCACGAGCACGACGCCCGCGTCGACGGCGAGCCCGGCGACCGTGCGGATGGCCTCGACCCGCTCGGCGTCGCCGAGCCGCACCACCTCGGACACCATGCCGAACACGAGCCCGTTCGTGCCCTGGGCGAGGCACCACTGCGCTTGCGAGTGCAGCGCGTCGTGGTCGATCGAGTCGTCCTGCAGGAACGGGACCTGCAGCACCGGCAGTACGCCGGTCAGTGGTGGGTGGGACACGGAGCCGCCTTCGATGATGGTGTCGGATGTCTCGTCGGTCATGAGCGACCGATGGTCGGTGGGATGAGCCGTGGGCGTTCGCCCGCCGGAAGTGCGAGGAAGTCGAGGTCCGCGCCGCGGTCCGCCTGCAGCACGTGCTCGCGGTAGAGCTTCGGCCAGCCGCGGATGTACTCGGACGGCGGGGGCTGCCACTCGGCGCGGCGGCGCTCGAGTTCGGCGTCATCGACCAGGAGGTCGATGCGGCGGGCCGCGACATCCACTCGCACCTGATCGCCGTCGCGCACGAGGGCGAGCGGGCCGCCGATCGCGGACTCCGGCGCCACGTGGAGGAACACGGTGCCGTAGCTCGTGCCGCTCATGCGCGCGTCGGTGATGCGCACCATGTCGTCGACTCCCTGCTCGGCGAGCTTGGTCGGGACGGGGATCATGCCCCACTCCGGCATCCCCGGACCGCCGACCGGGCCGCAGCCGCGCATGACGAGCACCGTGTCGGCGGTGACGGGCAGGTCGGGATCCTGCACCCGCGCCCGCATGTCGTGGTAGTCGTCGAAGACCAGGGCGGGGCCGGTGTGCTGCAGCAGGCGCTCGGAGGCGGTCGCGCGCTTGAGCACCGCGCCGTCGGGAGCGAGGTTGCCGGTGACGACGGCGAGGGCGGGTGTCATCGCGACCGGGTCGGTGACCGCGTGCACGACGCCGGTCGGAGTCGACTGGGACGCGACCTCGCCCATCGTCTGCCCCGTCACGATCTCCGCCTCTGGTTCGAGCCAGGCCGCGATGGCGGCGAGTACTGCCGGCAGTCCGCCGTCGCGGTGCAGCGCGTGCACGAGCATCCGGCCCGTGGGCTCGACGTCCATGATCACGGGTACGGCCTGCGCCGCAATGTGAATGTCGTCGAGGGTCAGGTGCACGCCCGCACGCCCGGCGAGCGCGAGCAGGTGGATGACCGCGTTGGTCGACCCGCCGATCGCCGCGAGCACCCGCGCCGCGTTGCGGAACGACGCCTCGGTGAGCAGGTCGGACGGCCGCGTGCCGGAGGTCGTGAGCGAGACCGCGAGTCGCCCGGTCTGGCGCGCCGCCTCGACGCCGGCCGGGTCATCCGTCGGGATGACCGCGGTGCCGGGGAGCATGAGCCCGAGCGCCTCGATGAGCAGGGCCATCGTGGATGCCGTGCCCATGACATTGCACGCGCCTCGCCCGGTCGAGAGCGCGGTCTCCAGCGCCGCCCACTCGCCGTTGCTGATGGTGCCCGCAGCGCGTTGGTGCGTCATCCGCCACACGTCGGTCGTTCCGAGTTCCCGACCGTCGAGGCACGCGGCGGGCCGGGCACCGCCGGCGTGCACGATCGTCGGCAGGTCGGCGCTGAAGGCACCCATGAGACCGCCCGGCAGCGACTTGTCGCAGTTGCCGGTGATCACGACGCCGTCGATCGGGTAGCTGCGCAGGTACTCCTCGACCTCCATCGAGAGCAGGTTGCGGTAGAGCATCGCGGAGGGCTTCATGAGATCCTCGCCGAGCGACATGCTCGGCAGCTCCACGCCGATGCCGCCGGCCTCCTCGATGCCCTCGAGGATCGCTGCGATCCGCGGCACCATGACCGCGTTGCACGGGTTGAGCGCCGAGCCGGAGATCGTCACACCGATCACCGGACGACCAGCGATCGCGGGGTCGCCCTCCCGACTCGATCGCAGGGCGGCGCGGTGCAGCATGGCGACCTCGTCGTCTCCGTCGAACCAGCCCGCGCTGCGCAACTCCGCCACTACTCCACCGCCCCCATCACTTCACCGAGCCCATCACGAGCCCGCGGCGGATGTAGTTCTGCAGCAGGATGTAGAGCAGGATCGGGAACGACGACGACACGAGCAGCGCCGTGATGATCTGCGGCACGTCGCTCACCGACATCCGCTGGCCGATCGTCGCGATCGCCGCGGTCAGCGTCTGCTTCTCGGAGCTCTGGAAGAACACCAGGGGGATGAGCAGGTCGTTCCACCAGCCCGTGATGTTGAAGATCGACGCGGTGACGATGCCCGGCACCGCGAGTGGGATCACCACCGAGCGCATCAGTCGCGGATAGCGCGCGCCGTCGATCGTCGCCGCCTCGATGAGCTCGTCAGGCAGCGCACGGATCACCGCGCTGATCAGGAAGATACTGCCCGGCAGCGACTGCGCGGTCCACATCGCGATCACGCCGACCGGCGAGTCCGCGAAGCCCGCCTGCACGAACAGCAGGTAGTCCGGAACGAGGATCGAGATCGTCGGCACCCCGAGGCTCGCGACGATCGCCGCGAACAGCAGCGTGCTGCCGGGGAACCGGAGCTTGGCGATCGCGTACGCCGCCGGCACCGCGAGCAGCATGCTGAGCACGAGGGCGAAGGCGATGTAGATCGCGGTGTTGCTCACGAGCCGCACCACATCGAACTGGTTGCCGAGGCCGATGTAGTTCGAGAAGTTGAGCCAGTCGACCGGCAGCCCGAGCGGGTTGGCCGTGAACTCGCGGCCCGTCTTGAGGGAGCCGATCACCATGAAGAAGATCGGGTAGAGCGCGAGGAACGCGATGATCGCCAGCACGCCGGCGACCAGCCAGCGGGTGAGCCGCGCGCGGGCCGTCATCGGTTGGCCCGATCCATGAGCCGCAGCTGGAACCACGAGCACGCGAACACGATGATGAGCAGGATGACGGCGAGCGCCGACGCCGCGCCGAGTTGACCCTGCTGGAACGCCTTGAGATAGATCATGTAGTCGACCGGCGTGGTGCTGCGTCCCGGTCCACCGCCGGTCGTCACGAAGACCAGGGCGAACAGGTTGACCATCACGTAGACGATGTTCGTGAGCACGAAGTAGGCGGTCGTGGGGGACAGCATCGGCAGGATGACCGAGAACAGGCGGCGCCACCAGCCCGCGCCATCCACCTGCGCAGCCTCGATCATCTCGTGCGGCACGGTCGACAGTCCGGCGAGGAACACCAGCACGCCCTGGCCGAGGCTCTGCCAGAAGAAGACGAGGATGAGCACGGTCAGTGCCGTGCCGGTCTGCCCGAACCAGTCCTGGGCGAGAGCACCGAGGCCGATGCCCTTGAGGAACTCGTTGATCGCGCCGCGAGGACTGAACATGATCGACGCCAGCAGCCCCACCACGGCTGCCGACAGCACGGTCGGGATGTAGTACACCGAGCGGAACAGCCGCCACCCTGGGATCCGATCGTGGATGACCACGGACACCGCCACGCACAGCACCAGCAGGATCGGGATCGAGGCGAGGAACACCAGGTTGACGCGGAACAGCTCGAAGAACTCACCGGTCTCGAACAGGGCGATGTAGTTCTCGAGCCCCACCCAGTTCGCGCTGAAGCCGTTCCAGTCGGTGAAGCTGTGCTGCACCGTCGAGACCACGGGGTACCAGATGAGCAGCCCGATCACTGCGAGCGCGGGCGCGACGGTCACCCACCCGAGGATGACCGACCGACGCCGGAGCGTGCGGCGGCGCCGCGGACCGGCGGCGAGCGCCACGGGTCCGGCAACGACCGCAGCTCCGGCGTCGGTGATGGTCACAGCAGACTGTCGCGCTTCTCGTCGAGCGCGGTGAGGAAGTCCTCTGCGCTGATCTGGTCACCCCAGACGAGTTCGGCCTGCGCAGCGAGCTCGCCGGTCAGGTCGGCGGGGAACACGTTGTCCGGCCAGAAGGTGTTGCTCGGCTCAAGGCTCCACTGCTGGAGGTTGTTGACCATCGGGTCGGCGTAGACGTCCTCCATGTCCAGCCGGCCGACGAGCGGACCCGACTCCGACGACTCGACGAACGCCTCGAGCTCGTCCTTGCTGAGCAGGTGCTTGATGTACGCGACGGCGTTCTCCTTCTGCTTCGACGTGTTCGACACGATGTAGGCGACCCCGGTGCCGCCGATCGTGCCGCCCTGGATGCCGTTCTCGCTGATGTTCGGCCACTTGGTGACGAGCGCCTTGTCGCCGAGCGTGTCCACGAAGTTCGGGATCGTGCCGGCGCCACCGGATCCGATCGCGGCATTTCCGTCGAACACCTCCTGCATCGCGGCGTCATCATCCGTCGTCGGCGCACCGGGCAGTGCGTACTGGCGGATCGCGAGCCACTTCTCGGTCATTTCGAGGATGTCCGGGTCGCTGAAGTTGCGTTTGCCGGTCACGAGGTCGCCGACCCCGACCGAGCCCTCGACGGTCTGCGCGAGCCAGGTGTTCCACGCGTGGAAGAGGAACGTGAGCTGGCCGAGCGAGAGCGGGGTCACGCCGGTCGCCGCGATCTTCTCGAGGTCCGACATCCACTCGTCGTAGCTCACCGGCCACCTGGTGGCGTCGACGCCCGCCGCCTCGGTGAGTTCGAGGTTGATGAACTGCGACATCGCGCCGTCCGAGCCATTGGGCACGCCGAGGATCTTGTCCTTCACCGACGGGTCGAAGCCGTCGGTGACGGCGGCCCAGCCGGCGAACTCGGCGATCTCGGCATCCGTCCAGTACTTCGCCATCGGCTCGAGCGCTTCCTTGATACTGAGCATGTAGGTGCCCGACCAGACCATGGATGCATCGGGGCCGGTGCCGGCGATGGCCGCCGTGCGGATCTTGGTGAACATCGTGTCGTCGCCGGGCAGCTCCTCGATCTTGACCGGGATGCCGGTCTTGTCGGTGAAGCGCTGCGACGCCTGGTAGATCCAGAAGTCCTCCGGCTTCTTGCTCTTGTCGTTCGGATCCGAGGTGGAGAACCCGCTCCAGAACGTGAGCGCGGCGGATCCGTCGCCCCCGGTCGTGGTGCAGGAGGCGAGCGTGAGGCCGGCGGCCGCAAGGCCGGTTCCGACGAGGAAGGTGCGTCGATCAAGCTGTGGCATTGGTTCGTCCTATCTCGAGTGGTTGGGTTGTGCATGGTGGGACCGGATGAGCGTCGTCGCTGCATCCCGTACGAATTCGAGCGACCCGCGACCCGCGGGCGTCTGCCAGACCTGGTAGCGGTCGGAGGCGTAGGCAGCGTCCGGCGGGAGGTAGCCGGCGTGAGCGCCGCCCGCGAGGTTCACGACGACGACCGCGACGTCGGGGAACGCGGCGCGCAGGTCGCGCTGCAGCGACGAGTACGCCTCGCCTGCGGTGGCGACGAGCACCGCATCCCCGAGCCGCAGGACCGTGAGCGGGATGCTGGGGCCACCGCCCTGGTCCGCCGCGAGCAGCGCGGCACGCGCCGTGCGCTCCAGGCTCACCGCGTCGGGGAGCGGCGTGCTCGCGCTCCAGCGCGTGACGGACGCGTTGGGCGCGAGCTGCAGCCGGTGGGTCTCGAGCGACACATCGGTCGGAACCGTGACCGGCTCGAACTGCCAGATACCCAGCGGCGCGCCGGACTCGAGCGTCGGCTGCTCGACGAGCCGCGTCGACGGCGGCAGCATCCCCTCGAGTGCGGAGAGCGCCGCGTATCCGAGCTCTCGGCCGTTCGCGAGCGCGGCCGACGTGTCGTCGGTGTACTGCCGGCGCGGGGCGAGTTCGCCGGATGCGCCCTGGAGGAAGAGCATCGGCACGCCCGTGCGGTCCTCGACGAGGTCGCGGGCGGCCCCGACGTAGTCGGGCGAGATCCGCGTGTTCGAGGGGCCCAGAGTGGTCGGGTGGCAGGCGTAGTTCACGAGCGTGGCGATGGGCGAGCCCGCGTCATCCACGATCCTGCCCACGAGCAGCGTGTCGTCGGCGTCGCCGCCGGGGTCGTATCCGCACACGGTCCGGTGTTCGGTGGGATGCGCGTGGTCTCGGTGCCGCGCGAGCGTGCAGGTGCCGACGCCCCACTCGAGCACCGCAGGGACCGCTCCCGCGATCGCACGTGCGGCCGCTGAGCCGACCGCTTCGACCACGCGGTCGAGGTAGCCCGTGACCTGCGAACGGTCCTCGGCGAGCACCGCGTCGGGATCGATCGCAGGGCCGGCGTGCGTGTGGCTGAGCGCGACGAGCACGCGATCGGCGGGGACACCGGCCCGCGCGGCGATGCCGTCACGCACATGCGCGGCCGCCGACGCGGTGCGGAACCAGCCGAGGTCGACCGTGACGATCACGACCGTCGTCTCGTCGGAGTCGACCGGCCCGATCGCGAGCGCGGTCGCGCACATCGGCGCCTGGATACCGGTCGCGTGCTTGGTGGGTGCAGCGCCCCAGTTGTTGATGGGCGCGTCGGGGGCGGGCGTGATGTCCGCGCGCGCGACGCCGAGGCGGGCGCGCACCGCGGGGTTGCTGAGGTCGAAGGCGCTCATGCGTCGTCCTCAGCGTCGGACCCGAAGGCCGTGCGCAGCGACATTCCGGCGTCGAGCGTGATGGTCGTCCCGGTCATCGACGTCTGTGCGGGGTCGACCAGCGCGAGCACCTGTCCGACGATGTCGTCCACCGAGACGAGCCGGCGCAGCGGGGCCCGCCGTTCGCTGCGCGCCCTGAGCTCGGGGTGCGTTGCGAACGTGGTGCGGCTGACCCCGGCATCCACCACCCCGATCGCGAGTTCGTTGACGAGGATGCCGTTGGGACCGAGCTCTGCGGCCATGACGCGCGTGAGCATCCGCAGTCCCGCCTTCGCGACGGAGTAGGCGGCGACGTGCGGGTGCGGCGCGTGGGCGGCCCAGCTGCCGATGAACGCGATGCGGCCTTGGACGCCGGCGTGGATCATCCTGCGGGCGGCGTCCTGGGCGAGCAGGAACGGGGCGGTGAGGTCCGCGTCGAGTTCGGCACGCCACTGTTCTGGGGACAACTCGAGCAGCGGCACGGCCGTGGCGATCGCGGCGGCCGGGACGACGATGCTCGGGGTGCCCAGCTCGGACTCGACCCGGTCGAGCCACGCTCCGACCGCGCCGGCGTCGGTGACGTCGAGTTCGGCGTGATGGATGCCAGACGAGCGATCGTCGGCGCCGATCGGCACCCGGTCGGCCACCGAGACCGCGGCCCCTCGCTCGACGAAGGCTGCGGCGAACGCACGCCCCAGATCACCGCGACCGCCGGTGACGACCGCGATCTGCCCGTCGAGGCGAACCGTCATGTCGTCGGGACCGCCCGCCGCGCCGCCAGCTGCTGGAAGATGATCGACCAGCGCTGCTCGTGCGTCTGGTCGCGGTAGACCGGGATGTAGCCCATGCCGAGGTACATGCGGATCGCGCCGCTGCGCTCGTCGTCGGTCTCGAGCACGGTCGAGGTCAGCCCACGCGCCGCGAAATCGTGCAGCACCGAGACCGTGACCGCGTAGCCCAGTCCGCGGCCCCGCTGCTGCGGGTCGCTCGCAACCCAGTGCAGGTAGCCGGCGCCCGGGTGCTCCTCCGGCATGACGCGAGCGGATGCGGTGGCCAGGATGCGATCGCCCGAACGCACGAGGTAGACGGATTCCACGGTGGCGTCGTCGAACAGCTCGCGCTGCACGCGCGCGGCATCCCAGTCCTCGCTGAACGACGCGTCGAGCAGGGATGCGAGTCCCTCGAGGTCGGCGGTCGTCGCACGCTCGACGCGCGCATCGAGCGGCGGGAGCTCGTCGAGCGAGGGTCGGGACATCAGGAGCGACACCATGGTATCTCCAATATGTGGGATATGTCTTCGACATCCAGCCTACGCATGCATCGATCTCGCCGTCAATGATCGGATGGAAGCGGGAAGTGGCCAAGAATCGAGTCGCGACTCTTCCAAATATGGAATATGCTTCCGACAGGCGGATTGGCTCGCGGACGGGTCACTGCAGAGGGGAACCCATGCCGAACGACAGGGGCACCGGCTCGACGTCGGCCGATCGCACCCTCGCGGTGCTCGAGATGCTCGTGGAGGCCGACGAGCCACTGACCCTCACCCAGCTCGCCGTGCGCTGCGGCGTGCCGCTCGCGACGCTCTCGCTCATCATGTCGGCCTTCGAGGCGCGCGGGTACGCCCAGCGCACCGTGGTCGGCCGTAGCCACCTGTGGCGCCCCACGCTGCGGATGTACGAACTCGGCATGGCGACCCTGCGAAGGGTCGAGCTCGGGTCGGAGAGCGAACCGGTGCTCGCCGCGCTGCGCGACGAGATCGGCATGCCGGCGCATCTCGGCATCCTCGACGGCGCGTCGATCGTCTACGTCGCCCGAGCCGCCACCCACTCGATGGTGCAGTTCAACACCTACCCGGGCCGGATCGCGCCGTTCAACATCACGGCGCTCGGCAAGGCGGTCGCGGCGTTCCGCCCGGCCGCGCAGCGCGAGGAACTGCTCGCCCTCGCGGTGCCCGGCACCGGGCCGAATGCCTCGCACGACTTCAGCCGGCTCCGCACCGAACTCGAGGAGATCCGGGCGCGCGGCTACGCCATCGAGAACCAGGAGGAGGAGGCGGGCGTCGCATGCATCGCCGCTCCTGTGCTCGGCTCCGATGGCAACGCGGCGGCGGCGATCAGCGTGACCGGGCTCGTCGACCAACTGCTCGGCGACCGCCTCGGCTCGATCGCCCACGCGGTGATCTGGGCCGCCGGATCCCTCGCGATGCGCACGGGCCTCCGCGGCTCGGCGGTCAACACGGGACGACTCGCGTGAGGACCGCGGTCGTCACCGGCGGCGCGAGCGGCCTGGGTGCCGCCACTGCGAAGCGCCTTCGGGACGACGGCATCCGCGTGGTGACGCTCGACCTCGCGGACTCCGCGGACCACCGCGTGGATGTCACGGACTCCGCCGCCCTCGTCGCGCTCGCCGCGCAGCTCGGCCCCGTCGACATCCTCGTCAACTCGGCCGGCATCGTGGGACCGGGCGTGCCGCTGCTCGAGACGACGGACGAGCAGTGGCGCGCGGTCTTCGACGTGAACGTGCTCGGCACCGTTGCGACCATGCGGGCCTTCATCCCGGGCATGGTCGAGCGCGGGTGGGGCCGCGTCGTCAACTTCGCGAGTATGGCCGGCAAGGACGGCAACCCGCGGCTCGCCCCGTACTCGGCCTCGAAGGCCGCGGTCATCGCTTTGACCAAGTCGGCCGGCAAGGAGCTCGGCGAGCACGCGGTGTGCTCGTGAACGCGATCGCCCCGGCCGTGATCGCGACCCCGATGAACGCGGCCACCGATCCGACGGCGCTCGCGCACATCGTCTCGCTCATCCCCATGGGTCGCGTCGGCGAGCCCGAGGAGGTGGCCGAACTGGTCGCGTGGCTGGCGTCGGATCGCGTGACGTTCTCGACCGGCGCGGTCTACGACATCAGCGGCGGGCGCGCGACGTACTGACCGACCGAGCCCACACACTCAGCTTCTTCTGAGCTATCCCTTCCGACGCCCGGAATTCCGGGGCTCGTGGTCCCACCGGCGGCGCGGAGAAGAGCTCCGATACCCCCGATCGGGGGGCGACATCCAAACCGCATCCGGGGGTGGCACCGGACCCCTGCTGCAACCGGAACTCAACTCCGGAAGCCCGGATCGAAGATCCGGAAACGACGAAGGAGTTCAGCAATGAACATCTCGAAGAAGTCTGCATTCGGAATTGCCGGAGTCGCTGCGGCGGGTCTGTTCATGGTCGGCGCCTCGCCGGCGATGGCGAGCGGTGGCGGATGGGGCGGTGACACGAGCTCGTACTCGTACGACCACTCCACCAAGAACTACTCGCACTCCGAGTACACCAAGACGACCACGACCGTGATCGCTCCCGAGGTCAACGTGCTGAACGGTGACATCGGCAACGGCAACGCCGTGGGCTCGGGCAACTTCAACGGAGACAACCTGAACGGGAACTTCTCCGGCAACGACACCGCGATCGGCAACGTGTCCGACGTGGCCGTCGGCAACGTGTCCGACGTCGCTGATGTCTCCGACATCGGCAACGTCAGCGACGTGATCGACAACTCGGGTGACATCGGCAACATCGTCACCCAGGTGACCGACGTCGTGGATGTCGACGACATCCTCAGCGACATCGGTGGCTGGGTCGACCTCGACTTCGAGGACTGATCCGACGAACGCCTGATCGGGAAGGGCCCCATCGCCACTGGCGGTGGGGCCCTTCCGCATAGGCTGATCCGGTGAGCGGCGGCAGGATCTCGACCAGCGCGACGATCGCCGAGGCCGCGACGCGGCTGTTCGCCGAGCGCGGGTACGCCGGCACGTCGGTGCGCGACATCGCGAGCGCGGCCGCGGTCGACCCGGCGCTCGTCATCCGCTACTTCGGTTCGAAGGAGCAGCTGTTCCTCGAGACGATGCGCCTCGACCTCGAGCACAATCCGCTCGAGGATGGCCCGATCGAGACGCTCGGCGTGCGGTTCCTCGATTCGCTGCTCGCGTCGTCCGACCTCAACCGTGGCGCCTTCCTCGCCCTCCTCCGCGCGAGCGACGACGGCGAGCGGGGGTCGGCGCTCCGCGAGGCGCACGAGACGTCGTTCGTCGAGCCGCTCCTGGCCCGGCTCGACGGACCGGACGCCGAGTTGCGGGCCCGGCTCGCGGCATCCTTGGTCGGCGGGCTGCTCTACAGCCTGTGGGTGGTCGGCGATGACGGACTCGCCACGGCCGACCAGGCCGAACTCGTGCGCACCTACGGTGCGCTGCTCCAGCGGCTCATCACGCCGTAACCATCCAGAACGGTTACTGCACGCTCCAGGCGCCGTCCGACGGCAGGATCGCGCCCGACACGTTCGTGCCGTCGTCGCTGAGCAGGAACGTGATGGATGCCGCGAGCTGCGGCGGGTACGCGATCGGCGGCAGGTTCTGCATGTGATCCGCGATCCGGTCGGGGCCGAAGCCGCCGGAGCTGCCGCCGGAGCCGATGTTCGTCGCGACAGGACCCGGCGCGACCGCGTTCACCCGGATGTTCGGGGCGTACATGAACGCCGAGCTCTTGGTGATGCCCACGACCGCGTGCTTCGATGCGGTGTAGGCGAGCCCGGCCGCCGACCCGCGCAGCGCCGCCTCCGAGGCGACGTTGACGATCGACCCGCCACCGCCGGCGAGCATGACGGGGATGACCGCGCGCGTGAGCCGGAACATCCCGTCGACGTTGACCGCGAACACGCGCTCCCAGACCGCGTCGGACACCTCGTGCAGCGGCGTCATGTCATCCATGATCCCGGCGACGTTCGCGAGGCCGTCGATGCGACCGCCGGCCGCGCCGACGATGGCCGCGACATCCTCGGGCTTGGTGATGTCGCCGACGATCGGGATCACGAGCAGTTCGGGCATGGATGCCGCGAGCTCATCCAATCGCTCCTTCGAGATGTCGACCGCCACCACCTTGCCGCCCTCGCGCGCGATGCGCGACGCGGTCGCACGTCCGATGCCGGACCCGGCGCCGGTGACGATCACGGTCTTGCCCGAGAACCGGCCATCGGTCACCTTCTCCGCCCAGTCGGTGTCGACCTCGTCATCGTCGTCGGGCTCGGGCGCGGGAGCGGTGCCCCCGTTGGCGTTCGACGACCATCTCGTCGACGGTGGCCTGCGGCAGCATCCCCTGGCTCATCGACACCAGGCGCTGCAGCGAGAGCAGCTTGACCGGCGCGAGGGCCTTCTCGGTCTGCCCGCCCTGGGCGAGCAGGTCACGCAGCAGCGGACCCCCGACCGGATGCTTGAGCCACTCCCCGACTGACGACTTCGCGGTGAGCGGCTTGTCCTGCTTGGCCATGGGTCTCCCTTCCGACCGCCGTCGTTGGTGGTCGTGACGGATCGAGTCTTCGCCCCTTCCGCCTCCATGTCAACTAAGTTGACCGGTCGCGACCTGTGCAGACTGGATCCATGGCTGAATCGCAGATCGAACTCCTCGACCTCGAGGACTTCATCACCGGCACCCAGACCCGCACCGCAAAGTACGAGGGCGGACCCTACGGCGCGAACACGTCGTTCTTCCTCGTCGACAACGGACCCGGCCAGGGTCCCGGGCTGCACTGGCACCCCTACCCCGAGACCTGGGTCGTGCTCGAGGGCCGCGCGATGTTCGTCGCCGGCGACGAGTCGTTCGAGGCCGGCGCGGGTCTCGTCACGACGGTGCCGGCCGAGACCCCGCACAAGTTCACGAACATCGGCGACGGGCGACTGCGAATGTTCTGCATCCACCCGTCGCCGACGATCATCCAGCACGAGCTCGGCTGAGCCGCTGGCGCGCCGCCGCTCCTGCGGCGCGCATTCGGCCGCTGCGGCCGCGCGCGAGCGCCCTCCGCGGCCGGGTGTCAGCGCCTAAACATCATCACGCACCGAGACCGCGAACGCCTGCGAGCGATCCTGCAGCTCGAGGATGCGCAACTCGCGCGCCGCTTCGACGTCGTAGCCGAGATAGGCGACCGGCGGCAGCTTGCGCACGTTGGCCGAGCACTCGAAGTTCGAGCAGATCAGGATGCCGACGGTGTTGCCGTTGCGGCCGGCGTGCCCGCTCCGGCGCGCACCGAAGATGACGACGTCATTGGGCAGGCGCACGTCCTGGCACCACGAGCACTGCGCGCGTGACTTCGGGTCGGCATCCGCCTGCCTGAGGATGACGCCGATGTGGGTCTCGCCGACCGGCACCACCACGTACGCGCGCTTGGCGAACTTCGGATCGCGCCATCCGAGGTAGTCGAGGCGACTCCAGTCGCGGTCGGCGAAGTCCGGCGGGAGGGTGAGATCGCTGATCTCCTTGCGGGTCGCGTTCACGAAGGACGCGCGGATGAGCTGGTCATCGATGGGAAGCATGGTTCGTACTCCAGTCGTTCGGCCCGGGCTCTGCCACGGGCATCCACTCTCAGGGTCCGCCGCGGGATGGGCGCGCACGACGGACGACCGGGACCCGCCGTCGGTGGCGGCCCGGCTGGAGCGGGATCAACTGATCGAGGCGGATGAGCCGCGCACGACCTCCGAACGAGTCGAGGAGTACTGCATGCGAACCAGCCTACGCGGGTCGCTCAGAACCCCAGCCCCTCGACGCTGACCCCGAGCCATTCCGCGAGATCCGCGAGCTCGGCGCGCACCATCTCGTCCTCCTCCGGGTCGAACGGCAGGAACTCGTGCACGTTGGCCACGACGAGCACGTCGCGCTTGCGGTCGACCTCGGCCTCGAGCATCCCGACGAATCGGTCGCCCATGAGGATGGGATGCGCGAAGTAGCCGTAGACCCGCTGCGGCTTCGGCTTGAACTGCTCGAGCACATACTTGAACTCGAACACCTCCTCGAGCCGAGGACGGTCGACCATGAGTGAGTCGTAGGGATTGAGGAACGCGACGCGGCCGCCCTCGTCCTGCTCGAGCGCGGCGATCGCCTCGGGGTCGACCCGCCACTTCCACTTGCTGCCCTCGACGGTGGCGGGCTCACCGGCCTCGCCGACCGGGGTCCAGGGCGACTTCTGCTTCGCGAGACCCGCGGCCTGGAGCCTCCGCTCCTGCCGGAGGCGAACGGCCTGCTCGAGGTCGTACTCGGGCAGGTCGGCGGGATAGACGCGCTCGGCGAGGTCCCATCGGCGAGTCCGTCCCTCGCGGCCGACGACGGCGACCTTGCCCTGCAACTGCAGGAACTCGAGCATGATCGGCACCTGGCTCGATCCGTACCAGCCGTCCGGCGGCCTCGCCACATCGGCGGTGTCCGGGATCTCGGAGGCGAGCAGCGGACCGTCGGCGCGCAGCCTGGCGAGCACGTCCTTCGCGAACCGCGCGTTGGCGGCGAGCCAGTCCTTGCTGCTCTGCCGCTGAGGCCACTGCTGCATGACGGGCAGCATGAGCGGCAGCAGGCTCATCGGGCGGAACGTGCCGGAGTACTCGAACAGCAGCCGGTCCTGCTCGACCGCCTTCGACAGCTGCACTGGCTCGTAGGTCGATCCGATCCGCGACCAGAGGATGGTCTGCTCCGCGGGCGCGATCGTGGCGGTCGGGTCGATCTTGATCTGGCCGAGCTGCTCGGCGACCCCGACGACGTCGCCGGGGCGGTCGGCATCCAGCAACTGCGCGCGCACGACGATGCGGCGGGCCTCGTCGCGGGTGAGCTCGTGCGTCACGTTTCGAGCGTACTGCGACCCCTCGCGCGCAGGATCGACCACCCGATCAGCCAGCCGAGGCCGGCTCCCGCGACGTTCGTGAGCAGGTCGTTCACGTCGGCGGTGCGTCCCCAGTCCGTGAGGTACTGGACGAGCTCGATCGTGAACGAGGTGGCGAGGGCGGCGGCGAGCACCGCGAGCAGCCGCCATCCCGCGACGGCGAGCAGGAGGCCGGGCGGCACGAACACGAAGAGGTTGAGGATCGCGTCGAAGGCGGAGCCCGGGCCATCCACGACGATCGGAACCAGGTTGAGGCGCACCCCGCGCCCGTTTCCCGGTCGAACGGTCATGAAGACGACGGCCGCGAGCCAGACCAGCACCGCGGCGATCACCAGCCGAGGGCGAGGATGCCGCGGGCGAAGCGCCCGCACGACCCCGTACCCGCTCAGCGCGACCAGCAGCAGGGCGAAGAGCGCGTACACGATGCGCTCAGCCATGGTCGGGCCAGTGTACCGAGCGGATCTGCGCGGCCCGCGCTAGCTGGTCCGCCCCTCGAACGCCGCTGGCGCGGTCTGCACCGCACGGATGCGCTCGATGTCGAACTTCGGGTTGCGGTGGAAGTCGTAGATGCCGTTCTCCTCCTGGAACACGTCGGTGAGCTGCGTGTAGCAGTAGCCGAACATGTCGGGGTTGCCGAGCAGCACGCGGGTGAGTCCCTCGTACCGGGTGTGGAACGCCTCGAGGCTCGTGACCCGCTCGCCGTAGCCCCACGAGTTCTCCCGGGTCTCGTCGTCGGCCGACTCCTGCTGCTCCGCGACCCGCTCGGCGTTCCACCAGATGCCGCCGTACTCCGAGACGAAGTACGGCTGTCCGGCGTACGGCAGCGAGATCGTGGACTGGTACTCGAGGTTGGTGTGCGGGTGCCCGTCGGCGAGCCCGGCCTGCTCGATCGCGAATGCGGCAGGGTCCTGCTCGTAGGAGTGCGAGTCCCACACGTCGACGTCGCGCACTCGGTGCGAGTATCCGGACGCGTCGATCACCGGGCGGGTGGGGTCGGCCGCCTTGGTGGCGAGGTACATGCCGTGCGTGACGTCGTCGAGCTGCGTGATCCGGTCGTGCAGTCGCTGGTGGGTCTCGTTGAGCGGGCACCAGCCGATGATCGACGGGTGGTTCCGGTCGCGCAGCAGCACCTCGAGCCACTGGGTGATGAAGGATGCGGTCGGCTGCTGGTTGTCGCCGAGCGTGCCCTGCCCCGAGACGCCCCAGTCGCCGAACTCGCCCCAGACGAGGTAGCCGAGCCGGTCCGCGTGGTAGTAGAAGCGCTCCTCGAACACCTTCTGGTGCAGTCGGGCGCCGTTGAATCCGGCAGCCATCGACAGCTCGATGTCGCGGACGAGGGCCGCGTCATCCGGCGCGGTCATCAGGGTGTCGGGCCAGTAGCCCTGGTCGAGCACGAGGCGCTGGAACACCGGCTCTCCGTTGATGAGCACCCGGTTGCCGTCGATCGCCACCGAGCGCAGTCCGGCATAGGATGCTACGTCATCCACCACCTCGTCGCCGCGCCGCAGCACGATCCGCAGGCCGTACAGGTGCGGGTCATCCGGAGCCCAGAGCCGCACCCGGTCACTCGGGATCTCCAGGACCACGCGCGGACCGAGGTCACCCGCGGCCACCGACGCCGACACCACGTCGCCGTCCGCGTCGGTCAGGGTCGCCTCGAGCACCGTGCCGGCCGACGCCGACGTCAGTTCGGCGACGACGACGAACGACGAGTCCGCGCGCTGCGGGATGACGTTCACGCGCCGCACGTGCGCAGGATGCACCGCCTCCAGCCACACCGTCTGCCAGATGCCGGTCGTGCGCGTGTAGTTCGCCGCCGTGTTCCGGTACCAGGTGGACTGCTTGCCGCGCGCCTGCCGGTCGGTGGGCGTATCCCGTGCCCGCACGACGATCGTCGCGGTCTCGCCGGCCGAGACCACCCCGGCCAGTGACGCCGTGAACGAACTGAACCCGCCGCGGTGACGGGCCACCTCCACGTCGTTCACCCACACAGTCGCGTCGTGGTCGACGGCACCGAAGTGCAGGAGCACGTCGAGACCCTGCCAGTCGGTGGGAACCTCGATGGTCCTGCGGTACCAGACCGCGTGCAGGAAGTCGGTGTTGCCGATGCCGGAGGCCTCGGACTCGGGGGCGAACGGCACGATGATCGTGCCGCTCAGCTCGGAGGTGCGGAGTCCGCGGTCGAGGCCAGAATCACCGTGGTCGATCTCGAATCCCCATTCGCCGTTGAGGTTCAGCCAGCGGGGGCGGGAGAACTGGGGGCGGGGGTACTCGGGACGCGGAATGGCGGTCGACATGGCGGCCTTTCGGTGGCAGGCGTGGTTTGCTTCGATGCAAACCTGCTGACACGCTAGTGGGCGGCTTGCCTCGATGCAAACCCTGCGGGTCGGCGGGTACTGTGGGCGTCGGACGGGGAGCTCGAGGATGGGTACGCGCAAGGAGGTGGCGGAAGCCGCCCAGGTGTCGCTGCGCACCGTGAGCAATGTCGTGAACGGCTTTGCGCACGTGTCGGAGTCGACCCGCCAGCGCGTGCTGAGGGCGATCGCCGACCTCGACTACCGTCCGAGCGAGATCGCACGCAGCCTCAAGCGCGGGCGGTCGGGCTTGATCGGGCTCGTGCTCCCCGACCTCGACACCCCGTACTTCGCCGAACTCACCCGCGCTTTCGTCGAGGAGGGTGCACGGCGCGGGATCACGGTCGTGATCGACCAGACCGACGGCGACATCGAGCGCGAGCGCTACCTCATCGACCGCACGGACTACGGGTCGCTGTTCGACGCGCTCGTCATCAGCCCGCTCGCCCTCCAGCCCACCGATCTCGACGCGATGCCGGCCGAGCGCCCGCTCGTGTTCCTCGGCGAGACCCAGTTCCCGAAGTTCGACCAGGTGATGATCGACAACGTCGCGGCCGCGCGGACCGCGGTCGAGCACCTCGCCGCATCCGGCCGACGCCGGATCGCCGCGATCGGCGCGGAGCACGAGCGTGCTGCCTCGAGCGCGCTGCGGCTCACGGGCTACCGCGAGGGGATCGCCGCCGCCGGGCTGGACCTCGGCGACGAGCTCGTCGAGTACGTCGACGGGTTCCGCCGCGTGGCGGGCGCCGCCGCGATGGAGCGCCTGCTCGACCGCGCAGACCCGCCGGATGCGGTGTTCTGCTTCTCCGACCCGCTCGCGCTCGGGGCACTACGCACGTTGCACCGGCGCGGCATCCGCGTGCCCGACGACATCGCAGTCGTCGGCTTCGACGACGTGGAGGACGGTGCGTACTCCACCCCGTCGCTCACGTCGATCAGCCCGGACAAGGCGTTCATCGCGTCAGCCGCGCTCGACCGGGTCGCGGCCAAGCTCGACGGCGAGGACTCGGGGCAGGGCATCCTGACGATCGCACCGCACCGGCTCGTGGTGCGGGAGAGCAGCGTCGCGGGCTAGTCCGACGACGCGGCCTCAGGCAGGGTCGACCGCCGCCATCGAGCGGCGGAGTGCGCGCCGTTCGGCCTGGGCCACCGGGTCGGCGACGAGGTTGGCCGCCCACAGTCGTTTCGTGTACGGATGCTGCGGGTGCTCGGTCACCTGCGCCGCCCGCCCGGTCTCGACGATCTCCCCCTCGCTCATGACCGCGACGCGATGGGAGATGTGGCGCACGACGGCCAGGTCGTGGGAGATGAACAGGTAGGAGACCCCAGTGCGCTCCTGGATCTCGAAGAGCAGGTCGAGCACGCGCAGCTGCGTGGACAGGTCGAGCGCCGAGACGGGCTCGTCGCACACCACGAGCTTCGGGTTGAGCGCGAGGGCGCGCGCGATCGCGACGCGCTGGCGTTGCCCGCCGGAGAAGTCGCGCGAATAGCGATCGAGCGCGTCGGCGGGCATCGAGACCCGGTCGAGCAGCTCGCGCACGTGGGCGCGTGCTTGCTTTGCGCGCATCCCCTGCGCGATGAGCGGCTCGGTGAGGATGTTGCGGATCGTCATCGCCGGATTGAGCGACGTGTAAGGATCCTGGAACACCACCTGCAGCTCCGGCGCGATGCGGCGCCGGGTGCGAGCGGACGCGTGGCTGATGTCCTCCCCGAGGAAGGTGATCGTGCCGCTCGTCACCGGTGCGAGCCCGAGCACCGCGCGTCCGAGCGTGGTCTTGCCGGATCCCGATTCGCCGACGAGTCCGAGCGTCTCGCCCTCCGCGATCCGGATGTCGACGTTGCGGAGCACCTCCTTGGCGGAGCGCCCGCGGCCGTAGGTCACGCTCAGGTCGTCGACGGTGAGCACCGCGTCCGGCTCGGTCCGGTCAGGCACGCGCGCTCACCTCCGGTACCGCGACGTCGGCGCGGGGTTCGGCTTCGTCGAGGAGCGAGTCGACGAGCATCCTGGTGTACTCGTGCTTCGGACGCAGCAGCACGTCGCCGACGTCGCCCTCCTCCACGAGCTCACCGCGGCGCATCACGATCACGCGATCGCACAGGTCGGCGACCACGCCGAGGTTGTGGGTCACGATGAGCACGCCCATGTGGAACTCCTGCTGCAGGTCGCGCAGCAGGTCGAGCACCTCGGCCTGGATCGTGACGTCGAGCGCGGTCGTGGGTTCGTCGGCGATGAGGAGCTTGGGCTTGCAGGCGATCGCGCCTGCGATGAGCGCGCGCTGCGCCATCCCGCCGGAGATCTCGTGCGGGTAGGCCCGGAAGGTGCGGGCGGGCTCGCGGATGCCGACCTTCTGCAACATGGACAGCGTCAGCTCCCTGGCCGCGCGGTGACCCATGCCGGTTTGAGCCCGGATCCCCTCCACGATCTGCGGGCCCACCCTGAAGGAGGGATCCAGGTTCGCCATCGGCTCCTGCGGCACGTACGCGATCTGCGATCCGCGGAGCCCGGCGAGCTCGCGCTCTGGCATGCCGAGCAGTTCGACTCCGTCGAGCCGGATGCTGCCGCCGACGACGATGGCCTGTTCCGGGAGGAGACCGAGGGCGGCGAAGACCGTCTGGGTCTTCCCGGAGCCGGACTCGCCGACGAGCCCCAGGACCTCCCCTTGTCGCACGTCGAACGACACGCCCTCGATCACGGTGGTCAACTCGCCCCCGTGGCCGTAGCCGACTCGCAGGTCGCGCACTTCGAGGAGCGCGTGCTCGCCATCACCTCCGGCGATCGCTGCGTGGGGTGCCGGCACCTCGCGCCCCTCCTTGCGGAGCAGGCGAGCGACCTCGCGCCGCCGCGCCCGCGCGCTCGGCTTGATGTAGGTGCCGTCGAGGGCGTCCCGCAGGCCGTTGCCGACCAGAACGAAGGACGCCATCGCGAGGCCGAGGGTCAGGCCCGGCCAGACCAGCTGCCAGGGCGCGATGTAGTAATTGCTGAACGCGTCGTTGAGGATGGATCCCCAGCTCGCACCCCCGCTGGTGCCGAGCCCGAGGAAGTCGAGGCCGGCCGAAACGGCGAGCGCCCCACCGCCCAGGAAGGCGGCGATGATGACGATGGGGCCGCGGATCGCGAGCAGCACGTGCCGCCCGACGATCCGCGCGTTCGACAAGCCCGAGACCCGCGCGGCATCGACGTAGGGCTCGTTCCGCACGTTCCGGGTCAGGCTGCGCACCAGGTAGAAGATTCCGGTCGACGACAGGACGCCGAGGGTGGCCATTGCCACGGGCATCGAGACGTCGATCAGCGTGTAGAGCGCGATCAGGAGGATGACGCCGGGCACCGCGATGAGAACGCCGAAGATCCACGTCGACACCGTGTCGGCGATCCCGCCGAAGTATCCCGCGATGAGTCCGAACGCCGTGCCCAGCACGATCGCGATCGAGGTGAGGATGAGGGCGGCGACCACAGCGTTCCGCGTGCCGGCGATCAGCTGCGAAAGAATGTCGCGGCCGTACTTGTCGCCCCCGAGCACGTACTCGGTGGTGAACGGGGCGGCGTTCGTCAGCGAGAGCTGCACCCGGTCCGGCGGGAACGGCAGGATCCAGGGCTGCACGATGGCGATGACGGCCATGATCGCGAGGATCGCCATCGCCGTCACGGTGAGGGGATTCCGCAGCAGCTGCCGGAATACTCCGGGTCGCACCATGGATGCGCCCGAGACGTTGACCGCGGCGTCGACGCTCATCGGATCCTCGCCTTCGGGTTGAGAAGGCCATTGAGGATGTCGGTGATCAGGTTGACCACGACGACGACGATCACCATGTACATGACCGTGCCGAGCACGACCGGCGCGTTCCCCTCCCGGCCCGCGGTCAGCGAAATCGAGCCGAGGCCGGGCAGCGCGAAGATTCGCTCGACGATCACGGCGCCCCCCAGCACCGCGATGACTTGCAGAGACAGCACGGTGAGCATCGGCGGGGCGGCGTTGCGCAGCGCGTGCTTGAGCACGATCGATCGATCGGAGATGCCTCGCGACCGGAGTGTTCGGATGTAGTCCTTGCTGAGCGCGTCGAGCATCGTGCCGCGCACCTGCGCGGCGACGAAGGCCACGGCCCCGAGCGCGATCGCGAACGACGGCAGGATGATCGTCGAGAACCATCCGGTGATCGAGACGTTGATCGGGATGTACCCCGTCGTCGGCACGAGCCTGAGCGTGAGACCGAACACGATCGCGAGCATGAGCGCTAGCCAGTAGCCGGGGATCGCCTGCACGATCACCGTGAGCACCTGCAGCCCGCGGTCGAGGATCCCTCCGCGGGTCGCCGCGAGCACGCCGAGGGGCAGTCCGAGGATCACCGTGATGAGCAGGCTCATCACCACGAGGCTCAGGGTGACCGGCAGGCGGCTCGACAGCGCGTCGATGACCGGGATGCTGGATCCGTAGGACTGGCCGAGGTCGCCGTGCAGCAGCTTGAACAGCCAGTCGAAGTACTGCTCGGGGAGCGGGCGCAGGAGGCCGAGATTCTCGGCGACCTGGAGCACCTGCTCTCGCGACGAGCTCTCTGGCAGGAAGTTGCGCGCGATGGCCTCGCCCCCGCGCGCGAAGAGCAGCCAGAACGTGAGTGCAGTCACCGAGATGAAGACGGCGACTCCGGCGCCGACCCTCCTCAGGATGTAGGTGACCACTCGTGCACTCCTCTGTGCTGCTCGTTCAACGCGGATGGGACCCGCGGGCGATGCTCGCCCACGGGTCCCATTCGATCACTCTGCGGGCGTGATGACGTCCATGGTCACCCAGTCGCTGTACTGCGGCGTGGTCACCTGGACTCCGTCGACCGTCGCCCAGATCAGCGCCGGGTGCGCCCAGATGACCCACCAGGCGTCGTCGAGCTCGATCTTGCCCAGGGCGTCGGTGGCCTCGATGACCTGCTCCGGCGTTCCGGTGTTGATCGTCTCGAGCAGCGCGACGGCTTCGGGATCGTCGTTCTTCCAGGGGTTCCAGAAGAACTCCGGCGACGCGACGTCGACGGCCTGGGCGAAGGGCAGCCCGAGTGTTGCGATGGGGAGCTGCCCGCCCGCGAATCCGGCCACGAACGTGTCGTCGTTGTACGGCTCGTAGGTCACTCGAACGCCGATGTCGGCGAGCGCCTGCATGATGTACGCCTCGGTGTCACCAGTGATCGGCTCGTACGTGGGCAGTGTCAGGTCGAAACCGTCCGGATACCCGGCCTCGGCCAACAGCGCCTTGGCGCCCTCTGGATCGTAGGCGTAGGCGTCTGCCTCGTCCTCCTGGTACCCGGGCGTGCCCTCGGCGAACGCCTGGCTGCTCGGCTTCGCGTACCCGGCGTAGATGGACGCGACCATCGCGTCGCGGTCGAACGCCATGTTGAGCGCCTGGCGAACGCGGACGTCGCCGAGCGGCGGCAGGATGTCGCCGCGGCGGTCGCCGATGATCATGCCGGCGGCATTCGAGTACAGCTGGTTCAGTGTGAATCCGGCGGCTTCGGCGTCGGCGGCGGTTGCCGGGCCGATCGGTGCCACGTCGATCTGCCCGCTCTTGAGAGCGTTCACGCGGGACGTGACATCCTCGAGGATGCTGATCGTCACGTCGTCGTACGGGAACATCTCCGCGTTCCAGTAGTCGGGGTTGCGGGTGAACACGTGCGTGGCGCCTGAGGTCGAGGCGTCCTCGTCGTAGAGGTACGGACCGGACTCGTTGGGGTTCTCCGCGTACTGGTCGGGGTTGTCGATCGTGTCCTGCGACACGATCGGCATTGCCCACATCGACAGCATCACGTTCTTGTCGGCCCTCGACTGGGTGACCTCGACCGTGAGGTCATCGATGACCTCGACATCCTCGATCGCGCTGAAGAATGCGCCGGCGTCCTTGTTCCAGAGGATGAGCGACTTGATGAGCTCGGCGTCGATCGGCGAGCCGTCGGCGAACGTCAGACCCTCCTTGAGGGCGATGGTGAGCACCGTGTTGCCGTCGTTGTAGGTGAGGTCGGCGGCTCGGGGGTGATATCCCTCGGCATCCTGCGTCACCAGGAAGTCGTAGACCATCGAGCTTGCGAGGCGGTCCTGGGTGCTCGGGGCGAACGAGAAGCCGGAGCCCTCGATCCCGATGCGGATCGCGTTGTCGCCGGCGGGCTCCGCCGTCGGTGAGCAGGCGCTGAGCACGAGCGCGGCTGCCGCCGCGATCGCCGCGAGGGCCGTGAACCGCCGGCGGGTGCCCGAGCGGCTGGGAGGGGCTGTGTTCATGGGGACTTCCTTCCACTTCGTTGTGTGATGAGCGATCGAGTGAACCAGTTCACCGCGATCATAGGATCGTTTTTGCCTCGATGCAACTTTCATTCCCGGCGGATCAGAACCACCCAGAAATCCGGCGTCGGAGCTGCGGGCAGCCGCCATCGGCCGTGGTCGGGCGTGAACGGTTCGCCGGCTGGCGTCCGCTCGCCCGTGCGCGGATCGAACCAGATGGCCGTGTGCGGCCGGGGCTCGAGCCCCACCAGCATCCCGTTGGTCGAGGCCCAGTTCGGGCGGTCGAGCAGGATGACATAGGTCTCGCGATCGATGGTCGCGAGGTAGCTTGCGTCGTCGAGGATGCCCCAGGACGGGTCGTCGAATCGTGGCTCCAGTCGCCACCACTGCACCTCCTCGTAGAAACGACGGAGATGTTGGAGGCGGTCGCCGGTCGGCTTGGCTGCTCCGTCGAACCACCAGTCGTAGCGCTCAGGAAGCTCGTAGTCGGTGCCGGCATCGAGCGGCTCTCCCGGCCGGGAGTACACGTCGTTCCAGATCCCGGACGCGCCGTATCCGTAGCCGAACATGCCGAGCTGGAACGAGCGGTAGCCGGCCGAGAGCGCGCCGTCGTCGTCCGACCAGAACCCGTCGTACCGGGTCTCGTACATCACCGCGGGCTTGGGCGGCTCGTGCTCCCAGTAGTCGCGAGCGGCCGCAGAGTTCCAGGTCTCGATCTGGGCGCCGAACGCGTGATGAAAGGAGTGGTCCTTCCACGTCGAGTGCGATGCCGTGGCATCCCCGGTGTTCTCCATGTGCGGCATGATCACCTGCCGGTACGCGTCGTGATCCTCGATCGCGCGGGCGACCGAGAACCACAGCCCGAGGTTGCCCTTCTCGTGCGTGTATCGCCCGTACATGGTCGGGTCGATCTCCTGCCCGATGGTCCAGATCACCGGGTAGCTGCCGTAGCGCGCCACCCAGTACCGGCCCATGCGGTACATGAACTCCTCGGTGTACACGTCGGGATGCTCCGCCGGATCCAGCACCCACGTGATCTGCGCGTTCGCGTGCACGAGGCCGGCGTCGGCGATGTTCGCGAACTTGCGATCGAGATTGGCGAACCCCGCGAGGTCCGACTCGTCGAACCCGGTGGAAAGGTTCGCCACCGGCTCCTCGTCGGCGCCGTCGTGCGGCCACACGTCGACGACGTGCGGCTGCCAGATCGGCTCCGACTGGTAGACGGTGAACCCCTGCCGAACCCGCAGCTCGACGAGGTGCTTGAACTGGGATGCGACGCCGGGCGCATTCGACGTGTCGAACCGCTCGTGCGGCAGGATCCAGTGGGTGTCGCCGAGGTAGAGGAACGGGGTGCCGTCAGCGTGCTCGAAGAAGCGGCCGTTCTCGGCCACTCGGAGGAACCCGCGTCGGTAGACGTCGTGCTCGCCTGAGTATTCGGCGACGTGGATGCTCGCGCGCGCGCCATCCAACCCCGGATCCGCCACGCTCGAGGTCGTCTCCATCGCCCACTCGCCGGCCGCCGTCGGAGCGAAGCGCACCCGCCAGGTGCGCCCGCCGTCCCAGAACGCAGGACGCCGGATGACGACCCCGGCGTCCGACGTGAACACCGCATCGACATCGAGCGCGTTCGGATCCGCGTGGTCGGCCGCGGCCTCGAGGTCTACCTCGATGGTGCGCCAGGTCTCGGTGGTGAGGCTCATCGCTCCTCCTCCGATCCGGCGGCGGCGAGGGATGGCCGGCTCTCGACCGGCCCGAACACCTCGAGGATCGCGTCGAGGAAGCCGAGCCCGTGGTGGGTGTCCGGCAGCAGCGACGAGCCCTCGGACCACTCGTTCCAGGCGTTGATCGTGACGATCGGGTGCTCCGTGGGGTGGTCGTGCACGAACTGCTGTGCGCGGCGGAGCCCCTCGGCGAACTCACCGGGCGTCGAGTCCCAGACCGGCGACGACGGGTAGTCGCCACGCTCGAACGGCAGCTGCGTCGAGAGGCGCGGTGACGAGTCCCAACCCACGGTCACGTTCGGGTGGAACGGCACCGGGAGCCTGGACGCGAAGTCCTCGTACTCGGCGAACGCGGACTCGCGCAGGGCGCCGATGTCCGCCGCCGGGAACGCGAAGGTGTCGTCGTCGGCGTGGTGCACCCAGACATACGACGTGACGGATGCGAAGCCGAGCGACGGGACGAGCCCGATCGGGTCGGCGACGGAGACCGCGTCGGGGAGCACCCCGACCCCCCAGACCACGGCGTCGAAGTGCACGCCCGCGTGACCGGCCGACCGGGCGAGCGCGTCGAACCACTCGAGCGCATCCCGCGCCTGGTCGACGCCGCCGAGACCGTGGATGAGGTTGCCGATCTCGTAGACCGAGAACCACGGCCTGCCGTCGATGCGGTAGTAGTTGGGCTGCGAGAAGTAGTGCTCGACGACGTGATGCGCCATCCGTTCGAAGGCCGCGCGACCGATCGCGCCGTCGCGCAGCTGGCGTGGGCGCTCTCCCGCCACCGTGGTGAGCGGGAAGATGTCGACGAGCTGGTGGTTCGCCCACATCAGCGCGATCGTCACGTCGTCGCGGTTGTCGGCCTTGAGCAGTCCACGGTCGAGGGCACCGTCGAGGTAGGGGCCGTCCTCGTACCAGTAGAAGTCGACGAGGAATCCGTCGACGCCGTGCGAGCGAGCGAGCTCGATCTGCGCGGCCGCCACCTGCGGGTCGGACTCGTCGGGGTAGCCGTCGGCCGGCACGCGGGGCTGGCGGTGACCGTCGAATCGGGGGGTCGCGGAGCGAACGAGCTCCCACTCATCCCAGTCCTGACCGAACCACGTCGCGTTGCGCGGGTCCTTGTGCCAGTTCGGGAAGTAGTACGCGAACACCTGCGGCCGCTCTGCCAATGCATCTCCAGTTTCACCAGTGAACCTGTTCACCAGTGAACCAGTTCACAAGGCTCGGCGCAAGTTCGAGTTCGACCGGCGCGGACCACGGCGGGTGACAGGGCCACGGCTCCGTGCGGTCAGGTGGATTCGCGGATGACGAGCTCCGGCGTGAACCGGACGATCTCCACCGCGGAGGGCGATTGCATCGCGAGTTCCGCCGCGCGATGGCCGAGCTCGTATCCGGACTGCCGGATGGTCGTGAGCTGCACGGGTGCGGTCGAGGCACCCTCGATGTCGTCGTATCCCACGATCGCGATGTCGCCGGGCACGCTGAGCCCCGCCCGCAGGGCCTCGAACTCGAGCGCCAGGGCGAGCACGTCGTTGGCGCACACCACGGCGGTGGGTCGCGGATTCGCGCGCACGATCAACTCGGCGGTGGCCGATCGGTCGACGGGCAGGCTCGACGGCGAGTCGAATCGCACGAGCCCGGCCGGGTCGAGTCCGGCCTCGGTCATGGCGTCGAGGCATCCGGACAGACGCCCGCCAATCTGCGGATCCGCGCCCGGGCCGCCGAAGTACGCGATGCTGCGGTGGCCGCGCTCGAGCAGGTGCGCCATCGCGAGCCGCCCACCGTGGAAGTCGTCCACGACGACCGCGGAGTGGCCGGTGAGTTCGTCGCCCACGCCGAGCCCCACGATCTTGGAGCCCCAGTCCTGCAGGAACGCGAGCTGCTCCTCGCTCGTGGCCGACGGCACGACGATCGTGGCGCGGACGCGGAGCTCCGCGAGCGCCTGCGCGTAGTGACGTTCGCGCTCCGGCTCGCCGTCCGTGTTGCACATCACGACGACGTGGCCGTGCTGCACCGCGACATCCTCGATGCCGCGCAGCAGCTCAGCGAAGTACGGGTTGCCGCTGTCGGGCACGAGGAACGCGATCACCCGGCTTCGTGCGCCTCGCATGACGCGAACGGCGGTGTTGGGCACGAAGTTCAGTTCCGCGATCGCGGCCTCGATGCGCAGGCGGGTGGGCTCGGTGATCGGCTTGCGCTCGTTGAGGTAGTTCGAGATGGTGCCGACCGAGACCCCGGCCCGATCCGCGACCTCGCGCACGGTGGAACGTCTGGCCACGTTCTGCCTCGCTCACGATCCGGACGGCATCCGCTCGCCGTCAAGAGAAGAGCTTGTCACGAGCGGGCGCCGCACGCGTGCATCAGCGGCGTTCTCGCCCGATCATCCTGCTGCCGGCGTGACGCGGTACGTCCGCACCTCGAAGGGGGCGAGGGTGAGCGGGATGACGGTGCCACTCTCACCCGCCGCATCCACCCGCTCGTGCGCCTCGAGCCGGTCCTCGAGCAGTGACGCGCGCTGGGCGGACGCCGCCCCCGACACCCGGAGCTCCCCGGTCGTTCGCGCACCGAGGTACTCGTGCACCCGCACGACGAGATCACCCGAGCGATCGGCCGCGAGCTTGACGCTCGACACCGCGATGCCCGCGCCGACGGCGACGGCGAGCGGCTCGACGGCTCCGGAGCCGCGGAGCACGTTGGGCGCCGAGTTGGCGTGCGCCCCGTATCGTGCGGCGTCGTCCAGGCTCGCGCCGACGACGAGCCCGAAGCGGTGGTGGTGCGTGCCGCGGTCGGTGCCAGGGTCGGGGAACTGCGGCGAGCGCAGCACCGACGGGCGCAGCTCGATGCCCCACCCGTCGTGCGAGCGGATGCGCGTCGCGTCGTACCCGTAGGACGAGTCGTTCGTGACGGCGACGGCGAATCCCGGTTCGGCCGCGTGGACGAAGCGGTGCATCGAGGTCTCGAAGCGCGCGTCATCCCAGCTCGTGTTGGTGTGCGTCGGACGGGTCACGACGCCGAACTGCGTCTCGGCGCTCGTGTGCTCCGCGCGCACGGCGAGCGGGAACGCGATCTTGAGCAGCTTCTCGTCCTCGTGCCACTGCGTGGTCTGTTCGATGACCACCTCCCGGCTGCCGGGCCGCAGCGAGATGCGCTGGTTCACCGACGACGCGGCGGAGATGGGGCGCTCGACGCTCACGACCGCCACGCCGTCGACCAGGTCGGCCGAGCTGGCCGCGGACTCCGTGATCGTGCGCACCGCGTTGCGGTAGAACGGATCGATGTCCCACGCGTCCCACTTGTTCGGGAAGTCCTGGTGCAGGTGGAGCTCGTTCGCGGCGCGCCCCGGGAAGATCGCGTCACGACCCGAGGCCAGGTCGATCGCCGAGCGGATGAGCCCCGCCGCGGTCACCTCGACCTCGATGAGGTCGTTGCGCAGCCGCCAGCCCCCGTCGATCGGCGTGAGCTCCACCGGCGGACGCACGGTCTCGCCGTCGGCCCGGGACACCGCGCCGCCCGCGGGCACGCCGTCGATCTCGAACGGCGAGCCGTTGAACACGACCGATGCGTCGCCTTCGCCCACGAGCGCGCGCTGCGCCCGCTCGATCAGCGCGCGAGCCTCGGACTCGAGGCGGCCGTAGGTCTCGCGCGCCTCCCGGTGCACCCACGCGATCGAGGTACCGGGCAGGATGTCGTGGAACTGGTGCAGCAGGGTCGTGTGCCACAACTGCGTCGAGCTCGTCGTACGGATAGGCGACGCCCGCACGCAGTGCCGCGGTCGCGCTCCACAACTCGGCCTGCACGAGCAGGTGCTCGACGAGCCGGTTGCCCTGCTTCATCGCGTGCTGGGAGGTGAGGGTTCCGCGGTGGAACTCGAGGTAGAGCTCGCCCTCCCACGACGGCAGGCGATCACGCACATCGGCCAGGCTGTCGTAGTACGCGTCGGGGTTCTCCCACACGACGCGCGCGCTGCCCTCGAGGTCGGCGGAGCGGCTCGCCCGCGCGAGCATCTCGCGCGTCGTGCCTCCGCCGCCGTCGCCGAATCCGGTCGGTGCGATCGACCCGCCGACGATGCGGTTCTCCTTGAAGTTGCCCGAGGCCCTCGCGAGCTCCTCGCCGCTGAGCTGTGCGTTGTAGGTGTCCATGGGCGGTGAAGTGCGTGAGCATCGGGGTGCCGTCGATCCCGCGCCACAGGAACGTGTGGTGCGGGAACACGTTGGTCTGGTTCCACGACATCTTCTGCGTGAAGAACCACTCGAAGCCGGCGAGTTCCATGAGCTGCGGGAGCGCGGGCGAATAGCCGAACGAGTCCGGCAGCCAGACCCCGCGAGCGCGCGATCCGAACTCCTGCTCGAAGAACCGCTGGCCGTAGAGGAACTGACGCACGAGCGATTCGCCCGAGGGCATCACCGTGTCGCTCTCGACCCACATGCCGCCGAGCGGTACGAAGCGGCCCGCGGCGACCGCGTCCTTCACGCGCTGCCAGAGGTCGGGATGCCGCTCCTTCACCCACGCGTACTGCTGCGCGCTCGACATGCCGTACACGAAGTCCTCGCTCGCATCGATCAGGTCGAGGATCGACGACACCGTGCGCGAGGTCTTGCGCACCGTCTCGCGGATCGGCCACAGCCACGCCGAGTCGATGTGCGCGTGGCCGATCGCGGAACCCGGTGGGCCGAGTGCTCCGCCGGTGCGTCCAGGATCGGGCGCAGGATGTCGCGGGCGGCCTGCGCCGTGGTCACGACATCCTGCACGTCGAGCAGGTCGAGCGCATCATCCAGCGCTTGCAGGATCCGCGAGCGCCGCGGACCCTTCGGCAGCTGCGCCTGCAGGCCGATGAGCACGTCGAGGTCCATCGCGAGCTCGAACACCGGCTCGTTGAAGAGGGTGAGGTCGGCGCGGGCGAAGCGGTACAGCTCACGGTCCGATGACGTGAGACGGTCACCCTCGGCGGTGATCTGGAACGCCGGGAAGTCGAGGATGACCGGGTTGGATGCCGCCTCGACGAAGAACTCCACCCGCCCGTCCGAGTCCGCGACCTGCCCGAGTCCCAGCCACTGGTTCTGGGGATTCAGCGACTTGATCGCACGGCCGTCGGGGGTGAACGCGAGGCCCTCGCACTGGAACCCGGTCATCCGGCGGTCGAAGCCCAGGTCGATGAGTGCTTCGACGCGTGCGCCGGCCCAGTCGGCCGGGATGGTGCCTTCGAAGCGGAACCACGTGGTGCCCCACGCGCGACCCCACAGCGCGCCGACCTCGAACGGCGAGAACTCCGCGACCGCGCCGAGCGCCTCGGCGGGTGCGATCGGCTCGCCGGGCAACTCGAATCTGGTGATCGCGAGCGCGACGGATGGGCCGTGCACGGCGGGCAGGACGCGCTCGGTGAGGGCGCGCGTGGCGCGGTCGATCGTGATCTCATCGCTGAGGTGCATGGGGGTCTCCTGGGTGGTCTGGAGCAGGACGGGCATCCGGTTCGGACGCGAACACTTCGATCTGGCGCAGGCTCGCCGGCGCGCCGATGATCGTGAGGCGCACGGCTTCGGCGACGGTGTGGGCGTCTCCGGGGGCGCGGAAGACGCGGGTCTGCGACATCCACTCGAACTCGCGGTCAGCGTAGTCGTGTGAGGCGAGTGTGCGCCCATCGGCGTCGAGCAGCTCGACCCGGAAGTCGATCCGAGCGGGAGCGTCGAGGGTGAGCGCGACCAGGGACACGGGAGTGGGTCGGGCGAGTGGCGCGATGATCCAGGCGCCAGACGGGAGGGTGATGACGTGGTCGCCGAGGTCGTCGAGGAGGGGTTCGAGGCCGGGGATGCTCGCGGAGGAACCGGCGGCGACGGCGACATCCTGCAGCGGACTCGAGAAGCCGAGGATCTGCGGTGCCGACGGCGGACGGGAGTCGGCGGCCCACCCGGTCGGGTGCTCGGCGAGGTCGAACTCGATCGTGCACCCTCGCGCGAGGAGGTCGTGGCCGATCGAGATCGAATCCCACGGTTCGCCGTCCACGCGCACGCCCGCGATGTACCGGAATCCCGGCTCGCCGGACGCGATCGCGATCTCGATCGGCGGACGGCCGCGCGGACGCAGCACGGTGCGGCGCACCGCGGGCGGGGTGAGCACGAACGTGCCGGAGCCCGGGACGAGCGGGTACAGGCCGATGGTGCCGAACAGGTACCACGCGCTCATCTCGCCGTTGTCCTCGTCGCCGGGGTAGCCCTGGCCGAAGTCGGAGCCGACGAACAGCCGGTCGAGGCACTCGCGCACGAGGGCATGGGCGTCGTCGTGCCGACCCGCAAAGAGATACATGTACGGGATGTGGTGCGCCGGCTGGTTCGAGATCGCGAGCAGTCCCATGCGGGTGTCGCGCGCCTCGACCATCTCGTGGATGACCTGGCCGTAGTGCCCGACCTGGGTCGCCGCCACCGTCTCGGGGATCCGCAGCAGCTCGTCGAGCTTCTGGCCGAGCCGTGCTTCCCCGCCGTGCAGCTCCGCGAGCCCGGCGCCGTCGTGCGGCACGGTGAACGCCGTGCCCCAGGCGTGGGTCTCGGTGTAGTCGTTGCCCCACTCGAGCGGGTCGAACGGCTCGCGCCAGCGGCCCGCGGCATCCCGGCCGATGAAGAATCCGCGGTCGCGATCGAACACGTTGCGGTACCACTGCGCCCGCCGGGCGAAGTACTCCGCCTCGGCCGCGCGATCGTCCGCGTCGGCTGGTGAGGTCGCTCGCTCGGCCATCCGGGCGGCGAGGGTCGCCAGGGCGCCGTCGTTGAGCGCGTTGTCGAGCGTCCACGACATGCCCTCGTGGATGTCCGTCGAGGTCCAGCCGCGGAACCGCGCTGAGGCGAGCCCGTTCCGTCCGACCTCGATCGTCGGCGACGGCACGGTCGCGTTCTTCAGAGCGGCCCGGTACCCCTCGACCTCGTCGAGCCCGGTCACGCCACGCGCAACGAGATCCGCGAAGACGAGGTCGAACGTCGTGCCCGTCATGCAGTCCTCGGCGGCGGGCGCGCTCCAGCGCGGGGTCCAGCCGTGCTCGGTGAAGTGCGCGACGAAGCCGTTCGCGTGCTCGGCCGCCGCCTCGGGGTCGAGCAGCGCGAGCAGCGGCCACACCGTGCGGTAGGTGTCCCAGAATCCGTTGTTCGACGAGAGCGGTCCGTGGATGACGCGGCCGCCGTCATACGGCGAGCCGTACGCGAGCGTGCCGTCCTCGCCGGGTTCGGCGTACTGGTTCGGGTAGAGGAGGGCGCGGTGGAGGCTCGAGAAGAGCGCGATGCGCTGGTCGTCGCTGCATCCATCGACCTCGAGCACGGCCAGCGCCTGCTCCCAGCGCTCGGTCGCCGCCGCGAGCTGCTCGTCGAAGGAGCCGGCCTGCCGAGCGTTGAGCGCCGCCTGCTCGGCACTGACGGTCGAGAGGCCGATCACCACGTCGACCGTGACCGGTCCGGGCTCCGCGACGAGGTATCCGGTGAGGCGGTCGTCGTCCTGGCTCACGTGGCCGGAGGCGATGTGCGACGCGTGCAGGTGCACGAAGTACGCGGGCTTCGGTGCTTCGGCCAGCAGGGTCGCCTCGACGAGCCATCCGCCGTTCACGGCTTCGGATCGCGTGAGGCGTGCGCGCCCCAGGTGGTCGAGCACGATGGATGCCCCGGGACCGGCGAACCCGAATCGCATCCCCACCGCGAACGCCGACGCTGTCAGCTCCGCCGTGATCCCGCCATCGAGGAGCACCGCATACCGATGCGGACCGTCCTGCTCGGTCGCCCGGTCGAACCCGAGTGCACGTCCGCGACGGTCGAGGGTGGGCGTCGCCGACGCGGCCGGCATGACCTGCATCACGCCGTGGTCGAGCATCCACGGGCTCGCGATGTGCGAGGTCGCGAACGCCTCGAGCGCTGGACGGTCGTCGGCGCGATGATGGGCGGCGTACGAGTACGGCCAGTCGTCGGCGCTCGCGTCGGTCATCGGGAGCCCGAACACGCCGCCGTGCGGCAGCGCGACCGAGCGGAGCGTTGTTGCCGCGCGAGAACGCTCGGGTCGAGTGCGTGCCGCGCGTGGTGAGCACGTGCTCGAGCGGGGAGCTGCGCTGCGAGCGCTGTCCGATCTCGACCGAGTCGAGGAACGCGCGCGCCGGACTCCCGGAGGCGGCGACGAGCGTCGCGACCACGCGCGCCACGGTCCGTCCGAGCGCCGGTGCGAGGTCGACGCGGCGGAGGTTCCACTGGTCGGGCCACAGCCGCTTGGCCGCGGCCTGCGCCTCTGGGGTGATGGCGCCCCCGTACTGGTCCACGGCCGCCAGACCGCTGAGGCGGGTGCCGTCCGTGAACTCGAGGTCGACCGCGACGGCGGTCGCATCCCATCGGGTCGCGACGTCGTCGGTGCCCTCGGGCAGCACGATCCAGCGGAGTTCGTCGCCCGGTGCAACGGTGGAGCCCTCGCATCCCGAGCCCGTCACCGTCGTTCGGCCGCTGACCGTTGCCGTGAGGACGAGCGGCGCGGGAACCGAGAACCCGACCCCCGTCCGCCCGGTCGTCGATCTCGGCACGCTCTGCACCCGACCATTGTTGCGGATGACGCTCGATCGCCTGACCAAACGCTTGCGCACCCATTCCGTTCCCAGCCTCAACGACATATCGTTGAGTATCGCTGAGCTCGTTCGAGCACCGGCGCTCGAGGAGGTCATGATGAGCAATCCATTCACGGGGGAGAAGTTCGGCGCACGTCGCGGAGGCGGACCGGACGGCTGGCCCGGCGCCCAGGTCTGGGAGGCGATGGAGCAGCTCCGCGGCCAGTTCGAACGCAAGTCCGGCCCGCGCATGGGCCGCGGCGACGTGCGCGCTGCGGTGCTCGCCCTGCTCGCCGAGCAGCCGATGCACGGCTACCAGATCATCCACGAGATCGAGGAGCGCAGCGCCGGCGCGTGGAAGCCGAGCCCCGGCTCGGTGTACCCGACGCTGCAGCTGCTCGCGGACGAGGGGCTGATCACGGCCGAGGAGTCCAACGGTCGCAAGACCTATTCGCTCGCTCCCGAGGGGCGGGCCGCCGCGGACGCCGCCGCCGGCAAGTCCGCGCCGTGGGAGACCCAGTCGCCGAAGGAGGGCACTCGCCACAGCGCCCTGCCCAAGGCCGGGATCGAGCTCGCGCAGGCCGCCGCGCAGGTGGGCCGCTCCGGCACCCCGGAGCAGGTGCGAGCAGGCGGTGGCCGTGCTCGATGACGCGCGGCGCAAGCTCTACGCGATCCTCGCGCAGAATTGACCGCATGAGGATGCGCGCCCGCTACCGCAGGATCATGCGGTTCGCGGCCCGCTACCTGGTGCAGACGTGGTGGTACGAACTCGTGCTGCCCAGGTTCGGGATGTCACGGCTCGCCGCCCGCACCCGCCCCGCCCGACTGCGGCGCCTCGCCCAGCGGTTCCACGTGCTCGCGGTGGACCTCGGCGGACTCATGATCAAGGTCGGCCAGTTCATGTCATCGCGGCTCGACGTGCTGCCGCCCGAGATCACGAAGGAGCTCGAGGGGCTGCAGGACCAGGTGCCCGTGGTGCCGTTCGCGCAGATCCGGGCGCGCGCCGAGGCCGAGCTGGGGATGCCGCTCGAGCGGGCGTACTCGTGGTTCGACGAGGTGCCCGTGGCTGCGGCATCCCTGGGCCAGGCACACCGCGCCCGGCTCTCGGAGGGCGACGCGGAGGACACCGGACTGCTCGACGTGATCGTGAAGGTGCAGCGTCCCGACATCGACCAGATCGTCGAGGTCGACCTCAGCGCGCTGCGGCGGATCGCGCGCTGGCTCAGCCGGGTGCGCCTGGTCTCCGACCGGGTCGACATGCCCGCGCTCACCGAGGAGTTCGCGGCGATCAGCCTGCAGGAGATCGACTACCTGCACGAGGCATCCAGTGCGGAACGATTCGCGGAGAGCTTCGCCGGCGACGCGCGGGTGGCCGTGCCCGAACTCGTCTGGGAGCGCAGCACCCGGCGGGTGCTCACGCTGCAGGATGTCACGGCGATCAAGATCAACGACGTCGAGGCACTGCGTGCCGCCGGCATCGACCCGGCCGAAGTCGCCACCGAGTTCGCC
Source organism: uncultured Actinomycetota bacterium (assembly GCA_963740815.1). Lineage (GTDB taxonomy): Bacteria > Actinomycetota > Actinomycetes > Actinomycetales > Microbacteriaceae > Rhodoglobus. Next base: position 486,166 of record CAVUFG010000009.1, read on the forward strand.
GCGGTGATGTTCGACCAGCTGTTCGTGCACGGGTTCTTCCACGCCGACCCGCACCCGGGCAACATCTTCGTCACGCCGCTGGATCCCGAGCTCCGGCCGCTCCTGGCGGTTCACGTTCATCGACTTCGGCATGATGGGCGAGGTGCCCGACGCGCTGCGACAGGGGCTGCGCCGGCTGCTGATCGCCGCGGCGGCGCGCGACGGCCGAGGCATGGTGGACGGCATCCGCAACGTCGGAGTGCTGCTGCCGAGCGCGGACACCGCCGAGCTCGAACGGGCGATGACCAAGCTGTTCGCGCGCTTCGGCGGCATGGGCTTCGCCGAACTGCAGAACGTCGACCCGAAGGAGTTCGAGGCGTTCGCGGTGGAGTTCGGCGACGTCGTGCGCTCGCTGCCGTTCCAGTTCCCGGAGAACTTCCTGCTCATCATCCGCTCGATGTCGCTCACGTCGGGCATGTGCAGCTCGCTCGACCCTGCGTTCAACATCTGGGACGCCGTCGAGCCCTACTCGGCCAAACTCATCCAGGCCGAGGGCGGCAACCTGCTGCAGGATGTCGCGAAGCGCGCACTCTCCGCCGCGAGCACCCTCGCGCGACTCCCCCAGCGGGTGGACGAACTCGCCACCCGCGTGGAGGAGGGACGCCTCACCGCCGAGAACCCCAAGCTCGAGCGGCGCATCGCGCGGCTCGAGCGCACCGGCCGTCGGGTCGTGTCGGCGGTGCTGTTCGCGGCACTGCTCATCGGCGGCATCCTGCTGCGCTCGCAGGATGTGGTGCTCGGCACCGTGCTGATGGCGGTGGCGGTACTGCCGCTGCTGCACGCGCTGCTCGCGGGGATCGTCGGGCGTGGCCGGTGATCGCCCACACCGGACTCCTCGATCCGCAGGGCCTCATCGAGGGCAGCGGCGGCTGGGCCCTCCTCGTCGTGTGCGCGATCATCTTCGCGGAGACGGGGCTGCTCTTCGGGGTCGTGCTTCCCGGCGACACCCTGCTGTTCTTCACCGGGTTGCTCACGTTCACCGGCGTCATCCAGGTGCCGATCGGGCTCGTGCTTCCCGCGGTGGCGCTCGCGGCCGTCGCGGGCGACCAACTCGGCTACCTGCTCGGCAGCCGGGCAGGCCCGGCGATCTTCCAGCGGCGCGAGGCCGGGCTGATCAGCAGGGCGACGCTGGAGCGCACCGAGGGGTTCTTCCGCCGGTACGGACCGGCCACGGTGACGCTCGCACGGTTCATCCCGGTGGTCAGGACAGTCGCGCCGGTCGCTGCCGGAACGGCGAGGATGCGCTACCGCACCTTCCTCGGATTCAACGTCATCGGGGGCGTCGTGTGGCCGACGATCCTGATCCTCGCCGGGTACTTCCTCGGGCACATCCCTGGCGTCAGGGACTTCGTGTCGAGGTACATCGACCTCGTGCTGGTCGGGGTGGTGGTGATCACGGCGGTGATCATCGTGATCAGTGTGGTGCGGGCGCGGCGGCGGGCGGAATCGAGGTGACGGTGTGGTCAGTCCTTCTTCACAGCGGACGCATCGACGCAGACCACTCCCGTGTTGCCATCCTGATCGGCGATCACCGTGAGCGAGGGTGTGTTCGTGTCGTCGACCACCGTGCCGCCCACAGCAAGGGCGGCGGCGATCCGTTGCTCAGCCACCTCGGGTGCCACATACACCTCGACGTGGAAGCGCTGACGTGCCGTGTCCGGACTGTCGGCGTCGCCGAACCACAGGTTCGGTACTCGCCCCGAGTCGTCCCGCACTTCGTCGCTGGGTGAGCCACGACCCTGCGACTCGGCATTCCCGGTGAGCAGCGCGGCCCACACTGGTGCGATGGTCGCGGAATTGGATGTGTCGAGGCCGAGCTCGATGTGACTGACAGAAGCGGGATCGGCGGCCAGCCCGAGTTCGGCGGCGATGTCCGTGATTCGCCGGGCGAGGTCGATGTCCAGTTGAGTCACCCACTCGACGACATGCTCGACACCCTTGTCGTCGCGATAGATGGCGTCATCGCTGACCAGCTTGAGATCGACGTATCCCTGACCGATCGAGACGCGCGGGTGGTGACCAAGGTCATCACCCGCCTCTCCGATCGCGCCGACAAATCGGGCGCCGGCGCCGAAACCGTCCACGAGATACCTCGCGTGGAGTCCTTGAGCCAACTTCCGCCAGTCGGTGAGGTCGGCCGCCGCGATCTGGGAACCTCCGAGCATGTCCATGGTCGGCGAGTCTATCTCGGGCACTCTTCGTCGACGCGGGAGATGATGGTTGGATGCCCGTGCACTCACTCGATGCTCCAGCGCTGGTCGTCGTCGACATCCAAGCGGGAACGCTCCCGAACGCGAGATCAGTCGGAGCGGACGATCTCCTCGATCGCTCAGGACGTATCGCAGACGCCTTTCGCGCGCGCTCGCGGCCGATCTGGTTCGTCCTCTCCACGGGGACCGCGGCAGGGACCACCGAGTACGGTCCGGGCGGTCGAGTTTGGCCGGACGGTTTCGCCGCGTTCGATCCTCGACTTGAATCCACATCAGACGAGGTTGTCCTGACGCGCGCGGGGTGGAGCGCGTTCGCCGGGACGGATCTGTCGACGAGCCTCAGTGACGCCGGGATCCGTGAAGTGGTGATCATCGGGTTGGCGACGACCTTCGGTGTCGAATCGACGGCACGTGCGGCATCAGACCTCGGCTTCGACGTGATCGTTGTCGCAGACGCCGTGTCAGACCCCGACCCGGTCGGACACGAGCGCTCGTTGACCAGGGTGATTCCGGCGCTGGGTCGAGTCATGTCGACCCAGCAGGTTGTCGAGGCGCTCGAACGAACATCACCACATGGAGCCGGCGCCTAGCCATCAGAATCAACAGGCATCGACGGCCTGAGGGTGTCGGAAGGGCCCGTAGCAGTCCGTCGGCGAGACGCTGACCAGACACGGTCGGTAGGGCCGCCGATCTGCGTGGCGGGTCAGTCTCGCAAACCCGACGACGGTGTCGTCTTTCGGCCGCGGCTACCGGGCGTGACATCGATCGCTTCGCCGTACCAGGTCATCCCATGCGGTATGTCCGGACCCTTCCACTCGACCGGCTCCCAGTCCGGATCGAAGACGAAGTACCCACCCGAGTAGAACTCGACGCGGTGGTCGGATCCAGGGTCGAAAATGTAGAGGTACATCGCCTGCCCAACGCCGTGCTTGCCGGGACCGACACCGTACGAGATTTCGAGGTCGCGGATCTGGTCCGCCGCGGTGAGCACATCGTGATAGTTCTCGAGGTTGAACGCCACGTGATGCAACTGCGAAGTCTGTTCTTCGCGGTTCACCCCGAGCGCGACGTCGTGCATCTGGTTGGTGACCGACATCCACGACGCCATGAGCGTCGTGGGGTGGTCGGGCATCATGATGAATTCGCGGCGCTTGAGGCCCATCCACTCCTGCAGCCACGCCTCGGCCCGGTTCATGGTGCCGGGACTGGTCTGGATGTTGAAGTGATCGAGCCGCCGTACTCCGAGCCCGCGGCGCTTCGAACTGCTCGTGGGCAGTCGCGACCGCAGCTCCTCCGGGGCCAGGGGCTTCTCGATGTCGTAGTAGAACTCGAAAGGATGCTCGCTGAACGGCGTCAGGAATCGGATGGCGGTGCCGCGCCCGGCCTCGTGACCGGACGGGATCTCGAGCACCTCGATCTCGTCCCGCTCCAGCTGCTCCTTGAACAGCTCGACATCCTGGGGTCGCTGCGTGCGGAAGCTGTACGAGTTGACCCTCGCCTCGTCCTGTTGGGTCAGCACGAGCGAGTGGTGGATGAGCTCCTGGTACCCGCGCAGGTATGCGACGCCGTCACGGCGTTCGACGACCTCCATGCCGAGCAGGTCGCCGAAGAACCCGATCGACCGCTCGAGGTCCGGTGTGCCGAGGTCGATACTGCCCGCGTGCGCGACCCGCGGGCCGGGGTCGTAGTCATTGGATGCCATGGTGGGCTTTCTTGTCAGTTCGCCTGGGCGCTCAGGGTGAGCGCGATGTCGGTGAGCATGTCCTCCTGGCCGCCGATGAGCTTCCGGCGGCCGGCTTCGATCAGCAGTTCGCGCGCATCGACCCCGTAGGTCTTCGCGGCGAGCTCGGCGTGCCGCAGGAAGCTCCCGTAGACGCCCGCGTAGCCGATCGTGAGGGTTTCGCGGTCGACCCGAACCGGGCGGTCCTGCAGCGGACGGACCAGGTCGTCGGCCGCGTCGGCGAGCGGGAACAGGTCGCAGCCGGTCTCCCAGCCGAGCAGGTCGGCCACCGCCACGAACGCCTCGATGGGCGTGTTACCCGCCGCCGCGCCCTGGCCGGCGAGCGAGGCATCCACGCGGTAGGCGCCCTCCTCGACCGCGGCCACCGAGTTGGCGACCGCGAGCGACAGGTTCTCGTGGGCATGGATACCGACCTGGGTGTCGGCGTCGAGCACGTCGCGATACGCACGCACCCGCGCCCGCACCCCGTCGATGGTCAGGCGCCCGCTCGAGTCGGTGATGTACACGCACACCGCGCCGTACGACTCCATGAGCTTGGCCTGTGCGGCGAGCTCGGCCGGCTCGAGCATGTGGCTCATCATGAGGAAGGCCGACACATCCATACCGAGGTCGCGGGCCGCGGCGATGTGCTGCGCCGCCACGTCGGCCTCGGTGCAGTGCGTCGCGACTCGCACGGATCGCACGCCGAGATCGAACGCGCGGCGAAGATCGACCACAGTGCCCACGCCCGGCAGGAGCAATGTGGTGATGATCGCGTTGGGTGCGTTCGCGACCGCGGCCTCGATCCACTCCCAGTCGGTGTTGCTGCCCGGTCCGTAGTTGAGGCTCGAGCCCGCGAGCCCGTCACCGTGCGTGACCTCGATTGCGGGCACCCCAGCGGCATCCAGCGCGGCGACGATCTCGCCGACCTTCGCCGGCGTGATCTGGTGACGGAGTGCGTGCATGCCGTCCCGCAGCGTCACGTCCTGCACGTAGACCTTCGTCGGCGCGGTCATCAGGCCACCGCCTTCGTGCGCAGCGCGACCTGTTCGGCGACCCGCATCGCTGCGGAGGTCATGATATCGAGGTTGCCGGCGTACGCCGGGAGGTAGTGGGCCGCACCCTCGACCTCGAGGAAGACCGTCACCTTCGTCGTGACGGGCGCCGCCCCTGCCGGGAGGATCGTCGCGAGCGTCGCCGGATCGATGGCGGCGAACTGCACCTCCTGCACGAGGCGGTACCCCGGCACGTACGTCGCGACGTCCGCGATCATCCGCTCGATCGAATCCCGCACTGCGTCGTGGTCGGCGTCGCCGATGAGGCAGTAGATCGTGTCGCGCATGATGAGCGGCGGCTCAGCGGGGTTCAGGATGATGATCGCCTTCCCGCGCTGCGCCCCGCCCACCGACTCGATCGCGTGCGCCGTGGTCTCGGTGAACTCGTCGATGTTGGCCCGGGTTCCCGGGCCGGCAGACTTGGATGCAACCGAGGCCACGATCTCCGCGTAGGGCACGGGTGTCACACGCGACACCGCAGCCACGATCGGGATGGTGGCCTGGCCACCGCAGGTCACCATGTTGATGTCCGGAGCGTCGAGGTGCTCGTCGAGATTGACCGCGGGGATGACGAACGGTCCGAGCGCGGCCGGAGTGAGGTCCACCAGGCGCTTGCCGTAGGGCTCCAGCGCCTTGGCGTTGGCGATGTGGGCCCCGGCGCTCGTCGCATCCAGCACGATGTCGACGTCGGCGAACTCGGGCAGGGCGATGAGTCCGGTCACCCCGTCGGATGTCGTTGCGACGCCCATTCGCTTCGCGCGGGCGAGCCCGTCCGACGCGGGATCGATTCCGACCATCGCCACGACCTTGAGGTGCGGTGACTCGCGCTTGATCTTGATGAGCAAGTCGGTGCCGATATTTCCGGAGCCCACGATCGCAACCCCGGTCTGCCCTGCGGTGTCGGTCATGATTCCCTTCCGTCGAAGCGCGCAGTGACCTGCCCGAGCGGGTCGATCACCGCCGTGAACACATCGCCCGGCTCGACCGCGATCATCGGGCCGAGTGCACCGGAGAGCACGATGTCGCCCGCCCGCAGCGGGTCACTGAACCGGATGGCGGTGCGCGCCAGCCAGGCGAGGGCGTTCAGCGGATCGCCGAGGCACGCTCGCCCGTCGCCGCTGGAGACCAGCTCGCCGTTCCTCTGCATCGTCATCACGACGTCGGCCGGCTCGACCTCGTCAAGGGTCGAACCGTGCCCACCGATCACGAACACCCCGGAGGACGCGTTGTCGGCCACAGTGTCGGTGATGCCGATCCGCCAGTCGGCGATCCGGCTGTCGACCACCTCGATCGCCGGGTAGGCGAGCGAGACGGCAGCGCGCACATCCGCTTCCGGGTCGGTGAGGTCGGCGCCGAGCAGGAACGCGACCTCGGCTTCGGCCTTGGGTTGCAGCAGCCGACGATGGGGGATGACCTCGTCGTCGCCGAAGCGCATGTCGTCGAACAGCACACCGAAGTCGGGCTGGTCGACGCCCACTTGCTGCTGGATCGCTGCCGAGGTCAGCCCGATCTTGCGGCCGATCACCCTGGCGCCCGCAGCCATTCGGTTGCGCGTCACGATCGACTGGGTCTCGTAGGCGAGCTCGATGTCCGTCGAGCCGAGCAGGTCGGTCAGCGGACCGCACGGCACCCCGCTGCGCGTGGCATGCACGAGCCGCGCGGCCGCCTCGGTTGCGGCGCTCATCGGACGCTCCCCAGGAAGTCCAGCGCGATCCGGTCGAACTGCTCCTGCTGCTCCCACTGCGGCCAGTGGCCCGCCCGCTCGATCAATTGGAACCGGCCATCCGGGATCCGCTCGGCCATGTCGAGTCCAGCCTTGGCGGGGCCCGACGGATCATCGCTCGTCCAGATCACGAGGGTCGGCGCCACGATCGCCGCGAGCTCGTCATCCGCGATGAGGTTGCGCCGTCGCACATCCTCGTCCTGAAGGCACAGGATGTGCCGCATCGACTCCGCGAAACCCTCGCGACCGTAGACCGCGCGACGCACGGCGACGAGCTCGTCGGTCACCGACGTCGGATCAGCCATGAGCCACTCGAGGCGAGTGCGGATCCGCTCCTCGCTCGGGTCGTCCGCCGCAGCCTGGCTCAGCGACCGGATACGCTCCATCACCCCGGGTGTCGCCATGGTTCCGCCCGGCGTGTTCAGGATGAGGCTGCGAACCCGCTCTGGATGCGCCGCGGCGAACTTCGCCGCGACCCAACCGCCGAGGGACTCCCCGCTGAGGTGCGCTCGATCCACGCCGAGCGCCTCCATCAGGGCCAGCAAGTGCGACTCGTAGTCTGCGATCTCGAGATCTCGGGTCGCTGTGGTGGTCCACCCATGGCCGGGGTAGTCATACAGGATGACCCGGTACCGCTCGCCGAGCGCCCGCAGGTTCTTCGTGAACGCCTCGAGGTGCCCGCCGGTGCCGTGCATGATGATGATCGGGTCGCCCGATCCCGTCTCGAGCACGCGCGTCGACCACTCCCCCACCTGCACGTGCCGAATGGAGTAGTCGAGTCCCTGCAGTTCGGTCCAGAGCGTCATCGCGCCTCCTTCGGGGTCTTGCTCGAACTCTTCACCGGGACGACGGCGACCGGCGCAGCCGGGATTGGCGCGCCCACCGTCCCGGTGAACGCGCGGACCAGCTCTGACGCCGCGAACGCCGGGCAGGCGCCGCCGACGATGCGGTCGGGTCGCAGCAGGACGACGGAGTCGCCGCGCACATCGAACCAGCGCTTGAGCGAACCGTCCAGATCGCCGACCACGAGCACGTCGTCGCCTGCCTCAGCTACGGCCCAGTCGAGCTGGCCAGCCGGACGGGCACTCACGAGTCGGATGCCTGCGGCGGCGGCGCGCTCCTGCGCGTCGTCATCCAGGATCGAACGAGGATCGTTGTTCCATGCAACGAGGGCGAACCAGTCGCCGAGCGCATCGTCGAGACGTGTGGCCGCAGCATCCACGGTTCTGACCATGGGCTGCGGGAACAGCCGGCCGACCGGCGTCGGACGAGAACGTGTGCCGACGTGGGTCAACGCGCCACGAGACATGAGCGGCATGGGCTTGAAGCGCATTTGCACGATGTACGACTTCGCCTTCGGAATCAGCGAGATCCCCCGGAAGAACAGGTCGCGAGCGGTCGCTCCGACGCGATTGCGGATCGAGATGACCTGGCCGACCCAGCGGCTGAGCTGGATCATCGCACGCACGTGCTCGCGTCGCTCGAGATCGTACGTGTCGAGCAGGATGTCGCCCGCACGGCCCTGCAGCACCATGGCGAGTTTCCACGAGAGGTTGAAGGCGTCTCGGATGCCGCTGTTGTAACCCTGGCCCTGCCACACCGCCATGACGTGCGCGGCATCGCCGACGAGGAACACGCGGCCGGATCGGAAGTTGGCGGCCATCCGCGAGTGATGGGTGTAGACCCGGCGGCGGATGATGTCGACCGCGGTGCCACCCGGCAGGAACGGCTCGAGCAGCTCGGCGATGAACTCGTCGCTCTCGGCATCCGCCTCGGTCTCGCTCGGGCGGAGCATGAACTCGAACCGGCGAATGCTGTGGGGGATGCTGATGGATGCGTAGGGCCGCCGCGGGTCCGCACCGACGTACGCCCCTGGCTGCCCCAGCGGGTCATTGCGGAGATCGATGACGAGCCAGCGCGAGGTCGAAGTGGTGCCCTCGAACGGCAGGCCAAGCGACTTGCGAGTCTGGCTGCTGCCGCCGTCGGCGCCGACCACGTACCGCGCGCGAAGAGTACGCGGTCCATCGACCGACTCGACCTGCAGGGTGACGCCATGGGGGTCCTGCTGGACGCCAGTGACCGTCGACGACCACTGCAGCTCGACGCGCGAGTGATGAGCAAGTCCGTCGAGGAGGACGCGGTCGGCGAGGGGCTGCACGAATCCGTTGCGGCGCGGCCACCCGAACTCGCCAGTCGGTGGCGCGATCCGGGCAAGATCGCGACCCTTGCGGTCGATGAAGACCAACAGCTGGTCGGGCACGGTGTGCGGCAGTACGGCATCGACGAGGCCGACGGTCTGGAACGTGCGCATCGTCTCGTCGTCCATTCCCACTCCACGCGGGAAGTCGATCAGGGAGGCCCCGGCCTCGACCACGATCACGCTGATGCCGTAGCCGCCGAGCAGATTCGCGGTCATGAGTCCGGCCGGACCCGCGCCAATGACCACGACGTCCGCGTCGTGGTCGTTGGCGCCGCGATCGGCATCAGTGGACATCGTCATCCCGTGCACTATTTGCTACGTCCTATTCGTTAACTGCTCCGAGGCTACGAGGGAGTGCTGTGTTGTGTCAACCAACCTCGGCGCGCAGGTGGCCACGATCATCGCTCGAGCACCACCGCGAGGCCCTGTCCGACCCCGATGCAGATAGCCACGACAGCGATCCCGCCCCCGCGTTGCACGAGGGCATGCGCCGCTCGACCGAGGATCCGACCACCCGACGCCCCGAGCGGGTGGCCGATCGCGATCGCACCGCCGTGCACGTTGACCTTGTTCGGATCCAGCTCTGGCCAGAGCCGGAGGCACGCGAGCGACTGGGCGGCGAACGCCTCGTTGAGCTCAACGAGGTCGACGTCGGTCCAGGTGCGACCAGCCCGGGCGAGCGCGCGATTCGCCGCTTCGACCGGGGCGATGCCGAAATGGTTCGGATCGATCCCCATGCTCGCCCGACCGGCGATCCGCGCCATCGGCTCAGCGTCGGACATCGCCCAATCGCCGCCGAGCAGCACGGCGGACGAACCGTCATTCAATGGGGATGAATTGCCCGCCGTGACCGTCCCACCCTCACGGAAGGCTGGCTTCAGCCCGGCAAGCGCCTCCGGTGATGAATCGGATCTGACGCTCTCGTCGCGGGCGAGTTCGACGCCGGGGACCGCCACGATCTCGTGGTCGAATACGCCACCGTCCCAGGCGGCCGCCGCAGCGCGGTGGCTGCGGACCGCGAAGGCGTCCTGCTCGTCGCGCGAGATGCCGTACTCGTCGGCGAGCATCTCGGCCGTCTCTCCCATCGGCACGACGATCGCTGGTGGATGCCGCGGGTTCACGAGGCGCCATCCGAGCGTGGACGACACAAGGGTCTCGTTCCCCGACGGGAACGCGCGATCGGGCTTCGGCAGCACCCACGGAGCCCGGCTCATGGACTCGACGCCCCCGGCGATCACGAGCGTCGCATCCCCGGTCTCGATCATCCGACTCGCCTGCATGACCGCATCCAGCCCGGACCCGCAGAGGCGGTTGACCGTGGTTCCGGTGACCGAGTCGGGCAGTCCGGCGAGCAGGGCGGCCATCCTGGCAACGTCCCGGTTGTCCTCGCCGGCCTGGTTCGCGTCGCCAAGGATCACCTCGTCGATCGTTGCGGGATCGAGCTGCGGATGACGGTCGACGAGTGCCCGGATCGTCCCTGCCGCGAGATCGTCCGGGCGCACCCCCGCGAGCGCCTTCCCATACCGCCCAAACGGTGTGCGCACCGCGTCGTACACGAAACTCGCGCCCATCACGCCGCCTCGAGCTCGAGTGCGGTCAGTGCACGCAACGCGTTCAGCTCAGCACCGAACCCATCCAGCACGCGAGCTCCATCGGGCCCGACAGCGAACACGGCGCGGTCGGTGTAGACGCGGCTCACGCATCCGACTGCCGTCAGCGGGTAGGTGCAGTGCTCGACCAACTTGCTCGCACCGTCCTTGGCGAGCAGGTCCATCATGACCCAGACCTCCTTGGCGCCGATCGCCAGGTCCATCGCGCCACCCACCGCGGGGATCGCATCCCGGGTGCCGGTGTGCCAGTTGGCGAGGTCGCCGCTAGTGGAGACCTGGAACGCGCCGAGGACGCAGACGTCGAGATGGCCCCCGCGCATCATGGCGAACGAGTCGGCGTGGTGGAAGTACGCGGCGCCGGGGAGCGCCGTGACGGGCAGCTTTCCGGCGTTGATCAGGTCCGGGTCCTCAGCGCCCGCGGCCGGTGCAGGTCCCATCCCGAGGAGTCCGTTCTCGGTGTGCAGTGTGACGTCCCGCTCCGGCCCGAGATGATCAGCGATGCTCGTGGGCGCACCGATACCGAGGTTGACGTAGGCGCCATACGGGATGTCTCGGGCGATGCGCGCCGCGAGCTGCTGCCGGTCGAGGCTCATGCTGCCGTCCCGGCGCGTTCTGCCCACGGCCGGTCGCCGACGGCCACCACACGGTCGACGAAGATGCCGGGAGTCACCACAGCTTCCGGGTCGAGCGCGCCGATCTCGACGATGCGATCGACTGCGGCGACGGTCACGGTCGCCGCTGTCGCCATCACGGGATTGAAATTGCGGCTCGTCCGGCGATAGACGAGGTTGCCGACCGGATCGCCGCGGTACGCCCCGACGAGCGCGACGTCACCCCGGATCGGCGACTCGAGCACGAACATCCGACCGTCGATCTCGCGAGTCTCCTTGCCAGCGGCGAGTTGGGTGCCGTACCCGGTCGGTGTGAAGAAACCGCCTATGCCCGCGCCGCCCGCGCGGATCCGCTCAGCGAGATTGCCCTGCGGCACGACCTCGAGCTCGATCTCGCCCGCACGGTAGAGCCCGTCGAACACGTACGAGTCGACCTGGCGCGGGAAGCTGCACACGACCTTCCGCACTCGTCCTGCCGCGAGCAGCGCGGCGATCCCGGTGTCGCCGTTGCCGGCGTTGTTGCTGACGATCGTGAGGTCGCTCGCGCCCTGCGCAAGCAGCCCTTCGATGAGGGCGATCGGCTGCCCGGCGAGGCCGAATCCGCCGATCAGCACGGTCGCGCCATCCTGCACTCCGTCCATCGCCTCGGCGACGTCGGCAACCCTCTTGTCTCGGCTCATCGGTCGTCCCAGGGAGTCCGGCTATTCCTTCTTGGCACGGTCCGCCATCCGAACCAGTGCCCAGGCCGCCGGGATGAGCAGCGCGGCCGCCCCCGCCTTGATCAGTCCGGGCACGATGAACGGCAGCACGCCGCTGGCCAGCACCCCGGCGAACGTGACCTCCTGCCCGAGCACGGTCGCAAGGATCAACGCAAGGTACGGCACGCCGACGACGAACGGAACGATCGAGGCCAGTACGAATCCCACGAAGGCGAGCGCGGGATTGCGGTCCCATGCTCGCTCCGCGAACCACCCCGCGAGGAACGCGGCCGGGATGAAGCCGAGCACGAAGCCGAACGACGGCGCGAGCACGTACGCGAGGCCGCCGACCGGGCCGGCGAAGACCGGCAGGCCCGCGAGCCCCACGAGCAGGTAGGTCGTGAGGGAGATCGCGCCACGGCGGGAGCCGAGCGCGGCGCCGACCACGATCACGCCGAGCGTCTGCCCGGTGATCGGCACGGGGCCGATGAAGAACGAGACCTTGGCCATGAGGGCCACGACCACGACCCCCGCGATCACGAGCGCGGCGTCGATCGCCAGCGCCCGGACGCGATCGGATGGGCGAGTGATCAGCTCGGCGAGCACGGGGCGACGCACAGCGGTGGTCAGGGACATCAGGACTCCTTCGGTGGTTCGGTGATCTGGTTCGTGCGACCGGCGAGCAGTTCGGCGACGAAGGCCGTGTTGAAGTCGCCGCCGCGGAACTCAGGGCTGCGAAGAATCCGCTTGTGGAGCTCGGCCGTGGTCGAGATGCCCTCGATCACGAGCTCGTCGAGCGCACGGAGGGTCCGCTCGATCGCCTCCTCGCGGTCACGGCCCCAGCAGATGAGCTTGCCGACCATCGAGTCGTAGAACGGGGGGATCGTGTAGCCCGCTTCGATGTGAGTGTCCATTCGGATGCCGAAGCCGCCAGGCACCCGCAGTCTCGTGATCGTGCCCGGGCTGGGTGCGAACTCGCGCTCTGGGTCCTCCGCGTTGATGCGGCATTCGATGGCGTGACCTCGGACTTCGACGTCCCGCTGGGTGAGCCGCAGCGGGGCGCCGCCCGCGATCTCGAGCTGCAGCTTCACGAGGTCGATGCCGGAGATCATCTCGGACACCGGGTGCTCGACCTGTATCCGCGTATTCATCTCGATGAAGTAGAACGTGCGCTCGACGTTGTCGAAGACGAACTCCACAGTGCCGGCGTTGGTGTAGCCCACCTCCCGGCACAGGGCGACCGCTGCGTCGAACAAGCCCTGGCGCAGCCCGTCGTCAAGCACGGGCGACGGGCCCTCCTCGACGAGCTTCTGGTTGCGGCGCTGTGCTGTGCAGTCTCGCTCGCCGACATGGATCACATTGGTGCCATCGGAGATGACCTGGATCTCGATGTGGCGGATGTCGGTCAGGTACCGCTCGATGTACACCGACGGGTCACCGAACGCGACTTCGGCCTCGGACATGATCTCGGCGAGGTCGCGTTCGAGCGTCCCGGCTTCCTGCACCACCCGCATCCCACGACCCCCACCGCCGGCTGCGGCTTTGATGAGCAGCGGGTAGCCGACTTCGCTTGCGACAGCAAGGGCCTCTGGGTATTCGGCGATGGCCCCGATCGAGCCCGGCACGGTGGGGACCCCGGCGCGACGCGCGATGATCTTCGCCTCGATCTTGTCGCCCATCCGCCGGATGATCTCTGACGACGGCCCGACGAAGCCGACACCCTCCGCCTCGCACATCGCGACGAAGTCCGCGTTCTCGGAGAGGAAGCCGTAGCCGGGATGGATGGCGTCAACCTTGAACGCGAGCGCGGCACTGATCACCGCGCGCGGGTCGCGGTAGCTCGCCTTCGCCGGCGCGGGGCCGATGCACACGGCGCGGTCGGCCAGCCTGACCGGCAGCGAGTCGGCGTCGGCTTCGGAGTATGCGAGCACACTCCGGATTCCGAGTTCCTTGCATGCGCGAATCACGCGAAGAGCGATCTCGCCGCGGTTGGCGATGAGCACGCTCCCCAGACGTTCAGCCATGGCGTGCGATCACCATCAGAGGCTGTCCGTATTCGACGGACTGCTCGTTCTCCACGAGGATGCGCGCGACCGTGCCGTCCACACGCGCTTCGATGTTGTTCATGAGCTTCATGACCTCGACGATGCCGAGCACCGTGGAGCTGGTGACCGTGTCACCGATGTTCACGAATGCCGGGTCGCCCGGCTTGGGGGACGAGTAGAAGGTCCCCACCATGGGCGCGGTGATCAGCACCTCATTCGCGCCGAGGTCGCCCGCCGACGGAGTTGCAGGAGCCGCGGTCGCCGGAGATGGTGGTGCCGCAGCGACCGGAGCGGAGACCGTGGCCGGAGCGGCGGGAGCCGCAGGCGAGGCGGCCGGAGCGGCCGAGTGGCGGTCACGCGAGATGAACAGTTCGACGTCGCCGTACTTGATGGACAGTTCGCGCACGTCATCGGTGAGGTTGACCCAGTCGACGATGGCCCGGAGTTCGCGGATGTCAGGCTGGTTGAGCGGCATCGTCACTCTCTCTTCTCTTCAGGGTGATCTGCAGGTCGGCTGCGGTGATCGACTGTGTGCCGCCACGGCTTTGTGCGTACAACGACTTGACGAGAGCCAAGATCGGTTGGGGGAACTCGTCCGGGTTCCCTCCGGTAGCCACAGTGCGCTTCATCTCGTCCACCTGGGTGCCGGCGAACATCGCTCGCAGCAGCAGGTACTCGATCTCCTCGCCGGGGTAGCGACGACGGAGGTCGGGCAGCATCGGTTCGATGGGCGCTGGCTCGAGTTCGATGTTGGAGGCGCCGTTGGCGATGATCGTCGCGCGCAACCCGGGCTCGATCGGCGCAAGAAGCGCGCCGTAGTAGCCGAGCACGTACTTCTTGATCTCGTTCGGCACCACCCTGTACCGCTCGCCGGAGATCACGTTCATAACTGCCTGAGTGCCCACGAACTGGGCGAACGGCGTGATCATGATCGGGTACGCGAGTTCCGAACGCACCCGAGCGACTTCGAGCAGCAGCTCGTCGAAGCGATCGGCGAGCCCGGCCGTCGCAAGTTGCGAGTGGAAGTTCGACAGCATCCCACCGGGCGTCTGGTGCATGTAGTGCAGCCCGCTGTACTCGACGGGATGCCCGACCGGCTTGCCCTCCGTCTCGGCGATCGTCACGAGCTGGCGACTGATGGTGTCGATCCGCTCGTCGTCCACGTTCACGACGTAGCCGAGCGCTCGGAGGTCGCGCACGATGGTCTGCGTGGCCGGTTGGGCGGCCCCGTTCGCCATCGGGGCGATCGACGTGTGCAGCACGTCTGCGCCGTGCTCGACCGCCTCGAGATAGACGAGGGGCGCGAGTGCGGTCAGGCAGTGGCTGTGGATCTCGAGCGGAAGGTCGCCGATCGCCTCCTTGAGCCCGGGCACGAGGGTGCGAATGCGCTCTGGGGTCAGGAGCCCCCCCGCGTCCTTGAGCATGATCGCGTCGACATCGGCTTTCTCGATGAGCTCCCTCGCCTTGGCGATAAAGAGCTCGTCGGTGTGCACGGGGCTCTCGCTGAACGAGACGGCGCCGAACGTCGACGCTCCCAGCGCCTTGGCGCGCATCAGGCCGGGTGCGATGTTGTCGATGTCGTTGAGCCCATCGAACGAGCCGATGACACGGAATCCGTTGGCGTACAAGGCGTCGACCCACGCGAAGATCACGTCGTCGGCGAGGAAGTCGAATGCCGCGATGTTCCTCGACCGGATCAGCGCGCGGAACTTCGTGTTCGGGGCGTTCTGGTGCGCAAGCCGCACCCGCTCCCACGGGTCCTCCTTGAGGTACCGCACGGCGACGTCGAACTGGATCGGCGCGACCAGGTCGACCTGCTCGAATCCGACCTGGTCGAAGTCGGCGGCCATCGACACGATGTGGTCGGTGCGCATGCGCGTCGCCCACAGGCTCTGGTGCGCGTCGCGCAGCGTGGTGTCGATGATCCGGATCTCGCGGCGGCTGCCGGCAGGGCGGCCGCCGAGACTCATCACGGACGCGATCGACTCATGATCGCTCGAAGACATGGATCCGTCTTTCTGGTCGGAGATCCGGGTGGCTCCGATCCGCGCGTCGCGGACCGGAGCCACCTGGTGTGCTGGTTACTCGGAGACCCAGAGACCGTCCTGCTGCGTGGAATCGCAGGGGATCATGGTCATGCTGCCCGGGAGCACCGTCGGGAAGTGGTTGTCCGTCGAGTAGTGCGTACCGGTCGAGTAGAGCGCCATCACGTCGGGGTCGATCTCGGTGTCAGCGAGCGCCGCCGCCAGCGCCTCGCCGCTGAGGTCACCGCCCGAGGCCTCGATCGCCGTCTTCAGGATCTGGATGAGGTCCCATCCGAGTCCAGCAGCGTAGATGCCCGCGGTGTCCTGTCCTGCGAACGGCTCGTACAGCGCGCTCAAGTACTCGGGCTGGGAGTCCTTCGCGACGGTGAAGTCGAACACGGCCATGCTGCAGTTCTCGATGATCGACGGATCGACCAGGTTCGCCGGGTACGCCGTCGAGGTTCCAGTCGCGGCGTAGAGCGGGATGTCCGTCGCGCCGACCGTGTTGCGGGAGGTCAGCGAGCGGGCAGTGCCATCGAACACCGAGAAGTCGGAGAAGATCGCATCCGGGTCAGCGGACACGAGCCGCTGGTACTCGACGTCGAAATTCAGCGCGTCAGATGCCGGACGCTCGGTCGCGACGATCTCGATTCCCGCGTCCTCGGCGAGGGGCGTGATGGCGGAGAGCCAGCCGTCGCCGATCGCATCGGCTCCGAGCAGCAGGCCGAGCGACTCGACGCCCTCCTCCTCGAACGCCTCGAAGACCGGGACGAGCTGGTCCTTCGTGGCAGGCGAGATGCCGTAGTAGTACGGGTACGCGTCCGGGTCGTTGGTCGCCGGGTTGGTGGCGACCGAGACACCGAACAATCCGGCATCGGTTGCCATCGGCAGCAGCGCGAGCACCTCGGGGCTGTTGCCACCGGGCACGAGCACGTCCGGCGGATTGTCCGACTCGAGCACCTCGGTCAGGGCCGACACCGCGTAGGTCGGGTCGCTCTTGCTGTCGATGATGTTGACCTCGATCGGCCGGCCGTCGATGCCACCGGCCGCGTTGATCTGGTCGATAGCCGCATTGAGGCCGGTCATCGCGACCTCGCCGGTGCCGGCGAAGGCTCCCGTGAGGCCGTAGACCACCGCGAGCTTGATCGGCTCGCCGCCGCCAGCGTCCGGGGTCTCGGTGCCGCCACCACCGCTGTCGGTCCCACAGGATGCGAGCAGCAGCGCGGACACGCCGAGTGCTGCGATACCGAGGTATGAGCGTTTCATCATTTCTGTCTCCTTTGACAAGCTGTTCACTCGAGGCCGTGTGCGAATAGTGCACACAGGTATTCTTCTATTGCAGTGGTGCCATTATGCACGGGATCGACTCAGACGACAACGTGTGGTTTTGCGGGACGCTATTCGGCCGCGCCAGCGGCGTGCAGGCCGGCGATCCAGCCGAACGTCATGTTCGGTCCGTGCGTTCCGCCCGGCCCCGGATATCCCGGCCCGAGCGGCGACGACGTGTTGCCCACTGCATACAGCCCCTCGATGGCCGTCCCGTCGAGGGCGATCACGCGACCATGCACGTCGGTCTTCGGCCCGCCCTTGGTACCGAGCACACCCGGCTCGAGTTTCATCGCGTAGAAGGGCGGATGATCGCCGACCCGGCCGAGGGTCGCCTCGACCGTGCCCTTGTTCCACGGGTCACCCCACCAGCGGTCATGCGCGCTGTCCCCGCGGTGGAAGTCTCCGTCGCGGCCGTTCGCGACCGCCGCGTTCCATCGAGCGACGGTGGCGACGAGGGCATCGGCGGGGATGTCGAGATCCTCGGCGAGCGCCTCGAGGGTCGGCGCTCTCACGAGCCACACTGGCGGTGTGCCTGACCACGGCGTGCCACGCGAGCCGAAGCGCTCGAGGTAGCCATGGTCGTGGATGATCCACGCGGGGATGTTCAAGTAGGCGTACGCCGCTGGGTCCTCCTGGTGGAACGCCCCGCCCAACGCGTTGTAGTTCGCCGCCTCGTTCGCGAACCGCTTGCCCTCACGATTTACCATGATGCTGCCCGGACGGGTGCGGTCGTTGTTGATCATGTCGAGGTTCATGCTGTTCACGCCCTCCGGCAGGACCGTGATCGGGGTCCACCACGCCTGGGTCATGTTCTGCAGCCGAACGCCTACCTTGAGGAAGAGCTCGAGGGCGTCCCCGGTGTTGGTTGGGATGGATGCCGGCTGTCGGATCCAGCCGCGCAAGAAGGTCCGCACGAGTTCGTCGTTCCACTCGAAACCGCCGGTGCCGAAGATGATGCCGTGACGCGCACGGATCGTGCGGCGGCCTTTCGGGCCATCCACGACGACAGCGACCGCGCGACCGTCCTTGACCACGAGGTCGACCGCAGGCGTCGACACCTCGGCATGCACTCCAGCGGCGAGGCTCGCCCGCAGGAGATAGCCGACCAGGCTCGCTCCGGATCCCCGCTCGTCGTTCGACCTCCGCCGTTCGACCTCCTCGGCGGAGGGCGGCTTCGGCCGTCCGGATCCGATCGGCGTCTCATCCATGACGATCCAGGGCGAGTAGTACGGCGTCACCTCGACTCGATCGCCCCAGTCGCCGAGCTCGCCGTACGGGAAGAGCGGGGTGCCCACGGTGCGACCGCCCTCGGTCTTCCCGCCGGGCAGCTCGGGGTGGTAGTCGGGCAGCCCTGGCACGGCGTAGAACGGAATACCGCCGTGCTGCTCGAGGTACGACAGCATCCGCGGACCGCCGTCTGCGACCGCCCGGATGAGGTCGGCGTCGACCTGTCCGCGGCCGATCGCCATCAGGTACTCGAAGCCCTGCTCCACATCATCGTCGAGTCCGTGCTCGGCCATGTATGGGTTGGCCGCAACCCAGACATGACCTCCCGACCACGCACTCGTCCCGCCCAGACGGGAGTTCTTCTCGAACAGCGCCACGGAAGCACCCTCGTTCGCAGCTGTGAACGCTGCCGTCAGCGCCGCGGCTCCGCTGCCGAGCACAACGACGTCGTAGGTCTCGCTCTCGCTGATGTCCAGCGTCACGGTCCGGCTTCATCCTCGAGTGTTGTCAGTCCCGTGCCGAGGGCGAGACGGAGGGCACGGTACGCGTCATCCAGGAACTGGATCGTGCGCGGTGTGGTCGGCCGGGCGAGGAACCCGCCGTGGATGACGCCAGGGTAGACATGCAGCTCGGTCGGCACGCCTGCGTCCGCGAGCCGTCGGGCATAGTCCACGTTCTCGTCGACGTAGGCATCGATGTCGCCAACGCCGATGAACGCAGGCGGCAGACCGCGCAGGTCAGTCGCCCGGCCGGGCGCGGCGGTCGCCGGGACCTCTCCCTCGATCCCGCGATGGTACGCGGACCACGCAAGGCGCTGCGCCCGGAGTTGCCACAGGCCCCAGTGACCGGGGCCATCTTCGAGGGCGCGGATCGAGGGCCACTGCTCACGATCGTCGAGCATTGGGTAGATGAGGAACTGGAGGATGGGGAGCTCGCGTCCTTCGTCCCTCAGACGCAAGCACGCCGCGGCCGCGAGCCCGGCGCCGGCGCTGCCGCCCCCGATCGCCATGCGTGCGCCGTCGACTCCGAAGGCCGCGGGGTCGTCCCGGATGGATCGCCAGACCGTGTCCGCGTCATCGAGTCCCTCCGGGTAGGGATGTTCGGGGGCGAGCCGCCAGTCGACCGAGACCACGGCGCACCCCAGCTCGAGCACGAATCGATCGAGCCGATCGTCGTTCTCGGTGAGACCGCCCATGATGTATGCGCCGCCGTGGAAGTACACGAGGCACGGCAGTGGTCCACCGATGCCCGCCGGACGGTACCACCGGACCGCCACATCAGGACGCCCGTCGATGCCGGGGATGCGCTCATCGGTGCGCACGACGCGCGGGTCAGGTGGGGTGGGCGGTGCCGCGACGGCGAGGTAGGTCGAGCGGATGGTCTCGATGCTCGTGGTGTCCCAGTGGGCGAGTTGCTCGAGCCGCGGTACGAATTCAGGCTCAACGCGCTGTTCGACGTCGATGGCCATCAGCGCACGGTTCCGAGCTCGGCCCGCAGACGGACCGCGAGGTCGTCGATCGCCACCACCGCCTCCCCGATGGACTCGAGCAGGGTCATGAAGCCGTGGATCTGGCCGGCGTAGTGCACGCGTTCGGAGCGCACGCCCGCCGCGAGCAGCCGCTCGTGGTAGTCGATGCCCTCATCGCGCAGCAGGTCGAACTCGGCCGTGATCACGATGGCGGGCGGGAGCGCGCCGAGATCGGCGGCCGAAGCTGGCGACAGGTACGGGTCGGCGTCGCTCGCTGATCCGCGGTACTGATCCCAATAGAACGCCATCTGCTCCGCCGAGACGAAGTAGTCGCGGCCGTTGACGTCGGCGTCGTACGAGGGCATGGCCATACGTGCGTCGAGCACCGGGTAGATGAGCACCTGCAGGGCGAGGGGCGGACCGCCGGTATCGCGCGCCCGCAGCGCAGCGGCTGCGGCGATCCCGGCCCCCGCACTCCCACCGCCGATCGCGATACGGGATGGATCACTGCCGAGCGTGCCCGGGGCGACATCCGAGGCCCAGGCCAGCGCGACCATCGCGTCGTCCAGTGCGGCCGGGTACGGATGCTCGGGTGCGAGCCGGTACTCGACGCTGATCACCACGAGATCGGCGCGCGCCGCAAGCAGGCGGCAGGCCGTGTCGTTGAGGTTGATACTGCCGGTCACGAATCCTCCGCCATGGAGGTAGACGAGGATCGGGCGCTGCGTACCGGCAGCGTCGGGCAGGTAGCTCCGTGCCGTCACGCCGGGGGCGAGTTCGTGCTCCTGGGTTCGCACGGCGCGGGCGGCGACATCCAGCAGGGTCGTTCCTGGGATGTCGGCGAGCCTCGCTCGCTCTCGGGCGAGGTACTCAGAACGCTCGGAGTCGGTCGGAAGGCCATGCGGAGGAAATGCGAGTGCGATGCCGAAATCCATCAGGAACCGGGCCGCGTCCGGATCAAGGGTCCGCTCCTGGTGCATCGATCACTCCCTCGTGCGGTCGCGCGCCGCGGGCGTCCGTGCTCGTCAGGCTATGGACCGGTTCGCAGCGATGTCAAGCCTTTCGTGCGTATACTGCGTTTGAGCGTGCATTATCTGACCACGAGGTGGTGACGATGGTCGAATTCTGGCGGTCCGGCGGACCGGGAGACCTCACTCCGGCACCGGTGGCGCGCGCGATCGAATCCGCTGGTTGGGACGGCCAGATGTTCATGGATTCACAGTCCCTCGGCGGCGATCCCTGGGTGCTCATGGCGCACTGGGCGGCCGCGACCGACGATTTGCTCCTCGGCACCGGCACCACGAATCCGCTGACCCGGCATCCGGTGGTGACCGCGGCGGCAGCAGCGACGCTGCAGGCGACCTCGGGTGGTCGCGCCATCCTCGGGATCGGACGTGGCGACTCCGCGCTCGCGTACCTCGGATACTCGCCAACGCCGCTGCCGGTGTTCGAGCGCGTGCTCTGCCAGCTGCAGGCATTGCTGTCCGGCGAGGCGATCGCGTTCGGCTCGGATGAGCTCGTGGGGCGGACCGGCTCCTCCGACACACTGACCCTTGGCGACCGGCCGAGCGAGGCACGCCTCGGTTGGCTGCCCGCCAACCTGCCCAAGGTGCCTCTGGAGGTCGCGGTCACCGGACCTCGTGTGATCCGAGCTGCGGCACGGGTCGCCGAACGGGTCACATTCAGCGTCGGCGCCGAGCCGGACCGGATCGCGTGGGCACTCGAGACCGCGGAGTCCGCGCGCGGGCCAGCAGAGCAGTCGTACGGAGCGCAGGTGGTCGTGGTCGTCCATCCCGAGCCTGAGCTCATGCTCGCCGCCGCCGCGCGGATGGTGCTGCCACTCGCGCGATTCCAAGTGCTGGACCGCGGCATGCCGGCCGGACCTTTGCGCGCGGGCGACGCGACCGAGTACGCGGCGATCCTGCGAGGCTACGAGATGAGCAAGCACAGCGACTTCGAGCAGGACAAGCTCGGCGGCGAGTCCGTCGGTGACGAATTCGTGCGACGATTCGCCATCGTCGGCACGCCCGACGAGTGCGTTGACCGCCTCGTGGAGCTCGCTCGACTCGGCCTCGAGCGGTTCGTGGTCTTCGGTCCTGGGTTCCACGACGACGGCACCGAGGACGGCACGCTGTTCTCCACGGACGTGATGCCACGCGTCCGAGCGGCACTCGTCGGCCGTCAGGCGAAGGTGAAGCCCGGGTAACCTTCGGCGGTCTCGCGATCGCAGTACGCGGCGTAGGCGGGCAACCCGCCGCCGAACGGGATGTACACCCGTTGGCCGTCGTCGGTCACCTTGACCATGTAGTTGTTGATCTGCCGTCGAATGAGGCTCTCCGCCGACGCAGCCAGGATCGCGGTCCACGACGCCTGCGCCTCAGCGGTCGGCTGCACGGCGGTCTCGCCGCGATCACGCATCCGCGTGAGCATCCCCCCGATGAAGTCCATCTGTTGAGTGTTGCCGATGTAGAGATTGTTCAGCACGGACGGACTGCCGGGACCGCACAGGATGAAGAGGTTGGGGAAGCCGTGCGTCTGGAGCCCGAGGTGGGTTAGCGGGCCACGGTCCCACAGGTCGACCGGCGACCGGCCGTCCGGGCCCTCGATGCCGGCTTCCTTGAGCGCCCCGGTGAAGGCCTCGAACCCGGTCGCGAAGATGATCACGTCGAGGTCGACCCGTCGATCCAGGGTCTCGATTCCGGTCGACGTGATCCGCGCGAGCGGATCGGTGCGCAAGTCAATGAGATCCACGTTCGGCTGGTTCAGGGCCTGGTAGTAGCCCGTGTCGAGAATGAGCCGCTTCGTGCCGAGCGGATACGAGTCGGGCACGACCGAAGCTCGGACCGCGGGGTCGTCGACCTGCTCGGCAATCTTCCCCTTCACGAACTCCGTGACGAGGTTGCCGGAGTCCCAGTCGACCATCTGGTCGCTGAACACCCCAAGCATCGACTGGCTGCCGAAATCCCAGCGTTGCTCCATGAGCTGGTACTGGTCCTCCTCGTCGAAGTCGGCGGCGCGACCCGCCGGGGGCGGCATGAAGGTGGCGGCGGCGGTGCGAAGCAGGTCGCCGTACAGCTCGGGCGCGCGCGCCCGCATCCGCTGTCGCCGGTGCTCGTCGGGCTTGCGGTTGCGGGCCGGGATGCTGAAGTGCGGCGTGCGCTGGAACACGGTGAGGTGCGAGGCCACCTCCGCGACCGCGGTGATGGTCTGCACGCCCGAGGAGCCGGTGCCGATGACCCCGACACGCTTGCCTGCGAGGTCGACCGGCTCATGCGGCCACCGCGAGGTCTGGTACCAACGGCCGCCGAAGTCGGCGAGCCCCGGGAAGTCCGGGTCGCGCGGCCGGGACAGCTGGCCGGTCGCCATGATGACGAAGCGCGGGGTGAAGGTGCCGGCTACATCGGTCTCGACGACCCAGCGGGACTGCTCCGGCATCCAGCGCACGGACTCCACCCGCGTTCCGAGGAGGATCGACCGGCGGAGATCGTACCGATCCGCGACGTGCTGCAGGTAGGAGAGCACCTCGGGCTGAGCGGCGTAGCGCTCGCTCCAGGTCCATTCTCGGTAGAGCTCGGCATCGAAGTGGAAGCAGAACACATCGCTCTCGAGGTCGACCCTCGACCCCGGGTAGTTGTTGTGATACCAGACCCCGCCCACCTCAGGCGCGGCCTCCAGTCCGACGACGGAGAACCCGAGTTGGCGCAGGTGCATCACCGCGTACAGGCCACCCATCCCCGCGCCAACGACGACGACGTCGGGTGAGCTCCCGGTCGCCGACTCCGGGCGGTCGCTCACTGGTGCTGGCCGGTCTGCTCCGGACCGTCGGGATCGATCGGCTCGAGTCCCTCTTCTATCGCCTTGATGAGCAGGGCGCTGAACGTCGAGTAGAAGCGTGCCATCCGGATGAACCCAGTGCCGAACCAGAGGCCGGGCTGCGCCGAGCGCCGCCAGGTGTTCGCATACTCACCGTCGTCCGCGCGACCGTAGGCACGGTCGACCTTGGCCGCGGCGTTGCCCAGCATCGGCTTGATGTGGCCCCAGAACTGGTGGTACCCGGTTGCGAACAGGATCGCGTCGAAGTCTGCCGTGGTGCCGTCGCTGAACTCAACGGTGTTGCCGCGGATCTCGCGCAGCTCGACACCCTGCTTGAGGCCGATGCGCCCGTCCGCGATCAGGCCCGACGCCCCGATGTCGATCTGGTAGCCGTCACGACCCGCCATGTGCGCGCCGAGGATGCCCGTGCCATCCGGTCCCCACTCGAGCTTGAAACCGCGGGCCTCAAGCGAGTCGAGAAGCTCCTTGTCGTAGGCGGCCGCCTCCTTGACCAGGGCCTTGTTGATCGGGTCGGTGCGCTTGTTCGGGACGGCGTACTGGATCTGGTCGGCGAACTCCGGCGTGTAGACCATGTCCTCGCCGAAGAGCGAGTTCCAGAACTTGTGGTAGGAGTCGTAGCTCAGCACGTAGGTCGCGCTGCGCTGGAGGATCGTGACGTCAGCGCCGTGCTCCCAGAGGTCGTGGGCGAGCTCGTGCCCGCTCACACCGGATCCCACGACGAGCACGCGGCGGCCCTCGAAGTCCGCGCCATCCTGGAATGCGTCCGAATGCACGATCTCACCCTCGAACGAATCCGCGCCCGGAACGTCCGGGATCTTCGGGTCGGCGAACATGCCGCCTGCGACGAAGAAGTGCCGAGGGTGCATCTCGCGGATGGACCCGTCGGCGCGGCGGATGCGGAGGTTCCACTGGCTGGCATCCTCGTCGTACTCGCCGCTGACGAACTCCGTCGACGTCCAGACGTTGAGGTCGAGGAGCTTCGCGTACGACTCGAGCCAGTCGGCCCACTTGTCCTTGGGGGTGTGAGCAGTCCAGGTTGCCGGCATCGGCAGGTACGGCAGGTGGTCACCGAAGACGCTGCTGTGGAGTGCGAGCGCCGCGTATCGCTTCCGCCACTGGTCGCCCACCCGCTCCTGCCGATCGATCACGAGCGTCGGCACATCGAGCGCGCCGAGCCGGGCGGCGATCGCGAGCCCATTGTGTCCCGCGCCCAGTACGACGACGGCAGGATCTTGGTCCTCGAACGCGGCAGCCTTGGCGCGGTCCACTGACCACCGGGTGCGCCCGGGGACGACGCCGTACACTTTGCCGTCCGGCCGGTTGTGACGCGTCCGCTCCGGAAAGTCGGTGAGCGAAACGACCTGCGTCTGCAGGGTCGACACGACGTGGCGGTCACCCTCCGGCACGAGTCGGACGTACCCGCGATTGGTGCGGTCGGTCGTGAAGAAGTCGAAGAACGCAGTGATGCCGGTTGCATCGGCGACCGGGCCTTGCTGGGCGCTTGGTGTAAATCCGGTCGCGCTGCACTCGTCCGCGAGCTCGAGCAGACGAGGAACGAGCTGCTCGCGGTCGAGCCGATTGGAGAAGTCCCAGCGGAACGCCATGAAGTCGCGCCATGTGGCGTCCTCGGTGAACAGGGGGGCGAGCGCCGCAGCGTCTCGGCTCGTGATTGCCTCGGCGAAGTCACTCAGCCAGTGCCTGAATGCTCGCGCGGCGTCCACCGTGCCTGAGTCGGTCGACGACTGCAGTGTGTCGCTCATGAGTCCTCCGTGTCAGCCCCGACACTAGCGCTCCTGCGCTTCTACTTCGAAGCAGTTTGTTCAAATAGTGCACACCACCATAGCGTTATACGCACACTAACTCTCGAAGAGGCGGTGGTCAAGGCGGCTGTGACAGTGATAGCGTCCCGGCCTATGCAACGCCATTCAAACCCCACGACGCCGTGGGGAGGCCAGATCGTGGCTCCCGAGCGCGCCATCTACATCGCTCGGCGCCACCCCGCACTCGACCGCGCCGCCTTCATCCCGCGCTGGCGGCAGCACTGGGCGCTCGTCGGCGCCATGGTGGAGACCGCCTCGGTCCGGCGCTACGCGCAATGCGAGGTGCTGCATGACACCCACCCGCAGCCACGCGACGGTGTGGCGACGTCGGAATTCTTCTCGCCCGAGCTCAGGGCCGCGATCCGTAACGCCACCGAGTTCCGACGGATCGCGCATGCCGATGAACGCGAGACGTTCGAGACCCTCGTCGGCGAGCACCTGTTCATCGCGCGGTTCCACGTGCTCGCCGGTTCTGGTACCGGCCCGTTCAAGATCGTCCGGTTCGTCCGTCGTCGGCCCGGCCTGGAGCAGTCCGACTTCTTCGACCGCTGGCGGTACGGCGACTACGTCCCGGGGCTCCTGGCCGCGCCACCGACCGAGCTGCTCGGGTATGCGCAGAACCACGTGATCGAGCCTGACCTCGTCGACGCGTGGACCATGAACGCGGACGGTGCAGAGGAGTTCTTCTTCGCCGATCTCGCCGCTGCCCGCCGCTTCCTCGACTCAACCCACCTGGCTCACGCGACTGATCGCGGCGGGCTCTTTGACGACGGCATCGATGCCGTCATAACCAACGAGGTGATCCTGAAGGATGTCCGCTGAACCGAACGACCTGCACGACCGCGCCGCTATCGAGCGCGTGATCTTCGACTACGCCGCGGCGATCGACCAGAGGGACTACGACCTGTTGCGCACGTGCCTCGACGACGATCTCATGGTCGCCTTCCGTCCGGGCCGGCCGGAGGTGCGCTTCGTCGGGCTCGGCGAGGATGCCGTGCGCATGACCGCGAACTCGTTCATCGAGCGCAACCGGCTCCTGTTCATCGGCTTCGGCGGCACGCACCACCAGATCACCAACATCCGCATCGACCTGGACGGGGATACGGCAAGGGAGCGCTCGTACGTCCAGGCCATCCACTTCATGCCGGACGAGCCGCGTCTCGAGTACACCTTCGGCGCGTTCTACGACAACCGCTTCATTCGGCGCGCGGACGGCTGGCGTCGATCGAGCGTTGATCTCACAGTGGTCTGGGAGCGCGGTGATCCGACGATGACCGAGCGCGCTCGCTCGGTCGCGACCCGACAGCAGACGAACGTCGGGCTTTCCTAGGCAGTCGGTCCCGCCGCGACCGCCGCGAGCGCGTCGCCGAAGATCTTGCGCGCCTCCGCCGATCCGTCGAGCGCCCGGTTGACACGGCGCGCGATCCGCCAGCCCTCCGGTTTCCGTACGAGGTCCCACCGGTTGGCGGACGTGCGCCAGGTGCGGTAGCCGTCGGCGTCCGCATCGCGGAACACCACCTGCTGGTAGGACAGGACCGTGGCATGGTCGCCATCGACGGTGATGTACGGCGCGCTCACGATGTGCGCGACCCCGTCGCGGAGGAACTGCTGGTGCGGATCGGTGCTCAGCATCGCCTCGATCTCGGCGGAGCTCGCGAACTTCACGATGCCGGCGTCATAGCTGCCGTCCTCCACCCACAGGGCTGCCGCCGCTGCTGCGGCGCCGCCGTCGGCCGCAGGGCCGTAGCTCGCCACGAGGGTGGCGATGGCGACCTGATCCTCGAGCCCCGCTATGCGCGCCTCCAGCTTGATCAATCGCTCCTCGATCTCCGTCATGAACTCCTCCTTGAGCCGTTCCAGGTCAGATGCGTGATGGCGAAATGCTGCATCTATCAAACACCATGTAGCAAATAACGACACAATGCCATAGGCTCTCGATCACGCAATGTGGCGAAAGGACCGGGATGACCCGACTCGACGGCAAGACCATCATCGTGACCGGCGCGGGGACGGGCCTTGGGCGCGAATACGCGCTCGCCGCCGCCGAGGCCGGTGCGCAGGTGGTCGTGAACGACCTCGATGGCGCGTCCGCAGCAACGACGGCAGCCGACATCGAGGCCAAGGGGGGCGCCGCCTTGGCGATCGTCGGATCCGTCGCATCGTGGGATGACACCGAGCGCCTCGTGGCCGATACGGTCGCGCATTTCGGTGCGCTCGACGGCCTCGTCGCGAACGCGGCGACCATGTACATGACCGAACCGTGGAACGAGGAGGAGGGCAAGCTCCGCCTCATCGCCGACGTCAACATCCTCGGGGTGCAGTTCTGCGTGCGCCACGCGATGCGCGCGATGGTGGACGGCGGCCGACGCGGCTCGATCGTGACGGTGGTCTCCGGCGCCCAATTCGGCATCAGCGGAATGAGCGCGTACGGCGCGAGCAAGGGTGCCGTCACCGGCATGACGGCGAACTTCGCGATCGAGGGCGAGCCGCACGGCATCCGGGTGAATGCGGTCTCGCCGTGGGCGCTGACGAAGATGACCGTTGACCACCTCGACAAGAGCCTGGTCGACCCGTCTGAGTTCCCACCCCCGTCTTCGATCGCGCCCGTGGTGGTCGCGCTCCTCAGCGATGACCTCGGCGGCGTGAGCGGACGCCTGATCCGGTTCGACGGAAAGAAGCTGAGCTACTACCTCACGACGACGAACGAGATCGAGGCGCGTGAGAGCTGGAGTCCCGGTCAGGTCGCCGACGCCCTCGTCAGGCAGTTCGCTGGCGACACGACGCTCGCGTCCTATCGATCGACGGTACTGTCGCCAGGGTCGAACTGAGCTGCCGGTCGTGAGTTCGACGATGCGGCGCTTCACGGGTCGCCGCATCGCTGTGATCGGCGCAGCGCCCGGGCAGATCGGCGGCGCGATCGTCGCTCGGCTCGTCGAGGAGGGCGCCTCGGTCGTCGTCGGCGGACGAAACGTCACGAATGCGTCGGCGGTCGCCGAGTCGGTGTCCGGTCCGGGAAAGGTGGTCGACGTGATCACCGCCGACCTGGCCGATGACGCGTCGCTGCAACGATTCATGGATGACGCGGCCCGCGCGCTCGGCGGTCTCGACGGCCTCGCCAACAACGCCGCAGGCTACGGTCGCCCCGGCGAGGATGGCGACGCGGTCGAGATCGATCTCGACTCGTTCGACGCGCTGCTGCACACGAATCTGCGCGGTCACGTGCTCGCGGTGCGCCACGCGATCCCCCACCTCAAGGCCGCCGGAGGCGGATCGATCGTGCTGACGGCATCGTTGGCCGGGCTGCTTGGCGAGCCGACCAGGGTGTCGTACGGCATCTCGAAGGCCGGGCTCATGGCGCTCACCCGGCACGTCGCATCCCGGTGGGGCAAGCAGGGCATCCGCTGCAACACGATCGTGCCGGGGCGGATCATCTCCGGCGACGGCGGTGACGACCCCGTCCTCGCGCCATTCCTGCGCCGAGTCGCGTCGACGCGGCTGGGCACGCCGGCCGACATCGCCGGCGCGGCCTCCTTCCTGCTGTCGGATGACGCGGCGTTCGTGAACGGCACGAACCTGGTCGTCGACGGCGGACTCTCGACGATGTTCACCGCGGCGCCCGCGGACGACGACGACTTCTTTCCGCGCTACCCGTTCTCGAGGTCGGAGCTCGGCCTTGACTGACAGCGACCGCGCGCTGGCCGCCATCCGCTCTCTCGAGACCCGCGTGGCGGAACTCGAGGACCGCGTGCAACTCGCCCGCATGATGGCGATCTACGGCATCGCCGCCGATGCCGGTGCCGGTGCCGGTCGCGGGGGCGCTGTTCGCGGACGACGGGACCTTCGACGCTGCACCCGGCATGGTCTTCTCGGGCCCGCAGGGCATCGAGCACCACATCGCGAGCGAAGTGCACCAGCGGAACCTCGAGCACGGGTCAGCGCACGTTCTCAGCCCCGTGGTCATCGAGATCGAGGGCGACTCGGCGACCGGAGTCGCGTACTCGCAGGTGCTCTACCGGGACGCCCCGGCGGACGGCTATCGCGTCGGGCGCGTGACCGCGACGCGCTGGCACTGGGCCCGCACCCCGGACGGCTGGCGCACGACGGACCGCGTCAGTCGCCCACTCGACGGCGGGGATGCGGCACGTCGCATCCTCGCCGGATCGGACTAGCCGACGTCGACCTTGCCGAGGTAGGCCTCGCGGACTGCCTCCCGGACACCTGGTGCGTCCGAGCGGCTGGAGAGCACCATCCGGCCGAGGTCGACCACGACCACCTCCGACGCGAGCGAGAGGGCGAAGTCCACCGACTGCTCGACGAGCACGATGGACATCCCGGTCTCACGAAGCTTGATGAGGCTCGCGAGCACATCGCCGACGATCGCGGGGGCGAGGCCGGCCGACGGCTCGTCGACGAGCAGCAGCCGAGGTTCCGGCATGAGCGCCTGCGCGATCGCGAGCATCTGCTGCTGGCCGCCCGAGAGCATCGCCGCGAGCTGCGAGCGCTTCTCGCCGAGGATCGGGAACATGTCGATCGCCCAGTCGATGCGCTGCTGGAGCTCGCCGCGCTTCCAGCGCTTGGAGTACCCACCGAGCTGGAGGTTCTCCTCGACGGTCATGTCGCCGATGAGTCGCTTGCCCTCCTGCACGATGCCGATCCCGTTTCGCACCCGGGTGTAGGCGGGCGTGCGATTCAGATCCTGACCGTCGAAGCGAATGGATCCGGCGTGCACGGGGTTGAGTCCCATGATCGCGCGCAGGATCGTGGTCTTGCCGGCGCCGTTGCGACCGAGCAGGGCGAGCACCTCGCCCTGCTGCACGGTGAAGGTCGCGTCCCACACGACGCGGAGGTCGCCGTATCCGGTCGCGAGCTGGTCGACCTCGAGGATCGCCGTCATTTCGAGCCGCCCTTCGCCGGCGCGGCAGCCGGATCATCGCTCACGGTCGTACCGGACACGCCCGCTCCGGTGCCAAGGAAGCGCTCGAGCACCTCGGGGTGCTCCGCGATCGTCTGCGGATCGCCGTCGGTCAGGACGGTGCCCTCCGCGAGCACGACCACGTGATCGGCGAGCGACTGCACGAGGCTGAAGTTGTGCTCGACCAGGATGACGGTCGCCCCCGCAGCGCGCACCCGACGCAGCACCTGGGCGAGTTCCTGCACCTCGTCGCGGTCGAGCCCCGACGCGACCTCGTCGAGCAACACGAGCGCGGGATCGGACGCGAGCGCCCGAGCGAGCTCGATCATGCGACGAGTGCCGAGTGGCATCGCCTGCGCGCGCTCGTCGGCGATCGCCCCGAGACCGAGGATGTCCAGCCACCGCTGCGCCTCCGCGCGATTGGCCGAGGTCATCCGTCGGTAGCCGGGCAGCCGGAGCACGGTGGACAGCAGCGACACGTGGTGCCGTTGGATTCGGCCAGAGGCCACCACATCGAGCACGGACAGCTCGATCGGGATCGCCGGTGTCTGGAAGGTGCGCGAGACCCCGTGGCGCGCGATCCGCTCGGCCGTAAGGCCGGTCAGATCGGCGTCGCCGAGGTGGATCGTGCCGCTCGTGGGCTTCTGGAACCCGCTGATCATGTTCAGGGTCGTCGTCTTGCCCGACCCGTTCGGACCGATGAGCGCTGTGATCTGCCCGGCTTTCGCTTGGAGCGAGACATCCCGCACCGCTTTCACACCGCCGAACGTCTTGGAGAGTCCGACGAGCCGCAGGTCCTTGCCCGGAAGGACGGGGATCTCGGGCACGGGCGCGTCGAGGTCGGGCGCGATGTCCCCGAGCACCACCTTCGGCTTGCGCTTGATCCTGCGGGTGACCGCGTTGGCCAGCCCGGCGATGCCGCCTCCGAACGCGATGCCGCCGACCACGAGGAACACGCCGAACGCGACGTCGCCGAACTCGCCGAATCGAGTTGACTGCGCATTGATGAATTGGATGAAGATCACGCCGATGAAGATCGCGTAGATGCTGCGCCGGCCAGCCACGATCGACGCGACGATCGTGAAGATCACGAGGTGCAGGCCCAGGGTGTCGGGCGAGATGAAGCGGTCGTTGAACGCGAACAAGGTGCCTGCCATGCCGATCGGCAACGAGGCGAACGCGTAGGTCTTGAGCTTCAGCGCGTACCGAGACAGGCCGAGCGACGGCGCGAGGAACGGCCCGTGCTGTAGCACGAGCAGCGAGTTGCCGAACGGCGACTTCACGGCGTTGCGGTACACCGCGAACCATAGTGAGGTGACGATGACCACCAGCACGAAGAACCCCACCTTGTCCAGGATGACCCCGAAGATCTCCGGACGCGGGATGCCCGTGAAGCCGGACTGGGCGCCCAGGATCTCGTAGGGGATCACCTGCAGCGTCACGGGGATGAGCGTGACGAGCATGAAGGAGATGACCGCGAGCATCCAGCCGCCGGCTTTCAAACCCGGCGCGCCCGCGAGCATCCCGACCAGCACCGCGGCGACCGCGGCCAGCACCAGGCAGATCAGGATGTCGTTGAACACCCTCGTCGCGAAGTACGCAGTGAGGTAGGCGCCAGCGGCGTACATCGCGGGCAGGCCGAAGTTCAGCTCGCCCGCCCAGCCCAGACTGAGGTTGAGGCCGCTGACGAGCAGGGCGGAGATGCACACCAGCAGCACCTGGCGCACCCAGAAGTTGGGCAGGCCGAGGAAGGGCAGCACGGCCACGATGACCGTGACGACCAGCCAGAGCAGTGGAAGCGCGAATCGGCGCAGCGCGCTGCGCGGCGCGATGGCGGATGCAGGGGTGGCGATGACGGTGGACACTCAGACGCTCCGGAGGGCTCGGTTGCCGAACAATCCCTGGGCTCGGAACACGAGCACGAAGATGAACAGCAGGAAGATGGCGTACTCGCCGAAGAACGGCCCGATGAACAGCGCGACGAACGCCTCGACCAACCCGATGACGAACCCGGCGATCACGGCGCCGATCTGGCTGCCGAGACCGCCGAGCGCGAGAGCGACGAAGCCCTTGATCGCGATCAGCAGCCCGAGCCAGGGCGAGGCCGTGGTCGACATCAGCACGAACGGCCCCGCGAGCCCGGCGACGAGACCCGCGATGGCGAAGCCGGCGATCGACAGCCACCGTACGTCAACGCCGCGCACCATCGTGGCCTCGCGGTCGAAGGCCTGGGCACGGCTCGTGAGCCCGAACTTGGTCCTGCGCATCAGGAAGTGAAGGCCGACGCCGAGCACGATGGGCAGCGCGATCAGCACGAGGTTGATCGGGAGCACCCGTCCGCCGAGCAGGTCGAGCGGCGCCTGTTCGAACAGATTGACCCGGAGTGGATCGCCACCCCAGATGATCGCCGTCAGTGCGGTGATCGCGGTGCCGGCACCGAGCGTCGTGATGAGCTCGGCATGGCTGCCGGCCGGCATGAACCGGATGGCGCCACGCTCGACGACGATCGAGACGAGCGCGCACACCACGGCACACAGCAGCAGCACCAGCGGGAGCGGCAGCCCGAGCGCGAGCCCCGTGATGGCGACGTAGCCGCCGAGCACGAGCGTGTTCGCGAACGCGAAGTTGAGCACCCCGGACGACGTGAGCGTGATGTTGTAGCCGATCGCGATCAGCGTGTAGATGGCGCCGCTCGAGAGTCCGGCGAAAATGGCGGTGGTCATGTAGTGCCTTTCTGGCGCTCGCCGCTACCTGCGGCTCGCGGTCGATCGATCGAGCACGGCCGCGCGACCGGCCTTCATGCCCCAGACTCCGGCCACGACGAGCGTTCCGCCCGCGCCGCCGTAGACCATTCCTGAAGGGCTGGCCATCACGTTCCCGGCGGCGTAGAGGCCGGGGATGACATCGCCGTCCACATCGAGCACGCGACCGTCCCGATCCGTGCGAGGACCGCCCTTCGTGCCGAGCGCCGACGAGACGATCTTCACGCCGTAGAACGGCCCGCGCTCCACTGGCCCGAGGGTCGAGTACGGCGAGTCCGGCTCCAACGTCGTCCGGCCGCCAGGGAATCGATCGAACGCGCTCTCGCCGCGGGAGAAGTCGGGGTCGACGCCCTGCCGGGCGTGCTCGTTGAACCGCTCGACAGTGGCGGCGAGGACGTCGTTGGGAATGCCGAATCCGTCCGCGAGTGAGTCGAGCGTCTCTGCGCGCGCCACCCAGTCCGGAACCTCGGCGCCGGGCGCAAGCCCAAGCACCCCGAACCGGTCGACGGTCGACTGGTCCCAGATGATGTAGCCGGGGATGTTCGGGTAGCGCAGTCTTGACTCGTCGATGTGATGGAAGGCCCCGCCGAACGCGTTGTAGTTGGCCGCCTCGTTCGCGAAGCGATGGCCGTCCTGGTTCACGATGATCGATCCGGGCAGCGCACGCTCGCGCGACACGAGCACACCGTTGTCGCCGCCATCTCGTCGCTTGCCCGGGTACACGGCCACGGGCGACCACCAAGCCTCGCGCATGTTGCCGAGTTGGGCGCCGATGCGCATCGCCATGCGCAGGCCGTCCCCGGTGTTCGTCGGGGCTCCGATGCCGCGGGTGAGCGGGCCGCGCAGGAAGTCGCGGACGAGGTCCGCGTCGTACTCGAATCCGCCGGTCGCCAGTACGACGGCGCCACCGCCGATGTACTCGGTGCCCGAACTCGTCCCGATCTCGACGCCGGTCACGCGACCCTCATCGGTCACGAGCCGCTGGCCGCGCGACCCCGTGTAGATCTCGACGCCGTGCTCGATGCAGGCCTTGAGCATTCCGCCGACGAGTGCACGGCCGACGCCCTCGAGCTGGTCGGCCTCTCGCTGGGCAAGAACCTCAGGATCAACGACACCGGTGCCACCGCCGAGCGGCATCTCGACCAGGATGATCCGGCGCACGTCACCGGAGATGCGGTCGACCCAGCTCTCCAGACCCTTGAACGACACCAGGCCAGGTTCGAGGGTGCGACCGCCGCCGGGAAGCCCGCCCGGGTGCTCGGGGTGATAGTCCGGGTACCCAGGAACGACGGAGAGGCGGATGTCGGTGTGGTCGTGCACGAAGTCGACGTACTCCGGGCCGCCGTCGACGAGCGCTTCTGCGAGCTCCGGAAGAATCATCCCGTTGGACAGACTGGCGAGGTACTCAAGGCCCTGCTCGCGCGAATCCGAGATGCCCGCGGCCGCTGCCAGCTGGTTGTTGGGGACCCAGATCCCGGCGCCCGACAGCGCGGTGGTACCGCCGATGAGCTCGGCCTTCTCGAACACCGCGACCTTCGCGCCCTCGAGCGCTGCCGCGAGCGCCGCGGTGAGACCGGCGGCGCCAGAACCGAGCACGACCACGTCGTAGGACTTCGTCATCCGTCAGTCTCCTTCGACTGGTGCGTATAATGCACAGCGGCGTTCTCATTGTGCACTAGAGGCCCATGGTAGCCCGTGAGCCCAGTATTTCGCAAGGTTCAGAGCGTCAGGAGCGAGCCTCCATCCACTGGCAGCAGGACTCCGTTGATGTAGCCGGAGACCGGAGCGAGCAGGAACACCACTGCGGCAGCGACGTCGCCGGGCGCCCCCACTCGGCGCATGGGATTCCGGGCGACGATCTCCTGCATGGGGCCGGAGGCGAGCGCGACCCTGGTCCGGGGCGTCTCGATGATTCCGGGGGCGACCGCGTTGGCGCGGATGCCGTTCGGCCGCGTGACCGCCAAGTGGCGGGTGTACCCGAGGATCGCCGCCTTCCCCGACGGGTACCACGCTTCTGTCCCGAGCCCGCCGACGGACGTTCCAGCGACGGAGGCGATGTTCACGACGTGCCCACCGGAGGACCCCGGCCAGCCGAGCCATGCCGACGTCACGCGCTCCACCACACCGATCGAGCGATCCAGCCCGACGACGTACGGCAGTGCTGTGGTCGACGCGGGTCCAGCGTTGTTCACGAGGAACCCGACCGGTCCGAGTGTCGACGTCGTCAGCTCGATGGCGGCCGCGACCGCATCAGGATCGTCGAGGTCGACCGCGACGCCGAGCCGGTGGGCATCGACCGTGCCCGCGGTCTCCCACTCGGCGATGGCCTCGGACGCGATGTCCCAACCGGCCACCGCCACCCCGTTGCGGCCCAGCAGGTCGGCGACGCTGCGTCCGATGCCGGATGCGGCGCCGGTGACCACGGCGACCGCATCGCGCGGGAACGCGAGGAAGCCGCTCACGCCGGTGACCTCCGGCGTTGGGCGAGATCGATCAGCACGAACGCGACCGTGCCCGCGATGAACCCGAACGCGACGAGCACCGAGCCGAGCAATGCCGCGCGACCGGCTTCGACCCGGTTGCTGGTCGAGTCGGACAACCCGGCCGCGAAGATCGCCGCCACCACGGCAAGGCCGATGGCCGTGCCGAAGCGCTGTGCGACCTGCTGGATGGATCCGGCGAGTCCGCCCTGAAGCGGGGGAACGTCGGCGAGCGCGAGGGTCTGATTCGCGGGCGCGAACGAGCCCGCGCCGAGGCCCGCGACGAAGAGCGCCGGCATCATGATCCACGGCACCTGCGACACCGGCGCGAACTCCGCGACCAGGACGATGAGGATGAGTCCGACGCCGAACAGCACGAGGCCGGCGATGCCGAAGGTCCGCCCGAATCGATGCACGAGCCCGCCGCCGGAGAACGCGCCGATCGCATACCCGGCCGCAGAGGCGATCGCGACGATTCCCGTCTCGAGCGCGGTCCGGTTCAGAGCGGTCTGCAGGAACAGTGAAGCCAGGAACAGCATCGCCGGGATGGATCCGAAGTAGAGCATCGTGATGATCACCGCATTGCGGAACGAGGGAATGCGCAGCAGGTCGAGGTCGACGAGCGGCACCCTGCCCCGATCCGCGTAGTGCGCCTCCCAGCGCAAGAACAGCAGCCCGAGCACCGGCACGAGCACCAGCACCAGCCATCGCGCCGGCACGTCGGTAGGCCCGCCGGTGAGCACGAACGGCGCGAGCGCACAGCCGATCATCAGGGCGACGAGCAGCGTGCCGACGGGATCGAAGTCGCGTGGAGCGTCTGCTTTGCGCAATCCGACCGGAAGGATCCGCAGCGCGACCGCCAGCACGATCACCGCGATCGGCACGTTCATCAGGAACGAGGCGCGCCAGCCGAGGTCGTCGCCGAACGCGCCAACCAGCAGGCCGGCGATCGCCGGTGCCGCGGTCGTGCACAGGCCGAAGACCGCGCTCATCATGCCGAGCGCGCGAGCGCGATCCTTGCCTGCGAACAGCGCCTGCACCACGCCGATGGTCTGGGGCAGGATGAACGCCCCGCCGATGCCCTGCAGCACTCGAGCCACGACGAGCACCCACTCGTCCGGCGCAAGTGCGGACGCCAGGCTCGCCGCGCCGAAGAGCGCGACGCCGAACAGGAACGCACCCCGGCGCGAGTGCAGGTCGCCGTATCGTCCAGCCGGGATGAGCGCGAGCCCGAACACCAGCAGGTACCCCGCGACGACGAGCTGTAGCGCAAGGGCGCTCGTCCCGAGGTCCCGCTCGATGCTCGGGGCGACCACATACACTTTCGTGACGTCGAGCACAGGAACAGCCGCCCCGGCAACGCAGACCGCGTAGATCGCCCATCGATTCGGCGGCACCGCAGTCGCGCTCTCGGTCACCCCACTACCTCGTCGGCGCGGGCCCGCACCTCGGCGAGGAACCCGAGGTGGTCATCGAGCGTCACGAGGCCGTGCCGGGCGGTCGAGATCGTGGCATCGGTGGCTCCCGCGGCCATGAGGCGAGGCAGGGCAGCGACGATCGAGTCGACCGTCTCCGCGCCTGCTCGGTCGGGGAGGAGGTTGAAGACCGCGCGGAAATCCTCGACGTCACGGCCCTGCTCTCTCAGGAGCTCCTGCACGCGAGCCCATGCCTCGTACGCGCTGTCGCGCCATCCATATCCGAAGATGAATCCGTCGCCGAGGCGCGCCGCGCGCTGGAAGGCGGCCTCGGAGAACCCGCCGAACCAGATCGGGATGGGCTCGAACGGGGGCGGGAATGTCGCAGCACGATCGATCCGGTCGAACTCGCCCTCGAAGGTGACGGGCTCGCCGGTCCAGAGCTCACGGAGGTAGGGGACCTGCTCGTCGAGCCTCCGACCGCGGGTGCGGAAGTCCTGGCCGAGTGCGTGGTACTCGACCGGGTTGTATCCGACCCCCACACCGAGCCGGAGGCGTCCGCGTGAGAGCAGGGCCACGTCAGCCGCCTGCCGCGCGACGAGGGCGGTCTGCCGTTGCGGGAGGATCAGGATGCCCGTGACCAACTCGACTCGCGTG
The DNA here is from genome assembly GCA_963740815.1 of uncultured Actinomycetota bacterium. Lineage (GTDB taxonomy): Bacteria > Actinomycetota > Actinomycetes > Actinomycetales > Microbacteriaceae > Rhodoglobus. Next base: position 524,005 of record CAVUFG010000009.1, read on the forward strand.
GTCAGAGCGGACAGGTAGGCGTACGCGACGAAGGGGTCGTAGAACGGATCCTTCTCGTGATACGAAGCCGCAGGCAGTGGAGGGTCCCGATCAACGCCGTGCACCGCGCCGACGACATGGTCGTAGATCAGGATGTGGTCGTAGCCGAGTTCCTCCACGGCCACCCCGAATCGCTCGAGGGCGGTCGGGTCACCGCCGAGCTCGTTCTGGGGGAAGGCGACTCCGAGTCGCAGTGGCGTCGCCATTGACTCTCCAAGTGCAGGGTAGGTTCATATAATGCTCAGTCGTGTGCAGACTATGACTCGGACCGCGCGCCGTCAAGACGCACGGGCATGGGGAACGCGACGAGCAGCGCGGAGAGTCCGGGACTATGGGTGCTGCAGCAGACGGCCGACCTTGTCCGCGGCGCGGCGGAGATCGGGTCCTGCCGAGTCGGCGACGGACTCGACGTACGTGATCAGGTTGAGGCAAGCGCGAGTCGTGCCATCGGACATGGGAATCCAGGCGGCCACTGCGTAGGCGCCCGACTCGATCTCGCTGAAACTGCGTGCGTAGCCCACTTGGCGAGCGATCGACACTGGCGCGGGTTCGCCCGGTGTGGCAGGCCCGGCCGCCAGGATGGCGTACGCCGCCGCGCCGAGACGCAGCGACGTGCGCATGCCCGGCCGGAACGCGATGTGGTGCGACGCGGTCGTCGGCTCGACGAGCGAGACAGCGACAGCCTGGTCGCCTTGCTCCACGAACAGCGACACGGTCGACTGCAGTCGATCCGCCAGCGACCGCATGATCGGGGCGGCGATGTCACGCAGGGTCGGGAGGAACGCCTCAGACAACGTGGCAAGCCGTGCCCCAGGGATGTAGACCCCAGAACTGCTTCGCGCGGCGAGCCCGAAGTCGACGAGTGTTTGGAGCAGCCGGTATGCGATGGAGCGGTGGACGTCCAACAACTCACTGACTTGCTGCACCGTCATACCGTGCTTCGAGTCGGCGACCGCCAAGAGCACACGCAGACCCCTCGCCAAGGTCTGGTTGCCATCGCGAGTCTTCGTCGGCTCGCCCGATTCATCCATAGGCAGAGCATATGTGCAGAACGTGCACCGCGCGTGCGACTGTGGGATCGCGTGAGGACGACTCGGCCGGCGCCTTCAGGGTCCGGCCGTTGGCGAGGTCAAGGGCCGTGTCATCTCTCGCAGCCGCAGGCCCGCGGGCAACGAATCCTTGCTGCATGACCCAGAACCTCAACTCACTCGCATACGTCGTGACGGGGCGGGTTGCTTGACTCCTCGGCGGGCGCACGAGACGCTTCTCGTCCACCCGTCGCTCTACAGCAATGAAGACGTCACCTTGGTGACGTCTTCATGTGCGTGGTGCGCCCGGAGGGATTTGAAGCCTTGCTGGGGCCTCGTGAATTGGCCGCTTCGGGCCCGATCCCAACGAATTAGTGATCGAAATGGCTCAGTAGCCTTGCAGGTGATCTGCTCGATCCCCCACAGTTGTGGGGGATTTGTGGGCTAGCGAAGCGCGGTTGCGGGGGCGTCTAGGACCTGCTGGCTGCGCTGTCCGTTGCCCGCCGGATGTGCGCTCGAACGGCGTTGGCCGCACGATCCGCGTCGCCGGTGCGCAGCGCCGCAACGATGTCGTGGTGCTCCGCGGTTGCTTGCGCAAGGCGCGCCTCGTCCGATGCCGAGCGTGTCCGGGCGAGCCGCAGGCGCGAGGCTGTCGAGACCCCGATGAACTCCAGCCGAGGGTTGCCGGCTAGTCGAAAGAGCACCTCGTGGAATTCCGATGGCCCGTCAGTTCCCGGGTCGTCGGTGATCGGTGCGCTCCGCTCCAGCTCGTCGAGTTCATCCTTGGTCGCGCGAGCGGCGACCAAGCGGGCCGCCTGAGTCTCGAGGGCTTCCCGCACCTCGCCGAGGTTCTTGACCTCCTCCGCCGTGCAGCTCTTGCACGTAGGCGCCCTTGCCTGCGACGAAGGTGACGAGACCCTCACCAGCCAGCGCTTGCATGGCCTCGCGGATCGGGGATCGACTGATCCCGTAGCGTTCGGCGAGATGCACCTCGTTGAGCCGCTCTCCTGGCTGGAGGTCGCCGCTGAGGATCCGCCCACGGAGCAACCGTGCGAAGTCGTCCGAGAATCGACGAACCGTGAACTCGCTGTCGCTCATCGTCGCGAGTCTAGCCCTCGCGCAGCGGTGGGCGACGAGCGGTGGCCGACCAGACCGCGGCGACCGCAAGCAGGCCGGACTGCAACCAGAACACCGCTGCCGGACCGGCGACGACGGCGACCGCCCCCGCCGCGAGCGGCACGAGCGTCTGCGCCACGCGATTGCCGAGCAGCCGCAGCGCGAGTGCATCGGCACGGGCTCGGCGCGACACCGCGAGCGCGATCTGGCTCATCGTGAGGGGCTGGCCGACGCCGAGCAGAAAGCCCCCGGCGACCATCGCAAAGGCGAGCAGCGGCACCCAACCCGACACCGCGATGAGCGCGGTGGTCATTGCCCCGCCGATGGTGCCGACGACGACGAGTGCATCACGCGACCAGCGTCGCGTGAGAACGCCCAGCAGCATCCTGGATGCCGCCGACGACAGGCCACGAGCCGCGAGCAACACCCCGATGACGAGCGGCGGGATGCCGTGCGCCTCGCCCACGACCGGAAGGTAGGCCGTGATGAGGTCGGCCGCGGTCAGCAGCGCGACGCTCACGACCATCGCGGCACGCACGCGCGGGGACCGGAGGATCGCGAGCCCCGCCGGTCGCGCGTCGTCGGGATCCGCGAGCGAGGTCGGCGCGACCCGCGAGAGCGTGACGCCCACGATCGCGATGCACGCGACCGCGGCTGCCCAGAACGCGGCTGCGGCACCGAAGCCGACGTCGATCAGGATGCCCGTCGCGAGTGGACCCACCGCCTGCCCGATGGACAGGCCCGCCGTCAGCCAGCCGAAGGAGGCGTCGTAGCGAGCAGTACTCGCGGCACGAGTGATCCACGCCTGCGCGCCGAGCAGCACGGCCAGGTTGCCGAGCCCCACCAGGGCGCTGCCGATGCCGAGGGTCACCAGGTCGCGGGAAACGGCGGCCACGAGGCATCCACTCGCCAGCACCGCCGCGCCGAGCAGCGGCACCGTCGCGGCCCGGCCCGCGATGCCCGCAAACCGACCGACCGCGAGCGTTGTGATGAGCGGGAGAAGCGCGTAGACGGCCGCAAGCACACCGATCGCGAACTCGTCACCGCCGAGCTCGAGCGCCCGGTACGACATCGCGGGCCGCACCATGCCGACGACGGCCTGGCACAGGAGCCCAGCGAGGATTGCACGCCAGAGCATCGGGCGATCCGGCAGAACGGGTGCGTTCGACAACCTCAAGCGCTTCGCGGGTACACGTGACCGTCCATGAGTCGTCGTGCGGTGCGCACGATGCCGACCGAACGGATCGGGTCCGCGCCCCCGCGCCTGTCCACCACGACGGTCGCGACACCCCTCGGGTGCGCGATGCGCGCATCGCTAATGACGGGTCCCGCGAGCTCGGCCGCGAGCGTGCCCGGCACGTGCATGGCGGCACCGAGGCAGAGTGCGGCCGTCATCGGCACCGCGCGGTGCACCGCTCCCATCGAGAATGCCGTCACGCGCACGTCGGCCTCGTCGCTCGCGTGCAACAGAACGATGCGCGGCACGATCGCCGAACCCTCGACACCGACGCGCTGCGCCGCAGCAACCCTGAGGTACTCGACCCGATCGAGCAAGTCGCGGTCGGCGTTGAGCTCGGCTGGAGTGCGCGGGTCGTCGTCGGGGAGGCCGAGCGACGTCGCGGCGGCCATCACATACGGATGAGCGATATCGAGGATTGAGACGCGGATGCCGTCGAGCATGTCGACGGGCGACCCCGTGGGCAGCATCGCCCCGAGTACCCCGCCCGAGGGCTCGAGGTAGCGGGTGACCACGGGCGACCCGGTTCCGGGTACCCCCGCAATCGCGAGCGGGCCGTCGGTCGCGGCGCGGCCGGCCTCGACGAGTACCTCGGCCTCGACATCCACGCCGGTGTTGCCGTTGCGCAGCAGTAGCCGGGTGAGCGGCTCGACGGCGTCGACGAGTCCTTCGTCGATCGCGAACGGGCCAACGGCCGACGTGAGGTTGCCGCAATTGCCCGACCAGTCGACGGTGGCGGTGTCCACTCCGATCTGGGCGAAGCGGTACCGCACGGATGCGGGCCCGTCAGACTCCACGACGATCACCTTGCTCGTACTCGAATACGTGCCGCCGAGTCCGTCGATCTGCATGGGATCCGGGCTGCCCATGATGCGAAGGAGCAGGTCGTCGAGCTCGGGACCGGCCGGAGGCAGATCCCGCGCGTGCAGGAAGACGCCCTTGCTGGTGCCGCCGCGCATGAGCACGGCGGGGATGCGGGTCGATGTGGTCATCGCGTCACGCCACCTTCACCGCTCGGCCCTCGAGGCCGGGCACCGCGTCGAACCGTTCGAGCACCGCCGGATCGTGTCCCGCCGTGACCGAGCCGAGTGCGCGCATCCGCTCGATGGCGGCGAGGTATTCGGGCAGGTCGGTGTGCACCGCGAACGGGTGATCGAAGCTCGACGTTTTCGAAGAAGTGCGCGGCGTCGGCGGCAAGCACCACCGACCCGCGCGCCGTTCGCACGACGACGACTTGGCTGCCCGGGGTGTGGCCGCCGACGTGCGCGAGCGTCACTCCATCGACGAGTTCCACGTCGCCGTCGACGAGCCGCAGACGTCCCTGGCCGTGCAAGGCGGCGAGCCGCGCGATGTCGTCGCGCTCGGCGTGCAGTGCCCACTCGGACGTCCACGCCGTAGTACCCGTCCAGTACTCGTACTCCGTGCGCTGGCCCACGAAGGTGGCGGCGGGAAACGCATCGAGGTCGCCGACGTGGTCGTTGTGGAAGTGGGAGAGGATCACCGTGTCCACCGAGATGAGGTCGACGCCGAGTCGGCGCAGGGCATCCCCCGGATTCTCGATGAGGGTGCGCGGACGTCCGCGATTGGTGTCGGCCGTCCATCCGGCGTCCAGAACGAGGTCACCGAGCTCGGAGCGGATGAGCCACACGAAGTAGTCGATCGGCATCCGCTGATCAGCTGGTTCGGCGGCGGCATCCAGGAAGAACCGGCCGCGCGTGCCGTGGGTGTTGAACCCGAACTTCACGCCGTAAACCTCGTGGATGACGCCTCCCATATCACTCGCCCTCGATGACCCGCACCACTGACGTGTGGTAGTTGGCGCCGTATCCCGCGTCGACGGTGCGCTGCAGCAGGTCCCGCGCGAGTGTCGCCGACGGCAGGGTGGTCTTGACGTCCTCCGCCGCTTCCAGGGCGTAGCCGAGGTCCTTGAGCATGTAGGCGGTAGGGAAAATGCCCTCGCCGTGCAGGTCGGGCAGTAGGGCCTTGCGGCCGTGGTTCTCGAGCACGAAGCTCGCGGCCGACCCGCCGCCGAGCGCGGTCCACGCGAGCTCGGGGTCGATGAGGCCCGACCGCCGAATCACGGTGATCGCCTCCGCGAGCGCGATCACGGTCTCCGACACGACCATGTTGTTGAGCAGCTTGAGCAGCGCCCCGGCACCGTTGGGACCGCAGTGCAGCACGTCGGTCGCCATGCAGCGCAGCAGCGGCTCGACCGCGGCGTGATCCTCCGCGGTGCCACCGGTGGTGATGCTCAGGGTGCCGTCGATCGCGGCCTGGCGGGTGCGTGTGACCGGGGCATCCACAAATCGCAAGCCCCGTGCGCGGGCTTCCTCGCCCGCACGCTTGGCGAGCGCGACGGGGCTCGTCGACAGGTCGACGACCAGGGTGCCTGGCCGCGCATTCGCGTACACGCCGTCGTCGCCGAACAGCACCGCCTCGACCTGCGGACGCCCGGGCAGCGACAGGAAGATGACATCGGTGGATGCCGCGACCTCCGCCACCGTCCCCGACGCCGTCGCCCCGAGCCCGACCAGCGTCGCGACGGCGTCCGGGACGAGATCGAACACGGTGATCGGCAGACCGGACTTGCGAGCGAGGTTGGATGCCTGGGGCGCACCCATCACGCCGAGCCCGATGAAGCCGATCCGCCCGATCGGCCGTGCCGCGCTCATGCCGACGTCACCGCCGACTGCGCGAGGAGCGCGGCGTTCGTGCCCGCGATGCGGCCGAAGACCGCTCCGCGCATGAGCCCGGCGCCTGCCCCATAGTTGTGGTAGAAGAATCCACCGGCGATCTCACCTGTGGCGAACACACCGGGCATCACTATTCCCTCGTTCGAGATCACTCGCGCTTCGCCGTCGACCCGGAGCCCGCCGTACGTGAACGTGATGCCGCAGGTCACCGGGTACGCGACGAACGGTCCTTGCACGATGTCCTGCGCCCAGTTCGACTTGCGCGGCTGGCCCTCCGGCTCTGCCCACACGCCGTCGGTGACCAGCGGCACGAAGCGATCGGAGGCGTCCGGCGCGACGGCGGCGTTGAAGTCGTCGACGGTCTTCTGCAGCGCCTTGGCCGGTAGCCCGAGCTTGCCGGCGAGTTCCTCGATCGAGTTCGCCGTCACGGGCGTGCCCGTCGAGTAGCGTGGCTCGAGCAGGTGCAGCGTCTTCTGGTCGAAGATCTGGTACGCGACCGCGCCGGGCTGCGCGCGGATCGCCCACCCCGTCTTGGCGTAGGTGAGCCAGACCTGCTTCTCCCCCTCGTCCATGAAGCGCACACCGTCGCGGTTCACGAGGAGGGCATAGGGGTAGGAGTAGCGGCTGTACTTGTCGGTCATCTTCAGGTCGCCGACCGCGGGTGCGGCGGCGTCGATCGGCGCCGCGTGCGCTCCGCCCCAGTGGCCGCTCGCCTGCGCACCGGCGAGCATCGCCTTCGTGAGCATGGCGCCTTGGTTGAACGCGGTGCCGCGCACCTTGACGAGGTCCCAGCCCGGGCCGAGGTAGCGCAGGCGCATCTCGGGGTTGGATTCGAACCCCCCGGCGGCGAGGACGACGACGCCATGCACGTCGACGAACTCGTCCGCGCGGCGCACCCGAACCCCGTCGATCGTGGATCCACTCGTGATGAGGTCCGCCGCCGGGGCGTCGTACCAGATGTCGATGCCGGCCGCCTCGACCGCGGCGAACAGGTTCTCAATGAGTCCGACGCCCTCGTGGTAGGCACGCACCGCGCCGCCCGGGGGCAGCTTGATCAGCGTGCCCGCTGACTGCTTGTCGGGGTCGACCTGCTTGTCGCCCGTGAGCTCCCACTGCACGCCCTGCTCGTTCATCCAGACCATCGTGTCGAACGATCGCTCGATCGTGACGCGCATGAGCTCGGCGTCCTGGCGACCCTCCGACGTGGCGTTCCAGTCGGCGGCGTAGTCGTCGGCCGTGTACGGCCCCGACTCGACCCGCCCGAACCACTTGTCGTTCTGCGGGCCGAGAATCGGCTTGAGCGCGTCGAGTCCACCGTGGGTGGTGCGGAAGATCCCACCGCTGAAGCGGCTGTTGCCGCCGCGCAACTCCCGGCTCGCCGCCTCGAGCACGAGCACGCGGGCGCCCTGCTCGTGCGCGGCGAGCGCTGCCGTGAGTCCGGCGTTGCCGGCGCCGACGACGATGACGTCGTAGTTCTGGGTGGACACTGGTGCTCCTCTAGTTCTTTCCGGTGGTTGTGGGCTGGCCGTGGCGGCTCAGGTGCGGATGGCGAACGGATCGCGCGGATCGCTCGACGTGTCGATCATCACGTTCTTCACGTACGTGTAATCGGCGAGGGCCTCCTCGCCGCGCTCACGCCCGAAGCCGCTCTGCTTCGTGCCGCCGAACGGCGCCTGCGCGGCGGTGGCGCGGTAGGTATTCACCCAGACGACGCCCGCCTCGAGCGCGTCGGTCATCCGGTACGAGCGCGACAGGTCCTGCGTCCAGACGCCGGCGGCGAGCCCGAACTCGGTTCCGTTGGCGATGCTGATCGCCTCGGCCTCGTCGTCGAACGGCATGACCGACAGGACGGGCCCGAAGACCTCCTCCTGGCCGATCCGACTCGACGGGTCGACTCCAGCCAGCACCGTGGGTTCGATGAACAGGCCGTTGCCGAGCCCGTCCCCCGTCGCTGCGCCGCCGCCGACGGTGATCTCCGCACCTTCGGCGCGTGCTGCGGCGGTGATCGCGAGGATGCGGTCGTACTGCGGCCGGTTCGCGACGGGTCCCATCTCCGTTGCGGCATCCTTCGGATCACCGAGACGGATCGCGGATGCCCGGCCGCTCACGCCCTCGAGCACCTGGTCGTACACCGAGCGCTCGACGAGCAGCCGCGATCCCGCGACGCAGGTCTGGCCGGCCGCACCGAAGATCCCGGCGACCGCACCCACGATCGCGCGGTCGACATCGGCGTCGGCGAAGATGATGTTCGGGGACTTGCCGCCGAGTTCGAGCGTGACTGGGATCAGGCGCTCCGCCGCATTGGCCGCGATCCTGCGACCGGTCGGACCGCCGCCCGTGAAGCTGATGCGCGCCACATCAGGATGGCGGGTGAGGCGGTCGCCGACCGCACCATCCCCCGTGACGACGTTGACGACGCCGGGCGGAAAACCGATCTCGAGCGCGAGTCGTGCAAGCTCGAGGGTGGTGACCGACGCATGCTCCGACGGCTTGATCACCACCGTGTTCCCAGCGGCGAGCGCAGGCGGCAGCTTGTTGCCAAGCAAGGACAGCGGACTGTTCCATGCGGTGATGAGCGCACAGACGCCGTACGGTCGGCGAACGGTGTAGTCGAACACCGCGGGGTTGTCGAGCGGGATGGTACGGCCGTAGAGCTTGTCGGCGTACCCCGCGAAGAAGCGCAAGTTTCGAGCGACGAAGCTCATCTGTGGCCGGGTCTCGCGGATCACCTTGCCGTTGTCCGTCGTCTCCCACACCGCGAGCCGGTCGGCCTCGGCGAGCACGGCGTCGGCGAGCGCGTGCAGCAACTCGGCACGGCGGACGCCCGGCGTTGACCGCCAGGCCGGGAATGCAGCGTGGGCGGCGGCGACCGCGCCATCCACGTCACTGTCCGTCGCGGACGGAACCGTGGCCCAGGCCGAGGCGGTGAACGGGTCGATCGCCTCGAACGTACCTCCGTCGGACGCCGTGACTTGTGCGCCGTCGATCACCATGCGCGACTCGATCATCGCCCGGCTCCCTTCGTCTCGAGCGCCGACAGCAGGTCGACGGTGGCCTGGGTGTTTGCTTCGATGTGCTGCCGCATCGCGTGCTCGGCGGCGTTCGCGTCGCCCGCCAACACGGCCCTCGCGATCGCACGGTGCTCGGTGAACACCTGCTGCGCGCGCTGCGGGTCCTCGTTGGTCTTCATGCTTGCCAGTCGCACCTGGAGGATGACCTCGGCGAGGCTCGCCTGGAGGCGCGGGTTGTGGCTCGCTGCCGCGACGGTGTGGTGGAACACGATGTGATGAGGGTAGGGGCTCCCCGGCTCGACGAGCTCGAGCTCCTGCGCGTTCATCGCCTCGTTCAGCAGCACGACGTCGTCGGGGTTCGCCCGCTCGGCGGCGAGCCGGGCGGCGGCCACCTCGAGCGCCATCCTGATCTCGGCGACTTGGATGAATGACTGCAGGTCGAGGTCGGTCACGATCGCGCCGCGACCTGGGATGAAGTCCACGAGTCCCTCGCCGCTGAGGATCCGCAGTGCTTCTCGGATGGGCGGACGACTGATCCGCAGTTCCTCGCTCAGGGCAACTTCGTTGAGGCGGGAACCGGGAGCGAGCGAGCCAGACATGATGCGTTCGCGCAGAACTCCGCAGGCGATGTCGGAGAATCGCCTGGTCTGGAACAGCGTTGATTCGCCATCTTGCGCAGCGCTCATCGATTGCTCCGATCCGGCGCGCCGGGACGATGTCCGAGGTGCTGGTACTCCGGCAGCACGAGGGTGCTCGCCACGGTCGACGCGCTGCCGACCGGCTGGGCTAGCAGCGAGCGGGTCTCGATCGCGGCATCCGTCGAGGTCACCGTGCCGAGCTCGAGGTGGTACGCGCGATTGCTGAACGCGATGGCGATCGCCGCGTTCTGTTCGACGAGCAGCACACTGAGACCGTTTTCGCGATTGAGTCGGCCCACCGCCTCGAAGATCTCGCGAACGAGCAGGGGGGCGAGCCCGAGTGACGGCTCGTCGAGGACGAGGAGTTTCGGCGACGACATGAGCGCGCGGCCCACCGCGACCATCTGCTGCTGCCCGCCCGAGAGACTCCCGGCCGGATCGCGCCGCTTCTGCGCGAGAATCGGGAAGAGGCCGTAGACCAGTTCGCTGTTCTCGGCGCGCACACGTCGGCGCTCGGCCCTCGGCACCGGCACGGTGCCGATGACGAGGTTGTCCTCGACGGTCATCGACGGCACGAGCTCGCGACCCTCGGGCACGAGCACCACACCGCGGCGAGCGCGCTCGTCCGTGGAGAATCGGCTGACGTCCTCACCCGCGACCTGCACTGTGCCGCCGCGCAGTGGCAGCAACCCCGCGATCGCACGCACGGCGGTGGACTTGCCCGCACCGTTCAGTCCGATGAGTGCGACGACCTCGCCGTCGGCAACGTCTATGGACGCACCGTGCAGCACATCCGGTCCCGCACGGTATCCGGCCCGCAGGCCGCTCGCCTCAAGCAATGTCCTCCTCCTTCCCGAGGTAGGAGTCGATCACGCGCTGGTCCTTCGCGATCTCGTCGGGCGTGCCCTCGGCGATCTTGCGGCCGAACTCGAGCACGACCACTCGGTCGGCGATCGAGAGCACGAAGGGCATGTTGTGCTCGACGAGCAGGATGGTGGTCCCCCGCTGGCGCAGGGCGTGCAGCAGGTCGCGGAGTGCCGCGACCTCGTCGGCGTGCAGGCCGGCGGCAGGTTCATCCAGCATGAGGATGTCGGACCCCGTCATGAGCGCCTTCGCGATCTCGACCAGCCGCTGCTGCCCGTACGGCAGTTCGTGCACGTACCCTTCGGCAAGGTGCGCGATGCCGAGCGCCGCGAGCGTCGCGTGCGCCTCCTCCCGCAACACAGCCTCGCTGCGCCGCACCGACGGCAGGGCGAAGATCGAACTCCACATGCCCTGTCCGGATCGCCACTGGCCCGCGGTCATGATCGTCTCGAGCACGGTCAGGCCGCGGAACGAGCGGACGAGCTGGAACGTGCGCGCGATCCCCGCACGGAGGATGCGCGCCGGCGGTAGACCCGTGATGTTCCGTCCGTCGAGCGCGACAGTGCCCGTGGTCGGCTTGTGCACGCCCGCGATGCAGTTGAACATCGTGGTCTTGCCGGCGCCGTTCGGACCGATCAGCGCGGTGAGCTGTCCAGTGGGAACCGTGAAGCTCACGTCCTCAAGGGCCATGAGGCCGCCGAAGCGCTTGCTGACGGCTGCGATCTCGAGCGTCATGCGCGCACCTCCTTCCGGCGTGCGAGGGAGCGCGCGCCCCATCGCCACAGCGAGTGGATGCCGCCGACGATCCCTCCGGGCATGAACAGCAGCACCGCGAGCACGACGAGGGCGAAGATGAGGTTCTTGGGCTCCTCGAGCGACTGCAGCACCTCGGGCAGCGCGACGACGACCGCTGCCCCGACGATCGCGCCCAGTCGGCTGGCCATACCCCCGATCACGACGATGAGCAGCACGTGGATCGACGCATCGAACGTGAAGGCTTCGGGCGTGATCACTTGCGAGTGGTGCGCGTAGAGCACGCCCGCAAGCCCTGCGAGTCCACCGCCGACCATGAAGACGAGGGTCTTCAGGCGGGTCACGGGGATGCCGAGCGCGGCTGCCCCAGTCGGGTCGTCCCGCAGCGCGAGCATCGATCGGCCGACACCCCGCGAAGTGAGGTTGCGCACGAGCCAGTACGCGAGCGCGAGGAACCCGAGGATGATGAACGGGAACGCCTTGGTGATCAGGGCTCCGAGGTAGGTGAACGACGGCATGAGCACGCCGTCGAAGCCATTGGTGATCTCCCTCAGCTGCACGAGCAGCGTCGAGAGGATCAGGCCGAGCGCGAGCGTGCCGAGCGCGAGGAAGTGCCCGTGGATGCGCAGCAGCGGCAGCGCGACGACGAACGCGACGGCCATCGCGAGGAGCACTGCCGCGATCCACGCGATCGGGAAGGGCACGGCGAGCTTGGTCTGCAGCAGCGCCGAGCCGTATGCGCCGAGCGCGAAGAACACCGCCTGACCGAGCGAGATCTGCCCGGTGAATCCGAAGATGAGGGTCAGGCTGAGCGCGAGGATGCTCCAGATCGCGACATCCAGGGCGATCCGCAGCACGTACGGGGTGCCCGAGAGCACGAGGGGCAGCAGGAGCACGATGGCCGTGGCGACCAGTTCGACCCAGAAGGTTCGGCGGCGGGTCATGCGTGAGCCCCCGACATCCGGACCTTCGACGGCATGAGCACCAGTGCGATGAACAGGATCGCGAAGGCGATGAGCCCCGCATAGGCCCCCGAGATGTAGTACGAGGCGAGCACCTCGATGAGACCGATCGCGACGCCGGCGATCATGCCGCGGTACACGCTCGACATGCCGCCGAGCACAGCCGCGGCGAAACCCTTCACCGCGAGATCGAGCCCCATGTGGGCGCCAGCGTTGGTCAGCGGAGCAATGAGCATTCCTGCGACCACCGTGACCACGACGCTGATCGCGAACCCGATGGTGATGAGGCGACCTACGCGCACTCCGCTCACCGCTGCGGCGGTGCGATTGAGCCCGACCGCCCGCAGCGAGATGCCGGTGAGCGTCTTGTTGAAGAACAGCCAGATCGCGCCGACGAGCGCCCAAGCGACCAGCACGATGATGAGCGCCTGGATCTGGATGGTGATGCCCCCCACCGAGATGGGGGCGCCGCTCACGATCGGGTCGACGCCGTAGCGTGCGTTCCCGATCGTGAGGGCGACCACCTCGGTGAGCACGAGACCGAAGGCGATGGTCGCGACAACCATGTCCGTGCTCGGTGCACCACGACGAACGAGCGGCACGTGCACCCCGAATCGGAGCAGGAGCGCGAGCAGAACCCCGACCACCAGCACGGCCGGAATGGCCAGCCAGTAGGTGAGGCCCAGCCGCATGACGAACAGGAAGATCGCCATCGCTCCAACCATGAGGATCTGCCCCTGCGCGAAGTTCACCACACCGCTCGCGTGGAAGATCACGAGGAATCCAAGCGCGATCAACCCGTAGATGCTGCCGGTTGCGATGCCGCTCACTGCGAGCTGCAGGAAGGTCTCCATGGTGCCGTTACCGCTCGTCCCGCGTCAGTTGCCGGTCGTGATGTCGGCGGCGTAGAACTCGTACTTGCCGTCCTTGATCGTCCAGAACGTCAGGTAGTCCTCGCTCGGTGCCTCGTGCTTGTCCGCCGACCAGCTGAGGGTCGAGCCCTCACGTCCGGAGACGCCCTCGATCTCGACGTTCTGCAGGGCCTCGACGAGCGCCTCGCCGCCTTCGCCACCCGTGGCCTTGAGCGCCTCAGCGACCATGCGGATGGTGTCGTACGCGACCGCCGAGAACACGTGCGCGGGGTCGTTGTCGGCTCCGTACTTCTCGTCGTATGCCGCGATGAACTCCTGCGTGGATTCCTTCTCGGGGTCGATGACGCTCGGGAAGATGATCCCGTCGCCGTCCGTGCCCGCGATCGAGATGAACGCCTGCTGTGCGAGCGCGCGAGCGCCGATGACCGGAACCTCCCAGCCGACCTGGTTGACCGTCTTCATGAAGAGGGCGGCATCCTGGCCGAGCGTGTACAGGTACACGGCGTCGCAACCCGCGTCGCGCAATTGCAGCACCTGCGGCGTGAGGTCGGTCGCATTCGCGTCGTGCTGCGCGGTGGCCGCGAGCTCGAGTCCGTTGTCACCGAACACCGTCGTCGTCGCGGCGATGCCGTTCTGTCCGTATTCCGTCGTGTCCGCGACCATGCAGATCGCGTCGAAGTCACCGTCCACGAAGAGGCTCACGATGGCGCCCACGTCGTAACTGTTGTTCTCCGTCACGCGGTAGGTGAGGTCGTAGCCGGGGTTGTCCTCCTTGATGAGGGCATCCGACTGCGCGATGGAGATGACGTTCGGGATGCCCGCGCCGGTGATGATCGCGTTGTTGGCGAGCGCCGGTGCCGAGTTCGGACCGCCGACGACGAGCACGACGCCGTCTTCGGTGACCATGCGCTGGGCGGCGGTGGCGGACTTGGCGGCATCCGCCTCATCGTCCACCGAGATCAGCTCGAGGGTGAAGCCGAGCTCGCCGCTGGCGTTGAGGTCCTCGACCGCGAGTTCCATCGCATTGAGCGACGGAACTCCGAGTGAAGCCGATCCCCCACTGAGCGGACCGATGTAGCCGATCTTGACGACGGGACCGGCGTCGCCGCCGCCGTCACCGCCGTCGGTTGAGTCGGCTGGCGTGCAGCCGGCCAGTACGAGTGCTGCGGATCCGATGAGTGCGGTCGCGGCAAACGTGGGAGTGCGTGAAGTGGAACGGATTGCCATGGGGCCTCCTTGCCTCAAGTTCATCCTGGATGATGTGTACTGCCGTCTGACTACTGTATACAGCAGAACGGGATGACGCTACCGCGAGGGACGGCTAGCCGTCAACCGCAGACAAGAGAGATAGTTGTTCCGCTGCGTAAGCCGAATGTCACAGCTACGGCCAAGAGGTCCGCGCTTCGCGCCGACCTCGCGACGGGCCGGCTCATACGCCTGCCAGGGCGTTCAACCCCCTCATTGCGAAACTCATGGAAAGACGAGGCTTCGAAGGGGTCTTCATTTCGGGGGCGGCCGCGTGCCGCGGTCACAGCTCGTTCGACCAGATCGGCATCTCCCTTCCCGTCCAGTGTGAAACCAGGTTCGAAGGTTACCGCTCGGTTGCCGGCTCGCGCTCTGATGGCATCGAGGGCACTGTCGAGGCGAGTGGGCACGATGTGGCTGCTTCCGGCGCCTTGGTAGCGAGGGGTGCGCGCGAATTCGCCGATTACGGCGATTGCCCCTTCCGCATCCTCTGACAGCGGGAGTGCTCCGTCGTTTCTGAGGAGTACGGCGGACTGCGCGGCGATTTCTGTCGCGAGGGCGTGATGCTCAGCGTGGTCGAAGATCGGGGATGAGCTGGTGCGGCCCTTGAGTAGTCTCGTTGCGAGCTCAGCCATCCGCGATGGCGGCTCGATCAAGTATCGCTTCGTCGAGGGTGCCATTCCGGACGGCCTCGATCAGGGCTGCATACCCTGCGCCGGTGCCCGGCATGTCGAGGTCCAACCCGGCGCGGACTGCCCCTGCGATATCGCTCGCGGCCGCTCCCCAGTCCGAAACGACGACGCCGTCGTATCCCCATTCGTCGCGGAGGATCTCAGTGAGGAGCCATGGGTCGGAGATGACGGGCTGTCCGTTGACAGCGTTGTAGGAGGCCATCACGGTTGCCGGAGAGGACTTGTCGATGACTCTTTGGAATGCCCTGAGGTAGATCTCGCGCAGAGTCCGTTCGTCCACCTGCGCACTGAT
>CAVUFG010000010.1:0-13160 GCA_963740815.1 uncultured Actinomycetota bacterium
GCGCTGCGTGCACGGACCGTCCAGCCTCCAGAGCGCTCAGCTGCGCCAGGTGTGCTGCGGGTCGAAGCCGAGCACGCGCTTGGCCTTCTCGATGGAGTACAGGGAGCCCGTGGCATCCACCTCGGTCTTGAACGGAACGCCCGGGAACACCTCCGCGGCCAGGGATGCCGTGCTGCGCGACATGACCGAGTCCGGGTTCGCGATAACGTACGCCTCGAATCCCGGCACGCCGTTCTCGACCGCGCGCAGGACCGCGCGGGCGCCGTCGCGCACATCGATGTAGGTCCAGAGGTTCCACTTGCGCAGGGCGGGGTCGGCGTCGAACCCGGGGAACTCCGCGTACTGCTCGGGGTCGATCACGTTCGAGAATCGCAGAGCGGAGATCGACAGGGTCGGATCCCAGCGCACGAACTCCTTCGCGAGCTCCTCCTCGAGCCGCTTGACGAGCGAGTACACGCTCTCCGGCCGCAGCGGGCTCTCCTCGTCGATCGGGAGGTAGGTGGGATGCTCGTCGAACGGCAGCCCGAGCACGGTCTCGCTCGACGCGGTCACGATGCGGCGGATGCCCGCCTGGCGCGCCGCGTGCAGCACGTTGAACGTCGAGGTGATGTTGTTGCGGAAGGTCTCGGCATCCGGCACGAGGCCCGGGGCCGGGATCGCGCCGAGGTGCACGACGGCCTCGAACGGGTCGCCGCCTCGAGCGCCGCCGAGCAGCAGGTCGATGATCTGCCCGTAGTCGGAGAGCTCCGTGACGACGACACCCGTGCCGCGACCGCCGGTGCGGTCGATCGAGAGCACGTCGTGGCCGGCTTCCCGGAGGGCGGTGACCGTCGCGGAGCCGAGCTTGCCACTCGCACCCGTGATCGCGATCTTCATGGGGGTGCCTACTTCGGTGGTGTCGGGGGTTTCTTCGGCTTCGGGGCCGCGGGCTTGGCGGTGCCGCTCGATGCCGTGCCGGTTGAGTTCACTGTACCGGCGGACTTCGCCGTGCTGGCCGGCTTCGCCGATCCAGTGGTTGCATTGGCCTTCGCGCTCGCCGGCTTCGCGCGGGGCTTCGGCTTCTCGGCGGGCGGAGCCGCGACCGCGGGCTTGGTGACCGCCGGCAGGGTGATCGCGGCCGTCGGCTCGCCGAGGGAGGCATCGGGGTCGTCGTCACCCGCGCGGCGGCGCAGCATGGGCAGCAGCAGCACGACGAGCACCGCGAGCACGGCGGCGCCGGCGACGACGGCGGCTGCGAGCAGTCCGTCGAGCTTCGGCCCGGCAGCAGGTGCCGGCTCCGCATTCGTCACGGAGTCCTGGTAGGTCTCGATCGGGGTGGGGGCGGTCACGCCGGAGTCGCCGGGGACGAGCGGCGTGAGCTTCCCCTCGACGAGGGTGAACCAGGCGGCGCGTGGCTCGTCGCGCACGAGTTGGGCTTCGGCAGGCACATCCACGAGGGCTGCACCCGAGCTCGCCGAGCGGTCGAAGTCCGCGAGGTCGGGGGTGTCGTTGGTGGGGTTGATCCAGATGGTCGCGAGTCCGACGGGCTTCTCGGCGATCAGGATCGGGGCGGTCCACAGGTTCGCGAGTTCGAGGGGGTCGTCCGACGGGCCGCCATCCAGCCAGGCCTGCGTGAACACCCACGCGCGGTTGAGCTGGCCCACTGCGGTCGTGTCGTCGAAGTCGATGCCGACACCGCTCGCGGTGACCCCGAACAGGTCATCGAGGCGGGCGAGCAGCCCATCGGGGTCTGCGGCGTACCGCGCCACCTCCGAAGGCACGGAACCCTGCGAGGCGGCCACCGACGATGAGGTCGAGGAGGCCGCGGCCGGCGCCACGACGCCCAGCGCGGCGAGCGCCGCGAGCACGGCGGCGCTCAGCAGCCGCGTGACCGTCGACTTCGGGTAGTCGGACACGGCTCCAGTCTGGCACTAGTCACTCGGAGGAGGGATCAGCCGGGCAGCGTGATCCGGAACCTGGTGTCGCCCGGCTCGCTCTCCACTTCGGCGCGTCCGCCGTGGGACTCGACCACCGCGCTCACGATCGCGAGCCCGAGACCCGTGCCGCCGGTCGCGCGGGTGCGCGAACCGTCGCCGCGGGCGAAGCGCTCGAAGACGGTCGGCACGAGCGCCGGATCGATGCCCGGGCCGTCGTCGCGCACTTCGAGCACGACGTCGCCGCCGTCGGTCCGTCGCGCGGAGGCCGTCACGGTCGTTCCGGCGGGCGTGTGCACGCGCGCGTTGGCGAGCAGGTTCGCGATCACCTGGGTGAGCCTCGATCCATCACCGTGCGCGATCACGGGCTCCTCTGGCAGGTCGATGCGCCACTCGTGGTCGGGACCGGCGGCGCGGGCGTCGCTCACGGCATCCACCACCAGGCGCGACAGGTCGACGCGATCGCCCGCGAGCGCGGGACCGTCGTCGAGCCTGGCGAGCAGGAGGAGGTCCTCGACGAGCGCGGTCATCCGCACCGACTCGGACTCGACGCGACCCATCGCGTGCACGACGTCCTCCGGCAGGTCATGGCCGCTGCGCCGGGTGAGCTCGGAGTAGCCGCGGATCGACGCGAGAGGCGTCCGCAGTTCGTGGCTCGCATCGGCGACGAACGTGCGCACGCGCTGCTCGCTCGCCTGCCGGGCTTCGAGCGCGGATGCCACGTGCTCGAGCATCACGTTGAGCGCCGCCCCCACCCGCCCGACCTCGGTGCCCGGGTCCGCGTCGGCCGCCGGAACGCGCTCTGCGAGCGCGACCTCCCCACGGTCGAGCGGCAGCTCGGCCACCCGGGTCGCCGTCGCCGCGACCCGGTCGAGCGGACGCAGCGCGAGCCGCACCACGAATGCTCCGGCGAGCCCGGCCGCGATGAGACCGGCGAGCCCGATCCCGCCGATGAGCAGCGCGAGTTGCGTCACGGTGGTGTCGACATCGGCGAGCGGCAGCCCGACGATCAGGATGTCGCCACCCGGCTGCGATACCGCCACCACCCGGAACGATCCGATGCCCGGGAGGTCGACCGTGCGCGGCGACCCGGTCGGGCGCGACCTCGAGCAGCGCAGCCACGTCGCCGGCTGGGATGAGGACGGCGTCTCCGTGATCGTCGAGCACGCCCGCCGCGTCGATCGCTCCGTCGCGCACGAGTGCGCCCAGGGTCCCCTCGGGCTGGCCGGGCAGCCGCAGCACGGCGTCGAGGGGCGGGGGTCCGCCATCCGGGTTCGGGCCGCCGCCGTCGAATCCGCCCTGCGAACGGCTGGTCGCCGCAGCGAGCTGGTCGTCGAGTCGCTGGATGAGCAGTCCGCGGAGGGCGACGACGCTCAGCACGCCGATCACGACGGTGACCGCGAGCAGGAGGGCGAGGATGCCGAGCACGAGCCGGCGCCGGAGGGTCATGTCAGGGTCATCCCGCCGCTTTGAGCATGTACCCGACCCCGCGCACGGTGTGGATCATCCGCGGGCCGAGCGAGTCGATCTTCTTGCGCAGGTAGGAGATGTAGATCTCGACCACACTCGACTTGCCGCCGAAGTCGTAGCTCCACACCCGGTCGAGGATCTGCACCTTGCTCAGCACGCGCCGTGGATTGCGCATGAGGTAGCGCAGCAGCTCGAACTCGGTCGCGGTCAGCTCGACCTGCTGGCCGGCCCGGCTCACCTCGTAGCTCTCCTCGTCGAGCTCGAGATCCCCGACGGTGATCCTGGAATCCGGGGATGCCGCGAGCGTGATGCTCGAGCGGCGGATGAGCGCCCGCAGTCTCGCGACGAGCTCCTCGAGACTGAACGGCTTGGTCACGTAGTCGTCGCCGCCGACGGTGAGGCCGGCGATGCGGTCATCCATGGTGTCCTTGGCGGTCAGGAACAGGATCGGCACCTGGTTGCCGTCCGCGCGGAGCCGGGAGAGCACGGCGAGGCCGTCGATGTCGGGGAGCATGATGTCGAGCACGACGACATCGGGCTTGTGCTCGCGGATGACGCTGAGCGCGTGCTGCCCGTCCGACGCGAGCTTCACGTCCCACCCCTCGTACCGCAGGGCCATCGAGAGCAGGTCGGTGAGGGAGTCCTCGTCATCCACCACCACCGCGCGCACGGGTGAGCCGTCGGCGCGCGTGAGCCTGGCCTGTTCGACTGCCTTCGCTGTGGTCATACTCCCAGTATTGGGAGTTTCCTATGAACCAGCTTTGAAGCTCGGCACGTGAAGCTGTGAGCTACAGCGTCGACGCGGTGGGGTCCCAGTTCTCGGGCAGCGGCTCCGCGACCGGCATCGTGCTCGCGACGTCGACCCACTCGCCCGACGTCGCGGCCTCGAGGATCGAGACCATGACGTCGACCACGTGGTACGCCTGCGCGCCATTGGCCCGCTCCGGCACCCCGGCGCGGATCGCCCGCGCGAGCTCGAGCACGCCGGTGCCGCGGGTGGTGGTCACGCCGGTTGCCTTCACGAGCTCCGGGTCCTTCGACGCGTCGGTCCAGATCGCGACCTCACCGTCGAAGTTGTTCGGGTCGGGGAACTGGATGCCGCCCTCGGTGCCCGCGAACTCGACGACACCCGCACGGCGGATCGACGACTGGAAGCTGTACACCGACTGCGCGGTCGCGCCCGACTCGAACTCGAGCAGAGCGCTGAAGTGCGTCGGGGTGGTCACCGGGAAGGTCTGGCCGGCGCGCGGTCCCGAGCCGATCGAACGCTCGGTACGAGCGGTGGATGCGTGCGCCGCCACCCGCTTCACCGGGCCCAGGTTCTGCACGAGGGTCGTGACGTAGTACGGGCCCATGTCGAACAGCGGCCCGCCGCCCGGCACGTAGTAGAAGTCGGGGTTGGGATGCCAGCCCTCGGGCCCCGGGCCCTGGAACATCGTCACCGCGGTGAGCGGCTGCCCGATCCGCCCCTGCTCGATGAGGCGCTTGCCGGTCTGCAGGCCGGCGCCGAGGAACGTGTCGGGTGCCGTGGCGACCCGAAGACCGAGCTTCTCGGCGAGCGCGAGCAGCGCGAGCCCGCTCTCCCGGTCGAGGGAGAACGGCTTCTCGCTCCACACGTGCTTGCCGGCCTCGAGCACCTGCGTCGCGACCTCGGCGTGCACCGCCGGGATGGTCAGGTTGACCACGATCTCGATGTCGGGGTTCGCGAGCAGCTCGTCGACCGTGCCGGAGCCCGGGATGCCGTACTTCTCGGCCTGCGCCGCCGCGCGCTCGAGGTCGAGGTCGGCGATGAACAGCACCTCGAGGTCGGGGAACGTCGTGAGGTTGTCGAGGTACTGCGTGCTGATCACGCCGGCGCCGATGAGGCCGACGCCGACCTTGCCGGTACGGGCGCTCATGCGTGCTCTCCGTTCGCGGTCAGGAACGCGAAGCTGTCGGTGAGGGCGTCGAAGACGTCGCCGTCGAAGTCGTCGAGCTCGACGACGGGCACGGCCTGGGGCGCCGCGGCGAGGATGTCGAGCACGGGCATCCTGCCGTCACCGACCGCGACCTGGGCCTTGTTGTCCCGTGAGCCGTCGCCGTCCTTGACATGGATGAACTGCACCCGGTCGCCGAGTCGGCGCAGCGTCTCGACCGCGTTGCCGCCGCCGACCTCGACCCAGTAGGTGTCGACTTCGAGGATGACCTCGGGGTCGAGCAGGTCGGCGAAGATCTCGAGCGCGGGGGTGCCGTCGACCGGCGCGGGCTCCCACCAGTGGTTGTGGTACCCCACCCGGATGCCGTGCGCCGCGGCCTGCTTCGCGCGCTCGTTGAGCGTCGCTGCGAGCGCGGCGAGGCCATCCCGCGTCGTCCACACCGCCGGGTCGCTGGACGGGTCGATGAGCGAGGTCACGCCGACCTCGAGCGCTCCGGCGAAGATCGGCGCCGCATCCTGCGAGAGGAAGGGCGCGTGCGCGCTCGACGCGACCAGTCCGTGCTTGGCGAGCAGGTCGCGGTACTCGGCGGCGCGGTCGACGAAACCGTACAGCTCGACGGTGCGGAACCCGATCGCGGCGATCCGCGCGAGCGTGCCGTCGAGGTCCGCCGCGATCGCGTCGCGAACCGTGTAGAGCTGGACGGACAGGGGATGGTTCGACACGAGGTGCTCCAGGATGCTGAGTGGATGGCTGATCTGAAGAATGGGCCTCGCCAAGCCTAGGCCCGCCCTCGGACGGTGGCCAACCGGCTCGTCGCGACATGGTTGACTTTCCCCCATGACCACGCGAGTGACCATCTGGAACGAAGGCGTCCACGAGTCCACCCAGCCCGAGATCGCCGCCTACTATCCCACCGGGATGCACGGGGCGATCGCCGACGGAGTCTCCGACCTGCTCGGCGGCGCGATCGAGGTGCGCACGCTCACCCTCGCCGAGACCCTCGCCGATCCGGCGCAGGCGGACGCGCTGCTGGACTCCACCGACGTGCTCCTCTGGTGGGGTCACATCAAGCACGACGATGTGCCGGATGCGTTCGTCGAGCGCGTGCACCAGCGCGTGCTCGCGGGCATGGGCATCCTCGTGCTGCACTCGGCGCACTTCTCGAAGATCTTCATCAAGCTCATGGGCACGACCTGCTCGCTCGCCTGGCGGAACGCGGGCGAGGTCGAGCGGGTCTGGACGGTCAAGCCGGGCCACCCGATCGCGCGCGGCGTCGAGCAGGGCTTCACGATCGACGCGCAGGAGATGTACGGCGAGCACTTCGACGTGCCCGACCCGGATGAGCTCGTGTTCGTCAGCAACTTCGCGGGCGGGGAGGTGTTCCGCTCCGGGCTCTGCTACACGCGCGGCTACGGTCGCGTGTTCTACTTCTCGCCGGGCGACCAGGAGTACCCGGTCTACCACCACCCGCAGATCCATCGCGTGCTCGCGAACGCGATCGAGTGGGCGACGCCCTCGCG
The DNA here is from genome assembly GCA_963740815.1 of uncultured Actinomycetota bacterium. Taxonomy (GTDB): domain Bacteria; phylum Actinomycetota; class Actinomycetes; order Actinomycetales; family Microbacteriaceae; genus Rhodoglobus. Next base: position 6,820 of record CAVUFG010000010.1, read on the forward strand.
AGAGATCGGCCAGCCGCCCTACGTGACGAACGCGCGCTGAAGCTGGGAGCGAAGGCCATTTCTGGCCTTCGCCGCGACGCCAGCGCCGACGGCCGTCTCGGCCGTCGGACGTCGGAGTGCTGTCTTCTAGGAGCGCACTCGGCGCCGAGCAACCATCAAGAGCAAGCCTGTCAGCGCGATCCCGAGTCCAGCGAGCGCGAGCGGCGCACCGTCCACCCCGGTCGCCGCGAGCTGCGGCTTCGGGGCGGCTTCAGCACCGAACGCAGGGTGACCCTGGATGGCCGACGTGACGAGCGAGGTCATGAAGGCGACTCCGCCATCGTCGGGGTGGAGCGCCCCCACGTAGACGCCGATGCCGGGCAGCGGCGTCGGCAGGATGGTCGGACCGGTCTGGTTCGTGAACGAGATGCCGAAGATGTAGGAGTCGTCGCCCGCACACAGGGTGTGCTCGGCCGATGCATCCCAGGTCGGAACGAACGTGAAGCCGTGCGACGTCGCGGCCGCGTGGATCGCGTCGTCGAGCTGGTCCTCGATGTTGTGCAGGTAGTGGGTGTCGACCGTCGTGAACGGCACGGAGTTGACCGGGTACGGCGGCTGGAAGTCGGTGGGGCCGAGCGCGGGCGAGTAGCAGCCGTTGGGGAATGCGGCTGCGGATGGCGCGATCTGCGGGTACCCGACGACGAACACCTTCGCGTTCGGCGCCTGCGCCTTGATGTAGTCGAACACCTCGATCAGGTGCAGGGTGACGGTCGTCTCGATCTTGAACGCGAGCTGGTCGACCTCGTGGCCGTCGATCACCGTCACGAAGTGCTCACGGCAGTTGTCGAGCGACGGGTTGATGATCGGGCCGAGTCCGGCCTTGAGCACGATGCAGTCCTCCGCGACATCCGCGAACCCGAGGTCGTTGCCGCCGATGGTCACCGTGACGATGTCGGTCGTCGCGCTGAGCGCTGCACCCTGGATGGGCAGTGGTCCGACGTTGAACGGCGGCATCGTGACCTGTCCGGGCGCGGTGCTGATGTTCTCGGTCACGGCGCCGCTGCACGTCACGTCCTGGAAGTTGGCGTCGGTGATGCCGAGCGCCGCGGCCACGCGGTGCGGGTAGTTGTCCTCGGCGCGGAAGCACCCGTCCGGCGTGCCCGTGACGACCGGGAACAGGCCGAAGCCCGCGGAGTAGGAGTCGCCGAGCGCGACATACTCGAGGGTGTCGAACGGCGGTGCGGCACTCGCGACCGCTGCGGGGCCGGCCACCGCGACGCCGAATCCAAGGACCATCAGCACCGCACCGAGACGCCTTCGCATGCTGATGAACTTAGTACATCGGCAGTCCACGGGACGAGGGCGGATCCGACTTCCGATCCGCTCGCCTCACGATGAATGACGGTGGCCGCGAGACAATGGTGAGGTGACCCCATCCTCCGCCGCCGAGCGATACGAGCAGCCCATGCTCTCGCTCTGGGATGCGCCGGTCACCCGTTCCGACCACCGCTCGCGCATCGTCGCGCAGTCCACCGACCGCGTTGCCTGGGTGCGCGCCCGCAGCCGCGGCGTCACGGCGACCGACGCCGCCCGGCTCACGAGCGAGCGCGCCGTGAAGGCCGTCGTCTACGACAAGCTGCTCGGCAGCGGGTTCCACGGCAATGCGTTCACGGAGCACGGCAAGGTGCGCGAGCCCGCGATCGCGAAGTGGATGGCGCGGGAGCACGGCATCCCGTCATCCACCGCCCTCTTCCACGCGGCGGGCGAGAAGCTGCACCTCGCCACGCCTGACGGCGTGGTGGAGCGCGGCGGAGCGCTGCTGCTCGCCGAGATCAAGACGACCGCGAAGGCGTGGCGGAGCATCCCGCGCTCGTACCTGCGGCAGGTGTGGTGGCAGCAGTACGTGCTCGGCGCCGACCGCACGCTCGTGGTGTGGGAGCAGCACCGGGACTTCGTCCCGCTCGGCACCGCACCCAAGTGCGAATGGGTCGAGCGCGACGAGAACGAGATCCACATGCTCGTCGGGCTCGCGAACCGGATGCTCGAGGCGCTCATCACGCCGGGCATCCTCGCGCAGCCGGGCTACGAGCGCCGCGGTTGGACCGGCGGGCGCTCGGTCGTCGACAAGATGTACAGCTGAGCACTGCCCATAGCGCGCCGCTGCGGCGGCGCGCGTCCCGTCACTCGACACGAGCGCGGTCGTACCGAGCGTCGGAATCGCCAGCAAGGCCCGTTGCGTCGGGTCACGTGCGCTCGATTTTGGAATGCATGGGTCTTCGCATCGGGTCGATCGTCATGGTGGTGGATGACTTCGAGCGAGCACTCGCGTTCTGGACCGCCGCGCTCGACGCCACCCCGCGGCGCGAGCCGGGCGAGGACTGGGTGATCCTCGACCACGCCGGCCAGTCCATCGGACTCGCGCTCGACTCCGCCGGACGGGCGCCCGCGACGGTGCCGCCGCGCTGGCACCTCGACCTCTACGCCGACGACCAGGCGGCCGAGGTCGAGCGGCTCGAAGGACTCGGCGCGACCCGCGTGCACTGGGACAAGCAGCCGGAGAACTCCGACTACGTGATCATGCAGGACCCGGACGGCAACCGATTCTGCGTGATCGACGCGAGCGAGTAGTCAGCTCGCCGACGCCTCGCGCAGCAGGCGCAGCGACGTGACGACCGCGAGCGCCGCGACGATCGCGGCGAAGATCGGCATCACGAGCTGGATCGGGAAGGCGAGCGTCGCGAGTCCGACGATCACGACCGGCACCGCGAACCCGAGGAACGCGATGATGAAGAAGGTCGGCACCGCCTCCGGATCGAAGCGCGCAACCGTCGCCACCCCCGCCCTGGCGAGCAGTCCGGCGCCGCCACCCGCGATCACTCCGCCGAGGATGAAGCAGACCTCGATCGCGCCGAGCACGCCGACGGTCGTGAGCGCGAGGCCGACGAGCACGCCGACCAGGCCCAGCACGGGCTGCAGCCGACGGGATGCCGCGAACAGCAGCACCTGCGTGAGCGCCGCGGCCCCGAACACCCCGCCGACCAGCGCGGCCCCCTCGAGCTTGTCGGTCTGGTCGAACACCTCGCGCAGGATGACCGGGGCGAGCGCGCCGAACAGCCCGATCACGGCGTACCCCGCGAACGCCGCGAAGCCGGCAGCGAGCACGACGACCCGGTGCTCGGGCGCGATGCGGAACTTCGGGATGAACAGCGCGCGCGTGAGCGGCGTGCGCTGACGGGTCTCCGGCAGCCGCAGCAGCGGGATGATCGAGAGCGCGAGCACGACGAACAGCACGATGTAGGTGGTCGAGAGCGGGCGCGGCGCGTACTCGGCGAGCAGACCGCAGATCACCGGACCGAGGGCGAATCCGCCGAGATTGCCGGCGGTGGCCAGGATGGCCGGGCGGCGCGCGTCGTTCGGGTTGCCCGGGTCATCCAGCAGGTCCACGATGTACGCGGTCGCGGTCGGCACGGCGATGCCGGCGCCGAGCCCCGACAGCACGCGCGCCACGAAGAGCACCTCGAGCCCCGGCGAGATCGCGTAGACGACAAGGGCGAGCAGTTGCACGAGCACGGCGATGAGCAGCATGCGCTTGCGTCCGACCGAGTCGCTGAGGTGTCCGAGCACGAACATGCCGAGCAGCACGCCGACGATGCCGGTCGAGAACACGACCGTGACCAGCGCGGTCGGGAATCCGTCGACATGCTCGTACGTGCCGTACAGCGCGGCCGGCGCGGTGGGCACGGCCGCGATGGCCGCGAGGATGAGCGCGACGACGATCGAGGATGCCGCGTGCGCGCGTGACACCGTCATCGCACGACCTCCGGCTCCTCGACCCGGGCCGCCTCCACCGGGACCGGTTCCACGGGCTCGCCGCTGGACCGTGCGCGCACGAGCCGCGCGATCAGCACCGCACCGAAGATCACCACCCACGCAATCGCGATGGTCGTGGCGATGAACTCGAGCCTGCTGCCGAATCCCTGCTGGAAGCGGAACAGCGAGAGAAGTCCGCCAGTGCCCGCGATCACCGCGACGCTGATCGCGGATGCGAGCGAGAGCCGCGCGAGCACCTTGTGTCCCTCGGCGAACGAGGTCTGCAGCATCGCGAGGCACGCGAGCGCGAAGGCGAGCACCGCGGCGAGGGTGTGCAGGAAGTCCTGCAGGTTGAACGTCGGGCCGTAGGGCAGCGGGCATCCCGCCGTGCAGGTCACCTGCGAGGCGAACAGGAAGAAGCCGCACGCGATCCACAGCGAGATGGCCGGGGTCCAGACCGCGAGCCAGCGGACGCGACTGTGCACACGCCGACCGGCGAACGCGATGGCGCTCCCGCCGACGACGATCAGGAGCAGCGCGATCATGAAGGCGCGGGCGGTGGGTTCGCCGTGGGCGCCGAGTTCGCTGACGTAGAGCTCACGGGGCACGGAGAGCCGTGCCATCCAGATGATCACGAGCGCCACCGTGACGGCGACGCAGCCTGCGATCGCGGCGGTCAGCTCCACCTTCGCCATGGTGGGACTCGGGTCGGCGGAGCGAGGTGGCATGACCCACAGGATATTGCCCGCGGGGACCGTCAGAGGATTTTCCGCGCAGTGACACCGCCGTAACACCGACGAATCATTGGGGGGCTTCACTGGAAGTCATGCACGGCGGGGAGGCCATGGAATGAGCACGATGCGCGCGGTCGTCGTCGATGCGGCCGGTGGCCCGGAGGTGCTGACGCTCGCCGATGTCCCGATGCCGACGAAGACCTCGGCGGAGTTCCTGGTCAAGGTCGTCGCGGCTGGCGTCAACCCGATCGACGCGAAGACCCGCGCCGGCAAGGGTGCGTGGGCGGCGGTGAACCACCACCCGGTCATCCTCGGCAACGACTTCAGTGGCGTCGTGGTCGAGTCGCCGTACGAGAGCCACCCGATCAAGGTCGGCGACGAGGTCTACGGCATGCTCGGGGTGCCGCGCTACGACGGTGCCTATGCGGAGTACGCGACCGTGTCTGCGCTGAGCCTCGCGAAGAAGCCGCGGGCGCTCAGCCACGTCGAGGCCGCGGGCGTTCCGTGCGCTGCCCTCACCGCATGGGGTGCCGTGGTCGAGATCGGGAAGGCGCACGAGGGCCAGCGGATGCTCATCCACGCCGGCGCCGGCGGCGTCGGGCACTTCGCGGTGCAGTTCGCGAGCTTCTTCGGCGCCCACGTGATCGCGACCGGCTCGACTCGCAACGTGAGCTGGCTGCGCGAGATGGGCGCCCGCGAGGTCGTCGACTACACGACGACCCGGTTCGAGGATGCGATCGACCCGGTGGATGTCGTCATCGACCTCATCGGCAACCTGCACGACGACACCGGAACCCGCTCGCTCTCCGTGCTCAAGCCCGGCGGCACGATCGTCAACGTGCCGAGCGGCAGCTGGCCGACCTTCATCGAGGATGTCGCGGCGGCAGGCCTGCGCGGTACTACCTACAAGGTCGCCGCCGACGGCCAGAACCTCGCCGTCATCTCCCGCCTGCTGGAGTACGGCGACGTGCGCGTCTTCGTCGACCGGGTCTTCGACCTCGCGGAGGTCGCGGAGGCGCATCGCGCGCTCGAGTCCGGGCACACCCGCGGGAAGATCGTGCTGAGCGTGTCAGACGGTTAGCCGGACTCCTGCACGAGCGACCGCACCCGCACGTAGTCCTCCTCGTACCGGTCCCCGACCAGGAAGCGCTTCGGTCCCGCGATCTCGAAGCCATGCTTGCCGTAGAACCGGTTGGCGCGCTCGTTCTGCTGGTTCACGCCGAGCCAGATCGTGGGTGAGCCGTGCGCGATGGCCGGGCGACCGCGGCATCCATCAGCTCGCTCGCGAGACCGCTGCCATGCTGGCGCGGCAGCAGGTAGATCTTGCTGAGCTCGGTGGTCGGCCCGTCGCCGATCGCGGCGATGACGTCGGCGTCGGATGGCGTGGTGTGCACGAGCATCGCGTAGCCGGCGGCTGTGGCATCCAGCTCGAGCAGCAGGAGTTCGCGGCCGGGTCGCGAGGTACTCCTCGAACTTCGATTCGGTAAGGTTCGCCGCGATGAACTCCGCGATCGCCTCCGCGGTGACGTGCGGCGGGCACGCGAGCGGGAAGGTGATCGCGGCGACGCGGGCGAGGGCCGCGGCATCCTGCGGCGTCGCTCTCCTGATCACGTGCGAACGCGCCGCGGTACCGAATGACGGAGATTCCGGCAGTTCGGACGAATCTGTTGCGCTCACTGCCTCATCCAATCAAGATCTCCGTCATTCGGTACCGACGCCGTTCGACGCGCGGGATGTGCAGAGCCGGGATGCAGGAAGGGCCCGCGCGAACGCGGGCCCTTCGAGTTGGTGCATGCTGTGGCAGCTGCCGACGACTAC